>JAHDBJ010000050.1:0-11381 GCA_020630435.1 Saprospiraceae bacterium
TACCATCTTTTAAGTCTTTTCCATAGTTACCAACTTCATCACCAATTAAAGTAATTCTAAAAATACCATTAGAGATTGCCTTTAATACTTTCTCTTTAATTATATTAATTTTGATTGACCGATATTCTCCTCTTCCTTTCGGTATAGTACAAAATGAACAATTATACAGGCAGCTTCTTGAAACAGTTATCATTTCAGTTGGTTCAACTTCATTATAAAAGAAAAACCCCTTTGTAGTTTTTCTATATTCTTCAACTAAATTCAAATTATACTTTCGGTCAAGCTGATCAAGAAAGACTAATGCTTTTTCTTTCAATGGAGTTACTTTTTTCCTCAAAGGATTATCACCTTCTAAATCAGTTTTCTCATTTTGAGAAAAATCTTGTTCAAGTAATTCAAAGCTATATCTTGTGTATTCCTTTACCAATTCTTCAAAACTTTTGAAAGACACATTATTTGTATTCAAGTTTTCACTTATTCTCTTTGTTTCAATTTTTGAAATACAGCCAGTTACTACAACTTTTTGATTTTCCCTATTAACAATATAGGTATTGATTTGGTCTATTGCATCATCGACCCAAGCTGCTCTTACACCGCAGCCCGCAAAAATAATTTCGTCTGCTTCAATAGGATTATTTACAGTATTGTACCCTGCTTTCTCAAGTCCTGACTTAGCAATATTAAAATCAAAACTCATATTCAAACATCCATTATGTCTAATAAAAATTTTTTTCATAATATTTGATTTACCAACTTTCTTTACCCCAAGAAATTCCTTGACATTCTTGGTATGCTGTTTTTATCCAAAGACCAACTCGGTCATCTCCTTTTTTATGGAAGCCATTTTCTTCCATTTTAAAATATTCTAATGGTGACCCGACTAAAGGTGTAAATCGGGTAAATTGTAACCGCTCAGGTTGAAGTTTTTTAGCAAGTTCAATACTTTGACTAACTGTTTCATCCGTTTCTCCTGGAAGCCCTATCACAAATCCAATACTCCTTGAGATACCATAGTCTTTTAAAATATTCGCACCAAGTGTCAGACGCTCAACTGTTGTACCTTTTCTGATAGTGTCAAGTATTTTTTGCGAGCCACTTTCAAAACCTAAATAAGTTTGGTGGCATCCTGCCTTTTTCATTACTTCTGTAATTTCTTCGTTTATATGATCAGCACGAGCATTACAAAACCAAGTAATTTTAATTTGACTTTTTATTATTTTATTACAAAGTTCTATTGTTCTTTTTCTATTTATGGTAAACACATCATCAACAAATGAAATTTCTTTTACTCCTAATTCGAAGTGTAAGTATTCAAGTTCCTTGATTACTTGTTCAACACTCCATCCCCTTATTTTTTTACCCATTACTGCTGGGCTACTACAAAATTCACATCTATAAGGACACCCCCTTGTAGTCATCATAGTTACCATTGGTCTATTGATTGCATCAGGGCACCAATAATTTTTTATTGGCATACTTGACAAAACTGGAAAGGGTAAACTTTCAAAATCCTTAACTTTTAAAATCTCATCAGAAATATGAACTTCAGCCTCTTTCCTTATACAAACACCTTCCAAAAACCTAGTTTCCTGTTTGCTTAATATTTTTTCAATAAGTTCATTGATTACGACTTCTCCTTCTCCTCTTACAATAAAATCTATGCTTGGACATTCTTGAAATGTATTTATAGGACTTAAACTTGGGTGAGAACCACCAACTATTACCATTGCACCTAATGATTTTGAAAAGTGTGCCCATTTTTCAACTATATCTAAGGTGAATGAAGTAGCTGTTAGTCCAATTATTTTAGGGTTTATTTTTTTAATTAGATTTTCAGTCTCCTTAATTGATAATCCTAATCCTTCTGCATCTAGTACTTGGATGATGTTATTTTTATCAACAGCAGCAAGTTGACATAGTCCTAAAGGTGGATAAACAGAGCCAGACCGTGTAAAGGTTTTACAAAGATTAGGAGGCTGAATTAATAAAACAGGCTTACTTTTAAAGTTCATTTATATATCGTTCAAGGGTTTCTAAAGTTTGTTGCACAGTAATATGACTCGTGTCTATATCAATCGCATCTTCTGCACGCTTCAATGGTGATATAGTCCTTAATACATCTTCCTTATCTCTCTTTTCAATTTCTGTTCTCATCCCCTCAAAGTCTGTACTATTTCGCTCTATGCCAAGCCTTATAATACGTATTTCAGTATCTGCTTTGAAAAAAAATTTTATATCAGCATTTGGAAAAACTACTGTACCTATATCTCTTCCATCAACAACTAAATCAAATTTTTCAGCAAAATGTTTTAACACATTCAATACCTTTTCACGGACAAATTCTAATTTTGCAATGTGTGTCCCAAACTCACTTATTGAAGGCTTTTTGAGTTCTAAAATACTTTCCTCCAATTTATGTATCTGAATATCAAATTGACTTGTTAATTGTTCCACTTTTTTCATTTTGTCTTGGAAATTATCTTTTACTATTCCATTAGAAATCAGGTTATAACTAATTGCTCTGAATATAAGTCCGCTATTTAGATGTAAATAACCCATTTTCTTTGCTAATAATTTAGCTAAAGTACTTTTCCCTGTCGCTGAATATCCATCAATTGCTATTATCATCTTGTTTTTCTTAATTCCGAATCACGGTCACATCTGTTACTAAAAATCAATCAGTATTGAAACCCAAATCTTCAGGTTTTAAATCAAATTTAGCATTTTTTTTACGTAATCTTTTGACTAAACCAAGTTTACGTTTTTTATCAAGGAATCTTTATTTTTTCTATAGGACATATTCTTATTTTTTGATGACCATTTTCCAAATAATAACAGTGATTTTTCTGGTAGTAGCAATAATGGCGATGTATCCCTCTTGTCTAAAAGCAATCCACTTGAAAAAATTAGCCAATATGCCATGAGGTTACTAATGGTATTCGCAGCATTTCTTAATACTGATTTTAATTTACTACTTCCTGATCACTTGGCATGCCCATCTAAGAATTAGATCTGATTGTACATACTTATGGAGGAATACAATATAGTTCTACTAATTTCAGAACAATTATTAGTGTTAATAACTTTAGGCAGGGTATGAATAGAAAAGATAATCACTATGATCATGTCCATTAGACATTATCAATTCATGCTATATTTTTCTCTATACTTTGATGGACTTAGACCTTCCTTCTTTTTGAATAATCTTGAAAAATATTGTGGATATTCAAAGCCCAATTCATAGGCTACTTCAGAAATACTTTTATTTGGTTTTAATAAAATATTCTTGGCTTCATCAATTAAATATAATTGCAAATGTTCAGTTGTAGTTTTGCCTGTTTCTTTTTTTAGAGTATCACTAAGATAGCGTTGCGAGACAGATAGTTTTTCTGCAATTTGGTCTATATTTGGAATGCCTTTTTCTTGTAATTGTCCTGATTCAAAATATTTTTCCAATTGTTGATTAAATTGTTCTAGCAAATTATTCGATAATTCTTTTCTATTTAAAAATTGTCTTTCATAAAAACGATTGGCATATTTTAGTAGGGTACTTAATTGAGAAAGGATAATATCTTTACTAAACTTATCTTGGTTGTTCTGATATTCTATTTCAATATTCTCCACAATAGATTCTAATTGGCTTTCTTCATTTGGTGAAAGATGTAAGGCTTCGTTAACAGAATAAGAGAAGAATCCATATTTTTTAATTTGTTGTGCTAATTCTGTTCCTTTAAGAAAATCTTCATGAAAGGTTATTGAAAAGCCTTTTTGCTCAAAAACTACACTACTATCCCACTCCACCACTTGTCGAGGTGCAATAAAAATCAATGCTCCATTTGTAAAATCATATTTTGTTCGCCCATAGTTTAAATCTCCTTTGACTATTTTTTTCAAACTAATAGAATAGCAATCATTTGAAATTGGAGGAGAACCTTCTCTTGGACAAGGAAGAAAACTAGTATCTTTTGCATATAAAACGCTCAACATAGGATGTTCAGAGCGAGGTAGTTGCATATAATCTAAATATGTTGAAAGTGTTTTGAAATGTTGCATATTATCACTTAATTTTTTAAATCTTGCTCTACTAATTCTAATTGTTGATTAAAGATCTTGATTCTTTTTAATGCTTGGCTATCTAATATTACAAGAACGGATAGAAATGCGATCATTGCAATACAAATTGCTCGTATTATAGGATTCGATATAAAAATAGATAATAATGCAGCAACCACAATAACTGCAGGAAAAACTTTTAAGGCAACATTTTCATATGTTCTAATCGTTTGTGTCGTTCTCTCAATTTCTGATTCTATCAAAGCGGAAGGGTTTGTTTTGTATGATGTCTCAAAACTTGTAAGTCTGGACTTATTACTGATGTAAAAACTGATTCCAGCACTCAACAATAGTCCTCCTGCTATCAATATTGGGATGACCAATGCTTTAGTCAATGGAGAATTACCCCATTGCCAAAAACCGAATGCTGCTAATAAATAGGCAATACCAAAAAGCATAAAAAATATTGATGATACAATTTCAGACTTTGCCCAATCGCTTGCTGCTTTTAAAATTTCCATATCTTTAGATTTTTGTTTTAAATGTTCCACTTTAAACCAGTTGCTTGTTCGGATAGCTCCCATAACCTCTCTGTAACAGCCTTATCCTTTGCGTGTGGTTCTAATTTATGTGCTCCAACAGGGCCAACCCAGTTACTTCTCCCTGTAGGGCCATAAAACTTGCTTTGATCTAAGTCTTTTTCAGTAGCGCACATCAACTGAGGATAAGCGCCTTTCTCAGCTGATTGTGTTAACGGCGACAATTTCATGAGACCAAAAATAATCCTCATCATAAAACTACCACTTGTAGTGATTAGTGAAGTTCTTGATGAACCTGGGTGACAGGCATATGCTTTAACCTCAGTTTTTCCAGCTTTTTTTAATCTATCTTGTAATTCATAAATAGACATAATCTGTGCGAGTTTGCTTTGACTATAAGCATTATTGGGGGTATAATTTTCATCCCAGTTCAAATCGTCAAATTTGATGGTTTTAAGCCCCATGTCATATCCCATGCTGCCTACTGTTACAATTCGTCCCTTAGATTTTTCAATTAGCGGAAAAAGCATACCTTGTAATGTGAAATGACCATAGTGGTTCACACCAAGTTGACTTTCAAAACCATCAGTAGTAAGTTTTTGAGTAGGTACTTGGGCGATAGCAGCATTACAAATCAACGCATCTATTCGTGATATTTTTTCAAGTATCTCCGCTGCTGCTTTCCTTACAGAAGCCTGTTCTGCCAAATCCATACGTATATTCAATACATCAATATTAGTACCAAGCTCTTGCTTTAAAGCGTTAATGGTATCTTCCGATTTTTTAGGATTGCGATTCAGCATCACTACTTTTGCATTTTTTGATAGTAGTATCCGAGCGGCTTCAAATCCAGTTCCGCTCGTAGTTCCTGTTATGACATAAGTTTGATCACTTAAATCTCCTAATCGTTCAGGAGTCCATCCTTTTTTGCCAAATTTATTTGCATTCATATTTTACTACTTTATATTTTGAAAAGAATATTACAAAGGTAGGCATGAAGCGGTTTTAGGGGTTTATACTAAATTTCGAATCTTGTATATTTTTTGGTTTTATAATTAAAAAATCAGGATCTATAGAAATTACTTTTGACTTCTTCATTCTAAATTACTAACTATCCTGAAAAGCTTTAGCTGTCAAATTATGCAAATCGATAATTTTCTGTATAGGTTTTTGATAACCTCCAGCTAAGTTTGTAACTATCGGAATTTTTAACTCGCTACAAGTAGAATAAACAAGTTTATCACGCATATACATTTGTTCTGTTGTAAAGTGTCCTGAGTAAACTTCAGGATCATCTTCATGACAATCTACCCCTGCTTGATAAAATAGAAGGTCGCAATGCGCAAAAGTATGCCTTAGGAGATTTGGCAAATTTTCCAACCATTCAGTGTTATTGTGTTTTTGTATATCATAATCACCTAATGAATAATGTGTAATAAAGTTTTCGCTATTGGTTTTATAGATTGTATCCGTAGTGCCGTCCCCAGAATGAGAATCTAAATCTAAAATGCCAATATGTTGAGCTTTACACTGTCTTTTTAGAAGAATAGCAGCGATTGTCAAACCACAAAAAGTACAAAAGCCATTTGCATAGTTGTAACCAGCGTGATGAAAACCTGAAGTTGGTGAAAAAGTATTCCTTTTGTGTACATAAGCATATACTGCAGCACAGAAAAAACTCCCCGTTGTCCATGGTAGACTTTTAGCAACATTTAATGATTTGTTTCCAAAACCATTTTTGATCTTAGTATTTAAAATTCCTTTTACATAGTTATAGTCGTGAGCAACAGCTATTTCCTCTATAGATAATGCCCTTATTTTCTTAATTATAATAGGATAACCCAGTTGCTTCCAAGCATGTACTACTAGTCTAGATTTTTTAGCACTTGGGGAATAGCCCATATTTTCATTTACACACAACTTCTTGTTATAAAAAACGAGCATTTCTTTTAATTTATGTTCTGACATGGCAAAGGCTATTGATTTCAATTTAGATTTTGGTTATCTAGTAAAATGCTGTTTTTTTTGTAAAAAATGGACTAGTTCGAAAACCCAAAAATCGTGATTAACAAATAACATGATTTTTTTGATTAGAGTTCAATCTTAAACTAAAGTATTCATCAAGCTAAAAATATTTACTACACCTAAAAAAAAATCAAATATAATACTTCTGTAAATCCATAACAAAACAGGTTTTCTAATCTCAATATCATTTGGAATTCTCTCTTTAGTAGAATGTATAAATATGAACGTTAAACATATATCTATCCATTTTTCCAAATGGCAATTTCGAGGAAAAGTTCATATTTTTGCAAGAGTTGACTTTTTCTATTATTAATAAAAATTAACGTCAAAACAACCTATGAACACTATACAAGATAAACAACTGCGACAGCTCTTTGAACAATGGGCAAATGAATCGGTAGAAGATATTATCCCGTTGCCCCTAGCTGGTTCTAACCGTCGCTATTTTCGTTTACTTGGCAAAACCAATCAAGCCATTGGGGCATGGAATGAGGATCGTAAAGAAAATCAAACCTTTGTTGATTTTACTAAACACTTTCATGCTAAAGGAATCCCCGTACCTGAACTATTGGGCGAAGACCTCGATAATGACGTTTATTTATTACAAGACTTAGGCGATGAAAGCCTTTTACATCGAGTTCAACAACTACGAACAAAGGATGCTTTTCCCGAAACATTGATACTTTTATACCAAAAAGCACTAGTACAATTGGCAAAGATGCAAATCGTAGCCAGCCAAGGTCTAGATTATTCTAAATGCTATTCTACTTCGATTTTTGATCAGCAGCCGATACTTTGGGATCTTCAATATTTCAAATATTATTTTCTAAAACCAACTATGATTCCTTTTAAGGAACATCTACTAGAAAAAGACTTTCAAACGCTAGCAGATTTTTTGAGTCCTAAAAAAGCCTTTTTTATGTTTCGAGATTTCCAGTCTCGAAATATTATGTTGGTCAATGATGAACCGTATTTTATCGACTATCAAGGCGGAATGCAAGGTGCTATCCAATATGATGCTGCTTCTTTGTTGTTTCAAGCGAGAGCCAAAGTCCCCCACTCTACTAGAGCCGAATTACTCGATTTCTATATCCAAGAAGTTCAAAAATATACACAGATTGACGAGTCCTCGTTTCGAGCTGTCTATTATGCGAATGTATTTATTCGAATGATTCAGGTTTTAGGGTCTTATGGTTTTAGAGGCTTGTTTCAAAAACGAGAGCATTTCATTAAAAGCATCCCTGCAGGATTGGCGAATATTGCTTGGTTTTTAAACAATATCAACCTAGCAATAGATATTCCGCATCTAAAAGAATGCTTGTTGCGATTGAGCGAGCTCAAGCAGTTTCAGACCTTCGATACTACTAAAGGCGAAAAAAGCCCTTTGAAAGTAAAAGTCGCTTCCTTCTCCTATAAAAAATCGGGCATCCCTAGTGATAATAGCGGTAATGGTGGCGGTTTTGTTTTTGATTGTCGAGCCATTCACAATCCAGGACGATATACTCCGTACAAAAAACTAACAGGGCGAGATCAAGCCGTCATTGACTTCCTCAAAACACAGTCGAATATAGAAGATTTTTTAGGTGGTGTGCTTAAGATTGTTGAACCTGCGATAGAAAATTATATAGAACGTAATTTTACGAGTCTACTCGTGAGCTTTGGTTGTACAGGCGGTCAACATCGGTCGGTCTATTCTGCGGATTATCTAGCAAAACACCTAAAAGAAAAATACGGTATTGAAATCGAATTAAAACACTTCGAACAACCGCAATTGAAAGTGTGATTATTGTTTTTTAAGGACTTTAATTGTCTGTACTTTTTGCTCAATTTCTTTGGCAATATCGTTCCAAGTCTTGTCTTTATCGCTTGCGGCACTAATGGATGTAATCCCTCTAGGCAAAGGCTGTAACTGTTCTAGGACTTGATCGCTTTTCCAAAGGCATTCTTTTAAAAGAATGGGAATAATTTCAAGTTCTCCTTTCATTCGTCGCCGTTCCATCTTGGGTAGCTTGTCTTCCATAAGATAATCCGATGCTAAAAAATCGCTGCTGACAAGTAGTATGATAAGCTCCGCTTGTTCGAGGGCATGATTGACGCTTTCAGCCCATATTTCGCCAGGTTTTATTTCTTGCTCGTCCCACGTTGTGAGTGTTTTGTTTCGTCGGAGTGGGGCTAATAATTTGCTAAGACAATTTTTATGTTCTACATCTTCGGGGGCATACGATAAAAAGATGCGAACAGGGCTCGTTTTATTTTGTTCTTTGGCATGGGCAAGGATATTAAATTTGTCCTTACGATCAAGGGCATTTAAAAATCGGGCATAAGTCCCGACGACTCTACTCGTCTCCCCTCCTCTATTACTGTACTGTTCGGCATTTTTGATCAAGCTGGATACCTTTTCCCAAGTGTTGCCATCAAGCGATATTTCTTCTAGGGTTTCTTCTGTAAAACTTCTAATCTCATCAAAGGTTTTACGGATATTTGCGAGCAGTTCGGGGGCTTTTGTACCATTGGTCTTGATTCGAATATGACGCTTATGGGCTGCCCTTTCGCCTTCTTGGGAAATGACCTCTACTAGGGCTTCACTCTTGGTCTTTTTATCTTCATAAAGAATCCCATTTTTCCAATACATACAATACCCCTCTAGATGTTCTTTTGCAGTACGTATGATAAAACGCTCTATCAAAGAGGGATGTAAAAACAAATAGCTTAAACGATAATGCCAACAATCGGCGTCAGCATATTTCCAACGAACATTACGTGGCTGCTGTTCAGATAATAATTGGGGGATAACATATTTAGGTTGTTCCTCACTACCTGCATTGAAAGCGATTTCACAACTGATCATAAAGCCGATAAAAACATTGATTTCCTCCATTGGATGTTCCTGCCAAACCATTTTCATATCTTCAAGGGTAAGAAAAGGGCTTTCGTTGACTTGAATAAGTCTATTGACCATCTCGTTTTTAAAGACTTTATAAACGGCATCTACTGCCCATTGTTGATCTAGGATGATTTTATTGTCAAATAATCCTTTTTGATAGTAAACGATTCCTGCATTGTTTAGATAGCCAAGCAAAACTTCTTTGGATTGTGCAACAGACTCTTGTTCGCAGAGTGCTTCGTAGTCGGTATACTCCATCATTTTTTCTTTTTGCTCTATTTTTCGCACGATTATATCTCGGACTCGAACCCAATTTTTAGGCAATACTTCTTTATAGGTTTCTAGTAGCTCTTGTAGATTGTCTTTGATTTCTTCTAGTAGTACTGGCCGTTTTTTACCTGTTTTGGCACTAACAGCTTGTGGCGTAGCAAAATGCAAGTCAAATCGTTTTTCATAGTAGTTTAAAAGTGCTGCTTGCATGGGTAGGTCTTTTCTACCATCTTTATCGAGTTTGTTTTGGACAAGCAAGATACGGCTTTCACGTCCCAAATCGGCAATATAGTCTAGCCAGTACTCTGGCGGATTATATACAGGATCAGTAGGATCTTCGTGCTTATCCGTCCAAATTAAGAGGTAGAGCGTACGACCGCTTAAAAACAATCGATGGGTCGCATGGTAAATCTCCTGCCCTCCAAAGTCCCAGATATTGGCAACCATACTCGTATCGGGAATCGCCCAATTATTGATGATAATGCCATGTGTGCGATCGGCTATATCCGTTTCTATCTCCCCAGAAGGATTTTCTTTTAGGCGACGGATTAAGGTCGTTTTGCCCACACAGCCATTGCCTAACACAATACATTTGACATATTCATTTACGGCTTCCCCTTCTCGCTCTAAATCCTCAAAATATTGAAGAATAGCCGCATTGCCTAGTTTTACCACATCAGAGGGTGGATAAGTAAAGGCATTATCTGCAACTGTTATCTCTGCAATTGAACTATAGTGAAACCCGAAACTCCATCGAATGGGAACATCGTTTTTTATGTACTCTAAAAAAGGTCTTAGATCTTTTATATTCGTTGAACTAATATTGATTTTTCTTAATCGTCTGAGTTGGAGTAGTACATTGGGATTTTCTATTTGATTGTCGCTCAAATCTAAAGTTTGTAGATTAGTTAGATTTTTTAATTCTTCCAGACTTGTCATCTGATTTCTTCTAATACTCAACTTTTGCAAGTTAATCACATCTTTTAGAGGTTCTAGGTTTTTGACTTTATTATTACTAATATTCAAATCTTTTAAATTAATTAAATCTTTTAATCCTTCTAAATTTAAAAATTCATAATTAAATATATCTAGTTTTTCTAAATTAATTAAATCTTTTAGTCCTTCTAAATTTGTGAGTTTTAAACCATTAATACTCAAATTTTGTAAATTAATTAAATCTTTTAGTCCTTCTAAATTTGTGAGTTTTAAACCATTAATACTCAAATTTTGTAAATTAATTAAACCTTTTAGTAATTCTAGATTTTTAAATTCATAATTCCATAAATCGAGCTTTTGTAAATTAACTAAGCCTTTTAGTCCTTCTAGGTTTGTGAGTTTGTCTCCATTAACAATCAAACTTTGTAAATTAATTAAACCTTTTAATCCTTCTAGATTTGTGAGTTTTTTGCTATTAGTATTAAAACTTTGCAAATTAACTAAGCCTTTTAGTCCTTCTAGACTTGTGATTTCACAATTCCATAAATCAAGTCTTTGCAAATTAACTAAGCCTTTTAGTCCTTCTAGACTTGTGATTTCACAATTCCATAAATCAAGTCTTTGCAAATTAACTAAGCCTTTTAGTCCTTCTAGACTTGTGATTTCACAATTCC
>JAHDBJ010000050.1:11481-30917 GCA_020630435.1 Saprospiraceae bacterium
TTTGCAAATTAACTAAGCCTTTTAGTCCTTCTAGACTTGTGATTTCACAATTCCACAGTTCCAGTTTTTTCAAATTAACTAAATCCTCTAATCCTCCCAGATTTGTGAGTTTGTTACCGTTAATCGTCAAACTTTGCAAATTAACTAAGCCTTTTAGTCCTTCTAGACTTGTGATTTCACAATTCCATAAATCAAGTCTTTGTAAATTAATTAAATCTTCTAATTCTTCTATCTTTATAAACTCATTATTACCTAAATCCAATCTTTTTAAATTGACTAATTTTTCTAAACCTTCTAACTTTGCCAGTTGATTACTACTTAAATTCAAATTTTGTAACTTGACTAACTTTTCTAGCCTTTCTATCTTTGTCAGTTGATTACTACTTAAATCTAACTTTTGTAACTTAGTTAATCTTTCTAAACCTTCTATCTTCGTCAGTTGATTATTCCATAAACTCAATGTTTGTAACTTATCTAAACCTTCTAGTCCTTCTAGTTTAATTATGGTTTCAATTTGATTACCACTTAAATCTAATGTTTTTAGATTGGGACATTGTACTAAACAAGTCAATCCTTCTAATTCATGTTTTGTGAGAATTAACTCTTCAAGATTGGGCATTGGGGCTTCGAGTTCGAAGGTTTGGAGTCTTCCTCTAAATTCTTTTAACTCAGCATATCTAAATTGTCCACCATTATAAATGAGTTTTTTGAGTTGTTGGAGTTGTGCTATTTTTTTCGGGATGGTTCGGATTTGATTGGGGAAACCGTCGTTTTCTACGGGTTTCCAATCTTCTTCTTTTTCATTGTAATAGTAGTTGCTTAGGTCGAGTTCTTCTAGAAAGTCGAGTTCGAAGAGTGCATCAGGTAGGCTTTGTAGGCTACAATTGCCGAGTGCTAGTTTTTTGCCTTTGTTTTTTTTGCATTCTGCGATGCGTTCGAGGGCGAGTTGGCTCATGTTTTTGTATTTTTTGTTGCCCTCAAAAATACATTTTTTAAATATATTGGATAGGATGATGAGCGTATTTTATCCCCATCGGTGTAAAAAACAGGCTGTTCCTATAATCAAGAAGGACTCAGACACGATTTTGTTTTTATCCAATGCCTCGAAGCGTTCTAGGACTTTTCTTCTAGCTTCTTCTTTGCTTATTTTTCCATCTTTGTTAGTTTAAACCACTTGATTGTGATTCGTTCTTATCCTTTCTATCCGTAATAATTTGCTTCACGTTTTCTATAAAAATGTCTCTTTCATCAACGAATAGTGAAATCGATCTGTATTTCTTTTTGATACCATAAAGTTTTAGTAAGGTGTTTTCTGTATTGAGGATAATTTTTGTATTATTGGTATCTAACATATCAAAAAGCGAAAGGCATTGATGGCTTTTATCATTTGTTGTTAGTCTGCGGTTAGGTTCTATGCTTTCTAGCGCATCGAAGGGAATGGATGTTTGGCATCCAAATCCATATCTTAAAAGCAAATGATTTGATTCATAGTCAATCGTAATCGGTCGTCTAGCCATTGATTTTAAGACCGCACTAATTTGAAACATTGTATAAAGGCTTAGAAAGGTTAATATCCAAGCAATATTAGCATTCCATTTTGCTAGTACATAATGGACGACTATCGTTTCAAGAAGAACCATAAAAAGCAATACCATAATTGTGGTTTGTATTCCACTCTTTTTATAATAGGTAAAGTTTATATCTGCTTCATGCCTTTGGGTTTTAGTGCTGAATAGATAATAGATTACCGCTATTTCTGTTGCCAATACCTTCCCAATACGATTCGGAAATATTTCTTCACAGGCTAATAACACCCTATCATAAAAATCTTTTCCTTTTGTTCCTTTAAAAGCACGATTAAGAGAAATTATTTTTGCTATTATGATTGTTATAATCCCGATTTCAATTACAGGAATGCTTATGCTTTTTATCGTAGCTAAAAGTCCTTGATGTTCGGATGGTATGAATAAACTTGCTAAAAGTATTCCTAGTATATAAGCATATAAAACGGTAAAGTTTGGGATTTTTGTTTTTCTAATGATTAGGAAATAAACAATAGGAATTGTTATAAGTAAATCTAATAATATTCCTATGGAGAGTTCTTTGGGAGTGGTTTTGAAAATTTCAGTAGCGGGCAGAATTGCTAGAAAAGAAATTAGCAATAAGGGAATTCCTAATTTAATGTAATCGAGGTGTAAATTTTTATTCATTACTATTTGTTTTATTTATAAAATAAAATGAATTATTGCTTTATTATATGTATTGTATTACATTTATAATCAGATTTTTATAGCTTATTACTTCAAGTAAAATATTGCTCTGTTTTTTATATTATTTCCACCTATCTTGTCAACAACTAGATTTAGTCTTTCCTTTAGCTATAAGATACAAATTTATATGCTCAAAAGCATCAATTTTTAGATATTTTTTTAGAAGTATTCGACATGATTTTATCTTGAAATTTTAGCCTTACTTTCCAAGATATATTTTTGGAATAGCTTGTATCTGCTTCTGTATGTATCGATGTAAATTATTAGTTTTCTATCGTAAACAAATGCCAGTTTATCCAAATAATCTAATATTTTTTCCTTATCAGTATAATTAATATTCATTGGGCTTATACTTGAATCAATCCTTTCATTATTCCCATATCTATGGATTGTTGTTTGGTATTGTACATCTCGTTCTTTCATTTCTAAAACAAGATATTCTTGTATAATTTCCAGTAGTAAATGTAGTCCTATGAGGTTATCGTTTCTCATAAATTTTTTGACACATATAAAAAATAAAAACCATACTTTATGGATGGATTGTTGGTCGTATTCAAATACGATACTTTTTTGTTTGGTGGGTTTCTTTTTTATAGGACTATTTACAAAACCATAAATTACTTCGTAATTATCGTGATTATCTTCTAACTCTTTTTGCCAGATATTATATTCAATAACGCTTAAATCCAGCAATTCTATCACATTGTCTACATTTAAGACCAATCTCATTACGATACTTCCTTCATTCGTATGAACCTCTTTTGCTAGTACCTCACCCAAACCTTGTTCAAGCTCTTTTATACTATAAGTTTGTATATTACTTCCCTTTTTGATAACAACAATCAAGTCTGTATCTGACCAAAAATCGGTTGTCCCATTATTGATCATAGAACCTTTTAATAGAATGCTATCAATATGACTTCCATATTTTGAAATCATATAGTTTTTAGTCTTTTCGATGAACGGTGTCATTACAATATCTTTTTGCACATTGTACAAATAGTAGAATCTTATTTCTTTTCTTCTTTGCCAATATTCGTCGATACTTTATCGGTGATATACCAGCGTTCGCCTTCTTTAAGTAGATTAAAATAGTCTGTAAATACCCGATTTTTCGTTTCTAGTTCAATTTTTGCCTCTGCAGCATTTCTTGTTATATCTATGGATAAGATTCTTCCTTCAGCCCCCTCCAAACGAGGTCTTGGTTTAAATCCGCTTAAATACTGATTTCGAGCTCTTTTTTCTATTTTGTCTTCTCTAACAAATTTTAGATTGCAAGTCGTGTGCATTGCACTTCCAATTAAGGTTGTATCTCCTGTTAGCCAGCCATCAAAATAATTTTGGATTACGGATTCAATTTTTTCGTAATCTTTGGTCTTGGTTATTGGTTCTACTTGTTTTACTTGATTTTCGCCACAATTTGCAAACAATAAAAGGACAGCAGCAATAAGGATATTAATTTTCATTTTAATTCAAATTTAGGTTATATAAATCCTATTAAATGTTTATGTAATAGACATTTAATAGTCCCTTCAAGGTTACAATTTTTTATCAAAATTCTGCTATCCTATTTGCTTTTTAACAACTTCAAATGATCTAATTATAATATGGAGCGATCATGATATAAATTAACACGCCTGTAAAACTAACATATAACCAGATAGGCATCACCCATTTTGCTATTTTCCGATGTTGTTCTACTTTCATATTTAATCCTCTTGCTACGGTTAATAAAGCTAATGGTACGATTAAAGCCGCCAAGATAATATGGCTTATAAGGATTATTAAATAAATGACCTTAATCAAACCAACACCTCCAAACCTTGTAGAAGGAGTGGTGAAATGGTATAATAAGTATGAGCCTAAAAATATTCCCGTGAATGTTAATGCAGCAAAAATGAGGTTTCTATGCAGTTTGACTTTCTTTCTTTTTATGGCTATTAACGCCAAAAGTAGGCTTATAAAAGTCATTCCATTTAAAGTGGCATTGAGTTTTGGAATATAGGAGAAATCATATCTTTCTGGTAACGCTATTGTCGGAATAAAATACGCTAATCCGATTAGCAAATTTATTCCAATGGATAAAATCCAAATTGCTTTTGTATAATCTCTTTGATTTACGGTTAGTTCGCTCATTGCTCTATCTTTTCAGAATGTGTTACTTTTTCAGTATATAAAAAATGGGTATATTGTTTTTGTGTTTCATCTATTCTTTTGGATAAGAACATTTCAGCAGCAATATTTTCATTATAGATATTGCTCTCTGTTCCTTCCATTACGTGTACTTTGAGTTCCCCTCTTATTCGATTAAACATCGTCCCCTTATTGAATATATGATTTATGGACATGATTTTTTTAGGCTCAAAGTTGATGGTATCATTCATTAGATATCCTCCAAATTTTGTATAATCCTTATAAGGTATCAACCAATTGTGAACGTTCCCAGTAAGGCTTACAATTTTAGTATTTGGGTATGTTTTTTTAATTTGAAGAACCTCCACGTACATTGAAGAATCTCTATCTCCATACTTCCCACTATCAATAAATTCAATTCGGATTTTCTTTTTTTGATTTACGTCGTGGATCAAGTCTAGATAAATTTTACAGTTTCTTCCAAATCGATTTTCTTTGGCAAAGAAATACAATTGTTTTATTTGTTCTTGGGACATACTTTCCGAAAACCCCTCCATCTCTGATGGTGGTATTTCTAGGGCTAGAATAACTTTATCTTCTCTTTTAGCGATTAATTTGCTTAAGCCATATACAAATTCTGCGGGTTCTTTTGTACCGTGCATTTCACCAACCATGATGACATCATAGGCTGAAATTTTATTGTAGATTTTATTATTTAACTGGGTTAAATCTTGGATGGGAATTGCGTTCCTTTTTAAGACGTCGATTGGTTCAGATTCCTCTTCCGAATTGCAGGAGAAAAAAACTATAAACAGTATGATTGTAAATATTTTCACATTCCGCTATTTTACTCAAAAATACTTAAAATTTACAACCTTGAAAAATATAGGCTCGTTTCGAATTGTCTTTATTCTGTCAAAAAATCTAGTATCATTTTATTAAATATTTTTGGCTTCTCTACGTTTAAGGAATGCCCAACATCACTTATAATTTCCCTTCTTGAATTTTTAATTCCCTTCTCGTAAATACTAGCAATTTCTAGTATGTCTACTTCGTCTTTTTCTCCCGATACAATTAATGTTGGTTTCTTGATCTCCCCTAGCCTTCCGATAGATGATAGGGTATCTAATGTGGATTTCGATTTGCCCCAATTTAGGGATATATTATCGTCAATCATTTTCTTTAATTTCTCCCTAACAACTTTATCTATTTCTGATGCTTCTCTTTTAGCTCCTATTATCCAATAATCAAAACTTAAAGCTCCTACTTTTAGACTGTCATTCGCCATATATGCTGCTTGTAATTTTTTATACTTTTCTCTAGTCTCTTCTTTTTTAAACCAATCCCAACCATTAATACCTGGTGAGACTAGCACTAGCTTTTTAACTTTTTCTGGATATTTTAAGGTATAGTCTGTTGCCAATACCCCGCCCCAAGATAATCCTACTATTGAGATAGGCTCATTGTTACACTTCTTTTTAATAAATTCATCTATTACAGCTACACCTTCAAGTTTTTCCTTTCCGTTTTCTGTTTTTCCATGTCCTAATTCAGAATACCTTATAACTTTATAATTATTATCCGTTAGCTCTGTTATCTGATAGTCCCAAGCATCTAGATTTAAAAACCCTCCGTGCAATAATAATATTGGTTCACCTTCTCCAGTTATCTTGTAATGGATATTGCTACCTTTTATTGGTAAAAAACCTTCTTCTGTTTTAGTATTTTCATTACAACTTACAAGCAGTATTATTGATAGGATGAATACGATTATTTTATCCATTTGATTTTACTATTTATGATGATTTGAAGGGATTATTTTTTTACAGAAATCGACGGATTAGAGCTTTTTTCAACTCATGTTTTATCACAAAAAAAGAACTCTTGAACGCTCTAGTTTTCTCATCTAAACGCTTGCCTTCGGCAATGCGAATTAATTGCCTTGCATAATAGCCAGCTTCGGCAGCATCATCTATCGTTTTTATTCCTGTTTTAACAATAATGTTGTTAAGTTTGTCAATTTTACCATGAATAAAACTAGCAATTTTATCTATATCTGTTATAAAAGGGCGAGCCATTCCAATAAAATCTAGTTCTTTACCTTGTAGTGCTTTATTGCAAAATTGGAATGAACGAAACCCTCCTGTTATTAAGAGTGGAATATCGCAGATGCTTCTCACTTTTTTTGAAAATTCAATAAAATAGGCCTCTCTTAATCTGGTGCTTTCTTTTATCTCTAAATCTTTTCCATCAGCACCAAACATAATCGTTTTTTCGTATGTACCACCTGAAATTTCAAGTAGGTCGAGTTTGCCATTAAGCATTTTTATGACTTGAAGCGATTCTTCTTCCGTAAATCCTCCTCTTTGAAAATCAGACGAATTGAGTTTAACCGAAATAGGAAAAGAATCTCCGAGTATTTTTCGAGTTTCGTCAATGATTGTCATAAGCAAACGACTACGATTTTCAAGTTTGCCGCCCCATTTATCGGTTCTTTTATTGGTTAATGGGGATAAGAACTGACTCAATAAATATCCATGAGCAGCGTGAAATTGGATTCCTGTAAAACCTGCTTTTTTGCATATTCTAGCGGCATTGACAAAGTTCTTAATGACTGTTTCAATTTGATGCTCCTTCATTGCTTTGGGTTTGCCGAAGAGTCCCATTTTATGCAATTGAACATCTGATGAAGATAAGGGACGAGTGGTTAAAAATTTAAGGGTTTGTCTTCCTGCGTGAGATAACTGTACCCAAACTTGCGTATTGTTTGATTTAGCAATGGTCGCCCATTCTTTTAGTTTGGGTAATATACGTTCATCTTCAATGTAGACATTTCCAGCAGATTCTCGATGAATATGGTCTATTGCAATGTTGCCTGTGATACATAAACCAAGTCCTGTATCAGCCCATAACTTATAAAGGCGGTGGTGTTTTTCATTGGGTTCAAGTTTTTTATTGCTTACCCTTTCAGTCATCGCCGATTTGACTAAGCGATTTTTAATGATTACACCACATGGAAGCGTAAAAGGCGTGTTTAAAAAATTTGTATTCATAGTCAAGTATATAATTTCATCTGTTTACTTTTATTATCCTTTAAGGTCAGATGAAATTTACCAGGATGAAATAATCATTTTCTTATGTGTTTGAAGATTATTGTATCATGGAGGTTTTATTTTTTTTGTTTAAAAGTATAATTTTTTATCTCTAAACAATACATAAATAATAATATATTTTATTATGCTTCCATATTTAATGCTTCTAATCCATTCCCTGTTAGGTTTTGGACATTAGTGGTAATCTTTTCGAGGCAAAATCACTTTAAGAATCTCTATTTATTGGTAATAATTTCAATTGCTTTCTCTAAAAATTCATCTTTACCTGCTTTTATACCGTCAATTGTTTTTTCGACGGTTATGTCAGGTATAATTCCGATGGTATGAAACTGGCTGCCATCCGTATTAACTACTTTCATTCCTGTCCAATACATCGAAATATCTCCTAACATTTTGAATGGGTTCATATTTCCATTAGCACCTGCTGTTTGTTCTCCTACAATAGTGGCTAAATTGAAACTTTTCACGATCATCATAAAAGACTCCGCAGAACTTTTAGTTCTTCCATCTACAATAAAAACAGTCTTTACATGTCCTAGATAGGGTTTACTAGCAGTATAGTTCCATCCTGATTCCTTATAACCGACCATTCGTTCCTGATTTGGGTAAATGATTTTTGGAATCTTCATAACATTTTCGGCTTGGGTATCGTTTTTCATAAAATGAGAAACAAAATTCCATATTCGCCAATTATGTCCTCTAAAATCACAGATAAGTCCTTTCATCTGACTTAATTTGGGTAATAACTTTATAATAGTATCATTATGAATTGCACCTAAATTCAAATACATAATATCGTTACCTAAATTTTTATACATCTGTTTTTGTATTTCTAAGCTGTTGAAGCTATATTCTTTAGAATTTTTATTATGCTGTAGGGTTATCTTTTTATTGTTAATTTCTAGGAGCAATTCTTTATCTTTTTCTGCTGACAAACATCTATTTTTTGCACTATAATATAGATAGGTATCTGTACCAGCAGATATTCTAGAACTTACTTCTTTTATATAGTCATATGCAGATTGATTATTAACTTTTGTGACTACATCGCCAACCTTAATATCCAAATTATCATCAAGAACATCTGTAATGACTAGAGAATTTTGAATCCACTCCCACTGAATTGGAGGATAATAGTTGTATGGACTTTGCCCCTGCCAAATCCATATATGCCCATCTTTGATAGGGGATGTAAATTTTTGTAAAGTTATTAAGTGATCCGTTGATGTTTTATCTTTAAAACATCTTTTTAAAGCTTTTTCAAATTCCATATCCCAGTCCACTTCTACTTCATCAAAATAGGGATAAAAATGATGAATGACATTATATACATTTATCACATTTCCAATTCTTGCTGATAAATTAGTTGGCTTAGTATCAATATTATCTATAATTGATTTTAGAGAATTAATCGATTGACTCTTAGGATAAGTTTCTCTCCCATCGGTATATAAGGCTAGTGGGATTTGGCAATAGATACCATTTCCAATTTCGGTTTCAATCAGTTCGCCAAGTTTTGGAGATTCCGTAAAAATAGGTTTAGCAATGACTTCAGTAGTATCATTCACTTGTCGAAATTGGTTTACCCTTACACTATTGTAAGCATTATAAGGGTATTGATATTGCATCCCTGTACTTACACCTAAATGTTGCCAGTATGTAGTCTTATAAGTTTTCCAGTTTTTAGGAGTAATCGTTCTTAAGTTGAATCGCTTTTGTTTTTTTGAAAAATTAATTGCTGGGCCTATTGGTTGAAACAGTTGATTAAGTCTTTGAACGACCTCGTTTTGATCCTTACACTTTAATATTTCTTCTGTACCGTAGGCGGAGAATTTATCCCAATTTATTTCCGTACATTCAGCACTTGGATGAAAATATTTCACATAACCATAAGCCTTTGCAAATGACGTTAAAGAATTGATTTTTTTTTGTCCGAAAAGACTATTTGAAATCAGAAGTATAAAAAAGCTTATTATTAAAAAAATATTATTCATAGTTGTTTACTTTAATGCGTTTATTATCTCAATGAAGTTGCTCGAGAATGGTTGCTGAACAACTTTTCAGTTTTTGAAATATATACTTCTATAGATGAAAATCAGGTTCTAGCCTATTCCCTGTTAAATTTTGAACATTGGTGGTAATTTTCTCAATGGGCCAGTCCCACCAACGTATTTCAAGTAATTTTTTAATTTCAGCTTCACTAAATCTTTTTCGAATTTCTTTTGCTGGATTTCCTCCAACAATTGAATATGGCTCTACATCTTTAGTGACGACTGCTTTTGTCGCAATAATTGCTCCATCACCGATTGTTATTCCAGGCATAATAGTTGAACCATACCCTATCCAAACATCGTTTCCTATGATTGTATTTCCTTTAGTTGGATATTCTTTTCCAAGCATTGCATTTGACCAATCATTGCCAAAAATTGCAAATGGATAAGTCGAAATAGCATCTTGTAAATGATTCGCACCATTCATAATAAAAACAACATCAGACGCTATCATGCAAAACTTTCCAATGATTAGTTTGTCCCCTACAAAGTCAAATAGATATTTTACATTTTTTTCAAAATTTTCTACTGTTTCAAAGTCATCGTAATAGGTATAATCTCCAACTATTATATTTGGATTTTTTATTTTATTTTTAAGAAAACAAAGTCTATCATAGTTTTTAAGCGGAAAGGTCACATCTTTATCAGGTATATTCATTATTGAGTCATATTTAATATACTATTACAAATGGTTATCAAGGCATTTTTTTAAATCTTGTTCGCTAAATCCAGATTTATCATATAGTACATCTCCCTTTTGATTAATCAATAAAATGGTAGGTGCAAAAAAGGCTTGATAATCTCTAGCTAAATCTTTTCCATTTGCAATTATGGGATACATTATATTATTTTTTTCGATGTATGTCTTTACTTTTTCATAGGATTCATCAAGCATATTAATGCCAATTATATTAAGTCTATCCGAATATTGATTTTGTAGTTGATTCAAATAGTTTTTTGCTTGTTTGCACCTAACACAAGTTGTAAACCAAAAATACAATAAGGTCATTTTATCGGACTCTAAATTGAAAATTATGTCCTTACCTGTTATTGATTTTGATGAAAATGGAATCGCTTGTTTATAATTTGTATATTCTTTAGAACTCTGCTGCTTTTTAGTGTTCAATTTCAAAGATGTATTACCTGCAGGTTTATAATCAACTTGTGCAAGTAATATAGAACTTGTTAGGCTTATAAAAACTAAAAGCAATATATATTTGTTCATATTTTTTTAAATTTTGAATGTTCATTAAAATAACTATTTTTTCATTATTATCTAGTAAAAAGGCTTGTTCATAAGCCCATAAACTATTTTGAATTTTAATACCAATAGTCGCTCCACCAATTATGAAGCCATAATATTTACCACTTGCATGAGTAACCGTGCCTAATGTTCCAATATTGTGAAGAAGAGAAAGAATTTCAGAAGCAGAACTTGGTTCTTCGGATATTTCTTTATCAAAAACCCTTAACTTGTTCAAGTTTTCTTTCTTAGGATAAACATCCATCTCTTCAATTTTATCTATATATTCAAAAGCATAGTTTCTAGCTAGGTCAAAGATTTTTTATCTTCTAATTCCTTCAACATTCGTTTTTGTAGATTCATACATTAATGTATTTTTTATATTTTGCCCTTTCTAATTTATACCAATTATGCTTAACTCCTTCATGATCAAATGTTTCAATGAATTTTAGACCAACATTCTTAAGTATTTTATTTGAACCTTCATTTTCAATATCTGCCATCGCATAAATTTCCATTGCTTTAAGTCTATTAAAAGCATAATTTACTGAAGCAACGGCAGACTCCGTTGCAAAACCTTGCCCCCAAAATCGTTTCAACAATCTGTATCCTAAATCATAAAAATTCTTATGCTTATTGATTTCTTTTGTAACAAACTCTAATCCTGTCCACCCAATAAATTCATTTGTCTTTTTCTCAATCATTGCCCAACGACCAACTCCAAAATCATTATATTGCTGTCTTAAAAATTCTATTGTTTCCTCTATTTTCTCTCGGTTTGTTATTATGTTATTTCCTAAATACCTATGGACTTCTGGGTCAGAGTGGAGCTCAAACATTACATCTATATCTGTAAAAACTATTTCTCTTATGATTAACCGTTCTGTTTCTATAATTATTTTCATTATACTATTTAATTAAAGAAGTTGTTCAAAAATAAAAAATACATTTCAGTAGCGTCCGACATGGATCGATACGATTCATGCTTCATTAGACACAGAATTTAGTTTTCTTTATGATACTTATTGATTAATAGATTATTTAGGTTTTTTCCCATATCTAAAAACCATTTACCACCACTTGAAGTTAATATTATTATTCCGCATCTATATTCTGGGAAAAAACCATACGAACAGGCAAAACCATCGGCATCCCCTCCATGTTCAAGAAAAATATGTCTCTTTCCTTTTAAATTTTCTAATTCAAAATGGTGCTCAAATATTCCATGCCCATAATAGGAATTGTCACTCCATGCGTTAATTTTTTCTTTATTTAATATATATGGAGAATTTGACTTTATCGAATCTTCCTGTTGATAGAATGCTATTTGTTGAATCATTAATTTAGATAAAGATTTTGTATTTGTGTATATCCCACTTGTAAGTGTTTGTTTGCCAAAATCAAGGTCTTCTCCCTTTAATATTTTCAATTCAGGAAAATAGGGTATCACATACCTTCCTTCTTGCTCTTTAGATAATGTGGTAGATATTTCATCAATTTCATATTTATCAGTTATATATTTCTTTAAAAGTTCAGTATAAGTTAGCCCTGTAGCTTTTTCTAGGATAAGTGTCATCGTAACATATCCAAAATTTGAATAAGACCATTTTTCTCCTGGTCTGAAATCCAGTTTTCTATTATTCAAATGCTCAATTATATCACTCTCAGAAAAGGCCTTCCAATCTCTTCCAAGACCACTATTGTGCAACAATAAATTCCTTATTTTTATTGGTTTTAACTTTTCCTTCGCACTCTGCTTTATTAATTCTCCTAAATAATCGTTTATACTTTTGTCTAAGTCTATAAGACCTTCATCTTCTACTTGATGAGCAATTAAAGCAATTATTAATTTACCAGTTGACGCAATTCTATAAATAGAATTTTCATCTACAGGAATTTTATTTTTCTTTGATTGTGTCCCTATTGAGATATTTTTCACTACTCTTCCTTGTTCAATAACTGCTGCTGAAATCGCTGGAATATGATAATTATCTGAATACCACTTTATCATATTTTCAATGCCTTTTATATCCGCAGAAAATTCTTTTAAATCAACTTTTGTATGTAGAACATCGGTATACCTTTCTTTGAAAAAAAACTGAAAAATAGCATATATAAATACTATTATTCCCCCTATCACTAAAAGTGTCTTTTTCATAATTTTTTATTTTCTATAATTTGTCATAATATCAATAGAAATAATTTTAGTAATCCCGAAACTATTTTTAAATAGAACACTCAATTATTTATAAGTCATGGTATTTCAATATTTCAACAACTTCTTCACTACTTTTCAGTTATTGGCTCTAACAATTCGCATATTTTCTGCTCTTTAGAATATGTATCTCAAGTTTACATTGGAGTTAAATTTATAAACTTCAATATTAATTCTTTTTCGCAAAGGCACAACAAAATCAGCCAAAACTATATGAAATGAAATAGAATGGTGATCTTATAGTCTTTAGCAAAACTATAATCAAATAATATTATGGAAGCTGTTTAAAAATAGAATGATGAATTATTTACAAGTCATTGTATCTCAATATTTCAGCTAATTCTTTTCACCGTAGCTAAGGCTACGAAAAAAGAATGGAGCTTTATCTTGAAATACAAGCACTTATAATTAAAATCAGCCTTCATTATTAAACAACTTCATGGTTTACTTCTCTAATCTATAAATTAATTTAAACTATTTTCTTCTCATAATGGGTTTCTAATAAAGGTATCAATGACGTTACATATTCTCTTAAATTTACTCGTTTATTTAGCTGAATATTTTTGTTTTTAGCCTGATTTAAATCTATCTCTTCATTAATTAATTTGCATACTACTTTAGATTGAATATCTAAGAGCCTAGGAACAGGGCCCACAGGCTGTAACATACCAATAAAATATAAAGAAGGATTGTTTTTATTCGCTATATGGTATAAATTATCAGCATATCCTACTTTAAAATCAAAGAAATCAAAATCTAGATTATAACCTGTTGCTAATATCATTACATCAAACGTAGATTCATAATTATCAAACTGAACGTTATTTCCATTTATATCGAGTACTTTACCTAGAAACTTTATTTTATTTTCATTAGCATACGAAAATATTTCATCACATATTGGCACAGTTGAACTATTTAATAAATTTTGCTCAGGAGCAGGTATATTAAATAAAGTTTGATGTGCTTCATACTTGAATAACAAACCGATAATCTCTGATTCGGATAAATTTTGGGACGCTTGATAAAAATCAAATAAGGTCTGCTTATTAATATATCGTTCTAATATATAAGGCATAGACCGAATTGATAAAGATATTTCTTTAGCAAAACTTACTAAATCTGATGCTATTTGTATAGCAGAACTTCCTCCTCCAATAATTAAGACCTTTTTATTTTTGAATTTCTCTGGTATTTTATAATGAATAGAATGTAATAATTCACCCGAGAAGCATTGATATTCCTTTGGAATATTTGGTTTTGTATAATGTCCTGTACAAATTATTAAGTCCGAAAAAGATACAACTTTATCGTTTACAGTAATTTTCCATACGGATTCATCTTTATCAAAATAAGCATTTGAAACAGTACTATTGTATTCAATTTTAGTTGAATCGAACTGTTTTAAATAATCTAGATATTCTTCATGTGTTAAATAATCGTTTGTTGTATTCTCAATATGAGTCTCATTAATATGCATATATTTTCTAGGATGATTTTGCTTACAGTTTTTATAAACACTCGTTTCATTATCACTATAATTCCACAATCCACCTAGCTGTTTTCGTTTTTCATAACATATATAGTCAATATTATGTGCTTCCAATTGATTGATACAACTCAAGCCAGATATTCCAGCTCCAATGACACATACTCTCTTATTCATACATTATAATTTGACAAATCCTCCACGTAATGAATTCTTTCTAGTATCGCCATATAATGCAGAATAATCAGGGTGTAAAGCTTGATTATTTGGCGGACAAACCCATCCTCTTAGCAAATAGCGTTCTTTTCCTTTAAAAGCACTTCTCCCGTGATAGGTTCTATGGTTATTGATAATTAACAAATCGCCTTTTTCCATTTTAAAAGTTGTGCATAATTTACCTGCTACTTCATCGACTCTATGTAAAGCTTGTTTTCTTTCATCAGACAATTCTAAGTTTAATTTTTCATGTGTAATCAAGGTAAATGTTCTTAGTATGAAGCTAGAGAGATCGCCTTCATATTCTCTAAAAACAGGATACTTAATTAAATGGTTTTTGCCATCTGGCTTTGATTTTGTTTGATGCATTATATAGTAGGGTTCATCTAATTCTTTTAAATCCTCAGGATAGTGTTGCTCCATGTAAGCGTACACTTCATGAGAGTTTACGATCCTGCTTTCTCCCCCAACTTTAGCAGGTTCTATACACAATAAAAAGGCTAAATCCGCTAGATCTGTATGAAACTCTAGCTCTACATTACTCTGATAGGGACGGTTTTTAGTTTGATTCTTATTCTCGCTTTTTATGACCCCTTTATTCAAGACTTCATCTCTTGTAACCCCTATATCTTTGATATGAGATATCAAGTCTCCTAAATTGTTTTGATTAACAATTTCACCAAATTCACCCATAACTTCTATAAATCTTTCTTCGGGCGAACTTAAGTCAATCCCTTTAACGATAGCCCATCCTTTCCCCGTCTCTAGTTCCTCCATAATGGCTTTACTTTTAATTGATTTTAGCATATTATATGTTTTTAATTAATAAATATTAATAATAAAGCTAATGTAATGATATTTTACTACTTTTAGGAAAAAATAACATATTATGGAAACACAAAGCAGCCCCCGACGCTTGTTAAGTCAAGAAGAATATCATGACCTTAAGTCTATCTATCTTGAACGGGATTACAAAAATGATTTAGTGACTATTGATAATATAGAAGTTATTGGTAAGCACACTTTAAGATCTACATTAAATGTAAAACAATTCACTTTAGATAAGGAAAATGTTTTTCATTTATCATCAGTAACCGCTATGGCACTTGCCCAGCAATTAGCAATCATATTGATGTTAATAGATTTGGATAAAACTAAAAATGACTTAGAGTTTTATACAACTGACATGTCTATGAAAATGCTAAAACCTATAAATTCAAAAAGCATTACATTAGAAGCTAAAATACATTCTTCTAAGATAAAAAATGGATATAAAATCTATGAATTATCTGCAGATTTTCAAGACAATTCTTTCTATATTAAAGCGGTAGGTCTTGTTAAAGTTTGATTACTATTAATTCATAACAAGTTGTATTTAGTACTGACTAACCGATGCCAATGTGTTGTTTGTTTCGAGTTAGTCAGTACTAAAAATCTATTGTAATCTTTCTTTTATATAATTTCGAGCATCATCAAAAATTTCGGGCCAAGGAGTCAAAATTTTAATGTCAATGTCTTGCCAAAAAAAACTAAAATTTAATCCTTCTTCTTCATCAGCAAAATGTTCCCATTTATTTGGTAAACTCTGGGAAGATTTTACCAAATAAAAATGCCATGATTGATTGATCGAAGGGTAATCTTTTTGACCGATTTTGTATAAAATAGCAGCATCATTTATTCCACTTTCTTCAAAGAGTTCTCTCATTGTTGCTTCCTCATTTGTTTCATCTTCTTCAACTGTACCTTTTACCAATTGGACGCCTGCTTTTGGATGTTTAAAAAGAAGCAACTCCTGTCTATTATCAAAGGAACGTATGATTACAGGTACTACTTTTTGTATAAGTTGACTCATACTAAACTTCTTTGTTTTTTATATTGCGTTTGAATACATAATGTCTGTTCTAAGAATATATTTTTGTCCACTTCTTACAGGTAATCCGGCATGTTCTAATTCTTGAAAAAACAACAAGCCGTCACCCATTGCTGGTCTAATATTAAAATGCTCAAATCCAGTCTCTCCTCCCTCAAAATTATCATTCAAATATATCATAAATGTATAGAAACTTCTTTCATTTTCATTTCTTTGATAAGGAGCATCATAGTGCCAATTAAATTGTTGTTTAATACCATATCTGTAAAACCGAAATAATTCATTTAAGCCTATTGCTTGATATTCTCCCAAATCACGTGGTACATAATCTTCAATGACTTCCCAAATTTCTTCGGCTAGTGCTTCGTCTTCCCAAAATAGTCTATCATTATTTCTAATTTCATCCATTTCTATTGGGCCATTGATCGTATTTACTAAAGCTTTTTCATAACCTTCAAATTCACTTTTTTGGACAAATTTTTGACAAGTACTTTTGTTCCATAATTTTTTAATTGTAAAGACTCCATTTGAATGTTCGATTAATTCCATTGAGAATATTTTTTATTAAGGTTATAACAAAACTCCACAACAATATAACGTCATTTTTAGTTCCTTGTTTTTTTTCAAATAGACCGTAATTTTCGACCTAACTTTTTTAATTAATTACGAATCTTTACTCGCTTCAATATATGTTATAGCAACTTCCTTATCTCTAAATTCACCGATTCTTGTTTTATGAATTCTAATGTTATCAAAAACATGAAGTACAAACTCCCTAAGTTCATTTTTTACTTTGTTATCGAATTCAATCTTACCATCATTTCTCAATCTAGCTATTATATTATGATCTATTTCTTCGTCTTGCTTTGTTTCATCCCATGACTTTTCAAATTGTTCCATCAATCCAATAATTTCAATATCAACAAGTTCTCCTCTTTTTAGATGTTTTTTTGTCAAAACAAAAACATCAACATTATCTCCATCTTCACTTGTTGTATTTAGGATAAACCCATAAGGATAGGGATAAGCTCTTGAGACCTCTATGCTTTTTTTAAATTTTAATTTCTTTTCATCATATATGTTTTTAAGTTTTGTTCCAGCTTCATTTTCAATAAAAACTTTCATATCGATCTATTATAGAAGCCATTCTTAAACAACTTCAGTATTAAATATAATTTTTAGTTACGTTTCCTCTATTTGCGATTTAATTGATTCCGCTAAAAATTTAGCAAGATTAACAGGAACTGCATTACCAATCATTTTATAACCTGTGGTTAACTTATCATAATAAAAGATAAAATCATCTGGAAATGTTTGTATTCTTGCACATTCTCGAATACTTAATCTTCTATATAAATGCTTCTTTTCTGGAACAAAAATTCTTTTATTTTGCCCAACTTAGGTGCTTGTGGATGAATTGGAGCGTGTCTTCCACTAGCTTGAATTGTGAACGATTGCTCATCCCAGCTACGAACACGATTTCTTGACATAAAAATACTTGAGAAACCTCCTATCATATATTCATGATTAGGAACTTTGCAAGTCATTCCATTTGTCTTATTTTTATCTAAAGCAGGTAAAGCGTTTTCCATTAAGTCTCCGATAGTTTCTTTGAGCGACACCTTTGGGAATATTTTGTTTGAAAACTTAAAATGGATACATAAATCTTTTCTCATTCCTATAAAAAAGACTCTTTTCCTGTCTTGAGGTACATTGTAATCAGAAGCATTTAATAACTGAACGGAAAGTACATATCCTGCATCTTTAAACATTCTTTTTATATTTTGGAGTGCTTTTTCATGTCTTGGAAAGAGCATTCCACTGACATTTTCTGCCAAAAAAAATTTCGGACGCTTCGCTTTTAAAATTCGAATAAAATCAAAGAAGAGTTGTCCTCTTTTATCATTAATTCCTCTTAAAGCACCTGCTTCACTCCAGCTTTGGCAGGGTGGTCTACCTATAATGCCATCACATTCGGGTACTTCTTCTTCTTTGATTTTAAGAATGCTTCGCTTATCTAAGATCGTATCTAGATGGTTTTTTTCGTAAGTTTCCCATATTTTTTTATCATATTCATTTGCCCAAATAACATTAAAACCTGCTTGTTCAAATCCAAGATCAAGACCACCTGCCCCAGCAAAAAATGATACTACGTTCATATTACTATTACTTCCAGAACTTAAAAAAATTAATGTTCAACTGCTTTATGATTATAACTTAATACTCTTTTTAATTTCCACATTCCTTCTTCCTTTATCCAAATATGTGTAAAACTTGCGGTACTTGTTAGATACTTTGGTTTATCCTTTTCTTTTCCATAAAACATATGTTCTCCTTTTTGAATTGCTCCATATAATGTACCATTATTTTTTAATAAAAATAGCTCTAAACTACCTTTTTTTAATTCCCTTGTTGCTCTATATGACATATTACATAAACCTGATACGGTCTGAATAAATCTCTCTTTTGAATCTGTTATTCCTGATTGATCATGATAAAATTCAAAATCATCACTAATCAACTTTTTTAATTCAATTGTATCGCATTGATTGAAACCTAAGTCGAATAATTGACTATCATTCTTTCTCAATTCTGCGTAGGTTTCTTGATATTCTTTATCTTTTATTCCATGCTGAAAATATTCTCCTTTTGTAGGATGATTAGTGCAACTACTATTTGATATGATTATGACTAGTAATAATAGCAATATTTGGGATAGTTCATTGTTCATTTTGTTCGGTTTTAACTTCTAGTTTTCATTTAACTATACTTCCAAATCACTAATAGAGATTATTCTACGGAATTATATAAAGACCATTTAAAATGAGCCTTGTAT
>JAHDBJ010000051.1 GCA_020630435.1 Saprospiraceae bacterium
TCCGTTTTTGGGATGATATTGAGTAGTATTGATTTACTTTCCAATACAAAAACCATACTTTTTTGAATATGAATTACTTGTATTTGTCGGCGAGCGAAAACGGTACAACTTTTTGATTATCAATTTATTACCTCGTTTCAAATATACGGTTTATTCCCCGTTTATTCCACTTTTTCTACTCTTTATTTTGCATTTTTTTCTTTTTGGAGTTTGCTGATTAGTTGGTCATTGGTGGTTTGTTTTCTGTAATTATCGTTATTTATTATAAATTATCATTTACTTAATAAAGGAAGAGTACTCTAAATAATTTATAGTGATGTGATCTTATACTTAGTAAATTGATATGTTGCTAAACAAGAATACTATTCACCTAAACTTGAACTAGTTTATTTTACAAAGAACAGAGTCTTTTATATAAGATAAAGTCTACCTGAAAGTAAAATGAATGAGGAAATAGCGATTAGTAGAAATATAAAAATTAGTATCCATGAAAAATGGCAATTGTAAACCCAATTTAAGATTGAAGGATTCCGACTGTTTAAATCATTATTGCGTTTTCCTGTATAAAGTAATTCTACATTTCCTTGTAGTTGAATATCTATATCTTCTTTATTAATGTTTATTTTTCTTAAAAATAAATTATTTGGTTTTAATTCTAAGAAATCTCCTTCTTGTATATCATCTATAGTTTGAAACGTTTCATTGTCATTATCTTGAAAATGAATTTTAGAAGAAACTATACTGCTGACAACTTTCGTATTATGTCTAGCTTTGTCTTTAAAATCTAACTTAGATAAATTGATTTCATGATCTAAATTAAATGGAATTTGTTTATTCAAATCTGGAAAAATAATTGATACACCATTCTTGTTTTGCCCATTTATTTTAATTAGAGAACCATCAAGCTGTTCCTTTATTGCTATTCCCTTTGAACTAATTTTTTTCTGTATTTTATTAATATCTGTATTAAGATTTGAAAAAGAGAAGCGTAGGGAATCTATATAGCTTAATGTTGTTTTTACATTTTTAGTGTAAAGTTTAATAGTAGAAAGATTTTCGTTATCTTCTTTGAATACCTGCATTTGCACATCTGAATTAGGAGGGATACTTATATCTGCTAATTGTAAAGAATCGATTTCAATATTTGATTTACGACCTTTTATTGGTGTTAACTTAAAAAGACCATCGGGAATGGTTATCAATTTTCCATTATTGACTTTATCAAGTTTTATATTATGAGCAGGGATGTTAATATTAGAGAATCTTTCAAAGCGAACACGATCTAAATCTTCAGATATATCAAAAAAAATATCTTCAGTAGCTTTAAATGTTATTTTTGTTGTTTTAATATTTAAAAGAACATTAATTCCTTTTTTGTGAAAACTATACAAAAAGATAGCAAAAAGAATACTGAATATCCATAGCAAAAGTATAGACCATTTTTGTATTAAATAAAACTGAATATCATTTTTACTTCCCTTTTTATGAAACTGTAAAATAAAATGATTTATTTTATTTTTTTCAACTGAATATCTTTCTTCAGTAATAATACCTATAATTCTTCGAAATTTTAAAGCGTTGAATCTTGCTTTTAAATGTGTGCTTACAAAAGAATATGGATAAAGTTTTTTTAAATGATCAATCGCCTTTTCTGTTTCGTCATTCGAAATCAGTTCTTCTATAATCTCCTTTTTCGATTCTATTGTTTTTCCCATAGAATTATCGTAACGTTAACTTTTAATATAAAAATAGAAGCGTTTAGACTTCCAGTCTGTCCGATTTTTGGGTCTGAAAATTAGATCAACTGTAACCCAACCAGTATAATTGGTGAACTTCTCAGTACTTATGCTTATATCAAAACTTCCTACTCCAGAATGTGAACCTATTTCTTTATGATATAAAACAACTTGATCTGTTATTGCTCCTTGTAAAGTATCTTTATAGACATTGATATACCCTTCAGATATACTTCTATTATATTGGAAAACGGCAATAACTTCTTCAGTTGAACTTTTTTCGGTTTGATAGATAGATAAAGGAGTATGATAATTTTCTTTGCCTTCTTCCTCTAAGGTTAATAAAAAGGCTAGTCCTTCGTCAGGTGTTTTAAAACTGTTGTCAAAAAAATAGGATAAATCCCACGGACCAAATGTGTTATAAGAGGTCTGAGTAGTATCAGTTTTGGATTCCAAAAGATAGTAGTCATCTAACTCTAATTCATCTATTTTTAAGAAGTAGGGCTTTCCTATTTCAAAATAAAAATCAAAGTATAGTTCTTTTTTGTTAGCATCGTCTTCCCACTCAATAGAGTAGTATAATGATTTGAGTTCAATTTCTTTTGTTCCTATATCTTGAGCATAAATTCCTTCTATATATGGATCAGTTTCATTCTTATCCATCCAATCGTGAGGGTTTATCCTTAATGGCTGAGAATCTCCCCAGGCAGGAATGAAGAAAAGAACAATTATCAAAATTGAGGTAAATCTAAAGTTGAAAAGAGACTTAAATTTATTCATTAGAGCAGATTTTATATTATATCTAACGTTAATTTTACGAAAACATTCCTTAAAACAGGTTTTTTTGTAAAAATATTGTTTCAGAATACAATATTTTGTTATTTGTAACGATTAAAGTAATTATATTTGTAAGTGTATTGCTAATAAAAATAAAAAACAATGAATAAATTCTGTTTTGCTTTACTGTCGATCACTTTTTTTTTAATAGCTCAAACGTCTTTTGGGCAAGATGCAAAAACGAGTGTAGTAAAAATAGAGGCTTCAAGTAAAGGAGGTGGAGTTATCTGTGGATATGAAAATAATATTATCTATATAGTTACAGCATATCATGTAGTCGAAAAATCTAAAGAAATAAAGGTATTTTTTTTTAATGATCCTAATAATGCAGGAGAAGGATACATTGGAAAAATAAACAAGAATTATGATGAATTTTTAGATTTAGCTGTTATCGAGGTTTATAAACCAAACATTAAAAAAGAAAACATTTTTCAGTTAAAGTATACTAACACTAAAAAGTTAAAAATAGGAACTCCTATTAATAATATAGGACATCCTTTAAATTCAAAGTGGTTATTTCTTAAAGGAGAAAATATAATGGCTAAAAATAATAAGAATGAACCATATTTGGAAATTACAAATAAAAGTATTCAAAAAGGAAATTCAGGAGGAATTGTTTTTAAATGTAAAAGAAAGTTTATTGGTATAACCAGAAAAAATAATGCTAAAATTACTACTAAGGTTATTCGAAGTGAGAGCATTCATGACTTCCTTATAGAAAATGGTATTCCATCCAATTTAATTAAAGAAATAATCAAAACAGAAACTTACTTATTTTCTGGAGCTAGTATCCTAAAATTAGGAACAGGGATTTTACTCAATGAAAATGCTGAAGGGAAGTATACTGACTATAGTAATGTTAGAGATCCAATAGCATTTGAAAAATTATATGGTGATACTAGGAATGAAGTTTTTGCAGATATTGAAAATTTGAAAAAATGGAGGAATAGACTTTATATTGGTTCAGCTATTTGTGGAGTGGCTGCCTTGATAAGTTTATTGGAAAACAAAAAAGTCATAGATATTTTTCCTGATAAAAAAGAAAGTTATTTTCGACCACAATTAGACATTAATAACAATGGCTTACAATTAGGTTTAAGCATTACATTTTAAGAAAAAGACTTAATAATTATTTTGTTTTCATTACTCAAAATTGTTTTATGAAGACTTTCCAAAGTATACTTTTGATCTATATTCTATTTTGTTTGTCAACATGTAAGAAATTCAATGAAATAGAACCTGTAGATCCAGTAGTTGTCCTTACAGGGGTATTATTACAAGATTCTACCAATATGATAATAGGTCAAATAGATGGACTTGGTGATGGGATTCTACAACATGGACATGTTTGGTCAAGTAATAACAACATACCAACAACTGATGATTTATTATCAGAATTAGGATCAAGAACTGATATTGGAGCTTTTGAAAGTGCATTGGATTTTCCTCAAGCAGGACTCTATTTTATTAGAGCTTATGCAGAGGATGTTCATGGCTGTGTGTATTATGGGGAAATTTTAGACATTAATATTTCAATAAATCAAGTAATTGCAAATTTTAATTTTCAAGATGATTGTAATGCTCCTTGTGAAGTTTGCTTTGATAACTTGTCTCAAAACGCCACTACCTTTACATGGAATTTTGGAGATGGAAGTATTGTATCAACTGCGGATACTTGCCATCTTTATCAGCAAGCAGGTTCTTATAATGTGACATTGATCGCTAATGGAAGCACAGGTGTAGATTCTATTACTAAAATTGTTACTATACAAGACTTTATAACGTTTGAGAGAACCTATTCTGGATATACAGAAGGAATAAAAATATTAGAATTAGAAAATGGAGAATATTTAATTGCTGGAATTATCCAAGATGGTTTAATAGCTAATAGTAGCATTTTTGTAGTTAGAATGGACAAATTTGGTGACATAATTCCTGATTCAGAGTATAAATATGAGGAAACTGAATTCGATATTATAAGTGATATGATACAATTATCTAATGGTGAGATAGTCATTGTTGGATCAACTATAATTGGTGATAATAAAGATATTTTTTATCTGCGTATGAACGAACAAGGTCAACCTATTTCTGGTTATCCAAAGTTTAGAGATATTGAATATTCTTCAAATGATGATATAGCTTATTCTATAAATGAAGATTTAGATGGTAACTTGATTATTTCTGGAACTTCATCATTTGAATCAAATGATATTGATAAAAATATTTTTGTAATTAAAATATCTAAAGATTTTTCTATTGTTACTTTTGAAGAAGTTTATCCTTCTAATGAAAATCAAGTGGCTTATGATCTACAAGTTTTAGATAATAGTAATTATTTATTAGTAGGAACTTCTGAAATGGGATATGACCCTTCGAATATTAAAACATTTGAAATCAATTCTAATGGGATTTTTATGTATGAAAACGATTTATTTACAGGTAACGGTTATGATTATGCTAGAGCTATGGATAAAAATTCCGAAAGTAATTTTATTGTAATAGGTAGTACTTATAGTGGGCTTTCGTCAGAAGGAAACGTTTTTATTGCTGAAGTGAATCAAAATGGAAATAATATTTCATCTTTTCCTATATCTTTTGGTCAAGCAGGAGTAGAAGAATTTGGATTTGAAGTTAAAGTGCTTAATAATGATAGTTTCATTATTGTTGGTGGAAAAGATGAAGATGCCTATGTAGTTTTACTTAATCAAAATGGCAATGAATTATTCTCTAATCAATTTGGAGGTATTAGTAATGATTATTTTAAAGATGTAATCCAAACCTCAGATGGAGGTTTTGCTATGACAGGGACTAAGGGCGGAATACTTTACTTTGTTAAGACAAATACTTCATTAAATCTATAAAAAAAAATACTATGATTAATAGATGTTTTTTTATATCTATATTTTTGCTATCCTATTCTTTTCTAGTAGCTCAACCAGAAGAGGGACTAGGTCCAAGTTCTTACTCTAAACATTTTTCTATTTCTGGAAATAATATTTTGCTTACAATTAATGCTGGTATCCAAACGCCAACCTGGTTGTATTGTGATACTTTATCTTGTAATGAATTTAAACCTTTAGATACTACTAAAATAATTACTTCAAAAAACGGAGTAGGTGAAATTATCATTTCTAATTTAACATCTAATACAGGAATAGTAGAAGTTATTAAAAATCAAAATACTATTGAAGGTGAATACAATTTTACATTAATAGCACGAAACAATCAAGGGAGTGTTAAACAGAGAGAATTTAAAATTATAGTCCGTGCACCAATGCATTTAGTATTTGTGCTTGACCGCTCTGGTAGTATGGAGTGTCCAGATGAGGAGGCAACTAATTGGCCATGTAATAATTCTCCAAACGATTCGCGTTGGAATAAATTAAAAAGTGCAATTGTATATTTTTTAGAAAAGTTTGGAGAAGACACGATATTAAATGAAGATAGATTCAACGTGGTTTATTTTTCTGGTGCAATTGCATCTTCAACAGATACTGATCCTTCAAAATCTATTAACGGGTTTATTTCAGTTCAAGATTTCAAAGCTAAGATAGTTGATAATATGGAATCTGCACCAAGAGAATTGATGCCTTTTAGATTAGGAAGGGATGGGACATCTATTGGAGAAGGATTATTTCATGCGATTAAAAATACTTTTGGTAATGCTGAAGATGCAAATACCACACAAAGGATTTTACTTTTTTCAGATGGTGAAGATAATAGAAGTTCCCTTGAAACTAATGGGGGCAATCGAATAGTGAAGTCAAGTAATAATGATAGTAAAGACCTTTCTGACCCAAATATTGATGAATTAGAAATTTTTACCATTGGAGCTGCTAGTAATGCTTCTATTGTTCCTGCTGCATCTCAACTTGATGAAATAGCTTCTCCTGATGATAATCCAAATTCTACAAGTCGAAAAATATGGGCTAGCCAACATACTTTTTATGATGCAACTGGAACTACTGGTTTTTTGACAACAATTTGTGATAATCTTTATATGCAACTCTTAGAAGGTTATAGCCCCAACTATATATTATTCAAAGACATGAAATTAAAAGGTCAGAATAAAATAAAATTCGCATTGAATAAAAAGGTTCATCGACTCATGTTTGATGCACATTTTGAAAAACCTTATGCTACTCGTTTTGAAGATTTAAAAATAACTCGAAATGGAGAAGATGTAACAGAGTGGGCTAGTATTAATTATGGGAGTTATTATATTAAAGTTGATTTTAATTTTAACGATATTACGACTTTCGATAGTGAAGGAGAATGGATTTTTACTTGTAATTCAGAAGGCTTCATCGATAAGCATTTTAATAGAAGCGGTAGTTCAAATCTACGTTTATCTGCTACTGCTGATGATACGGCAATAAAATTGCGATTTTCAGCAGGAAATAAAAAATTGCGAGTAGGAGACAAAATAACTCCTACAGTAAGTTTGAAACATTATGGCAATTCCGTACAAGATGCAAAAGTAAAAGTAACTATCTATAAACCTGGAGATGACTTAGGTGATATATTAGCAAGAGAACCGAACAATATAGAGCCTAATCAAGAGCAAGGAGGTTATGCTACTTCAAAATATACCTATTTACAATTGAATAAACCAGAAGTTTTAAAAAATTACTTAAACAAAAAAGTAAAGACAATTGATCTTGAATATACTCCTACTGGAATTTATAAAGGAATCTATGACGGATTAGATGTCGCAGGAGTTTATAGGCTAGTTTATACAGTAGAAGTTGATATTCCTGGTTTGGGCAAGGTCAAGAGAATGAAGGAACAAACCATAAATGTTCGAGTTGGAATAGTTGATTTAGATTTAAATATTAAAGAACGTCAAGTAACAAAAGATGGTAGCACTATAATATGGACTATACGACCACAATATATGTCATCAAAGGGTAAGAAATATATTGGTCCAGGCTATAGTTATGCTATAGGTATAGATAAAGCAGATGTCAATTCGCAAACAGTTACTGATCTTGGAGACGGAAGATATAAAATCAGTTTCACCCCAAAAAGTAATAATGCTAATATTAATTTGTATTTTTTTGGAGATGAAATTTATACTGGTAAAGTAAAAGATTTTATACCTCGCTATAAAAGAGGTTTGAGTTTTCACGGTGGTATCACTAAACCATATAATACGATGGATAGTCTTTATAATGATGGGATATATGGAGAAATAGATTTGAGTTATAAATTATCCAATAATCTTATTTTAGAAGGGGTAGGAGGATATTATAGTTTTGAACCAGATTTTAATATATTTGGAGCAACCCTTTTTCTTAAAGGATATTTTCCATTTGTTAAGAACGGAGTTTCATTTAGCCTTGCTGGTGGCGGCGGTACTTATTGGCCTAAAGGGGAGGATATGACAACGGGAGTAGCAGCAAGGGTTGCTTTGCATATTCCATTTAATCCGAAATTCAAGTTAGTAGCAGATGCAGGCTATTTCTCCTTACATCAATCAAGGTTTGAATTTTCAAATCCAAAATATGAGTTTTTGACTTTAGGTGGAGGACTTAAGTTTGCCTTTTAATCTATTTTGTCCGTCTATGATATAACTTAAAACTAGTTGCTTTTTTTCGCTTGAATAATAGCGCGTTATAACTTTTGTTATATTGATAAAAATATACTTTTTAGTAAAATTGAATAGATATTAATTTACCCTCTAAATTTTAATGTCTATGAAAATGATTTTAATTCTAACATCGCTATTTGTAATACCTTTTTTAGGGTATTCTAACACTTATAATACTTCTAGAAATATAGCATTTTCAATACTTGTATCCGATGGAGACCCAAAAAAATCAAATGTAGATGCAGGAGAAGCAACGATTACTCGTAATTGTAATAAAGTAAGTTATCAATGGACGCATATTGATCGTAATGGAGGTAAATATGACTTTGGATTTACCATTAACTTTACAAGAGGATGGCAAAAAATGCAAAATATATATAAGCGATATAATCACCATCATGGTAACTATCAGAAATTTGTTAATAAAGATCCTTATAGAAAGGATTTATATTTTATAGCAAGATTATTAAGAAAAATAGCTAGACAGAATTATTTAAATGAAATAGATGTTGCCTTATCTTTCGTTCAGTCTTTTCCTTATCAAGAACAGATGGGAACTTATCAAAGGTATGCTATTGAAACTTTAATAGATGGAAGAGGAGATTGCTCAGATACCTCAGTTCTTTTTGCTGGAATTCTTAAAGTTTGGGACTATGATTGTATTTTTCTTAAATTTCCAGATCACTTAGCTGTAGGATTATGGTGCACTGGTGATATATATCAATCTTATTATAACCACCGTAGAAGAAAATTTTATTATTGTGAAACAACTAATACTGGATGGGGAATAGGTGAAATCCCCAAAGATTATGAGGGGAAATACGCAACATTTGAAGAAGTGTATTATTGATTTGGTATGCATGAATAATTTTGATATGTCAATATCTGTTTGAAATACTGAAAAATAGTTTATATTTTACGTTTTTTCATTTAAGATAAAATTATGGCATCTGCAAAATTCAAAAAGTTTAAATTAAAGGTAAATCTTGGGTTTTTAGGTATAGAAGGCGATTGGGAAGTGGATGAAATTCAGCGGAATGCGGCTTGGGAAATATATGTGGAATTGGTTACTAGAATTTCTGTAGTAGAGCTTAAGCCAGAGGAAGGTTTATTAAGAGAAGCCCTATCTTCCTTGTACTCACTTTTTGGAACAACAAGAGAGATTTTGAAAAAGTATGGTCCTTCGATTTCTAGTCCTCAAAATTCAGATGATACTACTTTGGGACATATTGCTATTGCTGTTCTCAATAAAAGTCTTCGTCCAATACTTTCAAAGTGGCATCCACTACTTGCCGATTATGAAAATAAAAGATCCGATGATATTTCTATTACTGCTCACGAACGACAATGGCAACATGCAAATGAGCTGAGAGCTGAAATCAATAAGGTCAGAGAGCAGTTGACGGATTATGCGAATGTATTAGCTGATGTGGCTGGGGTGAGTCGATTGCACTAGGATAAGTTCTATACGTTAATATGAAAATATTCTTCATTGGAAGTTCTGCTGAAGATTCTTCAGAGAATTTCAATTCTTATTGTAAAGCATTAGGTTATCATATTGCTCAAAGCAATATTGATATTATTGTTTGTAGTCCTTTTAAAGATGCTGCAGATTATTATGTAATCGACGGAATAAAATCTTCAAAGATCATTAATGTAAATATAGAGTTGCATTATCCTAAAGATGAGAACATAGAAAATGAATGGGATAAAATTATAACCAAAGAATTAATTGAAAAAGAAATCCGTATTAATCGATTTAGACATTTTCCTATTGAATTGGAATCTAAACGAGATTGGAAATATTCTTGGTTTTTTTGTCAACTTCAAGCGTTAAAAAAGTCCGATATAGTATTTATAATAGGTGGAGATGTTAATGGTTCATCAAATTTACTTTTAAGAATTGCTGAAACTCAAAGTAAAGACATTTTTCCGATACATCAATTTGGAGGTTGTGGTTATTTATTCTTTGAAAGAAATAAGTATGAGTTAAGAGATAAACTCGGATATAAATACTTCCCCGTTTTAGAATCTCATGATAAAATGGAAAGCTTAATTAGCTTAATTTTAGAATTCCCTTTTCAAAATAATTGTAATCTATCATTTCAAGATCCTGTTTTTTTTATCAGTTATCCAAGAGCCAGACCCGCTGAAGCAGATTTTATTGAAATGATATTACGGAGAAGAAATTATACTGTTCTTAGGGATGAAGATGTATTTGATACAGATGAAGATATCCCTAACTCAATAAAAGAAAATATTTATAGATCAAATGTATTTATTTCTATTTGGTGTAAAGAATATGCTTGTAGCCCGTGGTGTTTTGATGAGTTAACACTGGCTTTAGAAAGAAAGAATAAGAATAATCTTAATATTTGGCTTATTTGTGTTGATGAAACTAGAATTATTCATCCTGAAGCTAGAACAATGTTACATCATCTAGTTCATTCAAGGCAAGAAATCGAAGGGAAAATTCTGAATTTATTGGAAAAGTTGTGATTGATGAAATTTTATATTGTCTAAGTTTTTAATAAGTATTAGAGAGACGACCTCTTTATATGTTTAATACAATTTATGCAATCCATATGACTCTCTCTTCCTTGGACTTAAAGGTACTACATCCATTTTTCCTTCCTTCATCCATTTATATACTTTAAATGGAGTTGGATAAGTAATAATTTTATTTACATATCCTACTGCTAAATAATCTTCATTGGGCGAAATATCAATATCTACTATTACTTCATCAGGAGTGAAAGTCAAGAGAGTAGTTCCTTCTTCGTTTACAACAGTTAGCATACCTTCATCTGTAATGAAAGGAAATAATACTCTTTTAGATGTTAAAATTGGTTTTAAAAAACGTGATCCATATGGAGTTGTTAAGGAATCTTTTAGAGATCCGTCAAAACCCCAACTATAGATGTAATCATCCTTAACAGCAATGTAAATAATTTCATTTGGTGAAAAGATCAGATGTCTAATATTAATGTTTTCATAACCACCTATGCGTTCAAGAGAGTCTATTAGTTTTCCATTTGAATTCCAGAGTAAAGGAGTATTTTTAGTTTCGTTATCAATAGTAATAATTAAATCCTTTTTAGGTGAGTAAAAAAACTTTCCTTCTGATAAATTCTTATAGGTTTTGTTTAGCTCGCATTCTCTATCCCAAATTTTGATAGAACCACATAAATCAAGAAATCCAAGAGATGTATCTTGCTGGGAGTAAAACATCTTGCCATTATTTAAGGGACAAACTATTGGAACTTTTTCATATTCTTCTTTATCTAAAATAAATGGCTTTTGAGGGCTGGTTGTTTCGAAATAATAAAAAACATTGTATCCATCGTTAGCTTTATGAGCCCAATCTACCTTTTTTTGATATATAGGATCTCCGTTAATAGTTGACAAAGTAATTAAATTTTTCCTGTGATAAATAGTTTGAATATAATCACCTCTCTTAGTATTAAATATTGTTTCCTTATCATTCATTCCTTGAAACTTATGAATTACTTTACCATTTTTCTCCCAAATACTAAGTTCTTCACTAATGTTTTTTGTAAGAATGGTATTGTCATCATTAATAAATGATATTTCCTCAGGGCGTTGATACCATTTAACAAATTGATTTGTATTAAAGAGAATAATCGTATCAATTGGAATATTGGGCTTTCTCCATACTTTTATGTAAGAATTGGTTTCAGAAGAAGTGATTACCCAATTATCATCGTTTGAATAAAATGCCTGTCTGATATCTGGGGAATATCCATATAAAACACTTTCTAATTCTCCATCTAGAGACCAAATTTTTGCTGCGTTATCTTCTGATGATGTGATAACATAATTACCATCATTTGAAAAATATGCAGAAAAGAGCCTAGTATTGTGGTTTAAAATCACCTCACTATTACCTTTTATTGATGAAATTTTTGCAGTATTATCATCGGATGCAGTTACAATTAAATCATTATTCGATTTAGGATTTTCATCAATTGTGTAAATTTCTTGATTGTGATAAATCGTTTTTATCAGTTTTCCTTCTAAGTTCCACACTTTGGCAGTACCTTCTGCCGAACAGGTATAAAATAGAGAATCTTTTTTAGAGAAAATAATATTTATTATCGCTGAATCATGAGCTCGAAATTTTTTTAACAAAGCACCTTCTAAATTCCAGATTTCAATATTACCGTAAAAAGTTCCGACTATTACTACTCTATTTTTGATAGAGTAGTCAATAAAATAAATACTGTCGTCATAGTATTCTTTGCCTCGAAAAGAATACGTTTCCGATGATAAGAGATTAAAAACTTGTATTGTATTACTCAAGGAATCATTATTAAGTGCAGTAATTAATAATTCATTAGTTGGAAATAATACACTACCAGTAGTATGATTTGCTATTTCTGAAATTAAAGTTCTATATTCTTTTTTCTGTACATTCCATAATTTTAGAGGGGCTTCATTATAGGGCGAAGCTATTGCAATAAAGTTACTATTTGGTGATTTTATTGCCGAATTAATCTGTCCAAATTGAAATGAATCGAGCAAATCTCCACTAAGAGACCAGGAGGCTAGGTACCCCTCATGATTCGAAGTAGTTAATTCCATCTTATCTGAAAGACTAACACCAGTTATTCTTCCTGCATTCAAAATTGAACTATAATGAATTGAAGGAGTGGCTAAAGCACCATAATAGGCAGTACCCAGAGTATTTGAAACAGTAGATGATGGATTTTCCTCTACTAAAGAATACGCTTCATAAGCTAGTAATAATGCATCATTCCAGTTTTTTTTGTATTGCTCTAATTGTGATATTGTAGAGATTCGTTCGGCGTTCGCTAAATTTTTACTTTCTAAAGCTTTTTCTTTTTCTTGATTAGCTATTGTTTTTTGATTCAATGCTTTAATACGTTCTCGCTTGGCTATTTTTTCCTGATTCAATGCTATACTGCGTTCTTGATTGGCTATTGTTGCATTACTATCTGCAAGCATTCTCGCATATAATTCTGCTTTGATTAACTTTTCTGCTTCATCTAAAAGAAGGGCTAAAGAATCACCACGTATAGATGCTATATTTTCTTGTTTTTCGGCTAAAAAACGTTGTTCTTCTGTTTTCTTATTCTGTACAATTAAACTATCATTTAAGTTACTAACTTCATTTGTTTTATTATTTGCTTCTATTGTCTTTAATGAAGCCCACCCAGCAATTATACCAAAAAAGAGTATTAAAAAAATAGCGAATCTAGTTATAAGTCGTTCTTGACGAACACCTTTGAATGCTTTTTGGAGTGAGAAAATTGTATTGTTAGAGGGTTCATCGCTTTTTAATTCTTCTAGTCGTAGGTAGGATTTTGTTGTGTTTTTGAATTCTGTAGCAATCTCAGTACTACTGTAACTATTATTTATATCGATTAAAATTATAGGTATTTTTTTCTCTTTGGCCACCTTTATTTCTTTAGCCACCCACTCTGATTGCATAGCATGCTGTTTAGTTATTACAACTAAGTTCCTACTCATCCTAACTCTTCGCTTTGTTGATATATTTAAATCATCTCCTGGTTTATATATCTGAGTATCGATAAAAACTTTGAAACCAAGTTTGCTCAATTCTTTAGTTAGTTGATTTGGGTAATTTTTACCATCAGCATGAGCATACGATATGAAATAATCATAACCTAATATATTGTCAATGATCTGTGATAGATAGTGCATGATTTTTTTCATAGTAGTTGTAGTTTTGAGCTTAGCACTGTTCTTTGTAAGAAGTTATAGGAAGACAGATTATTTAGATAAAAGTAAATTTAGCTGCAAAGGTTTTTCTGTAATTGTTTTCTTGAATTAATTCTATTATTTTTTTGTGAGCTTCTATTGGAATAAGCTAATTCAATATACTCTTGAAGTTTTTTTCTATCAGTAGTATAATCTCTAATTATAGCATAACCTGTTTTTAAGTTGTCAACTAGTCTTTGTGGTAAATTTGAGTAATGATGTTTGCCTGTCCCATAATCAGCATGTGATGGTAATTTTAGACCAAGTAATCCTGCATAATTATCGCCAACTTTATAATTTAAAGCTCCTGATATTTTCCAATCTACATGTTTTCTACATTTTGTTTTATTTCCAAGTAACACAACTAGAACAGTTGTATCGCTAAGGAATCCTTTTTGAATTAATTGCTTTATATATTCATCACTTACATCAGAATTAATGTCGCCATCTTCTACTGATTTATTAATAATTAAATCATCAGAAAGATTTATAAATTTGTCTTTATAAACTTGGTCATCATTATGATAATAACTAACAAAAGTTTTTCTTTTAGTTGAAATTAAAGGAATATCATTATTCCATTTTAGTCCTCCATTATTTAACCTAATAGAACTACCTCTCATCCATTTTCCATCTTCTGATTTATGAATACAAGTAAAGGAATTTCCATTATACATTTTTTGAATAATCCAATTTCTTGGTTTTTCATCACCTAAACCAACGGAATCTATATTATCCTCATGAACAAAAAAAGATTCAATTCTTTGATTATTTCTCCATTTTACTTTTGATACTAAATAATCCGCCCACTTCATGATTTTAAAGTTTTGCTTAACATATTGTCAAGTATTAATATTCCTAAACAATTAGGAACTGTTTTAGTCTATTTATAGTACTACTTTGGTAACTTATAACCCTCTTCTCTTTCGTTTGTATGATAGTTCTTCAATATACGATCTCTAATTTTTTTACTTCCCGAATGTGATTTTTTACGAGCTACATCATCAAGGATAGCGGATACTAAGACACCTTGATTAGCAATCCAATTGATGAAAGGCTTGTCTTGATATCCTTTATAAATTCCTCCCTTTCTTAATAAAATTCTATCTTTTTTGTCAGTCTCTGGAACACCAGAACGATGTAAAGCGATAATTTCCCATTGATCATTAGCTACTAATGCTCCAGAAGAGCCTGGTTGAGTATCTGTAGTATAATGAATTTTGTTTTCTGGTATTTCTGTTACTATATTTTCTCTTGTAGCAATCATCTTAGGCATACCTTCTGGATGTTGGATGATATTAACTGTTTCTCCAACTAATACAGAATGGGAGGTAGATAAATTATTCCAACCATAGGACGTTAATTTTTTCGTTGGATCATTACTAGAATTAGCAGCTACTGCAACTATTGAATAATCTAATTTCTCGCTTGTGCAGAAAAAAGTATCAGGAGAAAGATCGAATAAATAAGAGTTCATCATTTTACCATTAGAATCTTTTTCATATTCAAATTCTGCAAGAAATTTTCTTGCTTGTGATCGTCTTCTAATCACATGATTATTGGTCATTAATAATCCAGATTCAATCAAAAAACCTGTACCTATTGGGGTTTTATTTTCTCTATTCATTTCAACAATCCTGCAAACAGTTTTAGAAACTTCCAATCCCTTTTTTAGGAAAGAGATATCCATTAAGTTATTGTTTTTTCCAATAATTCGTTCGCGAAGTAGGTGGTCATTAGGAGATATAGATAAATGATCTAATCGTTTAATGGTATTATCTTTACCATTGAGAGCAATGATATCTTTGTAATTTTGTATTTCTTTTACCTTCTTTACATGTTTCTGAAAACTTGCTTTACTTTTTGAAAAGTCTTTATCTACTTTTTTTAATAATGCTTCTATATCTTTCATTAGATGGATTTTGATATTTGGTTCAGTCCTTTAAGAATTAAACTTAGAATTTCAACCTCGCTATTACTATAGAATAGTCTTTCATTCTCTCGTTTTGATAAACTATTGTTTAGACCAAAAATTTTAGATAACTTTCCATGATTATTTAAATAATTTACGATTTTGGCATACTCAACTTTTTCATCTTCGAGCGTAAGCTTTTCTTGATTAAATCGTTTAAGAAAATGAATATATTCATCATCATTTTTTTTGTAGTAAGTTTGTTTTAAGCTTTCAGGGTTACTTCCTTTTAAAGCCTCAATTATAGTAGAAGTCACACCTCCAAATGCACCAATTAAGAAAATAGGTTTTTGTTTGTCTAGTGCAACTAATACTTCTTCTAAAATACCAGGCATTTTCCCTTTGAAAAATAAATGTTTACCTCCTAAAATGATAATAGCATGACTAGATTCTATCATCTGTTCTCTCATTTTAGTTAGAGATTTTGCAAATACATATCGTTTGTCATATGTATTGCATTGAAAAATATCATTTGCTATTTCTACATCAGTATTGATTCCTAAGTTTTCTGGGGGAAAAACAGGAACTAAATTAATCAAATCTTTAACCTTAAGCTTATCTCCCTTTGTTAATGTGGTATAGTAAGGATAAGCACTATAGTTTTTTACAGATACTATTTTATTAACTTGAGTATCGTCGTAAGAAATTTTATAGGTTCTTACCAAATCCAAAAGCAATTCAACAAAATTGAAACCATCTTTTTTAGGTTCATATTTTATACTGCCACTATAAACTAGTTGACATCCACTCACCAATAAATACCTAACGACTTCGACTAATAAATCCTGTATAGATTGGTTTTGAATCCATGCAGTTTTTGAATGGTTAGACTCTGATAAAGAAAAAGCAACAGTTAATTCGTTTAAAGTATTATAATGTTCTCCATTATTAGAAAGAAATGGTAAAAGTGTTGGGGTAATGAAGTTTACATCAGGTCTTAAAGTGTTTAATAACGATATTTCTTCTTGGCCTAAAGGAGGATCAGGGTAAAGTATGGTTTTTTCGGATGAATCTTTAATCGTTGTTAATGAAAATAATTCAGGTGGATAAGTAAGAACCGTCTTCAATTCTTTATTTAAAGCTTTTGCTATGGATCTAATTCGTAAATTATGAAACTTAATCTTTAGAGCTTCTCGTAAAGCAGAAAGTATAACGAGGTTAAAGTGTTTGCTTATATCTTCTTTTTCGGTTGTTAAGGGCAAATTGATATTTGGGACATTACCTAAATAAGGAAAGCTTCGAAGTTCTCCTTTCTTAAATAGGTTAATAATCAAAATGGGGCGGTTATATTTTTTTGCAAGTAGGACTTCTTTTCTACACCACTCTCTGGAAGAATATTCATCGGTATGGATTGCGATGAATATTGACTGTTCTATATATTTTTCTAGTTCTTTAGCAAAAAGAGAACCACTAGAAATATCTTTAGCATCGAAAAATGAGTTGAGATTTGGAAGGCTATAGATATGGTTCCGTAATTTTTCACTAAGAGAAGCGCCATCTTTTTTTGCGTGACTCAAAAATAATGTCAATTGTGGTTCTAATAAACCTTTTGCACTTTGGGCTTTGTAATATAATATCCTACAGATAGTTTGAGTAAGTTCAATTAGAGACACTGTTTCTTTTAATTCAGTAAACTCATGATAGCGAATAAATGAAGTGTTATTTAATTTACTAGAAAATTTGATGAAGTCTTCATGAAAAGAAATAGGAATAATATGATGCTTAGATTTTTCGCTATTCTCACAATGATCTATTAGCTTATTTATAAATTTTTCCCATTCGGAGTTTAGGATCATATTATCATCAACAAGGACAATGTTAGCAGAATAGTTGTAATTACCTAGTTGAAGCTCTTTTATAATAGGAGGAAAAGGATGCTTTTTTACAGGAATTCCCAGATATCGATCTAGTGGGTTTTCTTTATTTCTTAAGAAGAAACTATATAAAAACTCTGTATATTCCCGTAATTGGTCACTGTCATTATGCCAAAAAATATTGAGCACAAGGGGGCTTTTGACTATGTTTTTAGTCATTGTGTTTGTTTTCTTGATTTAAAGATTTACGACTGTTTTCTAACAATAAGTGTTCTTTGTACAGATGAAAGATAACAATAATTTGGTTTTTTGGAGTTATACTATAATAGTTGCTAGAATAATTCCTATTTTAGTTCATTAATATCTATTGCAAAAATCTATATAATTCTATTCTAAAGACTATAACCTTTGTTATAGTTCTTTACTATGAACTTCTACTTAGCTTTGTTGTAGAAATTGAGGCTTTACATTAAAAATGATTTTTAAACAAAATAATAAGCATGAAAAAACAAGTTTTCATTAGTCACCAAAAGAGAGATAGAGACGAAGCTGAAAAAATAGCAAATTATTTATCAGAAGTTGGAGTATCTGTTTATTTTGATGAATATGATAAAGAACTACAGATCGCTACAGCTACTAATAATTCTAAAGGTGTAGTGAATGCCATAAAGAAAGGAATTAATAATTCTTCTCATATGCTATGTATAATCTCACCTAATACAATCACTTCAAAATGGGTACCTTTCGAAGTAGGATTTGGTTATGAGAAGACAGACTTGGTTACACTAACACTCAAAGGAATTAATAATTCTGAATTGCCCGATTATATAAAGGTCGCCCCAATAATAAGAGACATTGATGGTTTAAATGAATTTATTTCTAATAAATTTATGAAACGATCTGTATTAGAACAAAAGAGATATTCTAATTACTCGAATGTTTATCATCCATTAGTAAATGTTATGGATCGAAAAATATAAAAATATACCACGGGTAATAATTTTACAATTTTCACTTATAAAAATACCATAATGGCAAACCAAACAAAAACAAGATTTAAAGGAGGCTTAGTCCTCAAAAAAGAAGAACTAAAAAAGATATTAAAAAAGCCTAAAACAGAAGGCATCGCATTTACATTGCATAATCCAGGACAAGCCTATAATGTAGATCTTAAAGTTTATAGAGTTTTTGGAAATGGTAATTTACTTCAAGGAGAAGAAGTGGAATGTAAATTTAAGAAAGGTGCATCTGGAGTATTAAGATATCCTAATGGAAAAGTTGATGATTTTGAATTTCATTTACTTAAAAAAATAGAAGAAGATAAATTTTTCTTTGGGTTTATTCCTAAACAAAAATTTAAACTATTTTTTGAAGTAGGTATGGATGAAGTATATATATGTGCAGGTGAACAAAAGTATGTCGATACAACAATTCTTGAAAAAGATCAAGAATCATGGTTTACATTTACTATGTATGTTAGGGAGAGTATAAACAAAAAGTTTGTGAAAGATGTTGAGGAATTGAAAAGAAAATGGAAAGGTAATAATCTTGTTGAAGTCTCTGATTTAGGTTCCGAAAAAATAATTACTTTAGGAGATTTGGAAAAAGACTTAGGGGAAGATGCTTGTTGTGGTCTTATAGTGGATACGATAATGGTTGAAAAGCATACTAATTACATAAAAGGCATTTTATTTAAAGATGATGGAAAGAAAAAAAGAATGCTTTTTAATGATAACCACCAAGTAAAATCAATTTTACTAAGAACTGATGGTAGTGTTAGTAAAATTTATAAAGAAGAAGAAATTGATGATGCTTCTTTAGATGACTTTGAAGAGTTGATTTTAGGTGGTTACCCCGATGTAATTCACATGGTTGGATGCCCACCTCATTGGAGTGCGCCAAGAGTCGAATATAAGAACTCATTAGAAGAAGCCATTTTAGGTCTTGTAAATAGCTGATATAAATATACTTTTATTCAAAGGAAAAATTGATAAGAAAGGATAGATTTTATTTCATAATAATGTTTAAAGTATTCAGTATTTTACTGATAGGATCTATTAGTGCCCAAAATGAAGCATTTTATTTTGATCATATTACTGTGAAAGAAGGTTTAACGAATCGCTATAACTCTTTTATTAAAAAAGACTCAAAAGGTTTTGTTTGGATTAGTTCCTTGGCAGGTGTTTATCGTTTTGACGGACTAGATATAAAAAGATATACAACTGACGAGGGACTGTCTAGCAACAATATTCAGAGCAATTTTTTTGAAGATAAAAGAGGGAATGTATGGTTTACAACAATAGATGCTCTACATTGTTATTATCCTAAAAAAGATACAATTGCTTACTTTCGATTGAGAGACGAAAATAAAGATACACTTAACCATGCCTATCATCTTTTTCATATTGATGTAGATGATAGGCTTTGGTTAAAAATAGGTGCTGAAATATATACTTACGATCTTATTACTCATCAAGAGCGGCGAATTATTGAGACAAATGGCTATCGATTTGCAGTAGGTACTACCAATGCTGGGAATGTTAAAATGATTGTTGCTTGTCCATGGGAAATGAAAACTGGTATCGAGCTATTATATTTGGATGATAATATCTATACGAAAAAAAAGCTACTAGATGGAAAAGATTTACTTAAAAGTGGGCAGGTATTAAAAGTCTCGAAAGCAATAATTGATAATCATTTACTTTGGCTGTTCTCCGATAAAGGGCTTGTTAAGTATGATTGGAAGAAAGAGAAAGGAAATCTTATTAAACTACCATCAATGGCAGGTCAAGATAAAGTTATTGATGGATTGCTTACAAATGAGCAGGAGATACTTGCGATATCTAAAAACTCAGGACTGTGGTTATTTGATCGAAAGTCAGAGAAATTTATAAAAAACTTTAATAGTAGTGAAAATATTTCATCAAGCCTCTCTAGTAATTCTTTAAGAGAAATCTATTTAGATGAACAGGATCATTTATGGATATCTAACTTTCATACTGCAGCAGTAGATTATACTTGGATTAATTGGAATAGTTTTTATAATCCTTTACAGTTTGTATTAAAGAATAATCTTGTAGTTAATTCTATCATAGAAGATCAAAAGGGTCATATCTGGTGTTCGACTGAAGGTAAAGGGATTTATGAAATAGATGTACATGGTAAAATAGTTAGCCATTATAAATACAAGAAGAAAAGTAGTAGTCTAAATGGAAACCTTAGTCCAATTAAGCAACTTAGTATAGATGATAAAGGGATAATCTGGGCAGTAGGGAATAATGAGGTATATAATTTAGTAAAGAATTCATGGGAAGTAGTTTATCATCTTCAGAAGAAATTTCAATACAATATGCTTCATCTTTCTAATAATAGAAAGCTAATTGTTACTAATGAAGGAATAATCTCTTTGAAAAAAGAAGATCAGAAATGGGAAGTAGATGATTCATCATTACTTGAAAAAGAATTGTATGTTTTTAAGGCGTTTAAAGATAGTCAGAATAGAATATATTTACCCCAATCAGATAAAAAAATATTGATTTATAGCTATGAAAATGAACACTTAAGATTACTAAAACAAATTGAAATAAATACTAGTGTTTATGCTATTTGTGAACATAAGAATGAAATTTATTTAGGCACTCAAAAGGGAATGCTTAGCTTAATGCTCGATTCGTTATCAGTTTCTCCATATGATTTCGAAGATAAAGAATTGAACAATACGTCTATTTTTAGCATTCAAAAAGATAACAACGGATTTTTATGGCTAGCGACTACTAAAGGTTTGATTAGATACAATTCAGAAAAAAATGAGAAAAGATATTTTCAAGTTGAAGATGGATTAGTTTCTACACAATTTTCACATTATTCCAATTTAAAAACAAGAGCGGGGCAAATTTATTTAGGAACCGATAAGGGAATCGTTGCATTTCAGCCTGATTCGATTCAACCTTATCCATATGATACTAGGATACATCTAGATTATCTAAAAATAAATGAAGAATTATATATTAATCCTAATGGATTTGTTGTAGACGAATTACGAGAATTAGATTTAAAATATAATCAAAATACTTTAGAATTTGGAGTGAAGGGTTTATCAAATTATATCCCTGAATTAACTGAGGTTCAATATCTTTTAGAAAGTTATCATAGTGAATGGCAATCTGAATTGAATGGAGAGCCCATAAAGTTTTTAAAATTACCTTCTGGAAATTATAAATTAAAATTACGTGGTATGAATGCAAATGGTTTACATGGAAGAATAAGAACAATTAAAGTAAAAATTAAACCTCCATTTTGGGAAACACTCTGGTTTCAGGGATTAATGTTTTTATTAACATTAGGTGTTGTAAGAGGAGTTATTAGATCATATTACAATAGAAAACTCAAAAAACAAGAAGAAGCATTTATACGCAAGGAAGAAGAATTTAAGCGCAAAGAAGAAATGAAACAGCTATTGCAAAATGAGCGTAATAGAATAGCTGAAGATATGCATGATGATCTTGGAAGTGGACTTAATTCTATACGAATATGGATACAAAAATTACAGGGTAAACCAAAAGAAGAAGATATTGTTGGCTCTTTAAATAAAATAGAAGATAAGGCGACCAATTTAGTAGAAAGTATGCGGGAGATTGTATGGGCAATGGATAGTGATAGTGATAACCTCCCTGATTTAGTAGCTTATATGAGACGTTATGTTGTTGCTTATTTAGATGAACATGATTTAGCTTGTAAATCAAAATATCATGATTTTCCGAACATAATAGTAAGTGGTAAAAAACGTAGAAACATTTTTTTAAGTATTAAAGAGGCAGCCCATAATATTGTAAAACATGCTAAAGCTTCAGAAGTAAAATTATCCTTCAATTATAATAATGAAACCCTTCAAATTACCTTAAATGATAATGGTAAGGGAATAGATTTTACTCAAAAAGAACAATTTGGGAATGGTCTGAAAAATATGAAAAATAGGATGGAACAAATCGGAGGAAGTTTTGAAGTAAAAGAAAATAATGGATGTACGCTTATTTTCAGTATTCCCCTTGAAGAAGATAATGAATTATTAAAATCACCCTAAATGAATTATTAAATGGACAAAAAGAAAATAAAAGTTTCTATCATGGAGGACGAAGTAGAAGTTATTGATTTTTTAGAAAGTATATTTAAAAATACAGAAGGTTTTGAATTTCTTCAGACCTACAAAAACGGAGAAGAAGCTTTGGCATTTTTGCCGAAATCATCTCCTGATGTCGTTATTGCTGATATAGGTTTACCTGGAAAGATAAATGGGACTGAATGTGTCCAGAAAGTTAAGGAATTAAGGCCTGATATTTTATTCATTATGTACACTATTTTTGATAGAGATAATAATATTTTTGAATCTTTAAAAGCTGGTGCAAGTGGTTACCTTCTGAAGTCTTTAAATAAGAAAAAGATAATAGAGTCTGTACAAGAAATTATAAACGGAGGTGCACCAATGTCTCCAGCTATTGCAAGGAAGGTTACAGAATTTTTCTTTAGTGGGAATAGTCTTAATAAAGAAGTAAAGGAATTAAATTTACTTGGTAAAAGAGAGAAGGAAGTTTTAGATTATTTGTCGAAAGGCTTATTGTATAAAGAAATTGCAAGTCAGATGACGATTACCGAAGGCACAGTCAAACAACACATTCATAATATCTATAAAAAACTGCATGTGCAGAATAGAACGGAGGCAATTAATAAGTATTTGGGGAGGTAGGAATAAGTAACTTTTAATCTAAAAGACTCATAGTGTAAAACCTAGTCATACTGATCTGATTTCTACAATATATCTGATCCTCAGTGACCTAGTATTCCTCAAATTTTCTTTCGTTGAGGGATTTTTGAAGGGAACTACATTGATGCCTGATGTGATTCTTGGTAATATTGAAATTTTGATGTGAGCTAATTGTTTTTTACTAGCTGTTTCCTCGTTTACGTTTAGAATTAACGTGAGTTCTGGATTAGGATTAATATAAAATGCTGGTTTTTAAAGTTTTACGATATTAGAGTTGCGAAACCATATCAAAAACAAAAAAACCAGCAAATATGGACATCCAATTTACAGAAAATAAATTAATTGAGCTCTTTATAGAAGTTGATGATTTATTCAAGGCTTACAAAGAATATAAAAAGAAACAAGGTGATCCGTTCAAAACAAAAACAAGGGAGCCAGGGTTGAATGGATCAGAGGTGTGTACAATTTTAGTATCCTATAATTATTCAGGCTATAAATGTTTTGAGTACTATTATCGGCAAGTAATCCTTAAGAGTTATGCTGATTATTTTCCTCAAGCTCCAAGTTATCAACGTTTTATTAGCCTAATACCAAGAGCTACTGATCTTATATATCTATGGTTGCTTTATAGTGTTGCACAATCTAAAAAAACAGGTTTATATTTTATTGATTCAAAAAAATTACAGGTTTGTCACTTGAAGCGGGAGAAGTCAAATAAGGTTTTTAAGGATGTTGCTAGAAAAGGAAAAACTTCTACAGGTTGGTTTTTTGGATTTAAGATTCATCTGGTTATCAATAATTTAGGCGAAATAATTTCCTTTGATCTTACTTCAGGTAATGTTGCTGATAATAATCATGAATTACTTAAAAAACTGTTGATCTCTCTTGACGGAAAATGTGTAGGCGATAAAGGGTATCTTTCTAAACTATTTGAGTTCTTTTATGAGAATGGATTACACTTGATTACTAAACCTAAAAAGAATATGAAAAAATTACCTGTAGATAATACGTTGAATCTGCTTATTGATAAAAGAGCAGTTGTCGAATCTGTTTTTGACATCTTAGGTACCATTTGTGATATTGAACACTCTAGACATCGTAGTGCTATTAATGCGGCTGTGCATATTTTCGCAGCTCTTATTGCTTATCAGCATTTGGATCAAAAACCACGTGTCTTTTTTCCATCGTTAGCTCTTGACAATCCTAAGGTCGCTTAAGTTGTAATCCAGAATTCACGTTAGAATTAGTGTTGAAAATGCCTTGAATTCCGTTTACATATCTTCTTGCAATTTCTTTTGCAAGAAGAGATAAAGTATCAATAAAAATACGTTCACCTTTAGTTTTTTTTCTTTGAGAAGCCAAAAGAATTGAAATTTCAGTAAGTGCAATTATTATTGTATTAGTTTTTGTAGATTGAGATATTAAATCCCTTAGTTTATTCCTTCCAGTTTCATCAACATTTTCAGTTTTTACTCTAAAAGCAAGATCATTTATTCTTTGTAAGACTCTTGTTGATGGGATTTCTATTTGATACTTACTATTGAGAATGCTAAATGCACTCCATCTACTAAAATCTGTAACATATTTTATGCCTAAAAAATCAAAATGATTAATACCTTTATCTTGTAAAAAGGAATCTACCACATCAGGCATAGAAACATATTCCGCATCATATTTGTCACAAATAAGATTTATTTCTTCAACAAAATATTGAGTAGTATTACATGCAATGCATATAAGGGTAGCGCCTTGTTTACAAAGATTCTCAATTGATCTTAATACTATATTTTTCGTTTCACTAATTCGAAGTTGAAGCTCCATTGATAACCCCATTTCAGGTACTGATTCGATTATAATTTTGGGAAAAGATAAATCACCTAGAAAATGTCGCTGTAAACTTGTCCTTACATTGCTATTAATCTCGTTCCATAACATAATTCCAGAATCTGGACCATTTCCTGTCAAGATTCCAACTGTATGCCTTTTCATAGAAGGTTTAGTTTCATCGGAAATAATGTTTAATACCTTAACATTAGTTAAATTTTTAATTAGTTCTTTTGGGCGAAATTCTACTCCCCATTCAAAATGGGATGCATTTGTCATCATTGTATGTGGAGGAAAATATTCTTGTTGGACTGTAGAATCAAAAATATGAAGAATGCCTTCCTCGGTTTGAATTTTCATGAATGGATTAACAAGACCATAATTGAGGGAGAACAATTCAGTCAGCTGTTCTTTTTCAAGTCTTGTAAAACTGGAACCTATTTGGTTGCGAACCTTATCATAATCAATCTTTTGATTCCCCCTACAATGCAGCATAGCGTATCTTTTTTGACCATTTTTATCCATATATGTACCAAAATTAGATTTTAATTCATCAAAAATAGGAATTCCTACATGACCGATACGATTTCTTTTATTTGATGCGTCTGCACAACTCTCTGCTTTTAAATTTTGACTAAGATTATACCATAGTTTTTTATGTACAAAAAAATCTTCAACAGTTTTAACAACTTTTGGTAATTTGTCCATAGTTATACTAATTCTTTTGTTGTTACGATTAAGAACCTGTTTAAAAATTTTGTATTGTTATATTTAAATCAGCAAGATTCA
>JAHDBJ010000052.1 GCA_020630435.1 Saprospiraceae bacterium
TGGTGTCGCAACTGCTGCACTTGTACGAGTCTTCTCGATTGATAAATCATAGTTTACGTCCAAATCTACATCTGCACTATCTTCATCATCTTCATCTGGTGTGGTATCATTGCCAAAACCAGGTCCCGTGTCATCATCTGTATTATTATTTGGTGTACTGTCCGAGTCTACTTCTGGGCTACCATTTGGATCGTTTCCATAATCCGCTGCACTATCATCACTAATTTGTACAAAGTTTCTGTATCCTCTTAAGGTGAAATCTACGATTTGTAACTCTAAAGTTACTGTCTTTGTTTGCCCTGGTTGTAGGCTTGTTGGTAGATTCCAAGTAACAACATCACCACTAGCTGTGCCACCATCTGAGGCGGATACAAATACCATACCCTCAGGTATTTGGTCTGTTACTTGATAATCAAAACTTTCTACATCACCATCGTTAGTAATCGTAATATCGTACGTCACATTTGGACTTGTTGGTGTTGCAATTGCTGCACTCGTGCGTGTTTTTTCGATAGACAAATCATAATTTACATCTGCATCTACATCTGCACTATCTTCATCATCCTCATCTGGTGTGGTATCATTGCCAAAACCAGGTCCCGTGTCATCATCTGTATTATTATTTGGTGTACTGTCCGAGTCTACTTCTGGGCTACCATTTGGATCGTTTCCATAATCCGCTGCACTATCATCACTAATTTGTACAAAGTTTCTGTATCCTCTTAAGGTGAAATCTACGATTTGTAACTCTAAAGTTACTGTCTTTGTTTGCCCTGGTTGTAGGCTTGTTGGTAGATTCCAAGTAACAACATCACCACTAGCTGTGCCACCATCTGAGGCGGATACAAATACCATACCCTCAGGTATTTGGTCTGTTACTTGATAATCAAAACTTTCTACATTACCTTGATTTGTAATTGTAATGTCATAGGTAACATTTGGACTTGTTGGACTAGCTATGGCAGCACTAGTTCTTGTTTTTTCAATAGCTAAATCATAGTTTACTTCCAACCATACATCTACATAATCATTGTCATCTTCATCACCTGGTAATTGGTCTGCACTTACATCATCTGTATTGACATAAGGATCATTAGGATCATCACCAAAACCTTGAGCATTATCATTACCCGTATCTGTATCAGGTGTTGAATCATCATCTTGCTCTGGTTGTCCTGTATTTGGATCAATACCATAATCTTCCGAGCTATCATCACTAATTTCAGCCCAGTTTCTATAATGTCTTAACGTAGGATCAATTACTTCTGCAAATAAAGCTAAAGTAACTTCTTCTCCTGGGGCTAAGCTTGCTAAATCTGTCCACGTTACCGTATTTGCAACTGGATCATAGGTAGCTCCTGGAGGAATATTACCATTTAATGGCACTACTCCTGCTGGTAGTTGATCGGTAACCGTATATGGTCCAGATGGAACATTTCCTTGATTTCTAATTATAATATAATATGGTATACCAGTTGAAGTAGCAAAATTGATATCTATTATATCATCACATAACTTAGTTTTAACCAATGCTAAGTCATACTCTATGTCAACCGATACATCTGCATAATCATTATCATCCTCATCTCCTGGTACATTATCTGCATTCACATCATCTGTTTCAACAACATTATCGTTTGGTGCTGTTCCTTCTCCCTGAGCATTATCATTACCTGTATTAGTATCAGGTGTTGAATCTGAATCACTTGTAAAGTAGTCTGAACTACTATCTGCTGTAATTTCAGCCCAGTTTCTATATAATCTTTGTGTAGGGTCAACAACCTGTAGTACTACAGTTAATGTTGTTATCTCACCAGGATCAAGATTTGGTAAATCTGTCCAAGTAATAACTCCGGAATTGTGTACCCCTCCATTATCTGCACTAACAAACTGCATTCCTGCAGGAATCTGATCTCTTACACTATATTCATTAGAAGGAACTTCTCCTTGATTTTTTATTAAGATTTCAAATGTTACATTATCATTTAAATTAACAACTGCATTTCCAACCCTTCTTTTAATCAAAGCTAAATCGTATTCACAAACATTAACTGTAACTGTAACATCTGCGGTATCACGACATCCCGTACTTTGGGACTCAACGATTAATGTATAAGTTGTTGTTTGATCTGGCGTTTGAGATATTGTTGGAATTGTATTTAATAATGTAGCACCTTGATACCAGTAATAATTTAATTGCGCCGTTGGGAAATCTGGTGGAGGTAAACTACCAGATCCATCTAATTGTACTGAAGTACCACGACAAAGAGGATTAGGATTAGCATCTGCTACCGCAATAGGATTTTTATCTACATCTACAAATACTACTACTTCATCTACTCTAAAACAATTATTAATATTATCTTCAACTCTTACCCTATATGTTGTAGTAACAAGAGGGCTTACAGTAGGACTTATGGTTGTTGCACCAAAATCAATTGAGTTAAAATCTCCACTTACTACAGACCAGTCAAAACTACCAAAGGTTGTCGATCCTGAAGCATCTAGTGTTGTAGAACCTCCTACACATATTTCTTGATCAGGTCCTGCATTTGCTACTACTGCTTCTGTAATTATTAATGTATGGAAATATGTTTCTGTACATCCATTTCTAGTTACTTGTAACTGTACTGTATATTGTCCTGTTTGAGTCCATCTATAGACAACAGAAGAACTAGTTTCACTTCCTCCTACTACTGTAGGATTACCGAAGGCATTCCATTGATATGTAGCACCTGCTAAAGGCGGATCTGCTTGGAATTGACCATCTTCTAATGCACAAACTTGAGTTGGTCCAGTAATTCCTGAATTAAGATCTGAAACCGTAACATTTACTTGATCAACTACTTCACATCCCGCACAATCTGTTACTGTGACTGAATACGTACCTGAAGAGTTTACATCTATTGTTTGAGAAGTTTCTCCTGTTGACCAATCATAAGTAACAGCATCTGTTGTTGTACTGGTACTACTACAACAGCCTCCAAAGATTCTAATTTGATCTAAATCCCACGCTTTAACACTTTCACCATTGCCTATTATACAATACGCTAATAATTCAAACTCAAATGTTGTTGTCCCTCCATTAACTACGAAATCAGGATCATTTGTAAAATCAAAAAATTCCAACGTCCAATCTTGAGTTGTTGGAATATTTGTTTGTTTATAGATTTCTGTACCATTTTTTAATACTCTAATACCATATCTAGTTGGGTAATTATTGATACCTGATGGTCCTAATTGAGTTTGAGAATTCCAATAATAATTAGTAGGAGCTACCTCATAAAAAGATAAACCTGTTATTTTTCCTATATCACTTGGTGCTAAAACTACAGAGAATCTAACAGCAAGATCGCTATTATCTGTAAATGTACAACCATCTTGAGAAGAAACACACATTGCTTCTCCTTGTCCTCCATCAAAACCATTTGTACAAGAATGTTTATTAACTGTAGGATTATTTCTATATATATTTGAAGCATCTGCTCTAAGACAAGTTCCATTAGGGTTTCCAACTGCTGTTAGTTCAGAATAATCTGCATTTGAGCCTCCTGTATTTGAATCACAGTTATTTAAATCCCATTTAAGTAATTCGACTTGTGATTGATCAAGTTCACTTTCACAAGAAACTGTTTGAGCACAAAGGCTTTGACCAGTAGGTTCAGCATCAAGTGTAACTACATTAACAGAACAAAGATCTTGATCAGGACCAAGATCTACAGCTAATACACAATCAACACAAGCAACTACAGCTGAAACCGTACCTGCGATAGTATAAGATTGACCATTGACGGTCTGACCATTTTGTGAATGTCTTGTATCTATCGTTATATTAACTGATGTAGCTGTTCCTGGTACATTATTTAATGTAAGCTCAACTATATCTACACAACAAGTATTTAAACTTGCATCAGGTCCATATATAATTTCGGTACTGCTTACTCCTCCTGCAGAAGCAATAACCGCTAAATACCTTCCATCAGTAGTTAATTCTGAAATTGGAACTCTTATAGTTATATCCCTAGCAGCGGCATCTAAATCGATTGGAATACTGATTGTTTGAATATCATTATAGCCATCAATTTCGGTATATACACCATAAGTTGCTGTGCTTGTATCTTGACTTCTAAAGGCATATACGACTAGTGATTGTAAACCATCGTTGTTTGCACAAACTCCATTAATATCACTAACTGAAAAATTAGTAGAAACGCCTGTGATCGAACCTCTATATACATAAATGTTTGTACTCCCTCCTGTAGTTGTGACTTCAGAAAGAGAATAAGTTGTTCCATCTATTGTTACAGCTACTGTTGAGCCTGGATATTCATTTTTATAAACTACTTCCACAATAGACTCTACCACATTACCTGAACTCGGTATAGTAACAGACGCATCTGGTGTTCCGCTACAGTTATTTGAACCCGAAGCATATATATCAACAGTTTGACCATCATCACAACCAACATTAAAGTCTGTTGGTGGTAAACCTGGAGGAATAAGTCCCTGAGGTGTATTACAACAACCTCCATAAATACGAATATTTTCAAGTTCCCATACATTCCATCCTGTACCACCAAAACCTGAAAGATCATAAGCTACTAATTCGACATTAAATGTGGTTGAAGAAGCAATTCCTTGGAAGTCTGGATCACTTGTAAAATCTGCACATACTGTATTAAAAACTCTTCTTGTCGGTATATCTATTTCTTCGTAGACAACTACCCCATTTTTAAGTACTCTTATTGCCATAAGTTGGGGATAATTATTACCATTGGGGGGATTAGGAGCTTGTGCATCTTGAACATAAGGAGCAGAGGTTTCGAAACAGAACCCTGTAAACTCTCCTGTACTCGTTCCAGGATTAACTGTAACATCAAAACTTATGACTTGAGGTACTGTCCAATTAACTGATCCACCTGAGGCACCACGAGTACACAATCCTCTGTTATCATATGTTTCTAGACAAGAGTGTCCGTCACCATTAAGTGCTGTTGCTGTAATACTATTACATCCATTCGATGATATAACTGTGGGTGTAAATTCGGACAGATCAGTAAGATTTGTATCACAAGCATCTAGATTATAATGTAATACCTCAGCCGAACAACTGTTTGACGGAGGGTTATTTGTTATAGCAGGTATACAAGAAGCAGACAACATGATATTTAAATCACCATTAGTATAAAATCCATCTCCTCCTGTTAAATTAAACCAACCAGAACCACCAAATCCAGTTGTAACTATATTAGCACCATTTCCTACTTGGAAAGCACCACCAGTTTGTTGCATAGTAAACGTACCATGGATTACAGAATGGAGTTCATATTCAACTGTTGGATAATATTTCCAACCAGTTGTACTTGTAGCCCCACAATTATTATTTTTAGGACTCCCTGTTGGAGGAATTGTAGTCCCTCCAGAGAATACCGCTGATACGCCGATACCATCACCTCCACCTAGAGGTGTACCATAAAAGTGAAAGTATGCTGTGTTATCATCACACTCAGACCAAGCCCCACTACCATTCACATAGACTGGATTTCCAGCATTATTCACCAGATAAAGCATATAATCTGTCCCTCCAGAACAAGGAGTTGTAGCAGATACTGCACGCTCACAACAAGTCAGTTGAGCGGAAACAGGATTAACCATACTTACTAAAAATAATGAACCTAATAGGAATGTAAAAAACCTCATACTTTTAGATTTTGACCATGTCTTATTACTAACTCTTTGACGCACAGGAGAAAGAGACTTGTGTTTACTAGAAACACCTAGTAATAAAACAAGGAATTGATTGAACAAATGGCGGGTTTTTGTGGGGATTAACTTTAATGTTGATAATTGGTTGGCATTAAAGTTTGAAAAAATGATGGTAGATATTTTTCTCATAATAGAAAAAGTATGGTTAATATTTTAAACTTCTTTATCTTATTAGAAGGCGAAATTAAGGTGTCACATTTTCTTTTAAATAGACCTTGCATTTCTAAAAAGTAGTACTTCTAAAAATAAGTCCTATCGTAATCTGCAAATACTGATCCAAATATGTTAAAATATTTAACACAGGGTAGATGCTAAAAAAATGACTATAAACACAATAAACAGTAGCCACGATAAAAACTTAGCATAAAGACCTGATTACCAATTAAATAAAATACAAAATGAAAAATATAGAAGTTATATAAACTCTATAGGGGGGTAATTCGATTTGAGCACTTTTAAATTAAAAGTAAACATCAAGAAAAAGTAGCAACTGTAATTGTTTAAACTTCAATTTTTTACTACTTTTTATAAATCTTTTAGGGGGGGACTGAAAGATGTAATTATCTCATAATCAATAACTAATCTGTATATTTTATACCTAAAGATACAAAAAATGAAATTACTGACACTATTTTTTAATTTTTTTCTGTGCTTTTTTTAAAAAAAATTATCAATTAAACATAAAAAACTGATAATCAATGAAAAATAAATTAAAAATCAATCTATTCCATTAGCAGTTATTTATAATTGAAAGTCACAATTTTCTTTTTTAACTATCTGGCGACATTTTTCACTATTTTAGTGTAAAAAAATAAAATTTTATTAAAATAAATTAAGAAAAAAAATAATACTAAAAACTTATTTTAATTTTTAAGAACTTATTTTAACAAAAAAATAGATTTCAGTTTAAATTCAACTATACAAAATAATGTCACATTATTGGTTGCCGTACCTTGTCTAAGTTTTAATTCTTTTTTTAAAAAAAATAGAGATTACTTGACATGGTAATCTCTATTTCTTATCCTTAAATTCCACATCAATATATAAAATGTGCCTACTAATCATTAAAATACCTTTTTATAATAGTTATTTATCCTATTTAAGTAAAAGCTAATGATATTATATGGTATTCTCCTATTAGAATTATAAATTAACATCTTACGAGGGGAATTAAAAAAGATAAGTTTTAATTCTCTATTTTGTCTTCAATATATTGCATCAAGAACAATTTTGATGCCAAAGTTAATATTATTATAATATGACTTTTGAATGGATAACAAAGGTAGGCTTATCTATCAGAGAATAACTCCTTTAGAAAATAATCTTGAAAATCGTAATGGTAGAGATTTTATAAATAATGATAGGGATTTTCTTACTTTAGTCTAAAATCAAAAGTAACTGTGCCGCATTGTTTGTCAACACTTCCTTTACTAAACGTATATTTTTTAGCTGTTTTTTCTGCAAGACTTATAAGTCTTGAACTTGTTGTGGTTGAGCCTTTTTGGGTATATTTAGCAGAGGTAACTTTACCATCTTTTCCCACACATATATCGACAACTACTTTCCCTGTTTCTTGAGAATTATCTTGAATGCTCGGTTTGCGTAATACATCACGCCCTTTTAGACCTCCACCTATTGTTCCTGCTCCAGCTTTAATGCCTTCTAATTTTTTGGCATCAGGATCACCATCAGGATTGCCTTGATTACCCGATGTTCCTGTCTTGCCCTGTCCACTTCCACTATTTTTGAAGGCATTACCAATTTTATTTTTTGCTTCTTCATATTGTCTTTTTCGTTCAGCTTCTGCTTCCGCTTTTTTTCTTGCCTCTTCTGCTGCTTTACGTTTAGCCTCTGCTTCTGCCTTTTTCTTAGCTTCTGCTGCTTTACGCTTTTTATCAGCCGCTTCTTTTTTCTTCTTTTCGGCTTCTGCTTTCTTTTTAGCTTTTTCCCTTTCCTTCCGTTTAGCTTCTTCTTTAGCCTTTTTCTTAGCCGCTTCTTCTGCTCTACGTTTTTTTTCTTCCTCCTTTTTCTTTTTTATTGCTATCTCTTTTGCTCTATCATCTGTAATTACATCTTTTTTTACAGTTGGTGTAGCTTCTGCGATAGGAGCAGGAGTTGATACTTCAGGTTCGCTTGGTTCAGGTTCACTAGTCGGAATAGATGCTGATGCTGGTATATCTTCAGAGGGTTCACTACTTGCTGCTGGTGCGTCACCTTCTCCTACTTCTATTTCACCAAATGCAATAGCTATTCCTGCTGGTTCAGGCACCGAAATCTTCATTAACGGCAATATTGCTAATAATATTAATATTAAATGAAGCACGATACTCCACACTAAACCTTTCCGTTTATTTTCTTTTTCCTCCTCATGATGGATAGTTTGTTCCATACTAAAAAGTTTACTTGGTTATTTCTGATTAGTGTTTATCTAAGGGTCAGTAGCTAAGATAGCATTCACTCGTAAACGCATCGCGATATCCATTACTCTAACGACATACTCTATAGGTACTGTTTTTTCAGCAACTATTGTTATTGTAATATTTTTTGGGTCACCTCCTTCTTTTCTAACCCGATTCTTAATATTTCGCTCTAGGCTTCCAGAAGAGACTTTCTTACCATCTATATAAAACGTCCCATTTTTTTCAATTGACACAGGTATTGATGCTGGTGCTACTGTTTTAGAGCTAGAACTGGGTAATTTCAGATTCAAGGCATTTGGGCTTACTAATGTTGATGTCAACATAAAAAATATAAGCAGAAGAAAAATAATATCTGTCAATGATGACATACTGAATTCTGCACTAACTTTATTTCTATTTTTTAATGGCATTTCGACTACTTATATTGATTTTAAAAAGTATTTAAATATTAGCAATAATCAAAAAATAACTTAAACCGTTTATCAATTATTCTTGATAGTTAGATTCTATTATATTTTCTCATTGCAGATTAAAAAACTATGCTGCTGGCTCTTGTAATAAATCTACAAACTCTACAGTAGTTGCTTCCATTTTAAACAATACTTTATTGACATTTGCTACTAATACATTATAACCTATAAATGCCAAGATACCGACAAATAATCCAAAGGCCGTTGTCAAAAGTGCTTGATAAATACCACCAGCTAAATTTTCAGGACTAATATTTCCTTGAGACATTTCCATAAATGCCATAATCATACCTGTTACTGTTCCAAAGAATCCGATCATTGGGGCAGATCCTGCAATACTTGCTAATGTACTCAAGTTTTTTTCTAACCTAAAAACTTCTAAGTTCCCTACGTTCTCAATTGCGGTATTAATATCCTCTAGAGGTTTTCCGATTCTTCTCAATCCTTTTTCAACCATTCTTGCCATTGGTGAATCTGTAGTCTGACATAGAGCTATTGCGCCCTGTATGTTGGACGATTGTACATTTAACCTTATATTATTCATGAAATTTTCATCTACTTTGGCAGCTCTTTTAATTGTAAGGTATCTCTCTATAAATATGTATAGGGCGATAATAGATAAAATTAAAAGTACACAGACAATACCTATTCCTAGAGGACCACTTTGTAAAATGACTTCTAAAATACTTTCAGCATTTTCAGCTTCTTCACCATCTGCTTCTTGAAAAAAGAATAATAAAATAGTGTGCTTTAACATTTTTTAAATTTGAATTAATGATTGGTTTTACGATTTAGTATTGACAAACAAATATCTTAATTTACTTCGATTACTATATATTATGGTGTAAAATAAAATTTTTATTTTAAGAATTGATGAAAAGATAATTTATCTATTTGAATTATCAATAATTAATAAAAAATTTAATATCAATATTTTTTTTATAAAATGATTGTATGAATAAAGTTTTCCCAGCGAATATATTATATATCGTTTAATATTTTAATGGTAATTTAACGAAAATCCAAAATAATCGCAAAATAAGCCTTACATTTTCACTAACTTCCCATTTTAAAGAACAACTAATTCTATTTAATCTTCGTTTGAATAAATAATAGCAATTTTATATAGATATATACATTCGCACAAATCTAATCATTTTTAGATGAATAAAAATATACCCAACTTTATTAAGTATTGTTCCATATTATTTATAGGATTACTTAGCTTAACCAATCATGTTGAGGCTACACACAACAGGGCTGGTCAAATCATTGTAGAACAAATTGGAGACTTAACAATTCGTGCTACAATTATTACTTATACAAAGACATCCAGTACTCCAGCAGATAGAGATAGTCTCGAAATTGATTGGGGTGATGGTTTTCAACAGATCGTATTAAGGAGTAATGGAGGAGGCTCTGGTGAACCTCTAGAAAATAACATCAAATTTAATACCTATATTGCTGAACATACCTATCCTGGTAGAGGGACATATACGATTTCTATGGAAGATCCTAATCGGAATGCTGGTATCTTAAATGTAAATCCTCCTTCTTCTGATAATGTCCCTTTTTATTTAGAGACCGTTTATACTTTTTTTAATCCTCAGTTTAATGGTTATAACAGTACCCCAAGATTATTACAACCTCCTATAGATATTGGTTTTGTAGGTCAGCCTTTCATTCATAATCCAAATGCTTTTGATCTTGATGGAGATAGTATAGCCTATGAACTTGTAGAACCACTACAGACCGCTGGTTTTCCTGTTCCAAATTATAGTTTTCCAGACCAAATTGGGGCAGGTATTGAAAATCAAATTGAATTAAATCCTTTTACAGGAGATTTTATATGGGATGCTCCACAAGTAGTGGGAGAATATAATATTGCTATCCTCATAAAAGAATATCGAGATGGCCAACTTATCAGCACTATGATTAGAGATATGCAAATTAATGTTTTAGAAGGAGATAATCTACCTCCTGAGATCGAAACAATGGATGAGTTTTGTATTGTAGCAGGGGACACTCTAGAGTTTAATGTAACTGCTACTGATCCCGATATAGGGCAAAAAATTAAACTTACTGCCCTAGGAGGACCTCTAGAAGTTACACCAAGTCCTGCTACTTTTACAGTCCCTTCTGGATTCCAAGATCCTTCTATCGTAGGTGTTTTTAAATGGATTCCTCCTTGTGAAGTTATTTCAGATCAATTTTATCAAGTTATTTTTAGAGCTGTTGACGATTATGAGATAACCAATAATATGGATACTTTCGGATTAGCTACGTTAAAATCTGTTCGTATAAAAGTTGTAGGCCCTGCACCCGAAGATGTAACAGCTGTAGCTGATGAAAATGAAGTAACTATTAGTTGGGAAAGTCCATATGCCTGTGAGTCGACACTAAATGATTATTTTCAAGGATTCTCAATCTGGCGGCGGAATGGTAGCAATCAATTTCCTATAGACACTTGTGAAACAGGATTGGCAGGAAAAGGGTATACTCGTATTGCATTTGGGAAAAAAGACCTAAGTACAGATGGTCGATATTTTTATGTTGACACGAGTGTAGAAACGGGCAGGACTTATTGTTATCGGATTCTTGCAGAATTTGCTCAAACCTCCGCAGGCAGTAATCCTTATAATTTTGTAGAAAGTTTACCCTCCAATGAAGCTTGTTTGCAACTAGGTAAAGATGTCCCTATTATTACCAATGTTAGTGTCTTAAATACAGATTTTGGTAATGGAAATATAGAAGTTCGATGGTCTAAACCGAATGCACGAGATCTCGACACTTTATTAAATCCTGGTCCCTATCGCTATGAAGTCTGGAGGGCCGAAGGTATCACCAATACTGGGTTTTCTCCTATTCCAGGGGCAATTTTTGATAGCTCCTCTTTTTTAAATGCCAACGATACTATTTTTACTGATGTCGGACTCAATACGGCTACAAAAGCCTATAGTTACCAAATTGCTTTTTATGTCGATGGCAATTTTTCAGAACCTATTGGGACTACCAATATAGCCTCTTCCGTATTTTTAAACGTACAAGGTACCGATAGAAAAAATATATTGACTTGGGACGTAAATGTCCCTTGGAACAATTATGAATATATCGTTTATCGACAAAATAATACGACAGGAGTTTTTGACTCCTTAACAACTACCAATAGCCAACCTTTTGAAGATAGAATGCTTGAAAATGGAACTGAATATTGTTATTTGATTAAAACAAAAGGAACTTATGGAATTGACGGCATTATAGATCCGATTTATAATTTATCACAAGAAAACTGTGGTATTCCTATTGATTCCGTTGCTCCTTGCGCTCCTATCTTAGTTGTAGAAACAGAGTGTGAACTAGCTACTGACCGAACACCTTCAGAAGAATTCCAAAATTTATTGACGTGGACAAATCCAAATAATAATTGCGGAGATGAAGGTGTGCGACAATACAATATATACTATGCGATAAATGCTAGTAGCAATTTTGAAATCGTAGAGACCTTCAATATGGCAGAAGATACAACCTACCAACACCAACCCGAATTCAATAATATCTCAGGTTGTTATTATGTGACTGCTATAGATACTGTAAACAATGAAAGTTTACCGAGTAATATTGTTTGTGTTGATAACTGTCCTTTATATCAACTACCCAACGTTTTTACGCCGAATCAAGATGGTGATAATGACCTGTTTATTCCTTTTCCACACCGTTTTATTGAAAGGATCAATCTCGTCATTTATAATAGATGGGGACAAGTTGTGTATGAGACGACTGATCCAGATATTAATTGGAATGGTAAGAATCTAAATGGAGATGACCTCGCTGAGGGTACTTATTTTTATACTTGTGAGGTATTCCAAAAGACCTTAGATGGAACATTACCAACTGAGGAATTGTTAAATGGTTATATTCATTTAATTCGTTAATACAAAATGTAAAAAACATTATGTTTACAGGCATTATTGAAACTTTAGGAACAATTAAAAAAATAGAAAAAGAAGGTAGTAATTATCATCTTACAATTGCATCAGAAATTTCTCCATCTTTAAAAATAGATCAGAGTTTAGCGCATAATGGTGTTTGTCTTACGGTAGTCGCTTTGGATGAACAAAGCCATACTGTAACCGCTATAGATGAAACACTAAATAGGACAAATCTTGGTCTTATTATTGAGGGAGACCAAATAAATTTAGAACGTGCAATGATTGCAAATGCTCGTTTAGATGGACATATAGTACAAGGCCATGTCGATACTACGGGAAAATGTACTCAAATTGAACAACTTGATGGTAGTTGGGTTTTCTCATTTGAATATGCTCCCAACCCTGAACACATTCTTGTAGATAAGGGATCTGTTTGTATTAATGGTACGAGTTTAACGGTTGTTAATCCTACCACCAATACATTTTCTGTTGCCATTATTCCATATACCTATGAACATACTAATTTTAAAAATCTAAAGGTTGGCGATACTGTCAACTTAGAGTTTGACATCATAGGAAAGTATATTGCTAAATACGCACAGATTTACATGAAAAAATAATTATTATTAATGATGACTTTTTTGATATTTTATGAATTCAAAGCATCCAAGAATTAATAAAAAACATCTTCCAAATAAGGTTTGTATCGTATGTGAGCGTCCTTTTTCATGGCGAAAGAATGGCAAAAAGTATGGAATGAAGTGAAATATTGTAGTCAAAAATGTCGCCGTAATAAACAGCAAAAAAACTCTTTTTAAAACTTCAACCTATTCTAATAATGCTCTGTGACTATTCTCCTATAAGTTTTAGAGAAGCTACAATTAAACATTTAGAGCTACTTGAATATTGGGATAAACAGTTTCATGTTATAGCATCAGATTCTAATGATGATTGGAATTGGGATATTGAATTAAGACGTCAACCAGATTGGCGAGAACAACTAATAATTTTAAAAGATAATATTCCTATTGGTTTTATACAAATCATTGATCCTCATCTAGAAGAAACACATTATTAGGGAGATATAGCATCTCATTTCAAAGCTATAGATATTTGGATTGGAGAACTTAAAAATCTAAATAAAGGTTATGGTACTGTTGTAATGACAATGGTTATTCATTATTGTTTTAAAAATCCAATTGTAAAAGCTATTTTGGTTGATCCACTTCTATCAAATTCTTCAGCTATTCGTTTGGGTTAAAATAGCATTAATCCGTTGACTTAAATTTGCTTTTTGCACAATTTCAGATTGTGAAATATGATGCACTTTATCATTAGAAATACCGTGTGTATAGCCTAATTCGATTGTATTATTTTCTAACTCTCTAGTACTAATAATAGTAACCTTCGTATTTATAGGAATTCTTTTGAATTTAACTTGTTCTTTTTCTTCTTTTCCAGAAATAACTGCAAAATTATCCTTAAAAAATAGCCTTACTTTTCTGTCTTTCGTATTTCTGACAATTAAGGTATTATTTTGTTTTTGTGGAAAGACTAACGGTTTATCGATGTTTTTCCACCCCAGCGAAAATATACGCAACCTAATTGTCCGTACCCGCTTCACTTTCCGATTGGATACCTCTCTATTAAGTACCCATTTATATTTAGTATGACCAAGTATCTTTGTTTTCGATAATATTGACAAATCTCTATTAGATTTTGTCCAACGGGAATAGTCCTTTTTCTTACTCCATTTATAAGTTTTTTTTACGTATCTACGGCTGTTCCTAAGTCGTTTCCGAATATAACGATTCGATACATTCCGCTCTTTCCAATGCTGGATATAATCATTCCGTTTTTGCTCTAAGGCTTTTTTTTCCTCATCTGTTAATTCAACCCATAGATAATTTTTCCAAAGACTTAGAACATCATCTTTCGTTCTCAATCTTGTATTTTCTTGATTCACCATCCATTTAACAGATTGATTTTCTCTAGTATACCCATTATATACTTGATAGCCTTTCAAGTCGAAATCTTGCGCAGTAGGCATTTCAATATTGATATATTTACCACTATTTAGTTGCAACTCTTGTCCTCTTTCATCTATAGCTTTTAGATATATCATCCCAGCAGATTCTAGATAACCATCACTCGTTTCTGTAACTATATTTTCAGTAAATGATGTTCCTCGATCCAATACCTCTAAAGCACTAAGAAGCACCTTTCCCTTAACTAATTTCCCATCATTACTAACAAAAGCATTATCAGGAATATGCAAAATTGTACCTTGATTTAAAGTAATTTTATTTTGAGTATGACAAGTTAATGTGTACTCTTGAATCTTTTTTGAAAGACACGCTCTAGATTTTACAACTTCTCTATTTTTATCTAAAATTTTATATCTTATCCGAATAAAATTCCACTCTTTAATTGGCTCAATATCAAAGTAGATATGCTCTTTTTTAGTAAAAAAAACGACTCGTTTCAAATTTATGCCTGATTCGTTTAATCGTTCAGATATCTCTTCTATTCTTTCATTTTGATTGTCCTCTATTCCTTCTGGAAAAACCTCTAAATATATATCATATATCTCCCCTTCTAAAGTCTTAACCAATTTCTCAAGAGATGCTTGTTCTTCTAGTCTCAGTTCAGATGAATTTGACTCAAAATAAATCTCATGGGTTTTATATTCTTGAGCAGCAATTGAAAACCATAGGAGTGATAGCAGTATAGAAAAAAATGACTTCATAGTTGTAGTTTTTGGATAGTAAATATACATGATTACACAATTCTTTTTCAAGTATTCTTCAAGGCAAAATATATTTTTTTTTACTTAATATTAATTATATCTTAAGAGCTCATCTTTCCTATATCTTAGACATTTTTACTACAAAAACCCACATATAGAATAAGAATTCAGTAATTTGAGTATTTTTGGTAAATAAATAATCATTAAACTGAGATCAAACTAGCTTTAACTATAAAAAAATAGTTTTAGTTCGTAACAAAAAAGAACTTATACCTTGTATATATCTAAACATAGAAACTAGCTACCTAAGTATTCAAATAATCAATATTACAAAATATGGTGTCTAGACTGGATAACTATACTATTTGTTTTTTGCTTTTTCACATCATTTTACTTCTAATTTCGGTACAATGTTTTGCTAGTAGTATACCTTATATCAAGACTTTAAAAAAAACTGATTACAAGGGTGGGCAAGCAAATAGAGGCTTTGTACAAGATAAAAATGGCAATTTATACATAGCTAATAGTGAAGGATTATTAGTCTTCAATGGTGAGAATTTTGAGCTTTTTCCTATAAATAATAAAACTCAAATTTTATCTATCAGTATGGACTCTTTACAGAGAGTTTTTGTTGGTGGACAAGGAGAATTTGGATATTTCACACCAAATAAAAAAGGAGGATTAAACTACCATTCTTTGAAAGATAAAATACCTGCAACACACCAAAATTTCTCAGATATTAGAAATATATGTGTCAGTAAAAATGGTATTTATTTTAAATCATTATTAAAAATATTTTATTGGGATTTTAATACTGAAAAAATAAACGTTTTTGAAACAGGAACTATCATTGACTACATTGGATATATCGACCAAAAACTTTATATAGATGATCAAAAAGTAGGATTATCCACTCTAGAAAACAACCAGGTAACAAGAGTGAAAAGTGGAAGTATTTTTTCTAAAATGGAAATTTCCTCTGTCCTAAAATGGGATAACGATATTTTAATTGCAACATGGGAAAACGGTATTTTTTGGCTCAAAAACAATGAAATTCAGCCATTTGAGACTGAAATAAATGACCTTCTTAAAAAAGTACAAATCAAAACTGCGACAATTAGTCCAAAAGGTAAATTGATATTGGGTACTGTCCTAGGTGGTATTTATACATTAGACAAAAAAGGCAACCTCACCAACCTAATCAACAAAGAAAAAGGACTTAAAAATAATGCTATTCAGTCGCTCTATTATGACCAATATGAAAACCTTTGGGTTGGACTTGAAACGGGCATGAATTATATAAAAAATGGCATCCCATTAAGGTTCATAAACCCAAGTCCTAGACAAGAATTAATAGGCTATATTGCTAAAATACATAACGATAAATTATATCTAGCAACTAGCTCAGGCCTTTATTTTAAAGACTTAACGAAGACCACCGAATTAAATGAACAGGAATATAAATTTGTAAAAAATTCTGATGGTCTATGCTGGAATTTATCCGAAGTGGATGGAGTTTTATACTTACATAAACACGAAGGTTTTTTTAAAATTCTTAATAATGAAGCTATTAAAATAAGAGGAAATGGGGTAGGTTCTTGGGTCACTCAATCATTAAAAAGCAACCCTGATAAAATCATAGAGGGTACTTATTTAGGAATCAATATTTATGATAAAAATGGAAAAATATTCCATATTGGCAACAAAGAATCTTCTCGAATTATAGAGCAAAGTGGTAATGAAATTTGGGTAAGTCACGATTATAAAGGAGCTTATAAAATAGTATTAAATAAAAAACAAGACGGAACGTACTCTATAACTCATTATGATAAAAAAAAAGGATTTCCTAGTGATATTGATATCAATGTATTTTCTGTTAATGATGAAATCGTGTTTACATCCGAAAAAGGGATTTACAAATATGATTCCATTACTGATTCTATCATTCCTCATCATACCTTAAATAAAATATTTGGCTCTAATTCAAATTTAAAAAGGCTAGTACAAGATGATTTTGGTAGGCTTTGGTTTGTCGAACAAAAAAAAGTAGGTTATATCAATCTTAATGACTTTCTTTCTATAGGAAAAATAGAAAAAAAATACCTCCCAAAAGTAGAAGGACTATTAGCTGAACGTTTTCAATATATTTATCCCTATAGCAAGGATAAAACTTATTTTGGAACAGAGAATGGTTTTATTGAATATTTAATGGATGAAAAAAACAGCCAAAATTATATTTTTGATGCAAATATTGTCAATGTATCTATTGCACCTACTCTTGACTCTACTATCTTCAAGATTGAATATTTAAATGAAGCCAATAAAGCTATAATCAATAAAGAAAATATTCATTATAAACTCAATAGTATTCGATTCGAATATGGTTCTAATTATTTTAATGATTTAGATAATATTTTTTTCTCTTCAAAATTAGAAGGTTTTGAAAATGAATGGGTAGAATGGAGTAAAGAAAAGACAAGAACTTTTACCAATCTTCCATCAGGTAATTATACTTTCCTATTAAAAGCAAAAAACTCAAATCAGACCATTACTTCTATAAGTTCTTTTACATTTTCTATTTCTAGTCCTTGGTATTTATCTTCTCTAGCGAAACTGATTTATTTTCTTTTAGCCCTAATTGCATTATATCTTTTATGGAGCATCCCTAGAAAAAAACATCAAATCCAAACACAGGACTTAAAACAAAAACAAAAACTAAAACTAAACAGTCAAAAAATTGAGTATGATGAAAAAATTAAAGAATCTGAACGAGAATTGATGAAAATTAAAAATGAAAAATTAACAAATGACGTTAATTTCAAAAATCAAGAATTGGGTTCATTAACTATGCATCTTGTGCAAAAAAGAGAAACCTTGGTAAAAATCAAAGAAGAACTATCTAAAGTAGAGAAAATAGAAGAAGAACAAGAAGCCAAAAACCATGTAAAAAAAGTCATCCGAAAAATAGAACGAGATTTAAAATTTGATAATAACTGGGAACATTTTGAAAAATACTTTGATGAAGTACATATCGACTTCATGAAAAACTTAAGAAATAAATACCCACAACTTACCAATAGAGATTACAAACTATGTGCATTCCTTAGGATGAATTTATCTTCTAAAGAAATTGCTTCTTTGCTAAATATTACAACAAGAAGTGTGGAAGTTAGCAGGCATAGATTGAGGAAAAAACTAAACCTTACATCAAAAGACAATTTAGTAAACTATATTATGAATATATAAAAAATTCAAAATACTTATCCTAAAACTCCTTAAAAAAGACAATCATTTTGTCCAAGCTACACCTCTACTTATACACCTACACTCTTAACAAAATGAATTTAAGCTAATTTTAAAACACCTCTAAATCAAGGCTTAATAAGAATCTATACCTTATCAACACCTCAACATATACAATTTTACACCTCAACAAAAACTCTCATTAGACCATATTTATCTTACAACTTAATAAATCGCTTTCCCTTTAAGTATTTCTTTCACTACTTTAGCAATACGATAGTAATAATCAGAATTTGATTTTGAATTAATCACAACTACCTAATTATACTTTGCCAAAACAATTATTCACAAAAAATACTTTGTAAAGATTCTTTAATGTTAAACTAACATGATTATGATGAAAAGTATTCCTCTTTCTATTTTTCTAATTCTATTTACAACAACAATTTTTGCCCAATCAGACAAAGTAATTGTTGTCAAAAATACTGATGGTATAAAACTTACTGTAAACGGAAAAGATTTCATGATTAATGGTATGAACTGGGACTATGTTCCAATAGGTTCTACCATAACTGATCCAGGCATTTGGAGGCGGTCAGATGATGTCATAAAAGCAGCACTTGATGCAGAAATGTCTATGCTGAAAAACATGGGGGTCAATGCTATACGCACGTATAATCTAGAACCCAAATGGATTCAATACATACATGATAAATATGGCATTTATACAATGCTAAATATAACATTTGGTGCTTATGGCCTTACCATAAATGGCGGTTGGGTACCACAAACCAATTATGCCGATCCCGTAACAAGAGAAATCTTAATGCAAGAAGCTAGAGACATGGCTAACACCTATAAGAATACACCAGGCTTATTATTGTACATGATTGGTAATGAAAATAACTACCACCTTTCGTGGACAGGCGCAGAAACGGAAGATATTCCTATCAATGATATAGATGCAGGTACTAGATATGCAGCAAGAGCCTTGTATAAGGCATTTAATGATGCCGCAAAAGAGGTGAAAGCAATAGATAATTCACATCCAGTTGCAATATGTAATGGAGACTTGCTCTATTTAGATATTGTAAAAGAAGAATGTAAAGATATTGACATCTATGGGACAAATATGTATCGAGGGGTATCATTTGGAGACGCTTTCGAAAAAGTCAATAATGAATTAGATATACCTATATTATTTGCTGAATTTGGTTCTGATGCTTTTAATGCCATTGAAAATCAGGAAGACCAATATTCTCAAGCATACTATATGGTGGGAAATTGGAAAGAAATCTATGAAAATGCAGCAGGATTAGGTAAAACTGGAAATTCACTTGGAGGGTTTACTTTTCAATTTAGTGATGGTTGGTGGAAATATGGTCAAACTAAAAACCTTGATGTCCATGACAATAATGCCTCTTGGGGAAATGGAGGGTACAGAAGTGATTTTCAGGAAGGCGAAAATAATATGAATGAAGAATGGTTTGGAGTATGTGCCAAAGGAGAAACCAATGAAAGAGGCTTGTATCAGTTATATCCTCGTGCAGCATATTATGCCCTAAAAGAAGCACATAACCTCAATCCATATGCTAATGGTGTAAGTCTTCAATCCATTAATAATTATTTCTCAAATATCCAGTTAATGGACGCTGTAATCAAAGCAAGAGGAGACAAAGCCGCTCTTGGTACAGAAAAAACAAAAAAGGTTCGTCTGAGCGAATTACGTGCAGACATCTCCACCTTTAATACAGGTGGGAAACACATCTCAACTCCTGAAGAAAATGATCCAACGGTACTACAATATCCAAATCGCTTAGGCTTTGATCATATGCAATCTTTTTATATGGGCGTTACAGCTGCCCCTACAGCTAACGTACGAGCAAAAGTCAGCCTAAACGTATTAGGAAACGTTGCAGAAAATCCTATCAATGAAATCTTCTTTGAAAATAGGGCTACAACAAGAACTGTTGAAACCGACCAAGGTCCTTTGACCTTGACCGATAGAAATCGGCTTATGGTACATCAAGCGGAGTTTGATTGGAATCATAAGTATTTCGACTTAAAAGGTTTTTATAGAACAGGACATTACCATTGGGGATATGAAGGAGACTTCTTTGGTTTATATCCTGAAGCAAACTATGGGCCTAATATGGATATTTATAATGGTACTGCGCCTTCTGGTTTTGAAATTACAGGCAAAAAATTTGCAAAAGGTTTGACCTTGGCCATTGGTCCAGAATTGTGGTGGGGGGCAAACCCTGCCCTATTATTAAAATATAGTCGAGCAATTGGGAAATTTAATGTAACAGGTATCTACCATGAGGATATAGCTCGGCAAGCTCCTGCTGTCAGTTCGTTTGCTGTACCTATGCCTGAGACTAGAAGAGTAACACTTCATGCTGAAAGAGAAATCGGACCAGTTACGGTCGAAATTGGTGGTATTTGGGGAGGACAACCTCTGGTTGGAAGATCTTTTCAAGTTGTAGATGAAAATAACGGAGAATATACGACCTATCAAGATGAAATCCGTGATGAAGACACTTGGGGAATCAAAGGAAAGTTGAAATATTCTAAAGGCGCTTTTAACTGGTATGCACAAGGAGCTGCCATGGGCTTAGTTGCTAATGGTGGTGGTGATTATACTAAAACTTTTACAGGGTGGAGATTAAAAGACAGTGGAAGTGGAAACCAATATAATTTCTTGACGGGTTTCACTATCGGTATGGGAGATCTTCAAATTGCCCCTAATTTTTTATGGCAAAAACCGATTGTCGATCCCATTCCTGGGGATGTAACAGCACCTGGAAGACCTCGAAACATCCTTGATGATCCGTTCGCAGTAAGAAGTAATAGAGAGACCATAGCTGGTGAAATTTTATTCACTTATGATCCTACACCAGGTACATGGATGTATTCATGGGATAATGATAGAGCTGAGGATGCTAAATTTGCAATGAGTGCAGGGTTTGTGTATCGTAATCATCCTACTATTATGGATGCTGCAATAGGTATCCTTGCCGATGGTCGATCACTTTTTCCTTTTGCAGGAAGTCCACCAGCCGAAGACTTATGGGAAGTACATGCTCGAATCGTTTCAAAAGTAAATCCTGAGTTTGGATTGGTTACCAATTTATATGGAGGTAATGCTCAAGCTAATGGTAGCGATCCTAGATTAATACATCGATTTGGTGGTGATCTCCGCATGATTTACAAAAATGTCAAATTGATTTCTATGGTTAAAGTAGATGACTGGGGTCCGTTTGATTATCATAGAGATTTCAACTTAACATTCCCCCTTCAATTATCATTGGATTTATCGACTACTCTAGGAAAACCCAGTTGGTTTGCACTACCTAAAACAAAGCTTGGTGTTCGATATACATGGCGTTCACTAGACCAATATTCTCCAAGATACTGCCCTATAACTAATATAGACCTAAGAGGACACGAATCTTGTGTTCAAGATGCTCCTGGATATGAAAATGGAAACGAATGGGAATTCAGAACATATTTCCAAGTTAATATTGGAAAATAAGAAAAAATTTAAAACGGTATTTTCTTACTAATTAGACTAAACAAAATTTTTGTTTTAAAATAAAAAATATATACCATGTTAAGTAAAACATATTTTTCAACAATAAAGCTAATTACTACCCTAATAATACTGGTCGTCATAGGCAGTTGTTCTAGGGATATAGACGACTTAGAATTAGCAACGTTTCCTACAGACGGTGAGGTCTTCATCGATGCCTTTAGTGGGGGATTACAATATGCCGCTTTTAGTGGTTCTAAAGTAACTGCCTTTGATGTAGACACGGATGTAAGTTACCAAGGTACTGCTTCAATGAAGTTTGCCGTACCCGATGTCGGTGATCCTGATGGTGCATATGCTGGAGGAGCTTTTTTTGTAGAGGGAGGAAGAGACTTATCAGGCTATGATGCCCTTACATTCTGGGCAAAAGCAAGTCGTTCTGCAACGATAGATGTTGTTGGTTTTGGAAATGACCTTGGCGAATTAAATTATGTTGTTTCAGCAACTAATGTTGCTGTTAATTCAAATTGGAAAAAAATTATTATTCCTATCCCTGATCCTTCAAAATTAACACAAGAGAAAGGAATGTTTTACTATTCTGAAGGTCCAGAAAATGGTACAGGTTATACTTTCTGGATAGATGAAGTAAAATTTGAAAAACTTGGAACACTTGGCAATTATAGACCATCTATTGTAGGAGGTCAAACAGTAGCTGCCCAATCCTTTATTGGAGCTACCACAAATGTTTCTCCTTTGGAGCTTACCGTTGATCTAGGTAATGGAACAGACCAAACTGTTAATCCTGCCCCAGCCTATTTTAATTTTACTTCTTCAGATACGAATGTTGTAACAGTGGATGAGTTAGGGGTAGTTACTCCGTTAGCACAAGGTACAGCAACTATTACAGCCACACTAGGAGATAATGATGCAGCAGGTTCCTTGACCCTCAACGTTACTGGTCAGTTTGTACCAGCACCAACTCCAACTCAAGCCGCAGGCAATGTGATATCCATTTTTTCTGATGCTTACCAAAATATACCTGTCGACTATTATAATGGATTTTGGGGAGGGTCGACTACACAAGGAACAAATGATTTGACAATTAATGGAGATAATTTGATTAGTTATACCGATTTAAATTATGTAGGAATACAGTTTATTCAAAATGTCTCAACAATCGATATTTCTAACATGACACACTTCCACTTGGATTTTCAACCTCGTGAAGAGATTCAAGCTGGCGATTTCTTAACGATTCGAATCATTGATGTAGGGGCAGATGATCAATTTAATACTGGTGATGAATCTACTGGCGAAGTAACTATTAATTCAGATATGATGAATGGTGAATGGTATAGTTTAGATATACCAATTAGCGATTTGTCTGGTCTAAATAGCAAATCAAATTTAGCTCAAATTGCTATCGTCTCAGACGCAACAATATCTGATATTTTTGTTGACAACATCTATTTTTATAATGATAATACTGGTGGTGGCGGTGGTGGTAGCCCTACAACAGCAGCACCGACTCCAACTCAAGCCGATAGCGACGTTATATCAATCTATAGTGATGCCTATACCAATGTAGCAGATACAGATTTCAATCCCAACTGGGGACAAGCAACTGTGGTTACAGAAACATCTGTTGAAGGAAATAACACGCTTCTTTATACAGGATTAAATTATCAAGGAGTTGCTCTAGCCAATAGTACTGATGTTTCTGGCATGACACATTTACACCTTGACTATTGGACTGATAACTCTAATACATTAAATGCTTACTTAATCAGTTCTGGCCCCGTGGAAGTCGCTAAGGCACTAAGCGTACCAACTTCGGGGTGGGCAAGTATTGATATTCCTTTAACGGATTTTGACCCTGTAGATTTAGCGGATATTATTCAATTTAAATTTGATGGGAATGGGAATATTTATATCGATAATATTTATTTCTATAATGATAATGCTGGCGGCGGCGGTAGTGAACCTACGACTGCAGCACCAACACCTACACACGATGCTGCCGATGTAATCTCTGTATTTAGTGATGTTTATTCCAATATTAATGTTGCAGATTTCAATCCGAATTGGGGACAATCAGGTACAGCAACTCAAATAAGCATTGCAGGGAACAACACTTTGAAATACGAAAACTTCAACTATCAAGGAACACAATTCGATGCGAACGAAGATTTGTCTACTATGGAGTTTATTCATATTGATATGTGGACAGAAGACGCTACGGATGTCAAATTTACACCAATTAGTGCCAGTACAGGTGAACTTCTAGTTGGATTAACGCCAATCACCTCAGGACAATGGGTAAGTTATGATATCCCGCTTTCTGACTTTACTGGAATGTCTTTTAATGATATTATGCAACTGAAATTTGATGGACAAGGTGGTACAACACCTTCTAATATCTGGCTCGACAATATCTATTTTTATAAAACTTCTGGCGGTGGTGGTGGAACAGAACCTACGACTGCAGCACCAACACCTACACACGATGCTGCCGATGTAATCTCTGTATTTAGTGATGTTTATTCCAATATTAATGTTGCAGACTTCAATCCAAATTGGGGACAATCAGGTACAGCAACTCAAGTAAGCATTGCAGGAGACAACACCTTGAAGTACGAAAATTTCAACTATCAAGGAACACAATTCGATGCGAACGAAGATTTGTCTACTATGGAATTTATTCATATTGATATGTGGACAGCAGATGCTA
>JAHDBJ010000002.1 GCA_020630435.1 Saprospiraceae bacterium
CAACCAAATTATAGTAAAAGCTCAATCTAATCCTAGATTGAGCTTTTTTATTATGACGTGGCAGCTAGAGCTAGTGTAAAGGTTGTTCCTTCATTAAGCTGGCTATCTACACTAATTTTTCCACCATTAAGTTTTACTAATTCGTGTACCAAGTGTAAACCTAAGCCTGTGCCTTTTTCGCCAGCAGTTCCCATTTTGCTTTTATTTTTCTTTAATTCAAATAAAGAGTTTAATTTTTCTTTTGGTATACCTGTTCCTGAATCAGATACCATAATGTGTATATTCCCATTTTCTTTTTGTGCTGAAATAGTGACATTACCATCTTTGTCAGTATATTTTAGAGCATTGTCGACAAGATTTCTAAGAACTGTCAAAAAGCCATTTCTATCTACCCAAACTTTGAGATCATTTTGAATATCCAATTCAAGATCAATTTTTTTATCTATTGCTATTTGTGAAAAGAGAATGTTTACTTCTTCTATTGCAGGTTTTATAGATACATATTCAGGATTATGTGGTAAAGCATTTTTTTGAGTAAGTGCCCAATTCAGTAGATTATCAACTAGTTTGTTCAGAGCAAAGGCATTTTTTTCAATATTTTCTCCAATTAAGGTAACGGTATCATAGTCTTTTCTTTTAAGAAGGTAATTTACTTTTTTAGCTATTCCTCTAAAAGCAATTGCAGGCTTTCTCAAGTCGTGACCTAAAATTGCAAAAATTCTATCTTTAGTATGGTTTAGTTCTTGTAGCTGTTGTGTTCGTTCTTCAACGACTTGTTCTAGATTTTCATACACTCTTGAATTATTAATCGATATTGCCATTTGGGAAGAAAGTAGTTCGAGAACTTGAATCCTATCATTTGTAAATGCACCTATAGATAAATTATTCTCAAGGTAGATAATACCATAAAGTTCGTTTAATAACACAATTGGAATGCATAGAATTGATTTATTTTTAAATTTTTTAATATAAGGATCGGTTGTGAATTCCCCTTCTTTAGAGGCATTATCTAAAACAATAGGTTCTTTTAGTCTTGCTACATAATTTATAATGCTAGTAGGTAGGGAATCAAGATTGGTTAAGGATAAATTAGTTAATGTTTCGATTTTTTCTTCAATAGCTTTTGCTTGAATAATGAATTTATCATTTTGAACAATTAAGAGCATACCTTTTTCTGCTCCAGCGGTCATCATAGTAATTCGCATCATCTTTTCTAATAATGCTTTAAACTCAATCTCTCCCGAAATTGCTTGATATGCTTTTACCAATGCCAATACATCCAGATTTTGAAAAGAACCTGTTTTAGTAGAGGAATAAGTCGTGGAGTTTAAAGTAGTAGTTCGAAAAGAGGGAGTAGTTTCTATTAGTGATTCTCTGGCTTTACTAATTACATTGGGGAAGTTAGCTTCTAAAACATCAATTTTAGCCATAGCTCCCCTTCTTTTATATAAATAGATGGCTTCTTTAAAATATGCAGTTGAAGACGTTAATATATTATTTCTATAATAAAACTTAGCAGCTAATTCACAGGCAAAAGCTTCATTATATAACCATTTATTTGTTTTAGCAGTCTGAATAGCTTGTTCATATAAACTAGCAGCTTCTTTAAATTTATTTTCAAGCGCAGCCCATTCAGCCTCCATTAATAATTGCCAATGAAGATAATTTTCTGGATTATGTGCTGCCCAAGTTTTCATTTTTTCTAACTCTTTACTCATTCGTTCTTTTAGCACATCTTTTGGAGGATTTTTACCATAGTTTAAATAACCAGCACAAGTAAAATAGGAAATATGACATAAGTATGTAAGGTAGATTAAACTGAACATCGCAGGCGCAAGAGGATCTGCTTGTTGTATTGTTTCCCAACTTTTTTCATAGTTGTCATTAGCCAAGTAAAGCTCAGCTTTTCTAACATGATAAAAACCTATTCCAGAATAAAAATTACGGGTGGCCATATTAGTTAAACATTCTACTTCGTCGAATTCTTCATCACTTAAAGATTCTAAATTAGGAGAAATACCACTAAGCTTTTTATTGACTTGGAGGTTAAACATTGTAGTATCAATGGCATCTTGATATGCTGTATTGGTGACAATTTTTAGATATTTTCGCTGTTGTGTTATCATCTCTTCTAAATGCATTTCGGGTTCCCATCCAGCACAATATTTAGCACACCAAGCCAACATAAAACGATCCCCTGCTGCGTATCCTGCTTGAATTCCTTTTTTAAAAAAATCATGAAACTTACTCCAATGCATATTATGATGTCCAGTTACTACACCATAGGTAGCTATAGCACGACACCTGTAAGCTACACTATTTAATTTTTCGATAATGTCTAATCCAAGTAATCCAAGAACATTAGCAGATTTCATATCACCAAAAAGATTACCTAACATAGCACCTATTGTAATACAGCCACTAGAGGATTCTGGACAAAGCCCTTTTTCTAATGTTAATCGAAATACTTCTAATGAAGTTAATGTATATAAATTAGCATTTCCTAATACATAAGCACCGAGACCGCATTCTATTAGTAAGTTTGCAGCTAGTTTTTTTTCTGGTTCTGAAATTACAGGTCCATTTAAAATGGATTCTGGAGTACGAGCAAGATACATTTGATATAATTCTTGTAATGTTGCTCCTATTTGAGCATCATCTGGATTTTCTGGAATTTCGTATCCTAGTAGTGCTAATGCTTCTAGCCCTTTTCGTAAGCCTAAATCGGGTTCATATGTAACATAATGTTTGGCAGACATTGAAATAATTCTAGCTTTATCATATTTATTCTGAGCTTCTTTTATTAATTCTAATCTGCATTTTTCAGCATATTCAAAATCATGGGTTAGATAACAACTTCGAGCTAGACCAAACGCTAGTGAAAAAGCAAGTGTATAATTATTTTGCCAGTAGTTTTTTGGCAATAGGTCTAATCCTGTTTGGTAATAATTTCTAGCGACTTTATAAGCAATAGAAGTCTCTGCTTTTTTAGCGGCTTCAAGGTTTAAGTTAGCTAATTCAAGAATTTCTTTTTCTGTTGTTAAAAAACTTCTACCATTGTTTAAATGTCGTACAAGCTCTATTAGATCTGCTTTTTGATCTTCAGTATGATAATGTTTTTTTAAAATAGTCCCAATCTTAAAATGGCGTTTTGCTCTTTGTTTTTCATTCCCTAAAAAATAGGCAGATTGCTGAATTTTATCGTGAACAAATTGATAGACTACACCAAAATCTTCATCATCATGTACAATTCTATATAAATTGTTGAGAGGATAAATGATTTCTTTTTCTATAGCAGAATATAATTGGTTGGCTATAAAAGAAGCAGATTTATTCGTAATGATAGCTAAGGTTCTTAGTTCAAAGTGTTCGCCTATTGTTGCAGCTAGTTGTAGAAGATTTTGAGATTCTTGAGGGAGTTCTTTCAACTGTTGAATCATAAACTCCACAACATTTTTAGAAATCTTAAGTGTTTTAATTTTTGTAATATCCCATTGCCATTTTTGTGTATTAATATCAAAAGAGATTAAACCATTATGATAAATTTTTTTTAATAACTCGTTAATATAAAAAGGATTACCAGCGGTATTTTTATATAATATTGAAGTAAGTTCTTTAACGTTTTCTAAATTATCATTGAAGGTGTCAGCAAGCATTTGGTTGACGGCGGTTTCTGGGAGAGGATTTAAATTGGCTTCATAAATAGCTTTTTTATTTTTTATATCGTCAATTGCAAGTGTCAATGGATGTCCTTCATTAACTTCATTATCACGATAAGCTCCAATTATTAATAAGTAAGGTATTTCTTTTAGTATTAGCTCTTTAATTAAGTGAAGGGAGGAATCATCAGACCATTGTAGATCGTCAATGAATATAGTTAGTGGATGTTCTTCTTTAGCAAAGACCTCGATAAATTTGATAAGTGCGTAGAAGAAGCGATTTTGGGCTTCTGTTGGATTTAAACTTACAAGGGTGTCTTGTTCCTCTAAAATGGTTTTTAATTCAGGGACTTGTTCTAATAATAATGCAGCGTTGAGTCCTAGAGTATTTCCTAACTCTTGCTTGATGTTTTTTACTTTTTCTGATGCTTCTCCTGCTAAATATCGTACTAAACCTTTAAAAGCTTCTGTAAAAGCATAAAAAGGCATATCTGTTTTAAATTGATCAAATTTGCCCGATATAAAATATCCATTTTTACTAACGATTGGTTTATGTATTTCTTTTACGAGAGCTGTTTTGCCAATACCTGCGGAACCATTGATTAAAAATAAGTTGCTTTTTCCCCTTTCGGTACTAGCAAAAGCATTCATTAAAGCTTTGATCTCTTGTGTTCTACCGTAAAGATTTTGAGGAATTTGAAAACGATGGTTTATATCTTTCTTCCCAATTTCAAACAAAGGAATAGTTTCTGTGGTTTCAAGATAATTGTAACACTTTTCGAGATCATGCTTTAGCCCTGAGGCACTTTGATACCTTTCGTCAGCAGTTTTAGAACATAGTTTTAAAATTATATTAGATAAGACTTTAGGAATTGCCCTATTAACCAAAGTAGGAGGACTCATCTTACCTGCTATATGATAATGAACAATCTCCATAGGATCATTGGTTTGGAAAGGATGGTTTCCTGTAAGTGCCTCATAAAAACTAATGCCGAGTGAATAAAGATCTGAACGATAATCAATAGATCGATTCACCCTTCCTGTTTGCTCAGGAGACATATAAGGAAGCGTGCCTTCCATTACATTTGGATTATGAAGAGCAGCTCTTTCGGTAGATAGTTTTGTAGAAATCCCAAAGTCTGAAATCTTAATCTCATTGGTTTGGCGATTGATTAAAATATTACTAGGATTAATATCCTTATGTATAATATTAGCAGCGTGGATCTCTGTTAGTATTTCTGTTATTGTTATTGCTTTTTGAAGAAAATCTTTTAGGTTAAGTTGATGATCTTTGAGGTAACTAGAAAAGGATTGCCCCCCAAAATCTTCCAAGATGATGACAGGTTTATTTTTATCATCAATTAAACCTATAGCTTTATAGACACCTGAGCTATTTAAGCTCGAAATAATATCATATTCTCTCTTAATCTGTGCTATTTCGGCTATCTCTGGATAGTCATTTTGCAAAGTTTTAAGAATAACTTTTTTATTATTAATATTATCAAAAGCTCTATATACAATAGTGTATTTTCCTTGATGTAAGGTTTCTTTAATAGAGTAGTTGGATATTGCGTTTTTCATAATGGATTGATTGAAGAAATGGTCAAAGAAGTTATATTAATCTCAATTTGCTTTGTTAAAATCGTTTACATCTTTCATCATTATCAATAACATATATTGGACACCACCAAAAAGAAACATGATAATATAAGTATTAGGATTTTTGGTGATAGGCCAAAGATGTTCAAAAACGTCTTGTATTACTTCTAGTGGTTTGGTGAAAATATCCCAAGAATTAAGTCTAAGAATTCGACCCATAAAAAAACCAAGGCAGCTTAGAAGTAAGGCGGTGAAAATCGAGGCATTGGCTATCTTTTTCCCTTTTCTTTTTTCAAATAAATGATGCATTATTTTTAAAGATAAAAATCCATAAAAGGCTGACAACATGGCAAAAGAAAAGATTATGAAGGTATCGTGTATTAAATCGGGTGCTTCAGCTACGTGTATTAAATCACTAATCATATAAGGAGCATTAGGATAGAAAATAAGCCAGATGAAGCTGCCCATCAAAAACAAAAACGGGCTTAGTTTTTCATCAAAATAATCGATAATCCAAGCAGCGAATAATGGCAAAAAGCCTAAAAATAAATTCCATGTTAAAAAATCGAATATATTGTTTTTAAGTATTAAATCTCTAATGAATAGTACTAGTAAATTTATAATAGTAATAATCGTTAAGACTTTGATGTGCGAAGGTAATTTGTTGATTTTCATAAAATTTAAAGCTTGTATTTTTTTTAAAAATACGTTGATTATGTAGGTTCTGTTAGAGGTTTATTGTTTAGATATTGTCGTCCGAGGTTAGGGTCGAATCCAATCATATTAGCCATACTACACCACAAAATCCAACAACCTATACCAAAAAATAAGTAACCAAAATATCCCAAGATGGGCATTTCGGAAAAGAAATGAAATTTGTCTAAATAGGGTATAGAATACTTCCAATAGTTAGGATTGGTTGGAGCAGTTTGATGAAACCATTCACTACCAAAATTCCAAAACTCCCAGAAAAAACCATTGATTAATTCAGCTAATGCAATCAATACAATAAACGACCAATCGCCTTTTTTTCCCAATGGCGTAAACGGACTCCACACTTTTTTTAAATTTAAAGCAGGGACTAAGAGGGGGAGGTAAGCGATCCATAATACCCAGAATAATTCGAATGGGAAGTATCCCATTAAGACTAATGCTATACTTCCTAGTATGATCATGCTGTATTGCCACCAGTCGCCAAGTGCAATCTTAGGTCCATTGGCATATCGTTCGCTTAATCTAGGAAATGTACGCAGCAACCAATACAATTCAAAAAGTGCAGGTAATACAGGAGAGTAGGAGAGTAGTTGCCATGCTATATTCCCATAGGGACTTAATATATCATTGTTAGGATAATACCAATTTTCTATCACAAAAAAATTGAGGTATTCAAAAGAGAACCAGCAAATCGAAGAGGTTACGGCTAGTAGCTTCATCGTATTGGGCATCTTCGAAATTAGTGATGCGCCTTCATTTCGTTTATAAACGATGCCATCTATAGTAAATACAAAGCCCCACCATAGGGGAACAAACATAAAATGATCTAAGGGGACTAAGACGTCAAGCCTTGCCCACATAATAAACCAACTTAATAAGGTTATAATTAGAGCTGGTAAAAACCATTTTGGGTAGTTGGTTTTCTTTTTAGGGGTAAATTGCTTGGTGGAAGGCTTAAATCCAAATATTCTTGGGAATAGCAAAAATATTAAGATAAATAAAGCTACACCACAGCAAAATATGAAATAGGGTAGACAAAAACCAGGATCTTCCATTACTTTTTGAGCTGGAAATTCTCCATAACCAGGAGGAAATCCACCCCACTTAAAATAACTTCCAATTACAGGTAAAGTAAATAATAATAAAGACGAGATTAGGAGGATGTTTTTTCGCATTTGATTTTAAGATTTGGTGGTAAAAGTAGATTGGGTTTATGGGAAAAGTAGAAATGCTTGAGTTAGAATTCAATATTTATCACTTCTCTGAAGTTAGGGGTTATATATCATTGTGATAATAAAAAATCTCTTTAATACTCGGACAATACTATCAAATATATAAAATTTTAGAGAATACATCATTTTAAATATTAAAAAAAATAATTAAGTTTTTGAAAAAGGATTACTAAAGAACGAAATATAACTTTTAATAGTCCTTTAAGTAACAAAAGTACCCTTTCAACCATCTTGGTGGAAACGACAAAACTAAAAGTTACTATGTTGCATATCACTAAAACAACTACCTTTGGAATCATTCTAGCTCTAATTAAGGTCTTTCTACACCTTGTTTTTTATAATCAATTCGAATATCATCGGGACGAACTGCTCTATATGCCACTCGGTGAGTATCCTGCATGGGGATAGAGAATAAGACTTCAAGTTTGATTTACTGTGAAAATTATGGTCAAGCAGGAGTCATTGCTATTATTGGTCAACAATATGGTTTGCCTCATTCTGTTAGCTTTGGTGATAGTTTTAGGTATCCTAGACAATTTGATCCAGATATTGAATCTTTTATTTATGTAAATGATGAAATAGGAGATGATGTGAAAACATTATTTGAGGAGATTAAAATCATAGGAAGAATAGAAAATCCTCTAGCTAGAGAATCGCAAACACTAGTCTATTTTTGTAAGAAACCTAGAAGAAGTTTTAATGCGTTTTGGCAGGAAGTCACGCAATAACATTAAAAAATAGAGAGATTTTATTTTATATAAAATCTCTCTATTAAGTTTTTTATTCTACGGGTAATCGGAAACTACCTGATATTTGTACTTGTTCGATGGTTTCTCCTGTAGTAGGATTCATATTGGAGACAGTCCCTTCAAAGGAACCGGCTTTTAAGTCATCATTACAGGTTGTAAAATTAATAGTGACATTATCTCCATTATTGCTATTAGATGTTAAATTGAGTAAAATATTATTATTAGTCGCATCTTCAGAACTATATTCAAAATGATCTAGACTATAATTTACATTTTCTTCAAATGGAGTATTTGTTTCTAATATCAAAATAATTGTATAGATTAAAGAATCAGAACTTACGTGGTATCCCCCTATAAAACCACCAGTTGCTAAAAGACTATCAATATAAATCTGTTCCTTAACAAAAAGTACTTGTTCTTGCCCTTCGATATCTAGCAAAATATACTCAGAAAGTTCTTCACAAGTTGTAATCTCTCCGAGCTCTGTATTTGTCGATGCACCAGAAATAGTAATAGGGCTAGATGTAAGTTGATTGTCTAAATCAACTACCGTTAATACAGGTTCTGCCCCTTCACAAAGATCCAAACTGATGTCAAAACTACCATCCTCCTCTAATGAGAAAGTTCTTGATTTATTCGAAAACGCAATTTTTAAATAACCATTACTGACTGTATTCCCGTCGCAATCTACTACATTACCACTTACTGTAATGATATCCATATTGGTAGAGTTAACAGCAATTGTTCCTAGATCAGTATCGGTACTATAAGGACCATAAGTTTCTTGATAAATGGTTGTACCACATTCATCCACTATTTTTAGATCAAAAACCTCGTCCTTTGGAAAGTTATAAAATAAAAAACTTCCTTCTTCATCCAACCAGCCGCCTTTCTGTCCAAATTTTTGTCCACAAACATATACTGCCATATAAGAAGGCTGGGTCGTTTTGTTGCCCACATCAATCGTTACTTGCCCTTTAATTTCAATAGGATCGGTCATACAATCTACGTTCCAACTACTAAAGTGAGAAACATTACCAGTATAAACACCATTGGCATAAGTGGCTTCTCCTTCTTGCATCCATGTGCCTTGTTCTTCATCATAGCTCCAAAGCGGGATTATGGTAGGCGCTTTGGATTGAAGAGAAGTAGGAACAGGAAAGACTAATGTAGATTCGGCACCTTCTGCTAGATTTAACTCATTACCACTAGCATCTAATAATTCGATTTGTAGCATTCCAAACGTACCTAGTGTAACTGTTTCACCATCACTATTGATTCCACTAAGATCACCAACCATTTGTTGTGGGAGATCGTCTGCACTAGGATCGATCCAAGTCATAGCAACATCTACTGTTCCACTATAGGCGTTACCGTTTGCATCTACAATACCCTGAGCAGGAAGAGAGATTTTAGCTCCAGAATTGTGGTTTAGTGTTCCTCCATTAGTACTATTAACTTGACCTAAGATTTGTTTGGTCTTCATCTTAATTTCTGTAAAATTAGCTTTATTCTCTATAACGGATAATCGTCTAAATGCTTCAAATTTTCCGACCTGTTGCACCGATAAGAAAGCTGATTTTCCTTTGTTTCGGATATTCGAAAAATCAAAATTCCCATCTGCATCAGTTGTTGCCATTTCTAGTTGTTCACCCGATTTAAAGTGTACCATTGCCCCTTCAATAGCTTGATTATTTTCATCAATTACTCGACCTCTAACAGTTGTAGTGATCGTAATCTGTGGTTCTGGATTAGGAGGGGTGATTATGGTTGTACCATCATCTTCGCAAGCAAAGAAGGTTAGCATTAATGCTAGGATTAAAAAAAGTTGAATCTTCAATTTTGGATTCTTCATATTTAATTGATTTTTAAGTACGCTGTAAATTAAGTTAATTGATATTTTTGAACAATGAATTTTTATTCAAATTGAAGCGTGACACAGCCTGATAGCTTTAGCTATCAAGGCGAGTACACAACGACAAGTTGGAGAAAAAAGCATGGTCAAAAGTTTAAAAATTTAGTTTACAGTATATTAAGTAATAAATTTTATAATTGAATTAAATTATTTTGTAGTTGGAGTTGCCCTTTAAATAATTCGATTTGTTGTATTTCAAATATTCTTAGTGTAACGCTTTTATTGTCATTATTGATGTTGCTAAGGTCATCATTATCAGTTAGCATTAGCCTTATTTTTATTAAGATGCCAAGATATTTAAAAATGCTGTATTTGATTATTTTTTTATAATAATTATAACCATCATTCTTCAATAGTTTTGAAGTAGTTTTAACAATAAAGCATTTTTGCTCTAGGAGTATAATTAGTATGGTAGGTATTTGGTTTTGAGGTAAAAATAAGTATTAATGATAAGCGCCCAATTCGGTATACCAAATTGAGCGCTTACAAAATTTAAGCATAGAATTTATGCTAAATGATTTTGTATGACTAAAAAATTGTCTTTAATTTCTGTTGCATCAATAATAAGACAATTTATATTGACAATCATTTTATTTTATAATATTTATTTTATGACTAATTTTTGTTCCATTAACGTTCATTACTAGGATATACATACCTGTTTGAAGATTGTCCACATTAATATTATAATAATGGATGCCTTTTTCACGATACTCGTCTATGACAATGTCCTTAACTTTTCTTGCTGTTATATCAAAAAGTTGAAGATCTATATTTCCACTTGTGTTTAAATTTATTTTTACAGTTGCATTTTCTGTAACTGGATTAGGATAAGTAGATATATTAGGTTGTACATTTATGTCATCTTGTTGTTTAGTTGCTAATCTATCAGCAAAAGAATTTGTAATCGCAAATGCTTCACTTTCGTCACGGATTTGAGATGGATTGACAACGCTGGCAATAATTAACCTATAATTATTACCGATAGGAGCGTTTTGAGGAACAACAAAAGTATAACTTCCATCACTTAATGTAGGTTGTATTTGGTAAGTATATTCAATGAGCCCATTTGATTTTTTATATAAAATCATAAGAACATCTTCCTCGATATTATCTGTCCAATAGATATTATAGGATTTTCCTTTTTCCCATTTTGTAAACGAATTAGGAACTGTTATATTAATAAATGGAGGTGTATTTTTAATTGTAAAATGGACACTCACAAAAACATCTAAAGGACAATCATGTTCATATATATTTATACGATAGCTACTTGAAAAAGGCAAGTTTGTGGGTAGAGTATATTCAAACACACCGTCATTTGGGGTGCTACCAGCAATTGTAGAAACCAATCCGTCGGTTAGACTCCACAATTCGATTCGAACATTATTATTCGGATTTCCTCCTTCCCAATAAATATACTGAGTACTACCTAAGCCCCATACATCAAGAAGAGAATATGGATTATTAATTTTAATAGGAGGAGCAATTTCAAACTTATCACTTATATCGGCATTATAAGTAGAACCATTGAGTTCTACTACAAGAACTTGGTAATCCTCTCCTAGGGGAATCGAACTCGGCAAAATGAGTTTAAAATTATTCTCATTCACTATTCCTTGTGCTAAGATACTATGGAAATTCCCTCCTTTGTATAAAAGAATGACAACTTTATTAGTAGAGTAGCCTTCCCAACTAATATGTAATTGTCTAACAGATTGAGAGCCTGCAAATAATTCTGTGTGAGCCTTTGTAGTTGATGTAGGACTAACAATTTTAAATATAGAAGATGGATTTTGAGGTGTTTTTATAGAAAAGAAATCACTATAATATTTGGCATCACCAGAAATCGAAAATAAAAGCCGATAATCATTTCCAGAGATAAGTGTAGAAGGGACGACATAACCTGTGTATACGCCCATTTTATGCCTTGTGGAACCGACTGTGGTAATAAAAGTATTTCCTTTATATAAATCGATTTTAATGTTGTCACCATAGGATAAAAATAAACTGATTGAGCTTAATTCAACATTAGAATCCCATATAATATCAACCTCACTACCTTTTGACCATATTGTTGAAGAATTGGGTTGATTAACAGTAAATGAAGAAGCACTAGCATTTACATTACTATAAAAAATACTAGTTAAAAATAAGATAAAAATTAAGTTTGTTAACTTCATAGTTGTTTGTATTAAAAGGTTATAAATTTCTTATATTGAAAAGACAACATACTTAGATAAAGACTCAAAATCTGAATGTTTTTATCTACATACCTTTCAACAATTCAACTCAAGAAGTTATGAATGTTGTAAATTTTTTCTAAATAAGAAAGGAGAATGCATCACAAAGTATCAACTCATTATAGAATCATTCTTTTTCTAAAGAAAAAATATGTAGGGACTTAAGGATTAATTTAAAAGGACTGGCATTTAGAATTTTGAAAATTACCATAGTATGCTCTGCTTATGCTGAAAGCAGTAGACAATGTTAAATATAAAAAGAGGTTAAAGTTAATTATAATTAATAAGTGGTTGTTTTGAATGAATAAGTGTAGTATTGTATCAATAATTGTATAAATATATCGTGCTGTTTAAGACTGTTGAACCTAGGTATACATAAAGATTTAAAAAAATAATTCTCAGTTCTATTCATTAGGGATAATGAAGAAGAACCCTTAGAGATGAGGAATTAAAGAAGCGGTTTAATGGAAAAAATGTTGTATGTGTATTGTTGTTAATGTGTAATGAGTTATTCAATAATGGATTTTAAATTCTAAAAACGATAATTTATTCCAGCTCTAATATTCAAGAAGTTGTAATTAAGATTTACATTTGTGGACTTTTGTAAGTAAGATTGTCTATTTACTCTATAGTTAGGATTTAAATAGATTTCCCAATGTTTATTGACTAAATATCCCATGTGTAACCCAGTTGAGAAACTAAGCCCCACATTGGTACTCATAAATGCTTCTGTATTTTGTTCATTTATAAGAATTACATGATTATCCTTTTGTAAAAGATAACCATCATACTGTTTAGAAATATTCGCAAGTATTTCAACATTTATACCAACTCTATATTTGTCGTTATATGTATTGATATAACCTAGTTGGATTGGGATGTGCCAAAGTTTATGATTATTCGCTAAGGTATGCGTTTGGTTTTTAATCGTGATTTGAGTAATGGAATCCGCAAACCATAAAATCGAACCATTTATGTTGGAATAATATGCCTGATCGCTCCAAATTCTATTTTCTTCAATCAGAGAATTCTTTTTAAAATGTTTAGTTTGAAAATGCTGATAGGCAATTCCTGTTGAGAGATAACCATTCCACGAAAATTGATAACCTATTTGAATTCCGCCTCCATGCGATAAAAAAGGCTCGAACTGCTCTTTCCAATTATGGGCATAATTGGATTCAGGTTCGGAGATACTGATGGATTCAAAAGGAAGGGAGGTTTCTCCATAGAGCTTAACAAAAAATCCTTTTTTTGAGATAGGAGGAATTAATACTTTAGGATTTGGTTTTTGTAATTCTGGAAAAAATGTAAAATCTAGACTTCTAATAGGAGTGAGATTAGAAGTTATAGGGGCGGGGGTATTTTTTGTAGAAGGATATTTAATTTTAGTATTTGCTTCCTTTTTTTGATTAATATCTTCAAGTTTTTTGTTATTGATAATAGTATTTTTCGGGATAGTGTTTAATGAATTTTTAATAAAAGTGTTGTTCTCTTTTGTTGTTGATTTTACAAGATTATTTGGATTAAAAGGTTTAGAATAATCAACGTTATCTTTAAGCTCTTTTCTTTTTATCAAATTTGATTTAAAGGTAATTTTTGAACTATTCCTAATAGGTTCAATACCTTGATTAGAAAAGGTGTTTTTAGTGTAATTACGGGTTCGAACATCATTTTTTAGCAAATGATTGGTGTTGGGATTCTTTTTCTTAAGAGCTGTCTTTGTTGATGATTGCTTATTTTTCGTTTTACTACTAGAAGTTTTATTTAAATTATTTTGTGTTATAATTGTATTTTCTTTTGTTTTTGAACTGGTATTATTTCTTTCGTTAGAAAGCTTATGATTTAAAATTTTTGTAGTATCGAATGAACTATTCTTAAGATGTGATTCAGATCTTATGGTGTTCGTGTTTGAGAATTGAAGATAAATGAAAATGGAAATAAAAAATAAGACAAAAGGAAGTAACCACCTCCATAGAAAGAAAGGGTTTCGCCTACCGTTGTTAGACTTATTGATATTATCCCACAAAAGCTCAGAATCTTCCATAGAAATCTCAACATTGTGAAAATGTTGTTTATATTGTTCGTCGATATGATGCTTATTTGATTCTTGCATATGGTTCATTTTTATCAATGATAGAAGCTAATCTTTTTCTTGCTCTTGTTAATAAAGAACGTGAGCTGCTTTCTACAATTTGTAACTTTTGTGCAATTTCTTTGTGACTGTATCCTTCAATGGCATACATATTAAATACGACACGTTGATTTTCTGGTAATTTTAATAGATGGTGGAATAAATCATCTTCAAAAAGAGGATGACTTGCTGTAATAGTATCAGAACTTATAGTGTTATCACCTTGAGTCCAGCGTTTTTGTCGTTTAAGCCAACGAATAGCTTCTCTAGCTGTAATTTGTCTCATCCACGCTAGTGTAGCATTATCATGTTGGTATTCGAAAGTATCTATTTTTTGAAAGATTCTAATATAGCTTTCTTGTAGGATATCTTTTGCAGTATCTCTATCAATAACATACCTTATCGCAACAGTCATAAGATGATTAACTGTTATGCTAAATAACTGTTTTTGGGCTGTTTTATTACCACCCTTTATGGCTGATATGACAGGTGCTAACTTATTTATAGCAAATAATATTTTAGATGTTATTGAATAGTTGTATTCCGTTTAAAAATTATACAAAAGACATTGTTTGTTTTTAGTCTATAGATATATAGAATTTCCCAAAGATTTGAACTTTCTTATGAGAATAAGAACAGGTAGCAACTCCAGAAAATGTTCCTTCAACCTCTCCTCCTGTTGTGGTTAAATCATATGTTGAAAATCGAATATTCATACTATCATCTTCAGCCAGATTCAATGTGAATCGGACATCTGTTGTGCTTTGAGAACTGCGAACATAATCGATTCGATCTATCGGGTAATCAGTATTTTCTTGAATATCTTTTGGGAAAAAGATTGTAAATGCATCTATAATAGGATTCGTAAAAGATAAGTAGGAAATTCTGTTATGATCTTGCCGCTTTTTAAAAAGAACGTCTTTTTGATAAATGATATTAAAATCACCTTCTATTTCGGGGAAATCGCCTTTTAAAGTCATTGAGATATAGTTTGTCAACACTTCACATATTATTACTTGACCAAGCTCAATATTCGGTTTGGTGCTAGAAATCGTGACAGGATTGGAAGTCAATTGATTGTCTAAATTGGTAACAGTTAGTTCAGGCATTGAATTTTCACATAGTTCTAAGTTGAAATTAAAACTGCCATCTTCTTCTAAGGGGAAAGTATACGTTTTATTAGGAAAGGTAATGGTAACAAAACCATTATTAACACTATTATCATCACAGTCTACTGTATTACCATTAATTGTTATTATATTGGTATAATTAGAATCAATTACAATATTTCCTAAGTCAGTATTATTTGCACCATAAGTTTGTTGATAAATGGTACTACCACACTCATCGACTATCCTTAAATCAAAAATTTCATTCTTAGGAAAATTGTAGAAAAAGAAACTCCCATCTTCATTCAACCACCCACCATTAAGTCCAAATTGTTGGGTAGAAGCATAAATAGCAAGATGTGAGGGTTGAATTATTGTTGTTCCAAAGTCAATACTAACATTTCCGATGAGTTCTTTAGGAATTGTTGCACGGCTAATATTCCAGTTACTAATATGACTAATATTTCCTGTATAAGTACCATTAGAGTAGATTGCTTCCCCTTCTTGAAGCCACATACCTTGCTCTTCATCATAGCTCCAAAGGGGAATAGTATTAGTCGCTATATTTTGTAAAGAAGTTGGGACAGGAAATACTAATGTAGATTCGATATCTTCCGCTAGGTTTAATTGATTCCCATTACTGTCTAATAATTCGATTTGTAGTATTCCAAAAGTTCCTAGAGATACGATTTCTTGTGCATTATTTTTACCGCTTAGATCCCCTACAATTTGTTGAGGAAGTTCATCTACATTAGGAGCTATCCAAGTCATTGCTATATCTATAATTCCAGTATAAAAAGAACCATTGACATCAACAACACTACTAGGAGGAAGGGAAATTTTAGCACCAGAGCTATGGTTTACAGTGCCACCACTATTTGAATTAATTTGGCCTATAATTTGCTTGTCGAACATTCTTATTTTTGTGAAACTTACCTTATTTTCTAATACAGATAAACGTCTGAAGGCTTCAAATTTCCCAACTTTTTGTATAGTTAAAAAAGCTGATTTACCTTTATTATGAACATTAGAAAAATGAAAAGCTCCATTTTCATCAGTCGTTGATGTTTTTAGCTGTTCACCAGATTTATAAGTAACAATCGCCCCTTCAATCGCTTGATTAAGTTCATCAAGAACATGCCCTTTTACAGTAGTCGTAATCGTAATTTGAGACTCTTCTGAAGGAGAGGGAGTGAAAAGCCCTGTTCCTTCTTCTTCACAGGCAAAAAATATTAAGATTAATATTAAAAAGATACTCTGTTGTGTTTTGATTTTTAAATGCGACATAGATTATTTTTAATAACAGTTAAAATGAATATGACTTATAGATGAGGAATTATAAAATTACCAGATACATTAACCTTTTCTACAACTTGACCAGATACCATTTTAGAAGCTGTACCCTCAAAAGTGCCAGCCCAGATTATATTTTTAGCTGAAAAATTGATGTGAATAGTATCAGTAGAGTCTAAATTAATGATCTCAAAATCAGTTTCTCCTGCTACATTGAAACCATAATAGAAACTAGGTATTAAATAATCGACATTTTCTTCTGTCATAGCATTACCAAGATTTAAGACTAGAGTATATACTAAAGAATTAAGTATTTTATTATTATTTATATCATAGGAAGGAGGTGAAGACAATGGAGAAAGTATATTCGTTTCATCATCTATAAAAGTAACTTCTTCACTTCCGTTTATGTTTAAAGTAAAGAAGTCTATTAAATCATTACAGGTTAATACATATTCTAGATCAACCCAATTATCTGTTGAGGGGACTATTTCATTAGTATTAGATACTTGTTGGTTATCTAAATCAGTTACAATTAGTTCAATATTGTCAGTTTGACAAACACTAAATGAGATATTAAATGTTCCATCAGATTCTAATGAGAATTTGTGAATTCCATTCATTAAATGGATAGTGATGTATCCATTCTTTACAGGTGTCCCATCACAGCTAATCGCAGTGCCACGAATAGATGCAAGATTAGCTTCGGGAGCATATACATTGATAAGACCTAGATCTGTATCTGAATTATACGGACCAAATGTTTGCTGATAAATGATTTCGTCGCATTCGTCTATAATTTTCAAATCAAATACCTCGTCTTTAGGAAAATTGTAAAATAAAAAATGCCCTTCTTCATTTAGCCAGCCTCCGATTTGACTAAACTTTTCTCCAGTAGTATGGATTTCTAAATAGGAAGGTGTAATAACTCTACTACCCATATTTATACTTACTCTTCCTTTTAATTCTATTGGTTCTACGATAGAATTAACACTCCAATTATTGAAATGAGAAATTTTTCCAGCATAAGTACCATTTTCATATACAGCTTCACCTTCTTGAATCCAAGTCCCTAGAGTTTTATTATAACTCGATAAAGGAATCACTCGTGGAGCTTCACTTTGAAGAGCAATAGGGACTGGGAATACCAATGTACATTCGGTGTCCTCGGCTAGATTTAGCTCATTGCCACTAGCATCGAGTAATTCGACTTGCAACATTCCAAATGTATTTAATGCTACGCTTTCACTATTATTATTTATACCACTAAAATCGCCAATCATTTGTTGAGATAGATCTGTTGCTGTTGGATCTACCCATGCCATAGCAATATTAATTAGACCATTATAGGGCGTTCCATTAGAATTAATAATGCCTCTAGCTGGAATCCAAATACTTGCACCAGTAACATCCTCTATAAGACCACCAGTATTACTATTAACTTGACCAATAATATTCTTTGTCTTCATCCTAATTTCAGTATAATTAGATTGATTCTCTATTACAGATAATCTCCTATAGGCTTCAAATTTGTCTGCTTTTTCTACTGATATATATGCAGAATTTCCCTTATTATTGACATCGATAAACTCAAAACAACCATTCTCATCTGTTATAATCAAAGCATTTTGTTCCCCTGATCTATATTTTACGATAGCTTCTGAAATTGGGTTCATATTTTCATCTATTACAATTCCACGAACACTTACTGAAATTATTTCTTGTGGTTGGGGCGTAATGATAGTAGTATCTTCGATAATGTCCTCTTTTACACAACTTGAACAAAAGAAAATAAGTATAATAGTAATCCCCAAATAACTTCTTAAAGTGAACATGCCTATGATGTTTTAATATGAAGTCGTTTAAAAATAGCTTAAGGGCATCTGAAAAAACCTTTTCGCTTCCATTTTTATTTTTTTCGCTCTGTAGCTCGGTTACGCAACTCTAAAAAAGTGCAATGGAAACAAAATTGAATTTTAATAAGTTCAGCAGCTATTCTTGAACAACTTCTATTTATGTATTTCAAAAAAATATTTTGAAATTGTAAATTTTGACAATAAGATGCAATGTTTGAGCTTTCAATTTTACTTTATTAAACCTTATGAGTTGAAAAACGCTGCAATTAATCTTATTTTTTTTAAAAAATATTTATACTGAATTTTCAGTAAGGTGAAAATTGTGATATTTAGTTTTTAGATTACGGTTTGATGTGAACACCGTAAAGCTAATTATTACAATGCTTTGAACTTCTTTCTAGTATTTATTTTTTCTTAGCTTTCCAACAGTACAGATTAGGTTATTTGTCTTCCATATTTTTTCCTTAAATTAGCGATTCATTAGTATAGTTTAACAAATCGTATGCCCGATAAACAGACTCGTCAGTATTATACTTCAGCATTTGAATCTGTTATTGCTCAACTCAATAAAGAACAAGAACTAGCTGTCAATCATATTGAAGGTCCAATGTTGGTTATAGCAGGACCTGGTACAGGGAAAACGCATATTCTTACTGCCAGAATAGGGCGAATACTCCAACAAACAGATGCCGCCCCATATAATATTCTTTGTCTGACCTTTACAGATGCAGGAGTATTGGCGATGCGAGAGCGATTATTAGAATTCATCGGCCCAGATGCACATAAAGTACATATATACACTTACCATTCCTTTTGTAATACTGTTATTCAGGAGAATTTAGAGTATTTTGGACGACACGATTTAGAACCATTATCAGATCTAGAACGAGTAGAAATTATTCGTAGGTTATTGGAACAATTGCCACAGGAGCATCCACTCATAAAAGGGAAACGAGATATTTATTATCATGAAGGTGCATTATATGATTTGTTTAAGCGAATGAAAACAGAGAATTGGACGAGTGAATTCATTTACAATAAAATTGATGCTTACCTCAAAGCGCTGCCAGAGAGAGAAGACTATATCTACAAACGAAAATTTAAAGATTTTGTTAAGGGAGATATAAAGGAAGCAAAGTTACAAGAAGAAGTAGAGCGAATGAAGAAATTAAGATCGGCAGCAGCATTATTTCCGATTTATAAAGAAGCAATGTATAAAGCAAGGCGCTATGATTTTGATGATATGGTGCTTTGGGTCTTAAAAGCTTTCCAAGAAAATGAAGCACTATTGCGCAATTACCAAGAGCAATATTTGTACCTATTGGTTGACGAATATCAAGATACGAATGGAACGCAAAATCAAGTCATTCAACATTTAATAGAATATTGGGATAAACCGAATATTTTTGTAGTAGGGGATGATGATCAATCTATATTTGAATTTCAAGGAGCTAGATTGAAAAATATTTTAGATTTTTATCAAAAATATGAAAAGTCAATAGAGTTAGTCCTATTGAAAGATAATTATCGCTCTTCTCAAAATATATTAGATACTTCTATAGCGGTTATTAATAATAATGAAAAGAGAATGGTGGTTACTCTAGAAAATCTTGAAAAAAAACTAGCCGCTCAAAATCAATTTTTTGCAACATCAACGATAAAACCACACCTTTTTGAATATCATAATCGCCTAGCAGAAAATACAGATATTGTTAATCGTATAGAAGCATTACACCAAGAAGGGTTTCCATTGAATGAAATTGCAATTATTTATGCAAAACATAAGCAGGCTAGGGCAATTATTGCTTTATTAGAAAAGAAAAAAATTCCATATAATACAAAACGGCGCATCAATATTTTGGATTTGCCAATGCTTCAAAATTTGCGTTTATTCTTACAATATATAGCAAAAGAATATCGCCAACCTCATAGCGCAGAGGAAGAATTATTCCAAATTTTACACTTTGACTTTTTAGGAATTTCAGCCCAAGATATTGGTCGATTGAGTTTATATATGGCAAAGCATCAGGCAAGTGAAGACTTATACTGGCGGAGTATTTTACAGGATAAAAAATTGTTTAAACTCCTAAAAATAGAAAAACCTGATACGATATTAGAATTTGGGAAATTAGTTGACGAACTGATTATCCATTTTAATAATTATACCACTCTAAAATTATTAGAAAAACTCATCAATCGAAGCGGACTGCTTAAAAAAATTATTCATCATGATGATAAAACATGGTTGTTACAAGTGGTTGCTACATTTTTTGATTTTGTTAAAAAAGAAACAGAACGTCACCCAAGATTAACAATTTATCGTTTGTTGGAAACCTTACGAAATATGGATGCCAATCGTATTGCTTTGGGGGTCAATAAGACGATATACTCCGATAATGGGGTAAATATGTTGACGGCATTTGGAGCAAAAGGATTAGAGTTTCAGTATGTCTTTTTATTAGATTGTGTAAAAGAAAACTGGGAACCTACCACAAAAGGGATGCAAGGTCGATTTACTTATCCTGATACCTTGACCTATTCGAATATTGAAGATGCTATGGAAGCAAGGAGACGGCTATTTTATGTGGGGATGACGAGAGCTAAAGAACAGCTTTATATTTCCTATAGTAAAAAAGATAATAAAGGGAAGCCTTTAGGAAGGGCTGTTTTTATAGATGAAATTCTAGAAGATACGACGTTAAAAATAGAAGAAAAAATATTAGATAAAACAGCTTTATTTGAAGCTCAAGTCTTGCTTCTCAAAGAATTGCAGGTAGCTCAAGTAGAGCGATTGGATGAAGCAACAGTAAACGGGTTATTAGCAAATTTTGCTTTGAGTGCTTCTAGTTTAAATCGCTTTTTAAACTGTCCACTAAGTTTTTATTATCAATATATTTTGCGTATTCCTTCCTCCTCAAGCGAAGCAGCAAGTTATGGTACTGCGATGCATTTCGCTCTTCGGCGTTTGTTTGATAAAATGTTATTATCCGAAACCAAGACTTTTCCTACAGAGCAGGTTTTTATTGAAGATTTTGAGTGGGAAATGAAGCGCCAAAAAGGGAATTTTACCAAGAAAGAATACCAGCGTCGACTAAAAGCGGGGCGCAGTTTTTTGTCTAAATATTATCAATATTACATTGATGAATTTCCGAAAAAAGTAAAACCAGAATTGGATATTCGAAATGTAGTTTATAAGGATGTTCCATTAAAAGGGGCAATAGATTTGGTCGAATATTTAGACAAAAATTATGTGCATCTCATCGATTATAAGACAGGAAGTCTAGATGATAAAAAACTAAAAATGCCGACTAAAGCAAAGCCCTATGGTGGGAATTATTGGCGACAATTGGTATTTTATAAAATCCTTTTTGACAATTACAAAAGTAGTAATTCCATCGCTCAATCTGGGGAGATTGCCTACCTTGAAACAGATAAAACGTCACAATTTGTAAAGGAAAAAAGAACATTAAGCAGTAAAGAAGTAGACGTCGTTGGAGGAATGATAACAGCAGTTTGGCAAAAAATAAAAAAGCATGATTTTTACCAAGGATGTGAGGATAAGAATTGTAAATGGTGCAATTTTGTGAAGCGTAACATTATGTCAGACACGTACAATGATATTGAAGCAGAAGAGTTGGATGATTTATAAAATAAAAAATGTCCAACAATAAGATATTTTCATACTGTTGGACATTCAATTTTATAAATAATACCTTACCAAATTTTGACTCTTTCCTTAGGTTCTAGATACAATTCGTTTTCTTTATTGACCTCAAAAGCATCATAAAATTCAGGAATATTTCTGACCACACCATTTACCCTAAACAGAGCAGGGGAGTGAGGATCGGTGTTGATTTGCATTCTTAAGGTTTCATCTCTCGATTTGTCTCTCCAAGCTTGCGCCCAACCTAAGAACACACGTTGTATTCCTGTAAAACCATCCATTGTGGGAGCTTCGGCATCTCCTAAGCTCATTTGATAGGCTTTTAAGGCGATGCTTAACCCTCCTAAATCCCCAATATTTTCACCTAGTGTAAATTCGCCATTGACATTTAAATCATCAAATACTTTGAATGCATTATATTGATCGATTAAGGCTTGTGTTCGCTTTTTAAATTCTTCTCTATCTTGGTCTGTCCACCAGTTTCTCAATACACCGTCTCCATCAAAAGTACTTCCTTGATCATCAAAACCATGTCCGATTTCATGTCCAATAACACCACCAATAGCACCATAATTGACGGCATCGTCTGCATTAAGATCAAAGAAAGGTGGTTGAAGGATAGCTGCAGGAAAGACAATTTCATTTAAAGAAGGATTGTAGTAAGCATTAACGGTTTGAGGATTCATTCCCCATTCTTTTTTGTCAACAGGTTTGTCGAGTTTTTCGAGTTGACGTTTATATTCTGCCATTTCAGAACGACGCAAGTTGCCAAAAAGGTCATCTGACTTTATGGCAAAATCATATGCTTTCCATTTATCAGGATAACCAATTTTAGGCGTAAATTTACTTAATTTGTCTAAGGCTTCTTTCTTTGTTTCTTCTCCCATCCAATCCAATTCTTTGATACTTACTTCATAGGCTTTTAGAAGATTATCTACTAATTTGACCATTCTTTCCTTCGCTTCTGGGGGGAAATGTTTTTTGACGTAAACCTTTCCAATGACCTCTCCAAGATTAGCATTTACAGTTCCAATTGCTCTTCGCCAAAGCGGAAGTTGCTGTTTTGTACCACGCATGGTTTTACCATAAAATTCAAAATTCTGATCATTAAAATCCATACTCAACCGATTGGCAGTATGATTAATAGCAGACCATTTTAGATAAGTTTTCCAAGTATCCAAATCTGTTTTGTGGATAATATCATTCAACTGCTTTGTATAATTCAATTGCGGAACAACAACACGCTCAATTTTATCTACTCCAAGTGCAGTCATAAAGTCATTCCACGCAAAATCAGGCATAAGTTCATCTAAAGAATCTTTGGCAATAGAATTGTATAATTTTACAATGTCTCTAGTATCTTCTTTTTTCATATGCTGCTTTGCCATCTTAGTTTCTAGTGCCATAATTTTCTTGGCAGCATTTTTAGTATCTTCCACCTCAGCGAGTGCTAGCATTTTACGAATATGTACCTCATATGCTTTTCGGAGTTCTTCGGATTTTTCATCTTCTTTTAAGTAGTACTCTCTATCAGGTAAACCAAGCCCATTTTGCCAAGTATAAAGGGCATGTTGAGTTGGTTTTTTCAAATCTGACATTACAAACATTCCAAAAGGCACATCATATCCCACTTTGATACCATAAGCAAAATATTTCGCCAAATCAGAATAACTACGAATATCTTCAATTTTATCAAATTCTTCTTTGATAGGCATATTGCCAAGATTATTTCTAGCCAATGTATCCATATAAGATGCATATAAATCACCAACTTTCTGTTCGTCAGATCCTTTTTCATTCTCTGTAGCAGCCGATGACTCTATGATTTCTTTTACATCATCTTGCGAATTGTCCCTCAAAATGGTAAAAATACCATAACGTGATTTATCTTCAGGAATTTTAGTCTCGTTAAGCCATTTTCCGTTGACATACATTTGAAAATTATCTCCTGCTTGTATTGTAGTATCCATATTTTCCAAGTACAATCCAGAAGAAAGTGCTGTTGTTTTGGGGTCTGTTGTCTTACAGGAAAATATATAAATTAATAGACCTGTAACTGTTAGTATAGAATAGACTAAACGTTTCATTAGGTAAAATTTTGATTAGCGTGTTATGAAAATTTACCAAAAGTAAATATTATATTGTGAAGTAGTGCAAAAACTAGATGTTAGGTATAAAATCCTCTATTAAATGACCGCTTTTAAGGGATTAGTTCAAAACTGGTGGATGCTTTTGTAATACCATTGACAACGATATCCAGTTGATGGCTGCCTTTATAATGTTTTCGAGTCGTTAAATTTTTAAAAGATTGTTTTTTATAAATTTTAAAGTCACCTTTCGGAAAATATTGTTCTTTTAATTGGAAAATTTTTTTTGAAATCCCGTTGGTTTTAGTGATAAAATGGATTCGATACTCTAGCCTCAACTTCGATTTCCGATAAGTATTTTGAAGTAGGAACTCAAACTCGAGTGAACTCCCAATCTTAATAATTTGAGGATTTAGGTTTAAATCAATGATCTCAATATTTTTAGGATTTTCAAAACCAAAAAGTATAAGTGCTCGTGTATCTCCTTTTTTTAAAAGTGTTCTTAAAGCGTGTTTGAGAATACGGTCAGTTTTTTCATGTTTACCATGCCATCGCTCTGCTATATCTAAAACGATTTCAGGATGGTCTTTAGAAATATCATTTAGGTTGTTGGCAACACTTCGACGAACATATTCGGAGCTATCGTTTTTTAAATTTTCTAAAATGGGTAAAATAAGAGTTGGATCTTTTTTTAATCTGGGTAGCCCCATTCCCCAAGGCAGTCTAGGACGACAACCCTCACTAGCTAATCTTCGAGTATGCTCATTTGTATCTTCTGACCATTGGAGCAGTTGTTCCATAGTTTTTTGTTCATATTTTAGAATAAAGGGTCTAATTGCAAATTCTGCAGAAGAATATATTGTAAAAAAAGAGAGTGCATCCATTGAGGCATTCCAATCTTTTATTCCATAACATGACACATAGTGATTAAAAAATAAATATTCGAGTCCAAGGTTTTCTCTTTTTACAATAACTTTTTTGAAAAGTCGAATAGTTTCGCTGAATGTTAAATCCAAAATGTCATGTAGAGTGTAACAAATATGCCTCATTCGTTCTAGGAGTGCCTTTTCCTCCCATTCTTCATTAAATATTTGTTGGGTGAAAATGTTTCTATCAAAATTAGAGTATTCCATTTTGAAATCATTGGATAGATTATTTATAAAATCTATGCTATATAAATCTTTTAAAGCGTAGGACATAGAGAGACAATGAGTTTAATTTTTTGAATAGTTTGACACAAATAAAAAATATTCTACTATAATTTTTGATTTTTAAAGAACATTTTTGATCTTCATCAAGCTATGAATAACATTGATGAATTTAGACAATATGCACACGAATTGGTAGATTGGATGGCGAATTACTTGGAAAACATTGAATCCTATCCTGTCAAATCTCAAGTCCAACCTGGTGATATATACTCATCACTTCCCGATAATGCTCCTGTACAAGGAGAACCTTTTGACCAAATATTCTCAGATTTTAAACAACTTATTATCCCTGGAATAACCCATTGGCAAAGCCCTAACTTTTTTGCTTATTTCCCAGCTAATTCTAGCCTGCCGTCTGTGTTAGGAGAGATGTTAACCGCAACGCTTGGCGCACAATGTATGTTATGGGAAACTTCTCCTGCGGCGGCTGAATTGGAAGAAAAATGTATGGAATGGATAAAAGAGATGTTGGCATTACCAGCGCATTTTATCGGACATCTCCAAGATACGGCTTCTACTGCTACACTTTGTGCTATATTAACCGCTCGGGAAAAACAAACAGACTTTAAAATAAATCAGAGGGGCTTCAAATCCAATCACTATAGAGTATATTGTTCTACCCAGACCCACTCGTCGATAGAAAAGGCAACAAAGATTGCAGGGATAGGACGGGAGAATGTAGTACAGATTGAGGTAGACGAAGATTTGCGGTTAAAACCTGAAGCATTAATAGATGCCATAGAAAAAGATATTGAAGAGGGAAAACAACCGACTTGTGTAGTAGCAACTTTAGGTACAACAGGAACGACTGCCATTGATCCTTTAAGACCAATAGCTAATATTTGTAAAAAATATACTATCTGGCTACACGTGGATGCAGCCCTAGCAGGAACAGCACTTATTCTGCCTGAATTTCGATGGATGAATGATGGACTAGAAGAAGCTGATAGTTTCGTATTTAATCCGCACAAGTGGATGTTGACGAACTTTGATTGTACAGCGTATTATGTGAAAGATAAAGACACGCTACTTCGCACTTTTTCAATATTACCAGAATACTTAAAAACACAACAGCAAGGACTAGTCAATGACTACAGAGATTGGGGAATTCCCTTAGGAAGGAGATTTAGAGCATTGAAGTTATGGTTTGTTATTCGTTCGTTTGGGATAGAAGGGATTCAAAATATCATTAGAAACCATATAACGATAGCACAAAAACTCTCTGTTGAAATTGCTGCTCATCCAAATTTTGAAGTGCTTACTCCGACAGTACTTAATCTAATTTGTTTTAGGTATATCCATAAAAAAATGCTAACACCCAAAACAATTAATGCATTTAATCAAAAAGTGTTAGAAAAGGTAAATGCTTCTGGAAAAGCCTATATGACACATACTAAGATTAATGGCCGCTTTGCGATTCGCTTAGTGGTTGGACAAGCGAATACAACAGAGCAGCATGCAAGGAATGCTTGGAAACTAGTAGAACATTTTGCTATGGAATGTTTATGAAAAAAACTTACAAGGTAATATTTATTGCTCAAACTGTTTATAAGAACACGACAATTTCTAGTTTATTTTTAATAATTTTTTTTATGATTCAGGTATTTGTGACAGGCGGAACTTTTGATAAAGAATATAATTTCATTACTGGGGAATTATATTTTAAAGATACGCATTTAAAAAGTATGTTTGAATTGGGGCGTTGCTCTTTGGATATAGACATCAAGACGTTGATGATGGTGGATAGCCTAGAAATGACAGAGGAAGATAGAGGTATCATTGTTTTAAACTGTAAAAAAACAAAGTCAAAATCTATCATTATTACACATGGGACAGATAAAATGGTCGAAACTGCTGCTGTTCTAGCCAAAGCAAATATAGAAGGAAAAACAATAGTATTGACAGGGGCTATGATCCCATATGCTTTTGGTACATCTTCAGACGGGTTTTTTAATTTAGGTGCAGCATTAGCTTTTGTGCAAACGCTTCCAACAGGGGTGTATATAGCGATGAATGGAAGGTATTTTAATTGGGACGAAGTACAAAAGAATCGCCAAACTGGCTTTTTTGAAGCTTGTTGATTATCTGTGTTTTATAAATATAAAATTATATTCAATTGAAATAAGGGGAGATATCATAGATGTTGTTATAAAATGATTTTTCAATTTTTAAGATAAGATATAAGGCTTTATTTTTCATCAATTATGTATTGAAAATTATTGTTTATATGTTTTAAGTTGATTATTACAAACTTTTTATGCAAAGTATGTGACATTTTTTTTTAAATTATTTTGTGAATTAAAAATATATTTTCTATTTTTACGATAAGCAAAGGAGAATAAGTAGGTTCTCTATTCTTTTAAGCTAGTTTTATTTTACCAAAATATATATTAGATTTCGTTTTGATCAAATGAGTCTATAATAAGTTACAAACACATCAGTTTAACAATACAGTCAATTAGGCGTCCCCTTTGATTTTTATGCCTGAGTTTCTGATCATTTTTGTGAAACATTCTTACTTAATTTAAAACAACCAAATACTATGCAGCTACTTTTATGCTACTCTTTTAAAATTCATCTATAAGTACATTATTGGTTTTCTATGTAATTAACTTATGTTGTAAGTTAGTTACAGCATTATTGATATACAGTGTTATATAACAGTATAGAGTTTTCTTTAGATGCTGTTATATTTCATTAATATATATATTTACAATTTTAATTTCTTAAACTTAAACTTTTTTTTATGAAACTTAAATACTATGTAATGTGTGTCCTGATGTTTTTTATGGGGTATACAGTTATTTACGGGCAAAGTGTTAAAAAACACAAATTTAATTCTAAGGAAATCCAAAGTGCCAAAAAAACTCAGGCTAACTTTTATCAGAGCCAAAAAGATTTGGTAAAGCAATTATTAACAACTAGTAGTGAGCTCAATTTCAAGACTAAGGAAAAGAAAAATATAGCTCGTTTAAATTTGAGTGAAGATGCAGTTGTTGATTTTAAAAAAATAACTACTGTAACAAAGAGAGTAAGGACTACACAAAAAGCCAAAAAAGAAGCATTTTCTATGAAGGAAAATAGCAATGTTAGAATTTTAACGCAGGATAAAAGAACTAGTCCGAAAATAAAAACAAAAGAGCAAGTTGGGAAAAGGGAGCGATTAGAAAAATAGGTGCAGACTAAGACTAGTGATTAATTAATTGATTTGTGAAAATCAAAAACTAAATTTTTAAAACTCATTAATAGGTAGGTTTTAGAATGGTTATGTGTTGTTTGATTATTTAATTAGAAAATCTATCTCATAAATATAATAAAACAAGAAAGTATGAAAAGTATACTTACAAATTTAATATTGTTATTATCCTTTTTAGGATTGGGACTTTCTGCTAATGCAGATTGTACAACTTGTCCCGCTGGGCAGTCAGAAATCATTATATATGTATGGGGCGATCAGTGGGTAGATACTGAAGGCTCACTTGGGGTTACGGTAGGGGGTGTTGCTGTAAACGTAACTAACATACGTACAGGTACAGTTGGTGACCCAGTAGCTTTTAATGGTGCGAATATTACAGGAAATAACGAGTGGTGGACTTTTTCTTTAGGCTGTCAAACAGATGGAGCTTCAGTTGTTGTTACTTATTTTGATTCTGCGTCAGATGGTAACGATGCAGCTTTAGCAGAGTCTGGTGAACTACAAATATATTCAGATGGAATTATTTTAGGAGAGTATGATATGAGTGGTTGTGTGGCGTCTTGTAGTACTCCAGGTGACAATGTAACCAATAATTGTCCATTAGATAATTCTACGTGTGCTGATCCTGGGGGAAATATAGCTTTACTTAGTGCTGGAATAACGACTGCGCCTACAGATATGGACACTCAAGGTGGAAATAATATATTTGGAAGAGCTATTCAAGAATATAATCCTTATACTCAATGTGCAACTTTTACAGCTACTGCAACGGAGATGAATATGTTTTTAGGAGGAACTTCTATTAACGAGCCAAATGTTGGGGGATGTGGTTATACAGGTTTTAATATGGAATTATTTGATGCTGCTTGTACTTCTCTAGCAAGTAGTACAAATGTTTTAGATTTGAACTATGCATCTTTTATAGAAGGGAATACATATATTTTATGTGGTTCTTATTCATATGAAGATGCGCTTGCAACACCAGATTTTCCAGATACGGGCTGTTTCCCTGAAGAAATTCATTTAGGTGTTTCTGCAGCTAAGTGTACAAATGTTAGCTATTGGATAGGAGGAAGTCCCGCAGCAGGAGAAGGCTTTGGTACATGTCAAAATGCAGTATTGACGGATACTATAGGCTGTTACTTTGATAGTGGAGGACCAAGTGGTAATTATATACCAGGAGGTGGAGCAGGGTCAGATCGTCATGTGACAAATGTATGTCCAGGAGGAGCTTGTACTGTTAATATAACAATATCATACGATTTAGATCCAGTTACTTGTATCGTAGGTGGTGATACTGATATAGATGCTTTATATGTATTTGATGGAGTATCTAGAGATGATTATGATGGTACGTTACTAACAACTTTAACAGGTTCAGGGACGTACTCATTTACATCTACTGGAGAGTGTTTTTCTATCTACTCTCAACCATTCTGTGGAGATGGAACATACTCTGGATTTTGTGTGTCTTGGGAACCTGCTACGACGGGTTGTGAATTCGTATGGACACCAGGGGATGATTGTGCTGATCCTATTATACTTCAACCAGGAGACAATGCTTCAAGTAATATCGATGCTACTTCAGGACCAAGATATTTTGAAGGTCAAATAATAGCAGGTACTTCGGATGCTTGTGAACCTGCCTCAACTTCTACTACTGGTCTATGTACTACCACTTATGAGAGTACAGTTTATCATCAATTTACGGCTTGTAGTTCAGGAACAATTTCTGCTCAAATGATTGCTGAAGCTGGCTGTCCACAAGATCCTCAATTTTCTGTTTGGGAAATTACAGATACGTCTGATCCTTGTAATAATCTATCTTCCATAGATTGTAATGCGTCTGGGGGAGTGATTTCATTTACGGCTCTAGCTGGTACAGAATATATGCTTGTGGTTGATGGATTTGCTGGTGCAGAATGTTTATATAATCTAGAATTATTGGGAGCTATTTGTCCTACACCAACTTGTCCTACTATGGTAGAATTTGGTACGGAGTTCAATAATTTGAATGATGTAGAAGGTACTTTTGTATGCGAAAATGACGTAATTGCCTTAGATGCAAGTAATGCTGACGTAATTCCAAGTTTATCAGCAGCAAATTATGGAGAGTTTGTTTCTCCTGGATTTAGATGGATAATAGAAGGAGATGGGTTCTCAGGTGCTGAAACTTATACCAATATCTATTCTTCAGGTGATCCATTTACATCTGATCCTGCTGATCCTGCTGATGCTGTTTATGGTACAGGTAGTGTTCCAGATGATGGTGTTGGAGAGTTTACGAGAATTCACTGTTCTGTTGATTTGTCTTATACTATATCCATCTGTGATGTGTGGGGTGATGGTCAAATTCCTTATTCAATTTATGATTTAAATGGTAATCTAGTAGCTTCTGGGATAGCAGACTTCGATGCAATTCCAGGTACAGGAAGTAATGAATGTATACCTGTTTTAGTTGGCTCTCCTGCAGGAACTGGAGGGTTCTTTAGTGGTACTGGAGTTACTAATACATATTCAGGTGATGCATCTTATGTTAATTCATCTCTAGGAACGTTTGATGCAAGTGCCGTAGCTGCTTCTTGCACAGGTACTCCAGTAGATATTACATATACATGGAATAATGAAAATGGATGTGAAGGTACACAAACACAGGTGGTTACTGTTATACAAGATATAACAGCAACACAAACAGGGGATCTTTGCGATCCAACAATTACTCAAGATTGTACAAACTTTGAAGTATCTTGGACAGTAAGTTCTGATGGTCCTAATAATGGTGCTACAGGAACGGGTTTTGATGGACCAACCTTAGATGATGGACAAGAGTCAGGTACTATAACGTATACTATTACGAATCCAAATGCTCCTGCTGCTTTAGCTGGTTCATCTTGTGCAACTCTAGATGTGGTTGTTCCGTTTGATTGTTTCTTTGTACCTGTAGAGTTATTATCTTTTGAAGGAAAAGAAGATGGGCGAACAAATATATTAAATTGGGTTACAGTATCTGAAACTAATAATAGTCACTTCATGTTGCAACGTTCTGCAGATGGTACTCGTTTTAGTGATATTGCTAAAATAGAAGGAAACGGTACGAGTTCAAATCGTCATGATTATAACTTTGTAGACCAAGAACCTTTAACTCTAAGTTACTATAGATTGAAGCAAGTTGATTTTGATGGTACTTTCGAATATTCTGAAGTCGTTAGTATCCAAAGAAGATCAGATAAATTCAGCATCGTTAGCTTATTCCCTAATCCTACATCTGATAATATTCAACTTAACTATCATGTTAATAAAGCATCGAAAGTTAATATTCAATTGACTGATGTGCTGGGTAGAGTTATTAGTAGCAATACGCACTCTGCAGATAAAGGTATTAATAACTATACAATTGATATGAATGCTTATGCTGTTGGCGTGTATTTTGTGAAATTGCAAAATGGAGGCGAGAACATCGTAAGAAAGATTGTTAAAGAATAGCAGACATCCTATTTTCATAGATAAAATTATGAAGGCAGACTTGATTTCAAGTCTGCCTTTTTTTCTTTTTTTAAAAAAAAGAATATTTTCGTAGTTCATTTTGATTCTTATTTTGTGTTGTGTCGTCATAATAATGGAATATTGATAAACACAAAAAAATCATTATTAATGAAACGTTCATGATTCAATAATTTTTAAACATATAAGGGAATGATTATTTTATCATGGTAAGTTCCATCTGATCTTAACAGATAATAAAAATAAATAAATGAAAGAAAAATTTATACAAACTGTAGCAGAGGGGTATACTTTTGAGGGAAGCTCTATTGTATTAGGAGGAGCTATGCTAAATGGAGAGTGTCAGACGAATTCACTCGTAAAAATACCCATGAAAACATTAAACCGTCATGGCTTAATTGCTGGAGCAACGGGTTCAGGGAAAACGAAGACTCTACAAATTTTAGCAGAACAACTTTCCGCCAATAGTGTGCCTGTATTATTAATGGATATAAAGGGAGATTTGAGTGGTATTGCCGCAGCTAGTAATGGTCATCCTAAAATAGATGAACGCCATAAAAAAATAGGTATTCCCTTTGAAGCGGGAACAAGCCCAGTAGAGTTTTTATCCCTTTCAGATGAAAAGGGTGTAAGGTTAAGAGCAACAGTTTCAGAATTCGGACCAGTGCTTTTTTCTAAAATTTTAGATTTAAATGATAATCAATCAGGTGTTGTAGCAGTCGTATTTAAGTATTGTGATGATAAAGGATTACCCTTATTGGATTTAAAAGATTTTAAAAAGACCTTACAATATTTAACCAATGAAGGAAAAGAAGAGATAGAAGGAGAATATGGTCGATTATCAACAGCATCAGTGGGTGCGATTATGCGTAAAATAATCGAGATAGAACAACAAGGAGCAGAGCGGTTTTTTGGTGAGGTCTCTTTTGATGTAGAAGATTTATTACGATTGAATGAGGAAGGAAAAGGTAGGGTTTCTATCATACGATTAACAGATATACAAGATAGACCAAAGTTGTTTTCAACATTTATGCTCCAAATGCTAGCAGAAATATATGCTTCCTTTCCTGAAGAAGGTGATGTGAATGAACCGAAATTAGTAATTTTTATTGACGAAGCACATTTAGTTTTTGAAGAGGCTTCTAAAGCTCTTTTGAATCAAATCGAATCCATTATTAAGCTAATTCGTTCTAAAGGGGTAGGGCTATTTTTTGTGACTCAAAATCCTGCAGATATTCCTGATGATGTTCTAGGGCAACTAGGGATGAAAATCCAACACGCACTTCGAGCATTCACGGCTAAAGATCGTAAAGCTATAAAGCTAGCTGCTCAAAATTATCCGCTGACAGATTTTTATGATGTAGAACAACTATTGACAGAGCTAGGAATCGGTGAAGCCTTAGTTACGGCATTAAATGAAAAAGGTATTCCGACGCCTTTAGTACACACCTTATTGAGAGCACCGCAATCTAGAATGGATGTATTAGCAGCCCATGAAATAGATACAATCATAGCTTCTTCGAGCCTAATTTCTAAGTATAATAAGGAATTGGATAGGGAGAGTGCTTACGAGGTGCTTAATGGCAAAATTGAACAATTACAATCAGAAGAACATCAAGAGGAATTAAAGAAACAAAAAGCAAAAGCCAGCAAATCGAGTTCTAGACGTCGAGAAAAATCAGCGATTGAAAAAGTGATGGATAGTACCTTGACCAAGCAAATGGGAAGAACTGTAATGCGTGAATTAACGAGGGGATTACTAGGAGCTTTTGGTTTAGGAGGAAAACGGAGACGGTAAAATATATCGTATTGAATAGAACGACTTAATCTGATTTATAGAGGAAAATACATCAAATAAAACGAATGAAAAGAAGGAAATTATTAATGATACCTGGACCGATAGAGTTCGAACCAGAGGTGTTACGGGCTATGGGCGCCAATACGACAAGTCATGTTGCGCCAAATTTTATAGAAACTTTTGGACACAGCATAGAATTGATGCGGAAGGTATGGATGGCACCCACAGGACAGCCATTTATTGTGGCAGGAAGCGGAACTTTGGCAATGGATATGGCAGCGTGTAATTTGATAGAAAAAGGCGATAATGCGCTTGTTATTTCAAGTGGATATTTTGGAAAACGTTTTCAAAAAATATTGGATTGCTATGGTGCAAATACAACTATATTAGAAGTAGCCCCTGGTGAGGTAGTAAATTTGGAGTTTATAGAAAAGAATTTAAAAGAAAAATCGTACAAACTCCTTACGTTTACACACGTAGACACTTCAACAGGAGTAAAAGTAGACGCTAAGGCTATAGCCGCTTTAGCAAAAAAATACAATGTATTGAGTATTTTAGATGGAGTATGTTCTGTAGTAGGAGAGGAGATTAGACAAGAAGAATGGGGTATAGATATAGCCTTGACTGGATCACAAAAAGCAGTTGGTGTCCCTCCAGGCTTGGCTTTATTAGTAGCTTCTCAAAAAGCGATGGATGTTTGGAAAAATAGAAAAACACCCGTTCAGAATTATTATGGAGATTGGGCAAATTGGATTTCTATTATGACTGCTTATGAGGAGCGTCGTCCGTCGTATTTTGGAACGCCCGCCGTCAACTTAGTAGCAGCACTTGAAGTTAGTTTAAGATTGATTGATGAGGATGGAATACTCAATAGAGTGCAACGCCATGAGAAATTAGCAGATGCTTTCAGAAAAGCAATGAGTGCCTTAAAGCTAGAGCTTTTACCAAATACAACTAAAAATGCAGCCAATACCTTAACCGCAGTATATTATCCAGAGGGAATTGATGGAGCAGCTTTTCGCAAAAAGGTATCAGAATATGGAGTGATTATAGCAGGAGGTTTATTACCCGAATTAAAGACAAAGTATTTCCGAGTAGGGCATATGGGAGCGATAGCCCCCCAAGATCTTATTACGACCATAAGCGCCATCGAATACGGTTTAAAAACTGTAGGATATGGATTTGAAGATGGCGTGGCACTAAAAACGTTTCAAGCCTGTTTATAAGGTTTTGTTTTGATGGTTTATTCCAATTTTTTAGTTTTTAATCGTAATGAATTTCCGATAACAACAACATCAGAAAACGCCATAAACAATGCTCCCCACATAGGGTTTAGAAAACCTAATGCAGCAATGGGAATAGCAACTATATTATAGGCAAATGCCCAGAAAAGATTTTGTTTGATGGTTGTAAGGGTAGCTTTGCTGATATTTAATGCATCTATCAATGCATCCAGTTTTCCTTTAAGTAAGACAATATCAGCAGATTGGATAGCAATTTGAGAAGCATCACTTAGGGATATACCAACATGAGCAGAGGCTAAAGCAGGAGCGTCGTTAATTCCATCACCAACCATTGCTGTAGTTGCTTGTTCTTGGTGATTCTTTAAAATATTTAGCTTTTCGTCAGGCATTTTTTCAGCATACCATTGGGGTATTCCGAGCTTTTTGGCAGTAGACTCTGTTTTGATACGATTATCACCGCTTAGAAGCGTAACCCCTATGTTCTGTTTTTTTAGTTGAGTTATAATTCTAGTTGTTTCGGGCTTAAGCCGATCCTCAATATCAACACCTGCTAGAAGCTTTCCATTTTTAGTTAAATATAAATCAAATGTTTTGTCTAGTTTATTGCTATCCATAATTTTTCTAGAACCAAATAAATAGATATTTCCATCGGCATCAATTCCTTTCATACCTATTCCTTTTTCCTCTTCAATTTCTTTAAAATAAAAGAATTTAGTTCCTTCAAAATAAGTGGTTAAAGATTGGGCAATAGGGTGGGAAGAATGTTTTTCTAAAGTATAAATGATTGAATGAATCATTGTTTTTTGATCTACAAAGTATTTTAACGCTTTGACAGTAAACTCTCCTGTTGTTAATGTTCCTGTTTTATCAAAAATAATATTTTTAACTTGGGCAAAACTTTCTAAGGTCTGCCCTCCTTTTATAAGTATACCGTTTTTGGCGACTCTTCCAACCCCAACCATAACAGCTGTAGGAGTAGCCAATCCCATGGCACAAGGACAAGAAATGACTAAAACAGCAATGCTATTCATTAAAGCATTATGAAAAGGAATTTGGAAAACGAAAAAAGAAAGCGTAAAGGTTAAAAATGAGATGCCAATTACTATAGGGACAAAAATAGCTGATATTTTGTCGGCTAGCCGTTGAATATTAGGTTTTTCACTTTGAGCGGATTTAACGAGTTCAATAATCTGTTGAAGTACAGTTTCTTTACCAATTTTTGTTACTTGAAGTTGTATGTTACCCGAAATTAAGGTAGAACCACCAATGAGTTTATCACCTTGATTTTTTTCAATAGGTAGACTTTCACCTGTCAGCATACTTTCATCTATGGTACATTTTCCATTCATTATTTTACCATCTGTAGGAATGCTATCACCTTCGTTGACTTGAAGTATATCCCCTTTTTTTATGTCTTGGTGAGGTATTGAAATTGTAGTACCCGAAGGCATTAGTTTTTGAGCATTTTGAGGTTGAAGTTTTCCGAGTTCATCAATAGCTGTTGTAGTTTGTTGTACAGAGCGTTTTTCTATCAGATTACCAAGGAGAACTAACGTTATGATTGTAGCAGCAGTTTCATAAAAAATATAATCATGATGATGCAAAACAGTACCAATGAAGCTATATATAAACGCAGCCGTACTGCCTATAAAAATGAGTACATCCATATTGGGGAAGCCTTCTCGAATAGAATGAAAAGCACTAGTTCCAAAATGCCAAACTCCGAGTATGAAAACAGGGAGGCAAATAAAAAATTGAACCCAGAAATTATCTAAAATCGGAAAAGGATTGATACCAATCATCATAAAAATATGCTGGAAAAAAAGCGGAAGTGTAAAGAATAAACAAAAATAAAACTTACGTTCAATCGTCCACCATTTCTGTTTTACGCCTTGTTCTAATACCGTAAAACCTAGGCGATTTATACCAGTTTTAATTTCCGAGAGTTTACTCGAATTAACTTGTTCGAAACGGACTTCACCAGTAGAGAAATTTACAGAGATTTTATTTAGACCTTTTTTATGTAAAAATTTCTCAACACTCCCTGCACAATTTGTACAAGTCATACCATCAACGTGAAGCTCAATTATATTCTTATTCATCTAGCTCATTTTATCAGAAGAACAATATAAAACTAAAAAAGTTAGAAGCTCAATTTAATAATCAATTCTTCTATTATTGTTCCAAAACAAGTAAAAAAAATAAGATTCTAAATTTAAGAGTTATTTGAAAATTTATATGAAGGATTGTAAAGTTAGATTAAACTAAATATTCTTAGAAGTCAAATTATTTGAATTTCAAAAGCATTAATACTTAGATAGTGTAAAATGAAAAAAATCAAATGGATTAGAATATTCTTTTAATAGTAAATGTAGTGAACAATAAGGTTTTTACATAAAATTTGAATTATAGAAATTGTTTATTGTAAAATAAATCAGATAAATAAGATGTTTATAGATTTATAAAATATCATAGATGAATAGCATATTTAGACATACTTTAATATAAAAAGTCCTGACTAAATTATTTTAAACGCTAAAAATTGAGGATATTGCACTAATATTTAAAAATCTTCCCATCTTAGTATTTATTAAATTTAAACGTGTTATTTTGATAACAATCGCTTTAAACCTATGTTATACAAAAAATATTATCTGCTAGGGCTTCTATTATTAAGTTCATATCAAGTTTTTTGTCAAAATACTATTGAGACTACAAATATTAACATTTGTAGTGGTCGCTTCTTCGACTCAGGAGGAGAAACCGTGAATTATGGCTTTAACGAAGATTTTACATCTACGATTTGTTCTGATGATCCCACACAAACTCATATTAATATAATATTCAGAACGATAGATATACGGAGTGGTGATCAACTCTGTTTTTTTGATGGAACAAATACATCTGCGCCTTCTTTAGGGTGTAATGGAAATTATCCTACACAGGAATCTTTTTCATTACGAGCTTCAGCAAATAATGCTTCAGGTTGTATCACTTTACGGTTTACTTCAGATAATTTAAATAATGGTGCAGGTTGGAAAGCAGATGTGTTTTGCGCTGTTGTTTGTCAAACAGTAGAAGCAAGATTAGTAAGTACAGATCCTGTAAGCGTAGGCGGTTATATTGATATCTGTCAGGGAGAATCAGTAACATTTACAGGAAGAGGTATTTATCCCGAAAATAATACAATTTATAACCAATCAGATGCAACTTCTACCTTTAACTGGTCATTTGGAGACGGGGGATCTGCTATTGGCAGAACGGTAACATACACGTATAACGAACCAGGAGGCTATAATGTCCAATTATTTATTTCTGATCTTAATTCTTGTAATAATTCAAATTTAATCAATCAAAAGATAAGAGTAGCCCCAGAGCCTAAAGTGAAAATATCAAATAGTATTCCTAAACAGATATGTTCTGGTGATTTGGTAAAGATTAGCGCTGGACTTAATTCTTCAGATGATATATTTATACAAACAGGAGAGCAATCATTTACAGCAGGGGGAATTAGAGCAGACTCCATCGGGATTCCTGATGGAACGGGTGTTACTTATGAAACAGATATACTAATTTCTGATTTTTCATCTGGACAAACATTGCAAAATGTAAACGACTTGTTAAGTGTTTGTATTAATATGGAACATTCTTTTTTAGGCGATTTGGAAATTATCCTGACTTGTCCTTCTGGAAATTCAATTATTCTTCATAATTATTCTAATCGAACAGGTGGGAACGCTTTTCTTGGTGAACCAATAGAAGGAGATGAAGGTGTAGGGCAGGATCCAATTCCTGGTGTAGGATATAATTATTGTTGGACACCTGATGCAGCAAGAGGAACATGGTTAGAGTATACTAGTGAGAATTCTTTAGATAAAACGCTGCCAGCAGGAGATTATTCATCATTTCAAGATTTATCAGAACTTATAGGCTGTCCTTTAAATGGAAACTGGAAAATCTCGATTCTAGATGATTGGCCAGATGATAATGGAATTATATTTTCTTGGTCTATTGATTTTGATGCGTCTATATTTCCTGAAATTGAACGATTTACTGTTCCTATTGTACAGTCAAGTTGGGAAAATAGTTCAACAGTTATTGAATACCAAAAAGATACTATTTGTGCTCAACCAGATTTAACGGGAAATATTCTATATTCTTATAATGTAGAAGATGCTTTTGGTTGTACGAATGATATAGGCTTTAATATCATAGTATCTTCACCCTTTGATGAAGAATGCAGAACTTGTAATGATACTATACCAGTTTTTGATGATATAGTTTATTGTGATGGAGATGTTATTCCCCTTAGTACAGATTATTCAGGAGTAGATATGGATACAATCACTTTTGAAAAGCATTTAAATAAACCAGTTTCTAACACTGAAACACCTCCAGGAGGGAGTAATGTATCGAGTTTTGTAGTTGAAAATATCATTCCTAAAAATATTGAAATTGGCTTTATAGAGTCCATCTGTTTAGATCTAGATCATGAAAGAGTTAGTGATTTATCAATATATGTGAGATTATTAGGCTCTACAGCGCCCAATTTTATATTAATGGATAGAAATGGAGGGAATGGAAAAAATCTCTCAAAAGTTTGTTTTACACCCCAAGCATCTAGAATGATTACCGATGCAGGAACTTCTGATGCACCCTATACAGGCAACTGGCTTCCTGTAAGTGATTGGAATAGTTTAAATGGGATAGCCTCCAATCTTAGGTGGGGACTTTATGTTGAAGATTATGAATCGAATAACGATGGAATTTTAAAATCATGGTCTTTAACCTTTAAACATAAAAATGAATTAACTTATCAATGGGAATCTACTTCTGGCACTTTATCCTGCTTGGACTGCCCAGACCCTATTCTTACACCCGTAGGCTCAGGAAAATATGATTTAACAGTTAGTGATTCTTACGGTTGTGATTTATTCGAAACGGGATATTATTATTTAGATCCCTGTTTGCCTTGTACAATGACTGATGCTAGTCTTGTCTCAATTACTCCAACAGCTTGTAAAGGAATTTCTAGTGGTGGAGTTAATGTTACAACAGGAGGAACTTCTCCTGTTACATATGTATTAGATGATGTAATAACACAAATGGATAATGGTACTTTTAGTAATTTATCATTTGGAGGGCATTCTGTGTATATCAGAGATGCAAACGATTGTGATACGACAATTACTTTTTTTATAAGGACGCTATCTGAATTATCAATTGATTTTAATGTTAATAATGTAGAATGTGCAGGAGAGACTACAGGAAGTATTCAAGTAATTCCATCAGGCGGAACGGGAGCATATTCTTATCAATGGGCGCATGACAACCAATTAAATAGTAGTGAAATTACGAACCTAGGGAAAGGGATTTATTCGGTTACTGTAACAGATTCTAATAGTTGTTTTGCTATTGGAGAGGCAGAAGTTACAGAAGCGGGTAGCCTATCTTTACGTTTACAAAAAACGGATGTCTCCTGTTATGGAAAAGAGGATGGTCGAATTGCAATAAATGTTAACGGAGGAGAGCGACCTTTTAGATATAATTGGAGTAATGGAAGTAGGAAATCATCTATAAGTAATTTATCAGCAGGAGTATATTCCCTAACATTAATGGATGCTAATGGCTGTGCAGTTATTCAAGAAGAAATGATCAATGAACCAGATTCAATTATCCTTGATCTTATTGTAGATAATGTAGATTGCATAGGAGATTCTACTGGTGTTGCTAGAGTGGTGCCGTCAGGAGGCGTAGGAAATTTTTCTTATTTATGGACAGATCAAAACAAACAAAGTGATAGTATTGCTATAGACTTATCTGTAGGAGAATACCCTATTCAAGTTATAGACATTTCAGGCTGTGTTGGGGTTGATACTGTAAATGTTGGGTATTCTTTTGATACATTGAAAGTATCTACTCAACAGACTTTTATAAGTTGTTTTAATGAATCAAAAGGGGTACTTCAAACAAATGTTGAAGGTGGTAATTATCCGTATCAATATTCATGGAGTAATGGATATGATGTTGATTCTATAAATATGGATCTTGATATTGGTGCATATTATTTAACGGTAACTGATGAAAGTGGGTGTACACAGTTTGATACAGTTAGCATTGTCCAGTATGATTCCTTACAATTAAGGATTATGTCAACTCCTGCTACTTGTTTCTTAGGTAGTAATGGAACAGCTACAATTATAGAGGCCTCAGGGGGGAATGGTATGGGAAATCTAAATGATTATTCATATTATTGGGAATCTAATCCTACTCAATCTTCTACGATCCAAATAGGCTTAAAAGGAGGGGAATATCATCGAGTTACTATAGTCGATAAAGTAGGTTGTATGAATGTTGATTCAGTTTACGTTGACCATCCTGATGGTGTTATGATTGTTGAGGAAGGTTTTCCTACAACCTGTAATGGCGATTCTGATGGAATGGTACTATTAAATGTTACAGGAGGAACACTCCCATATAATATCATTTGGGATGCAGAAACAGGCAGTGCAACTACCGATACCGTTCGTAATTTATCTGCAGGAACATATGCTTATACGCTTACAGATGGCGGCAATTGTGTATATGAAGGCAATGTGACAGTAGAGGAAAATCCACCGTTAGACTTTATATTTAATTCTAAAAATAATGATTGTTTTGGAGATTCAAATGGTAATATTGAAATAATCCCTGAAGGTGGCTCAGGAATATATGGCTATATTTGGGATACTGGTGAAACGGATTCTTTACGTACAAATTTGAACAATGGAGATTATAGCATTACTATTAGTGATTCTAACAACTGTATGTTAGATACGACATTCACAATTGTATCACCAGATTCTTTAGCACTTGATTTACAACAAACAGCAATTAGTTGCCATCGTGAAGATACAAATGTAGCAGAGGTTAAGGTAGGAGGAGGGGTATATCCGTACAATTATGAATGGGAGAACAATACTGCACAAGATTCCATTATTTCAAATGTAACTCCAGGGATATATCCATTGACTGTTACAGATGCCAATTTATGTTTTAGATTAGATACAATAAGATTAGTCGAATATGATTCTTTAGCCTTAGAATTAAGCTCAACACCTTCTTTTTGTTTTGAAGGAGATGATGGTACAGCAACCGTCATAACTGCTATGGGAGGAGTTGGTACGGGGCAGCTTTCAGATTATAATTTTTATTGGGACATAAATCCTACACAATCTTCAATTAGTCAAACAGGCTTGAAAGGAGGGCAATATCATACAATTCGAATTGAAGATGCGGTAGGTTGCTCGAATATGGATTCGGTATATGTCGACCACCCTCCTGGTGTTGAAATTGTAGAATCTTCTACCCCTACAATTTGTAATGGAGATTCAAATGGTACTTTAAATTTGGATATTTCAGGAGGTACTGCACCTTATGATGTTATATGGGGAAATCCTCTAAATCTTACAGGAGATACCTTATCAAATCTATTGTCAGGTACTTATAATTATATAGTTAGAGATGGGCAGGGATGTGAGCGTTCAGGAATGGTAGAAGTCGGTGAAAACCCTCCAATAGATTTTACACATGAGCTTCGTAATAATAGTTGTTTTGGCAGCCAAGATGGTGCAATAAAAATATTGCCAATGGGAGGGACAGGAATGTATACGTATTTATGGAATACAGGACAGACAGATTCATTACTTACTACTTTGACAAATGGAGTGTACAATATTACGATAACAGATTCTAATAATTGTTCAATAAATGATAGTTTCCAAATTAATTCTCCTGATTCAATAGGAATAGTAGCAGATATTAAAAATTTAGGTTGTAATGGAGGAAAAGATGGAGCAATTACAGTATTTTCTTCAGGAGGTATTGCTCCTTATGAATATAGTGTTGATGGGATAAATTACCAAACTGAATCTTTAATAGAACATCTAGAAATGGGGGCTTATACTGTTTTTGTAAGGGACTCAAATTTATGTGTACAGACCTTAGATAGCCAAAATGTTAATGCACCATTACCTATAGATATACAAATAGGAGATGGTGAAGAACGAATAGAAGTAGAATATGGAACAGAGGTAGATTTATTTACGGTCGTTAACGATGCTGTTGGTAATATAGAATATATGTGGAGTAGTTTTACAGGAGATGTAGATAGTTTACTGAGTTGCACAAACTGTCTAGATCCGATGACTATACCTATGGAGAAAAGCAATGGTTTTATTATTGTTGTTAGAGATGATAATAATTGTACAGCACGGCAAGATATTACAATTAGTGTAGTGTTTAATAAAGAGATTTATGTTCCTTCTGCCTTTACGCCTAATGAAGATGGTATCAATGATGGTATATCTGTATATGGAAAAACAGGTACTAAGATTATAGCTTTTCAAATATTTGATAGGTGGGGAGGAAAGGTGTTCAATGCCGAAAATTTTGTTACGAATGACGAAACTATTTTTTGGGATGGTTCAAGAAACGGAGAAGCTCTAAATAGTGGTGTCTTTGTGTGGAAACTTGTTGCAGAGTTTGTAGATGGAGAGCAGCGAACATTTACAGGGAATATTACACTTATCAGATAATTATTGAAGTAAATTTATTACAATATAATTTTATATTTATGAAAAGTAGGGGAATATATCTTTTTATAATAGTTGTTATTTTATTTATTGCGAATAAATCAGAAGCTCAAGACTTTCACTTTTCTCAATTTTATGCTGCTCCATTGTATCTAAATCCAGCTATGACAGGGACATTTGAAGGACAATTTAGAGTAGGTGCAATCTATAGAGGGCAATGGTCAAGTATTCTAACAGATGTTCCTTTTAGAACGTATGGCTTTAGCGCAGATTATCGTTATAATATTCTAGGAAACGACTATATAGCAGGAGGGCTGAATTTACAAAGAGATGAAGCAGGAACTTCTAGATTTTATCAGACCAAAGGGAGTATAAGCTTGTCATATATGAAACAATTGTCGGGAGGTCGTTTTCAAAAAACAGCTCAATACCTTATAGCGGGAGCACAATTGGGGATTGCGCAAAATGAAATCAACTGGAATAACTTAAGATTCAGCCGTCAATTTAATGCTACAACAGAATTATTTGATCCGACACTTTCTACAGATGAAATTATAGGTAATGAAATGACAAGGTACTTAGATTTTAATGCTGGGGTTCTATGGTATTCCGTTTTTGGAGAAAATGCAAGTATATATGCAGGAGGTGCTTTAAATCACCTAAATGCTCCTAATTATTCTTTTTATGATAATGTAGAAGATATACTTAAAATTAGATGGATTGGTCATGCAGGAGGCGAAGTTTCTATAAGCAATGGTCTTAGTTTATTGCCTGCGTTTATTTTAATGGGACAAGGAAATACTTTCGAAACTAACTTTGGTGCAAATTTTAGATTTTCTGGGGAAGATTGGAATGAGGTTGCCCTACGAATTGGAAGCTGGGCTAGACTAACTAGTGATGTCGAGCAATCAGTAGTATTTGAGTCGGTTATTGTCACTACAATGTTAGAATTAAATCGTTGGCTACTCGGCATTAGCTATGATCTTAATACCTCAAATTTGATGGATATTACAAACTCTAGAGGAGCAGTCGAAATTTCACTACAATATATTCACCCAGAGAATACTCGATATGGAGTATCCTGCCCAAAATTTTAGATCCCTTAATTTCATTTAAGTTAAGAGTATCTTTAAAATTGACTTTTGGAGATATAAAAAGAGCATTTTTAACCTAAAGTGTTAAATTTAACATCCTAAAGCCATGGTTTATGGAGTATTAAATACAATGAGAAATACATTTTCCTGAAAAAAAATTGTTTGACAAAAAAATGACTAATTCTAGCTTATTATCTTCAAATTGTATACCCCAAACTCAAAATGGCAAGAAATTTGTGCTGTCACAATTAATGTAAAAATGATCTTTTACTTTTTGATTCTAAAAAGTTATTGTGTAGCTTTGCACAATTTTGAAGCTGCAATTCCTAAACATCTTTTAGAATCACCTATAAGCAAAATACTATATCATATTTTATCCTTTTTGAAGGTGAATCTTTTTGTGTTTAAAATTATTGAAAATTTAAATATATCTTTGTTAAACAAAAATGAGTATTTTTTTAATATAAGATATTTGATCTTTATACATTAAAATCAGATTACGATTAAATTAAGTTTTTTTGTAATAAAAAATAGACATTTTTGCTAAAAAAAACACTTTTTATTTGAAAAGTGACATTATAATATTATATTGTAATGTAAGAAATCACTACTTTTATAATTGAATTACTAGAATACCCAACGTTTAGATATAATGATAGATAACTCAACAAAAAACACAGGTCATTTGCTTGAAGAAGCAAGGATGTATGAGGGTATCTTGCCAGATTTATATTTAAAACAATTACAAGAGATAAGAAGACAAGCTAAAAAAGAAGCAAACCGTGTCTTATATCTTCAAACACTTCAGAGCATTGGGTATGAATATTTCAAGAAAGGACAATTTGTTCAAGCTCGGAAATATTATCAAAAAGGAGTTAAGCAGAGTTTAGAAATTAAAGATTATATCTTCTATCAAAAATTCCAAAATAAAATAGGAGAATTAAATGCTTGTAGGGGGTTTACAGAGTTAGCTGTTAACCAATTATTTGAAGTACTTACCTATAATACTGAAACAGAAAAAAGCGTTAGCTATAATCATCTAGCAACAATCTGCATTAATAAAAATGAATTAGAAAAAGGGAAAGATTATCTACAAAAATCACAAGATTTTAATCGAAGCAATCACAATTCAAAGCTCAATGCACTAAATCTAATAAATCAAGGTAGGCTGATTTTGAACGATGGAGATTATATTCGTTCCTTACAGCATTATAATGAAGCGCTCTTATGTGCAAGAGAAGAACAATTTTCCTATGCGGAGATAGTAGTACTTATTGAGTCTGGTGACCTTTTTATGGAAATAACAGAGTATAAAGAGGCTACTCGAATTTACAGAGAGGCATTCCATTTTGCCGAAAAACTGGGCTATCAATATCTTTATACTGTTGCTAAAATAAAATTCATAGAAAGTTTAGAATATGATGGTAATATTTTTCTAGCAAATTCAAATTATCGTAATTTAGAAAAGCTAACCCTTGAAATGGATTACGAAGATTTGAAATTGCGTTGTATGGAAGGACAATATCGTTGTATGCAAAAAGAAGGTAAACTTAAAAAAGCTGAAAAATTGCAAAGTGCTATTAATAGTTTTAAAGTTACGGTGCAAAGTAAGAAAGAAAAGTTTACCTTATCTACCTTATTGGATACTAAAGAACGAGAACTAAGGTATCATACACTCAAAAATAATTCAATTGCTCGTCAGCAAATTGATATAGCAGAGCTAAAGCAAGTAATAGAAGAAAAACTAAAGCCTTCTGCGGATACACTAGGCAGTCGTTTGCTTCAGCTTGAAGAAAAATTTAAAAAGGCTGGAGATACAGAGAATCAAAACGAACTTAAAGAGGTCATCGAAAAACAAAGAGAATTAGATGCCTATTTTTCTGGTCTAATGAATTACTTTGATTCAGGTACCCAATCGGAACCAGTAAAAGAAATCGAGATAATAAATATTGTTCGTCGAGCTTTATCTTTACTAGAACAAGAAATTGCCCAGTCTGGAGCCATCATTGAACATAAGGTATCTGGTCTAATTTATGGGCAAGAAAAATCAATAGTCAAAGTTTTTCGAGAACTTATTTTAAACGCAATTAAATACTCTAGGAAAGATACTCCTATACACATCAATATTGCATCGGTGGAAGAAAATAATCGCTATTTATTCAGCATAAATGATAATGGCATTGGTATTCCCTCCGAAAGCCTAGACAAAATTTTCAAACTTTTTTATAAAGTAAATACAATCCAAAATAATGATGTCGGGATTGGATTAACTGTTTGTAAAAAAATAATCCAAGAGCATGGCTCGTCTATATGGGTGAAATCAGAAGAAGGAAAAGGGACAACTTTCTTTTTTACACTTCCAATTATCCTTTAAATATATCTTTATGGATATAGCTTACAATCTGTCTAGTAGCTCCTAAGTTTATTTCTACATATCTTTTAGCATTTTTAGAACACTTTTGGTAAAAGGGACTATCAGATAATTTGTCCATAGTAGACATAAAATCTAATTTGTTTTGTACTGAAAACCCACCTTGTGATTCGACTAAATAGCAGGCTTCTCTAAACTTATTATACCTAGGACCAAAAATAACGGGAAGACCAAACGCAATGGGTTCTAGTGTATTGTGTATGCCTTTACCAAAACCACCACCAATATAAGCAACTTTCCCGTATTGATATATAGAGGAAAGCATACCGATATTATCAATTATAAGAACATTCGTATCTTCAATATTTTCTAGGGAAGCTTTAGAATATCGTATATTTTTCCTTTTGAGTAATTTAACCAGTCGTAAAACATTTTTTTCACTAATATCGTGTGGTGCAATGATGATTTTCCATTGTTTATATTTATCATTATGAATAAATGATTCTAGAATGAGTTCATCTTTTTCCCACGTGCTTCCACAAATAAGAGTAGCCTGATTTTGTGAGAATTTTTCTATAATTGGAAATGACTTTGCTTGTTGAGCTATCTGAAAAACCCTATCTATTCTTGAATCCCCAGAAGCTTCTAAATTTGTAAATCCTTTCTCTAGAAGAAAGGTAGTACTATCCGTTTCTTGCAAAAAAATCTTATCTATTTTTTTTAAAAGAGGAAGAAAAAACTGACCATACCATTTAAAATAAAATTGACCTCGATTAAATATGGCCGAGATTAGTATTATTGGGATATTTTTTGTTTGAAGCGTTCTCAATAAATTATACCAAAGATCATATTTTACTAAAATTAATAATGAGGGATTGACAAGTGAGATAAATTGTTCTACGTTTTTAGGGGTATCAAGAGGTAAATAAAAAATATAGTCAGCATAGGGATAGTCTTTTCGAATTGTATAGCCAGAGGGCGAAAAAAAAGTGAGTAAGATTTTATATGAAAAATCTTTTTTCAAAGATTCAATGATAGGACGCCCTTGTTCAAACTCTCCTAAAGAAGAACAATGTATCCATATCAATTTTGAATTAGAATCAATTCCAGATTGTTTGACCTTACTCAATAAATCACGTCTTCCTTCTATAAATTGTTTCGTTTTAGGATTTATTTGTTTCCAAATAAAAGAAGTGTATTGAATGAGCTGAATGATTAGATTGTAAAGTGATCGTTGCATAAATTGCAGATAGACTAATTATTAATGTACTAATAAGTAGCTATAAAATGTATTTTTGATTATGGATAACAGAAAATTAAAGTACTATTCATATTTATTAATGTTTGTAAATCAGGAGAGTTAGTAATCCTATTTTTACCAAAACTAAATAAGTTAAAAATTAGACATTTTATATTAAAAAACTAGAGAAAACGGTTAACAAAAGTAATCTTTTTTATAAAAAATAGTCTTATAGACAAGGTATTCTTTATATTTGCAGCCAACTTTAAAGTAAGCAGGTTGAATCGGGTCAATTTTATCTAGAGGGCTACTAGATTGAAAATATGATGAGACAATAATATCCATTATTTAGCCTTAGTTTTAGTATGATTTTATAATTAAAAAAGATCATATTATGACTTAAAAAAGCTGTATTGAAATAAAAAGCATACAGCAATATGTTTCAATATAGTACCTTCAAATATTGGGTAGTTTAGCACCCAATATTCAGAACATTTTTAACATTGTAATATATCAGGTTTTAGGATTAAAACCTGTATATATAATAAACAAGACAAAATAAGCACATGAAAAAGCTGATTCTCAGTTTATCCATACTATTATTGTATACATTTCAAGTAAATGCGCAACAACCTCCCATTAGTCCTGAAGAAGCTAGGAAGAAACTAGAAGAACGTGGAATAAGTGAAGATGAAGTGCTTCAAAAAATTGAAAAAAAGGGCATTGATGTAGATAATATTAATCCTAATAACGTAGATGAAGTAGAGAGAGCATTGGAAGAAGCAGTAGAAGAAATTGAAAACGAAAATGAAAGTGAGGTTGATAAAGCCATTAAAGAGGTGGAAGAAGCTGCGCAAAATGCGATAGAAGAAGCAGGTGATGAAGCAGCAGAAGAAGCTATAAAAGATGAAGCTAAACTCTCAGCAGATGAAATTAAAAAAGAAGTAGAAAAAGGGAAAAGCTTAGAAGAAGCAATCTCGGAAGAGTTAGTAGAAAATCAAGAAGATTTGCCCCCTTCTAAAATTTGGGGACAGCACATATTTAGAGATCAAAACCTAAAGCAATATAATCAATCTAATGATATTCGGCCACCAAAATCCTATATACTAGGAGTCGGAGATGAAGTTGTTATTTCAATATGGGGACCTTCTGACTTTACTCAAAAATTTGTAATTGATGATTCTGGATATATAAAGCCAACTCGTATGCAGCGGATTTACCTTAAAGGTATTTCATTAGGTAAGGCTGAAGAATTATTGAGGAGTCGATTTTCTAATTTCTATAGTTTTGATAGGGGAGAGTTTGAAGTAACGCTAAATTTTGCTCGAACAATTTCAATCAATTTTATTGGCGAAGTTAATAATATGGGAACGATTACTATTCCTGCAACCAATACAGCGTTTAATGCTTTAGTTGCTGCAGGAGGTCCTTCAAATATTGGTAGTGTCCGTAATATTTCACTATATAGAGATGGAGAATCTCCTCAAAATATAGACATCTACGAGTACTTAAATAATCCATCAATTGGAGAAAGTTATTTCTTGCAAAATGGAGATAATATTCATATACCCATATCGGAACGTTTAGTATCTATTAATGGTGCCGTTAAAAAGCCATTTACATATGAATTAAAAAGAGGTGAAGAATTGAAAAAATTAGTTGAATGGGCTGGTGGTTTTAAAGACGAAGCTTATCAATCCAAAATTCAGATAAAAAGATATTTAAACGATAAAGAAATTATTGAGGATGTTAATTATAGAGACTTAGTAAAATCAGGAAAAGATTTTCAATTACTAAGTGGTGATGTTGTATCAGTATTAAATATTCCTAAGGAATATAGAAATTTTGTAAAAATTGATGGGGCGGTTGATCTAGGCGGTACATATGAACTTTCTCCCAATATGAAGTTGACGGATTTGGTTCAACAAGGAATTCTTTCGGAAGATGCAAGAACGGATGTTGCTTATATTTTTAGAGAACGTTCCGACAAAAAACTAAAACCGATTAGAGTAAATATTGATCAAGCATTGGCAAATCCATCAAGTTCAAGTAACATTACCTTACAAGCAAGAGATAGATTAAAGGTTTTTTCTAAGACTTATTTTATCAATAATAATGAAAAAGTACAGATTAGTGGTTCTGTAAGAAATCCAGGAGCGTTTAATTATGAAGATTCTTATAGAGTAAGCGATGTTATTAATCTTTCAGGAGGTTTGAAAGACAATGCTACTAAATTCGCATATATCTTAAGAAAAGATCCTAGTGGTGTTCGTAAAAAAGAATATATAAAGCTCGATCTTCCCCAAATTATAAGACAGCAATATTCAAATGCCGATTTAGTACTGCGTCCTAATGATGAAATTGTTGTGTTTAATAACGAATTTTATCTAGAAGAAGGAACGGTATCCATCGCAGGTGCTGTGAGAAAACCCATTACTTTAGAATATGACTCCACACTAACGATACAAGATATATTGAAGTTTGCTGGAGGTCTTAAAGATAATGCAAAGTATGCTTACATCAAAAGGAAAGATCCTACTAAAATTAGGCAAACTGAATATATAGATTTGAATATTACTAGGATAAGTGATACAGCATATCGGGATGAAGGTTTGCTTCGACCAAATGATCAGATAGTGGTATTGAAGAATGAAGATTATATCGATAAAGCGACTATTGAGATAGAAGGAGAAGTTAGAAGCCCAACGGTACTAGAATACGATAGAAGTTTATCTTTGCAAGACGCTTTAATTTTTGCAGGAGGTTTAAAAATTCAAGCAGATAATAGCAAAATTGAAGTCTATAGAGTGCTTGTAGAAGATACTAAGGAAACTAGGGTTGTTGTTGCTACACTAGAAGTTGATGAAACGCTTAATATAATTAATTCTGATGAGGATTTTGTCCTAGCTCCTTTTGATCAAATCATTGTACGACCAGTTAGAGGATATGAGTTGCAACGTAATATTACATTAAGAGGTGAGGTAGAAAGACCAGGAAGGTATCCTATCCTAAATAATAATGAGACCATTTCTAGTATTATAGAAAGGGCTGGTGGATTGACTGAGGAAGCATTTGCAGAAGGTGCAAATTATTTTAGAAAAAAAGATGGTGTAGGGTATATTGTATTTGATTTGAAAGATGCGGTTAACAATAAAGAATCTGTGTATGATTTTATCGTAAGAGAAGGAGATGTGATAGAGATTCCAAAACTTAAAAACTTTGTGACGATACAGGGAGCTGTTAATGTTGATGAAACGTACACTAAAACAATAGCTGATCAAAAAGGTCTTAATGTACCTTATCATGAAGGGAAAAATGCCAAATGGTATGTGGATGAATATGCGGCAGGGGTAGACAAAGAGGTTGGTGGAAAAGATAGATTGATTACAGTAGAGCATCCTAGTGGGAAAATTGAAAAATCTACAAGAGTTTTGTTCTATACAAATTACCCTGAAGTAACAAAAGGTTCGATCATAAAGGTGGGACAAAAAACGAAAAAAGATAAAGACAAAGAAAAAAATAATAATGAAGAAGTCAACTGGGGAGAAGTATTTGCAACAACCTTGTCTCAGGTGACAGCAATTGTTACCCTTATTGTATTAATTCAACGAATTGATTAGATATTAATTTATTATGAGTACTACAAATACAAATCATGGAATTGAGGAAGATGAAATAAGTCTAAGAGATATTATCCTTGTAGTAAAAGATTATATACAAGAAGTAAAACAATATTGGTGGATTCTTTTAATTTTTATATTATTATTATGTAGCTATAATCTATATAAATGGTATAAAACCGAGACTATATATAATGCAGAACTTACCTTTACACTAAATGATGGAGATTCAGGATCAGGAGGAGTATCTAGTCTTTTAGGCAACTTTGGTTTGGGAGGAATGACTGGAGGAGGAGGTAATTTACTATTGATAGGAGAGTTAGTGAGATCCAGATTAATAATTAGGGATGTGTTATTTCACAAAGTTAAAGTAAAGAATAGGAATGATTATTTAGCAAACTATTTAATCGATGCTTATGAGCTTCAAGAGAAATGGAGAGAGAATAGTAATAATGAAAAACTATGGGATTATCATTTTGCAAATGATAATATAGAATCATTTGAATTGTATGAAAAATCAATATTTAAGCAATTATTTAATCTTATTGTCAATAACAAAAGAGGTATTTTAAAAATAGAATTAGACGAATTTTCTAAGGTGATAAAGATTAATGCTAAGTCAAAATCTTCTATGTTAGCTTATGAAATTGCGAATCAAACATTTAACGCTCTAAGTAAATATTATATACGAAAAACAATAGAAAAACAGGAGTATACCTATAAAATATCAAAACATCGCTTAGATTCTCTTTCTCAATTGTTATTAGAAGCTGAATATGCACTTGCTAAGTTCAAAGAGTCTCATAGAAATCTTCAACTAGAGACACATTACCTAAAACAACAAAGACTAGATAGAACAGTCACACGACTGAGTATTATTCAATCAGAAGCTGCACGAAATGTAGAAGTTTCTAAATTTGCTCTTAACGAAGCAACACCATTTGTACAAATTATAGATAGACCATTATATCCTTTAAGAGCAACAAGTGCTTCACTTGTTGATGCTATAATATTTGGTGTAGCGGTTGGTTTATTTCTAGGGATTGTATTTTTATGTCTGAGAAAGCTTTATAGAGATATAATGAGTGATTAAGTGATATTTTAATTTGGACACTTTGTCATCATTCTGTTTAAGGTATATTTTTATCTTGAGACTAGATTTAAAAGACTATTCTGTTAGAATGTTAAACGTATCTTTTAGCCTTATCATATTATTTGTTTAAAGTGAAAAAAAAAATCATCTGTACAGTTACAAATGATCTGACTTATGATCAACGGATGATTAGAATTTGTACCTCACTTTCTAAATATTATGAAGTTGAATTAATTGGAAGGATCAAGAAGAATACTATCCCAACAAGTAAACAACCCTTTAGTCAAACTCGCCTTAAATGCTTTTTTAATAAAGGGAAATTATTTTATATAGAATATAATATCAGATTGTTATTTTATTTATTAAAAATAAAGAATAATAATTTGATATGTAGTATTGATTTAGATACAATCCTTGCAGGATATATTGCTTCAAAAGTGAAAGCTATTCCCTTCGTTTATGATGCACATGAATATTTCCCTCAAATGCCCGAAGTTGTAAATCGAACTGTAGTACGAAAAATATGGGAGACAGTAGAAAAATGGATAGTACCCAAAATCTCAGGAGGGTATACTGTAAATCAAAGTATTGCTGATATTTTCTATAAAAAATATAAAGTCAATTTTGATGTAGTGAGGAATGTACCTTTTAAGAGAGATATTCCTAAAAATAAATTTGTCGCTGGGAAAAAAATTTTATTGTATCAAGGGGCACTTAATGTAGGTAGAGGGATAGAACAATTGATTGATGTAATGACGAATATTAAAAATGCAGAACTTTGGCTCGCAGGCGAAGGGGATTTATCTCAGGAGTTAAGGCTTAAGGTAGATCGCAAAAATCTACAAGCAAAAGTTAAATTTCTTGGCTATCTAAATCCTGAAACCTTACATGATTTAACGCCAAAAGCTACCATAGGATTGAACCTTCTTGAAAATCTAGGACTCAACTATTACTACTCACTTGCCAATAAGTTTTTTGATTATATCCAAGCAGGAGTACCATCTATAAACATGGCATTTCCTGAATATCAGCGAATCAACGAAGATTATCCTGTGGCAGTATTGATTCCAGAGTTGTCAGCAGAAGCTATTTCGAATGCAATAAATTTATTATTAGAAGATAAAGATAAATATCAATCCCTAGTAGATGGTTGTTTAAAGGCAAAAGAGGAATTTATATGGGAGAAAGAAGAAATTCGATTACTCGATTTTTATAAAGGATTATTGGATTAGTCTTTTTCTTGCCAAATTGTTTTCCCGTATCTATCTATATATGCCCACCGACCGTTTTTTTCTACCCATGCCAGCCCCTTTTTGAAAGGACGTACCCTATCATATTGAGGCGGAATTTCAATATTCCCATCAGTATTGATAAAGCCCCATTTTTCGGCTTTAACCTGCGCTCGACCCTCTGAAAATAAACCTGCATCTTCCCATACAGGATCGATAATAATTGCACCGCCTTTATTAATATATCCAAAACGTTTATTCCATTCTACGAGTGCAAAACCTTCAAGAAAATCTCCCGCAAAATCAAATTTCGGCTTAATAACGATTTCGCCTCTTTGATTCAAAAATCCATATTTATTTTCCTTTAAAACCCTTGCTAATCCTTCATAAAATTGACCCTCAATATGGTCTTCAATAAAGTCAAACACAGGCGGGCAAAGTATCATACCTGTATGATCTATAACGCCCCATTTTTCATCTTTTATCACAATAGCGATGCCCCCATCTTGAAAAACAGTACATAAATCATAGGAGGGATCTATAATATAATCTCCTTCGGGATTAATAAAACCATAACGACCTCTGATTTTTGCAGGAGCTAGGTGGTTTTTGAAAGCCCATGCTGCTTCAAATTTAGGTTCTATTTCATATCTTCCGTCTTTATTAATGTAGCCTACTTTACCCTCTTCCCTCACAGCAGCAAGCCCTTCGCTAAAATCGTCCGCTTCATCAAATTGAACATCAATAACAAGATTACACTTCGTATCAATATATCCCCATTTTCTGACAAGTTGTACCCTTGCTAGATTCTCCTCAAATTCTCCTATATTATTAAATAAATGCCTCAATAATAAACGTCCCTTCCGATCAATGAAAACAGGTTTATTATTGAATTGTATTTTTGCAAAATTATTATAAAATTCTTCGGCTTGATAGTACTGAGCCTCAATAACAATTTGTCCTTCAGCATTCATGTAGCCGTACTTTCCATGCTCTCGTATTATGTAAAGCTGTTTTTTCATGTTGATTTGAAATTAATCCATTACAAATCTAGACTCTCATCTTAGAAGTAGTGTGCCTGAATTACAGGTTTTATTACAACTTTGTGAGAAGGATAATTTCTGGTTTTCTTATAAAAATGTTTTGCTTTCAACCTAAAAATTTACAACTAGATTGATTCTATTCATTGCTGTAAATAAACAACGATTGCAAAAGTACCATTTTTTAAACAACTTTACTATTATTTAGATAATGTATTATGCTAAATCAGAATACTAAAATAAAGCACTATCCAACTTTACTTTATACTAAAATTGGATAGTGTAACAACTTTAAAAAGTGAGCGTAGCATCAGGAAGACAGCTTCTGACTAAATCAATATCGGATTGATCTAATGGATTATTACTTAAGTTTAATTCTGTATCATAAGTTTTTCCAGAGGTGTCCCAAGAGCAGAACACAAAAACCTCACTAATATTATTATCTTTTAAATTGAGTACATCTATTTCTTGAAGTCCTATCAGAGGTGAAATATCCTCTATATTGTTGTTATTTAATATGAGATAGTCAATATTTTCAAGCTTTTTAAAAGCACTAATATCGCTAATGTTATTATGATTAAGATATAGATTAGGTAATGTAGAGTAACCTGAAAATATGCTAATATCGCTAATGTTATTATGGCTTAAATCCATTACTGGAAGGTATGGCATGTCCGCTAAGAAGCTAATATCCGTGATTTCATTATAACTTAGTTCGAGGTAATCTAAATATTTTAAATTCCTTAAAGGACTAGAATCTGTAATAGAATTTTTATAAAAAGAAAGAAGAACTAAGTGTTCAAAATATTCAATCCCAGATATATCTGTTATAGATAGTTCAGATAAAACTAATTCATAGATATACCTTACATCTTCATAGACTATTGTTCCAGTAGGTTTATTGATGGCGTCTCTTACCCCTTGTTCAAAATTGCTATCAACAAAAGGAATAGGAAAATTATGGGGTATGGTATCTGGAACTTCTTCTTCTTCAATATTGCAATAGTTAATATCTAAAGTTTGACTATTCCCTTGAAATATAATTGAAAGGATACTATCCTTTAATTCAGTATTGGATAAAAATAAAGAAGCTGTTAAATTATAGGATGTTGTTTCATCAACACTACAAAGAGTCGTACTGATTTGGAAGTTTCCAGTCTCATCTGTAACTCCTGCAAAGGCTAATTCATTAGGATTATTAACTTCATTGATGGTAAAATAGGTATTGTTATAAAATGTTTCAGTACCATCTTCTTGGCAGTCTGAAAATTGTCCTTCTAAGATGTAGGTTCTAAGTTGAATATTAGAGAAATCTGCGCTTACTGTAAGTTCTCCACTACTAATATTAACAGGGATTTCTATACGTTCACAGTTAAGGATTTTTATTTTAAATGCTAAATTCTCAGGGACGCTGACTAATCTGAATTTACCGTTGTCATCCGTAAATATTGTATTTAAAAAACGATTTTCGCTACTGTAAATTTCAACTGCTTGGTTACTAATGGGATTTCCGTTTTGGTCTACTAATGTAATGTTTGCATTGACCCCATCTATGGGAAGGTCCAAATTCCATGTTGAAAAATGAGTCACATTTCCTATATAATGGTCGGCTGTTTTTGTAGCGATTCCAGCTTCTACCCATACACCATATGTTTCGTTAAAATGCCAAAGTGGTATAGTCGAAGGAGCATTATCTTCGGCAGGAAGTTTAATTTGTACCTGTTGATTTTTAGCAATTTCTAGAGGATTACCTGAGTCATCTGTCAGTTCCACATTCAACATACCGTAAGAAATTAAGGCTTGGAGTTGATTGTCTTCATTAAGTCCAACCAATGTACCAGGCATAATTTGGCTTAGGTTTTCTGCAGTAGGGGATAAATAACGTCCTTGAACATTGACATTATCTGTATAAGGTTCACCATTTTCTGTAATGATTATATTTTCGGGAAAATTGAGTGCCACTTCATTATCAATAATTAACGTTCCACCACTGCTAGCCAGAAAATTTTTAGCTGCAGGTTTTTCCAAAAGCTGAATGCTAATCGTATTTATGGCATCAAGAGTAGGAGCAAAAGTGCGAAATCCTGTAAAATAACCTTGTTTGTTGGCTTTAATTAAGGCATATTGCTCATTCACAGTTATATTTCCAAATAAAAAACGTCCATTGACATCTGTTATGGTGGATGTATCATCATAAATTACAGTTACCCCTTCTAAAGGATTACCATGCTCATCTTGGATGCTACCTTTAAGAAAGGTAGAAATTTCATTTGTAGGGATAACGGTCGATAAGGCTTGGTTCTCAGTCTGAATAATATCATTTTTAGTTAGAGGTTCAGGTTGTTCAGGGACAGGTACAGGGATATTTTCTTGACAAGCAGATACTAGACATACAAATATAAAGATTATCAATCTTGCATTGAGGGCTTTCATTATGTAATGATTTTTATTAAAAATAGTGTACTAAAAAAAACTTCTTTGTAAGTATATTTGGTCAGCAGGAAAAAGGTAACCTAGTTGGAATATTAAGAGGGCATAAATCAGTGAATTATAAATGAATAGGAAGTAAGTAAACAAGTCAATGTAATCTTAGTTTACACTTTTTGTAAAACAGATTTTTCAAAAAATAAATTTATTTTGTTTAAAGATTAAGTAAATAGTTATTTAGATAACTTCATATTTAACCTGATGCGCTTCTTTATAAGAGGGGATTTCGAGTTTAGAAAGCATTTTATGGATGACTTTTTCGGGCACTTTATAAGAGCGATTGTGATTTTGTGCAAGTAATTTTTTGTAAGGAACTTCGATATAGATAATTTTGACACAGCCGCCGTAATCCGTAAATATGTCAATCCATTTTTTCCTGAGATCGGAAGTGAGGTTTGTAGCATTAAATACAAATGATTGTCTTTTACGCATATACACTTTTGCTTTTTCTTTCGCCATTTGTATAATTTGCCCACCACCCTTTCTATCTATAGGCTTAATACCATGCTCTCTCCTCAAATCATCTAATGATAAAACAGGCAATTCCAAATTCTTTTTTATATAAGTATCTTTACCACTACCAGGCAAAGCACTCATCATATAAACATCAAACTTTAGATCATTATAAGGTTCATAATCAGGAGACATTTCAGGTTTTGTCAAAAATAAAAATCGACCATGATCAGATTTGAAAGGGTAGGGGATACCATAGCAATTATGCTCTTTACATAATTCCTTAAAAAGTTCTATTCTCAATAACATCTCCTCCTTATCTAGACATATCCGACCAAGCATATCGGCTTTTGCAAAAATGGCTAATAAATGTGTATTTAATAATAAACTAACTTCAATAACTGACTTTCTAGGATCAGGTTTTTCCAATGCCCAAATGGGTAATCCATGATAACGAACAAGTTTCGCAATTTGCTCTCGAATTTGAAATGGTGTCGGAATATCTTTATATAAAATGCTACGAGTTGTGTATTCTCCTTTTAGGGCGTGTCTAGCAGATGTTATTCGTTCTACCCCATCTATTATTTCAACTTTTGAGGTTGATCTTTTTTCAATATCATGGAACATCGCTGTTGCAAAAAGAATATGTTTTTTTTGCTCATCTAGTGCTTGAAATTCAGGCAAAGTGATCAAGGCTTCTACAACCATTTTGGTATGGTTGTAAACATTGCCTTCTCCATGCCAGTATTTATCCTGCTCCACCGATTTCATCTCCGAAAACCAATCAAAGTGGTTTTCTAAAGCTGCCCAATCAATGGCTTGTCCAACTTCATAAAAAGGAAATTTCCACATGACTAATCAGATTTATTTTCTAAAATAGATCAACCAAATACTAGAAAAATAAGTTTCTAGATAGAAAAGAAAAACTATAAAAAGAGACTTTAAACATATGCTTGAATAAAGTCTAACCATTGATATTATGGCGCAGGATTTGGAATAGTATTATGTACCGTTTCTATTTCTTTAAGTATTTCAGAAGATAATTGTAAATCGGCACTACCTATATTTTCTTTTAACTGTTCCATTGTGGTCGCCCCAATAATATTGGAAGTTACAAAATCACGACTATTGACAAATGCCAGAGACATTTGAGCAAGGCTGATATTGTGTTTTTCTGCTATTTTAAGGTATTCAGCAGTAGCTTTTTTTGACAATTCACCATTATAGCGAGAAAGATTTTTAAATTGATTTACACGATCGGCTGGTTTGTCAATTCCTTTATGATACTTACCAGAGAGCCAACCAAATGCCATAGGAGAATAGACCAATAAACTCAAATCTTCTCTTAGACTGACTTCGGATAATCCCACTTCGTAGGTACGATTTAGTAAGCTGTATGGATTTTGAATGCTAATCATTCTTGGAAGTCCCTGCTGTTCTGCTAAGTAAAGCCAGCGCATAGCTCCCCACGGTGTTTCATTAGAAATGCCAACATGACGCACTTTACCTGAAGCAATGAGATCTTTCAGCACTTCTAGTACTTCAAGGAAATTATCTTCCCAAGGATCATTCGGATCATGTTTGTATCCTAATTTGCCAAAAAAATTAGTCTTACGCTCAGGCCAGTGTAACTGGTATAAATCGACATAGTCAGTCTGCAACCGTTTAAGGCTACCTTCTAGAGCCGTATTGATTTGTTCTCTTGTAAATTTAAGAGGGTTGCGAATATATGATAATCCAACTGATGGCCCTGTAACTTTTGTAGCTAAAATGATTTTATCTCTATCTGATCGATTTTTTATCCAAGTACCAATGATACGTTCCGTACTTCCTTGGGTTTCTGCACGACCAGGAACAGAGTATAATTCAGCCGTATCAATAAAATTGACCCCATGTTCTATTGCATAATCTAATTGTTCGTGTCCCTCTTTTTCTGAATTTTGTTCCCCAAAGGTCATTGTCCCTAAACAAATCTCACTAACTTCAATATCCGTTCTTCCTAATTTATAATATTTCATATTATTCGTATTATTTAATAAAACTGTCGCATATCGGCTACAAATATAAATTTTCCTTTCTCTATTCAAAAAAAGAATTCGTTTTATACCAATCAATTACATAATTTTGTACGGTTGAGAAAATTTAATAGCATACATAATATGAGAAGTACTTTTATATTAAGCATTGTATTTTTGTTGCTTTTTGCCTGCAAAACGCCATTCGTTAATTCAAGTCAAAAGGACACTGTTCCTTGTAAACCTCTCCTACAAGTTGATAATGAAGCGTTTAATCAAGCTACGTCGATGTTTTATGAATTAATTCGTGTCGAAAAAAAGGAATCCTGCCTTGTGATTGATGTACAGATAGAAGGTAAAGCTATTTTAGAACATGAGCTGATATGGTCTGGAGCAGTTGCGAAGAGTTATCCTCCTCAAGCAACCTTTAACCTTTTGGTAAAGAATATCAAAAAAGGAAACCGCTCAACAATGCATCGGCTTCGCTACGATCTTTCTTCTATAAAGGAAATGGATAAATTAATGCTATACTTTTTGGATGATGAGCAGGCGTTTTTATATGAATTCTAAGAAGTTGTTTAATAATGAAGGTTGATTTTAATTATAAGTGCTTGTATTTCAAGATAAAGCTCCATTCTTTTTTCGTAGCCTTAGCTACGGTGAAAAGAATTAGCTGAAATATTGAGATACAATGACTTGTAAATAATTCATCATTCTATTTTTAAACAGCTTCTAAAAAAAACTGCTTTGAAGTAATAAAACTCCAAAGCAGTTTATAAGTCAATCTAAAGTTGAATTAGAATTTATAACACTGTGCTTTTTTTCCTTTTCGACTACCGCCACCACCTTTATTTCCAGATTTAAATAGTTTAAAACTTTTTTTGTGTTTGTACACTTTGCCTGAACTTGAGCTAGATACACTAACTCTAGTTGCAGATTTTCCTGTTGGGATTCTTTTTTGGACGGAAGGTTTAGCGGCTTCTTCTATAGTTTCTTCTTGTTCAGGTATCGGTTTCCTTACTGGTTTCTTTCGGATAGTGACTCGATTGGCTTTATTACTGACAGTTTTTGTTGGTTTAGGCAAATTTTCTACAGCTACAGAGACATCTGCTGATGCAGTAGGATTATTTTTAGAAGCCTCCTGCTCTGCAAATGCAGCATCAATTCTAGCTCGCCTTTCTTCTGCTAAGCGAATCTCTTCACGCATTTCTTGAGTAATCTTGACATGTTCTCCAACAGAGTAACCATCAATATTCAACTGCCCAAGTATTTCTTGGTCTGTTGTTTTTTTATCTCGAATAATTGTAGTTTCTTGGTTGCCACTTCTGTAGACATCTTTAATTTCTTGTGCATACGACAAGAAAACTATAAAAGTGAACAATGACAATAAAATAGTTCGTTTCATAATCTAAAAATTTATAACCATATATTGTTTAATAAATACAACATATAAGGCTATGGGGATTTTGAATATTTATTTTATGGGGGGTGTTCTTAATAAATAGGATTGGTTATTAAAATTGTAAACACTCTTCACATATTAGACGTAAAATTTCATAAAAAGGTGTCATTTTGCCCTTAAATTTATTTTAAAATAGTGTTAAATATTTACATTTTAAAGTTTTTTGAACTGTTTTAATATGTACATATTAAACATAAATGTTGTTCAGAAATTCTTTTTTGAAGTGCTTATGAAAGGTGTATTTATAGGGAGATAGGGCTAATATTTTTTAAATCAACTTCTTAGACTTTTGAATTGGTAATAATGTATTTTTAGGAGGGAGAGAAAAAAAAGAAAAGGAACATTGAAAAAAACAAAAAACTAACTTAACTACTACCCCAAGTTTAGTTTATTTTACAGCTTAACTCAAACAAAAAAACCTATTTTTAAATTGTTCTTTCTTTGTCCCTTTCTCTTATCAAAAAATGTTTGTGTAAAATTATTATGATAAAATATTCACTCTAGTCTTAAGGACTTTTGTCATTAAATCTATAAGTACAAATTTATACCAAGATCTTTTATATTGCATTGCTGCTTTTATAAACGCAATGGATTAGCTTATAAACGTGGATTGATTATTTATGCTGCTTACTTTAAGTCTAGTCTCTTTAAAACTTCGGATTTTTTTCTAGAAGATACAGGAATTGTCATCTTGGAGTCACTCAATATGAGATAGTTGTCTTTATGGTATCCTATAATATAGTCAAGATTTACGAGATAAGAACGATGACAGCGTATAAAACCATCAGATAATAAATCAACATACTCTTTTAGAGGTTTAGAGACTATCATAGGCTTTTCCTTATTTTTAATATTAAATTCTGTGTATGCACCGTCCGATTTGATAGAGATAATATTCTTAATTGCTATAATGTTGTATATATCATCACTAAATAAGGCTATTTTATCAAGACTTTCTTTGGATAAAGATTCTATTAAAAGATTTTGTTGTTGTTGAGATAAATTCGCCCTTCTAGCAACAATTTTTTGCATTAATATTTCAAAATCTTCATCTTCTACAGGTTTGAGTAAATAATCTATAGCTCCTACCTTAATAGCCTTTAGTGCAAAATGGCTATAAGCTGTAATAAATGCTAACTGAAAGTCAATTTTGGGTAATCGTTTTAATAATTCAAAACTATTTCCATCGGGTAATTGAATGTCAAATAGTGCTACATCAGGGGAATATTCCTTTATATTATTATAGGCTTCTTTTAGATTTTTACAAGCAATTATTTTAGTAAAAAGATTACTATAGTCTCTTTTCAATCTGAAGACTAAATCTTCTCTAATAATAGCTTCATCTTCTAGAATAAGTATTTTCATGCTTTGCTATATTTTGGATTTTTATAGTATATAACGGTGGGGGATTGTAATCTTTACAATAGAATCTTCTCTAGTACTTCCTCGGGTTTCAATCTTAATATCACTTGATGTATTATAATGGACTTCTAGATACTTCAATTTTTGTTTGTTCATTATCTCAAACAAGTGCTTCTCACTAGCATTTTTATGTTTTTTAAGCCAGTTTACTCCTCCAACTGAAATGTCACAAAATATATTTTCTTGTTCTTCATAGATACGTATTTCTAATATTCCATAATCTTTACCAGATTGTCGCATCTCTTTGAAATAATATTCTACAAAAGGTTGAATAATCATTGGAGGAATAATAATTATATCTGCTGTTTCTATTTCATTTTTAATGATATAATTAAAAGGCTTATCAATTAAAATACTTTGTAAAGTAATATAGTTCTCTAAAGCTTTAATTTCTTTTTCTAATAGAACACCTTTTTGTGTACTATTGTCTAAAGTAATTCTCAATAAACTAGAAAATTTACCAAGATACTTAGTTGCTAAAGCATTTTTTCCGCTGCCTACAAGTTGTCTAATATTCTTTAGTGTTTGAAATATAAAATCTGCATTGATTTGACTTCTAAGTATTTGTTGTTCTAACAACATGGTTTCTTGGAGCTTTTTTCGCTTTTGAATATTGAAATAAAAGAAAAGCAAGATAATACCTAAGCCAAATATGATACTGATTAAAACAGCATAAATTGTTTTTGTTTGATAGGCTTGTCGTTGTTGTATAATTATATCTTTTTCTTGCCGAAGTTGATTTTCCCTGTTTAATGAAAATTTCAAAGAATCCAACTTTATATTGAGCTTTCTATTGTATTGTTCTCCTAGGTATTTTCTATATTTTTTAATATACTTCTCTGCTGATTTTCCATCTTTGATAAGTGTATAATATTGGATGGTATTTTCAAAAAGTATTTTATTTTGTTCAAAACTGTTATGAGTGTAATATCCCCATGCTAGATTTTTATATTTTTTGGCTAATCTTTTTTCTTTTAAAAGCAAATAATATCCAAACCAATCAAGTATATGTTGAGTGTATAAGGTAGTGTCTTTGGGTTGAACGAATGAAGCAGAAGACCTAATATATTGAAATGCTTTATCTTGAATACCAAGTTTCAAGTATGCCGCACCTAGAAATTGATGCAGCATATAATGTTGTATACTGTCTCTGATGATTGGTAAAAAGTCTTCCTTAATTAAAGCAACATCCCCTTTTTTTAATATATGGATAGCGTCATTTATTATTTGAGTATCTAATGTTGTAAGTCCTTTTTCTAGATATTCTAATGCTCCTAAGGTAGAATTGCGTGCCAAAAGACCAACGTGAAAAAAGCATAAAATGGGAATAATATATATTTTTAGATAAGTCAATATTATAATTTTTTGAAAGGAATTTTAATGATTACTTGAACACCTTTTATGCCATCTACTCGATTACTCAGCACTAAATCACCTTGTGTAGCATAATCTTGTTCTAATATCTTTAATCTTTTTTGATTGATTCTAAGAGACAAAGATTGTTTTTCTTCCAAAGGCTTTTTGGGGAGACCTATACCGTTATCTTTTACGGTACAAACGATGATGTTTCCCTCTTTATTAAAAAAAATATCTATTTTCCATAAGCTATTTTTATTTACGAAAGCGTGTTTAAAACTGTTTTCAATACACGGTTGTATTAACATAGGGGGAATAAGATAATCTTCAGTATTATCGATAAAGCAATGAATTTTATATTCAAATTTATCTTTAAAACGGATTGCTTGTAGTTCTAGATAACTTTCAATTACGGCTAATTCTTTCTTAAGAGGAATATTTTTTTTGGTATTATCAATTAGAAGCCCCATCAAAAGATTAGAGAAATTATTTAAATATTTGCTAGAAATGGCATTTTTCCCTTGATTAATCAATCCTTTAATATTTGCCAATGTATTGAATATAAAATGTGGGTTTAGCTGATTCTGTAATAATTGAGATTCTAAATTTGAATATTCTATATTTCTTTGTCTTCTTTTTATATTAAAAAATGTATAAAGGGTAATAATGCTTAAAAAGAATATAATACTAGTTAATATGGCATAATTGGTGTTAATATTAGAACGCTGTTTAGCATTTTCTATATTTTCTTTTTCAATGATTAATGCTTGTTCTCTTTGAAAAGACAATTTTAGTTCATCTAGTTCTTTGTTGAATTTTTTAGCATAATAATTTTTAAAATAATTTTGATAAAGCTCAATAAAGAATTTTACAGAGTCTAGTTCATTCATCAAATTATAGTATTCAATCTGAGCATTATAAAATAATCGATTATGACGAAAATAATCCGTTACTAAAAATCGACTTAAAGAATCTTTATAAATACGAGCTTTACGTTTATTCTTACAAATAATATAAGTTCCTAATAAATTGTTGTAATAACTGAACAATCCAATACTATCATTTTTAGCAATATATTCTTTTGATTTTTGTATGTATTCGATGGCCTTATCTTCTTCCTTTATCTTAGCATAGGCGTTACCGATATTGTTATATAAATTTTGATAAGATTCTAGATCCTTAGTCTTTTTAACAAACTTTTCAGCTTGGATATATTGTTCAATGGCTTTTCTTGTTTTACCCGCTTCTTCGTATAGAATACCTCGTTGGGTTTTATATGTTCCTAAGACAACAGGATCTTGATAGGTTTTTTGACTATTCCAAATAAATAAACTATCTAACACAGCATGACATTTTTCATTCTGATGTGTAAAGTAATAGGCATCATTTATTCTTGTATAAGCTAAGATTTTATTATCCAGATAATTTGGAGAATTGGGATTCAATAAAGCTTTCATTCTCAATGCTAATGCTAGTGCAATATCAGATTCTCCTTTTCGATTTAAATATCGACACTTTACATTTAAATAAGCTATGTTTATACTCGATTCCTTAGGGTATTGTGTTTCAATTGAATCTATATATTGTTCAACTTTATCTAATGTTTTTTCATTAATGGCAGTATTTATCCGTTCTATGTAAATAGAGGGAAGTGTCTGTCCATAAACATGACAGAAATATCCAAATATGTTTAATACAATATAAATAAACCGATTCATCACGATAAAATTATATTATAAGGCAGTTTAATTGTTACTTCCACACCAGCGATTCCATCTGTTCGATTCCTTATGATTACTTCACCCTTTGTTTTATAACGACTATCTAATAATTCTAGTCGTTCTTTATTAATTCTAGTCGAAAGCGATTGCTTACTCACTATTGAATTCATTTTTAGTCCTATCCCATTATCCAGAATTTTACAATAAATATCTTCTTTTTTTTGTATAAAATGTATATCGATTTTTCCTTCTATATGTTTCTCTGTAAAAGCATGTTTAAAACAATTTTCTATAAATGGTTGTATTAACATTGGAGGAATATGTATTGTCTTAGGCACTTTTATATCATTAGATAAAGTATACTCAAACCTATCATTAAATCTAATCTTTTGTAATTCTAAATAACTCTCTATAGCATTAATTTCTTTATCTAGAGAAATAGAACGCTCTTTATTATCAATTAAAGTGGTTAGTAATAATGTATGAAATCTATCAAGATAATTACAAGCAATATTATTTTTATTCTGATTAATTAGCCCTTTGATATTTGCCAATGTATTAAATATAAAATGTGGATTCAGTTGATTTTGTAAAAGTTGTTGCTCTAATTCTATATATGTCATTTTTCGTTGTCTTTTTTGGATATTATTCATTGCTAAAGCTGCAGTGATTCCCAAACCAAATATAATACACATCAGAATAGCATAATTGGTTCTAATTCGAAGTAGTTTTTGCTGTTTTTCGATACTTATGGTATCAATTCTAAGTTGATTTTCTCGTTTTAATGATGCGCTTAACTCTTCTATTTCTTGACTGAATTTTTTTTCATAACGCTTTGATAAAGATTGTTGATACTGTTGAATATACTTAAAGCTTAACTCCTTGTTATTTAATGTATTATAATGGCTGATGTTGTTTTCAAACCAAACTCTACGATTATCAAAATTAGTTGAATTATAATATACACTTACAGTATCTCTATAGAGACTTGCCTCTTGCATTTTTTTGAAATTTATACAATGTTTCCATAAGACATTATATAAAGTGAAAGAAGCAGAACTATCTTGTCTATTGACATATTTTCCCGCTTTTTCTAGATAGAACCAAGCCCGTTTCTCATTATCAAGTTTTCGATAAGTAACACCAAAATTGCCATATAATATCTCATTAAGAATAGAATCCTTGACTTCAGGAATTAATGCTTCAGCTTTTTCATACATCTCAATTGCAGATTTAAGACGATCTGTTTTTTCATATAAAATACCTTTTTGGATTTGATAAACCATATTTGTTCTAGGCTGATACATATCTTTATCCTGAATCCAAAGGATTAAACTATCTAATACTGTCTGACATTTATCATATTGTTTGTTGAAGTAGTAGCCATCATTAATGCGGTTATGTACAATTATCCGATTGTTACGATAGTTCTTATGGTTTGGTAACAATAAGCGTTTCATACTTAGTGCTAGTGTCAATGCTTTTTCATTTTCGCCTAAAGCTGCTAGATAGGTGCATTTTAGACTTAAAAAATGAATGTTTTGCTCTGAATATATCGGATAGACCTCTTCTATTTTCTGGATTATATCTCCAGCGGGATAGAGATTATGAATATCAATATACTGTTCTAGGGTATGTACTAAAGAGGAATCTGGGGCTTGCCCTTTTGTGAATATAGGTGCAACAAAAACAAATAGTAAAATAGTGTGTTTTATGAATCCCTTCATATTATTTTATCGTATTGTTATCCCTGCTTTTTCTTGAATAATTGTTTCTACACTCCGCTCTTCTATTTTACTTTCTAGCCAAGAAATAATGTCCAAATATAAAAATGAACGTCGTTCATAAGGATCTTCTGAAATCTTAACCAAACGAGCCTTTAATTTGATGAAATCCTTTTTTAAGGCCATTGGTGACTTATAAATGGTATTTCGGAGAAAGGTTAATATTTCTGTCTGAATAGCATTCAAATCTTTCATTTTTACCAAAAATCTATAAACGGATTTCACTAAATACTCTAACAAGTTATAATGTCCTAATTCATAATGAGCAATTAAGTGTAAAAGTCGAGCATAACACTGAATATCTTCTCTCAAATGTCCCGCATCCAAATTAATAATTTTACTTAGATAAACGATAGCATTTTCATTATCGCCACTCGCAAAATAAATACAAGCTATCTTATAGTAAAATACCATTACTCGATGCTGGTCTAATTCCGATTTAAATCTATCCAATTCCGCATTTAGTTCAGGAATTAGTTTTAATGCAGTTGTAAAACTTCCTTCCAAAAAATGCAAATTGATACGTGCTGTATAGATATATAAAAACGCTAAAATTTCTGAATTAGGATTAAACGAAGCGGCACTTTCTGTACAAAAGGCTTCTAGTTTTAAGAGGTTTTGTTTTAGTTTTGAATGATACTTTATAAAAAAAAGACAAGCCAATAAATTATTCATCCCTCGCATATAAAAATCAGGATCGTGTATTTTCATATTTGGGAATTCTTCAAATAAATCTACCCATTTTTGAGCATAGCGATAACACAATCTAAAATCTTGAAGAATATAATAATACCAAACATAGGCTTGGTATAGATGTATTTTTTCAAAAAACGTTAATTTATTTTCTGGTAGTTTTGGACAATTGGAACGAAAAAACTCTCGTACCATATAAGCATCTTTTTCATTCCTAACGTGTCCTAACTTGATATACAAGCCATATAAACGTAAGCCTAAATTTGCTAAACGAGCCGTCAACGAAATCACCTCATTTCTTCTATCAGATTCCCCTGATAGGGCTTCTGCTCTATTCTCAATACTCCTTGTAATATGTCTGGATTCTATCAGTTTTTCGAACTCGATAATTTCAAAATGTAAAATATCTTGATGTCGTTCTTTAGCAATGGTCTTAGTCTTATCTAAGAGCTTTAGACTTTGTAGGTATAAACCTTTATTGTATAAAATTTTTGCATAGTCAATCTGTTCTCTAATTTCGATGTCGATATTTTTAGAAATATGTACAAGCCGAAGACTAGTGAGCAATTGACGATATAGATGGCGTTTCAAATTGGAAAGCTGACGCTTTTTTATCCCCTTTGCTTTTTCTAATAAAACTCCTTCATCATATACTGTCATTTTATCTAATACATCAAACAATTGGATAAACTTTACATCCTCTTTTGAATGTATTCTATTGACATAGAGTTTGAAATTCCGTTTTTCGGATTTTGTTAAACTTTTTATCAACTGAAATAAAGCATCTATTTGTAGATTGGGCATCGTAATATTTATAAAAATAAAACACTAATTATCAATATCTTATAAAGGTTGAATGTCCTTTAGGAACTGTAATTATATATTTTTTTAATTTAAAAAACTGTCTATTTTAATATAATTTTAGAAATGCAAATTTAGTTACAATTTGTGTTTAACTTTTTGTATAAAATTAAGCAAAAAACTTAGAATGAAGTGGAAAGTAGATTTATATCAAAAAGAACATTCATTTGTTTTCGACTTTGGTCAATCTTTGGTTGAATTATTAGCTCCAAAATCAAATGATCGAATCTTGGATCTAGGATGCGGAACAGGGGAGTTAACAGCCACCATAAAAAACTATTGTAAAGACGTAGTAGGGATTGATAAGTCTCCTGAAATGATTGAAAAGGCTAGAACAACATTTAAAGATATTGACTTTGTAGTTGGCGACGCTGTTGATTTTAAAGCGGATCATAAATTTACTGCTATCTTTTCAAATGCTACTTTACACTGGATAAAAGCTCATAAAGCTGCAATTAAATCTATGTGGAATAGTTTAGAAAATGGTGGAAGGTTAGTTTTAGAGTTCGGGGGGAAGGGCAATGTACAAACAGTAGTCAATGGTATTAAAAAAGAACTACGGAGTAGGGGATATGAGGCGCTAGTAGAACGACAACCTTGGTATTTCCCAAGTATCGGGGAATATACCACAGCATTAGAAGCCGAAGGATTTCAAGTTTCCTATGCCATTCATTATGATAGACCTACCTTGTTGTCCGATTCTAATAAAGGTTTAAAAAACTGGATTTTAATGTTTGGAATGCCTTTTTTTAAAAATATGAACACAGGAGAAATAGCAGAAATAGCAGAACAAGTCCAAGCGAATTTAAAAACAAGTTTATATAAAGAAGGGAATTGGTATGCTGATTATAAACGAATTAGAATTTTAGCTAGAAAAACTGAATAAATTAAAAATAATTACAGAATAAATGAATGATACACCAAGAACACTATTTGATAAAATTTGGGATGCTCACGTTGTAGAGTCCAAACCCAACTATCCAGATTTATTTTATATTGATAGGCATTTTATACATGAGGTCACATCTCCTCAGGCTTTTGATGGTTTAAGAGAAAGAAATATTCCAGTCGCTCGACCTAGACAAACGGTAGCTACTGCCGATCATAATGTGCCAACTATCAACCAGCATCTTCCGATTAATGAGCCTTTATCTCGTTTTCAAGTCAATAAGCTAACGGAGAATTGTGAAGCCTTTGGTTTAGAATTATATGGCTTAGGACATGAAAAACAGGGCATTGTCCATGTTATTGGCCCCGATTTAGGACTAACTTTACCTGGTATGACAATGGTCTGTGGGGATAGCCATACCTCAACACATGGTGCATTTGGAAGTATTGCTTTTGGTATAGGAACAAGCCAAGTAGAGCAAGTATTAGGCACTCAATGCTTGCTTCAATATCGTCCTAAAACGATGCGAATCACTATAGATGGTGAGTTGCAAAAGGGCGTATCTTCTAAAGATATTATTCTATACATTATTTCAAAAATATCCACTTCAGGCGGGACGGGTTATTTTGTTGAATATGCAGGTTCTGCTATTCGTTCTTTATCGATGGAAGCAAGGATGACGATTTGTAATATGAGCATTGAAATGGGAGCTAGAGGTGGTTTGATTGCACCCGATGAAACCACTTTTGATTATATTAAGGGAAGAGAGTTTGCGCCCAAAGGAGAGAATTGGGAAAAGGCTTTGGCGTACTGGAAAACACTTCCTTCTGATAAAGGTGCTGAATACGATATGGAATTAAGTTATGCTGCTGCCGATATTGAACCTATGATTACCTACGGCACAAACCCAGGCATGGGGATGGGCATTTCTCAAAACATTCCTAGAGTAGCAGTCAATGGGACTGAAAAAGATATGGAAAAGGCATTAGACTATATGGACTTAAACCCACAACAAAAACTACTAGGTAAAAAAATTGACTATGTATTTATTGGAAGTTGTACGAATTCTAGAATCGAAGATTTGCGCTTGGTAGCGGACTTTGTAAAAAATAAGAAAAAAGCTGCAGGTGTTAATGTTTGGATTGTGCCTGGTTCAAAACGAGTTGAAGCACAGGCAAAAGCCGAAGGTTTAGATAAAATATTCCTAGAAGCAGGTTTTGAATTAAGGCAACCAGGATGCTCTGCTTGTCTTGGGATGAATGAAGATAAAGTCCCTGCTGGAAAGTACTGTGTATCGACATCCAATCGAAATTTTGAAGGCCGTCAAGGACCTGGAGCAAGAACTTTTTTGGTTAGCCCATTGACTGCCGCTGCGGCAGCAGTTTCTGGTGAAATTCAAGATGTTAGAACCTTATTAAATTAAAAAACAATTAAACAAAAACACAATGTCATTTACAAAAATAACATCTACCTATGTACCCATTCCTCTAGAAAATATCGATACTGATCAGATTATTCCAGCGCGCTTTTTAAAAGCGACTACAAGAGAAGGTTTTGGAGATAATCTTTTTAGAGATTGGCGATATAATGAAGGGGATACTCCCAATGCTGATTTTGTTTTAAACAATCCTTTATATAGTGGTGAGATACTTGTAGCAGGTAAAAATTTTGGTTGTGGTTCTAGTCGAGAACACGCTGCATGGGCAATTGCGGATTATGGATTTCGAGTGGTTATTTCTAGTTTTTTTGCAGATATTTTTAGAAACAATGCCCTCAATAATGGCTTACTTCCTATCAAAGTTAGTGAGACCTATTTAAAGGAAATATTTGAAGCAATAGAAGCTAATCCCAAAACACAAATACTGGTAGATTTAGAGCAACAATTTTTGCAAATCGTCGGGACAGCTAAGAAGGTTGATTTCGAAATAGATCCCTATAAAAAAACGTGTCTGTTAAAGGGCTATGATGATATGGATTATATCCTAAGTAAAAAAGAAGCTATTGAGAAATTTGAAGCAGCACGCACTTTTATTTTTTAATAGTTTCTACTAATTTTTGTAAAAAAGAAAGAATAAATACACAACAATGAATAAAAAAATAACGGTTCTTGCAGGAGATGGAATTGGTCATGAGGTGACTAGTTGGGGGGTCAAAATCCTAGAACAAATTGCAGATAACTTTGGGCATCAGTTTAGTTTTCAAAATGCTTTATTGGGGCATTCTGCAATTGAGGCAACAGGTAATCCACTTCCAGATGAAACTTTAGAAAAATGCTTAGAAGCGGATGCTATCTTACTAGGTGCCGTAGGGCATCCCAAATATGATAATGATCCAAGTTTAAAGGTTCGTCCAGAGCAAGGTTTATTAAAACTCCGCAAATCTTTAGGTTTATATACCAATATTCGACCGATAGAAATATTTGATGAACTTGCGGATGCTTCGAGTTTAAAAAAGGAATTAATAAGTGGTGTCGATATTCTTTTTTTTAGAGAGTTGACAGGAGGGATCTATTTTGGAGAACGCAATAGAACGGAAGATATAGCTACAGATTCTATGACTTATTCTAAGATGGAGGTTGAACGGATTGCAAGGAGGGCTTTTGAAGCGGCGATGACTCGTCGAAAAGTAGTCCATTCTATAGATAAAGCAAATGTTTTGGATTCTTCTAGGTTGTGGAGAGCAACGGTTAATAAAATAGCAAAAGAATATCCAGCAGTTGAAGTAATCCATATGTATATTGACAATGCCGCAATGCAACTTATCCGTTATCCTAAGCAATTTGATGTCGTTCTGACGGGAAATATGTTTGGAGATATTCTAACAGACGAAGCCTCTCAGATTGCGGGGTCACTCGGTATGCTGGCATCGGCGTCTATAGGCGACAAAGTTGGTTTATATGAGCCAATTCATGGCTCTGCACCTGATATCGCAGGTCAAAATATAGCCAATCCGATGGCAACAATATTGTCTACCGCTTTGATGCTAGATATTGCTTTTGGGTTAAAAGAAGAAAGTAGGACTGTAGTAGCGGCTGTAGTGGCTGTATTAAAGAAAGGCTATCGAACACAGGACATTAAAGATGAGCAGACGGACATTGATAAAATCTTGCAAACGGATCAAATTGGTCAATTGATATTGGATGAAATTAAAGCAATGAAGTCGGTTTTTTCCTAATCATTTCTAAAATAATGAAACGATAATAAAAATAAATAGATGAAAGATAAAATATATATATTCGATACGACCTTAAGAGACGGAGAACAAGTTCCAGGTTGTCAATTGTCCACACCCGAAAAAGTAGAAATTGCCAAACAATTGGAATTGCTAGGAGTGGATATTATTGAGGCAGGCTTTCCTATCTCTAGTCCAATGGATTTCAATTCTGTCGTACAGATTTCTAAAGCAGTAAAAGAACCAACCATATGTGCTTTAACAAGAGCTGTTGAGCGAGATATTGAAGTAGCGGCTGAAGCTTTGAAATATACCAAACGACCTCGTATTCATACAGGTATTGGTGCATCGGATTATCATATTAAATATAAGTTTAACAGTACGAGAGATAAGATAATTGAGCGAGGTGTAGCGGCGGTGAAGTATGCTAAAAAGTTTGTTGAAGACATTGAGTTTTATTGTGAAGATTCTGGACGAGCGGAGAACGAATACCTTGCTAGAATGGTAGAGGCGGTCATTGCGGCTGGTGCTACTGTTGTCAATATCCCTGACACTACGGGGTATTGCACACCAGAGTCTTATGGTGAGAAAATCCGTTATTTGATGGAGAATGTTAAAGGCGTACACAAAGCTATTTTATCTTGTCATTGTCATAATGATCTAGGACTAGCAACTGCCAATACATTGGCAGGAATCCGAAATGGAGCTAGGCAAGTAGAGGTAACTATTAATGGTATTGGAGAGCGAGCAGGAAATACTTCTTTGGAAGAAATTGCTATGATTATCAAGACGCATAAACACTTGAACTTTGAAACGCAATTGGATACTCGGCGCATCTATCCATTAAGTCTATTGGTTTCTAAAATGATGCGGATGCCTGTACAACCCAATAAAGCTATCATTGGGCGCAATGCTTTTGCACATTCTTCAGGTATTCATCAGGATGGTGTTTTAAAATATCGAGAAAATTATGAGATTATGGCGCCCGAAGACGTAGGCGTTCCTCAAAATTCCATTGTCCTAACGGCTAGGAGCGGGAAAGCAGCCTTGAGTTATCATCTAGAACGCTTGGGATATGGTAAACTAGAGAAGCCTCAACTTGAAAAAATTTACCAAAAGTTTTTGGATTTAGCCGATAGTAAGAAAGATTTGAGTGACGATGATTTGATTGTTTTAATGGAAGGGAAACTTTCTGAAAGCAAAATTGAATTGAACCATTTGCAAGTTCTTTGTGGTGATCCTGTTCGCCCTATTGCGACTATCTCCGTTGAAGTCAATGGAGAACAATTTGAAGCGACTGCTGATGGTAATGGACCTGTCAATGCTTCATTGAGGGCGATTGATAAAATTATCGGGAAGGGTATCTTTTTAGAAGAGTATCTGGTTCAAGCAATGGCGAATGGTAGTAAGGATACAGGGAAAGTACATATGCAAGTGAAATACCAAGAGCAATTATATTATGGATTTGGTGTAGATGAAGATATTGTCATGGCATCTGTAAAAGCCTATCTTAATGCTTGTAATAAAATGCCTTTAGCGATTAAGCGAAAAGTAGAAGTACTTTCCTAAGAGGATTGATAATAAAAAAAGCATCCTCAAAAAATCAAGGATGCTTCAAAACTAAAGTCTTCAGTAAAATACTAATCTACATTATCATGTAGAAAAGAGTTGTCTGTTTTGATTTCTGGATCTTCATCATCTGAAATTGTCCATTTAGACATTTCTTTTTCAGAAGAATGAATGACGTTATCTAAGCGGACATTACGACGAATATAAGCTGGCTCGTTTTCTAGATCATTGACTGCTCTAGGAGTGCTTAGCTTAATATTTAGTTTGTTTAAACGTTCTCGTCGGATCCGTTCTTGCTCTGCTTTAGAACGCTTTTCAGCTTCTAACTGCTTTTCAGATTCCCCTTTGATGTAAGGTTCATCATACGAATAACGTTTTTGATGCTTGTTAATCGCCGAACGAATTGGATCATCAAACTCTACTGTTTTTGCACTTTCCCCTTTATTGTGTCCTACCTCAAATAGGGGGGTGTCATTTTTTGTTTTTTCATCATCTAAAGAAACAACTATCTTTTCTTCTTTAGGCAATTTCGCTTCCTTCTTAGTTTTATTAATGCCCATTTCGAAGCCAGTTGCAATTACGGTTACACTAATCTTGTCACCTAGATCGGCGTCAAAGCAATTACCCCAAATTAAATCTGTGCCATACCCTGCTTCTTCCTGAACATACTCTGTGATTTCAAAAATTTCATCCATTGTAACCTCTCGACTACCAGAAGTAATATTCAACAGGATATGTTGAGCACCTTTAATATCATTTTCTTCTAGTAAAGGTGATTTTAATGCAGATTCAACGGCTTCTCTAGCACGGTTGTCTCCTTGAGCTTCCCCTTTACCCATAATAGCGACACCACTCCCACGCATTACCGTATTGACATCTTCAAAGTCCACGTTGATATATCCAGGAACGGTGATGATTTCAGCAATACCTTTAGCAGCTATGGATAAAATACTATCTGCTTCGGCAAAGGCATTTGATAAAGCCAAGTTACCATGAATTTGTCTCAATTTATCGTTAGAAATAACGATTAAGGTATCCACATTTTTTTTCAATTCTGCTAGCCCTTCTGATGCTTGATTGGTACGACGACGACCTTCAAATGTAAAAGGTAAAGTCACAATACCTACGGTAAGAATATCCATTTCCTGCGCTACTTTAGCAATAACAGGAGCGGCTCCCGTACCTGTTCCACCACCCATCCCAGCCGTAATGAAGACCATTTTAGTGCTTTCTTTTAAAAATTCTCGAACTTCCTCTACGGATTCAATACAGGCCTCTTTTCCCACTATTGGTTTAGAACCCGCTCCTCGACCTTCTGTTAATTCTGGGCCAAGTTGTATTTTAGTAGGAACTGGACTTAAATCCATTGCTTGATTATCCGTATTGCAAATAGCGAAATCAACGCCTACAATACCTTGCTTGAACATATGTGTTACTGCATTGCTTCCGCCACCACCAACACCAACCACTTTGATGATGTTTACTTCATTTTCTTGCAAATCAAATTCCATAATGTTTTAATTTTTATTTTTAGAAATAGTAATAGCACAAATACTTAATTTTCATTTTGGTATTGTCCTATTACTTTATTCTTGGTTTTTAAAATTCGCTATCTGGTTCTGCTTCAAACCATTCTTTTGTCTTTTGGAAAAGGTTATCAAACCATTTATTTGACGACTTTTTCTTAGACTCAGCCGTTGCTAATGCCATACGACCTTCTTGAATTTCTTTGAAACCTCTTAATAGTAATCCGATAGCGGTAGCATATATAGGGCTACATACTTTCTCTTGGTAGCCGTGTGCAAGTTTTTCCACAGGAATACCTATTCGAGTACTCATTCCTGTATGCAATTCTACTAGTTTATCAGCATCTTTTAATAATGCTCCTCCACCAGTTAATACGATACCACCAATTAATTTGCGCTCGTAACCAGAACGGCGAATTTCCCAGAACACATGATCAAATATTTCTTCCACTCTAGCTTGAATAATTCTAGCCAGATTCTTTTCCGATATTTCTTTTGGCTCTCTACCTTTTAAGCCAGGAATGGTAATGATACGATTATCATAGACTTCCTCTGCTAGGGCAGAACCGAATTTTACTTTCAGCTTTTCTGCTTGATTCAACATCACTTTGCAGCCTTCCTTTATATCTTTTGTGATAACATTCCCACCAAAAGGAATAACAGCAGTATGTCGAATAATACCTTCATGGAAAATAGCTAAATCCGTTGTACCACCACCGATGTCAACAAGTGCAATACCTGCCTCTTTTTCTTCATGGCTTAGAATCGCTTCCGCTGAAGCAATCGGTTCTAAGGTCAAACTAGCAACATCCAATCCCGCTTTTTCTACGCAACGGTAGATGTTTTTAGAGGCTGTAATTTGTCCTGTAATAATGTGGAAGTTTGCTTCCAAACGAACTCCTGACATACCAATTGGATCCGAAATACCTTGTTCATTGTCAATGGTATATTCTTGTGGGATAACATGGATAATTTTATCACCTGGTGGTAATACCAATTTATACATATCGCTCACTAAGCGTTCGATATCCGCACGACTAATTTCATCGGTATCATTGTCTCGCATTAAAATACCACGATGTTGCAAACTCTTGATATGTTGTCCAGCAATGCCTACATGAACAGTATCAATGGTTTCTTCTTCAGGCAATGCTTTTTCTGCTGCTGCTACCGCTTCAGAAATAGCCTGAACAGTTTTCTCAATATTAGAGACAACACCTCGTAGTACGCCAACGGATTCCACTTTTCCGATGCCGAGTATTTCCAACTGACCGAAGTTGTTTTTTCTGCCTGCAATTGCACAGACTTTTGTAGTTCCAATGTCTAGAGCTACTAAGATTTCGTTGTTAATATTTTCCATAAGCACTTTAGTTTTAAGGTTTTTGTAAACGTTAATTTTTGGAGATTATTTAGTGTTAATCATTTTAGTATATTTTATTAAAATAATCTCTAAAATACTAAGTTGTAATTAGCTCTTTTTACAAACAACCTGTCCTTTGTATCTTAAATCTATATATGAATATTTTTGCCAGCCCTCATAGGGCATTCCTTTTGTATAAAATATTTTTAATCGTTCTATTTTTTTATCAATATTATCATTTGTTCCTAGTAAGATTTTTTGTTTCCCTATTTTAGGAACTAAGATAAATTCTCTATCCTCCCTGATGAATATTTGTTCCACTAAAGCATTCATAAATTTATCCTGTTTTATATGCTTTGTAATTTCAAATAAATCCTTAATAGGATGTTTTTTACGCTCTAAAAAATCATCGGTATAAGGCGGAACATTTCCTGTCGCTACAACTACTCTTGCTACATTATGAACAGAAAGGGGCATCTTTTTGCCTTCTTTATCGATATAATAACTTTTGTTGAGTCCATCAATTACTCGAAGTATGGGTTGCCGTTGTGTTAGTGAAATATGCACTTGATTCTTCGCATCTACATATACTTCAGCATCTTTTATAAATGGCTCGTCTTTTAGTTCTCGTTCTATCCGTTCTACATTGATTTTTCCCAGGGGCATTTCATTTAATTTGTATACAAATTCTCTCTCTAAACCCCTCAAGACATCTGCTCTTGTGATTAGATTGCCACCAGGTAAATCTTTTATATTAATAATCACATTGGGGACTTCTTTCGTCTTCCGTTGTTCCACCGCTGAAATAACCAACACCGCAGCTCCTAGCAAACAGGCTACCCAAAAGATGCGTTGTACCGCAACCCAAATTTCTTTCCCGTTGATGTCGATTTTAGTTTTCATTGTTTTTTCTTTTGCTAAAAAAAATTAGCGTTTTGATTCTAGCATTTCTTTTATTGGTTGTACAAATAAATCAATGTCGCCAGCACCTAAAGTCAATACAACTTCTATATCGAGCTTTTTTACTTTTTCCATTAGCGTTTCTTTTGAAGCTAACTGGCAGTTTGTATTTTTCATTTTTTCAAAAATAATCTTTGAACTCACACCTTCAATAGGTAACTCTCTAGCTGGATAAATATCCATCAAAATTACTTCATCTAAGCCATCTAATGCTTCGGCAAAACCTTCAGCAAAATCACGCGTGCGTGAATACAAATGCGGTTGAAAAATTCCCGTTATCTTTTTAGCGGGATAAAGCGTTCTAGCGGCTAGAATAGCTGCTTTTAACTCTGTAGGATGATGTGCATAATCATCTATATAAATCTTCTCTTTTTTTCGTACAATAAACTCAAATCGTCGCTTGATGCCTTTGAAACTTGCTAATGCTTCCACTAACTTTTCATCTTCTACGCCTAAGTATCGTGCTATTGCTATTGCAACAGTCGCATTGGATACATTGTGCTGCCCAGGTAGCGTGAATTTCAAACTTTCCAAGCGTCCATAAATATCTTCATAATCAAACACAAAATATCCTTCTTCTACACGTATGTTTTGAGCTGAATTATTTGTTGTTCCTATTCCAAAACGCCCACTTTCCATTAATTTTTTTGTTCGTTTCTCTTGCTGTTTGAACCGCAAATCTTTTTGATAGAAAATACGTCCAGTAGACTGCGTTTGAGCTACAAATTTTTCGAATCCTTCTTTCACGCTTTCATCATCACCATAAATATCTAAATGATCTGCATCCATTGAGAGCACAACTGAAATTGTGGGTGATAGATGTAAAAAAGAACGATCAAATTCATCCGCTTCTACGACAACCCAATCACTAGATCCTTCTACAAAATTGGACTTGAAATTCATCGCTATTCCACCTAGAAAAGCAGTACAATCAATTCCTCCCACCTGAAGGAGGTGTGCCAAGATAGAACTGGTTGTTGTTTTACCATGTGTTCCTGCTATGGCAATCGTCTTCATACTTCTACTGATAATACCAAGCACTTCTGCTCGTTTTTTTATCGAGAATCCATTTTGTTGAAACCAAATAAGTTCCTTATGCTCGTTTGGAATTGCTGGTGTATAAACCACTAAATCAATTCCCTCTGGTATAGCCTCTATAGTTTCTTCATAATGAATATCAATTCCTTCCCGTACGAGTGTTTTTGTTAATGTCGTCTCTACTTTATCATACCCATAAACTTGTACACCTCGTCCATTGAAATACCTTGCTAAAGCACTCATTCCTATACCTCCGATGCCGATGAAGTAAATTTTATGAATCGTATTGAGTTCCATAATTAGGATTTTATCAACTTAAACACCTCTTTTGCAATTGTTCTAGCGGCATTCGGTTTAGCTAGTTTTTTTATATTGCTACTCAATGTCTTTTTCAATTGTTCATCATCAAGCACATTCAATGCTTCTTGTATCATATCTTTTTTAGCATTGCTATCTTTTACTAAAATAGCTGCTTCTTTTTCTACTAATTTTTTGGCATTGGCTGTCTGATGATCTTCTGCAACATTGGGAGAAGGCACAAGGATAGATGCTTTACCCGTAATGCTCAATTCTGCTATCGAGCCTCCTGCTCGACATATCACAACATCTGCCATAGCGTATGCCAAATCCATTCGATCTACAAAAGCCGTCAAGGTAACATTTGATAGTTGAGTTACTGGATGCTTTTTGAATTCTTCATGGTAGTAGCTTCCAGACTGCCAAAAAAGCTGAATGTCTTCCCTAGAGGCTAAACCTTCTTTATTGGCTGCTACCGCATCGTTGATCGTTCTTGCCCCTTGACTTCCTCCAAAGATGAAAATCGTTTTTTTGCTTTCTTCTAATCCAAAATGTTGAATTCCTTGTTGTCTTTTTCCTTCCACATCTAGTAAATCCTGTCGAACAGGATTGCCTGTTAATATGATTTTATCTTTTTCAAAAAAACGTTCCATGCCATCGCTGGTTACGCAAATTTTATCGACACTTTTGGCAAGTAAGCGATTGGTGATGCCTGGCCAAGCATTGACTTCTAGTATCAAAGTAGGAATGGATAACATTCCTGCGATTTTAAGTGTCGGGCCACTAGCATAACCGCCTACGCCTACAACGGCATCGGGCTTGAACTTCCGAACAATCCAAAAGGCTTGCCATAAGCTCACGACTAATTTTAAAGGGAATAGTAGGTTTTCCCATTTCCATTGTCGATGAAAACCACTTATCCAAACACCCTTTATCGGATACCCCGCTTTGGGTACTTTTTCCATTTCCATCTTTCTTTTAGCACCTACAAATAAAATATCGGCTTGTGGATACATCTGCTTGATTTCATTTGCAATAGATACCGCAGGGAATATATGTCCTCCACTTCCACCACCACTCACTAATATTTTAATGTTAGATTTCATGGTTAAATTTTTTCGATATATCGGCTTACACTAAGAATCATTCCCGCAGCCACACTCATAAACAATAAAGATGTTCCTCCCATACTCATTAGAGGGAGCGTTAATCCCGTTACGGGGACTAAGTGAACAGATACCGCAATATTGGCTAATGCTTGAATGACTATCATCATCCCCATTCCTAAGGCAAGTAAAGCACCAAAGGACTTTTCACTTTTTACCACTATTTTTACACATCTAAAAAATAATAAGACATATAAAGAGAGTACAATTAATCCACCAAACAGTCCGTATTCTTCGCATATTGTGGCATAAATAAAATCCGAATATGCGTGGGGTAAATGGTTTCTTTGAATGCTGTTTCCTGGTCCTAGTCCAAAAATTCCTCCATCCGCTATAGCTATCTTTGCTTGTTGGATTTGGTAGACACCATCGGTATTATTAAAGAAATCACTCAATCTAGTTCGCCAGGTATCGACCCGAATGATATCATCAAAAAATAAATCTCCTAAGACTACAAGTATAGAAAACATCGCTACACCACAAAACAAGAGTAAGCCAATGTATTTTATAGAAACTCGACCGATAAACATCAGCAATAAACAAGTAATAAAAAGCAAAATGGCAGAGGATAAATCTGCTGGTGCTATCAGACCACATATGATAAGTATGGGAACGATAATCGGTAAAAATGCCGATTGTAAATCCTCAATATAATCTTGCTTGGATGAGATAGCTCTTGCCACGTAAGTGATGAGTGCTATCTTTGCAAAATCTGATGTTTGAAACGTAATATTAATTATCGGTAATGTTATCCATCGCCTCGCTTCGTTTAGTTCTGCTCCAAAGGCTATCGTAAAGACCAGCAAGGGTATCGCAAATAGTATCATAAAGGGAGCCGTTCGAGAATATTGCATATAATGTAGGAGGTAGCAAAAATAGGTCGTTAATAAACCTCCAATTACTAGAAACAAATGTTTCATCAAATAATACTCTGTTCCTACGCCATTTTTATAAGCTATTGTTCCTGTTGAACTGTATACGGATAAGATAGAAATCACTGCCAAAAGGATTACAACAGTCCATATCACTCTATCGCCTCTTAATTCCGAATAAATTCTTGTTCCAAATGACATAATGTTAAATAATTGGTTTTATGCTGTTTACAGCTTTTTTAAATTGATTTCCTCTATCGATGTAATTTTTAAATAAATCGAAACTAGCACAGGCTGGCGATAGTAATACCACATCTCCGCTTTCTGCTAATTTGCTGGATTGTGTTACTGCTGCTGCTGCACTTTTTGTTTCTATTATTTTTATATTAAAATGATCGAATGCTTCTAGGATTTTATGGTTATCTAGTCCTAGACAAACAATCGCTTTTACTTTCTCTTGTACCAATGGAATGAGGGGAGAATAATCGTTTCCTTTATCTGTCCCTCCTACAATCCAAATTGTGTTTTTTGTCATTGCATCAAGGGCATAAAAAACAGCATCTACATTGGTAGCTTTGCTATCGTTGATGTATTCAATACCCTCAATTTCTGCTACTTTTTCTAACCGATGTGGGATACTTTCAAAGGTTTCTAACCCTTTTTGAATAACATCCTTATCCAAACCTATAATTTTTGCTGCTTGGATTGCGCATTCTGCATTGAATCGATTGTGTTTTCCTTTGATTGAACATTTTTCCCAATTAAAAGAATGGTCTTTTATGTATTGAGTAGTTTCAATTTTATAGTGTTTGGCATTTATATCCTTCTCAGAAAGAAATTTTTTGATATTATCATCTTCCTGATTATATATGAATGAATCTTCTTTTTCTTGATTTTTTGTGATTCTAAATTTAGAAGCGATATAATTTTCCATTTTGTAATCATACCTATCCAAGTGATCAGGCGTGATATTTAATAAGATCGCAATATCGGGTTTGAAATTTTGAATGCTATCTAACTGAAAACTGCTAACTTCTAATACATAAAGATCGAAATCTTCTTGTGCCACTTGTCGAGCAAAACTAAAGCCAATATTCCCGCCTAGACCTACATTTAAATTTGCCGTTTTCAACAAATGATAAATCAATGAGGTCGTTGTCGTTTTTCCATTACTTCCAGTAATTGCTATAATTTTGGCATCTGTATATCTATGGGCGAATTCAATTTCTCCAATTACAGATATTCCGTTATTTCTTAGCTTTTGTATAAGCGAGACCTTATCAGGTATACCGGGACTTTTGATTACCTCATCAGCACTTAAAATTCGCTCGATATCATGTTGTCCTTCTTCATATTCTATTTGATGTTTTTCTAATTCTTCTTTGTAATTATCTTTGATAGTCCCTTTATCAGAAAGAAATACCTCAAAGCCTTTTTCTTGTGCTAGTATTGCTGCACCAACACCACTTTCGCCACCGCCTAGTATGCATATTTTTTTCATAGTATTTCTTTTTATAATGGCTAACGTTTATCTCATTTTTAAGGTAACTATCGTTAGTACAGCTAGCAAGATTCCGATAATCCAAAATCGAGTGACAATCTTTGCTTCGTGGATTCCTTTTTTCTGATAGTGATGGTGTAGGGGAGACATTAAGAATATTCGTCTTCCTTCTCCATATTTTTTCTTGGTATACTTGAAATAAGCTACTTGAAGCATGACGGAAAGATTTTCAGCTACAAAGATTCCGCAAAGCAAAGGAATCAATAATTCTTTCCGTATAAGAATCGCTAAACAAGCGATAATACCTCCAATAGTGAGGCTTCCAGTATCTCCCATAAATATTTGAGCAGGGAATGAATTATACCATAAGAAGCCTATACAAGCTCCTAGAAAACAAGCCGCAAAAATCACTAACTCTGCCGAATCGGGAATGAAAAGTATATTTAAGTAATCGGCTGTAATCGTATTTCCTGATACATACGCCAAAATTCCCAATGTGGCGCCTATGATGGCAGATACACCTGTCGCTAAACCATCTATACCATCCGTTAAATTTGCTGCATTGGATACTGCTGTTACAATAAAAATTACGATAGGTATAAAAATTATCCATGCCCATTTAGGGGCATTGTCGCCTAAAAACCAAAGCCATTTTGAATAATTGATTTCATTATCTTTCATAAATGGAACATTGGTTAGCATTGTATTGACATAAACCATTTCAATGGTGTCTCGAATATTTCTAGGATTTACAACATCAAATTTTTCTCCGACAACTTCATAATTAAATTCTTCGGCTGTTTCGACATCAACCCTTACAACTACTTCATTACTACAAAACATTACAACCCCTATAATCAAGCCTAGAACGACTTGTCCCATGACTTTAAACTTCCCTCTTAAGCCATCTTTATTTTTTCTAAAAACCTTTATATAATCATCCGCAAATCCAATGATTCCCATCCAAATGGTTGCTAAGATCATTAGTAGGATGTAAATATTATCTAGTTTGGCAAATAAAAGACAGGGGATTAAAATTGCCATAATGATAATCACGCCTCCCATTGTAGGTGTGCCTTCTTTTTGTTTTTGTCCTTCTAGTCCTAAGTCTCTTACTGTTTCGCCGACTTGTAATCTTCGTAAAATATTAATTATTCTTTTCCCAAATAGAATGGTAATAATTAAGGATAAAATGATAGCTGCACTCGCCCTAAATGAGATATATCCAAATAGTCTCCACCAACCGTCTGCTTCGTTTAAGTAATCAAATAAATGGTACAGCATGATTTTTTTATTAAAAAATTATAAAAGAAGTTGTTCAAAAATAACTTACTGGCTTCTGAAAAAGCCTTTTTACTTCCATTTTTACTTTTTTTTCACTCCGTAGCTCGGCTATGCAGTTCTTAAAAAGTGCAATGGAAACAAAAATTCAATTTTAATAAGTTCAGCAGTCATTCTTGAACAACTTCAAAATAAAAAGTAGCAAGTATCAACACCCTCGTTGAAAATTGAAGAGTTAAGAACAAAGGAGATCAAAACTTGAGTGGAATAGGTTATTGACACTGCTACTAATTCTTCTTAAACAATTTTATATTACTCTAAAAATTTCCTTAATATTTCTTTATCGTCAAAATGGTGCTTTACACCATTGATTTCCTGATATTTTTCATGTCCTTTCCCTGCAACTAAAATAATGTCGCCAGATTTTGCTAGCGAACAGGCTGTTTTAATGCCTTGTTTTCTGTTTGTAATGGACAATACTTTTCTTTGGGCTTCAATGGGGATGCCTTTTTCCATATCCTGAATGATACGTTCAGGTTGTTCTGTTCTGGGGTTATCAGAGGTTAATATAACTTGGTCGCTGTAATCACAAGCAATTTCAGCCATTAAAGGTCTTTTCGCTTTATCTCTATCTCCTCCACAGCCAACGACTGTTATAACTGTTGTATTTTTTGATTTTAATTGTTCAATGGTTTTAAGGACTTTTTCTAATGCATCAGGCGTGTGGGCATAATCCACAATTCCGATGATGTTTTCTTTTGTAAAGGTTAGGCATTCAAACCGTCCTTCTGCTGTTTGTAGTTGACTTAATGTTTTTAATAATTCTAATTCTTCCACACCAAGTAATTTTGCTACGGCATAAACGGTAAGGATATTATAAGCATTGAATTCTCCTATCAGTCTTGTGAAAAAATCTGTTCCCCCTAGATCCAAGTGTAATCCTGTAATCGAATTATCAAGTATTTTAGTTTTAAAATCAGCTACTTTTTTTAAGCCATAAAAATATTTTTTTGCCTTTGTATTTTGAAGCATGACTGTGCCTCTTTTATCGTCGATATTGCTTAATGCAAAAGCATCGTTTGTTAATCCATCAAAGAAGGCTTTTTTAGCTTCTATATACGCTGCAAAGGTTTTATGATAATCAATATGATCGTGGGTTATATTTGTAAATATACCTCCTACAAATTTCAAACCTGCAATTCGTTCTTGATGAACGGCATGGGAACTGACTTCCATAAATACATAATCGCAACCCTCCTCCCGTATTAAAGCCAATAATTGATTAAGCCTAATGGCATCTGGAGTTGTATGAGTCGCTGCTATTGTTTTTTGTCCGATTTTATTTTCTACTGTAGAGAGCAAGCCTACTTTATATCCTAAATCACTAAATAAACGATATAAGAGTGTAGCTGTTGTCGTTTTTCCATTTGTACCAGTAACACCAACTAACTTTAAAGAGTGCGAAGGGTTACCATAAAAATTTGATGCGGCTTGTCCTAGTGTTTTCGCACTGTTTTCTACTTGAATGTAGTGGACTTGCTGCTTCAAATTTTCAGGTAACGCTTCGCATATAATAGAGCTTGCTCCTTTTTCAACCGCCTTGTCAATGAACTTGTGACCGTCTACATTAACTCCTCGAACTGCAAAAAACACATCTCCTTCTTCTACTTTTCTAGAGTCAAAGACAATCTTATTAATTTGTTTGGGTATTTTGTTAATTTTTTTTTTAACAGAAACCCCAACTAATATTTTGCTCAGGTCTTTCAATTGTATTTGTTTATCAATAGATATAGTGCTTTTATTTTTAGATAACTGTATGAGATGAAGAAGACATTCAATCCAATTATACGTTTAAAAAAATCAGCTCTTTTATCTATCGTTATTGCTGTTAGTTTTAGTCTAATGTCAGAACAATTCGCTGTCCTCTTGCCTTGGTACCTGGTTTAATGGATTGTGATACAACCTTACCGATACCTTTGGTTTCCACTTGCAATTTTCTACTTTCTAAAATATATAAAGCATCTCTCAGTCCCATCCCTCTTACGCTTGGAATTATATCCTTTTCTATTTTTCTGGTTTTTAATGCAATGGTATCTGCTGCTGCTGCTGTAACAGCCCAATTTTTATTTGCATTATCCCCATAAGGCAATTTGAGATAACTCAATATATACTTCATTTCATCTTTCTTTCCTGCATCATACGTTGGCAATTGACGAGTTGCTAAAATTGGTCGTAATTTAGCATTTACAGGCACTTGCATTTCAATTTGTGATGCATAGCATTTGTCTGCAATTTCTCTGAAAACGGGGCCTGCTACCTCACCACCATAAAATCCATGTTGTTTAGGCCCATTTATAAGTACTATACAAGAGTATATTGGTTTCTCAGCAGGGAAATAACCTGCAAATGATGCTTGATATTTTATTTTTGATTTCTTCATCCGCTTATAATCAACCTGAGCGGTTCCTGTTTTACCTGCAAAATTATACTGCTTTGTGGCTAGTTTTTTTGCTGTACCATTTAACACGACACCTTCTAAAAGCTCTTTTGCTTTCTGAATCGTTTTCGGAGAAGCAATTCGATTATTCACAATCGTAGGTTTGAATTTCTCTAATGTTTTATCAAACCGTTGAATCTCACTTACTAAATGAGGTTTCATCATTTTACCATTATTCGCAACAGCATTGTAAAATGACAATACTTGTAATGGCGACATGGTTAATTCATAACCTATTGACATCCAAGGCAAAGTCGTGCCACTCCATTTATCCTCTTTACTATAAGCCTCTTTGATAAAAGGCGGTAATTCGCCATCTATCTCTATCCCTGTTGGCAAATGTAGGCTCATGCTTTTTAGTCTATTGATAAACTTCCTAGAGCCACCATCTTCATCATAGCCTCGAACGACTAGCTTTGAAATTCCTACATTTGAAGATATTTCAAAGGCTTTTCTAGCCGTTGTTTCATTGAGTCCGTGATACGAAGCATCCCGCATTTCATCTTCATAGAACATCGTTTTACCAAGCTCTAAATTGATGGTATCTTCCAAATCGACTTTATTGTCTTCCATTAGAGCCATCATTGAAGCCAATTTGAATGTTGAGCCTGGTTCTACTTGATTCCCGACTGCAAAATTATAGGTTTCCCACCATCCTTCTTTATGTCTACCAAGATTTGCAATTGCTTTGATTGCGCCTGTTTTGACTTCCATTACAATAGCAGTTCCATACTCTGCATCGTGCTTTCTAACCGCTTTTAACAATGCTTCTTCTGTGATGTCTTGGATGTTTACATCGATAGTAGTCTTAATATCGTTACCGCTTTGAGCTTTGATTTCTGTCAAGTCATTAACAGGAATCCAAGTATTACCAGCTACTCTTTGCATCAATCGCTTTCCTTCTGCTCCCTTTAATTCTTCATCGAATGCTCCTTCTAAGCCAATGGGTTTAATGCCTTCTCTTACATAACCAATTGTTCTATGAGCCAATAGACGATACGGTCTTTTTCGTTCGCTTTTCATTTCTGCTATAAATCCACCTTTATACTGTCCAAGTTTAAAAAGTGGGAATTTTTTTATTTCCTCTAGTTCGTTATAGGGAACTTTATTTTTAATAAGCAAATAACGATTCTTCTTCTTTCTTGCTTCGATTAGCTTTTCTCTCCAACCACCTACTGTATAGGAATTATCCACATAAGTCGCTAAACAATAGGATAGTGAATCGAGGGTGTTATTAAAATTTTCATCAGAAACAACTTTATCACTTAAGTCTAAATGGATAGCATAATAGGGTAGCGATACGGCTAATAAGCTCCCATCTTGAGCAAAGATGCTTCCTCGTTCTGCTTCTACAGCCCTATATTGTACATAGGATTTCTCCTTTAGTGCTTTCCATTTTTCTCCTTCGTAAATTGAAATTTTTACGGCTCTTCCAAATATCAAAATAGCAAAGAGAACGATGCCCGCTAGAACAACGTAGATTCTCCATAACATTTCATTTTTGATATTCATTTTACAACTAATTCACTATGAAAAAAGCTATTCTTTCTTCTGTTTCACAATTATTTTTTTAGGTTTATTATTTAACCTACTGATGTCCAAATCTCTAACTTTTTTTGAAACTTCTGTTTGTTTGGTATTAAACATGAGTTCTGATTTTATAGACATATATTCCCACCTCAATTCTTTAATTTGATTTTGTAATCGTTCAATCTCTCGTACATTACGTTCTGCATAGTGTACATTGGCAATGTATATCATCGTTAAAAAACCTAAGAACAAAACGAAAGGTAAATTCTTCAAAATTAGGTTTGAAAGAATTGCTCCTAGAGCAGTATAATCTCGAAATGTTTTTTTTTTTGCCATTTTTATATCTAAATTTTTCTCAAATATTAAAGTTGTTTAAAAAATTAAAAAGCCGGCGGCAACCACTCCGCCGACCTTTTGCAAGAATTATCGAGATTTGAAATACAAAACCTCAACATGAAATATGAGAAAAAACTTAATTAGTTTTAATTTTAGGACACTTTTAACCCATCTATACTTTTTCTGCAACTCTCATTTTAGCACTTCTCGCCCTAGAATTTTTTTGAACTTCTTCTTTGGAAGGTTCAATTGCTTTTTTAGTAATTATCTTGAAGGGACGATAGATATTTCCATAAAAATCTTTCTGGTGTTTTCCTTCAAAATTTCCATTTTTGAAAAAGTTTTTTGTCAATCGATCTTCTAGAGAGTGATACGAAATAATGACTAACTTTCCACTAGGTTTTAGAACCTCTAAACTTGCTTCAAAGAACGCTTTCAATGCCCCCATTTCATCATTAACTTCTATTCGTAATGCCTGAAACACTTGGGCAAAATATCTTGGGGGTTTACCCATCACAATTGGCTCTAGCAATCTTAGAAAATCATTGATTGTTTTAAACTTTGATAAACTTCGTTCTGCTACAATTGCTTTTGCCAACGTCTTAGAATTTCTAACCTCGCCATATTCACTAAACAAAGACTGTAATTCTTCAATAGTATAGGTGTTTAGAATATCCCTTGCTGTAAGCTGTCCTTGTTGATTCATCCGCATATCCAAATCTGCATCAAAACGATAAGAAAAACCTCTTTCGGCTTTATTTAGTTGATGAGAGGATACCCCTAAATCAGCAAGTATACCATCAACAGTTTTGATACCATGTAATCGTAGATAACGCTTTAAGTAACGAAAGTTATTTCCTACGAAAAGGAATCTATCATCTTGTGGAATATTTGCAAGCGCATCTTCATCCTGATCAAAACCTAGCAATTTACCATTACTATCCAATCTTTTCAAAATTGCCCTTGAATGTCCACCACCTCCAAATGTAGCATCTATATATATGCCTCCAACATCTCCGATAAGAGCATCGACACTTTGAGTCAATAAAACGGGATCATGATAACTCATTGATTCAAAATATATTCAGTACCGTTTATTATTTTTTTATTAGAAAACTTAGATTAAAAACAATCTATCGTTTATTCCTCTGTATTGTTTTTCATCTTTGTCATTACTTTTGCTGCTAAATCTGAAAAATCTTCAGGCTCATCATCAAACATCATATCATACTGTTCTTTGCTCCAAAGTTCTATACGATCTTGATATGCAAAAATGACAACCTCTTTTTCAATATTGGCATATTCTTTTAACCGTTTTGGAAGTAAAATACGGTCATTCGAATCTGCTTCTAACTCTGTTGCACCTCTGTAAAAGTAACGGGTAAATTTTCTATCGTTAGGATCGAACTGATTGAGTTTTTGAATCTCTTCAGTGATTTTCTGCCATTCTTTGATAGGATAGAGTGTGAGGCATTTTTCAAAACCTCTGTTAATGACAAACCTTAGCTTTTCCTCCGGATTGAGCTGTTTTAGCAATAGGGAGGGCAAACGCATTCTTAGCTTTGCATCAACTTTACATTCATATTCTCCTAAAAATTGTGGCATAATTTTACCTAACTCTTCATTTTCACTTCAAATATAATTGTTTTCTTCTACTTTTTACCACTTTTTACCACTTTTTTATAAAAAAAGTTTCATTTATGCCACTTTTTTTCCGAAATCCACCTTTTTTTCCGAATATTGGTGGCATTTTTTAATGCTGCCCTATTCTTGAATGTATTCAAGTAAAACCCAATAATTTCTTCAATACAAAAATAAGGAAATGAAAATATTGATTATAGGAGGAGGAAATATGGGGACAACTTATGCCCGAAGTTTTCTAAGATCGCACATAGCAAATAAAGGAGATATGATGATTTTGGAAAAATCTCCTGAAAAAGCAAATGAACTTTCCAAACAAGATATAGGAACAGTATACGGTACTCCTGCATCTTGTTTGCATAAGGCGGATTTAATTATTCTTGCTGTAAAACCTCAAGACACAGGGTTATTATTTAAAAACCTATTGCCTTATGTCCAAGAACAACAGGTTTTTCTTTCGATTATGGCAGGGGTTAAAGTAAAGACGATTATGAATGCGCTTGGGGTCAAAAAGGTAATTCGAGCGATGCCCAATTTACCTGCTCAAATTGGTATGGGGATGACGGCCTTCACTTCTTCGGATGAAGTGACTAGAATAGAGTTAGTTACTGTGCAAAATTTATTAAATACTACAGGTAAGACTATCTATGTAGAAAATGAACAAGCGATAGATGCTTCTACAGCTATTTCAGGTAGTGGCCCTGCGTACGTTTACTTTTTTATGAATGCGATGATAAAAGCAGCTAGCGAAATGGGCTTTTCTGATTCTGAAGCGGAGTTGCTTGTAAGCCAGACGTTTAAAGGGGCGATTGATTTACATAATAAATCCAACCTTTCTTGTGAAGATTGGATAAAGAAGGTTGCATCTAGAGGAGGCACTACAGAAGCTGCTCTTAATGACTTTAATGCTAATGAATTGCATAATAACATCGTTAGTGGTGCGCAGGCAGCTTTGAATCGTGCTATTGAATTAGGAGAAGAGTAGTTTTATATCGTATTGGATTAATCTATTTCTAATGTTTCGTATTCTTCAACTTTGTAAAAAATTCCCATATCCTCTCAAAGATGGAGAATCTATTGCCGTTAATGCACTTAGTAGAGAGTTAGTAGCATTAGGATGCCAAGTATCTTTATTGGCAATGAATACTTCTAAGCATTATTTTGATTTGAGTAAACTGCCCCTTGATTTTAACCATTATAATTCGATTTATACTATAAATATTAATAATGACATTTCGTACTGGGGGATTTTTAAAAGTTTGTTTCAAAAAGAATCTTATCATATTAGTCGTTTGAGAAGTATTGCGTTTGAGGAAAAATTGAAGATTATTTTACATCGTAATACGTTTGATATTATCCAATTGGAAACCTCTATTCTTTCGTTGTATATTCCTATTATTCGAAAATATTCTACTGCAAAAATCGTTTTGCGCTCTCATAATATAGAGCATGAGATATGGCTTAGAATGGCAAGGAATTCCTCGTTTATTTTAAAAAAAAAATATTTTCAATTACTTTCTCAGAAACTTAAAATATACGAATATCATTATTTAAAGGAATATGATTTTCTAGCAGCAATTACCCAAAAAGATTTAGACTATTATAAAAAGATGGGGTATCAAAATCAATCTATGGTTTGCCCAATTGGTATTCGTTGTTCCTCGAAATTGGATCTTCGTGCTTTTCGGAAGCCTCTTTCTTTATCTTTTATTGGTTCTTTGGATTGGCTACCTAATCAAGAAGGCTTACTCTGGTTTATGAATAGTGTCTGGAAGAAAGTGATAACCAAACTACCTAAGGTACAATTACATATTGCGGGGAGGAATGCTGCACAGTTTACTCAAAAGCTAAAAGCAGATAATATAAAAGTGCATGGTGAAGTTGAAGATGCTTATATTTTTTTAAATCAATATCCAGTTACAATTGTGCCATTATTATCGGGTAGTGGAATGCGTGTAAAAATCTTAGAGAGTATGGCATTGGGAAGAACTGTTATAACGACTAGTTTAGGTCTTGAAGGTATACCTGCCCAACATAAAGAACAAGTTTTAATTGCTGATACACCTCAAGCGTTTCTGGATTGTATACTTTTTTGTAAACAACATCCGAATGAAATTCAAACAATGGGGAAAGCGGCTCATCAATTTATTGAAAGGCATTTTGATAGAACAATTATTGCTAAGCAATTTATAACTGTTTTAAAAAATACTCTTTTATGAAAATTAGAAGGCTCTTCTTATTCTAAAATGGTTGATAATATCACTAGCTATCATAGCTGATTTACCAATGGAATTTGCAGCATTATCCCCAGCTAAGCCATGTAGATATACGCCTAGAAGGGCGGCATCTTCTGAGTTATAACCTTGTGTAAGTAATCCTGTGATAATACCTGTTAGTACGTCGCCACTTCCTGCTGTAGCCATACCATTATTTCCAGTGCTATTGAAATAGCATTTTCCGTTGGGACAAGCGATACAGGTATATGCCCCTTTTAAAATGATATAAACACCTAATTTTTGCGCTTGCGCTCGTTGTAATTCATTTCGATGAAAATCATTTTTTGTTTTTCCAAATAAACGCTCAAATTCTTTGGGGTGAGGGGTAAGGATTGAATCTTTGGGCAATTTTTGTAAATAATCGTTCTTTTTTGCAATAATATTTAAGGCATCGGCATCAATGACTAATGGTTGTTCATAGTTGTCTAACAATTCTCCTAGCATTTTGACCGTTGGTTTTTGAGTGCCTAATCCACAACCAATACCGATGGTTTTATAGTTTGATAGTTCTGGAAAATTGGTATTATAGTGTTCTTGTTCATCAATACTGACCATCACTTCTGGTATTGATATTTGTAGGATTAATTCTCCTGCTTTGGGTAAGTGTACAGTGACAAGTCCAGCGCCACTTCGAAGACAGGCTTTGGCGGCTAGTACCGCTGCGCCCATCTTTCCTCTACTGCCCATGATTAGTAGTGCATGCCCGTAAGTTCCTTTATGGTCAAAGTTTCCTCTTTTTTTTATTTTTGAATATATAAAATCAGCTTGGAGGAAATAGAAATTCGTTGATTGGCCTTGATAAAATCCTTCTAATAAACCTATCGTATTGAAGGTCCATTTTCCAACATATTGATAGTTTTCGGGGAAGAAAAAAGCTAGTTTGGGCAATTCGAAACAAAATGTGAAATTTGACTGAATAGCTTTTCCATTTGTATGTTTATCTGCAAATAAGCCTGAAGGAATATCAACTGAAATTTTATTGTTTTCTTGTTGATTAATATATTCAATCACCTGTTTGATTTTGCCGTCTACTTCTCGAGATAACCCTGAGCCAATTATAGCATCAATAATAATATCATTTGGATTAAAAGAAGGTAGATTATCGGTATCTAATCGCTCAGTGGGTATTGCATTTCTACTTGGGAGTCGCCCTAGATTTAAATCGAAATCTTTTGATGTTTTTTTTGAAAAGGGGAAAAGATAAACCTTGACTGTATAAAATTTTCGATAGAGTAATCGAGCAATTGCTAATCCATCTCCACCATTATTCCCCGTTCCGCAGATAATTTGGAAGGTTTGATCTTCCGTATTTCGGTATTTTGAAACCAACCAATCTACAAAAGTTTGAGCAGCTCTTTCCATTAAATCTATTGAAGAAATAGGTTCATTTTTAATTGTATATTGATCCCAGTCTCTAATTTGCTGGGTAGAAAGAATTTTCAAATCCATTTATTGTTGTTTAAGGCATAATTTGAAAGTTATTTGAAAACCGTAATAAAGATAATGAAAATAAAAAACCAATACCTCACTTTTGGAGGTATTGGTAGGAATTAGGTATCGACATAAAATCCTTATATCTACTTAATGATATAGTATTTATTTTTTGGCATAAAGGATATGGATTAGTTCTGTAAACTCTTGATTTTACCATTCGATGAAATCAAGTTATTTGCCAATGCGTGTTCGACTTCTTTTACCTGATTGGTAATATCAACGGACTGGAAGTCTATCAATTCTAATTCGATGTTTCTATAGACAGCATTGGTTTTAAATTCTTCTATAATCTCGACCACATCTTCATCGATATGTATAGATTTTGAAGCATCTATAATGACTTTTGCACCATCAGGTATTTGGCTTAGGGTACGTTGAATACTTGCCTTGTTAATGAAAGTTACGTCTTCTGAAAGCTCAAGCCGAATTGTACCATCTTTAATATGTTTATTCGATTCAAATAAAAATGGTTTTTTATAATTATTATATAAAATATAAAATATAGCAACTGCTAAACCTATTGCAATTCCCATTAACAAGTCTGTAAAGACGATACCTAAAATGGTAACAATGAAAGGAATGAAGTGTCTCTGTCCCATATTATACATTTGCTTAAATAAAGTAGGTTTTGCCAATTTGTATCCCACTAAAAATAATATAGCTGCAAGACTAGCAAGCGGTATAAGGTTTAAGATAGCAGGAATCGCCATTGCACAACCTAGTAAAATAAAACCATGAAAAATTGCAGACATCTTTGTTCTTCCTCCTGATTGAATATTGGTAGAGCTTCTAACAATAACCTGTGTAATAGGTAAACCACCAATTAAGCCCGAAATGATATTTCCGATACCTTGTGCTTTCAGTTCTTGATTAGCAGGAGAAACTCTTTTATAAGGATCGAGTTTGTCTGTGGCTTCTAGGCATAATAGGGTTTCAAGACTAGCAACAACCGCTAAAGTAATCCCTGTAATCCAAACTGCTGGGTTAGAGATGCTGCTAAAATCTGGGAAAGTGAATTGAGCGAAAAAACTTCCAATTGTTTCTGGAACTGGAATCGCAACCATTTGTTCTGCTTTTAATGTAAAGTAGGGCATACTTTGAAAAAGTAAATTTAAAAAGATACCCGTTGCCACGACTACTAAAGGACCTTGAACAATTTGAAAGATTCTTATTTTCTTCATAAATGGTTGTTCCCATAAGATTAAAATCAATAATGAGATAACCGTTATAGTGATTGCTCCAGGACTGACTGCTTCAAGCATATAGTATAGTTGTGAAATTGTATTATGGCCATCTGCCGAAGTAAAAGCGAGACTACCTTCATAGTCTTTATCATATCCAAAAGCATGAGGTATTTGTTTCAAAATAATAATAATACCAATACCAGATAACATTCCTTTAATCACAGAAGAAGGAAAATAATATCCAATGATTCCTGCTTTAGCAAAACCAAGTAATAGTTGAAAAACACCTCCTAAAACAACTGCCATTAAGAAGATTTCGAAAGCACCTAGCTCTTGGATAGCGGTTAAAACAATAACGGCTAAACCTGCAGCAGGACCACTAACACCTAATTGTGAGCCACTTAATGCGCCTACTATAATTCCTCCAATGATTCCTGCAATAATTCCTGAAAATAGGGGAGCACCTGATGCTAAGGCAATTCCCAAGCAAAGCGGAACGGCAACTAAGAAAACGACTATTGATGCAGGTATATCATTCTTTAAATTACCAAGTAGACTTTTGTCTGTTAAATTATTCATTTATGTGTATTTAAAATTTAAGCAATAGAATAGTAGTTTACCTATATGTAATAGATAAACAATTATATTGACTGGGTAAATTATTTGATTAGATTGTTTTACTCGAATGCAAATATACTATACTTTTTTTCATAATAGCAATACTATTATAAAAAATATTAAAACTTTTTTCGAAAAATATATTTATAGAAGTCTTGTGGTTTTGCTATATTTGTTTAAGAAAACAAATGATAACTATGGCAGTAGGTATTAAAATATCACTCAATAATAGGTTGTTTCAAAGAGACCCTCAGGAAACTACACTAGGGAAAAAAATCATTAAGAATAGCATTTTATTGATAGATGAAATAGGTTTTGAAGCCTTCAACTTTAAAAAGCTAGCGATAAAAATGGAATCCACAGAGGCTTCTGTTTATCGTTATTTTGAAAATAAGCATATGTTGCTTTTATATTTAGTTTCTTGGTATTGGGAGTGGGTAAGTTATTTGATAGATATTAATACGATGAATATTAAAGGTGCTAAACGACGCTTAAAGATCATTATTTCTACATTAGTATCGGCCTCAAAGGAGAATCCTTCTATTCATTATGTCAACGAGAGTGTCCTTCACCGTGTTGTAATTTCTGAAGGTAGTAAAGCCTATCACATTAAGGAAATTGATGAAGAAAATAAAGAAGGACTATTTTTGAATTATAAAATTCTATCAGAAAAAGTCGCAAATGTTATAATGGAATTAAATCCAGATTTTCCTTACCCTCATGCTTTAGCTAGCAACCTTTTTGAAATGGCAAACAACCATATCTATTTTGCCCAACATTTACCCCGATTGACAGATGTAAAAGTAGACGAAGATTTCTCGGAAGTAGAAACTATGTTACGGTATTTTGCCTTTAAAGTATTAGACAAATAGAAAAATTAGTTTTCAGTAAGTGTTGATATATTGGCTCAAAACACAATGTGGTTTATTTATCAAGTCCTACAGTAATTATGTCATGCATTTGTTTATTGTCAGCCAAAGAAACGACTTTACTAATGACTTCTTCGTTCTTCTTTCCCCAATTTTTATATATCGTAGCGTAAATCTTAGTTCGAGTTTGACTTCTATTACGATCGGATGAAAAATATTTGACTTTTACCTTATATTTTCCTGCTTTCCCATTTTCTAAGATATACATTTCAGGACCATATCCACGTGTCACATCATTGGTCATATAACCTCCAATTCGTGTCTTTCGATTGCTATAGTAACATTTTTCACCTGTTGGTTCTATAACATGAAGATCAATATCAGAATTATCCGTATTCCAAGAGATGACGGCCATAAGATCAGCGTCTTTTTCTTTAAACTCTTTTCGAAGTGTGGTATATCGTGCCGAAGCATAATCCGCAATCGTTGAGTTAGTATTTTCTTTTACTTTATTTAAAATATGTAAATAATCTAGAGCTGCGATACGCCTAAACTCTCCAAAACGAGCGTCGAATTGGGCTGTAATGGCAATTTCATAATAGATAATGGCCAACTCCATATTTCCAGCTTCTACTAAGGACTTAGCGATAGCCAAATACGTCTGTGGTTCATAAGGTCTAGAATTGAGGACTCTTTTGAGCAAGAAATAGGCTTGATCATATAGACCCCATTCTAGGGCAGAGTAGGCTACATCTCTTGTTAATACGGCATTGCCGTTATTTTTCTCTACTAGAGAACTCAATATTTTTAAAGCATCATCAGCACCATATTCTTTTAGTCTTTTTTGAGCTTCTAGAGTGATTTCGTCATAGTCTAATCGAGGCTGTTTTAGGGTGTTTGCTAAAACATTAGAGACATTATCGGTTGTTCTTACGGTACAATTCATGGCTTTTTGGCGGATACTAAATTTGTTTTCAGGTGTGTTATCCACTATAATTTCTAAAGATGCAGGAATCGTAAAGTTCATACCATCCATGTTTTCAAGTTTTTTCAACCAGTTTTTAAATTTGTTTTTGGCACTAGACAACATTTCATCGATGTTATTCAAAACATTGCGAATGATTTGATTGACGGTCGATGATTTTACAACAAAAGCGTCTTCTGTAGCGGTAATATTGTATTGTCGATAATCTTGCTCTGTTTCTAACATTAAGAGGGAACAGGTTTTACCTGGAACGCCGAAATGTTTAGCATAAGCAATAGATTTTTTCTCTGTTACGTAATCGAATTCTTCTAGAATTTCTGTAGCAATCTGTCCATAGGTTCTTGTTGCCAATTCTGAAGCTAAAAGATGCTGAATAGGAATTGAAAATTGTTGCTTACGACTGCCTTGAGATACGTTTAATTGTACAGTAGCATTTTTACCTAGAGTGCCTCGTCCTGTAAGCAGTAATTTTTGATTATTGTAAATAAAGCTTGGTCTACCAGCGATTAGAATATCTTTTGTGCCTTGAATTTCAATACGTTCTACCTCCCAAGGCATGGATAAAAAGGCTTGACTTGCTTTTTGAATTTCATCTTCACCTGTTACAGAAAATACAGCACCACCGCTTACACGAGTTAGGTAGTTTAGTTTTTTCAAACTTGTTCCAGACATTCCTGTATTAAAGGCAAAAAGGCGGTCGGCTTTTTCTATATGTTTAGCAATTTCGTATTTGTCGGTTTCTCCCCACGTATCAGCCCCATCGCTAAGTAGAAATATAGTGTTGGCTTTATTTTTAGCCCATTGAGCATTGGTTAAAGTTGCTAAAGCATGATTGATGTCACTAGCCCCTTCTAGCGATAGTTTTTGGGCATAATCTAAAAAAGCATTGACGTTTTCTGCTGTATTGGGAACGGTTGCTTTTTTCCACCAAAAAGACTCTATATTAAAAAGAAGCACATTAAAACTTTTTATGGCGCTACGATTATTTTTAAGAAGAGCTTCGGTCATTTTGAGCCAAACATTGAATTTGTCGGGGTTCGAACTTAAAGAAATATCAAGGGCAATAAGTGCATTATTACTATTATTCGATGTAGGAGCGCTTGGCAACTGTGGGGTGATAGAAGCAGCGAAATAATCTTCTTTCGTCTCATTTTGAGAGCTTTGGATAGCTATGTTTTTTAGATTTTGATAACGAATACTAATTTCTTCTTCTTCAGGGTTAACAATTCTAAAAGATTTACGCTTTCTATCGCTGTCTAGGGTTTGACTCGGAGAAATATTGCATTTTACACCATTGATTTTAGCAATATCAAAATCAACTATCATAGGACAGTCTACATTTGGTATCGGGAAGTTGAAGACCTGATCATTCTCAATACTGGTTAAATTAACATCATAACCAATCACTATACGATGTAATTTTCGTGGGAACAAAGGATATACTCTACAGTTATAAACATCCGCTCCAGCCCATTCTGCTAAGGCGGGATCAACTCTTCTCTGAACAACCTGTCCATACGCAAATGCAGCTTTTTCCTTAGGAACTACTCTAGCAACTTTAGGACTGCTCCAATCTCCTGAACGCATTTTTTCGATGTCTTTAGGAGAAAAGGCAAGCTCATTTTTTTGCGTAAACGGAAGAGAAGTTACATTTCCTTTTTTATTTAATAAAACAGATTCTCCAAAGGCAAAATAATAAGGCGATGCTCCTTGAGGTAGTTTCATTTTAAACGTACCTTCTGCCTGAAAATCTCTGTCATTATAGAAAAAACAATCGATTAGAACCCTTGCTCGATTACCATCAACTTTAACGGCCATTTGCGTACCATTGAGTGGGAGTTGATCATTATCTCCAATGAAAAGCGTAGCAGTATTAGCAACTTTTTGGGAACGCTTCCAAGTTTTGGAAGGTTTTTTAGGGGCATTTTGTGAGCTATCTTCTTTCTTTTCTCCAGCTTCCTCAAAAGGAGCTTCCATTTCTATTTCTTCGTTCATCTCGATTCTATCCAATTCTGCAGTAGACATATCGCCTTCACGATTTTGCATACTAGTACTACAAGAAAAAAGGAAGCAAATCAAAAAAATATAAGGTAAGTGTTTCATCGGTATAATTTTTCAATGTTTATTGGTTGACTAATATCTTTCTTTAAGATGATCGGGAGGGTAGTTTTGGCGTATGAGAAAGTGATTTATTTTATTTTTTCATAAAATAAGGATAATCCTCCTAGCATTTTGATCAAGCGTCTCGTCTTTCCATCCTCCTAATATTTTAATAACTTTAAATGGGAAGGAGGAAATCATTTGCATTAAATCACTATAATGATAGAAGTACATGGTAAAGGGTGTTTGGGTTTGTTTACCCTCTTTGATATAGGTTCTATAATTTGTAGTTGTGCCTGTGATTGGGTCAAATTGTATCCTATCAATCATAAAGTTACCCTCTTTTTCAAAGATTTCATAATCCTTGATTTCTTTTAAAATATAATCTCTATTTTTTGTATCTATGAAAGCACGACTGCCTACCTTTAAAGCATCATATATTTTTTTAAAAAGAACCATACAGTCGTATCTATCAAAAAAACCTAAGGTATTAAATAAAAGATAAGTGAGATCAAATTCATTCTTTAAGTCCATTGTTAATAAAACCTGTTGACGAAAGTCAATTTCTAAACCAGCCTTAAGTGTATTTTCTTTGGCAATAGAAAGAAAGGAAACATTGATGTCTATCCCACAAATATCGTAGCCTTGTTGAGCAAACCATAGAACATGGTGACCATGAACATAGGCTAGATCTAATATTTTTTGAGGTATACAAAGGTTACAATACTCGATTATGTATTGACATTCTTTGCTTGTCCGACTCTATAGTGAGTGCATCAGCATAAAATAGAGATATAATTCACTTTTATGCACAACATCAATTTGTTTTTTTGTTAGACTCATTCGTCTAAAGTTTGAGACACCTATATAAATGAAGAATGCTTCGATTTTATATAAGTAGGTTTACCTACTTATTCCCTTTTAAGAATTTTTCCGTACTATTTTTCCTTTGATCCATAATTTTTCTGCTTTTCGCTGTCCACTATGATAAACCCATATTTTTTTATTAAAATTTCCAATTTTTTTGCTATTAAATTGGACTATAATATGTGTAGTGTCACGAGGAAGAATAATGCCACTAGACCAATAAGGAGCAGTACAACCACAAGTTGTACGAACATTTTCAAGTGTTATAGGTATATTCGAATTATTTGTTAATATAAAGGTGGTTTCGACATTTTCCCCTCTGTCAATTGTTCCAAAATCATATATTTTTTGATTCCAATCGAAGGAATAGAATGAAAACAATACGTTTAGCATGACTATAAACTTCATAATGTTGAAATTTGGTTTTCAAATAAGTGGAGTTGTTCAAAAATAGCTTACAGGCTTCTGAAAAAGCCTTTTGTCTCAATTTTAATAAGCTTAGTGTCGATGCTTAAACAACTTCAAGTATTTAAAGAAGAATTATATTTAGCGAAAAAATTAACTCAATTTACAAACGATATGTCATATTATGTATTATGACAATAGTATGATTTACTTTATTTTTGTGAGAAATAATTTTAGTGTATATGCTTAAAGTAGGAATAACAGGAGGAATAGGAAGTGGGAAGACAACGGTTTGCAAGGTTTTTGAGACCTTAGGTATTCCTGTATACTACGCAGATGATCGTGCAAAAGCGTTGATGGTTGAACACCCTGATATTATAAATGCGATAAAGAAAAATTTTGGTCAAGCAGCCTATTTTGAAAATGGAGAGTTGAACCGAAACTATCTATCTAAAATCGTTTTTAACAATAAAAATAAACTAGAAACCCTCAACAGTATTGTTCATCCTGTCGTTTATATGGATGGGGAAGAATGGCATCAAAAACAAGCCAATGTTCCATATACAATAAAAGAAGCGGCACTTCATTTTGAAAGTGGTGGTTATCGGTTGATGGATAAAATGATTACGGTATTTGCTCCTAGAGAATTGAGACTTGCTAGAGTGACAAAACGAGATAATGTAAGTCCTGAAATGGTAGAAGCAAGAATGGACAAGCAAATGCCTGAAAACGAAAAAATAGAGAAAGCAGATTTTGTTATTTATAATGATGGTCAAAAAATGCTTATTCCACAAATTCATAAAATTCATCAAGAATTAATTGACTTTATTAAACATTCCATAAATAGTAAACAATGAAAAAATACTTTATTTATCTAAGCCTTTTATCATTCACATTGGCTAGTACTGCTTGTAGTGAAGATAATTCAATTGAAAACGAAGGCAAAGAAATAGAAGATTATTTAGCCTCGAAAGGGCTATTAGAGCAAGCTCAAAAAACACCTGAAGGGGTTTATTATGTCATAGAAGAGGAAGGGACAGGAACTGAGTTTCCTTCGGCAACTTCGACCGTTGATGTAAAGTATGTTGGGTATTTATTAAATGACAACGTGTTTGATTCTTCTGGTAATAGTACGGCACGTTTTTCTTTAACAAGCCTAATTGAAGGCTGGAGGGTAGGAATGCAAAAATTTAAAAAAAATGGGAAAGGCAAGATTTTTGTGCCTTCTGCCCTAGGTTATGGAAATCAAATACGACCAGGTATACCAGCAGGATCAGTACTCGGATTTGATATTGAATTAGTAGGTTTTTTTGATTAGAAAAAAACAAGTTTTTGATTTTAGGGTTGTAGTAAAAAAAATGATTTATGGCTAATAAACAACATGCTCCTAGACCCCAAGGAGGAACTTCTGGAACTTCAATTGGCAAGTTACTTATTGCATTAACCGTCTTGTGTGGTTTAGCTTTTTTTGCTTATAAAAAATGGGGTGGAACAGATTGGAGAAATTATACTTCAATCCCAGAAGAAATGCAGATAACGTATATGCCAAGTGATTTTAGTGCCGAACTAGATGAGGATAAAGTATTGAAAATTATGTCCAATCCAGGACGCTACCAACGGGACTTTAATGATATGGTCTATGAGTTAAATATGAAAATACTAACTCATGTTTCTACTCGGATGAATTTACCCGATTCGCTTAGTCGTAGTTTAGAGGTTGAATATCGGAAACACCATAGTTACCTCAAATCCTTATATTTTAAAGATATTATTGAGCTAAGAGATACCTCAGCAGCAACCTATGAACAATGGTATGCCAATGACGCTAAAAAAGCGGTTGATGCTTTGAATGAAGTGGCTTCAAAATATACTTGTTTTTTGGTCAATCAGGTTATGTTAAACCTCATTAATTCTCAAAATGGAATGATTGCGGGTAAAGGAACAAAAGTGGAAACACCCTGCGCTATAGCCATGACAGAGGCGCTTCGTCCAATGATAGGTCGCTTACAAGAACGAGCAGCAATCTATGATTTCTCACGCTCAAAAGGATTGATGGAGGAACGTGTTGAAAGCGTTATTGCAGAGTTAGCAACGATGGAAGTTCGAGATAAAAAGGCAATGACCAAAGAGTTGAAAACTAAATTATTGGGCTATTCTGTATCGTCTACAGAAATAGAAATTTCTGCTATTTCTATTATGAAAGTAGGCTTCAAATTAGATGATTATTTTGATATTGGCGTAAGTTCGAAAAGTCGGACAGTTACAGTTACACTACCTGAACCAAAGATTCTTTCACACGAAGTATATCCCAAAGTAGATAAACTAGATGTTGGATGGTTGAGGGAATTAGGAAAAACAGATTTTAATAAAAACTTTAATGCGCTTAGGGCTGAATTTAGAAGAGATGCGAATGAAAGCGAAATTTTTGGAGAAGCAAAAAAACAAGCCGAGGAATTAATGAAAGCTATGGTCGGTCCGATGATACAGGGCATCAATGGAAAATATAAATTGAAGGTTCGGTTTAAAAAACGTTCTTCTACATTCGACGACTCATTTGATGCGGATTTGGATAAAATTTCTCCTAGAGCTTATGATAAAGACGATAAAAAAGAAGATAGGAAAATAGAAGAACCAATGAAGCCTAGAAAAACAACTAGTATTCCAGATGTTCGTCCAATTGAGAAGCCAAAAGATAGAGAAATCGAAATGAACAATCAACCGAAACCGTCGCCTCGTCCAGCGAAAAATACAACACCCGAAGAAGAGGAAGAGACACCAGCCGAGTATGTACCTTATTAAATTTAATAGCCCTATTTTTTAAATTGTTCTTAATCTAATACCTACGAGATGCCACACCAAAAACATACAAAACTGACCCGTCCGTTTTCAGGGCAGTATGGACGATATGAATTGGCAATTATCGGAACGCCTTGTGGGCACATCAAACATTTAGCTTATGCAATCGTTCAAGCACTTAAAAATACGTTTAAAGTAGCGTACTTAGATGCGGATCATCAAGGCGATGATGAGTTGGTGTTGCCGTCGGCATTAGCACATGGAGCAGATATCTTATATACGGATAAGATAGACTTCCATCGTTGGGAAAGTCGAAGTGAAATGAATGCTTTTCAATGGCGTCCTTTATTGAATGAACAGGATCTAGTCTTGATAAATGGCAATCATTTTAAAGGGGCAAATCAGTTGGTTTTTATTGATAAAAAGAAGGAAAAATCACTAGAACGAAAGTTGGATAGATTAACAAACATAAAAGCTTTTATTCTACAAGAAGGAGAAGAGGATATTTTTCCTTTTTTGAAAAAACATATAACTAATTGGTCTTCTATTCCTATTTTTTCTATAAAAAAAACAGATGAAATCCTTCAATTTGTTCGACAAGAGTTACAGACGCAAGTGGCGAGTATCAATAGCTTGATATTGGCAGGAGGAAAAAGCCAACGCATGGGAGAAGATAAGAGCAAATTGGAGTACTATGGTAAACCACAGTATTTGTATTTGAAGGCTTTATTAGAGCCTTATTGTGAAAATGTTTTTCTTTCAGCAAGAGCTGAACAAGATTATGATGATATAACTGTTATTGATGATCAATTTATCGGATTAGGACCATATGGAGGAATATTGTCGGCTTTTCGAAAATATCCTAATAAGGCATGGCTAGTAGTGGCTTGTGATTTGCCTTTATTAACAGTTGATGCCATCAAACAATTGGTAGAGGAACGAGATCCCTCGAAAATTGCTACAGCATTTTATAATCCTGCGACGGATTTTCCAGAACCATTGATAACTCTCTGGGAACCGAAGTCTTATATTCCTCTATTACAGTATCTAGGGCAGGGATATAGTTGTCCAAGAAAAGTTTTAATTAATTCGGATATTCAGCTCATTACAATAGGCGAGAAATCACAATTATTAAATGCCAATACACCAGATGATAGGAAAAAAGTTCTAGACAAAATAGATGAAATTTTCTAGAAGGGATAAAATACTAAAATCTTAAAAAGACAGCTATAACTTCGTTTACAATGTCCTCATTGCCTGTTTGTATTTCATAAATAATATCGGCTTGCTCATAGTAAGGGCTGCGTTCTGCTAGCTTCTGTTGGATAAATTGCAACAACTCTTTATCGTTTTTGTGGGCAATGAGTGGTCGTTGTGCGGTCTCATTTCGTAAGCGTTGTACTAAAACTAAGGGGTTCACCCTAATGTATAAACAGACCCCATTTTTATTAATGAATGCCATATTATCAAAGAAGCAAGGTGTACCTCCTCCAGTAGCAATTATCACATTTTCTTTTTTTGAAGCTGCTTTTAAACAGTCTTTTTCTAATTGTCGAAAATAGGACTCGCCTTTGAATTGGAAGATCTCGGATATGGTTATACCTGCACTTTGTTCAATATATTCATCCAAATCAATGAAGTCATAGCCAAGCCGTTCTGCAACTCGTTTTCCTACATAGGATTTGCCACTACCCATAAAACCAGTAAGATAATAACGCATGGAGATTAGATAACTTCTACTAAGAATTTATGCTTTTTCCCATTTTCTATCATTAGATATTTGTCATGTAATAAATCTTCAGCAGACACTTCAAGCTCATCTGTTGTTACTTTCTCTTTATTGATAGAAATGGCATTTCCTTTTATGGCTCTACGGGCTTCACTTTTAGATTTTGTAATATCCGTCAATTCGGATAACAAATTCAGTATATTTGCACCAGTCGCAAGATTATCTTTTTCAACTTTTATCGTTTGTAGCTCTTTTCCAATAATTGCTAAATCATCTATTCCAAGTGCTAGCAGATTGGCTCTATTGGCTTTTTTATTAAATAAAATTTGGGCAACATTACGAGCGGCTTTATAAGCGTCTTCAGAGTATACTCTGCTCGTAATCTCTTCTGCGAGTGCTTCTTTTAAAGCTCTAGGATTATCCTTAAATTCTGTTTCCATTGCTTCGACTTCTTCTTTGGATTTTAGCGTGAAGTAACGGATGAATTTAGGAACATCAGCATCGTCGGCGTTTATCCAGAATTGGTAAAAATCAAAAGGCGAAGTGAATTTTTCATCAATCCAGACATTTCCTTTCTCTGATTTTCCAAATTTAGTACCGTCCGATTTAGTTAATAAAGGAGTAGTAACAGCGTACGCTTTTTTGCTTAAATTCCGTCGAATAAACTCCGTTCCAGTAGTGATATTTCCCCATTGGTCTGAACCACCCATCTGGATAGTACAGTTATGTTTTTCATATAAACATTGAAAGTCGTAGCCTTGTAGCAATTGGTAACTAAATTCTGTAAAGGACATTCCTGTATTGACCCGTTTTTTTACACTTTCTTTAGAAGACATATAACTTACAGTAATTGTCTTACCTACATCCCTTAGAAATGCTAAGACATTCATGTCTTTATAAAAGTCATAATTATTTACCATTAGGGCTTTATTTTTACCCGTTTCAAAATTAAGAAACTTGGAAAATAATTGAGATTGGTATTTTAAGTTTTCGTCTAGCTCTTCATACGATTTCAATTGACGTTCCTTATCCTTACCTGAAGGATCGCCAATTCTACCAGTTGCTCCACCCATTAGAACGATAGGCTTATGTCCAGAACGCTGAAATAAAGTCAATAACATGATTTGAACATAATTTCCTAGTGTAAGTGATGGCGCAGTAGGATCAAACCCGATATATCCAGTACACATTCCATCTTTTAAGGCTGTTTCAATACCTGGAGTTGCATCATGCAACATACCTCGCCATTTCAATTCTTCTATAAAATCCATTGGGTTGAGTTTGTATTAAAAATATAATTGGATGCAAATTTATAAATATTATAAGGAATATTTCACCCATTTGACCAATAGAATTTTATTTAAAATAGTTCATCTTTAATAGAATCTAAAAAAAGAAAGGCTGCTATTTATTAGTAAGCTACAGCAATAACACCATTTCCAATGACTTCGACAGGGACTGAACCCTGAGACATACTAGCAAACAAGGCTCTAAATTCTACACCTATTTTTTTAGTCGTATCCCCCTCTTCATTTAATTCATATTCTTCAATATCAAAGAAATGAAAATAACTATCGCCTGTTTGAGGTGTTAATGTAGACAAAGAACCTAAGACAGGGTCATTAATTTCTAAAGTAATAACGGGAATTTCAGAGCCAGTATTTGTACCAAAACTAATAGGTCGTTCACGTCCATAGCAAAATAGGAATAATAAATCATTAAATTCTTCTTGTGTAGTACTGCCTGTTACAACATATGAATGTTTTAAATTAAAAGATATACTTAAATCTGAAGATTCGGCATCGTCAATTTTTTTAAGCTCACTTTTACTCTGATAGTCCCCTTCCATAGCAGATATTAAGTTGGAAAACATGAAATAATCTTCTTCCCCTGCAATGATTTTATGCGGAATACCAGCTATAGATAAATCCAATAAAAAAACAGGTTCAGTTTTCTCTTCAGGTAAAGGTATTGCACCGTCAGAACAAGCTAAGAGCATAATAGCTATGAATGGGAAAAATGAAATTTTGTAGTTAAAACTCATAGTTTAAATATAGTTGTAAGTTAATTTTCTGTTCAAATGGTATTTTGGGATTGGTGATAGGGGGAGTTATGGTGAATAGATCCGCATCAAAAAGTTCAGCTTCTATAGCGTTATTGGGTAGTTTGTCCTGTTTTAAAAAATTGATGAAACTATAATTTAGTCCTATGCCCAAATCCCAGTTATTAAAAACGGCTCTTTCATATCTAAATAATAGACCTGCATCAAATTTGCTATATAGTTCGTCAGCATTAAATGTCTCTCCATTTACTTGAATGGTGCTTGACGTTATAAGTGGGGTGGAGGTATCTAAATAATCACTTTCAAGGACATTGTATTTCAAGTTTTGGTAGAATATATAAGTAACAAATCCTCCAATCATAAATTGATGTTTAGCATTTGGTTCATACTGTAGAGCTAAAGGCAATTGGAGAGAATGAATAGAAGTATTATGTTGAGGAATATAATAGGTTGTTTTTGAACCAAAACTAAAACTTTTGTCTTGAATGACTTCTTGCAAATTAGCAATAAATCGCTTTTTTTGGATATAGTTAATTTCGGTGTTAAGGGCTAATTTCTTACTTATTGGAAAACTTATACCTATACCTGTATAAACACCAGTAAGTAGACTACCATTACCTCTATTGTATGCGAAATTTGTTCCACCTTGTACAAACCATTGTAATGGCTTATAATGATATTTATTTGCAGTCATGGCAATGAAGCCAGGACGATTTTCTAGGAATTTATCAGTACCATGAGGTAGTTGATTAGGTATGCTAATCGCTTGGGTTTGTTCTTTAACCTTTGTTTCTTCTGTTTTGAGTTTTTGGGGATCAGTAGCTTTAACTGAAACGTTATGCGTTAGAGGTAAAGATGTTATTTGAGTATTATCAATTGTTTTAGTTGTTTTAGGCGAAATACGATTTTGCTTAAGAATATAATTAGAATTCTTACTTATGAAAGTATTATTGTCTGTAGATTGATTCGGAGTAGAAAAAGATTGTTTTTTATAAATGTCTAAATTAGACGTTATTATTGGAAGTGTTGATGTTTTAGATGATGCTTTCAAGCTAGAATTAATGGCTGGTAATGCTGTTTTTTTTAATTTGGGAAGTGTTTTTTTTGTATTAATGTTTGGTGTTTGTGAAAAGGTGTTTTGCTTTTGTTTGCTTGGTTTTACAAATGGAGTAGGAATATTTTTTTCAACTAGATGAGTATTAGTCGAAGTACTATTATTAAAATTAGAATAGATACTTATTCCTCCTAAGAATAAAATACCTATCAATAGTAAATACCACCAAATAAATCTCCTTTTTTTAGATGGTTTATTGTCAGCTTGATCAAGCAGTCGCTCTGCCTCTTCCCAAAAGGCTGGCTGTGCTTCGAAGTGTCGTTCTTCTAGCTTTTTTCTAAAAAACCGATCTAAATCATCTCTTTTATCCATTACTTATCCTTTTTCCGTAAAGTTTGTTTTTTTGATTTAATTGTTGATTAATTAGTTGCTTTAATTTATTTCTAGCTGTTGAAAGATGCCATTTAGATGTACCTTCACTAATACCAAGCATTTGGGCGATCTCTTTATGACTATAACCATCTATTGCAAATAGATTAAAGACTTGGCGATTCATAGGGGGTAATGTATGAATCATTGCTTCAATCTGTTGAGCATCAAATTTTTGTTCTGCTGCATTAAAATCTATAGGTTCACGATAACTTTCAGGACTTTCAAAATCTGTATATGAAATAGTTTCCCTTTCTTTTTTATACTTTCGATATTCATCAATCAAAGTATTAATCATTATACGTTTGGCCCAAGCTTGGAATGGGATTTTGGAGGAATACTTTTCCAAGTTAGTTATTATTTTTAGAAATCCCATATTCAAACTGGCTACAGCTTCGGACTCTTCTCTTTTATACCGCATACAGATACCCATTAGCATAGAGAAGCAAACTTTATAAAGTTGCAACTGTGCTTTCCGATCACCATTACGGCAATCTTTTAAGAGTTGGGTACTAATACTTTTCAAAAATGTTTTTACTTTATTAAATATCTATTAATATACGTACCTAGTATGAACTTTTGTTGCTTATAAACAACGATTTATTATTCTCCATCATTTCCATAATTTAACTTCATATCTAGCCCCCAGTTAAATTTTATTGAAATAGGGAGGTTGTCTAAATTATATTTATACTCAGCAATACAAGGTTGACAAAGGATATCAATCCCAACCAAATAGTCATTCCGATCAACTTTAGTTATATTATTTTTACTCCAATTAATAGGATCGGAGATGCCTGTTGGAATTTCTTTTTTATAATTTATTTTATCATCATATTCATAAAAGAATTCATGATCCAATTTCCCTTTTCCATTATAATATTCAGACCTTTTTATATTACCATTACTCCAATAATATTTTTCAATTGAAGTATATTCTTGTGTGATTACAAAATATGTTGACTTTTTCTTAATCCGATTTATATTATCATACTCATATTCATAAATCCATGATAAGGGTAAATTTTCTCCTGAGTTAACTGAAAAATTATAAATAGCATGAATTGTTCCATTTTCATTGTAAACGATAGAGTCACGAAAAATTAATTTGCCGTTGTCTTTTCGATAAGTATGATATACATTTAACCTAGAATCTTTATAATTCAGGGTATATTCTTTACCCAATGAATGGAAATTTTCAATCCTATTTAGTACGCCATCTGACGAATAGGTATGATTTTCTATCCAGCTTTCATCCTTATTTTTATATTCAATTGAAATCAACCTATTACCAGAATAGTGTTCAAATCCATTTTCTGTAGAGCAAGAGAAGATAAAAATTGTTAGACTTAGACTTACAATTATTTTTAGTTTATTTCTCATGATTTAAAAATACTTTTGTTTTTATATATTAAACACCTTCATTTTTTTTACCAAACTATTCAAAGAATAGAAATAGGCATCTTAAAAATACTTGATTTAATTATCTACACGATGGGATAGTCATAAAGGTTGGGGAAAGAAAAGGATTTTTTAATTAAAAAATTGCTTTATTCTAAACAGGACAATAGGAGGATTGTTAATAATACAGATGAGGAGTGGAATAGGGGGGATTTAATAAATGTAATTATTTTAATAGTATATGATATATACCTTGCCCTTTATTGCGGCAGCTATTGGATGGTTTACCAATTACTTAGCAGTAAAAATGCTTTTTCATCCGAAGAAGCCTATCAATTTATTGGGATTTACCCTACAAGGGATTTTCCCAAAGCGACAGGTACTCATTGCACAAAAAATAGGAAAAGTAGTGGCAGATGAACTGTTGACGATGGATGATATAAAAAAAAGAGTAGTAGATGAAAAAAGCATGAACACTATTTATAAGAATGTAGCAGAGCGGATGGATGGTTTTTTAGAAGAAAAAGTTGGTAAAGCCATGCCTCTAGTTGCACTCTTAACACCCCAACGAATGAAAGATAGAGTTCGAGATGAAATTTTGAAAGAAGTTAAAATCCAATTGCCTAAAATGGTCGATAAATATATGATTTATGTTGAGGAAACTCTTGATATTGAAGAAATGATAAGTGATAAATTTGCTCAACTCTCTACTGATAAATTAGAAACGGTTCTAAATAATATACTCGCCAAGGAATTTCGGTTTATCGAAATTATAGGAGCTATTATTGGTTTTATAGTAGGTTGGATACAGATTGGTTTACTTGTCTTAGGAGGAAATCTATAAAAAACGCTTCAAGAAACTTAATTCTTGAAGCGTTTTGCTGTTGCTCTACAAGGACTGGGGTTTATTAATTTAACTGCTTGGTTTATAGTTGTTTGTTGTTTTTAATTGCTACTTTGGGTACAAAAAGTGATTAAATCAATTCCATTAACTAAAGAGATAAATATAATCTTTAAATAGGAATAGTTTACCCCTTTTTGCTCTAGTCATTTCTTCTAATATACCTAAATTTTCTAATTCGTTTAATATTTTATAAACTGAAGGCGAAGATAAATGGGTTAGTTCTTTTACTATTTGAGCATCAATAATAGGCTTTTGAAATAAATAATTGATAACTATTTGGACATTTGCAGGACGACTAGACAATCCTTGTAATTTTGCTTCTATATCCTTTTGTAATTTAAGAACATTATCAAATGTAGTAATACTACTTTTTGCAGTTTCAATGATGCCAACTAAAAAAACTTAAACCATTGAAGTAGATTACTTTTCTCTCGAACTAATGTCAAGTTATCATAGTATAAAGTTCTATTTCGCTCAAAAAAATCGGATAGGTAAAGAATGGGTTGTTTTAAGATTCCTTTTTCTACTAGATAAAGCATAATCATCTTTAGTTAAGTTTGTTTAAACAAAGATGTGCCTTATTTAAAAAAAAAAGCAAAAAATTAACTAAGGAGATATTTAATTAAATTTTTCCATGCAAAATTAATTAAGGTTGAAGTATTCTAATTTTTCTGCTCAAAAGTGATTTTAAAGTTTGCTTTCCTTTTATTCAATCTGTTGAACCTATTTTTTTGGAGCTACATTTATAATGTATAAAAAAACGCTCCAAGAAACTTAATTCTTGAAGCGTTTTGCTGTTGCCCCACAAGGATTCGAACCTTGACAAACGGCACCAAAAACCGGTGTGCTACCGTTACACCATGGGGCAAGCCCTATTTTAATGCGACGCAAATTTATAACATTTTTTAAAACAAAAAAAGTTCCTTGGATTATTTTATTATTTTTGCACAAATTTTTTTTATAAAAATATCAAAATTGTAGAATGGGGTTTAAAAAAATTCTAAATATTGTTGGTTGGATTGTTTTTGCCATTGCCACAATTGTATACTTCTTATCAGCTGAATCTACAGGGAGTTTGTGGGATTGTGGGGAGTTTATTGCTGGAGCATATAAGCTAGAAGTAGTGCATCCACCTGGAGCATCTTTATTTGTACTTATAGGTAGAATGTTTGTCTTAGTGGCTGAAATCTTTACAGATACAGAGGCGCATCCTGAGAATATTTCTTTTGCCGTTAACCTAATGTCTGGTATCTGTACAGCATTTACGGCCTTGTTTGTATGTTGGACAACAGGGATATTTTCTAAAATTGCTTTAGTGGGTAGACAGGAAGAACCAAACGAAGATCAAATCATTCCCATTGCGGGGGCAGCACTTGCTGGTGGTTTGACAGCAGCTTTTTGTTCTTCCATATGGTTTTCGGCAGTAGAAGGAGAAGTGTATGCACTATCTACAATGTTTACTGCTTTAGTAGTCTGGAGTATGGCAAAATGGTATAATCTACCAGATAATCCACATAATGATCGATGGGTTGTCTTTGCAATATATATGGCAGGCTTATCTATAGGTGTTCACTTACTTAGTTTATTGACATTTCCTGCATTAGGTATTTTATATTATTTGAAAAAATATAAAGATAATTCTCTCCTAGGAATGCTTATCGCCGCAGTTGGAGGCGTCCTAGTAATGGGTTTTATCCAAATTACTGTGATTTTAGGAGTTCCTAAATTATGGTCTTTCTTTGAATTTTTTGCTGTAAACTCTTTGGGAATGCCTATCCATTCTGGGATTATTTTTGTGATATTGCTTTTTGCGGGGCTATTATTCTTTGGGTTTAGAATGGCGCATCAACGAGGAAGCCAATTGCTACAAAATGCCTTAGTCGCCTTAACTTTAGTGTTAGTAGGATTTTCCACCATTGGGGTTATTGTGATTCGTGCCAATGCGAAGACACCTATTAGCATGAATAGCAATACCAATGTGATGCGTTTGATTCCTTATCTGAATAGAGAACAATATGGAGAACGACCATTATTGTATGGACCACATTATGCTGCGGAGATAAAGAGCGTTGATAAGGTTGAAGACCGTTATGATTATGATGAAAAATCAGGAACGTACAAGATCGTTGATCAGAAATTGAAATACGTCTACGATAATAAAGATAAAATGCCCTTTCCTCGATTAAGCCATTCGGAAGGTAGTCGACCTGTACTTTATCAAAGAGAATGGGATATTAGTAACCCGCCAACCTTTGGAGAAAATCTATGGTTTTTTATGAAGTATCAAGTAGGGTGGATGTATGTTCGTTACTTTATGTGGAATTTTTCAGGGAGGCAAAATGGAGAGCAAGGTTTCAATCCAATGGATAAATCGAAAGGGCATTGGATTACAGGAATCCCTTTTATTGATAATCTAAAACTATACAATCAAAGCGAACTGCCCGATGTCATGCGTTATGACAATTCCAGAAATAAATACTATATGTTGCCTTTTATTTTTGGATTACTAGGTTTTTTCTTTTTGTTTAAAAATAGACCAAATGAGGCCTTTGCTTTGTTAGTATTATTTTTTATGACGGGGCTTGCTATCATTATCTATTCCAATCAGCCGCCAAGAGAACCAAGGGAACGAGATTATGTATTAACAGGGTCCTTCTTTACTTATTCGATGTTTGTGGGAATGGGGGTATTGGCAATATTTGGGTTATTAAAAGATAAATTAGCACCCAAAATGGCGGGTTATATTGCAACAGCTATAGTCTTGCTTGCACCGTTGTTAATGGCGACTCAAAATTTTGACGATCATAGTAGAAGAGGGCATTATGGAGCAAGCGATTATGCGAGTAATTTTTTGAATTCTGTTGACCAAAATTCAATTATATTTACTTATGGTGATAACGATACCTATCCATTATGGTATGCTCAAGAGGTAGAAGAAATTCGGACAGATGTAAGGGTTATCAATTTAAGTTTGATACAGGTCGATTGGTATATAGATTTATTACGTAGGAAAGTTAACAAATCAGCACCTATCAAAATGACATTACCAAGTGAGGCTTATCAAGGGCGAAGTATGGTTCAAGTACCATATTTGGATGACGGAAAACCTGATTCACCGATGAATTACCAATCGGTTATGAACTTTATCGCAAGCCGTAAAGATCAAAAATATCTTCCAACTAAAGTGTTTTCTATTCCTGTCAATAAACAAGCAGTGATTAACCAAGGAGGTATTGATACTTCTGAACAAAGCAAGATTTTGCCAAATATTCAATTTACCTTACCTCTACATGGAGCAGGTACTAAATATGCCTTAAAAGGTGATTTGGCCTTATTAGATATTATAGCCTCTAATATTAATGATAGACCGATTTATTTTGCAGTTACTATACCTGATCCTAGTAAAGGATTATTGGGACTAAAAGATTATACTCAACTAGAAGGTTTAGCACTACGGTTAGTGCCTATCAAATACAAACCAGATGCTAGATTTAGTCAAATGCAGTCGATGAGTCTAGGACTTACAAAAGAGGATAAAATGTATGATAACATTATGAATAAGTGGAAATGGGGAAATTTTGACAAATTAGATACACATATTAATGAAAAGTATGGACCAAGTGTTCAAAGTATGCGTATTGCCTTTTTAAGAGTTATTAGAAAATATATAGATAATAAACAAAATAAGGAAGCTGTAGCTCTTATTGATAAGTATTTTGAAGCATTCCCTAATATGAATTTCCCTTATGATTATGCTTCTTTTGAAGTAATGAGAAGTTATGGTGAAGCAGGAGAATGGGAAAAAACAAAGCCACATCTTGAAATCTTGTTGGATAATATTGAACAGAATTTGAACTTTTTTGTCTCAATGGATGATAATATCTTGAGGACTAGTTATGCATCAGATTTTAATGCGAATGTACAGACCTTACAGAATATCATGGCGCTTGCTTACCAACAAAAAGATAAAGCCTATTTAGATGGTTTAAATCAACGATTTGCTGCCTATAAATCGTTATTTGATCAACAACAAGGACGAGATAGAGGGAATCCAGTTCAGGATTAAAGGTTAGAATTTTTCAAGAAGTAAATTCGAGAGAAAAACGCTTGATTCAATATACTGAATCAAGCGTTTTAGTTATTGGTACAATAGAGAACATATAGAGAGGAAATATTCAAATTTATAATGCTAACGGGATAAAAATGCGTGAAGAAGAAAGAATAATGAGTGATGTATTTGTTAAACAAATAGAAGAATCTAAATAGTTCTTTTGTCTCCAAAAGCTAGTTGAAGCTGTCTCGGAATAAACGAGACAGCTTTTTTATCGTTTTAGGATACTATAAACATTTATCTATAGCTTTATTTATTTTGTATATACACTTGTGTAAAATAATAATACACTTAATCAAAAGCCCTACCACAGGCATGGATGTTTATCTAATTTCGGCCTGAAAATTTATTTAATATAAATCTTATTCTTTGGTGTGAATAGACATCATGAAGTTGTTTAATAATGAAGGTTGATTTTAATTATAAGTGCTTGTATTTCAAGATAAAGCTCCATTCTTTTTTCGTAGCCTTAGCTACGGTGAAAAGAATTAGCTGAAATATTGAGATACAATGACTTGTAAATAATTCATCATTCTATTTTTAAACAGCTTCCATATCAGAGAATATAAAAATGAAAAAATTATGAAACTATATTTCATGCCAATCCTCCTTTGTTCAATGTTAATTATTTCTTGTCAAAAAGATAAAGATCTAATTTCAAAAGATACTATACAAAACACCATGAATACGAATTCAAATGCAAGAACAACTACAGGAGCAGTTGCAAAACTAGATCCTCCAACAGTAATAGAAGGTAGATACTCATTCCGTGATTTTGAGCATCTTACAAGTCTTTATCTATATTTAGATCAAATGTATACTGATGATGATCAGAGATTTAATGATTTTGTCAGTAAAAATGAAAAAATTACATCCGTTCATACTCTATTACATACAGATGTCTTTTCAGATCCAAAAGAACGCTACCAACCATTTTTAACTGATCCTATTATGATGGCTCTTGTCAATGAGCATTTTGAGTACCAAATTGGAGAATATCTTGTGACTTACATGAATAATGATAAGTTGTTATTATCGGATGCAACTGATAAAAGAGTACAACATTTAATTAGAGCAATGGAAAAAGGAATAGAACTAGATATCGAGTCTATTCCAGAAGGTGCTTTATGGGTAGATGATACGGATCAAAATGCTTTCAAAAAACTATGTACTTGTAGTCTTAATATAGTGAAAATAAATTGTAGCCAAATTAAAGTATATGGGAATTGTAAAAATTTATGGGGAGCTTCGGGGAAAGGAACAGTTAATGTAAACATTAATAATATATTTCCTCCGATTAATGAAACACATACTGTAAGTGGAAACTACGACTTTATCTATACTATGCCAACGCCTGATCCATATATTCTAGTTAGTGTTTCTACTGACCCTAAATGCCCAACAGGGCATACACAATATGAGGATTATGTATATAATGATACAAACTCTTGTGATCCAAGAGATAGTAATACTGGATGGTTATGGAGTGAGGACAATGTGAATCAAGGACTTTCTCATAGAACAGCAGCGTACAAGAATTGCTGGTCTACTTATGAAGAAGCTCAAGCCTATTCAAAACATAAGTATAATGGTGTTTGGTATGACAGTCCTTCAGATTTAGAAGTTACAATAGATGCTTCAAGAAAATGGGAATGGGATTGTACTGATGCAGGTTTTGAATCAGAGACAAAAACAGGTCACAAAAAAAGTATAAGAGCTAGGGTCAATACGGGATTTCAGCGTAGTTTTTCCCACTGTGATGGAGATGTACAAGGTACTTTCAAAAAGACATTAAATTGGAATGGTATGACTTGGGATATTAATGGGTTTGGTGATGTAGATTTTGAATGTTGCGATTAATTTGTTTAAAAAGGAAATGCAGAACTAAAAACGATGTTTAGAATTTAGTATCGTATTTCTCATACTTTCTACGATTTAAAGTGTAGCCAAATTAAGTGAGTGCTTAGTTTGGCTACCTTTTTTGTGTTAACTAGGAATGTTTAAGCCCTCATATAATTTTATTTATTTTTTATATACACTTGTGTAAAATAGTACGACACTTAATCAAAAGCCCTACCACAGGTATACAGCTTCACTTAATTTTAGCATGAAAATTTATCTCTTGATACAAAATTCCATCCTTTGATATAGGCATATATCCTATCAAAGAATGAAGTTGTTTAATAATTCATCATTCTATTTTTAAACAACTTCAATATTAAAAATAAAAAATTTATGAAACCTTATTTTATCCTAATTCTTCTTTGTTCTATAGTCATTATTTCTTGTCAAAAAAATGACGAGTTAAGTCCAAAAGATATTCAATCAATTACTTTAGATACAAATTCAAATGCTAGAACAGCTACTAGTTCAGACGTAAAAATTGATCCTCCAACAGTACTAGAGGGGCGATATTCATTTCGAGATTTTGAGCATTTTACCAGTCTTTATCAACACTTAGATCAAATATATACCGAAGATAATCAGCGGTTTAATGATTTTGTTAGTAAAAATGGGAAAATTACGTCTGTTCATACCTTATTGCATACAGATGTCTTTGTAGATCCACAAGAACGTTACCAACCATTTTTAACCGATCCTATTATGATGGCTCTTGTCAATGAGCATTTTGAATTCCAAATAGGGCAATATCTTGTGACCTATATGAATAATGATAAGTTGTTATTATCAGATGCAACAGATAAAAGGGTACAGCATTTAATTAGAGCAATGGAAAAAGGAATAGAACTGAATATAGAGTCTATTCCAGAAGGTGCTTTATGGGCTGATGATACTGAAAAAGCTACTTTTTTAGGTCCTTGTAACTGTATTATAAGGATAAGAAAAATTGATTGTAATCAATTCAAAGTTTATGGTCATTGTACAAATATATTGGGTAATACGGGAAAAGGTACTGTTTCAATAACAATCGATTTATCTCCTACTGTTTCGGAAACACATGATATCAATGGAAACTTTGAGTTTGTATATACAATACCAGACGTACTTCCATCTGTAGATGTTGTTGTCAAGGCAAAACCAAAGTGTCCTTTTGGAATTGGAGAAAAAACTATTTTTTACACATTTAATAGTACATTACAGTGTGATCCATTAGATAAAGATACAGGATGGTTATGGAACCAAGATAATGGTGTACAAGGACTTTCTCATAGAACAGCAACATACAAAACTTTTTGGTCTACATATGAGGAAGCTACAGCATTCTCTAAACATTGGTATAATGGTATCTGGTATGAGAATTATGCAGATTTAGAAGTAACCATAAATGCTTCAAGAAAATGGAAGGGAGATTGTAGTGACGCTGGTGATGATTCAGCTACAATGACTAGCTATAGTAAGAATGAAAATGCTAGAGTTAATACTGGTTTCTTTTATATAGATGTACTTAATTATGCCCACTGTGATGGAGGTGTACAAGGAACTTTCAAAAAAACACTCAACTGGAATAACATGACTTGGGATATCAATGGGTTTGGAGATGTAGATTTTGAGTGTTGTGAGTAATTAATTACAAATACAAAAAGAATATTAATAAATGATTTATGTAATAATTATAATGGCATTGGCAAGTAACTTGGAATCTGACAAATCAGTGATAAACCAGACGTGGATTTTGGTAGATTTTACTCCTAAAGGATGGCACAGTTATATTTAATTTCAAAAGACACTATAGAAAATACTGTTTAGATCAAGTGTATATCAAAGTTTTAGCCAAGAAGAGAATAAAAAACAAAAGCGCAAAAAAATGAATAGTTTAAATAAAATAATTCTACTATTAATAATAGACTTTGCTTATAATCTGGAAGTGGATAATCAGGTAAAAGAAGTTGGTATAAGGCTATTAGGATTAGATGATTTTGATTTTATTTATAATAAGAAATGATGTACTAATAAGTTTATACGCCATAGATTTGGAGTGGCGGATGTACCGTCGTTGTATGCTGTGTGAAAAATATTAGAATAGCTATGTTTTAGGAAGTTAAGTATATAAAATTGTTTAAGAATTAATAGTTAAAAAATAAAAAATGAAGTATGTAATTTTGATTATAAGTTTAATGATAAGTAGGGTAAGTATAGGGCAAACAATAGATGATTTTACATTGGCAAAAACAGTTTCTTTAGCAGAGAATAAATTAATAATTCTTGATTTTTGGGCAATATGGTGTAAGCCATGCTTAAGAATGGATAGAGAATTATGGCAAAGTGAAGAGTTTGAGAAGTTATCAAATAAGTTTGTTCTCTTAAAAGTGGATGTAACTTCTAATAGAAGTTTAGCAATGTCTTATGGAGTTACCAAGATACCAAGGGTATTAATATTGACAGCAAATGAAGATATATTGCTGGACGAAGAAGGTTATAAAGGTTCGAATTATTTACTAGAAAAATTTAATTCTTTTCCAGATGATTATAGTAAATTAAATGAAAGAATATTACCATTTCTAAAGGAGAAAGTAACTATTCCAGAAAATATGTATGATTTGGGGGAAGAGTTTATGAAGCTAGGAATTAAAATAGAAAACAAGTCTATAAGAAATATGTTTATGTCAATTAGTAAACGATATTTTAGGAAAAGCAAGGGGGGAACAGACTTGGCAGAATTGAAAATGATGGCTGAATTATCTCAATTAAGAATTGATGCCTATCAAGAAAAATATAAAAAGGTAAAAAAGAGAGTAAACAAGATTGAAAAATCAGAAGAATCAGAGAAAATTACTGATATGATTAATTTTATATTGGCATACTGTCATAAAAAAGAAGGGAATAAGAAAGAGATGAGAAAGGCAATAGAAAAAATTAAAAATAAAGAATTAATAAAGGAACTTGGATATTCTGCTGTTAAATAAAATAGAGGGCAAAATTAGAGACCTGAAAAACATAGCACACAAACAAAGCATACCTGTCCATGGCGAGCATCCACCTGTTACAGGCAGGTATGTGGTTCGTCAAATCAATGTGTTTTTTAAATTTAGAAAAAAAAATAAGAATTTAGGAGGCTAGCCTCCTAAATTCTTATTTACACACTTTATTGGACAGTCCCCTTTTGTTAAATCTTTGATAATCAAAAGTTATTTTTCAGGTAATTATTTTATATAAAATGCTCACCTACTTATTAGTAAAAATGAATATGATTAATTTCTCGAATAGTTCATTATTACAAATTTGTTACCATTCATGTATTCAATCTTACCGCTGATGACATTTTTTCAATAATGAAGCTAATGTTACGCTACTTTTACATCATCAAAAAGAAAACAATTATACATTTTCTAATACCAAAACTGCTTAGATTTTTTGAATAGTAGAAAATTTAGAAGTTGTGCTTCTTAATGATGAAGTTGTTTAATAATGAAGGTTTATGTTAGTTATAAGTGCTTGTATACCAAGATAAAGCTCTATTCTTTTTTCGTAACCTTAGCTATGGTGAAAAGAATTAACTGAAATATTGATATACAATGACTTATAAATAATTGAGCATTCTATTTTTTAAGAGCTTCGATATTACCGTGAGAAAATAAATTAATAAAAACCTAAAAATTAAAACAAATGAAAAAGTTTAAATTAAATCAATTATTATTTGTGATAGGATTCTTTCTAATTGGATTAATTAGCTGTACTGAATCTATTTCAGGAACAGAGGAAGATTTCTCTGACTTTGCTGAACGAACGACCACAAGACTTAATTTTTCTTATGCCTGGGGTAATTATACTTATAAAACTGGAAATAATAATACATACATGGTTACATTTCGGGCATCTACAGATGGAGTAAATACAGAAGGGTATTTTAGGCTAATACACTCGAGTGGGCATCAAATAACAGGTACTATTAATTGTTTAGAATTTTGTGGAAATGAAGCATTTTTATTGGGAACTTTTGGAAAATCAATACAACCTGACGGAACAGAAGTGATAAGCGACATATATGGTATGCCGTCTTATTTTTCTGTTACAGATAATAATTCATTTGATGATAGTGTCCTTGATGAATCTTCATTTACATACAATATTAACTTTGGAGACACAGAGCCTTACTGTTTTAGTTATTGGTACCATAGAGAACCTATAGAGAGAGGAAATATTCAAATTTATAATACTAATGGGATAACAACGTGTGAAGGAGAAAGAATAGCGAATAATGTATTTGCTAAACAAATAGAAGAACCTAAATAGTCCCCAAAAGCTAGTTGAAGCTGTCTCGAAACAAAAGAGACAGTTTCAATATCAAAGAGTCGTGCTGAAAAAGTCTTATTTCATGCTAGCCTTTTATTTGTTCTATACTAATTTTTTTGTCAAAAAGATGAAGAACTAATTTCAAGAGATACTGCAAAAATATTATAGATACGAATTCAAATGGAAGGATAGTTACAGGTTATAGAAAGAAAATTGTTCCTAAACAAAAAACCAAACCCTATTTTTAGCGTTTGGTTTTTCACATACATTTTGTAGATGTTTCTTAATGAACAACGCCACTACCATATTCACGTTTTTTCTTACTTCGTTTTTTGAGAGTTCCTCCTTTAAAAGTATATGAAAATGCTAAATGAACGACTCTAGATAAAGGCTTGTAATCAAAGTCTTCGGTAAAATCTTCGCCTGTATTAGTTCCAGCCCACTGACGGGTGTTGAAAATATCTGTAAATCGAAGATTAATATTCCCTTTATTTTTTAAAATTTTATGTCGGATAGCAAGATCCAGATTCTGGTTAACTTGGAAGGTTCTATTAAAAGATTCACTAGGGAAAGAATAACGCCAATCAATAGCTAGGTTGGTCTTTTTTGAAAATGTGATTTTGTTTTTAATTCTAAACCTTGAATTTATTGAAAAATTACGGACAAAGCCGATTCTATCAGCTCGAAATTTTGCATAATTCCAATTGTAACTAAAGTCCGTTTTTAACCATTTTGGAAAAGTCAAAGCCGTTGTCAGCTCGATTCCCCAAGCATCACTTTTACCATTGTTAACATAAAACTGTTCTGTTAAACCCTCATCATTGACAAATTGATTGCGAGTAATTACTTGATTTTTTAGCCTATAAGAAACACTTGGAGAAATACTAAAAATTCCTTTTTTATATTGGTAACTCAAGTCAATATTATTAGAGAATTCGGGCAGTAATGAAGGATTTCCTCTCCTTATAGAGAACTCACTACTTTGGAAGGCATTGGGATTCACTTGTCCTAACCTTGGTCTAGATGTGCGTCGATTGTACCCTAGTGTTAACGTTTGTCCTTTTTTAAGATTATAATTTAAATGAAGTGACGGGAAAAGATCATTAAATTTGTTTGAAACTTTGCTTTGTTCTGTAATTAGATTAGCATTTCGACGATAAAGTTCACCCCTCAAACCTGCTTGAACGGTTAGTTTTTTTACTTTGAAATTGGTCAAAGCATAAGCTGCATAAGTAGACTGTATATTTTCAAAACTTTCTACTACTGGAACGAAATCTTGGTCAAATTCATTTCTTGTATTTTGAAGTTCTTGACGATTCCAAAGAAAACCGCTTTCAATTTTTAAATCATCATTGATAGTATTAGAAAAATCAAAAGCAAGATTTGAAATCAAGGCATCATTATCTGCTCTATTATCTAAAACACCTAGATTGGGTCTAAAATCACTTTGTAGAATATTTGGATTTTTTGAAATTTGAGCATCCAATTCTAAAAATCCTTTTTTATCATTGAAGTAATGGCGATAATTCGCATTTGTATTCATGGATATATGTGAGTGACTCGTGAAAGTCTCTTGATAAGTCTCTGTATTATCTTGAAAAATAACAGATTGCTGATTTGGATCATGTCCATTGTCTCGATAGTCCAAACTAATAGAAAATTCATCATTATCCGTTAAAAACCAATCTATACCGCCATTTATACTATAAATATTTCCTTCATCTTTGTAACTTGTATTTTGAGAAAATGGCTCTAGTCCTATTCGTTCTTTTGAAAACTGTCTTTCAGAAAATCGTTTACGGTAAGAACCACCTAACTTAAAATTAACTTTCGAATGACCATATTGAAAGTTAACATTTGAGTTATAGCCTCCTAGTGTATTGACGCCTAAATTTGTAGTAATGGAAAGGCCTTTTTGGACTTTTTTATGGGTAATTATATTGATAATACCTGTCAGCCCACTCGCTTGATATTTGGCAGAAGGTGAAGTGATAATTTCAATTTTATTGATTTCGGCACTAGAAACTTGTTGCAATAACTCTGCATTACTTAAAGGTGAAGGTTTACCATTTACCAAAATGTTGACATTATTATTTCCTCGTAAACTGATATTGCCATTTTCGTCTGCATCTACTTCCGACAATTGACCCAAAACGGTGGCAGCATCTCCACCGCTTGATAATAGATCTTTTCCCACATTAATGACTTTTTTATCAATTAACTGTTCGACAGTTGTTCGTTCAGCAGTCACAGTTACTTGACCTAGTTCGGTTACAGCATTTTTTAGTTCAAAATCTAAAACCATATCGCCTTCTAGTGTAATATCCGATTCAATCTGCTCATACCCCATGAACGTAATGTTGAGCTTATAATTTCCTTTTTTATATTTTATCAAATATTCTCCTCCGTCATTGGTTGTTACTCCTTCTAGAAATTTACCCTCCATATCGTTAAGGAGAACTGTTGCATAAGGAATAGATTCTTGGGTTTCAGCATCTTTAATTTGACCTTTTATTGATTGGGCAGAAACAGTAAAAGAACAAAGTAAGTATAGAAAAATTAGAATACATCTCATTATCAGCTTTATTTTATTTTATGGAAAAAATTATTAGAGCAGGCTCTATTAAATTTATTACAGAGCAAAGTTAAATAGAGTAAAAACCTCTTTTTCCCAATCAGTTGTTAAGCATTGTTAATGGGCTGTTAATGAATAGTCCGTATAAAAATGAGTTATTATTTGATTATGAAAAATCTTGTTTTTTTATAGTTGTCAAACCTTAGAATTAAAAACAAAGCAGGGTGATTTTAGTTTTTAATTGAGAAGTTTTTTAAATTGATATAAGCCAACCATAAGCTAAATTTAAAGGGTGTTGATAATTGACAGAGATGTAGGTTTTTAGACACTTAACTCAATAATAAATCAAGCGTCTTAAAACTTAAAATAAGTAACCTGGAGAAACATTAATTTACTCTTTAGAATTAAGCAATTGCTCACCCAACAATAGAGATAAGGTATTGATAAAGTCTTTTTTCATAGCATTATTCATTTCAACGATACGAGCATTACCATGATGCTTTCCTAGTAGAACATATCGCTTTGCATTGGTCTTTTTACTAGGTTCTACACCAGTAGCTGTCCAAGTATCTAATTCACCATAGATGTATAAAAAATTATTCCCATTTGTTTCTAGCCACTTATGGACTTTTTTATTGAATTCAGGATTATAACTTGCTTTTATGCCCTTCGGTACGAATGAGGCATGCGGATGCGGTTGCATTGGTAAAGCTGTTAGTAATCCTTTGAAGTCTTCGGTTTCATAAGCATAATATCCCATTTGAGTCGTTGCTTGATAATAATGAGCAGCGTAGGTATCCATAGATTTATCACTATAAAAACTCAAGCCTATAATTTTTATAAAATGGTTAATATGTGTTTCACTATCATCAGAGGCTTTGGGTATATCTGAGCATTTTCCTCCCCATTGCCAAAAAGAAAAAGGATATTCCAAAATAGCATATTCGTAAGCAGCTTCGATGCCTCCCAAGTAATTAAATGTAAAACCATTTCCTTTTGCAAACCAATAGAGTAGAGGGAGTAGCTCTTTTTTATCTTTAAGCATCTTTTTTTGATAGGCTAGAATCTTTTGCCTACAAGCACTATCTCCAACATTATCTAAAAAATCATATATCCGAGTATCTTCATAGGCGTTATTTAGAGGAGCGACATAAGGAATACAAATATCAACATCATTTGGATAAAAATATTTATAGTAAATGGTCGTTTGCCCTCCTTTACTAATTCCAGAACTAATCCATTTATTTTTTTTATAAATGGTTTTAAAAAGCATATTAATCTTATGTAAATCCGCTGTAGCTTGTTCTAAGTTAAGGTATTCCCATTGTAAGGAGTCAGGTTTAGAAGACCCAAAGAAGCGATGCTCTATGCTGATATAATTGGAGCGTGTCAAATCTTCAAGTTCTGTCGGCCCACTACCCAAGGAATAGCCATTGGTATTCATTAGTACAGGACGATCAAAACCACGATGTTTCAGAAATAAGTGTTGATAAAAATGCCCTTTGGATGGATTTTTATGATCAATCGGTTGCTTGATTTGGATGTTAAAAAAACGTAGGCTTTTATCCTTTTGTTCGACTTCTTCAAAGATAACATCAGGTAGTTCAAACAACATCGTTTTTATATCACTTGCAACAAGGGCAGCTTGTCCAAATGATAATGTAGAGATACCGATAAAGGCAGAGAGTAATAAGGAGATAACTTTTTTCATAATACGATTATATATGGTAATGGATTTTATTGGATAATACGAGTCTAAAGATAAACGATTCAAAAGTGAAATGCTCAAAAAATGGATGTTATCAAATTAAATATCCTGTAACAAAAGTTTATTGCAATTTTAAACAAGCAGATTTTTTTTCAGACCAAGGCGCAGCACAGTCTTATAGTCATAGCTGTCGGCGAGTATGCAGCAAAAGATGCCTTCAAGATTATAAGTAATTTATATTATAGTGTATTAAAATTAAGCTACCAACTCTCTAAAATCAACAGGTACAACCGTAGAAACACCTAGTTCTTGCATCGTAACCCCATAGATAACATCAACGGCTGCCATTGTTTGTTTGTTATGTGTAACAATGATAAATTGAGAATCTTTAGAAAACTGCTTAATAATGCGATTAAATTTATCAATATTAGCATCGTCTAGAGGAGCATCAACCTCATCAAATATACAAAATGGAGCTGGTTTAAGTAGATATAAAGAAAAAAGTAATGCTGTAGCCGTCAAGGTCTTCTCACCACCTGAGAGCTGGTCGATTGTCTGGGGGCGTTTTCCTTTAGGTTTTGCGGTAATTTTTATTTTTGACTCTAGCGGGTTTTCAGGGTCATCTAATAACAAATCACAGTGGTCATTTTCAGAGAAAAGGCTACGGAAAACGTTCTTGAAATGCTCTCGGACTTTCGTAAAGGCATCCATGAAATGTGTTGTTGCTGTTTCTTCAATTTCTTGGATAGTTTCTAGTAAGGAAACCTTAGCAGATTCAATATCATTTTTTTGTTCTGTTATAGTATCAAAACGGATTTTCATTTCATCAAAGGCCTCTACTGCCATTGGATTAATTTCACCATAATTATCGATGCGTTGCTTGAAACGCTTAACTTTATCTTCCAACTCTGCTGCTGATAGATTAAGTGTCAATTCATTATTGATGACATCGTTGATCCCAATATTAAATTCTACCTTCAAGCGTTCACCTATAGACGTTAGTTCTAGGCGTAAATCATTGTATTTTTCTTTAAGAGAAGCTATCAATTCTTGACAAGCTTGTCGTTCCCTATTTTTCTTCCGAAGTCCATCTTCAAGTTCATTGATTCCTCCACGAGACTGGTAATAATTCTGTTCTACTTCAGTCAAATTAGCTTCTTTCTCTCGTTTTTGATCATAGGCTTCTAGCAACGTTTTTTGTAAGGTATCTATATCAGTTTGAACTTGCTGAAGCTCTATGTCGGAATGCTCAAAAGCGGTTTGATCGTTTTTTAATTTTGTTCTTAACTCTTCAATTTGTCGTTCTCTAAAGGAAAGCTCTTTTTGAATAGTATTGATTTTATTCTGTTGTTGAATAAAGGTAATATTCTTTTGATTGAAGGCCTGAGAGGCTTCTGTTAATTGATCGGCTACTAAACGATAAGAACCATCCATTTGGGAGATTTGCTCCTTTGAAGTCCTTGCATTTTGTTTTTTGATAATCAATTCTTTATCTAAGACGGCATTGTCTTTATCAAAAATATTTATTTTTTCTAATGCTTGTGCTTTCTTAGCATTGGCTTCATTTAAGAAAGACTCAAAATTTTCCATTCTCGTTTTTAAAGAAACAAATTTTTGGGAAAGTTGATTTAACTGTTGTGTCTCTGTTTTAATCTCTCGTGCTTTATCAGCAGATTTTAGATTGTTGATCTTATCTTTTAAATGAAAATGCTGTTGAGATAAATCGTTATGCTGTTTTTCTAAAGATTCGATTTCCTGTTTTAGGATTTCCATATTTTTCTTACGACCAATTCGTTTCCCTTCAAATAAGCCTACAGAACCTCCAGAAATACTAAACTTTCGCTGAATGTATTTTCCTGATTTTGATAGAAAAATTAAATTATCATTATCAATATTATTAATTAATCGTTCGTCATCGACAAGTAAAACATTATCCAATAAAAAGCCAAATAACTTGCGATAAGGTGCATCCACTTGTACCAAATCTAAGGCTCTCTTTGTATTCGGATGTGTTAAAAGTGGAGAATTATAATCTTCAAAAGCATCTAAAATAAAAAAGTTGGCTTTTCCCTTTTGAGCATTGCTTAAAAGTTCTATTGCTTCTTGTGCTTCCTCAAAATTTTTGACAACATAATAATTGAGATAACCTTCTAGAAAATTCTCAATAGGCACACGATATTCTTCATCGGTATAAATAAGGTCGGACAATAGAGGTGCTTTCTTTTTCCATGTTTTTTCCTTACTCAAAAACTGGATAGACTCGGGAAAACCTTCTAAATTTTCTACCAAACTTTTAATGAGTTTATACTCATTTTGTTTCGCATCTTTTTTTCGATTGACAACAGCAATTTTTTTGACCAGTTCTTCTATAGATGTTTCCGTTTTTGTTATCTCAACCTGTCGATTATCTTCTGCTTGCTGTAAGGTTTCTATTTTTTGGGTAGCTGCTTTTTGTAGTTGTTCTACTTGAGTAAGTTTTTCCGAAATCGTATTAATTTCGCCTTGTCTTTGTTCAATCTCTATATTGATTCTATCAATATCCAAACGTAAATTTTCACTTTGACTGGCTTGAATGGCTTTTTTCTTCTCTAGCTCAAAGACCGCTTGTTCCAAGCCCTGTTGTTGTTGCATAAATTCATCCAACTCTGATTTCAAAGAGCCGTGACTATTCCTTACGGACTCTAGATTCTTTTCGAGTTCTTCTAATTGGTCTTCTAGTTGTTGTTCAATCAATTTTTCTTCATTGATACGGGTACGATAAGTCTCTATCGATAACTCGAGCTCTTCGATCTTTTCACTAGAGCTTCGGATTTGAATTTCTAGATTTGATTTGTTTTGGGTAATAAATGTTTGTTTTTGAGCATAAACCTTTTGGTCATTCTCCTTCCCACGAATTTGTCCAACAAGATTGTTTAACTCTCGTTGTCGCTCGGTAAGTGCTTTTTCTTTGTCTAGATTTGTTCGTTTTGCTTCTTCTAGAGCTGCTTCTAAATTATGATGCTCTTTACCAAGTGTAATGAGTGTATCACTTTGTTCTTGAATCTGTTGTTTGACCTTATTATATTGTTCTTTATAATTACTTAAACGTAGAACTGCAAATTCAATACTATAAGTTTTATAATCTTTTTTTAATTCAAAATATTTTTTAGCTCTCTTTGCTTGTTTCTCTAAGGTTTTTAAATTTCCTTCTATTTCAAATAATAAATCCTCAACCCGTTCTAAATCTGCGGACGTAGACTTGAGTTTGTTCATGGTCTCCCGCTTACGGATTTTATATTTAGAAATCCCCGAAGCTTGTTCAAATAATTTTCTACGAGAATTATCTTTATCGTTTAAAAGGTCATCTACCATCCCAAGCGCAATAATAGCATAAGAATCAGAACCGATTCCCGTATCCATAAAAAGATTAGAGATGTCTTTTAGTCGGCATTGTACATCATTGAGTCGGTATTCACTTTCTCCGCTGCGGTACAGCATTCGAGTGATGGTAACCGTACTGTATTCAGTAGGCAGGATATTTTTTGTATTGTCAAAGGTTAGGGAAACCTGTGCTAGTCCTCCTTCCTTTCGCTGCTTAGTACCATTAAAAATGACATTAGACATTTTGTCTGAACGCAATTGGCTACTCTTTTGTTCTCCTAATACCCAACGCATTGCATCCACAACGTTTGATTTACCACAACCATTGGGCCCTACTATTCCAATAACATCCTCATTAAAATTGATGACGGTTTGGTCAGCAAAACTCTTGAACCCCTTTATTTCTAGTGTTTTTAAACGCATTTTTATACCATTGGCTCTCAAAAAGCGTGTAAAAATAGAAAAAAAATAGCTTTTTTTAGTATGGTTTATCCAATTAAAATTGGAAGAATATAAAATTTTACAAATAGAATTTTATAAAATAACCTAAACTTAAAATAAGTCTATTTTGTTACTTTTCATATAGGTTCGAAGGAGAAAAATTATGCAAAAAATAGTTAACTTTGTAGCATAAACTAGAGACTAATTACTAAACATACGTTTCCCTAAAACCAAATTTAAACCCTTTTTTATGATCGATCTTCCACCTTCAGAGGCTAAAACTTCAAGAGAAAATGTTTTCAAACTAGAAGTTTTGAAGGATTATAGAATTTGTGTGCTGAGTAGGGAAACAAGTCTTTTGGCTAGAAAAGAAGTGCTTACAGGAAAAGCTAAATTTGGTATTGTAGGGGATGGTAAAGAAGTTCCACAAGTAGCGATGGCAAGAGCTTTCAAAAAAGGTGATTTTAGAGCTGGATACTACAGGGATCAAACTTTTATGTTTGCTTTGGGATTACTTACTGTTGAACAGTTTTTTGCTCAACTTTATGCTGATTCTGAAAATGATCCTTTTTCTAGTGGTAGACAAATGAATTGTCATTTTGCTACTGCTCTAATAGATAAAGAAGGAAACTGGACGGCACATAAAGATTTATACAACATCACCTCCGATATATCCTGTACGGCAGGACAAGTAGCTAGGGCAGTTGGGTTAGGTCTAGCATCCAAAAAGTATCGTAATAGTGAAACGCTTCAAAATACGACTGACTTCTCCAATAATGGAGATGAAGTTTGTTTTTGTACAATAGGGGATGCAAGTACATCAGAAGGTGCATTCTGGGAAGCAGTTAATGCTGCAGGCGTACTTCAAATCCCCTTAGCTATCTCTATTTGGGATGATGGTTATGGTATTTCTGTACCAACGAAATATCAAACGACAAAAGGTAGTATTTCGGAGGTGTTATCAGGCTTTTTACCAGATAAAGAAGGAAATGGCATTGATATTTATGTTGCGGATGGTTGGGATTATCCCATTTTATGTGAGATGTATGAAAAGTACATAGAGCAAGTTCGAAAAACACACCGACCTGCGATTTTTCATATAAGAGAATTGACACAGCCGCAAGGGCATTCTACTTCTGGTTCTCATGAACGTTATAAACCAAAAGAACGACTAGAATGGGAAAAAAAGCATGATTGTAATTTGGTGATGCGCCAATGGATAATTGAAAACGGAATCGCATCTTCAGAGGAATTAGAAATATTAGAAAAAGAAATCAAAAAAGAGGTTCGAGAAGCTAAGAATAGAGCTTGGAAAGCCTATATAGATCCGATTAGAGAAAGTATTAAATATGTACTTTCTATCTATAAAATAGTTGTTGAAAAAGAAAATAATACAGGTTTAACAAGACAGATCTCAATTGAGTTGGAAACGGCAATAGATCCAGTATTAAAAGATCTAGTTAAGAATGTTCGTAAGATGCTGATTGCAATGGGAGGAAAAGGATATGAAGAAGAGAAAGCATTAAAAGATTGGTATGATAAAACCTTAACTCAGGTACACAATAACTTACACACGAATTTATATAGTGAAAGTGGCAAGTCTGCTTTGAGTGTTCCAGTTATACGCCCTGAATTCGATGAGGATAGTCAAAGTCCTAGAAAAAATGGTTATGAAATATTAAATCGCTTTTTTGATATTGCTTTAGAGAAATATCCTAATTTATTTGCTTTCGGAGAGGATGTTGGTCAAATTGGTGATGTTAATCAAGGTTTTGCAGGATTGCAAGCGAAATATGGAGTAGAAAGAGTAGAAGATACAGGGATAAGAGAATGGACGATAATGGGGCAAGCAATAGGGATGGCTATGAGAGGATTACGACCAATAGCAGAAATTCAATATTTAGATTATCTTTTATATGGATTAGCTCCACTCTCAGATGATTTGGCTACCCTACGATATAGAAGCAACGGTTTACAAACGGCTCCTGCAATAATTCGTACTCGTGGACATCGATTAGAAGGAATATGGCATGCAGGTTCTCCAATGGGGATGATTTTGAATTCTTTAAGAGGTCTTTATGTAATTGTTCCTAGAAACATGGTACAAGCTGCGGGGTTTTATAATACAATGTTACAATCAAATGATCCTGCTATTATAATAGAATGTTTGAATGGTTATCGCCTGAAAGAAAAAATGCCACTAAATATAGGTGAATATACGATTCCACTGGGTGTTCCAGATGTATTAAAACAGGGTACAGATGTAACACTTGTAACGTATGGTTCTTGTGTCAGGGTTGCTCAAGAAGCAGTTAGAATATTGGAACAACACAATATTTCGATAGAAATTATTGATGTTCAAACATTATTACCTTTTGATTTAGAACACTCTATCGTTGAGTCTGTCAAAAAAACAAATCGGCTTGTAGTTTTGGACGAAGATGTTCCAGGTGGGGCATCTGCTTATATTCTTAGAGAGGTTTTAGAAGTACAAAATGCTTATCAATACCTCGATTCTCCTCCTAGAACAATTACAGCAAAAGCTCATCGACCAGCTTATGGTTCGGATGGTGATTACTTTTCAAAACCTAATGCAGAAGATGTTTTCGAGACAATTTATGCTTTGATGTATGAGTCAAATCCAAGTGGCAGAAATAGAATGTTTTTTATCTAAAACGATATTGTATTTGATTGATTTCTTCTAATTACTCCTTTGGATTTGTCTTACCTTAACTAATTTTCTTTTTTTCCTTTTGGAAAGTATAGGATTTTTTATTTATTTAATCTAATGAATACACTTATCCATACACCCACAATAGATCTAAATAAGAGTTTCGATTTTTATGAGAAGCTGGGGTTCACAGTACTATCAAAAACCCATTTAAATTTAATTACTGATGGGCATATGATTTTTGAATTGAGTTCAAATAGATATGCTCGTCCAGGCTTAAAACTTTATCGTGAAAATTTTGATACCATTCTTTATCGTTTAGAAGGAGAGTATGTTTTACATCCTATTCATAATGGTTATTTGTTGAATGATGGTAATGGCTTGATTATTTACTTTGTATGCGTAGATGTTGATTTTCCTTCCATTGATAAAGTCCCAAATGCTGTATTAGGAAATAATGTAGGATTGACGATTGAATGTTTCAATTTTAAACGTTCGCTCAAACTGTGGAAGATACTTGGTTATAAAGTCGTAGATGGCTCTGAGAAACAAGGTTGGATTGTTTTAAACAATGCTCAAGGATTTTCAGTTAGTTTGATGAAACCCCAGCAATGTCCACATTTATTTATTACGCCTTCTATTTCATATTTTAATGGAAAGAAAAATATTGAAATAATAAAAAAAATAAAATCGATAGATATTCCAATTGAGCAAGAAATCACCCATTTTAATGAAAAAGGAATTGTAGATAATATTATTTTGAGAGATCCAGGAGGTGTTGGATTCTTTATTTTTAATGATTGATGATGTTTGGGAAAGCTTCAAGCAAGCTTTTTTGTACCAGAAATTATCTTGAGATGTGCGATTTTTAAAAATCTATAAATAGAAATTAGAAGGTTTAACAATAAATCACTAAACCTTCTCTAAACTCATTTTAATATAGTGGGGTTGACGTTTGTTTATAAAAGTAAGTCTAAATGTTAAGACTTAAAGCACCAACATCTTTAGCTTCTAGGTTAGAAGACCCCATTAAGTAGGTATCTACTCGTCGAGCAGCCTCTCTTCCTTCTGAAATAGCCCAAACCACTAAAGATTGCCCTCTACGCATATCTCCTGCTGCAAATATTTTATCTAAACTAGTCTTATAGTTATTGTCAACGACATTGCCTCTTTGATCTGTCTCTACCCCTAATTGATTGAGCATTCCTTCGTGTTGCGGATGAACAAATCCAATTGCTAGTAGCACCAATTCACAGGGTATTTCTCGTTCACTGTCTTCTACTTCTACAAAAGTTGCTCTATCACTACCTTTAGGAATTTTCCATTCTATATCCACTAGTTTAACAGCTTTTAGATTTCCATTTTCATCACCAATAAATTCTTTCGTTAAAATCGCCCACTCTCTATCACATCCTTCTTCATGAGAAGAGGAAGTACGAAGTTTCATTGGCCATAAAGGCCAAGGGGTGGATGTTGCTCTTTCTGCTGGGGGTTTGCTCAAAAGCTCTATTTGAGTGATGGAATTTGCCTTGTGTCTATTTGATGTTCCAACACAATCTGAACCTGTATCTCCACCACCAATGACAAGAACATTTTTACCTGTAGCCAATATCTCTTCGGATGCTTCAAACTTATCACCTGCTACCCTACGATTATTTTGCTCAAGAAAATCCATTGCGAAGTGAATTCCTTTTAAGTTTCTACCTTTTATAGGCAAATCTCTAGGAATTGTAGAACCCCCACAAAGTACAACAGCGTCGTTTTCATTTACAAGGTCTTTTGCATTAATATTTACACCTACATTACAATTGGTCTTGAATTGTATCCCTTCTGCTTCCATTATAGCAACTCTTCTATCTACAACCCATTTTTCTAATTTAAAATCAGGTATCCCATATCGAAGAAGTCCTCCTATACGGTCTTTACGTTCATAAACCGTAACATCATGCCCTGCTTTATTGAGTTGTGCTGCCGCAGCTAGCCCTGCAGGGCCAGATCCCACAACAGCTACTTTTTTACTTGTTCGAATAGTGGGAGGTTTAGGGCGTATATAACCCTTTTCATATGCCATTTCTGCAATTGATTTTTCAATATGTTCAATGGCTACAGGAGGTTGGTTAATACCCAAAACACAAGCAGATTCACAGGGCGCAGGACAGATTCTACCTGTAAACTCAGGAAAATTATTGGTGCTACTTAATATTTCAATTGCTTCTTCCCAATCTTCCTTATATACAGCGTCATTAAATTCTGGAATAATATTACCTAATGGACAGCCGTTATGACAAAAAGGAATGCCACAATCCATGCACCGAGCAGCTTGTTTTTCAGTATCTTCTGTACTAAATTCCTCATATATTTCTTTATAATCCTCTATTCTTTTCTTAGGATTTCTTGATTTTGGTAATACTCTATTATATTTTAAAAAACCTTTTGGATCAGCCATTTTTTCTTTTTTTAATTAATGGAAATAAAAAATTATCTTTAAATGCGCCTCTATCTTAATTTATCACTACTAATTTTTTATTATTCTTTCCTAATACTGCTTTATAATCTCTAGGCATCACTTTAGTGAAATGCTTTTTATAGTTATCCCATTCATTCAAAATATCTAGTGCAAGTTGGCTACTAGTATGGGCAAAATGATTGCGAATTAGATTCCTTAAGGTATCGAAATCTTCATCTTCCATAGGGTCTAAATCAACCATTTCCATATTACACTTGCTTTCAAATGCTTTATTCGGATTGTAGATATAGGCAACGCCACCACTCATCCCAGCAGCAAAGTTCTTACCTGTTTCACCTAATATAACAACAACTCCACCTGTCATGTATTCACAGCCATGATCACCTATTCCTTCGATGACTGCTTTTACCCCAGAGTTACGCACACAGAACCGCTCACCTGCCATACCTTTGATATAAGCATCTCCTGAAGTCGCACCATAAAAAGCTACATTTCCAATGATAATATTCTCCTTTGGTACAAAATCGGTTGGTATATCTCTATCAGGGCTAACGACTAGGGTGCCACCTGATAATCCTTTACCAAAATAATCATTTGCTTCACCTTCTAATACAAATTGTATCCCTCTAGCTCCAAATGCACCGAAACTTTGTCCCGCAGAGCCTCTAAATCGATACTGTATTGTGTGTTGTGGTAGTCCTTTGCCTTTATATCGTTTTGAAATTTCATTTGATAAAATCGTACCAACAGCTCTATCTGTATTTTTGATATTAAATTGTCCTTTGACTTGTCTGCCTTCTTCGAGTGCGGGTCTTGCTTGTTGTAACAATCTCCAGTCTAGTACTTCAGCTATTCCATGATCTTGTTCTATTTTTTTATATTTTCCAACGGTCTCATCAACAGGTTCTTTATATAAAATAGGACTTAAATCAAGGTGTTTATATTTCCAGTGATTGATATTACTTTTAGCTTTTAGCATCTCTACTCTTCCCACCATTTCATTGACTGTTTTAAATCCAAGTTCTGCCATGATTTCTCGTAGATCTTGAGCCAAATATTTGAAAAAAGTAATAACGTGTTCAGGTTTGCCAGTAAAACGTTTTCTTAAAGTTTCGTCTTGTGTTGCAATTCCAACAGGACAGGTATTAACGTGACATTTACGCATCATAATGCATCCCTCTACAATAAGTGCAGCCGTTGCGATTCCCCATTCTTCTGCTCCTAGAAGCGTTGCAATAGCCAAATCCCTTCCTGTACGTATTTGTCCATCAGTTTGTAAGGTAACCCTATCTCGAAGTTTATTTTTGACGAGTGTTTGATGAGATTCTGCAAGCCCTAATTCCCAAGGCAATCCTGCATGGCGGATTGAGGTTAAAGGTGAGGCTCCTGTACCGCCATCATGACCTGAAATTAAGATGGCATCAGCATGAGCTTTTGCTACTCCTGAAGCAATAATTCCAACGCCAGCTTTAGAAACTAGTTTTACATTAATTCTAGCTGCTCTATTAGCATTTTTTAAATCAAAAATTAACTGTGCAAGATCTTCAATCGAGTAGATATCATGGTGTGGAGGAGGGGAGATAAGTCCTACGCCTGGTGTGGAGTGTCTTACACGTCCAATCCAATCGTTTACTTTATGACCAGGTAACTGTCCGCCTTCTCCAGGTTTTGCGCCTTGTGCCATCTTAATTTGCAACTCATCTGCATTCGATAAATAATAGCTGGTGACACCAAATCTACCTGAAGCAACTTGTTTCGTTGCAGAGCGTTCCCAATCTCCATTCTCTTTCTTTTCAAAACGAATTTCATCTTCGCCACCTTCACCACTATTGCTTTTTGCACCAATGCGGTTCATAGCAATCGCTAAAGTTGTATGTGCCTCATGCGAGATAGAGCCGAAAGACATCGCCCCAGTAGCAAAACGTTTTAATATATTTTCAAGAGGTTCGACTTGCTCTATAGGTATAGGGCGACCTTTTCTAAAATCTAAAAGTCCTCGTAATGTACAAGCTTTTTCGGACTGATTATTAATAACATCTGTATATTGTTTAAACATCTTGTAGTCCTCTGTTCGAGTAGACACTTGTAAAAGATGTACCGATTTTGGATTGAAAAGGTGAAATTCTCCTCGTCTTTTCCATTGATAGACACCACCTACTTCAAGCTGATCTTTAGTAGTTGATTTTTCAGGATAAGCTAATTTTATTCTAGTTAAAATTTCTTGCGCTACTCCATCAAAACCAATTCCCTCAATTCTTGAAATAGTCCCTTTGAAACATTTACGAACAATTGTTGAGTTTAATCCTAAGATCTCAAAAATTTGGGCACCCTTATAGGAGTGTAGAGTTGAAATACCAATCTTGGACATAACTTTTAAAAGCCCTTTACCAATAGATTTGATGTAAATCTGAATCAATTTTTCTAAGCTATAGTCATTGTCAAAGAAATTGACTGCTTTTAAGTCGGCTATAGTAGAAAATGCTAAGTAAGGATTAATCGCATCTGCTCCGAAACCAACTAAAGTAGCAAAATGATGTACTTCTCTTACCTCACCAGATTCAACAATTATTGACGTTTGATTCCTTAAACCTCTGCTAATTAGATGATGATGGATAGCACCAACCGCCATAAGAGAGGGGATGGGAGCTAAACGATTATCTGCATTTCTATCCGATAAGACTAATATTTTTACACCATTGCGGGTTAGATTCTCTGCTACACCACAAATATAATCGATAGCAGCTTCTAAGCGTCCTTCTGCTCCATCTGCATTAAATAGTATATCAATCGTTCCTGCTTTATAATTTTGATGATTAATATATTTCAGCTTACTCAAATCTTCATTGGTCAAGACAGGCTGTGGAAGGTGAATAAATTTAGCCTGTTCTTCTGAGCGTTTCAAAATATTACCATCTCCACCAATAGAAGAGTGTAAAGACATGACCGAGCGTTCTCTAATCGGATCTATAGGAGGATTGGTTACTTGAGCAAATAGTTGTTTGAAGTAGTTGGCTAAGTGTTGAGATTGGTGTGATAAAACAGCTAAGGGTGTATCTGTACCCATTGAGCCAAGGGGATCTTTTTGGACTTTGATCATTGGACCAATGATAACCTTAAGATCTTCTTTGGTATAACCAAAGAGCTGTTGTTTAGTAAATAAAGTCTTTTTATCAAGTTGAATGGCTTCTACATTTTTACTTGGTAGTGTATTTAGGTTTGTTTTGTATTTGTTGAGCCAATCTGCATAGGGAGAATTTTTACAAACAACTTCTTTTAATTCTTCATCACCAACAATACGCTTTTCGTCTAGATCGGCAATAAGCATTCGCCCAGGCTGTAGTCTCCCTTTTTTGACAACTTTAGATTGATCAATTGGTAATGCTCCAGCTTCACTAGCCACAATGAGCATATTATCTGAAGTAAGTGTATATCTTGAAGGACGAAGACCATTTCTATCTAATGTTGCACCAACTACAATCCCATCCGTAAAACAAATCGATGCAGGGCCATCCCATGGTTCCATTAGTTGTTCATGGTATTGATAAAATGCTTTTTTAAAGTCAGCCATTTCACCATCATGCTGCCATGCTTCAGGTATCATCATCATTAGAGCATGAGGCAAAGAATAACCGCCTAGTACAAGAAACTCTAGTACATTATCAAAGTTTCCAGAGTCCGATAGATTTTGACCACAGATAGGTAATAATTTCTCAATTTCATTATCGGTATAAAGGGTAGACTTTAGTAATTTTTCTCTAGACTTCCACCAGTTAATATTTCCTTGTATGGTATTAATTTCTCCATTATGAGCAATATATCTAAACGGTTGTGCTAATTTCCACTTAGGAATTGTATTGGTTGAAAATCGAGAATGTACTAAGGCTATAGCTGTTCGATATAACTCATCTTGCAAATCAGGAAAATAAGGACGAACTTGAAAAGTAGTAAGTTGTCCTTTATAGGCAATTGTTTTATAGGAAAACGAAGTGATGTAAAAATGTTCTTTGGTTTGCGGATAGGTATTGTGTATCTTATGAGTAGAATATTTTCTTAGCACATATAACCTTCTTTCTAGTGCTTTTTTATCAGGCATTGCCGTTTGAGGTTGAACAAAAACCTGTTCCATTCTAGGTTCAACTTTTAGTGCAGAATCGCCAATTTCTTCATTATCTGTTGGGACTTTTCTATATCCCAATAGTTCAAATCCCAGCTCGTCAATATAATCATTTAGTAAAACTCGACATTGCTCTCTAAGATTTTTTTCATTAGGGAAAAAAACCATCCCTACGCCATAATTTCCAAAATCAGGTAATGATATACCAGACTCTCTACATTTTTTAGCGAAAAAATCATGAGGAATTTGTGTTAAGATTCCAGCACCATCGCCTGTATTAGGCTCACAACCGCAAGCACCACGATGTTCCATGTTTTGTAACATGGCAAGGGCGTCTTCTACAATTTGATGTGATTTAATTCCATTGAGGTTGGCTATCAAGCCAGTTCCACAAGAATCTTTTTCTAAGGAAGGAGTATAAAGTCCCTTCTGCTCTGTATCTTCTTTCATTGTGATTCGATTTACATTAATAACTTAGTGTTAAAAGTACACCTTTAAACTGTGATATACAATATTATTAATAAAATTTTAAAAATTCATCTTTAAAAAGAAGAAAATTAGGAGCTTTGTTGAAGTTGTAAAATCTTTATAGTGTGCTATACTTGAAAGATGATATAATTATTTGATTGAGATTCAAAATTTTTTATGTAATAAGTGTATATTTTACATTTATATTTGGAAATGTAGATAGGAATCAAAATTTTAAAACTGATTTTTATATACTAATTTTATATCATATGAATAAATTAATATTGAGGGCTTTAAACTACTTATAATATCAATTTTTATTAAAAATGATTATTATGCGGTTTCATTTTTACAAAAGGGATCGTTGTTATTTTAATAATATCTTTAGGATATTAGATGCAATTTTTACAAAAAAGGGATTATCGGTATATGGAAAAAAGTAAGTTAATACAATTATTAAAAAGTTTAAGCAAAAAGGAATTTGGAGAGTTAGAGCATTTTGTTAAAAGTCCTATTCACAATAAAGATAAAGATGCTGTTAAGCTATATCAATATCTTAAAAAGTGTTTTCCAGATTTTCCTACATATAAAATAAAAAAAGAGCAGGTTACAGCCGCAGTATATGGAACTAAAAATGATAAAAATTTAAAAAAACTCAAGTACCCTGCATCAGCTATGACTAAATGTGTAGAAGACTATATTTTGTGGAAAGGATTACAAAAAGAACAAAGAGATGCAGATATACTAAGTTTAAAAGTTTACCAGAAAAGAGGATTAGATAAGTTTTTTTTAAAAAAAGTTGAGGACATTAAAAGGGCGTTAGAGTCTAATCCTGAAATAGGACACGATTACTATTTATTCAAGCATATAATGTATGAACTTGTCTACGATAATACAAGTACGAGTCGTGTAGGTGATAAGTTTGAAGAAGTTTTACAGCAAAAGAAAGAGAATCTGGAACTTTTTTACACCAGTACTAGACTTTACCATTATTTACAGGATCTCAATAGAACAGAACTACTTTTTTCTGCAAACAAACCTGCACCTTTTAATATGATTATTAAAGAAATAGAAGGAAAAGCGTTGTATGATAAGCATCCAATTTTTGAAATTTATGTGTTTTTGGCTAAAAATATTCCCACAGTAGATTCCTTCGATGCTGAAGAAACAAAGAGAGTGCTATTACTCTTTTATGAAAATGCTAGAATTTTCAGTTATTATATAAATAATACAATTGCACTACTTTTTATTCAATTTCTAACAAAAGTCTACAATCATGGAAATGTAGATTTGATATCAGCTATTTTTAGTATCATTAAATTTGGTATTGAAAAGAAAATATTACATTTAGAAAATGGAAATATCATGCCGATTATCTTTTATAATGCGATTATTTTTGCATGTGAAAATGGAGCGTTTGATTGGAGCAATTTTTTATTAGAAAAGGAGGCGATAAACTTGCCTAACACTCATAGAGATAGTATAATATCTTTATCTAATGCCTATATTAATACTAGTCAAGGAAACCATGATGCCTGCCTTACTATTTTGAGTAGGGTAAACTATAAAAAGCATTATTACTTTTATGATATAATGGTAAAAACACTTGTAATTAGATGTTATTTTGAACAAAAAGAATCCAATTTGTTATATAATTATTTAGAAACGTTTTATGCTTTTGTAAGAAGACATAACCTTATATCTGTAGGCCAAAAAGAACGATTTAATAGATATGGACGATTTGTTTTAATTTTGGATAATAATCGTTATTCTAGAAAATACACAAAAAAAGAACTGTATAATAAATTAAGCCAAGAAAAAAATATATACTTTCGTTCTTGGCTTAATCGAATGATTACGAAACAATAAAAATTATAGTTATAGCTTTAATAGCTTTTCGGTAGTTAATTTTTTATCGGAACGAATGGTCAACAAGTAAGTCCCTCTTGACAATAAATTTATATCGAAACGGTGATGACCTGAGTTATAGTAGCCACTAAAAATAACTCTTCCAGAAATATCACTTAATGTAACCTCTTGTAAATCGTTTTTGACGATAATATTCACTACATCTTTAGTTGGATTAGGAAAAATAGAAACTGTAGGATGATTTGTTAATCGATTACCTGGTGTATCACATGAAATGTCTGCTTTGCCTGCTATATAAGAATAAAATAAAGGTGTTCCTGTTTTAGGATATTGAATATTGACGGATGCAACTTCAACATTGATACTGTATGGTTCAGTAGGTGTATAAGTATTATAATCTTTATTAATATTTACGATTCCTCCTGAATTGTCAGGTGGTACAGGTTTACCACCTAATACAGGTATGATTCCAGGTTTCATCTGTCCTTTTAAATTGTATTTTTTAGATTTTTTATCATAATAGAATAAACTTTTATCATATCCTTGAATAGTAGTGATTCTAAACTTAGGTACAGCAATGCCATCAATAAAATATTCGTTGTTTTCTAAGGATTCTATAGTTGCAAAACATACTAAATCTCCATCTAGCCAAAGAGTAAAATCTTCATCTGTAGTCATATAGGCATAAAAATCAATTGTTACAGAAGTGGCTTCAGAGAGCGATTCTGGAAGATTATCAAATTGAAATTCAAATTGGAAATTATTGTTGTTACAATCGGAATAGTAAAAAAAAGGTTCGACAGTTATAGAGTTTAATGGATTGCCTTGGGCTTGGAGTCTTAGAGAAAAAAAAATAATTATTAATACACTTGGGAATAGCTTCAAGAATTTCATTGGATAGATTTTAAATAGTTTTAAGATAAAATTACAAATTAGTGTAACAGTATTAGGGTATTAAATACGTCACTCAATTTACGTGTAAAACTTTTTATAAAAAAGGACAAAATTGTCAAAAAATCGGAAGATTTAGAACTTGGAGTGTTTTTAAGTATTTGTTAAACAGTAGCTTATGTTTTTATTTGTTGATTTATTGTCGATGGAAATATACTTTTTGATAATCAAATAAATGACAAAATTTATGCCAATTAGTAGTATTAGATTAGTCACAAATTATATTTATTTTTATGTATCGTGTTAGATATGTTATTTATACTTATGGGAAAATATTTTTTGTGTTTGCACTGTCACAAAAAAGCTTAATAAAATAGATACTATATAGTAAATAGTATAAATTGAACGATATGAAAAAAGTGCTAAATTGGTTCTACAATTTATACTCAAATGCAATAAAAGTGGGTATAGACGATTCCATGTCGTTTCCAGAAGCAATAAGGGTGGAGTTATGTAATTTAGTTATTATCATTGTCTTTCCATTTTTAGTCGTTTTTTCTGCATACGTAACGTATCTAGGAGAGTGGAACTTGAGGACTGTAGTCTTTCTAGCAATTTGGGTATTGATAAATATCATCCCAATGTATCTAAATTATAAGAAAAAATATTTCTGGGCTAAAATAATCATCATTGTTATTCCTCTAAGTTTTTTGTGCTTTATCCATACCCTTTATGGTGTAGAGCTACGTTTAGAAGCAAATTATTTAATCATCTTGTTGTTTATTTGTTTCTTTTTTAAAGGTTATTGGCGATTCATATTATGCTCTATTGTTTTAGCAGCATATTTTTTAGTCTTAATTCGTTTAAATTATGTTCCTGCACCTTTGGCCAATAGAGTACTAAATGGAACAGCCGTGATTTATTTTTTATCAACAGTTGTATACTTAATAGCATTGACCAATAGGTTGATTCAAGAAAATGATAGATATAATTATCTAGCAAATTTACGTAATAAAAAACTTGGTGAAAAAAATAAAGCCTTAGAAAGTTTTTCCTATATCGTGTCCCATGATTTAAAATCTCCTCTTAGAGGAATTGTGAGCTTTTCATCTTTGATCGAAAAAGAACTAAATCGTGGTGATATGGAAGCAGCCAAAGAATATTTAGCATTTGTCAAAACAAATGGCAAGGAAATGTCTGATTTGATTGAAGGGGTATTAGAAGTTTCTAAGGTAAATCATAGTGAACTTGAAAAAACACAAGTAGATCTCAATAATATTGTTTATAAAGTTCAAAAAATATTACGAAAAGATATTTTAGATAAAAATGCTATAATCATCTGTGAAGGACTCCCTATGTTCTTCTGTAATGAATTACGTTTTACAATATTGTTCCAGAATATTATTCAAAATGGTATAAAATATAATTCTTCAAAACTACCACAAATAGAGATATGGGCAGAAGAAAATAATGATACTTTGAATATCTTTTTTAAAGATAATGGCATTGGAATAGAGGAAAAATACCAAGAACAAATATTCAAATATTTTAAACGATTACATACAAAAATAGAATATAGCGGAAATGGAATAGGATTAGGACTTTGTAAAAAAATTGTACAAGATTACAATGGTAAAATTAAAGTACAGTCAATAGCAGGAAAAGGTAGTATTTTTATTATTGACCTTCCTTGTAGGCATAAAAAAATAAACCTACCTAGACCTAAAATCATGACAATATAAAATCAATATAATTTAAAAATTCTTATCACTAATTTTACTTATCAAATAATTTAATCTACATTAGTAGGATTCTTTCAAAATATCAAAAAGAGTTGATATGAAACCTACTGATATTAAAAACCCTGAATATTTTCATAAGGTTGTAGATTGTCAATATGCTTGCCCTGCACATACACCTGTTCCCGAGTATATTCGCTTGATCGCTGCTGAAAAATATACAGAAGCTTATATGATAAACTGGGATTCTAATGTATTTCCAGGTATACTAGGAAGAACCTGCGACCGTCCATGCGAACCCGCTTGTCGTAGAGGGCGAGTAGAGGAAGAACCTGTTGCTATTTGCCGTCTAAAAAGAGTAGCAGCAGATAATAAGGGCGAAGTAAAATCCTTAATGCCTCAAATACCAGAAGAAAAAAATGGTAAAAAAATAGCCTTAATTGGAGGGGGCCCTGCTTCGCTCACAGTAGCCAGAGATTTAGCACCACTAGGTTATGAAATTCACCTCTATGATGAATGGAATAAAGGGGGAGGAATGATGCGTACTCAAATTCCAGCGTTCCGTCTACCTGAAGAGGTCTTGGATGAAGAAGTCAATTATATTTTGGATATGGGGATTCATACACATTTCAATACTTATGTTAATAGTATGAAGTCCATTTTAGATAAAGGCTATGATGCGGTATTTGTTGGAACAGGAGCACCTAAAGGACGAGACTTGAGTCGCTTACCAGGGAGAAAAGAAGGAGATGCTAATATCCATATTGGAATAGAATGGTTAGCAGGAGTTGCATTCGAACATATCGAGAATGTAGGTAAAAAAGTAATTGTGTTAGGAGGTGGAAATACTGCTATGGATTGTTGTCGGACTTCTCTACGAATAGGAGCAGACGACGTTCACGTTGTTGTACGTTCAGAGTACGAAAAAATGAAAGCCTCTCCTTGGGAAAAAGAAGACGCTGAAGCAGAGGGAGTCATTATTATGAATAATATGCCTCCGAAAGAGTTTGTAGTCAAAGATGGAAAATTAGTAGGTGTATTATTTGGTCATGTTAATCCTGTTTATGACGAAAATGGAAAACGCACACTTGTACCTACAGGTGAACCCGATACATTTATTGAAGCTACCGACGTCATTATTGCAATTGGTCAAGACAATCACTGTCCTTGGATAGAAAGAGACTTAGGGATTGAGTTTGGTAAATGGGATTTACCAATATTAAATGAGGTAACGTTCCAATCCACATTACCTAAAGTCTTTTTTGGCGGAGATTCAGCACTAGGACCAGAAAATGTAATCACCGCAGTAGCACAAGCGCATCAAGCAGCAGTTTCTATTGACTTATTTTGTCAAGGAAAGGATGTGAATGAACGACTTGATCCTATGGTCAATTTAGTAAGCCAAAAAATGGGGATCCATGAATGGATGTATGATTCGGCAGTAGCAGATGATGAACGTTATAAAGTACCCCATGCCGACCAAAAATTCTCCTTGAAAGATAGGCGAATGGAAGTGGAACTAGGTTTTGATGAAAAACTAGGATTTAAAGAAGCACAACGTTGTTTGAATTGCGATATTCAAACCGTTTTTACAACCGATCGCTGTATAGAGTGTGATGCTTGTATGGATATTTGCCCAACTTCCTGTATTACATTTACGAGTAACGGAGAGGAAGAAGATCTACGTTCACGCTTATTGGCGCCAGCTACTAATCTTACCCAAGATTTATATGTGTCGGACATTTTGCCAACGAAAAGGGTAATGATAAAAGATGAAGATGTATGTTTACACTGCGGACTTTGTGCAGAACGATGCCCAACTGCCGCTTGGGATATGCAGAAATTTTTATATAACGTCACAAAAGCACACACAGGATGTATAAGCACAGTCAAGTAAACGATTTCGTTATTCGATTTGCAAATATAAATGGCACGGGTTCAGCTAGTGCCAACGGGATGTTTGCTAAAGCCATTTTTAGAATGGGAATTCCCGTAACGCCTAAAAATATTTTTCCTTCGAATATTCAAGGATTGCCAACGTGGTATGAAGTGCGTATTAGTGAAAAAGGATATTTAGGAAGAGTAAGTATTGTAGATATTGTACTAGCCGTTAATCCTCAAAGTTTGAAAAAAGACATTCAAACAGTTCGTTCAGGAGGATATGTTGTATATGATAGTTCCAAGAAGTTACACGAAGAATTTCTAAGAGATGATGTCAATTTTATTGGAATTCCTATGATGAAATTGTCTATGGAACATTATGAAGCTCCTCGTATACAACAGCTTTTCAAGAACATTATCTATGTAGGAGCTTTAGCAGCATTATTAGATATTGAAATGGAGGTTTTGCATCAAATTATTGAAGAAAAATTTGGACGAAAACCTAAACTCATTCCACCAAATGTTAAAGCATTAGAGATAGGTTATAATTATGCTCAAGAACACTATAATTGTCCGCTTCCTATCCGATTAGAACGACGAAATGAAATAGGAAATAAAATTCTTATTGATGGAAATACAGCAACGGCTTTAGGTGCAATTTATGGTGGAGCAAGTGTGATGGCTTGGTATCCGATTACACCGTCTACATCTGTTGCAAAAGCCTTTGAAGATTATGCCAAAAAACTAAGAATAGACCCCGAAACAGGTAAAGCAAAATATGCTTCTGTACAAGCAGAAGATGAATTAGCAGCTATAGGAATGGTGATTGGTGCAAGTTGGAATGGAGCTAGAGCGTTTACATCCACAAGTGGAGCTGGTATTTCTTTAATGAATGAATTTATCGGCTTAGCTTATTTTGCCGAAATTCCCGTAGTCTTAGTAAATGTTCAACGTGGAGGGCCTTCAACAGGGATGCCTACACGAACACAACAAGCAGATGTATTAAGTTCAGCGTATGCTTCTCATGGTGATACTAAGCACGTATTATTATTTCCAAGCACGCCAAATGAATGTTTTAAAATGATGGCAAAAGCATTGGATTTGGCGAGTCGTCTTCAAACGGTAGTTTTTCTGATGTCTGATTTGGATTTAGGAATGAATGAACATATTTCTGAACCACTAGAATGGGATGAATCAACACAGTATGATATGGGGAAAGTTTTATCGGCTGAAGAGCTAGAAGAAGTTGCAAATTTTGGACGATATAATGATGTAGATGGTGATGGCGTTTGCTATAGAACAATTCCTGGAACGCATCCAACTAAAGGTTCATTTTTTACTAGAGGAACCTCAAAAGATGAATTTGCAAAATACTCTGAAAGTGGAGAAGTATATGTTCGCAATGTGAATCGTTTATTGAAAAAATGGGAAACGAGCAAAACCCTTGTTCCTAAACCAGAAATTTCCAAATCTACACAGGGAAGCTCGATGGGGATTTTATTTTTTGGAACGACGTATTTTGCCGCAATGGAGGCAATGGATATGCTCAAAGCATCAGCAATCGAGCTGGATACAATTCGAATAAAAGCGTTCCCCTTTACAAAAGAAGTGGAAGATTTTATTGAAAATCATGATACGATTTTTGTTGTAGAACAAAATAGAGACGCTCAAATGCGCTCTTTAATCATTAATGAATTAGATACAACTCCTAGTAAACTTGTTTCAGTATTGAATTATGATGGGAGTCCTATAGCAGCGAATGTGATTAGTGATAAAATTAAAAATGCTTTGAGGGTAGAAGTGTAATATTTATAAAAAGAGAATTTAAAACGATAAAATAATATGAGTTTTATAAAACCAACTTTTGGACATCCCGCTTTACCTAAAAATAAAGTAGGCTATAGAAAAAAAGATTACGAAGGGGTCATTTCAACCTTATGTGCTGGTTGTGGACATGATTCAATAAGTGCAGCAATTGTTCAAACGTGTTATGATTTATCTATTGAGCCACATCGTTTGGCTAAGTTGTCTGGAATTGGTTGTTCTTCAAAAACACCAACCTATTTTTTAAGCAACTCTCATGGGTTTAATTCGGTTCATGGTAGAATGCCATCCGTTACAACTGGAGCAAATTTAGCAAATAAGGATCTTATCTATATGGGGGTATCAGGTGATGGTGATTCTGCTTCAATAGGAATGGGGCAGTTTGTGCATGTGATCCGTCGAAATCTTAATATGGTATATATTGTGATGAATAATGGCTGCTATGGATTGACAAAAGGACAAGATTCTGCTACAGCAGATTTTGGTTCTATTAGTAAAACAGGTGTTCCGACATCCTTCCAAGCCATTGATTTAGTGGGGCTAGCTTTAGAACTAAAAGCAAGTTTTGTAGCTCGGAGTTTTTCTGGAGACAAACAACAACTTGTGCCGCTCATAAAACTAGCAATGACACATCCAGGTTTTGCTTTAATTGATGTGATTTCTCCTTGTGTTACATTTAATAATGGGGCAAAATCTACAAAATCCTATAGTTTTGTGAGGGATCACATAGAAGCAACATCTGCCTTAGATTTTGTACCAAAAGAAGAGGAAATTACTGTAAATTATCAAGAAGGACAATCCTTAGAGGTGGAATTACATGATGGTAGTATTGTTCGTTTAAATAAATTGGCAAAAGATTGGAATCCTAGAGATAGACAATCTGCGCTTAATCGTTTGCAAAAAGCAAAAAATGAGGGAGAAATTTTAACAGGACTATTGTATATGGATACAGAAACCAAAGACCTCCATCGTTTGTTGAATACCGTAGATACTCCTTTGAACCAACTTAGAGAAGCAGATTTAACACCTAGCATTGAAGCATTAGAGCGTATTAATCAATCTTTTCGATAAGGGGTATAGACTTTAATATCGGTCAATCTATTTATTTATAAAAATAAAAATGAAATATAAAGTAACGGGTGGTCACCCCGTAAGTGGTCGAATTCGCTGCAACGGAACGAAAAATTTTGCGAACAAAGCTATGGTTGCAGCTTTATTATCTGATCAACCAACAACCTTACACAATGTACCAGATATAGGAGATTTTGATATTACAAAAGATATGCTGAAATCTATTGGTACTGAAATAGAATACGATAAAGCAAACCGATCGGTTCGGATTATACCCTCAAGTATAAAAACCTCCAATGTGCCTATGCCACATTCAGGGAGTAATCGGATTCCTATATTATTGATTAGCCCTTTATTACACCGATTCGGAGAAGCAACTGTTCCCTTAATGGGAGGCTGTAAGATTGGTGCAAGAAAAGTAGATTTTCATATCAATGCCATAAAAGCGTTTGGGGGCAATATAGAAGAAACAGAGGAAGGCTTTGTTGCTACAAAGACTTCAGACTTAAAAGGAACACATTTTGAATTGCCCTTTCCAAGTGTTGGAGCAACAGAAACGTGCTTATTTTTAAGTGTTCTAGCCAAAGGAACATCTGTTATTAATAATGCAGCAATCGAACCAGAGATTTTTGAACTTATTACGATGTTACGTTCAATGGGAGCGAATATTTTTGCTTATCCAGGTCGAAAAATTCGTATTGAAGGGGTCGATAAGTTGAGAGGAACAAATATGCACATACTAGGAGATCGTATTGAGGGGGCATCATGGGCTTGTTTAGCCTGTGCAACGGATGGAGAAATCGTTGTAGATGGTATTCGTCCAGACACCCTAGGAAACTTCTTATCGCATTATCAACAAATCGGAGGTGGATATGAATTGCTAGGGCAAGATTCGATTCGATTTTATAGAAACGAGCCACTTAAACCGACAATGATAGAAACGGATGTCTATCCTGGATTTTCTACGGATTGGCAACAACCTTTTGCGATAACTTTAACACAAGCAGAAGGCGTATCTATTATTCATGAAACGGTGTTTGAAAAACGATTTGGGTATTTAAAAACGCTTAAGCCGCTAGGGGTTTCCGCTCAAATAACATCTTATTGTCTAGGAACACCATCTCGTTTCCAAAATAAAAATTTAGAAATCAGCGCCATAATAACGGGAAAATCCGAATTAAAGGCCGTTGATGAAATAGAAGTACCTGATTTAAGAGCAGGGTTGGCTTATGTTATTGCAGCAGCCATTGCAGATGGCACGACCATGTTGACAGGTATACATAATATTGAAAGAGGATACGGAAATATAGCAGAACGTTGCAAAGGTTTATCTTTGGATATTGAACGCATAGCTTAATACTTTAGTGGTGAAAATATTGCAATTATCCATCAAATGAATTATTTTTTTGCTTGTTTGATGGATATAAACTATTTTACAATACTTTAATTTGTCCTATAATTTGGATTCTTGGACGTATGAAAAAAACACTTACATATTTATTTTTTTTAGTTACATTTTTTGGGCAGCTTTATGCTCAAGATCTACATTTTACACAGTTTAATTTATCGCCTTTTACACTAAATCCAGCAATGGCAGGTAATTATGAAGGGTCGATTAGAGTGGGGGGGATATATCGAGATCAATGGGCAAGTGTATTGACAAATCAATTTGTTACACCATCATTTTATGCAGATGCACCACTGAATGCTTTTGGTAAAAATGACTGGATAGGGGTAGGACTAGCCATTACAAATGACAAAGCAGGTTCAGCAGGTTTATCCAATACGCATATTATGGGGACATTAGCATATCATTATGCCATAGGGAGCCGTAAAAATACCATTCTCTCCTTTGGAGTACAAGGAGGTGTAGTTCAACGTCGGTTTGACACAACAGTAGGTATATATGAAGATGAAATACGGAGTCCAGGAATCCAAAGTTTTGATAGAACAAATATATCTGATAACCATACATTTTTTGATGTTCAAGGAGGTATTTCTGTTCGTTCAAAGGTAAGCGAACGCCTAAACATCTTAGTGGGACTTTCGATGTATCACATTGGTAAGCCTGAAGTATCCTTCTATTCGAATGGAACGTATGCTTTGCCACAGCGTTTTTCTTTACATGGCAAATTTGATATGAATGTAACAGAGCGTGTTTCGTTTTCTCCAGCCTTCATTTTTCAAAAAATAGAAGGAGCGAACGAAATGGGCGTTCAAGCGATGCTAGGCTATGCTTTTGGAAATAATAAAGATTTTAAGTTAAGTCTTGGACCAGGCTATCGACTAAGAGATGCCTTTGAAGCGATGTTGGGTATAAATTATAAAGATTTTAATCTAGGTATTGCTTATGACTTCAATATTTCGGATCTTGATGTCGTGAGTGCAGGAAGAGGAGGCTATGAAATCGCAGCTTCGTACATCTTTAAGATTTATAAAAAACCTAAAGTGCATCCAACTATCTTATGTCCTAGATTCTAGGTTTGATTTGAAATGTTTTTAGAAAAGTTGTTAAATTTGGTTTCCTTCAAAACAATTCCTGTTTAAAAAACATTGTGTAATAAGTCTGCCTTTACTAGACAGACTTCTATCGTAAAGAACGCTTTAATTTATGAACCAGTTTAAAAAATCGAAGTTGAAATCAAATAACAACTCCGTTTCTAATAAGATTGCATTGTCGCAATTTCCATTTTCAATTAAGCTACATTCCAGTATTTCTAGTATTGACAATTGGAATACCTTAGCACCCAATAATATTTTTTTACAAAAAGAATATTTGGAACTGGTTGAAAAAAATCCTCCAGAAGGTATGCGTTTCTGCTATACAGTTTTCTATAAGTTAGAAAGACCTATAGGAATCGCACTCTTCCAGATTATTCATTTCAATGCAGACAAAAGCCTGCAACAAGCCGATAAAAACAACCCTTGTTTTTTCCACACATTTAGCAACTTTTTCAAAGGACTCCTAGCTAAAAATGTAGATTTTTATACACTAGTTAATGGTAATTTACTTCTAACAGGGGAACATGGTTTTTATTTTAATCCCAAAGAAGTTTCTGAAGCAGAGGGGTTTGAACTTCTAGAAGATGCTGTTAAAAAGGTTATTCCTGTTTTAAAAAAAGAAAGGAAAATTCATGTATCGCTATCCTTATTTAAGGATTACCATGAAACATCGACACCTCAAAGTCGCAAACTTATAACGCATCAATGTAGTGAATTTACGATACAACCCAATCTAATGATGGAACTTAGAGAAGATTGGAAAAGCTACGATGATTATTTAGCAGCAATGCTTTCAAAATATAGAACAAGAGCCAAAAGAGCAGCCAAGAAAGGAGCAAATTTTAGAAAAGTAGAGTTTGATGAAGCAATGATTATACAATATCAAAAACGCATTTACGAATTGTATTGTCTAATTGCTAAAAGTGTAGGCTTCAATGTATTACGTTTATCGTTTGATTATTTTTTAGGATTAAAACAAACGTTTAAAGACAAATTCCACCTTATCGGTTATTTTGACAAGGATCGATTGGTCGGGTTTTATACCGTTATTGAAAATGAAGAAGAATTGGAAGCTCATTTCTTAGGTTTTGAACAAGAGTATAACCCTACTTGTCAGATTTATCTTAATATTTTATACGACATTGTTAAATGGGGGATTGAATTAGAATCAAAACGCATTGTCTTTGCTCGAACGGCTACAGAAATAAAAAGCTCTGTAGGAGCGGTTCCTCATGAGATGTATTGCTATATGCGCCATAGCAATAATTTTTCTAATCGGTTTTTAAATCCTATACTGGATTATTTAAAGCCTAAAGAAGAATGGAAACAACGTCATCCTTTTAAAGAAGAAGTAAAGGAAACGGTAAGCTCTTAAAGTGAATGTTTCTTATGAAAATCCAGCTCCTTTTTTTATTGTTATTTTTTACGACTTGTTATCAAAGTACCATTTCTCAAACCATTGTTGAGAATAATATCATCGAATACCACATTGTTGATCTCCAACAGGATTCATTACATTTTTTTTGGAAAAATAAAGACGGAAAAATTTACCAAACTTTTTCGAATCTTAAAAAGGAATTAAGCAAGGATGTAGAGTTACACTTTGCTATGAATGGAGGTATGTTCAATAAGGATTTTTCACCTCAAGGACTTTATATCGAAAAAGGAGAGCCGAAAGCTCCACTAGATACCCTTCAAAAAGGATATGGTAACTTTTATTTGCAGCCGAACGGAATCTTTTCGATTACAAAGGATAAAAAGCCTAGTATTCAAACCACTAAAACATTTAGCGTTTCAGAAGACATTTACTACGCGACACAATCAGGACCAATGCTGTTAATAAATGGTGAAATTCATCCTAAGTTTACTAAAGGTTCTAAAAACCTTCATATTAGAAATGGTGTCGGTATTTTACCCGATGGAAAACTATTATTTGCTATCTCAAAAGAGAAAATCAATTTTTATGATTTTGCTACATTTTTTAAAAAGAACGCTTGTCAAAATGCTTTGTATTTAGATGGTTTTGTCTCTAAAATGTATTTACCTACTAAGGGATGGGAACTAAAAGAGGGGCGTTTTGGTGTTATTATCGGAGTTGTAAAATAAAAGATTAATTTCTTTTCTTCGATAAATTTGATAACATTTACAAATGACTTCCAATCAGGAAACGCTATACACGACTAACTTTATATTATTATGTATTAGCCACGTATTATTTGCGATGAGCTTTACGATGATCCTACCAGAATTGCCTCAACATTTATCCAATCTTGGAGGAGCAGAATACAAAGGACTTATTATTTCGTTATTTACCATTACGGCGGGCTTATCTCGTCCGTTTAGTGGTAAACTAACCGATACAATTGGGCGGATACCCGTAATGGTTATTGGCACATTGTTTTGTGTGTTGAGTAGCTTTTTATACCCTTTTATGACAACGGTTTTTGGGTTTTTAGCCTTACGGTTTCTTCATGGATTTTCTACAGGGTTTAAGCCAACAGCTTCTACTGCATATGTAGCGGATATCGTTCCAGCTCATAGGCGTGGAGAAGCAATGGGGATTATGGGAGTGACATTTAATATTGGTGCAGCGGCAGGCCCCGTACTAGGCGGTTGGATGGCATTATCACATGGAGTCAATACGATGTTTTATTGGTCAAGTTTCTTTGCTTTTAGTTCCATTTTTATTCTATTAAAGTTGGAAGAGACCCTTAAAAACAAACAACCTTTTTCGATGAAATTACTACGGTTAAAAAAGGATGAGGTCATTGATAAATCAGCGATTTCTCCAGCTTTAGTCGTGGTTTTTGTATACTTCAGTTTTGGTGCTTTTTTGACGATTACACCTGATCAAAGCACACATTTAGGGATAGAAAACAAAGGTATGTTCTTTACTTATTTTACAATTTTTTCTATACTGTCGAGGCTTTTTGCTGGGAAGGCATCGGATAAACTAGGACGAGTAAAAGTGATCAAATTTGCCATTATATGTATCATTGTAGCCTTAGTGTTTTTGGCATTTGTAGAATCCCAGTTTATGTTTTATATAGGAGGAAGTATGCTAGGGTTTTCTACGGGTGTTGCAGCACCAGCCGTTTTTGCTTGGGTAATAGATAGATGTAAGGAGGAAAATAGAGGTAAAGCATTAGCTACGGTCTACATCGCCCTTGAAATTGGGATAGGTACTGGGGCTTATCTTTCAGCTTGGATTTTTAATAATCAAGCAGAAAATTTCTTTTGGGTCTGGTCTTTTAATGCTTTGGTGACTTTTGGTGCTTTGCTGTATTTATGGATTTGGTCGTATAAAAATAAAACTAGAGCCGTAGCCTGAAACAGCATAAAAAACAAACAAGAAGGTAGTGTTGTGCTGTGTTTGGAATTAAAAAGGCTTAGGATATTCGTCACTTGATTTTTATACGTAAAAACTGCATATTACGGATTGTTAAGTATAAGGCTTGTTTTGTGTTGAAAAATAAATAAAACCTCTTGTACTTATAATTATTCAATTTTTAATAATTAAAAATATATATAATGGCTAACTCCTTACTTGACTTAGTTCAAAGTCAATTCTCTGGTGCAATAATAGATCAATTGAGTCAAAATATTGGCGCAGATAGAGAAAAAACACAAGTAGCCACTAACGGGATACTTTCTACGCTCGTTGGTGCCTTAACCAATAATGCCAAAAGCCAGGATGGAATAAGTTCTTTGTTCAATGCACTGCAACAAGATCATGATGGTAGTATTTTGGATAATGTTTCGGATTACCTAAACCCGCAATTGCCCAATCCTGTACCAGAAAGAACCGCTAATGGAGCAGGTATTTTGAGCCATTTATTGGGCGATAAACAAGGAAATATTATTCAAATGATTAGCCAACTAGCAGGTATAGATTCGAGTTCTGCGGGGGGATTAATGAAAACAATTGCACCAATTTTAATGGGAATCTTAGGAAGACAAACCCGTCAAAATAATATGGATTCAAGTGGATTGATGGATTTATTCAATAACGAACGACAACAGATTACACAGCAAAGAGAAGAGATGAGTCCTATCATGCGTATGTTAGATATGGACGGAGACGGAAGCGTTATTGATGATGTAGGAGGATTATTAGCGAAGTTCCTTAGGAAATAAATAACACAATTAATGGTAAAAATAAAAGGTAGAAATAGCTATTCTGCCTTTTATTTTTTTATACATTTGTAAAAAATAAACACAGAGCTGAAAACCTCAAAGCATTTTTTTTCGTCTATGCTTATGAATGGATTAGTTGAAATGCCCCCATCTTAAAATAATTCACAATGAAATTAGCATTTCTTATTGCAGGTTTTCTATCTATTTATAGTACATCAATCTTTTCTCAAGAGCATCTAATTGGTAAATATCGTTATGATGATGCACATTTTAATTCGTGGCAAGAATTAGAAATTAAGGAAGATTATACCTTCAAATATGTAAGAAGTGGTAGGGGGTGTACTTCTGGTATTGAATCTCGCTTTGTTGTAGAAGGTTTTTTAAAAAAAATAAATAATCAGTTAAGACTAGTTGGTGAAAAGACCTATGCAGAGAATCTCTGGGATAGATTTGATGTGTGTCTACCTTATAGTGATTCGTTATTAGAAGCGAATCCAACATTCAAAATCGTTGAGTCTGACCTAGGTGAAAAAAAATTAATTCAATCTCATTTTGATACTTTAATTCGGCGAGATATTACAGGAGAGATTAGTTTTACCAAGAACTTTTTTATTATTAATTGGCTTGATAAGCATTTTTTAGTGGAGGATGTGCGTACATTGAAAATACCTAGTGAAAAATGTTACACCCTTATTAATTTTGCTAATGTTTACAATACAAAAGAATGGAAAAAGGATGGTTACCAATTGGATAAAATTTCCTTTGTAAAAGATTGTGAAAGTTGTAATTATTATGAAAAACCCAATTTCCCTGAAGCTTACCAAGATTATCTTCTGAGCGAGACACTTGAGGTTAAAGTTATAGATATTAAGGAAGAGCAAATTGTAATTGATAAGGGACAAGGAGATGGTATTTATGAAGGCTTAAGACTTTATTTTACAGATAAAAAAGGAGGTCGGATAATTGTTGAAAAAGTAGAAGCAGATAAAGCCTATTGTTCTAGGAAAGGAGAAGAAGATATATTTGTAAATCAAGTATTCACTACGTTAAATGCATTAAACTAATCATACACTACGAGAAAAAATATGCTAGACTATACGAACCCCCAGCTAATCATTGATAGCTCCAGATTAGAACCAGGAAGTGTTACATGGCGAAGTCCATCTAATTTAGCCTTGATTAAATATTGGGGTAAACATGGCGTACAGTTACCTCGAAATCCTTCTATCAGTTTTACGTTGAATAATGCTTTTACAGAGACTACCCTTCGTTATTCAGCAAAACAAAATATGGGGAAAGAGATAGATTTAACTTTTCTATTCGAAGGAGAGCCGAATGAAGCATTTGGTAGTAAAGTGGAAAAATTCTTAATTAGTTTAGTAGAAATATTTCCTTTTTTAAAGCAACTCTCTATTACGATAGATTCTCGGAATTCTTTTCCGCATTCTGCTGGTATTGCTTCTTCTGCATCAAGTATGAGTGCCTTAGCTTTATGCTTATGTACCTTAGAAGAAACTTTCTGTGCTACCTTAAACGAAGATGCAGCTTTTGATCAAAAAGCAAGTTATATAGCTCGTTTGGGCTCAGGAAGTGCTTGTCGATCCATTTTTCCTACGATGGGCGTCTGGGGAGAAACACTTGAGGTCAGCGGTTCTTCGGATTTATTTGCGGTACCGTATATCGAAAAAGTAGATCCTGTCTTTAAGACGTTTAATGATGCAATTCTTATTGCTAGTCGTGATGAAAAGAGCGTTTCAAGTAGGGCAGGGCATGAGTTGATGAATCAAAATATTTATGCTGATGCCCGTTATTCTCAAGCCAAACAACAACTACACTATTTACTAGAAGCATTAAAGGTAGGGGATTTAGAGACTTTTGGACGAATTACAGAAAATGAAGCGCTAACGCTTCATGCTCTAATGATGGCTTCTAACCCTTCCTATATATTGTTGAAGCCAAATACCTTAACGATGATTGAGAAGGTAAGAGCCTATCGTCAAGATACCAAACAACCTGTTTATTTTAGTTTGGATGCTGGTCCTAATTTGCATCTATTGTATCCAGATTCCATCAAAGAAGATATTAATAATTTTATTACAAATGAATTGATGCAATATTGCCAAAATGGAGAGTGGATTGCAGATATGGTCGGAGAAGGGCCAATACAATTATAGACAGTATAACAGCGTCTATGACAAGGTTCAAGATAAAGAGTATAATCTTAGGAGTACCATCATATGTCAAAAGGTTAAATTCTTTACCCCAATTGATGGCATTCAAGTATCAAGTTTTTCGGATTATGGAGTTTATAAACCTATAAAACAAATGAAATAAGAAACCATTGAATAATATATATTGAAGAAGGATTTTGTTGACTATAACGTTGTCATTTCTTATAATAATATAAAAAATACATTACATTACAATATATAGCCTTCTAGGTCAATGAGTTTGTTTTTTCTACAAAATTCACTAATTAAAACCAGTTCGGCATGACTAGTGGGATGAGAGTAGGCAATACATTTATCGGTTGAAGCGGAGGCAATTTTACCCTCTTTTACTAAGATAGCCCTGAAATGGTCAAAGCCTTTTTGAATTGTATTTTCTACGATTTGAAAGGCGAATCGCATGAATTTTTCATCTTGTAGTTTTTGCGTCATGATTTTTTATAAAAAATAAATGAATTTAAGTCTAAATCTTTTTTAAAAATAAATAAATCCCGTATCTTTGCACACGTTTTGAAAATAAGGCTTCGTAGCTTAACTGGATAGAGCACCTGACTACGGATCAGGAGGTTGCAGGTTCGAATCCTGCCGAGGTCACTAAATTAATTTAAATTTTTATCATGTCAAGAGTTTGTGAACTTACAGGGAAACGCCCAATTACAGGAAATCATGTTTCTCACTCGAATAGAAAGACGAAGCGTCGTTTTTTACCAAATTTGCATAAAAAACGCTTCTATATTCCTGAATTGGATAAGTGGGTGACGTTAAAAGTCTCTACAACTGCTATACGCACAATCAACAAGTTAGGCATTTATGACTACTTGAAAAAATTAGAGAAAAAGGGTGTAAAAACAGGCATTAAATTAAGCTAAATCTATCGTTCCATTCTTGGAAAAGAGAGGTACGATTTTTGTTTAAACTATAATATCATGGCAAAGAAAAGTAAAGGTAATAGAATACAAGTTATTTTAGAGTGTACTGAGCATAAAGCAAGTGGTATGCCTGGAACTTCACGTTATATTACGCAGAAAAATAGAAAAAATACGCCAGAGCGTATTGAATTAAAAAAATATAATCCTATTCTTAAAAAGAAGACGATCCATAAGGAAATTAAATAGTCCTATCGTTCATAAAACTTTTAGAAAATGGCTAAAAAAGTATCTAAAAACGCAAGGGTCGGTCAAAGAGCTGCCAATGCTGGAACAGGTAAAGACCACGTTAAAGTGGTTAAAAGTGTTAAAGATCCAGTTACTGGAAAGTATAGTTATAAGCAACTTATCATTCACAAAGATAAGGTGAAAGAGTTCTTTGCTGACAAAAAATAATTCCTTCTATCGAAGAAGATTTATTAAATAGGCTTTTCTTTAGATTAATAGAGAAAAGCCTATTTTGTTTTTCCGTTGAACAATTGGACTAGGAATCGAGTTGTAAAGTATGTTAACAAACCAATTAAGTGCATATGTCAAAATGTATTTGTTTTGCTTTGGTGAGCACCTAGGAAATTCAATATCCTTTATTATTTTCTCCAAATCAATATGATGTTTTGACTATTCCTAAAACAAATTGAATTATGAGCTTTTTTAAAAAACTATTTGGAAGAGGAAAAGATAAAGAGAAAAAAGAAACGAAACAGGAGCAAAATATTGTAGAATCAGCTAAAGAAAAAATAGAGGATGCTGTAGCTCCTATAGAAGAAAAGACAGTTGAGATAAAGGAACAAATAACTGAAAAAGTAGAAAATCTACAAGAGCAAGCTACTGAAAAAGTAGAATCTTTTAAGGAAAAAGCATCGAATGTAGTTGAACCTATTAAAGAGAATGTTTCAGAAGTAAAAGAGGGATTGACAGAAAATGTAGGAGCAGTCAAAGATAAAATATCAGAAAAGGTTGAGGATATACAAGAGCAAGCTACTGAAAAGGTAGAATCTTTTAAGGAAAAAGCAGCTGAATTAAAAGAAAGTGTGGTTTCTAAGGTAGACGAAGTAAAAACGCAAGTTAATGAAAAAACGGACACTCTTAAGGGAGTAGTAGAAGAAAAAGTTATCGAACAATCTCCTGTTGTACCAACTCCAGTTCCACCGCCACCACCCACAAATCAAGAAAATCAAGCTCAAAAGATTCAAGAGGATCTAGATAAAGGCTTAGAAAAGACAAAACGAGGTTTCTTTTCTAGAATTTCTAGAGCTGTTGCAGGAAAATCGACGGTAGATGTAGAAGTATTAGATGAGTTAGAAGCAGCACTTATTGCTTCTGATGTTGGTTTAGATACGACCATTAAGATTATAGAACGTATAGAAGCGAGAGTTGCTCGAGATAAGTATATCAATACAACCGAGCTGAATGAGATCATGCGAGATGAGATTGTCCAATTACTTGCAGAAAATAATACCACAGACGTTACCTCATTCTCTATACCTCAAGGAAAAGTCCCTTATGTAATCCTTGTTGTAGGTGTCAATGGTGTAGGAAAAACAACGACTATTGGAAAGGTCGCTTATCAATATATGTTACAAGGTAAAAAAGTAGTCCTAGGGGCTGCGGATACATTTAGAGCAGCAGCAGTTGATCAATTGGAAATTTGGTCGAATAGAGTAGGGTGCGATTTTTATAGCAAGGGAATGAATACCGATCCGGCTGCCGTAGCGTACGAAACAGTTCAGTATGCTATGAATAATGGAATGGATGTTTGTATCATTGATACAGCAGGTAGATTACATACCAAGACAGGCTTAATGAATGAGTTATCAAAAATCTATCGTTCTATAGATAAGAAAATGCCTGGTGCTCCACATGATGTTTTATTGGTGCTAGATGCAACAACAGGACAAAATGCGATTGAGCAATGTACGCACTTTTCTAAAGCTACCAATGTAACTGCATTGGCTTTGACAAAACTTGATGGCACAGCTAAAGGAGGTGTTGCTATCGGAATTTCTGATCAATTCAAAATACCTATCAAATATTTAGGCGTAGGAGAGGAGATTCATAAGCTACAAATCTTCAACAAACGTGCTTTTGTAGACTCTTTATTCAAAGATATCGAATCATAACATAAAAAAAGGTAGGGTCTTATTTTTCGGCACCTGCTACAATAATTACAATTTCGCCCTTGACTTTCTTTTGTTGAAAATGCTTCAAAAGGTTATTAAGGGTGTCGGTTACTTTCTCCTCATGGATTTTAGTTAATTCTCTACAGACACAAGCACTACGGTTAGTTCCGCAGTGTTCAATAAGTTGCTCTAGGCATTTTACTAATCGAAATGGAGATTCGTACAAAACAAAAGTAGTAGGAAGCGTAGCGAGTAGTTTTAGCCTAGTTTGCCGTCCCTTTTTGTGTGGTAAAAACCCCTCAAAATGGAATTTGTCACAAGGCAAACCTGAAGCGACCAAAGCAGGTACAAATGCCGTAGCACCAGGTAAACATTCTATAACAATACCTGCTTCTACACAAGCTCTTGACAGTAAAAAACCAGGATCTGATATGCCTGGCGTACCTGCATCAGATACGAGTGCTACGTTTTGACCATTTTGCAATTCATTGATAATCTTTGTCGTAATTTGATGCTCGTTATGGGTGTGGTAGGAGCGTAAAGGAGTCGTAATTTCGTAATGCTTCAAAAGCCGTTTAGACGTTCGGGTATCCTCGGCAAGGATTAGATCTACTTCTTTAAGTATGCGTATGGCTCTTAGTGTAATATCTTCTAGATTGCCAATAGGCGTAGGAACAATATAGAGCATTAGCTTAAGGTCTCTAGGCGATATTCGTAAGATTCCATCACCATATTGGAAAGTAATTTTTTACAGGCAGCTTCCACTTTTTCATTGGCTTGCGTTTCGTCATTCGCTTCAAAGGTCATCTCAATATTTTTACCAATACGAACATCTTCTACTTGTGTAATATTGAGATTTTTAAGATTTTTAGAAACGGTTTTACCTTGAGGGTCTAAGAGTTCCTTTAAAGGCATCACTTTTATTTCAGCTTTGAATCTCATTTTATTTTGATTTTTTTAAATTTTTAGTCATAAAATTATTCTTTATAAAGACAAAAATTAAATAAAGAACAATGATAATAGAAAATGAACCTTCTCGAAGGAGTATCATCAAATTGATAGACAAAAAGATAAATAGAAATTGAATCTCATTACCTTTCCATTGAAATTTTTTGAATTTAAAACTAAACATTCGTACCTCTGCTACAAGTAAGTAAGAGAAAAATAGCGTTACAGGAATTAAAAAGAAAGGATGAATTATCCAATCTGCTACTCCGAAGGTGTCATTGTCATACATGAGCATTAACCCTGTGAAAAACACCGTATTGGAAGGTGTTGCTAAACCAATAAAATCATCTGATTGACGGGTATCAATATTAAATTTGGCTAGGCGTAAAGCCGAGAATATCGTTATAGAATAACCTACTAATGCCCACCAACAAATTTGTCCAGTACAATCCCAGTATATCGAAAGTAAGGTGTAAACAATTGTACCAGGCACTACCCCAAAGCTAACCATATCTGCTAGAGAATCTAGCTCTTTGCCTAGTGGTGAATGCACCTCTAGCCACCTTGCAACCATCCCATCAAAAAAATCTGCCCATCCTCCAATAAATAGTAAAACAAAAGCGGTAAAAAAAGCATGATTTACTACAGCGATCAATGCCGCACAGCCACAGAATAAGTTGATGAGTGTAATAAAATTTGGAATGCTTTGTTTTAAGTTAAAACTCATGTTGCAAAATTAGCCTTTAGTTTTGCATTTCGGAAACATTAGAGGGGAAAACTTATTAACCCTCGTTCCAAAAGACTGAAACAAGGGCTAATATCATTTTATAGGGATCTAGAATACTTAGTGCATCTCTAATTTTACAAATCGCTCAGTGCCAATAACTTTTTTGTATTCAATAATCCTAATAAAATAATTTCCTACTGGAAGGTGTTGGATGTTTATGCTATTGAGATGATTGGTTAAATTGCCTTCTTGTATCGTTTTTCCAAGACTATTTAAGATAGTATAAGATAAATTTCTAGGAGTATCTGAATCGAGGATTATTTTCAATTCGTCAATTGCTGGGTTACCAATCACTTTAAGTACGGGTTTAGCCATTTCAACGGTAAGAATATCAGAATATTCGAAAGTACCACTATAATCGACTTGTTTTAATCTATAGTAGTTATTACCAGAAAAAGGACGATGATCGATAAACGTATAGTCATTATTTTTTGCTGAATTCCCATGTCCTCTTTCAAAACCTATATTTTCAAAAATTACACCATCAGAACTTCTTTCAATCTCAAATCCTTTATTATCTGTTTCAGAAGCTGTAACCCATTCAAGTGCTACATGATTTCTTGAAGGTGTTGCAGTAAAGCTATATAATTCAACAGGTATCATGGTAATACATGATAGTCCTTCTGAAGATAGTTCATTCATAGCAATATTACTATATGGACGGATAGTATATGTTATAATTACAGCTTCTTCTGGATGGTCAGCTTTTAAAGAAACAGAAAGAGCTGGATAACCAGTAGAACCTTCAGCACCGTAACTACAACCTGAACCACTTGCTTCATCCACTCCATTTCCATTGAAAGTATTCCCCATATGTTCAATAAATTCACCACTGTCAAGGAGATATTCATCTGAGGTGCCACATTGAACTTGACTAATAGTATAAGTCATTATGGTATTCCATTCAGGTGAATATTCAAATATATAAGTATCATCTGCATTAGTGATAGTACAATCACTAGGGCAAGGATCTTCGACTGTTCCACAATCTCCTGTTCCTGGTCCTAGACGTACTGTATAAGTTTGAGCGAATGATACTGATGCAAATAAAATAAACGAAACTGCAAATGGTATTAGTTTTTTCATGATATTAATTTTAGGATTGAACAAAAATTATAATTTGATTATTTTATGAGAATAACGTTGTATACCATTTTCAAAATTCAAAATATACATCCCTGAAGGTAGATCTACTGTAGAGATTTGCACTAGATTTTGGGACTCTTTTATGGTTCGTTGTAAAATAATCTTTCCGCTCATATCAAGTAATTGAATATTGGCTACTTCGTTGTAGTTGTTTAAATAATTGAATTTTAATTCATTTTCGATAACATTCCCTAGTAGGTTGAAGATTTTAGTTCTAGGGGCTTTACTTTCAACTGCAATTACTTTTGAGTAACCTTTCTCGCCACTTGCGCTTATATCAACGATTCGATAGTATGATATTTCAGCTCGATAATCATTATCTATAAATTCATAATTCTGTGCTATGGATGTCGTTCCAGCTCCTGTTACTTGGTCGATCTCATAAAAATTACGGCCATCTTCAGATCGTTGAATCGAAAAATAGGCATTATCAGTTTCACTAACCGTCCCCCAATAAAGGTGGTTTGTGCCATCATAGTTATTACCTTTAAAATAAGCCATTTCAATAGGGGTAATAGTATAATTACTATGAGAGAATTCGCCCAAAAATATCTTACTATAATCAACATCACAGCTACTCGTTGAGTTTTCAAATTTATCGCTTGCAACAATAACCATATCTCTGGTAAATATGCCACTCGTCATCACTAGATTTTGCTCCTCTCCAAAAGTCGCATTAGAAATATAGCCATTCGTTAAATCTTCATAAATACTAGTATAGGCATACTCGACTTGTTCATGTAATCCAGCAGGGGGGATATAAGCGAAATTATAAATAAATGAATTTTCGGGTGCTGCTGTAAATTCTCCACTAAAATAGGTATAAGTGTCATTGATGTTTAAAAACATATTTATTGAAAATGAAGGACTTAATGGGAAAGCTAAATTACCTCCATTAGTAAACGCGTGTGTATAATTTTCCCATTCTCCAATGTTGTTTTGTTTTAAGGTCGCCAAAATTTGACTTCCAAGGGCAACTTGGTATCCTCCATAAAAGATATGTCCACTAGAACGATACATCAAGCGATTAACTTTAAAGGATGTATCGGTAAAGGCATCAACCCAATTCGTACCATCCCAAGTAGCAATATATTGAGTAGCAAAGTCATTCGTACTTGTGAATTCTCCACCTACTATTAATGTATTCCCCATAAGTTCGAAATCTCGAATTGAAGAATTGACCGTAAAATTGCTAGGAGTCTGATCCTGAAAAGTATAACCGTTTGGATTAGAATTATCTATTTGTAAATCATAAATTTTATTAGAAGCAGTATTTTCTCCACCTATATAAAGTTTATCATTAAAAACTTCTAAGGCTAGAACTATATCGCTTCCTACAGAATGTAAATCCCAAGAATTATTATCCAAATCTAGAACAGCGATGTTTGATGTACCAAAATCGCCTCCTGCCACCAAATAACCATTGATTGCCTTCAAATCATTGACAGTACCTGGTAATCCGCCACCAATTTCTGTAAATGTTCCACTATCAATATCAAGTGCCATTATATTATTACCATCTGTAGCGTTGATACTCGTAAAGTCTCCTCCAACTATCAGCATTGTTGTTGTCAAATCGGGAGTAGTATAATCATACATTGTATGCACAATACCACAGACATCATAACTAGTTTCAAAAATATTATTATTAATACCATGAGCATAAGCAGGCTGTATCCATGCTAATTCATCGATTGTAAAACCGTTTTCGGTTGCCCAGATTTCAATTTCAGGATATTTTAAAACCAATTCATGGATGTAGGAATAATTATCATTTTTTTTGATTTTTTGAACCAGCTTTGTTCCACCGCTTTTTTCAATGAGATAACCTACCGCACAATGTGTACCATTGATGTCAACAAAATAAGGTTGGCGATTTGGGTGGAAGGTATTCTTAGGATATAAATTTCTTTTCCAATATTGTTTTAAGACGCTTAAATGATGCACACGATTGGTTTGTTGTTGTGGGTTTAAATGACTGACATCTCTATTTTTTAAAATAGATTCTACAAAAATCAAGTGTGTTTGAATACGTTCAATATCATTCGTAAAATGGATTTCTTTTTGGTTTAGTAAATCAACGGTTTGATCATTTATCTGTTTATGCCATTGCGTATTCACCTCAGCCATATGTTTAAAAAAGCTTGTTGGTTGATGAGCGGGGATACTTTTCCATCCAAATGTATTTTGAACAAGAAGTAAGAAAATAAAAGTTGTTAAAGTATAAATCTTTTTCATAGGTCTTAAATTTTTTATAATTAAAAGCATTCTTATATGAATGAGAAGGATGATTTTGCTTAGAAGCGAGTTCATTAATTTGAGTTATCATTTATCTTCTATTTTTATTAAAAGCGATTTCAGTAAAAGTGCTGCAACAGTTCTTATTTTTTTGGAGAAAAAATAAAAATAATTTATACATGGATTTTTATTCTATGCATAATACTTCTGATTATTATACAATTAGTTTGTTTTTTAGAGAAAGAATTTTTTTTTATGAAGTGGAATTATTGCTACGTATTTTTTGACACACTATATATATTAGGATATAAAGTAGATAGGATGCTGAAAGATTTGTGTCAAAAGAACAACAATTCTTATTCTTTTGAGATAGAATGCTTCGTAGAAAAGAAAGGGATAATTCAATTCAAAATAAGGAAAGCAATAACTACAAGGATTGAAGTTATTTAATAATGAAGGTTGACTTTAATTATAAGTACTTGTATTTCAGGATGAAGCTCTATTCTTTTTTGTAGCCTTAGTTATAATAAAAAGAATTAGCTGAAATATTGAGATACAATGACTTGTGAATAATTCATTCTTCTATTTTTAAACAACTCCATTTAGTCTACTGATTCATCATCTGTTCAAATTCAGCAATAATATTTCTATTCGGTTTATCAGATAAGAAGTCAAAATTTCCTTTTTTGTTGACTATCTGATATAAAGGAAGTGAGGTGATTTGATAAAGATTTTGCACGGTTGGTTTATCTTCTACATATATATTTAGACCATTTATTGGAAGGCGATTGAGGGTGTTTTTCCAAATATCTTGGGATTTATCCATAGAAACATTAAGTAAAATGATGCCTTTATCTTCTAACTGTTTTCTAATCTTTTCATTTTTTACAAAGCCATTCAGACAGGGCTTACACCAAGATGCCCAAAAGCTAATGTACACAACTTTTCCTTTTAGATCACTTAATTTAAAACGTTCACCATTTTCCTTGATTGCTTCAAAATCAGGAGCTGCCTCAGGAGAAATAAGAAATGTATTTTTTAAAAAAAGGCTATTATTGAATGGAGGATTTGGATAAATATTATCTGCTTTAAGAGTAGAAGCTATGAGGATAAAGAAAACAAGAGCTAGTAGGTTGTGCATATTGGATATAGTTTTATCATAAAAATATATTATTTAAAACAGATTTGTCTTATTTGAGTTGATATTTTGACTTTATTTTAACATTCCTAAGGAATATTGAATAAGCTGTAAAATTGTAAATCAAAATGATTTTTTATGTTAAAAAATGATTTTTTTTTACGAAAACTTGAAATAATAAACCGATTGGTATATTTTTGTAATATGCTATTGAAAATAATCTTCAAAAAGAATGACTAAAGCAGAAAAAACAAAGCGTTTTATTGTTGAAAAAGCAGCAGTTTTATTTAATCAAAAAGGCTATGCAGGAACTTCTATGAGTGATATTATGGAAGCCACAGGGCTGACAAAAGGAGGCTTGTATGGCAACTTCAAAAACAAAGAAGACATATCGGTTGCTGCTTTTCAATATGCTGTAGAAGAAGTGGCTAATGCGATTCGAGTTCGAACAAAAGTGATCGACGATGCTACGGATAAACTCAAAGCTGTTGTCTATTTCTATAGGGAAAAAATCCTAAATCCCCCTATAAAAGGAGGTTGTCCAATCTTAAATACATCTGTTGAAGCGGATGATAACCATCCTATTCTTCGAGAAATGGTGCTTGCTCAATTGAATCTTTGGAAAACGTCATTGGTAAGAACTATTACAAAAGGCCAAGGACGAGGAGAGATTAAAGAAGCTATAGACTCTGAAAAATTTGCGATTTTATTTATTACGACAATAGAAGGAGGGATCATGCTGACTAGAGTATATAATGATAAAGAGAAATTTCAAATCATCTCTGAACATCTTTTAGAAATGATTAATAATATTAAAAAATAGACCAAAAGGTATTTTATAAAATATTTCTTATGGAAACAATAACCAATCCAAAAATTGAAGAACTAGAACCACGATTTGCTACCAAAAACGATCTGGAAAAAATTCCTAAAGTACCTTTTGCAATTAAATTAGCAAGGGTATATTTTCGTATTATGGGGAATATTTTTCCTGCGTTTGTAGGAAAACAAGCCTTTCGTATTTTTCAAAAACCACGCATTAGAGCAAAACACAGAAATAGCGATATGGTTTTGGAAAAAGCAAAACTATTTGAGATGCTATATGGTAAAAGAATATTGAAAGCATATGAATGGGGCAGTGAAAATAGTCCTACTGTTTTGCTTGTACATGGATGGGAATCTAGAGGGACTGCGATGCGCTCATTGGCTTTACCTTTAGTAGAGAAGGGCTATAGAGTGGTAGCGTTTGATGGTCCTGCGCATGGTGATTCAGGAGGAAAATTTACGAATTTGCTTGATTTTGGTGGAGCTATAAAGGCATTAATTAATCATTTGGGGGATGTACATTCGATTATTGGACATTCCTTTGGAGGAGCGGCTACTGTTTTTACACTTCGGCATATAGAACCTTCTATAAGTATTGAAAAATTTGTGATGGTAGGGACACCTTCAAAAATGATTTACGTTTTTGAACGCTTTGCTGATTTTATTCATTTACCTCAAAAAGCATTATTGAATGTGTATAAAGAAGTAGAAAGGTTATTTGGTTTTTCAATGGAGCAAATTGATAATACGAAGGCAATGGATAAGATGAATATTAAAGAAGCATTAATTATCCATGATAGAAAGGATAGGATAGTGCCTTTTGAAGAAGGAAAAGAGACTGCCGATGCATGGTATAATGCTAAGATGTTGGTAACAAATGGATATGGCCATTTCAAAATTCTAAAGAAACCCGATGTGATTGAGCGTGTAGTAGATTTTATTTCAGCCAAATAAGCGAAAAAGTCTATTTTGTTTTACGGATTTCAACGATTATACTTTTTAAAACAAAATGGATATAAAATCCAATGATTTTATTGGGGAAGATTGCTTCTAATGTTGTTTGAACCCAGTAAAACCAACCATTTAGTCGCTTAATTTCTTTATTTAGGTGTTTATCAAATCCTGAAAAATTATGATGCAAAATTACACGGATCTGTTCTTCATCAAAGAGAATAATATCCAAATTTGTCTGAAAAAAACGCCCTCCCTTTTTTAGCCGAATAGGATAATTTTTAAGTAATTTTTGAGTGCGGAATTGTCTTTCTAAATGTTGATGGAATTGATGAGATTGTTTACTCAAATCATTGACTTTAACCATATTTTTAATATCATATCGTTCTATAATATTAGTACTCAATTGTAATCTTGATTCTTGAGATAGGTCGAGGTTATCACCATTTAATAAGGATATAAAGGCTTTAGAAACAGTACGTTCTTCTGCTTCCTCTTCTAGAAGTAATGGGGTAGAATAGTTATGTTTTGAAGCAGCTTTATAGCAGGCAAGATCCTCACATAATTCGTTTCTAGTATCAATGTAATAAGATTGATGTTCAATTGTTCCTTGCCTAGATGCAAAAAAAGGAATATCAAAAAGTGGAATATCCGAAATCGGAAAATTCCTAGGGTTAAAAATGGTTTCAGTATTAATAGGAAGCGATTTGTCTTTCCATGTCCATGGTGAAAATTGATTAGTAGGATCAAGCGTAGGGACATTTTCGTCGCCGTTGTTCCATACTCTATTTAACCATGAAGTCGTTTTTGCTCTAGTAGGAAAAATCAAATAATCTCTAGCACGAGTGATGCCCACATAGAGGACTCTAGCTTCTTCTTCTAGAGCTTGAGTGGTGGCTGCCGTTTTGAAAGGACTTTGATTGATATTATCATTTAAATTTGTACCTCGTAGTTGATCTGCATAGGGATTAACCCAAAAACGAAGCCAACGGTTGCCTAGTATATTATTCAAGTCCACTTCTTCTTTTTCCTTTTCTATGTTCATCCCCCAAACGATGTCTTTGAGTTTACTTTCAAGACTATGGCAGATTACGATGGGCCATTCCAACCCTTTACTTTTATGATAGGTCAAGACATTAACGGCATCTTCCCCTTTTCCTGAACCTTGCTCGTCTTCCGTTTTATTTTCAAGTTCATTCAACCAGAGCAAGTAGCCCCCAAGTGAAGAAGCTGTTTGAAGTCGATCACAGGCTTCTTCATATTGAAGCGCAAATTTTCTCAACATATCGACATTATCGAAACGTTGATTTTTATTTCCCCAAGCGGCTATAATACGACGTAACTCTAATTCATCCAATATAATATCTAGAATCTCTGCACTTGAATATTCTGCTAATTTAGGCCGTAGATCATTAATTTTTTCAATATAAAGATTCGCAATTCCCCAATCATAATTTCGTTCATTGTCAGGATTGATTACAAACTCTAATCTATCGTCAATGATATCTTCAATAGCTCGTTTGTCTGCTAGGTATAATATTTCGGCTACAGATAAGCTATCTCTTTTATTTAGATTGTATTTCAAGCAAGCCAAAATAAGTCTGGCTTCAGCAGTTTGAAGTAATCCTTTTCGAGCAATTGCTGCTTGAAGTCCTTGTCGGTGAAGTGCTTCAGCCATAGTTAAACATTCTTTATTGCTACGACATAAAATGGCCACATCGCCAGCTTTAGCAACACGAGCGATACGCTTGCCTTTGGGGACAACATAGATGCCTTGCTCAAGCAATGATTTGATACGACTTGCAATACAGTTTTCCATCCAAGGTTTGCCTGGCGCACGTCCTTTCTCATCAGGAACAAAGTGCCAATGTTTGAGGGCTATACTATGTTCTAAGGCATCATTTTGGGCAATACGCTTGGGAATTAAAGCAACTTGATCTATCTCTTCTGTTCGACCATCAGATAGTATTTTTTTGAATTTTTGAGCTGCCATAGTAGGAAATGCTTTAGAAAAAAGTGCATTAGTAGCATATACAATATCTTCCCTTGAACGCCAAGAATTTTCTTGAATATTTTCGGACTTTAAACCTCCTGTAGCTTCAATAATTGCTAGCATCAATCGAGGTTCCGCTCCTCTAAATCCATAGATTGACTGCTTGGGATCGCCTACCCAAATAGAATGTTTTGCGTGTCTAGATAATTTATAAAAAATTTCTAACTGGATAGGATTGGTATCTTGAAATTCATCAACCATTAACAGATCTAATTCTTCTTTTAAGACATTTTGCACAAATTCGTTGTCAAGTAGACGATTGACTTGTACTTCCATATCCGTATAATCAATGAGTCCTCTTTTCTTTTTAAAGGCTTCATATTCTTCTAGAGCATCAATACCAATTTCAAAGATATTATCTATAAATCCTTTTATATCGGCTAAAAATTCAGGATGTCGTTCCTGTTTGCCCGCAAACTCTATAAGGCTGACCACATCGTCTCTACTCTTTGCACCAACCTTACGGCATTCTTTGATAATTTTTATCCATTGATGCCATTCTAATTCATTTTTAATAATTAAGCCATTCTTGATGCTTTTGAGGTTATTGATGACTTTTTGTGTACCTTTGGTACTATCCTCGTTCTTTTCTAGAAGGTCGATACATTGACTAAGTTCTTCTAATAGTTGTTGGTTGATAGCATCAGCACTTTGCTTTAATGGTGTACCAAGGTGTGCTGCTAGAGTTTCATAAGATTGGATTTTACTTTTTTCTAGTACTTCGGTATCGAAATTATTAGCTCGTGCGATATCCGTCAAATCTTTTACATTCCTCCTCCAATCTTTTGGATATTGCCCTTTATTGTATCCTAGTCGAGTACTATACTTATCCATGGTATACACTCGCTCTTCTGTAAGGACAGTTGCTAAAGCTTGATTAAAGAAAATCTGCTGATTTTCTTCGGCAATAATATCTACTTGTGGCGAAACTCCCGCTTCAAAAGCGAAGCGTTGAAGCAATTTTACTCCTAAGCCATGGACAGTTCCTATGAGAGCATTGGTCAATTCATTGGCCTTAGAGGTCATCCCTTCTTCCAATAATCTTACGGTTACACGTTCTTGTAATTCAGCCGCCGCTTTTTTGGTATAGGTCGTTGCAACAATTCCTCTAGCACGGACAATCCCCGATTGCATTAGGGCAACCATTTCTTCGGTCAGACGATATGTTTTTCCACTACCTGCACCAGCAGAGATAATTCTGAAATTGCTCACTAAGTTTTTATTTTTTTATAAGATGAACCTTCATGTTTTGGTTTGAAAAGTAAAATTATAATTTAATACTTTATAATGCATTGAGTTCATGGCTCAAGGTAACACGGTGTATAGCATTATCATATTTTTGGTGTAAATGTTTTTGAATGAGTTGATAGTAAATAGGGGTTTGGACAAAGTCGATGTCATCAAGTTCAAATATTAAAATAGGAATACTGGTTTCTATTTTAAAATAATCAAAGTAAGCATCTTGAATATGTTGTAAATAATCAGGAGAGATGTCTTGTTCATAGCTTCGGCCTCTTTTTTTAATATTATTGATTAAATGTTCTACAGGGCGGTGAAGGTAAACAAGTAGCTCTGGTTTGGGGAAGGTAGAGTTTAAAACATTGAATAGACGATTAAAGAGTCTGTATTCTTCTGTTGTTAAATTTTTTCGAGCAAATAATAATGTTTTTATAAAAAAATAATCAGAGATAGTAATTTGCTGGAAAAGATCTTGGTTGAGTAAGTTTTCTTGTAGCTGTTTATGCCGCTCAGTCATAAAAAATAACTCAACAGAAAAGGCATAACGTTCAGGGTTTTCATAGAAAAAGGGAAGAAAGGGATTATCTGAGAATTGTTCTAGAAGTAAGCGGGCATTATAGTCCTTAGACAACATTTTACAGAGCGTCGTTTTCCCTGCTCCAATATTACCTTCTATGGCAATGAAATTATATGCTAATGCGTTTTTAGAATCCAATTTTATAGTATATTACTTCGCCAAACCTTTATATTTTCTCGCATACGAGTGTATCCGAACACTCTGATAGTAGTTGTTTAATACTTTTGTGATATTGAGGATGAAGAAAATCTTGAGCTATTTCTGCTAGTGGTACTAAGACAAAATTACGCAATTGAATCCTAGGATGTGGTATTTGAAGATCACTTTTATCAAGAATAAGATTTTTATAAAATAAAATATCTATATCAATGATTCTAGAACTCCATTTTTCATGTCTAACCCTACCCAAAAATTGCTCTATTCGTTGTATAGTTTGTAACATCTCATAGGGTGATACATCAGATGTAATTTTTAATACTTGATTATAAAAATCATCTTGATCTTCTTTTCCCCAAGCTGCGGTCTGATAAATAGAGGACACTTCGTCAATCGTCCCTAAAAATGTCCCAATTAGTATTTTTGCCATTTTTAGATTAGAACGTTTATCTCCAATATTACTCCCTAAATGTAAAAAAATTTCATCCATTATCGATTTTCACAAAAGTATAATATTTTAGAAACTGTTTTAAATTATGCTGCTAATTTTAATTCTACATTTTTAGATTATTTTGTTTTAACAATTAATGTTCCATCATAGTCAACATATATTTTCTGATGTTGGATTTTAGGGTTGGCTAGTAACCAATTTGATAATGGGGCAATAATGAAATTTTCAATAGCTCGCTGTAATGGTCTTGCCCCATAACGTTTATCAAAACCTACTTCTACAATACGTTCAATGACATTGGCACTAAATTCTAAAGTCAATCTATTTTTAACAAAACCTTCTCTCAACTTCAAATCTTCTAATTCTTTTTTCGCAATTTTAATAATATCCTCTCGTTCTAGTGCTTCAAACATAATGATATTATCAATCCTATTGATAAACTCGGGTCTAAAGAATTTGCCGATAGCAGACATATAATTAGCATCATCATCTGTTGTATTTTTAAAGCCCATCGCAGGTCGATTGCTTGCTCCTAGGTTGGTTGTCATAATAATGATGGTATTTCTAAAGTTGGTCAAGCGTCCGAAATGATCTACAATCATTCCTTCATCTAGCATTCCTAATAGGGCATCAAAGATGGAAGGATGTGCTTTTTCTACTTCATCGAATAATAAAACCGAGAATGGACGTTCTCTAATTTCTTTAATGAGTTTGCCTACCTCTCTAGCAGATCCTATTAATTGGCTGATTTGACCTGGATATTGAAATTCACTCATGTCGATTCTTATCAATGGTGATTTCATTTTACTCATACCAAAGAAATACTCCGAAAGTGCTTTGGCACTGGCTGTTTTTCCGACGCCTGTAGGACCAGCAAATATCATCGTATTGATAGGCTTATTCGGGTTGTTTAGCCCTGTTTTAAAAACTTTTACAATATTACAGAGTTGTTCAATTGCCGTATCTTGACCAATAATTCTATCTTCAAAATATTGTTTTAGTTTATCTTGATCCAAGATAATATCATCTCTAAGAAACAATTCAGGCATGCCTGTATTGGTAATAAATGTTGAGATGATGTCTTTTTGTTCAATTTTTTGACGTTCATTATAACGTGCTTCATCTATACACTGTGCTAAAAAACGTACAGCCTTGCCAGGAAAACTTTCATAAGGATAATATCGAAGTAACAAGCGATAAGAAAGATCTAAGGCTTCTTTTTGAAAATCAATTTTTAAATTTTGACTACTATATTCTGAAAATTTATCTAATATGTTGAAAATTTTAACTTCTGGCAATTCTTCAACTTCAACTACTTGAAAATATTCTACAAAGCCAGGCAATAGTCGACGCATACTTTCTAATTCCGTAGGGCATACTTCTCCGATAACTTGAATATCACCTGATTGTAGGTAAGTGATTAGAAAAGCGGCTACACTATCTTCAGGACCTTCTCCTCCAATTTGTAACAATCGTATAAAATTCTCTATCCATAAAACACCATTTACGGCTTGTAACTCATTGATAAGTTTTTCGCAGTTTTCTTGCCAGTCGCCAAGGTATTTAGCAGTAGAAACGATGCGTTGAGGCATAATACGCCAAAAGGAAACTTCTAGTTTTTCTTTTTTAGCACGAGTGGTTATTTTTTTTATGGCTTGTTTTAAAACGGAACTTTTGCCAACACCCGAATTTCCAACAACTAATAAATTGGATTTTGTCCCGATAATTTTTTCTGTGACTTCTATTACTGTATCCTCTAATTCCCACGCTGCATCAGGAAATACAGATATTTTTTTCTGAATAACTTTCTGGTATGGATATTTTTCACATAAACTATTGAGCGTTTCGTACTGACGTTCGTGTCTTGGTGTCCATTCAAAATCCCTGTCGTAATCCACTCGCATGGAGATAGTCTCAAGCTGAGGTTGACCATTAAGTAAAAAGCGATGTAAGTCTCTAGGGGTTTTCTGATTTAGAAAATTAGTGGCAAAATGCCTTACTAGAGTTGGTAGTTGTTTAGCATCATAATAGTAGAAACTTTCTCCTAATAGAGGAAGTTCACATTGGTAGTAACTGTTATCGGTTTCTCCGTATACTGCTACTACAGGGATTTTAATAAATTCAGATAAAGGGTAAGCTCCAGATTCTTCTCTATAAGAAGGGCGTACTCTTATTTCAAAAACTTTCAATTTGGGGTCAAGAATATCGGAGATAGGATAGTCATCATACCGTTTATATTCTTTCTTGAGATGTGAAGTAAGTGTATTTTTTAAACTCTTTACATCTTTAGCAACCAATTGGTATTTGGTACCGACTAAGATACCCAAATAGGCATTTTCTTTAAGTTGATAATAGAGTAGGGGATATACTAATTTGTCCATGTCCTTAGTGTTGTGATTTGGGTATAATTGTTAGTTTATAAGTATCTTTAGTATTGGGGGTGATTTTGAATCGCTCGTCAATACGGTAACCGACAACCCAACAGATTTTTTTGTTGGAAGTGAGTACCCATATGCTCTCTTTCTCAAGTAAAGATAACTTTAAATCTGAAAAATACTTCTTCAATTTTTTCTTTTTTCCGTCCATACCAATAGGGTGGAAAAAATCACCTGCTTGCCACCTTCTAAGCGTTAACGGAAAGGATAGTTTTCCTAGGTCTAAATAGGCTATTTTTTTAGAAGGTTGATATTTAAGGTCATTTTGAAGTAGTTCAACTTTTAGACTAAATTTTGACAATTCTAAATGTCTAAGGTGTTTAGATAGAACATAATTTTTTTTTGGATATTTTTTAATAGGACTAATCAAATAGTGGATACGGTCAATAAGCAAGCGATGAGTAGTAGAAAAGAAGGTTTTACCAGCTTGATGCGGTTGATTAATAATTTGCTCACATTGTTGCCCATTAAATCCTAGAGGAGATAAGAGTTCGAATAAGATTAGTTTTTTAGATTTAAGTGTTGATAGTTTATTACTATCTATTTTTATAATATCATTTTGTATGAAAAAAAGCTCTTTCTTAATTTTTACAAATTCTTCTTGTATAAATGCTTTGTTTTCTTGTAGATGTTGTATTGTTTGTAGGGCATTTTTTTCAAAAGAAGGATTTAGTTCTTTTAGTAATGGAATGAGATGTAAGCGTACTTTATTACGAATGTATTTATCCTCTAGGTTAGAACTATCCTCTCTATAAGAAAGACCATTTTTGAGAACATATTTTTCGAGATCTTGTCGCAGCGCAAAAAGCAAAGGGCGAATGATATACTTATTTTGTTTAGGAATACCAAGAAGCCCTTTTAGTCCTGTTCCTCTAGAAAAATTTATTAAAAAGGTTTCGATTGAATCGTTGGCATGATGGGCAGTAGCGATCAAATTGTATTGATACTCCAATCTTATTTTTTCAAACCATTCATAACGCAGATTCCTAGCTGTAATTTGGATAGAACTCTTTCGAGTATTGGCTATTTCTGCTGTTTTAAAGTCAATAGTGTGGAAAGGAACACTATACTGTTGGGCAAGTTTTTGTACAAAAGCAGCATCTTCATCAGCATCTTTTCCTCGTAATTTGAAGTTACAGTGGGCAATCCCAAAATCAATTTTACTTTGGGAACAAAGGTGGACTAAAGTAATAGAATCCAAACCACCGCTAACTGCCAACAAAATGCGGTGGGTAGGTTGAATAAGTTGATTTAAATGATGTTGGAATTGCTCTAGCATGAGGGCTTATTCATGGAGGCTCATCGTAATTTTCTTTTCCAAGTCTGTTACTGTGTCCTTAAAAATAGTATCAGTATCTAGGAGATCTTGAACGGCTTTACAAGAATATATCACAGTACTATGATCTCGTCCTCCAAAATTTTCACCAATGGATTTCAAAGATTTATTGGTTAGTTTTTTAGCAAGATACATAGAAAGTTGCCGAGCAATAACGACTTGTCGTTTACGTGTTTTCCCTTGGAGTTTATCAACAGATAAATTGAAGTGACTGGCAACTAATTTTTGTATAAATTCAACAGTGATTTCTTTAGAAATTTCAGAAACGAAATTCTTAATTACTTGTTTTGCTAAATCCAAATCGACTTCTTGACGATTTAAAGAAGATTGTGCAATAATAGAGATAAGTACTCCTTCTAATTCTCTAATATTATTTTTAATATTATAGCAAATAAACTCAATGACTTTATTAGGTAGATCAACACCTTCTCTGGACATTTTGGTTTCCAATATAGCCATTCGAGTCTCGAAGTCTGGTGCTTGTAGATCGGCTGAAAGCCCCCATTTGAAACGAGAAATTAATCGTTCCTGAATTCCCTGTAAATCTTTAGGAGGTCTATCAGATGTCAAACAAATCTGTTTACCATTTTGATGTAATTGGTTAAATATATGGAAGAAGATCTCTTGTGTTTTTATCTTATTTTCTAAGAATTGTATATCATCTACTAACAATACATCTATTAATTGATAGAAGTTGACAAAATCATTTACAGCATTATTTTTAATAGACTGTATGATTTGGTTGGTGAATTCTTCACAGGATACATATAGTACCGTTTTAGTCTTTAATTTAGAGACGACTTCATTACCAATGGCTTGTAGAATATGCGTTTTGCCTAATCCAGAATCACCAAATAGAACTAAGGGATTGAAAGCTGTTCCACCAGGCTTCTTAGCTACAGCGACACCTGCAGATCGAGCAAGTCGATTACAATCACCTTCAATAAAATTCTCAAAAGTGAGTTCGCCATTTAGTTGAGGATTGATCTTTAACTTCTTGATGCCAGGAATAACAAATGGATTTTTAATATTTTCACTAGAGAACATAGCATTAGAATCTTCTTCTTTCACAAAAGAAGATTTTCGAGAAGTTGTATTATCAATTGTGCTAGTACGGGCATTCGTTTGAGGAACAAGAATTTGATACTCTAGTCGACCTTCTTCTCCGAGTTCTTGACGAATTGTCATTTTTAGTAAAGCCACGTAATGCTCTTCTAACCATTCGTAAAAAAACTTATTAGGTACCTGAATAGTTAAAATATAACCATCCAGCTTTACAGGCTTGATAGGTTCAAACCAAGTTCGGAAACTTTGCGAATTTACATTCTTCTTAATGGTTTCCAAGCAATTATTCCACACTATGTCATAACGACTATCCATTTGGAGGCTGATAAAATTGTAAAGACTATTTCATATAGATTATTAAAATTATTAATCTATTCTATTGTTATGCTGAATGCTTGAACTATAATTCAAGGGATTATTCAGGTTAAAGTTTATTAAAAATATTTTAAAAGTTGTAATTATTAAAAAATATAGCAAAAGTGTATAATGATTTGACATTCAAATCTAAAATATTATATATTAAATTTTTATATTCTTGGTTATAGTGTTTCTTTTCAACGATTCAAGAGGTTTACAAAATTGTGAAAAAAATTTGAGAGAATGATATAATTCTACATTTTTCTTTAAAAAAATTATTGAATGATAGTATTACTGCAAGTCGTGCATCTCCCTTTTCGATTTCTTTCAAATACGATATCTAATCTACCAAGTAGAATACCTGCCCATCCAGCTTGATTTATGAGGACTTGTTTTCCTTTTTTATTGAGTTGGGTATCGGGTTTTTTCATGAAGGTGTGGGTGTGTCCACCGAGGATAAGGTCAATATTTTCACTATTTTGTGCTAAGACAGTATCTGAAACTTTAGCACTTTTATATTTGTATCCCAAATGAGATAGACAGATGACATAATCACATTTTAAGTCATTTTTTAGAATTGCTGCTGTGCGATTTGCTTCTTTTATAGGCTCAAAATATTGGGTTTCACCATACATGTTTTCGGGTACTAACCCCCTTAATTCAATACCTACTCCTAGCACACCTATTTTTAGTCCTTGTTTATTAAAAATTTTATATGGTAAGACTTTTCCATTAAGTATTGTATTGGAAAAATTATAATTACAATTAATAAGAGGGAAGCCTCCTTTTGGAAATTGTTCAGCTAATCCTTCAATGCCTGCATCAAAATCATGGTTGCCTATAGTTGCAGCGTCATATCCCATTTTTTTCATCAAAGTATATTCTAATTCGCCGTTAAAAAAATTAAAATAGGGTGTTCCTTGAAAAATATCACCACAATCAAGTAATAGGATATTTTCACTTTCTCCTCTAATCTTTTTTATAAGAGCGGCTCTTTTAGCAGCTCCTCCTTTACCTGCATACCGACTTCCATTATCAGGAAAAGGTTCGATCCAACTATGCACATCATTCGTATGTAATATCGTTAGTTTTATAAATTCTGGCTTTGTTTCCAAAGCTGAAAGTGATACATTACCTGCCACCATTAATGTTGCACCTAATCCTATTTTTTGTATAAATGCTCTTCTATTCATTTTAATTTTTTTCATTAAGTAGATGACTTTGTCTATTATTTATTCTACAATTACTCTATTTTCTTTAGATGCTGTTTGAATGTTTCCATTGGCTGTATCTGCTTCTATAAATTCAAGAAGTGCATCTCTCAATAATTTTCCTGTATTATCTCGCTTAGCATCTTTTAGAAAAAAGCAACTGTCACCACCATTAGCGATATAATCGGAGATGGCGAAGGTATATGTTTTATTATCCTCAAGCGTTTTCCCTTTAATTTTAATATCGGTTGGTTTGCCATTTTTTATAGTATACTGTACAGTTTTACTAATTGGCCAACCTCCCTTTGATGCCATCAGTTCAAATAATTGAAGCATTATTTTTTTATCCAATTCTAAAACCACTACGAGATTGTCGAAAGGCATTAATTGGAAAATTTTTCCTTTTGTAATATCGCCTTTAGATAGACTTGGAACACGGATTCCACCATAATTAACGGCAGCGAAATCAATTTCTTTTTTAGTATAAATTTCACTTTGATGCAGTAATATATCTGCCATCCAATTGCCCAATTCGGACTCTGGTTTCGCTTTCACCATTTCCTTATCAGTTCTACCAATAACTTTATCCATTTCTTTATCGAGTTCAACTTTGTAAGGCTTGATAAAGTCTTTTATATCAGTATCTTCTGTTAGGTTTTGTTCTTCTTTTAAGTCATAGTACTGTGCTTCGCTACTAGAAAAATATGCCTTCTTTTGACAAGCGGAGAATATTGCTATTAAGAAAATGACGGCTAATATTTTTAGATATAATTTCATTTTACTCATTTAAAATTTTCTTTACTATGTTTAATTAGTTTAAAAAAAATATAATATAAACGAATAGGTCATTCTTGCTCGTATTTTTAATGCCCTAATTTTTACAAAATAGAAAAATATAACGAGACTAAATTAAAAAATGGAAAGAAAAGAAGAACTGATTGCCAATTCTTGAGAAAGGAAAAATTACAATTCAATTGAAAATTATCTCATCTACATCAACACCCCAATTTCTTTTTTGATAGCAACTTTTGCTTGGTCAATTGCACCGATTTCTTTTTCGTCAAGGTACTTAAAAATGGCTTGGCTCAATTCACTACTTCCTGCATCTGCTGCCAATCCATTTGCCAGTAAATTAATAATTGCCATAGTTTCGTTTTTAGCAATATTGATAATCTGCCAAAGATCATTAGAAACATAAACTTGTTGTGAAAGGTTATGTTCAAACTCTTGTTGAATAGCTAATATCATCGCTATTTTTAAATCCTTAGCAGTCATGTTTTCTTGCCGCATTCTAAAAACAAGATTGGACAAACTGATCCGTTCACAAAACATCGAAAGGCGTTCATAAGCTTGTAATCGAAGAGGGAGGGTTTTATCTTGTTGCTTTTGTTTGAACTCCAGCATTTTCAATTGATACTGTTGTTCATTATATTGTTTCATTAAATAGTATATCGTCAAGAATACTATTAATGCTGGTACAGTAATTTTAATTATTTCTAGTATTGTTTCTACCCAAATTGGCATATATGATCGTTTTTATATAAAATTTCTCTTGAGAAAAATATTAGAAAATAAAAGTGCAATGTCTTCAAAAAATAATATTATTGCAATGTTTTAAATAGCAACAAACAAAAGTAATATTTTTAATCAATTCTTAGAAAACTGTTCAAAAGATATTCAAAACAGTTTTTATAAAACATACTCAAAACTTATACTATGGCTTGGTACGAAAACTGGTTCAATTCCAAATACTACCATATTTTATATCAAAATAGGGATGAAGAAGAAGCCCATTTTTTTATGGATAATATTTTATCTTTTATTAACCCCAAGGAAAAAGCGCAAATTTTAGACTTGGCTTGTGGGAAAGGACGACATTCAATTTATTTAGCGAAAAAAAAGTTTAACGTTGTAGGACTGGATCTTTCTGAAGAAAGTATCGCTCATGCTAGGCAATTTGAACAGCCTAATTTGGAATTTTATTCCCATGATATGCGACATCCTTTTCGAACAAATTATTTTGATATGATTTTCAATTTATTTACAAGTTTTGGTTATTTCGATAACCCAAAAGATGATTTGAGCATATTAAAAAGTGTAGAAAAAGGCTTAAAAACAAACGGACTTTTTTTATTAGATTTTTTTAATCTAGAATACGTTTTACAAAACTTAGTATTTTCGGAACGAAAACGCTTGGATGGTATTGATTTTCATATTACCAGAAAAGTGGAAAACGGTTTTGTAAAGAAAAAAATCGAATTTGTGGATGCGGGACAAAAAATTGAACATGAGGAAAAGGTAAGGGCATTCGGATTAGAGGATTTTGAAAAACTTTTTGCCCAAACCAATCTTACTATCTTAAAAGTATTTGGTGATTATGCTTTAAATGATTTTAATCTAGAAACATCTCCAAGACTCATATTATTAGCTCAACTTCGAAATATCTAAATTATGTTAGAATCTTTGTTGCAATTTGACCAAACACTTTTTCAACTTATCAATGGGGAATGGCACAATGAATTTTTGGATAATATCATGCCATATTGGCGAGATAAAAAGAGTTGGATTCCTTTTTATGTGATTCTTATTGGATTTTCTTTAATTAAGCTAAAAAAACAAGGCCTTTTTTTAGTATTAGGAGCGGTCTTGACGATAGGCGTTTGTGATCATTTAAGCAGCCAAGTCATAAAAAAAAATGTAGAACGATTACGACCTTGTAAAGATGAAAAACTAAAAACAACGATAGAAGTTAGAACGCTAATCCGATGTGGGAGTGGTTATAGTTTTACTTCTTCTCATGCAACCAATCATTTTGGTATTGCGACATTTTTAATCTTTGCATTTGCAGGAATTGTCGGCGCAACAAGGTATTTACTTTGGCTTTGGGCAGGAACAATCTCTTATGGACAAGTCTATGTGGGGGTACATTACCCTTTGGATGTAATTGCAGGAGGGATACTAGGTTGTATCTGTGGTTGTTTGATTTATTTATTGTACAAAAGAGTATTGAGGTGGGATGAATCTAGAAGGTTAAAAAAGACTTAAATGGACTTCATCTTGATAAAGGTCAAATTCAATATTAGTAATTCATAAAAGAAAACATCGATAAAAAAGAGTGTACCTGTATGGAGAAGTATGGGGAGTATAAAAAGCAATTTGTCGTATTTTTTGGTAAAAAAACCAAGTATCATTAGTCCCTCAATCCCTACAGCGATTACATATAATGCAAAAAGTAAGTTTGGATGATTAATGAAAAAGCGTCCTAGTGTAGCATACCAACTTTCGGGTTGGAAATAGATACTCGTCACTAAATTACTTTGCACCACTGCATTGGCATGATCAAAATTGAGCCAAGCACCTCTAGCTATTTTCCACATAAATGCACTAGCGTAAATCCAAATCGTGAAATATCGTAAACCTTCCCACATAAATCGAATACTTTGAAGTTTATAAAAACAAAACGGAATACCAATCATCAATAAACCTATCATGAAGTGAGTATGGTGTCCCGTATAACTATTAAAACAAATAAAATAAATACTAAAGAGTAGTGTATATAGAATAGGGAAGATATTTTTATTAATAAAAATTAAACTCAAAAAAGCACTTATAAAAATTCCAATATCAATACTTGAAGCAAGCCAAAAACATCGGGCAATTAGCTGAGGGATTTGGAGATAGTGTGCTAGCCAATAGGTTAAGTCTACATAAGGGAAAAGGATGGGAGAAGATTGTATTTGATGGAGTAAGGCACAAGAAAAATAACGGTGCAAGAAAGCAATAAGAACAAGGAAGAAAGCCCAACGTTGAAGCCATTCTTTAGAGCGTTCAGTCATATAACAGTGGTTTTGAATGAATAAGTTTTACACGAGCTTTATCTACATATTTGAGCTCTAATGTTTTGACTTCTAATGTATTGATGGGGTGTTGCAATTTATAAGAAAGGTAACGTTTTAGCCAAGAAGGATAAGTTATTATTTGTTCTGAACTTGGTGTAATCCGATTTAATATAGGAGAAAGGTTATCATAGTAAGAAGGTAATTTATGTTGAAAAAAATGGCGAGTAGGATCTTCTCCTAAATCTGTAGTGATATCGTAGTGTTGAAGGGATTCTCGAATGATTTCTATACTAGGCTGAAGCCTTCTAGCACTATAATCATAAGGTTTACGATTAATAGTAAGTTGATAAGTTTTATAGTTTTTTTTCGGAGACTCAATTTCAGAAAACATAGCCCAGACAAAAAAAGGCATGACTTGATCACCCGTCAAGTTGAAAAACAAAGTCATACCTGAAAAACCTACAATGATAAAGAAGAGTTTTGTATTATATTGATATAATCGATAAAAATAGGGCTTTTCCATGAAGCTATTCGATACGTTCAAAACGAATAACAGGTCCATCATTAGAGATGTTCGGATCTGTATTAGAATCTAAAGTTAAGTTTTTTTCTGATAAGTCGAAGTTGTAATAGGTAAAATCAGTATTGCGTTTTATAGCGATTTGCCCGCCTTCAAATTTATAATCATAATTTCCTGTTTTTAATAAGTAAGGATATTCAGCTTCAACCGTATTATGGACAGTTAATATCTTATTAGGAGTATCAAAATCCCAGATGACGTCATTAGTTTCTAGTACAGGAACACTAGGCATGAAGGCTACATAACTTTTCATATTCCATTCACCATCGAAGTGTGGAAAATCTTCTTCGTCTGAGGAACAAGAAAAAAATAGACTTAATAGTGTGATAGTGAACAAAAGTATCTTTCTCATTTTTTAATTTTTTAAAAGAATTTCTTCAGGATAAAGCATAAAGTTTAATTACCTAAGACATACGATTTTTTACATATAAAGGTTGGTTGAGTGGATGACAATTTAAATTTACAAAAATATTTTAGACAATAATGATTCGTATAAATAAGCAATTAAAGATATGAAAAATGTAATTGGTCAAAGCTTTTTATACCTATAAATAAAAATAGAAGATGACAAAAATAATGAAAAATCAGGTAGAATAAATAGATGCATTAGATGCTTTAGTAAAAAATTAATGGAGTAAAAAAAAGATAAATAGTTCAATCGTGACAAGCTAAAATTAATATTTCACATTTATCCATTTTACTGCAAATTATAGAATTGCGACAGTATAATTATTGATAAATAGCGGACTTTTTAAACCTTAAGTGTTAAAAAGTGTTAAAAAAATAAAATATAAAAAAACCTATATAGATATATTTATTTTAAAAAATATTGATTATTAGGTTTTTAATGTTAATTTTATTTTTTTTGTATAAAATATAAAAAAAAATAAAGATGATTTTTTGAACATAAAACTGTAACTTTGTGACATAGTTTAAATGTAAAAGTCTTAAGAGTATATTCCCTAAAAAGTCTTTCATTCCTTACAATTGCCAATGAATCAAAATTTCATGTTGAAAAGCGAAAGTTTTAAAAATTATTCAAATCTATTTCAGGTATGAAAACTACAATTACAAAAAGCAACTTTTTAAAAACTATCCCCCTATTTACAGTTTTGTCTGAAGAGGAGTTAGAGACATTTGGTCAAAGAGTGGAAATAGAGGTAAAACCTAAACAAGAATTTGTTTACCTACCAGATGAATTATCAACACACCTTTTCTTCTTAATGGAAGGATCTATTAAGATAGGGACTCATTCTAGTGATGGAAGAGAAGTTATCAAGTCTGTTTTATATCCTACAGCTGTTTTTGGAGAGTTAGGACTCGTGGGGCAAACACATAGAATAGACTATGCCAAAGCTATGGGTTCAGGCATTAAGTTTTGTTCTGTAGCTGTTAAAGATTTTAAAGCTTTGATGCGTAGCAATCACAAATTGTGCCTGAAAGTTTTTGAAATGATAGGTGAGCGTTTGAATGATGCAGAAAGTCGCCTAGAATCGTTAATCTTGAAAGATGCTAGAACAAGAATTATTGATTTCTTAAAAGATTCTGCAAATAAGAGAGGTCGAAAAGTAGGGTATGAAATGTTAGTGAAACATTCATTAACACAGCAAGATATTGCCAATATTACAGGAACATCTCGTCAAACAGTAACTTCTGTATTGAACGAGCTGAGAAAGTCTAATTTGATATATTTTAATAGACGTAGCATTTTGATACGTGATCTGCAAAGCTTACAATAAAACTAAAGGGGCTCAACCCATTTATTTGATTTAAACTACGAAATTTTCCTCATCTAGAATCCGTCCGCCTTGACAGCGGATGATTCTACTGGGGTAGTTTTCTAATATCCTGTAATCATGCGTAGCTAGTAATACGGCTGTTTTATATTCTTTATTTAATTTTCGTAATAGCAAAATTATATCGTCAGCCGTTTCTGGATCTAGATTTCCACTAGGTTCATCAGCTAAGATTAATCTAGGATTATTCAATAAAGCTCTAGCAATTACGACTCGTTGTTGTTCCCCTCCTGAAATCTCATATGGCATTTTGTAGCCTTTAGTCTTTAGCCCCACCATATTTAATACGTCATCAATTCTATTAAGTATTCGTTTATTGTCCTTCCATCCAGTTGCTTCTAAAACAAATCTCAGATTATTCTCTACATTTCTATCTTCAAGTAAGTTAAAGTCTTGAAAAACAATTCCTAATCTACGCCTTAATAGTGGAATGTTTTTCCAATTCATCTTACGAAGATCGTACTCCGCTACTATCCCTTTTCCTGAGGATAGAGGAAGTTCACCATATAATGCTTTTAGTAAAGTAGATTTTCCACTTCCTGTTTTACCTACTAGATATACAAATTCGCCCATAGCTATTTTAAGATATACTTCTTTTAGTATAAGTTGCTCTCCTTGATGCAAAAAACAATCATCTAATTGGACGACGAGATTTTTTTCATTATTTTTTTTAAAAAACATACTTATTGATTCCTAGATAACAAACTGATAGAAATGAAGGCGTAAATTAGATAGATAATCTTAGCTAAACAAATACTAATTTAAAAAAAGAAAGAATTTGAAGCCTGATGATAAATAAATAGAATTACGAATTTGAAATACTAAGACCAGAAAATGATATGGGAATTAATTTATGTATTTAAATTGCTTCGATAAGAAAATACTAAGATGTTTTGTAGACTAAACGTAAAAAACGAACCGAGTATATACTCGATTCGTTCAATGAACATTGATTTATTGGGATTCCTTATTTCTGAATACTTCCTTTACGTTTACTTGGTTAAATATGTAAAAGAAGGATTAGGGCGACCTACATATTTTATATTTCTGAAACCATATTTCTTAATAATCTTATAGGCTTTATAGGCTTCAGCTTTATTGTTTCCAAAATCTCTTATATAATTAGAACCATCAACTATTTTCCATCGACTATTGATTCTTTTGACATGGATGTTTAGAGGGTTAAACGTAATACTATCTTCATTTGCCATACTACCATTTACTGCTCGTCCATTTTTTAGGAGATAGGTAAAAGATGGATTAGCACGACCGACAAAACAACTTTGATTAAATCCATAATATTGGCAAATGGTAATGATTTTTTTCGCTTCTTCTTTAGTTGGCGCACTAAAGACGTAGTGTGTACCGTCTTTTACAATATATTTTCCTTTGTAGTAACCTATGGTTAAGTTTTGAGGATTGAAAGAAACACAATCTTCATTGAGAGAAGATGAAGCGACTGTTTTTCTCTTCATTTTATGATATGTTGTTTTGGGAGTTCTTCCATTTGGATAAGTGGTATGTACTTTAGCAATTATGATCGCTCCTTCTTTACGCATTACGATTTGTTGAGTAAGACCACTAGATAATTTGTAATTAGCACTTATTCGACTATGCCCCGCTGCTTGAAAGTAATTGCCTCTCTCTGTTCCCCAATGGCAAGCGCTTGTTCCACAATTCCCATAAGCACTTACATTAGCTCTTCCTGAATTGACGTCTATAGTCATCTTTTTTAAATCTGTAGCGTTTAAGTCCATATTTACCCAATCGCCACTAAAAGCTGTAATAGGTGTTGTTCCTCCAAAAACCATAGTAGATAAACTTATTAGAAGTAAAATGAAAATAATTTGGATCGTTCTCATGATATTTATTTTTGGTGAAATAATTTTTAATCAATACAATCCTTTATACCATCAAAAATGATAGCGTTACTGAAAATGATTTTTTTTTAGTTTGATAAACTCTTAGGAAAGAAGTGTTCTAGTATTATTTCTAGGTAGAATGATTCAGTTGAAAGGTGATATGAATTAGCTTTACTTTATACAAAAAAACTTGATTATAGATAGTGTTAAAATAGGATAATATCTTCAAATATTATGATATTTTGAATTATTATTGTGCAGTTGTTTTCTTTATGCTATATTGTCAAGACTTTATAATAATTTCATATTTCTGTTTGTATAAGGCAGCAAAGTCTAGAAAGCAAGTATCTTATAAGTTAAGCTAACCAATGCTTCTACATACTAGATATTAATCAAGGCAAAAATAAAAACACTTAATATCCATTTTTTTAGGATAGGTATTTGTCTTATACCTTTGAAATAATGTAAAATAAACAAATGAAAAGATACCTTCTCTCTCTCGTGTTTTTTTTAAATATTTTTTATTTAAATGCAGAAAACACTAAAACATTTTACTATACTACTAGTTCATACACCTATTTAGCTCCAGACTCACTACTAACCGTTGAAGTTGTAGAAGATACAATTTGTGAAGGAACAAAAGCAATGATGAGTATTAAAAATGCAGAATTAGGTGTAACATATCAGTTAAATCTTGGAGGACAGCTAGTAGGTGTGCCTAAAATAGGAACAGGGAACGATTTAAGTTTTGAAACACCTGAACTAAATCAAGATACTGTTATTGTTGTTATGGCTAGTGATAATATTGATGTAGTAACATTAGAAGATTCGATCTTTGTTACTGTGAGTAATTTGTCTGTTGTGACACACACCTTCAACGAGACACCTTATACCAATGATGGTGCGGTTTCAGTATGTGTTGATGGAGATTTTCCCCCTTTTGATGTAACGATCTCTTCTCAAGGTTCAAGTATTATACGTGAAGTAGATGGTGATTGTTTAAATAATTATAGAATTACAGGGCTAACAACTGGAGTTTATGTCTTAAATATTTTAGATGCACAAGGTTGTCAGAAAAACGAACAAATTACAATTGGACAAGCAGATTGTACAGGTTTTAAAATTAAAGAAGCAACAGTTTATCAAGGAGTATCTTGTAAAGGGGTAAAAGATGGTATAATTGAGGTTATGTTTGATGCAACAAAAGTAAGTGATGTAGAGTATCTTGAAGTACATGTAGGAAATGGTATTCCTCCCCAAATATTTACTCAAGAAGAGATAGGCTTGGGGTCTGTATTTATACAAAATTTACCTGATGGAGAATATAATATAGTTGTAGTAGATGATGAAGGTTGTCAGGCGCAGTATATTCAAAACCCTATAAGAATTCAAGAAAGTAATATTGTAATTGAAACAGTAGCCACAACCACTCCGATTTCTGGGTCTGGTAACCAAGATGGACAAATAGAACTTTGTATTACAAATATTTCAGAACCTATAGAATTAATAGTAGAACCAAGTATTGCAAATATGATTGGCAATAACACTACACCTAATTGTGATACGACCATTGTGTTAAGTGATTTAGGAGAAGGTATTTACGATATTCTTATATCTAGTGCTGCGGGCTGTGCGGATAGTTTATCAATAACGTTAACAGATCCTAGTTGTGATCTTGAAGTCAACGATGTAGAAGTAAATGCTGTCAATTGTTTTGGGGATACAGGTGGAAGTATAGTAATTGATGTGTCTGGAGGTCTAGCACCCTATCAGTTTTCTATTGATAGAGGTGAAACATTTACAGCTCCTCAAGCAGATAATTCTTTTGAATTTGTAGATCTCTCAGCAGGTAGTTATACGATCGTTGTAAAAGATGATTCAGATTGTAAAGCATATTGGACTAATTCAGTTATGTTATCCCAGCCATCAATGATTTCGGTAGATACTAGCCTGACCCATATTAGCAGATTTAATGCTAATAGTGGTATGGTAGAGCTATGTTTGAATAATGGATTTCCTCCTTATAATATTCAAATCGAAGGGAATGCTGCTATCCCTGATACATTATTTAATAGAGAATGTGATGTAACCTATCTTTATAGTGGTTTGTCAGCAGGTAAGTATACCTTTAATATTACAGATAACAATGGGTGTAGAGTTAATGAAGTAGTAAACTTATATTCATCTACTTGTGAAGATTTTTATGTTGATTCTTTGAGAATAGATGCTGCAAATTGTTTTGGAGACGAACAGTCAAGTGTACATTTTCAACTTGAGGGAGGAACTCCTCCATTTATATATTATATGACTGGTTTAGAACCAACAGAATTTCTGCTTGATTCATTTTATATTAATGGTTTAGATACAGGAAGTTACCAACTGTTTATTTATGATTCAAACGATTGTTTGGCAATAGCGAATAAAATTGAAATTACTGAAAAGCAAGCAATGTCAAGTACTTTTGATTTTATTCCACCTTGTCCTATGGGATCAAATGGTGTTATTTGTATAGATGGTCAGGGAGGTGTTGCAAATGAAAACCCTCCACCATATAATTACACGTTGACAAATTCTGATGGAGAAGCGTTTCCTGTTATATATGGAGAGGAAAATTCTGGACCTATAAAATGTGAAACAGGAGATTATTTTGCAGAGGGCTTAATGGAAGATGAGTATTGTGTCATTATGCAAGATTCTTTAATTTGTGAAGCTCAAGGAGTTACAACTTTAACGCCTTTAGGAATTGAATCCAATATAGATGTAGAACCAACATGTACAGGAGGAGCTATTGGTAGTGCAATTGCGGAAGGTATTGGTGGTACAGGAATTGGGGCGTTTACTTATGAATGGGAAAATGGGGAGACAACTCAAGAGGTCATAGGTCTTACAAATGGAGAGTATGATGTTACAGTAACAGACATAAGAGGGTGTACGACTGTAAATACAGCTATAATTGATGTTTATACTGTTGATGTAGTACTAACCCCTTCGCCTACTTGTATTGAACAGGCTAAAGGCTCAATATCAGTATTTGTTAATGATGCTCAATCTCCTATCAATTATACATGGAGTACAGGAGCTACAACATCAGAGATTTCTGATCTATCTAATGGTGAATATAGTCTTACGGTTGTAGATGCTTTAGGTTGCCCAGGTTCTGCTAGTACAACAGTAGATTTGTATTCTGTTGATGTTACGGTTGGAGCAACAGCCTCATGCGAAGGACAAAGTACGGGACAAGTGAGTGCTCAAGGAGCAAACGGGATAGGTTCTTATGCCTATAATTGGGATAATGGTAATACCGCTCAAACTCAAGATGTTCCTACTGGGACATATATGGTTACTGCAACAGATGTTAATGGTTGTCAAGGAACAAATTCAGTCTTTGTTGATGAAATTGCAATTATAATAGATGAACTCATATCAACGGGTACTTGTGAGGGAGAATCCACAGGAAGCATCTCTTTGTCTGTATCAGGTGGTGAAGTTCCTTATAATTATACTTGGAACAGTTCAGCTGCTTCAGGAGAAGACCCCACGGGACTTTCTGCAGGAGACTATAGTGTAACCATAACCGATGTGAATGGTTGTACACAAACGGCAATGACTACGATAGAAACATTTCCTGCTGTAGCCGTTGACGCTACAGGTGCTACAACTATTGTACAAGGGAATTCTACGATGCTTGGTTCTATTGTATCTGGAGGGACAAATCCTTTTATGTATACTTGGACACCAGGTGTTAATGATTCGACAAGTCCTAATCCTGAAGTTACTCCTTCTACGACCACTACCTATACTGTAGTGGTTACAGACTCAAATGGTTGTACAGCATTCGATGATGTAACAGTAGAAGTTGTAGAAAGATATATAGTAGTCGCCCCTTCTGGGTTTTCCCCCAATGGTGATGGTGAAAACGAAGAGTTTATTCCTTTTAGTCCAAATATCAATGCAGAAATTACCCTTATTCGAGTTTTTAATAGATGGGGTAACAAAGTCTTTGAAAGTGTTGACGGTTCTGGATGGGATGGGATGTATGAAGGAAAAGAACAGCCTATCGGAACGTATGTTTATCTCATTGAATATTTGAATGCAGCAGGAGAAACAGAACAGTTAAGTGGTCAAGTTACGTTGGTTCGATAATATTTATTAAAATAATTACGAAAATGCCTAAAGATGTATTTCAAATGCATCGGTAGATATAATAAAATTAGCAGATGAAATTTATAAAAATCCTAATTCTTTTTTTGCTTCCAATGAATTTATGGGCTCAGGATATTCATTATTCTCAGTTTTATGAAACGCCTTTATTGATAAATCCATCGTTAACAGGACATATTGAGGGTTCATATCGAGTGAAAGCGATTTATCGAAATCAGTGGGGCAATATTACGGCTGGTGGGGTATATTCTACCCCCGCAGTTTCTTTTGATATGAATTTTAAACAAGGAGATTCTCGAAATACATTTGGAGGGGGCTTGGCTTTGTATAATGATCAAACAGGAGATGATCACCTATCTACGCTAGGCTTTTTTGCATCAGCAGCCTACCACCTAAGCTTGGATAAAAAAGAAATGAACTATCTTTCTTTTGGTATTCAAGGAGGCTATATTAATAAGCAGATTAATCCAGAGAATATTGTTTTCTTTAACCAATTTGATAGTAATGGTAATCCTACGGGAAGTTCAGGCGAAAACTTTGATAATACAAGTATTAGTGGTACTGATCTTCGGTTTGGTATTACTTACAGTAACTACTCGCCAAGTGGAAGTATCCTAAAACTAGGAGCTGCCTATATGCATATTCTAAAATTTCAAGAAAGTTTTTTGGGTGATACTGAAAATGCTCTACCTGGTCGCTTGGTCTTACATGGTGAAGCAAAATTACCACTTAGTGAGAAATTTGGTTTGATGCCCAATTTCTTATTTATGAACCAAACCAGTATCTCAGAGATTAATGTTGGTTCAAATGTGTTATATCAAGTTTCTCCTGATATTGGAGCAATGTTAGGTGCAGGTTTCCGTTTTGGGGATGCTGCTATTTTTGTAATGGGATTTAACTTTAAAGGCGCAAATTTAGGGTTCAGTTACGACTTTAATGTATCAGATCTTTCGGCGACTACAAATAATGTAGGCGGTTTTGAAGTGAGTTTAGGGTATATCGGTCGTATTGTAAAGCCAGCAGAGCCAATTTATCCTGCGGTAAGGTATTTTTAAAAACCATTTTTATAAAATAATTAATTTATTTAGACCTAATTCAGAATATTCTATCCCATAGAATGAAATCTATATAAAATGATAAAAAAAACAATCTTCTCCTTCATATTTTTAGGAATAGGAGTAATCTTGTTGGCACAGCCTGGTAAAGTACAAGAAACGTGGCAAGAAAGCTATGAGAAAGCCGAAGCCTTAATGTTGCAACAAAGTTATTATAACGCTGCTGAATTATATAAAAAGACAATTAAATACCGTAAAAATGATATGGAATTGGTCTATAAAGCAGCGGAAGCTTATCGTTTGGGTAGAAACTATCAAAGCGCCTCAAATTATTACAAACGCTTGATGCGATTAGTTAATAAAAATCAAGCTCAAGGAGAGTATCCTTTATTGGGTTTTAAACTAGGACAAATGCTCAAACAAGCGAACAAATATGACGAAGCAGAAGAAGCATTCTTTGTATTTAAATCAGAATATAAAGGAGTAGATGCAGACAAATATAAAGAACTAGCAGCTATTGAAATGGAAGGTATCAAATTGACACGGAAGTCAATTGCTTCAAAATTAAAACTTAAAAATACAAAAGTCGCTGCTCGAAAAATTAACAGCAAGTATACTGAATTTGCTCCAACACCTTATGGAGAGAACCAATTGGTCTATTCTTCGCTCAAATCCAATGAGATGATTGAACCCAATAAGCGGCGAGTGATGTCAAAAATATATATTGCCAATATTGAAAACGAAGAACGTCCTACAGAAATTAAGGAATTCAATAGAACCATAAATACAGATGGTACTCATGTCGGACATTCTGCTTTTTCAAAAGATGGTAATCGAATTTATTATACTGTTTGTGAATACGATATTGAAGAAAATCGTGTAAAATGTCAAATCTATATGGCAGAGAAAGGAGGGACAAATTGGCGCAAATCGGTTCGGCTAGGAGAAAGTGTAAATTCAGAAGGGTATGAAAGTACGACACCTCATATTACAACTAATAATTCAGGAAATGATGTCTTATATTATGCTTCTAATCGTCCTGGTGGTACAGGAGGCCTAGATATTTGGGTGACGACTAGAGATGAATCAGGTAGTTTTTCTGCTCCTATTAATTTAGGGAATAAAATTAATACTGTAGGTGATGAAACGACACCATATTTTGATGATGCAATAGGCTATGAAGATCCTCGACCTATATTATATTTTAGTTCAACAGGGCATCCAGGCTATGGAGGGTTTGACGTGTTTAGAGCCTTTAAAACAAATATCAACTTTACACAATGGAGCGACGTCGAAAATTTAGGACAAAATCTTAATACAGAGACGGATGAAATGTATTTTATTCTAAATGAAGCTAAAAATAAAGCCTATTTTGTGTCCAATAGAATTGGAGGAATGAGTGTCAAAGGAAGGACTTGTTGTGATGATATATTCACGGCCGATGTTGCTGATCCGAAAGAACCAGTCATTATTATAGCCGATGCATCAGGTTTAGTTTTTGATGATAAAAATAAGGTTATTCCTAATGCTAGAGTGACGATCTATAGGTTAGATGGAAATAATGCTCGAAAGAAAATTGCAGCTTATAACACCCAGATAACGGGTTATCTTTTTGAAAATATAGCTCTGGATAAAGATTATCTTCTCGTAATGGAAAAAGATGGTTATCAGAAACAAGAGTATCAATTCAATACAAAAGGACTAGAAGAAAGTAAAGTTTTCCGTAAGGATTTTTATATTAAAAAGACGGAAAAACCAAAAGAACCAGAAGAAGATGCCGCTTTATTTGTTAAAGGGGTGGTTTATTCGGATAAAGGAGCTGCAGGAAGAACATACCTGAATAATGCCGATGTGGAAATTATTCGTATTCATCCAAAGAGTGGCAAACAAGTATCGTTTAAAACCCTACGAACATCAGACCAAGGAAACTTTAGTACCAAGCTTCCAATTGGCTACCGATATAAATTTATTGGTTCAGAACCCAATCACCTTTCTGCTTCTACTAGCATTAATGCCGTTAATATTACAGGCAATGAGACTAGAAATGTAGAACTGGTATTACGAACAACAGATAAGGATGTAACCTTTAAGATCGAAAATATTTACTACGACTTTGATTCTGCAAAATTAAGAGACGAATCTATTCCGAATTTGCAAGTATTGTTAAATATCCTGAATGACAATCCAACCATTGTTATAGAATTAGGATCGCATACCGATAGTAAGGGTAGTGATGCTTATAATTTAGGACTATCACAACGAAGGGCAGAAAGTGTAGTAGAATGGTTAGTCGCTCAAGGGGTTCCTTCTAGCCGTTTGGTGGCAAAAGGCTATGGAGAAACAAGCCCTGTTGCACCAAATACTAATCCAGATGGCTCAGATAATCCAGATGGACGACAGTTAAACAGACGTACAGAGTTTAAATTGATTAGTCAGTAATTAAATTCTTCACCTTATATTAAAAGCCTGCCTATTTACCCTAATAGACAGGCTTTTTTTAGAACTGAGATTTGAATATTTAATCGCAAGGATCACAATCACAGCTTAGTACCATATCATAGTTATCGAAAGCTGTATATTTTCCGTATTTTCTATATTGATTTAGATTTTTTAAAAGGTTATTTCGGATTGAAGCAGCAGCAATATTATTTTCAATATACTCAATAACATCTTTAAGGCTATCTCCAAGTTTTTTACAATTTATAGCCTCGAAAATGGTGAATTTTCCTTTAGAATAATGAGCTATATTACTATATGATTCTGAAAAATGAATGGAAGCAAAATGATAAAAATGATTATCAATAAATTCAACACATTGAATAAATGATTTATCATCAAAAGTATTTGCTTGGTGATTCTTTTTATCAAGAAGATCGTAGATGAAAAAATTTATTCCTCCTAGTGAATCTACTTCTGCTAACGAATAAGTATGATATTTATTTATGGATTTTGATAATTGTTTTATTAAGGATATATTTTTAATGCAATCTTGGAGTTTTTGATTTTTAATACTGCTTAAATCTTGATTGATAACCTTTGTTGTATAGCAAGAAGTAAGGATGAAAATAAGGATGATACTTAATGTTTTATAGTACATAAAATACGAGGATTTAGTTATTTAAATACAGTAAGTAGGTTTACCGAATTAATCGAATAATTTATATGCGTCAAAATGAACTATCAATTAAGTCAACCTACTTACGTCTCATTATTTTTTATTTTTGTAAATACTAAAAGTATTCAAACAAATGGAAAAGCAATTTATTGTAGACAAAGAATTTTTAAACGAAGACTTTTCAACTACTAGGTGGCAGGGAGGAGAATACGATAATTGTTCCTTTACCAATTGTAACTTAGCCGCATTTGATTTATCCAATAGTATATTTTTAGATTGTGTGTTTGAAAACTGTGATCTTAGTAATGTTGTGCTGTATAAAACAGCATTTAGAAAGGTTCAATTCAATGCTTGTAAACTCTTAGGACTTCAATTTGAGGATTGTAATGACTTCTTGTTTGAAGTTAATTTTAAAAATTGTCTATTGAATATGGCATCTTTTTACCAATGTCAATTAAAAAATACTGCTTTCATCAATTGCAGCCTACACGAAGTAGAGTTTTCAGGAGCAAATCTAAGGAATGCAAATTTACAAGGAAGCGATCTATTAGGGGCAATCTTTGACCAAACAAACCTAGAAGAAGCAGACCTAACTAATGCACTTAGATTTGCTATAGATCCTGAAAAAAACAACATCAAAAAAGCAAAATTCTCACTAGAAGGCTTAGAAGGATTACTATATAAATACAACATCATTATAGAAAAATAGATGGGTGCAAAAATATACATGATTACAGGAGCATCGGGTGTCGGTAAAACCACTTTACTCCAACAATTACAAGAAGATTTAGAAGAAGGAGCGTATCAATTTTATAAATTTGATGAGATAGGAGTTCCTCCATTTGAAGAGATGGTTAGAGATTATGGTTCGCCTTCAGCATGGCAAAAAGCTAAAACAGTAGAATGGATAGAAATATTAATTCGTAAAGCAGCTAAAAATACGACTTCTATAATATTTGAAGGACAAATGAATCTAGATTTTATAATAGAAGGCTTTAAAGAACACAAGTTTACAGAGTATAAAATAATCTTGATAGATTGTGAAGCTGGGGAAATAAAAAGGCGATTGATAGAAGAGCGTAACCAACCCGAATTAGCCAATGCTGATATGGTCAATTGGCTTAAGTTTTTACGAAAACAAGGACAACAATACGAAGTGGCTATAATTAATACTGCAAATAAAACAGTAGAAGAAGTGGGACAGCATTTTAAAGAAATAATCCAGTCCTAATGCAAAAAAGAAAACGTATAATTATTTTAGATGATATAATTGACTCCTGTAGATTGATGCCTACGATTATACAATCATTCTTTTTCTTCTTAGGCTTATTGTTCGTTACCTTTTTCTTACAAATTGGTTTATTTTATTTTTTATATGTTGTTATTCTAATTCAGGTAGTATTTATTCTTTTATTAGGTCAAAAGAATAGAATCTATAGAAGGATTTCTAAAATTGAAAATGCTATTCAACTACAAATTTTATGGGTGAAGACGAAGAAAGATGAGCGTATCTTGCATCAAAAACGATTCTTAAATTTTATACTAAGCTTTGTATCTATATTGATACTATATTACTACGATTTTACAAATATCAAGTTCATAATCATATTAGCTTTATTTTCTTTATTGTTTTTCTTGAAAATAATATTTTATGTGCCCGTATTGAATATTAGAATCGTACAAGAAGAAGGGATGTTTCAAGTCAGCAACGAAGCGAAGGGCGAGTCTGTCGAATTCCAACTATATGAAATGAATTCGATTGACATCTATAGCAATAAAATTAGAATTGCAAGTGATAAAGACTATATTGATGCTGAAATGGACTTTATCTCAAATAAAGAAAGAAGTAAAGTCTATACTTTTCTTAAAGGGCTTAAGATATGCGAAGTCAATATACGTTAATCTTCTGGACGTTTAGTAAATAGACGATGAATCCTATTGATAATATTTGAAATAAGTTTTTTGTGATGAAATTTTTAAATAAATTTACATAGAATACGAATTTTTCACATAAACCATTACCAGCCATAGCATATAGTTTTCTTATTTTACGGTGTACTTAGAATCATTTTTTAAAAAGACAGTTATAAAATGCCTAAAAAAAATAAAGTCAGCAAACGATATTTTTCTATAGGGGAAGTGGCGAAAGAATTTGGTGTATCCAAATCCTTGATTCGGTTTTGGGAAACAGAATTTAAGTTTTTAAAGCCACATAAAAATAGTAAAGGAGATAGGCGATTTACAGAAGAAAATATCCAGCAACTTCGGATTATTTACAATCTTGTAAAAGAGCGGGGCTTTACCCTTGAAGGTGCAAAGCAAGAAATTAAAAACCAAAAGAACAGGCTAAAAAACCAACAAAAGGCAGTTGATAAATTAGTAGAAATAAAAAGTTTTCTACAAGAATTACGGAATAAAATATAAAGTTCTAATCATGTACTAGAGATCCCTTGAATTCAATAACTTCTTTATAAGCATCTTTAAACTGCTCTATTTCTAGTGTTTTTCGATCTTTATCCCAATCTAACCACTCTGCCATTTTTTTAGCCACAAAAGGATATATTTCTGCTAGGCTTGGACGCTCAAAATATAATCTACCAGTACGTCTAATTAGAAAATCACTAATGGTTGTCGACATTTCAAAATGAATACTATACCATAACTCAGCAAGTAGTAGTCGTTGAGAGGCACTTTGAATAGCAGGATAAAACTCATAGGCTTTATCAATAATATCGTCTGTATGACTACCATATTTATAAACTAATCCAACGACGTCTTTTTTTGTCAATCCAATTTGACTGACTTCGCCTGTTCTTTTTTCAATAAAAATTTCAATGGCCTCTTGGCTATCAAAATTTCCACCACTTAAGATAATATTTTCAGTCTGGCACGCCTTTAAATTTTCATATTTTGATTCCTTAAAACGTTGTAAAGATTTTATAGCAGCATTAACAACCCGTTCAGCCATTTTACGATAGCCCGTTAACTTTCCGCCTGCAATGGAAATTAAGCCCGAATCGTGATAAAAAATCTCATCTTTTCTAGATAGCTCAGATGGATCTTTTCCTTCCTCGTGGATAAGTGGACGAAGCCCCGCCCAAGAAGAGATGACATCATTTATTGTAAGATTTGTATTAGGAAACATATAGTTTACCGCATTCAAAACATATTGTGCATCAGCATTATCCGTATTTGGGTTATCTATTTTATCAATGTATGTAGTATCTGTTGTGCCGATATAAGTAGTATCACCTCTTGGAATGGCAAAAACCATTCGACTATCACTATTGACATCAAAATAGACAGATTGTTGAAGGGGGAGCCTTGTTCTAGGTATTACTAGATGGACACCCTTCGTTAAATGTAGTTTTTTACCTTTTATGACTTCGGTGTCAAGACGTCGTACAGTATCTACCCAAGGTCCTGTTGCATTAATAATTTGACGAGCCTTGATTTGATGCCGTTCTAGAGCTATAGTATCAACAATGTTAACCCCAATTATTTTCTCATTATGATAAATAAAAGAGGTTGCTTCTGCATGATTAACACATTTTGCACCGTATTGAGTGGCTGTTTTTATATTTTCAATTGTGAGTCGAGCATCATCTGATCGATATTCAAAATAAAGTCCTCCGCCTTTTAAAACATCCGTACGCAATAAGGGTTCGGCGGCAGCCGTTTCCTTAGCAGATAACATTTTCCTTCGTTCATCATCTTCTACCCCTGCCAACCAATCGTAGACCCAAAGTCCAATAGAACTCATCGTTTTGCCAAGAGAACCATCCTCAACAATGGGCAAAAGCATTTTTTCAGGAATGACAATATGACGGGCATTCTTATGTACAATGGCTCTTTCTAAACCGACTTCTCGTACCAAACCAATCTCAAACTGTTTTAAATATCGTAATCCTCCATGTATGAGTTTTGTAGAACGACTACTCGTCCCCCAAGCAAAGTCATTCTTTTCTACTAGAGCAACACTCAATCCTCTACTAGCAGCGTCAAGGGCAATTCCCGCACCAGTAATCCCACCACCAATAATTAGAATATCAAATGGCTGATTTGACATTTCTATTAGTAATTCATCTCTATTTTTTGCAGAAAATGTTTTCATTTTTATCTATGATTTTTTAGCTGAAATAAAAAGCCCTCTTCATCTTTATAAGCTATCATATTTCCAGCAGGATCTCTAAATTTAGCTACTTTACCCCAATCAAATTCGTAGTATTTTATATCAATTCCTTTTTGTCGAATAATATCCGCAGCAGCTTTTACATCATCAACATTGATGCGAATACAAGTCGAAGCTTTATCCTGTTTTTCAATGTTCATATATTCTGGACGATCTTCTCGTTCTACCATCAAATAAGTATCAAACAAATCAAAACAAGTTAAGTCTGGGGTATCGAATAATATTGTTAATTCTAATATGTTTTTATAAAATGATACACAAGTCTCATATTTATTGACATACAAAATTAAGCCAGTTCGTGCTATCTTCATAATTTCTTTTCTTTTAAATTTCAACGTACAAAGAGCAGTTTTGTTAGCTTATTTTTTATAAAAATTCTATTTTGCGGCAAAAATAGCTTTCTTTCAATTTCTTAAGAGCGTTTTATGAAGACTTAACTTAAAGATAAATTTTATTTAAATGAGTTTAAAAATAATTTTTATGGGAACACCAGATTTTGCTGTTCCTTCCTTAGATATTTTGCTTGAAAATGGATATGATATAGTTGGTGTCATAACAGCAACCGATAAGTGGGGTGGGAGAGGTAATAAAAAACGCCTAGAGTCTGCGGTTAAAAAATATGCTTTAGAGAAAGGATTGAATATATTGCAACCTAAAAATCTAAAAGGTGCTAAATTTTTAAAAAAATTAGAAGCACTTAATGCAGATTTGCAAGTGGTTGTAGCCTTTAGAATGCTGCCAGAAGTCGTTTGGAATATGCCAACACATGGAACAATTAACCTACATGGCTCTTTACTACCGAAATATCGAGGAGCTGCACCTATACATTGGGCGGTCATTAATGGAGAAAAAACAACTGGTGTTACTAGCTTTAAGCTTAAGCATGAGATAGATACAGGTAATATGATATTCCAAGAGGAAATACCAATTGGAGCAGACGAGTCAACAGGGGAAGTACATGATAGAATGATGCAGGTAGGAGCGGCGATAGTTTTGAAGACGGTAAAAGCAATTGAAAGTGGAGATTATACGCCGATAGCTCAAAATGAAAGTCTGGTAAGTAAAGCCCCTAAATTAACGACAGAAATTTGTGAGCTTAATTTTGATCAACCTGTCAAAAAAGTACATGACTTTATTCGTGGTTTAAACCCATATCCAGTAGCTTGGACAGTCTTAGATGGATTAAAACTGAAAATCTATCGTTCTAAAATAGAAAAAATAGAGCATCAAAAGGCGCTTGGTACGTTTATTTCTAATCAAAAAAACGAATTAAAAATAGCCTGTCAAGATGGTTTTATTCATTTATTAGAACTACAATTGCAAGGTAGAAAAAAGATGGATGTTAAAGCCTTTTTAAATGGATATACGATCAAGTAGTTTTGTGAGGTAAATATGAAGAAAAATAAAGCTAAAGATACAAAACAAAGTGCCAAGCCTTTTTTGAAGTGGGCTGGTGGAAAACGTCAGTTGTTAGATGTTTTTCAAGATATTTATCCTAAAGCATTAAAGGAAGGAAAAGTTAAAAACTACTACGAACCTTTTCTTGGTGGTGGAGCGGTATTTTTTGATATTGCCCAACGTTTCCCCATCAAAAAGGCTTATCTATATGATATTAATCCTGAGTTAGTATTGACCTATAAGGTGATCCAAAAAAATGTAGAAAAATTAATTGGTTTTCTAGAACGATATGATGAAGAATATAAAAAATTGGAAGAACGTGACCGTAAAGACTATTACTATGATTTAAGATCTTCTTTTAACCACCAACGGTTTAATATTGATTATAAAAATTTTAGTGAAGAATGGATTTCTAGAGCCGCACAAATTATTTTTTTAAATAAAACTTGTTACAACGGTTTATTTCGATTCAATTTGAAAGGAGGTTTTAATTCTCCAATGGGACGCTATAAAAATCCAACAATTGTTGATCAACCAAATTTGCTTAAAGTAGCGAAACTGCTTCAAAAGGCAGTTATTCGAAATGTTGATTTCCGAATGATAGAAAAAGATATTGACAAAGACAGCGGATTTGTATATTTTGATCCACCTTATCGACCAATAAGTCGCACTTCAAGTTTTACGGCGTATAGCAAATTTTCGTTTAATGATGAGGAACAACAGGAATTAGCAAAGTTATTTAGAAAGTTGGATAAAAAAGGACATTTGCTAATGCTAAGTAATTCTGATCCTAAAAATAAGAATCCTGTTGATGATTTTTTTGATAAACTTTATGCAGATTATACTATTTCGAGAGTTGATGCTAAGCGATCAATCAACTCAAAAGCAGCCAATCGTAAAGCTATTAAAGAAATTATTGTTACGAATTATTAAAAGTAATGGCATCCCCTGAAGCTTTATTCAATGACCTCAAATTCAACCCTTCTATTTTTGGCTCTCCCTTCTTTTGAATCATTATCAGCAATTGGAAGATCTTCTCCAAAGCCTTTCCATTCAATTCTATCTTTCGTAATTCCGTTTTGTGTAATATAATCCGCTATAAATTTTGCCCTATTATTAGATAATAATAAGTTAAAGGACTCATCTCCTTTGGAATCTGTATGTCCGTTAATTCTGATTTTAATTGCGGCGTTTGATTTCAAATAAGTTGTTAAATCTTCCAAAATAGCATACGATTTTTTATCTTTTAATTTGGTCGTTCCAGATATAAAATGCACATCGTTTAACGGAATTATACTTCCAATTGGTAATTTCTCATTCTTAGTTAAAACCTCAAAATTGTTTAATTCTTTCACTAAAATATCATCTATCACAAAATACCCGATCATGTTTAAAATAGCCTCATTCCGCCTTCGAAATTGACCAAGGTAAAGTTTATCATATGTTTTTTGAGGTGTAAAATAACCTGAGATTTTTACCCACTCTTTATCCGTTACTAATAGAGTGTCAACAGGGATTTGAGGTGTGCCAAATAGCATTTTCCCATCAGCAGATTTTATGGATTCTGACGAAAAGACGATTCCAAAATTTTTATTAATGAGTTGATCTTTATTCATTTTGGGACTAATACAATAAACTCTTCTGATCCAATATTCTATGTAATACGTTTTTTGGGGCATTAATGCTTTCGTTAAATTTATACCAATATACTCACTCCAGTCATCTCTACTTTGGATACCTACCATCATTGAACCTGTTCTAGGAGGAGGTGTTTCGATATATCGCTCTTTAAAAAAAGGTGTTATCAAATCGGGAGAAGCAGTATTCGGTGTTGTCCAGTTTTTGATTTTGCTAGTAAACTCGGTATGATTCTTAGTAAATCTACTTATAGTGTCATTGATTTCTTCAAAACTAGGATTAGGAACTAGGTTTTGACAAAAAAGGAATGAATTACAACATAAAATAAAAACGATTGTCAATCTCATTTAAGTAACTTTTACCATACATAATGAGTATTTAACTAAAAGTTACAGTTTTGACTTTCTATTTCATTATCATAGAAGTGAAAAGATAATTTTTTCTAGGTTTTATCGAGAAATGCACTATTTTTTGGACACAAAAAAGAATATTTTACGTTAACTTAAGGTAACGTATTTTTTAACCCATGCTAATTTATTTTTGGTTGGCAAAACATTTATGACACCTTGTATTACCGTTTATTTTTACTCGTATGCTTAGGCCATTGGAATATGCTATTGGCTAAAGCTCCAACTTTATCTGAATCAGAATTATATACACCACCTCCTCGTATTATTCGTACGTGCTGTTCTTTTGGGACAGACCTTGGTATGGCTGGTATTCCGTTTTTAAAACGGACAGATATTACTTCTATTCAGTCAATTGGAAAACATAGTTTCCTAGGAAATAAATTAGAAGGTAATGGAATTATATATACTCGAAAAGGAGGCTTCATTGATATTGGTCATCTAAGAGATTGTGCAGATTGGACGGCTTATCTGTTTAAGGTTATAGAATTTGGGATAGAGATGGAAAAAAATATGCTTGTAGCACTTGGAAATGAAGGAGGAAATAAACTGCTTCAACTAAAACAATTAAAGATATTATCAACGGAAGATGTTTACCAATTATCAGGTAAAATTGCTTATGATTTATCACTATGGCATGAGATTGCTACGTGGTTTGGAGCTTCGTATATCCCTTTTGTGCCTGAACGTTATTCTAGTTTTTCTCCCGAAGATATGTATTCTAATTTATTAGGTATCCAGATTGGAATTGAAGCTTTAAAAAGTCCATTAGATTATGAGGAGGCAATGACTGAAATTATGCTTAAAAAATTAACTGAACTTGAAGCCGTTTCGACCCGAGAAGATACTTATAATGCAATGAAACAAGTAGAAAATGTATGGTGGACAGGGTATAAAAAATTGCCTAGTAAAAAAGTACTCTTGAAAAGATATATTAATGCAAATGAACTGGAATATTTATTGCCTTGGTTGATCACACAAACGGATAATGCTACTCCGTATAAATTATTCAAACCTTTTATTGAAAAAGAAGGCGTGTATAAACTAGAGATAAAACTCAATCGAAAGTTTCCATTGAAAGCAATTTTGAAGCAACGGAAAGATAGAGTAATTACACAAGAAGACTTTCTCTCATTTATAAATTACATTGAGCAAGATGTTGTTTTTTCTCAATATAAAACTTATGCAAAGGTTCAGAAGATAACAGCAAGGAAGCAAAAACGAAAAAAGAACAAATCAAATGGAACAATGTAATTTTAAAGCTCTAGTTTTTCTTTTAAAAATGTAGCAGTATGAGATGCCTTACAATGAACAAGCTCTTCTGGTGTTCCCTGAAAAACGAGCTTGCCACCATGCTTTCCGCCACCAGGTCCAAGGTCGATTATCCAATCCGCTGATTTAATGATTTCCATATTGTGTTCTACAACTAAGACGGTATGCCCTTTTTCTACAAGAGCATTTAGCGCATCGAGTAGTTTTTGAATATCATGGAAATGCAAACCAGTAGTGGGTTCATCAAAAATGAACAATATCTTATCTTTATAGCGTTCTTTTCCTAAGAAGGAAGCTAATTTAACCCTCTGTGCTTCACCACCTGAAAGGGTGTTGGAGGATTGTCCTAGTTTGACATAGCCTAGTCCCACATCAAATAAGGGTTTGATTTTCTTGACGACTTCAGGCACATTTTCAAAGAAATCCATCGCCTCCTCAATGCTCAAATCTAAGATTTCAGAGATGTTTTTTTCTTTGTATTGCACATCAAGGACTTCTTGTTTGAATCGTTTTCCATTACAATCTTCACAGAGTAGGCGAACATCTGCTAAGAATTGCATTTCTACGATGATTTCTCCTTCTCCTTTGCAAGTTTCGCAGCGACCACCATCGACATTAAAGGAAAAATGTTTGGGCTTGAATCCTCTAATTTTAGAAAGTTGTTGTTTTGTGAAAAGGTTTCGGATAGCGTCGTAGGCTTTTACATAAGTAACAGGATTAGAACGAGAAGATTTACCAATTGGATTCTGATTGACCATTTCTAGCTGGTCAATTTGATTCACTTCTCCCTCTAAGGTATCGTGTTCTCCTTTGGCAAAAGGGTGGGGTTGTCCCAGTATTTCTTTCAAGGCAGGGAAAAGAACTTGTTTGACGAGTGTTGTCTTTCCTGAACCTGAAACACCAGTAACGACAGTAAGGGTATTGAGCGGTATTTTTACATCGATATTTTTAAGATTATGTTGTCTAGCGCCTCTTATTAATAGGGCATTGGATGACTGCCGACGATGTTTTGGAATAGATATCGACATTCGATTACTCATATATTTTGTTGTCAAACTCTCGGTAGCTTCATCAAATATTTTATCATATGGTCCAGCAAAAACAACTTCACCTCCAAAAATACCTGCTTTAGGCCCCATATCGATCAAGTAATCTGCATTTTTAATAATATCTTCTTCATGTTCTACTACTACAACCGTATTACCCAAGTCTCTTAAGTTTTTCAGGACGTCTACTAGGCGATTGGTATCTTTTGGATGAAGACCAATACTAGGCTCATCTAGAATATATAACGAACTGGTAAGGTTACTGCCTAAAGTTCGTGTAAGGTTAATTCGTTGTGTCTCACCACCACTAAGGGTAGAAGAAAGTCGATTGAGTGTTAAGTATCCAAGTCCCACTTTTACCATAAAATCCAAACGATTAGTAATCTCTAGTATAATTCGTTTCGCAATTGTTGTATCAAAATCATTTAACTTAATATGATTAAAATAATCAAGGAGTTCATCTATGGGCATTTTTACCAATTGTGTAATCGTCTTTTTAGATACGTTTACATACCCTGCTTCAACACGTAGACGACCACCTTTACAAGTAGGGCATTCGGTTCTTCCCCGATAACGAGCAAGCATCACACGATTTTGAATTTTGTATGTCTTTTCTTCTAAATATTCGAAAAATTGATAAATTCCATCAAAATGTTGATTCCCATGCCAAAGCAATTCTTTTTCCTCATCGGTTAATTGGTTATATGGTCTATGGACAGGAAAATCAAAAAGATGGGCATTTTTTAAAAGTTGATTTTTGTAGTAAGAATTTTTCTCTCCTTTCCAACAAGCAATTCCTTCTTCATAAACAGAAAGACTTTTATTCGGTACAACTTTATCCTCACTAATGCCCATGACCATACTGAAACCTTCACATCGTTTACAAGCGCCAAAAGGATTATTAAAATTAAAAAGATGAGGATTGGGTTCTATAAATAACATTCCATCCAATTCAAAGCGATTATTGAAGGATGTTTCTTCTTCCTCATTTAATATATCAATTATACAATCTCCTTCGCTTTCATAAAATGCAGTTTGGACAGAATCAGCGATTCGCTTTCGATTTTCTTCGTCTTCTTGTTTCACGACAAAACGATCAATTAAGAGTTTCATTCCTTGTTCGCTGTAAGATGAAACGCTTGCTTCAAGATCGATTGATTCCCATTCAAGAACATCTTCAATTTTGATTAATTTTTTTTCATAAAAAAGTCTAGTATATCCTTTTTGTAGTAAAAGTTGTAGTTCCTGTTGTAACGTGCGTTCATATTTTTTTTGTAGGGGAATGTAGAGTTGTACTTTTGTGCCTTCTTCGTATTGGTGAATGAAATGGACAACATCCGAAACTTCATGTTTTTTTACTTCATTACCAGAAATAGGCGAGAAAGTATGTCCCACTCTAGCAAAAAGTATACGTAAATAATCATAAACTTCGGTTAACGTTCCCACCGTAGAACGAGCATTACCAGTACTAACCTTTTGTTCGATAGCGATGGCAGGACAAATTCCTTTGATATAATCAACATCGGGTTTTTTCATACGCATCAAAAACTGACGAGCATAAGAAGATAAACTTTCTACATATCGACGTTGTCCTTCCGCATAAAGCGTATCCATGGTAATAGATGATTTACCCGACCCTGAAACACCTGTTACTACAACAAGTTGATTTTTAGGGATTTCAATATCTATGTCTTTTAGATTATTGCTTCGGGCACCTTTGATGTAGATATAATTTTCTATATCTAAATTTTTAGTTTCAGTATGATTTGTCTCTGGTTGTTTACTTGGCATGAAATGTGTCTCTTAACAGTTAGAATCAAATAAAGGTGTATTGCTGCTGTTTTGATGCTAAATGGGGAATAAAGGTAAAAAAATTGTGATAGAACTCTTATGTATTAAGAGTGGATATTTTGTATTATTTTTGTAAAAATATAACTTTTAGTGTTCAAGCACGTTTACCACTACAAAAACTATTCTATGCGTTATTTATTTATAATGTTATGTTGTTTAGGGTTGAGCAGAGAAGTCAAGGCGCAGATTGTAAAGGGAACGGTAGTCGATGAGAATATGGATGTTTTAGTAGGAGCGAATGTTTATTGGATAAATACGTCTATTGGAACAGCAACCAATAGAATGGGTGATTTTGAATTGACTGGTGACAATATTGAAGATAAAAGAGTCATTATATCGTATTTAGGATATCAGAATGATACAGTAAGGATAAAAGGGAATATTGATTTTTTGGTAGAAATGAAACCTGAACAAAATTTACAAGAGATAGTTATAGAAGGAAAACAATCAGGTGCTTTTATCTCTTCCTCTTCACCTGAAAAATTGGAAGTTATCAACCAAGTAGAATTAGGAAAAGCAGCTTGTTGTGATTTGGCAGGTTGCTTTAATACAACGGCTTCTGTTGAACCCAATACCACAAATGTTATCACCAATGCTAAAGAGTTGAGGATTTTGGGATTGAGCGGTATTTATAATCAACTATTATTAGATGGTAATTCTTTATTCCAAGGTTTGTCTTATACCTATGGTGTTAGTTCTGTACCAGGGCCAATGGTTAATTCTATTTTTGTATCAAAAGGGACAAATTCTGTATTGCAAGGAGCGGAAAGTATAACAGGACAGATTAATGTAATTTTGCAAGAACCAACAGAAGCATCACGCCTTTTTTTGAATGCCTTTATGAATACTTTTTGGGAAAAACAATTTAATGCTTATAGTGGCTTTAAACTTGGGAAAGTGGATAACTTACTAGGAGGGCATTTAGTTTTGCCTGCTTCAAAATGGGATAGAAATGATGATACCTTTTTGGATTTGCCTCAATTGACACGTATAGAGTTAATAGATAAGTGGAGTTTTCAAAGTGCAACAAATCCTTTTTCTAATAAGGGAGGTATACGCTGGACAAATGAAAAAAGAGAGGGGGGACAAATGGATTTTGATAGTGAGCACAATTTAGGAAGTAATGTTGTTTATGGTCAAAATGTAGAATATCAACAAATGGATGTTTGGGATAGGTCAGATTATCAATTAGATGAGCAAAATAGTATAGGATTGATTCTGTCAGGACAATGGCATGACCAGAATTCTTGGTATGGAGAGACAAACTACAGAGGGCAGCAATTACTTTTTAATGCGGTATTACAGTATGAGTTTAAATACAACTTAGAAACTGGAAGCCATTTGAGAACAGGCTTGTCTTATAAAAATTTGAATATTGATGAAGATATTACCTTTTCTAATCCTTCTCCATATAAAACCTATGGTGGAAAGTATTTGATGAAGGAAATTTTATCTGGTGCTTTTGTTGAGCATACTTTTTTTAGTAAAAACAATAAAATTACATGGTTGTTAGGATTACGAGCAGACCACCACAATCAATTTGGTTGGTTCTATTCTCCTAGGACACTACTCAAGTTTACTCCTAAAGAAAAGACCGATATTCGCTTATCTATTGGGAATGGATGGCATACTCCTAAAGTTTTTTCAGAGCAAGCCCAAGTACTAGCAAGTCAACGAGATATTCATTTTCATGGACAGCTAGAACCTGATAAGGCTTGGAATTATGGGATTAATATTACCCAGAAGTTTGAATTGTCTAAAGTACAAGGAACATTTACAGCAGATTTTTACCAGACTCGATTTTCTAATCATGTTATGCCGCATTATCATACTGTACATGATGCAATTGTATTTGAGAATAATAAAAAACCAGCGGTCGGCAATGGTTTCCAAATAGAAGTTACTTTAGATCTATGGGATTGGGTGTCTTTAAAAAATGCCTATAATTATTTAGACATTCAACATACTAATATAGAAGGGGAGGAGACTTCAATGAATTTTATTACAAAACATCGATTTTTGACAAGTTTTTCACTAGCTCCCATTGGTCAGAATTGGCATCTAGACCTAGATGCACGATGGATGGGACGGAAACATTTGCCTAGTACAACCTATTATCCTACAGATTATCAACAAGGAGAATTTTCGGTTCCTTATACCTTGTTTAATGCTCAATTTACCTATAAATGGAAAACATTGGAATGGTATGTTGGATGTGAAAATATACTTGGCTTTGTTCAAGAAAATCCTATCATTTCTTGGGAAAATCCTTTTTCTGAATACTTTGACACATCTTTTGCTTGGGGACCAACTAGAGGTAGAGAAGGATATATTGGTTTGCGGTATACGCTAGAATAAGGTGTACTATCCTTTAGGACAGCGAGAACAACGCTTGCCTTTTTTATATTTTTTGCAACAATTTTTTTTGAGCTTCTTTTTTTCTGTTGTGCTAATTACAGGCAATAGAAAGATTGTAGGATTATCAGATTTGCTTCTTTTTGACTTTAGCATCGCTATTAGTTTAAGTTCGATAGCAAAAATATAATTTAATTAGACTAAATCCAAATAAAAATAAGATTTAACAATTTTAGCTCTAGGAATCGTGAAAAAATAAGCCCAACATTTTAACTAGAATGTTGGGCTTATTATAAACTAAGAAGTTATAAATTTTTAGAATTCTATTCTAACGGAAGCATTCCATGTACGACCAAAGCCGAAGAAACCTCTATTTCGAGTATAAAATTCATTCTCATCTGCTGTATCTGGATCGTCAACAACGTTTGTATCCAGCTCTGCAACATATTCTGTATCTAGGACATTATTCATATTAAACCGAACAGTAGCTGCTAGCTTATCACTAAATGTATGTCTATAAGATATACCAGCATCTACTAAAGAATAAGAAGGTAATTTTACGACTTGTCCACCTTCAGCTTTAAACTGATCTTCTAGGATGTTAAATTCAGCATAAAGATTATCGGCAAAGTAGTAGTCTGCATTTACGAATAATCCCTCTATGATTTCGTACTTAGCACCTAAAGAGAAAGTTGTTTGAGCAGCATCTCCTACTTTTAACCCATCGGCAAAGATTGTTTCTTCTTGACCTGAAAGTAAAGGGTCGCTTGTGTCTGTATTGGCTAAGTTCGCTGTAAAGTTGTCTTTATATATCCAGTTTCCAATACTTGCCATCCCTTTAAGTGTTAAGGATTGTATCGGTCTATAATCTACTTCTAACTCTATTCCTGAATGTTGCTCTTTTACACCAAAATAAGTTGCATTAGCACTAACTTCAACCGTATCTCCAGCAACACCTAATGCTAAAGCAGTAAAACTTTCGTCGAATTGACGATTATCCCAAATCGTACTGTACAAGTTTACATTAGCTCTAAGGTTATTGCTTCTATATCCATATCCTAATTCTATAGCATAAATGTCTTGATTTTCTGCGTCTTGGTTAACATCGTTTCTGAAGTTCAAGAAAACATTATCAAAGATAGGTTGCTTAGACAAATAACCTGCGTTTAAGAAAACATTATGATTGTCGTCAATATTATAATTTGCACCTGCTTTTACAGTTCCTCCAAAGAAACTTTCCCAATCCGTTTCTCTATTCGGATGTCCTTCTTTATAATTGAAATAATCAATTCGCTTGAATGCTTGATTAGAACCCGATAGAGAAACAAAAGCTGATAGATTATCTTTGCTATATTCCAATTGACTAAATAAACCAATCCAGCCTACTAAACCGTCATTATGATAGGCCAAAACATTTTCTCCAGGATTATGTGTATTATCTCCAAAACTACCAAATTCAACTGCTTTTACATCAGTGATGAGGTTCATTGGGTTATTGTCATCTGAACGAGACATGAATCCGTCAGCGCCTAATAAATTTTCTAGTCTACGGTAGTGTTCTCCCTTATAATAACGAGCATCAATACCACCAGAAAAGGTAAAGTTATCATCTAGCTTAGAGGTTAAAGTTGATAATACTCCAAACCAATTGTGAGAGTTCATCGACGCTCTACGTACAAATCCACTCCCTGCATTAGAACGAGAACCATCCGCAAAGTAGAAACGACCGTCACTTGTTACAATATTTTGACCATTGAACTGCTCTTTAGGATCACCCCAACCGTCAACGGTCTGCCCTTGGTTATATCTTACAATATCGTCAAATCGGACTTGACCGTTTTCATCATGTGTATTTCTACCCAATCCTGAGAAAGAATCAAATACAGAACCAGGCGTTCTTAACCGACCTCTAGGTCCTGTTCCACCTCCACGACCAAATGAAATATAAGCAGAGGTTTTTATATCTGTTTTTTCATCAATATCCCAATAGTGGTTTACAAAAACTTTAGGTTTGTGATAAAAGTTTTTTCTCCAAGAAAACTCTTCGCCGTCAAGCATTCCCCAAACATGGTTAAATTTTATACCTAGATCTTTATAAGTTTGTAGATAAACTCTATCAAAGTTACTTGTTGTACGTTGATGATGCCATTGAGGCGCACCAACAGCCGAAAGAGAAATGGTTTGATTTGAACTCAAGCGTTGTGATAACGATAGGAAATAAGAATAGGCTCTAAACATTGTTCCATCAATATATCCATCGCCTCTAGTATGTGTTAATTGTAGAGTTGCTGCAAATCCCTTATCATTTAAACCACTAGAAAGTGCCACAGCGTATTTTTGGTAGGCATCGTTACCAATGGAGACTTTTGCCTTTCCTCCTTTTTCAAAATCAGCAGCATTGGTTATAATATTGATAGAACCTCCCACAGAAGGTACCGCAATTTTAGATGCGCCTAGGCCTCTTTGTACTTGCATCTGGCTAGTGACGTCAGAAAGCCCTGCCCAGTTTGACCAATAGACCCAACCGTTTTCCATATCGTTTACAGGAATACCGTTAATCATTACAGCCGTATTTCTTTGATCAAATCCACGAACGTTGATTCTAGAATCTCCAAAACCTCCACCTGATTTTGTAGCATAAACAGATGGTGTACTCTTCAAGACTTCAGGAAATTCATTATTCCCAACAATTGCTTCGATTTCAGAGCCTTTTATCGTAGAAACTGCTACGGGTGTTTTTCTATCCACAGCTATGGATGCAATAACACTTACTTCTTTTAATCCTACGGCATCTTCTTGTAGTTTAATCATCCCTAAGTTAGCATCGCCACTTATAGATAATCCTTTTTTCAATGTAGTAAAACCTAAATAACTTACAACTAAATTTTGTTCTCCAGAAGGAACACCAGAAAGCGAAAAATTTCCATCAAAATCTGTTGAAGCACCTATTGTAGTTCCTTCAATAGTTACAGTCGCACCAATTAATGGCTCTCCTGTTTCATCTGTGATAGTTCCCGAAATTGTTTGAGCGAATGCGATTACTGCAAACAAGAGGAATGATAAACTCAGTAACAATTTTTTCATAGTGGTTGAAATTAAATTTAAATGATTTTTTATAGTTTCTGTGTTATTGATTTAAAAATACAAATCTAACAACATTAATCGAGCAAACTCTATATTAATGTTAAGATTTTGTGAATTTTTTAACCATATTAATATTTAAATTGTTAGGAAAACAAAATTGCAATGATTTCCGTTTCAGTATTATTGAAACAGCAATAATATTTCCTTTTGTATTCAATCGTATTTTTCATTATTTTTACATAGAAGTATTTTTATGAAATACTTTGTATAGTAATTCCATTGTATTATATACCAAAATATTAAAACTACATGAAGAATATACTTTTAATATCTCTAGTCTCTATTTGTAGTGCAATAGTGGCAGTCTCTTTATATAAATACTTTGAAGAGCCACAAGTCAAGGAAGTTCTTATAAGAGAAGAAGTACCTGTTAGATATACTAACTTTGATGAGAAAGCTACAGCTTCTACAAATATAAGTAGCGCTGTTCCTTCCAATTTTGTTTCTGCTGCGGAAAGTGTAACACCTGCTGTGGTAAATATCAGAGCTACTGCTGGTAATAATGCAGATTATTGGTGGGGTAATAGTAGTGGTGCATCTACAGGCTCTGGTGTGATAGTGTCCTCTGACGGATATATTGTTACAAATAATCATGTTATTGAAAGTGCAACAAATATAGAAGTTACGACAAATGACAAACGCATATATGAGGCAGAGCTTATTGGTTTTGATAGTTCTACAGACATTGCCTTAATTAAAATAAAGGAGAAAAATTTACCTTTTTTAGAAATGGCAGATTCTGATGCTTCTAAGATTGGGGAGTGGGTTTTAGCTGTTGGGAATCCTTTTAATCTAACCTCAACAGTAACGGCAGGAATAATATCGGCTAAAGGTCGTAATATTGAGATATTAGAAGGTCGAGATGCGATTGAGTCTTTCATTCAAACAGATGCTGTCGTAAATCCAGGAAATAGTGGCGGTGCTCTAGTGAATCTTAATGGGAATCTTATTGGAATTAATACAGCTATTATTACCAAATCGGGGAGATATGAAGGCTATTCGTTTGCAGTTCCTTCTAATTTAGTAAGAAAAGTGATTCGTGATTTGAAAGAATACGGAAAGGTTCAAAGGGGATATTTAGGAGTTGATATAACAGATGTAAATGCACAAATAGCAGAAAGACTAAGTTTGAAAGCAGTAGAAGGGATATATATATCTAGAGTTAGAAGTCAAAGTGGGGCAGAAGAAGGAGGTTTGAAAAAAGGAGATGTAATTACTCGTGTGAATGGTAATAAGGTTAAAAGTGTACCCGAATTGCAAGAACAAATTGCACGTCTACGTCCAGGTAATTCCGTTAATATTGGATATATTCGAGAAGGCGCTCTAAGGAAAGCAACTATACAGCTAAAGGATCAGTATAATTTAACAACAATTACGAAGAAAAGCGATAGCCGTAATTTATTAGCTGATTTAGGTTTTCAAATGCGAAATCTTACTGGAGATGAAAAACGTCGATTAAAATTATCAGGTGTAAAAGTATTAAGTGTAACCAAAAATAGCAAAATTGGTCGTACAAATATGGATCCGAACTACATCATCACAAAAGTGAATGAGGAAAGGGTCGAAACAGTAGAAGACGTATTAAATGCAATTAAAAAAGCAACAGGTAAAATTATGTTAGAAGGGGTCTATGAAGATTACAAAGGAGAATATTATTATGCTTTCGCCAAATAATAATAGCTATCATTAAATTAATTATATATATAATTTTTTGTAACTAGATTATATTTACTATAAATATTTTGATTATCTTTTGCTTTTAACTATCTTGAACCGTATCTAAACAAATAAAAAAACATAACTACTAGCTTATAATATAACAAGACTAGTATTGGTTCGATATGGCTGCAAAAGATAATCTATTCCGTTTGATTAAATCACTCAGTAGAGGTGAAAAAAGGTCATTCAAATTGTTTGCTTCTCAGTATAGCAAGAGTTCTAAGAATATATATGTTAGGTTATTTGACGCTATTGATGCACAAGTCGAATATAATGAGGAATTATTAATTCGGAAATTCCATAATGAAAAGTTTATTAAACAACTTGCCGTTACTAAAAATTACCTTTTCAATATTATTTTAAAAAGCCTTAGAAATTACCAATCGGATGAAGCCATTGGTTTCAAAATTAATGAAGGAGTAGAGTCTGCAACTATTTTATTTCAACGAGGTTTATATCGTCAGGCTTCTAAGACAATCAAAAAGACAAAATCATATGCTTGGCAATGTCAAAAGTTTGAGTTGCTCCTCAATATGTTGCACCTAGAAAAGGAAATACTCTACCGCTACCTTAATGTCCAAAAGTATCAAGAATATCAGGAAGTACACAAAGAAGAATATTCAAGAATCCTGACCATTATTAATAATAGAGAAGAATTTCAAACATTATTTGATTCGATCTTTTTTTTGTATCGGAAATTTGGACGACCTAGAAGTAAAGAAGAGCGCCAAAAATATGACAAGATCATCAATCATCCATTACTAAGCGATATTGCTCATGCTCGCTCGCTTAGAGCCGTTTGCTATTTCAATGTGATTCACGCCGTTTATCAAGCGATGACAGGGTTTATTAATAAATCTTATGAATATGTCTTTGCAGAAATTGAGGCTATAGAACAAAGTGAATTGTTAACGCTTTCTCATATGGATAGGTATATTAGTGCTTTAAACAATGCCTTACATATTCAGGTAGAGAAAAAGGATATTCCTGAGATTGAAAAAACGTTAAGTAAAATTAGAGCATTACCTTCTCGTTTTCCGCATATGGGTTTACAGTCTGAACGGAGAATTTTTGAATCTACGTATCAACTTGAATTGTCCTTTTATTTTAATACTAGAAATTTTGAAAAAGGCCTTTCCCTTATTGATGAAGTGAAAGAAGGGCTTAAGCGTTTTAGAGATTTGGGCGGCTCGTTGGACATTCGACTCAATATCATGTACGATATTGCTCGATTATATTTTTTCTCGGGGGATCTAAATAATGCACACAATTGGATAGACAGCATTATCGAAAAAGAAAAAACGAATATTGCATTATTTATTATTTCCTATGCGAAAATAATTGATTTGATGATTCACTATCAATTAAACAATTACTCCTTATTAGAATATAAAATCAAATCAACAAAACGTTATCTAACAAAAAACAATCGGCTTTTTAATGTTGAAAATCTCTTTTTAAAATTCCTATCTAAAGTCATTAATATTTTTGATGAAAAAGACAAAAAGAAAGAATTTGAAAAATTAAAAGCAGATTTTGAAGCACTCTCAGATGACGATTATAAAGATTCTGCCCAAGAAAACTTATTGCTTCCTCAATGGATAGAAAGTCAAGTTAGTAAAGTACCTATACAAAAGGTTATTGTATCATACGAAAAAATCGCTGCCGAATCTTAACCTAACTCAACTCCGAGCTTTTCATATGTTCAAATTTTGTTCAATACTATCCAACCGTTCCGAAATAGAGTCGTACTGATTATGTAATTGTTCAATTTGTTCTGTTTCATTAGCTAGAAGTGCATCAAAATTATGGAAATTGGCATCAATTTTTTCTTTAATGTTTTTAATATAAGTTTTCAATTTTGATTCGATTTCATCTTCTAATTTTATCCTACCTTTTTTAATCTCCTCCTTGAATTCTGCTACTACTTTTCTTCTTTTTCGACCAACAGAAACGCCCGCAAATAGGATTCCAATCGTAGATAGGATGCCGCCCGTAATATCGAAAACAACTCCTTGAGTAACCATTGTCAAGATAGCCCCAATGACAACCATTCCGCTCCCTGTTGCTATATTAGGTGAAAAGGATTCTTTGTTGGCAAAAAGCTCTGCATCTAGAAAGTTTTCGCTTCGATTCATAAATTTGCGGAAAGCATCTTGTAGTTCGGCCAATACACTAGCTCGACGATCGGCAATATCACTAAATATCTCATGGTTATCTTTAAGTATAGATTTGCTATTCTGAATTTTTAAATCTATCATCTTTGCCATCTGTTGAATGCTGTCAGCTATATCATGTACACCATCATTCAATTTATTGACCAACTCGTCTTTTAATTCTGTTTCCAATTCTACGCCTAGTCGGTCTAACCATTCTGTTGCAGATTCTTGTTTGCTGAAAATAGAGGTAAAAGAACGTTTTAATAAACTAAAAAAGGATAAGCCTTCTTCTAGTTCTACAGTTTTATTGCTCGTCACTCTGTCATAAGTGGCTAATAGATTTTCGACCAGCAAATCTACTTGGTAATTAGATTTTTGCTCTTGTTTGTCTAAAGTTCCCCGAACATCAGAACGAAATGCCATATCTGCTTCCCATTGTGCTTTGCGAGCAACCATACCATCACTAATTCGTCGTCCAATGTTTCGGGCTGTTTCTATATTGTTTTCTAATTTTAAAAAGGGAGCTTTACCGCCAGTTATATTTTCTTGAATATAGTTTCTAACATCAATAAAACCACTATTAGCCAGATCGCCTTTTTGTTCTTGTTTAGCAGAAACAGCAAATACATTCGGTGCGTCAATTCCTTTTTTTAGAGCATATTTCTTCACGCCTTCAATATTGATAATCAAGTCTTCTGGTTCCATTAAATCCTTTTGTTGAAGGATGAAAATGATTTTCTTTCGCCAGTCTTCATGAATATAGTCAAAGAAATCCCAAGCCGATTGTCGATAAGGATTTTTGGATTCAAATACAAAAACAATAAGGTCGGAAGCAGGAATAAACCGCTCCGTTATTTCTTGATGATAATCCGATATGGTATTTGTCCCAGGAGTATCTACAATCGCTATTTCTTTTAGTATTTCTACGGGCAGATAGATCTTTTTTAAATGTTCGTTTACAACTGTAGTTTTTTCTTCTTCCCCATAAATCACCTGTTGGATGGTATCGGTACAAGGATCAGGTGCTACAGCACATACTTCTTTGTCGGTCGCTAATAAAGCATTAATAAAACTACTTTTTCCTGCCTTTACTTCTCCTACGATTACAAACATAAAAGGTTCGTTGATTCGATTTCTCAAATCACTTACCGTTTCGGCTAATTCTTCATGACCGATATCTAGGGTCATCTTATGCAAATCCTTTATGATTTCATCAATATGTGATCGATGTTCGTGTAAAGATTGATTGATTATTTTATTCATGTCAACAGTAATTACTAAACTCAATAGATTTCTCTATTTTGAGTTCAAATTTCTTATAATTTCAATGTGAAAATAGTAAATTTTTAGAATTGATAAGGCGAATTGAGATTTCATAAAAAATACTAGCATTTTTAATCAACGAATTTAAAGACAACTTGTTCAATTATTTTTATAAATATAAATCTCTTATTATCATTGTAATTCTTCAAAAAAAAATTTCAAAAACTAAACTATGTTTATAAACAAGCATTTTGATGTTAAAGGTCTTTTACGTTTTACAGGTGGTCATATTATTTGGCTTACCGCATGGGCAACATTAGTGGTTGCTTTATTTGAGTTTTTTCATTGGGAATGGTTGCATATTCCCTGGCTACCGCTTTCTGTTATCGGTACAGCCGTTGCTTTTTATGTAGGTTTTAAAAATAATAGTTCCTATGATAGATTGTGGGAAGCTCGAAAAATATGGGGCGCTATTGTCAATGAAAGTCGTTCGTGGGGAGCATCTGTAAAGGCTTTTGTAAATAATAAATCCGTTGAAGGTGTTAGTCAAGACGAAGTCAACCTTATTCATAAAAAATTAATTTACCGACATATCGGTTGGCTTTATGCTTTGAGAAGTCAGCTCCTTATTCCGACACCTTGGGAACACATCAACCAAAACCGCTTTGTTAAAAGAGCAACAGAAAAACGAAGAAAACGTTATGGTGTCAATCTTTTTAATGATGGAGTGACAGAAGAGGAGTTAGAAGAGTTTTTACCACCAGATGAATTGCAAAGACTCATAGAATATAAGAATACGGCTACACAAATTATTGACCAACAATCCCAAGATTTGGCAGAGCTTAGGTCGAAGAATTTGATCAATGATTTTACCCACGTAGAATTACAAAAGTTACTGCAATTATTTTATACACATCAGGGAAAAGCTGAGCGAATTAAAAAGTTCCCTTTGCCTCGACAGTATGGAGCTTCTAGTTTTATTTTTGTTGCAATATTTATCTTTTTATTGCCTTTAGGTATGGTTTCGGAGTTTCATAAGCTAGGAGAAATGGGTGCTTGGTTATCGATTCCTTTTACGGTTTTAGTCGGTTGGGTTTATTTAATGATGGAATTAATTGGGGATTATTCTGAAAATCCTTTTGAAGGACTAGGAAATGATATTCCTATGCATTCGCTTTGTCGGGTTATAGAAATTGACTTGAGGCAAATGCTAGGTGAAACAGAAGTGCCGCCACCGATTCAGTCTAAAAATGGTGTTTTGATGTAGCATCTTTGGGACGAAAATGTAATAATCCAGGAGTTTGCAGTAGTTGAACAGGGGTAAATCCAGTAAAGCGTTTTATTTCTTTTATAAAATGGCTTTGATCAAAGTAGTTGTATTTTTCTACATAATGTATCCAATCCGTATTGTGGGTATCATAGATCTCTTCTACTGCAAATTTATATCGATACAAGCATTGAAATTGCTTGGGGGTCAGCCCTGTTTCTTTTCTAAAATAACGTAAAAAGGTAGATTCTGAATACTTTGTTTTTTTCTTTATTTTTTCTAGGTTGAAAAAGTTGTCTTCTTCTAGTATTTCTGTAATAAATCCTGTTATTTTAGCATCAATTTTTTGTGCAAACCAATTGTCTAATGCTTTAGGAATGGCTGACGTAGGTAGAGTCCTAAGATATTGTACAAAAACATTAAAGCGATCTCCAAATAATTCATCTGCTTTTATGGTACATTGCTTAATCAAATCTGTTGCTTTTACATCTAAAAAAGGCAATAAAGAAGAAACTGATCTAGGTTTGAATTGGACAAGTACAGCAGAACATAAAGAGTAAGGATGCCAGAGTACTAGATCTTCTAGGTGACTAAATAGCACACTTTTATTGATGGAATATCCTTTGTTTTTATAATGAAAATTAATAGAACCATCTAGGATAATAATTAACTCTGGCTTTACACCAGGGTAAGCATATATAGCATTACTAGGAGGGAACGTCTTATCTATATCATTAATAATCCAATAATGATCAATATATTTTTGTAGTAGGTTATCTTGAGGAACGTGCTTCACAAATTGTGAAACAAAATTTTAGCGATTTCGTTTAATCCAAACCTAGAATTAATCAAAGATTTTAAAAAACTGTTTAACCTATTTTTCATGTAATGTTTTTTTTCGTTTCAAAAATAGTTGTTGTTAAAATCATGATCACAAACCAACCTAAGCTATGAAACTGGACATTATTTAAAATACTATATTCTATTATTTTAATCTTTTCATATCTGAACATTCCAAAATCTTTCACAATTATAGGGTAGCTATATGGGAAGTATAAAGCCAATGGACTATCGCTCCCGCCTAGAATCAGTCCTACTATAAATGCAACCACTCCGAAGCCAGCAGGTACAAGAAAACCTTTAAAATAAAAACTTAAAAAAAGTTGAATACCAACGATCCCTAGTAAGGCAACAAAGAGATGCAAAAGCATTTTTATCGCTTCGGTATTTAGAGGGTTATAATAACGAAATTCCATCTCTGGTAGGAAAAAATCTAAGATATATCCACAGACAGTCAGCCCAATTATAAATAATAAACTCGTAAAGAGTATTACGAGTAATATACTGATGACTTTACTAAAAAAAATATAAGCACGATTAGAAGGAACTGTATATTGATATTTAAACATATTTGAATGGTGTTCTAAGTAAAGTGCCGCACTAACTAATAAAACTACAAAAGGCGTTGCAATAAAAACACCATACATTGCTCGCCCTGCAAAATGTATTTTATTCCAAGGGTTTTTCCCAAGTTCTGCAACGCTATTAATATCTAAGAAATGAGCAGCAAAGACAATTACTGAAACGGTAAATACCACGACGCCCGATAACCACATAATGGGTAGGTATTTGAGTTTGATTAATTCCGCTTGAATATATTGAACAATTTTCATGGTACTAGATCTCCTTTTCGTTTGTAATAGATAAAAACATGGATTCTAAGTTTTTTGCTTTAGGACTCACACTATAAATATCGATCTCCGCATCGACTAATTTTCGTATAACATGAGGCAGTATATTTTCTTCTTCAACGATGATTTGAAATTGTGTGTCAGAGATTTTTGTTTTTTCTTTTAAGGGGATTAGTTCTAATGCTTTCTGAGCGTCAGTTACTTTAAATAAGACTTCAATGTTTTGGTGGCGCAGGCGTTGCAATTCTGATAGATCACCTTCAAACACGATTTGTCCATTTTTGATAATGCCCAGCTTTGTTACGATTTTTTCAACTTCCGATAAAATATGACTAGAGAGTAAAATGGTTTTACCTTCGGCTCTTAGTCGATTTAAAACTTCACGCAATTCGATAATTCCCATTGGATCGAGTCCATTAGTTGGTTCATCTAAAATGACCAATGCGGGATCGTGTAATAAAGCAATTCCTAGTCCTAGTCGTTGTTTCATGCCCGTCGAGAAATCTTCCGTTTTCTTAAATTTAGCAACATTGAGTCGCACCAAATCCAGTACTTTATCAATTCGTTTAGCAGGAATGCCAAAGTATTTTGCCCAAATTCTTAAATTATCATTCGCAGATAAATGCCCATATAAAGAAGGGTTTTCAATTAAAGAACCTACCTTATTGAAGTGATCGGGGTAAGTCGTTTTAATATTTTCATTAAATAGATTAATAGTTCCTTTCTTAGCTTTTAACAGCCCTAAAATTAAACGAATTGTTGTCGTTTTTCCTGAACCATTTGCTCCTAGAAAACCATAAATACTTCTTTGTGGCACATTGATGTTAATACCAGATAGTACAGGTTCATTTTTTCTATAATGAAAATGTATATTTTCTAATTGTATAATGGACATTATTATTGTTCAATATTTTTAATAACTAAAATGGTTTTCTTCATCAATCGATCGCTCCATCCTTTTGTGAAATTTACACTAAAACTACTATTATAGGCTGGTATATGGAGTACAATCGTTCCCCATAAGCCTTTATGTAAGTATGCTTTTTCACCATAGATGTTTATTTCCCATAATCCAGCTCGATAGTCTTTATAGCGTTTATCATTTTTAAAGTCATAGGTACTGGCATACTTGGGTTTTTCCAGCATTAATCCTAAGGTGGCTTCTTGCTCGAAGATTTGCCCATTAAAAAGTGCGTGAATAAAAATGGTAAGATCGTTACAAGTAGAAGCAAGGCCACCACCTCCATATAAATCGATAGAGTTATCCCAATTGCTAACATCTTCATTTTTCAAGTACCGATGTACCATATCTATGGTATCTTTAGGTGGCTCTAAAGACTCTAACCAAGTACGTTTAAGCCCAAGTGCATCAAATTTTAAGAGTGTGCGTAAGCCCAATGCTAGGTTTTTGTCAAAAAAATACTCAATAATTTCACCTAGTATAATATATCCCGTATCGCTGTATCCGTAGCGTTCACCAGGATGACCTATTTTTTCGCCCCAATTCATTGCACCTTGCAGTTGTTCGGTTCTTGTCCAGCGTTTAGTCGGAGATTGTTTACAAATCTTGATGTACTGCGTCCCTTTTCCTACAGCATAATCAAACAAACCACTTGTATGGTTTAAACAATGTTTGATTTTTATTTTGCTAGGCTCATAACCTCCTAAAACGAGGATGTTTTTATGTTTTGTAGAAATATATTTATCAATAGTATCATCTATGGATATTTTTTGCAGCTCATGTAATCTTAGAATAGCAGCAGCTACAAAAGTTTTGGTTATACTTGCAATTCTAAAGGGTTGGTTGATAGATAGTGAATCTAACTTTTTATCACTATCAAATCCTCTAGTACCCGACCAGTTTTGTTCTAGTTTAGGAGATATGATACTCATAGAGACACCAGCGATGTAATCGTGAGAACCTATGATGGTCTCATCCATTAAGGCTAAAAATGTTTGTTCTACAGTTGCTTTATAGGGTGAAGTAGATACATTTTTAACACAGGAAAAGAAAAAAAACGTATATAGAAGTAATAGAAAATTTAGCCGTTTCATAATACAAATATTCGCATTATATTTCATTCTCTATTGTAAAAAATCGTCAAAATTTAGATTTTTCTTCTTCGGGTAAAAGTGCAAAAGCAAGTTTGATAGTACTATATGATACTTCTTCTTTAAAATATTCGTAGACTAAGCTATATGTTACATCATCTTCTGGAATGTCCTTAATGGCTTGATGTATTTTTTCCACGTCTTTTGGTTCTATGAATTGTTTCAAATCAATATCTTCATCTTTACTGTACCAGTAAATGAAGTGTCCAGTTATCGTCTCGGTGTTTAGATTTCGAATATCTGCGATTTCTTGTATTGTATGCCCCTTTTCATAAAGAGCTAAAGTCTTGAGGTAAGTACCTCCTTTGATGCGTTCGCCCGCTTCAATTTTTTTCAATAAATATGTTCTGATTGCTTGAATAAACGCAAGCCCATAACGCTGGATTTTGACTTCACCAATACCAGAAATACTTTTCAATTCTTCTAGGACAATAGGTCTTTTTTGTGATAGTTCTCCTAGTGTAGTATCGGCAAATACAACATAAGGAGGAACACCTGTTTGTAGTGCGATTTGTTTTCGGAGTTGGCGTAAGACCTCGAATAATTCGTCTCGAATGATTTCAGCTTTCGGCTTTTTGACTTCTTTTTGTGCTTCTCGATGTTTATGGATTTCAACCATTTTGACCAACTGTACTTTTTTATTTTGAAAAAGAACTTGATGACTTAAGGGCGTTAATTGAAGCCAGTTGTGCTTATCGTAAGCGATTTCAAGCAGCCCAATATTGAGCATTTGTTGTAAAAATTGTTGCCAATCTCCAAAGCTATACTCTGCCCCTAAACCATAGGTTTTGATATTATGATACCCTTTATCAAAAATATCTCGACGTTTAGAACCTCTCAAAACATCGATAAGCATATTTATACCCACGGATTCTTTTAGACGGTATATTGCAGATAACGCTTTTTGAGCAATGATAGTCCCATCAAAATAGGTAGGGGGATTTTTACATACATCACAGTTACCACAATTTTCTGTTGTATTCTCATTAAAATAATGAAGGAGAATTTTCCTTCTACACATTAAAGTATCCGCATATTGTTGCATCCTTTCAAGCTTTGCCAATTTTATTTCTTGCTGATCGCTCTCGTTATCTTCGATGATATTTCGTAAAATCATAACATCAGCAAAAGAATAAAAGAGTAAAGTGTCGGCAGGAGCTCCATCTCTTCCTGCTCGTCCAATCTCTTGATAATAACTTTCTATATTTTTGGGCATATTATAGTGTATAACCCATCGTACATTGGATTTGTCAATTCCCATTCCAAAAGCAATAGTCGCTACTACAATTTGAAGATTATCATTTATAAAGGCTTCTTGTATATTTGAACGTTGTTGACTACTAAGTTTGGCATGATAAAAACTAGCATTGATATTGAATTTATTCAATTTAGTTGCCAATTGTTCGGTGCTTTTTCGACTGAGGCAGTATATTATACCAGATTCATTAGGACGTTTTTTAATGAAATCAACGATTTTTTCTAAGCGCTTTTGAGCAGGTCTGACAGACAAACTTAAATTTGGGCGGTCAAAAGAGGCGAGAAAAATTTTAGGATTTTGGAGTTGTAATTGTTCAATGATATCTTGGCGAGTCAACTTATCTGCTGTTGCTGTAAGTGCGATGATAGGAATATTTTTGAAATGCCTCTTTAAAAACTTTAGCTGATTGTATTCTGGTCTAAAATCATGTCCCCAAGAAGAAATACAGTGTGCTTCATCAATAGCAAATAAATTGATTTTTAATGTTTTTAATAAAGAAAAAAAAGAAGAAGAAACTAACTTTTCAGGAGAAACATAAAGCAGTTTGATATGTCCATTAAATAGATCATCTTCTATTTGCTGTTGCTCTTTACTGGTCAAGGAACTATTTAAAAAAGCAGCAGAAACGCCATTGGCTCTAAGTGCTTCGACTTGATCTTTCATTAAGGCTATCAATGGAGAGATGACAATACAAACGCCGTCCATGGTAATGGCAGGAATTTGAAAGCAGATAGATTTTCCTCCTCCAGTAGGCATAAGTACTAAACTGTCTTTTTTATCAAAGACAGCTTGTATAATATCATCCTGCATAGGACGAAAAGCATCATAACCAAAGAATTTTTTTAAGGCTTGTTTTGCCAGTTCAATATTCATCGAATAGTATAGATTATAGGGTAATCAAAAGACGACAATTTTTTGACTAAGGTAATTAAAAAATAGAGAAGGTTATTGCTAAATTAAGCGCACAATATACAAATAATTGTTGTTGTTTTAGATAGAATGGAATACTTGTTATAACAAAAGTATTTCAGGTTGATTTAACTCCTATTAAAAAAAGGTATAGGAGTGCCTTATTTAAAAAAAAATCTTGTTGATGGATTTTAAGGATATTTATAATATAGAATTAATATGTCAAGGCAGAGCCAAAATCCTGATTTGATTTGCAGAGAACGAAACTTTTTTTCTTTTCTACGTATAAATATATGAAGCGATAGTTATTATTTCCAAGAATTGAATAACAATAAAATTATATATTGTTCCAGATATACAATATCTCAAAAGGATTGTATGTTATATACTACAAAAGTTTAAGAAAAATCTTTATAGAAGATATACATATAAAAATAAACATTAAATTCAACAAAGAAAACAGCCCAGCTTCATACGAATTGATAAATTAGGAAATTATTAAAACTAGTGAGAATTTTTATCGGGCTGTTTTCATTTTCTTTTCACTCCTAATTGTACCAACGAATCTCATTTTTCTTTTGCTGCCTAAATGTTGAAAAATTTTATTTTTTAACATTTTGAAATTGCCAAATCTATTTTTTTAAAAATAAAAAAGCACACACCAATGTTAGGTATGTGCTGTGTTAACCCCAAAAAACCAAAAAACATGAAAATTCTTATATCTATCCTATAGATAGATTTTTATATCTTATAAAGTGTCTATAATATTATTTGTGACGTTCACTATTAAGACAACTTAATTATCAATTTGTTTTCAAAATTAATACTAATTTTCTTTTTTTTAAATAAAATTTAACTTTTTTTTTTACAAAATGGAAGATATAAGCAATTTGCGTTCAGTTTTAATACATTAAGCCTAGTAATCATACCCATTAAAATATTTTAAAACACGACTGGAAATGTAAATTATATTACGTTTGATTATCAAAATCAATGAATAATTACCATCTTCACACCATAAAATCAATCCATACCATTTAACGAGCAATATTTAAAATGCAATTTTTTCAAAAACTTAGTCCACTACTCTTATTTTCATTTTTGGCAACTATATCTTTTGCACAATTACAATCTCCTAAAACATTTTTAGGATACGATAAGGGGGAAAAATTTACACCACATTATAAATTAGTAGAATATGCTCAACATATTGCTCAACATAGTGATCGTGTGCAAATATCCTTGTATGGAAAAACAAATCAAGATCGTCCACTTTATTATATGATTATTTCTTCTCCTGCTAATCTTGCCAAAATAGAATCGATACGAACAAATAACCTTAAAAAAGCAGGGGTACTTGATGGAAGACCAAATAACAAACTAACATCTGCAATAATCTGGCTTAGTTATGGAGTACATGGTAATGAAGCAGGAGCATCAAATAGTGCCATCTATGCCATGTATGAATTGGCTAACCCTCAAAATAAAAATACAGGCAAATGGCTCGAAGATGTGGTCGTTATCCTAGATCCTGCGCTGAATCCTGATGGATTTAATCGTTATACTACTTGGTATCAAAATGTAGGACACATCATGCCAAATGCTAATACAGAAGCAGCCGAACACCATGAACCTTGGCCTGGTGGGCGTGTTAATCATTATTTATTTGATTTAAATAGGGATTGGGCTTGGGCAACACAGATAGAAACACAGCAACGTTTGGCTATCTATAATCAATGGCTTCCACATATTCATGTAGACTTTCACGAAATGGGACATAACTCTCCCTATTACTTTGCTCCTGCAGCAGAACCATACCACCAATATATCACCAATTGGCAATCAGATTTTCAAGTTGTTATTGGTAAAAATCATGCAAAACACTTCGATAAAGAAAATTGGTTGTATTACACTAGAGAAGTCTTTGATTTGTTTTATCCTAGTTATGGTGATACATATCCTACGTTTAATGGTGCTATTGGGATGACTTATGAACAAGCAGGACATAGTATGGCAGGATTGGCAATTGAAACAATTGATGAAGATACTTTAATTTTAAAGGATAGAATCGATCATCACTTAAAAACGACTTTATCTACGGTTGAAGTTGCTTATCAAAATAGGGAACAATTGAACAAAGAGTTTTCTAATTATTTTGAAAAAAGTAAAAAAAGTCCTCAAGGGAAATACAAAACATATGTCATTAAAGGAAATAACCATCCAAGTAAGTTAAAATTGCTTTGTCAACTACTGGATAAACATAAAATTCAATATGGTTCTGCAAATGGAGGGGGAGTCGCTTTTGATTATATTCGAGAACAATCTGGTAAGGTGAATATAGAAAAGGATGACCTTGTGATTAGTGCGCATCAACCAAAATCCGTTTTAATCCAGACCCTTTTTGATCCTTCTTCCGAATTGAGTGATTCCCTTACTTATGATATAACCGCTTGGTCTTTACCTTATGCTTTTGGTTTGGAAGCATATGCTATGACAACCAAAGTAAATGTGAAAGAAGGCTATTCTTTCTTTAAAAGTACTAAATCGTCTTTAACGAAAGCTTATGCCTACGCTGCTACTTGGGAGACTCTAGAGGATGCAAAGTTTCTGGCTGCTGCTTATCAAAAAGGATTAAAGGTTAGAATTGCTCAAAAACCTTTTCAAACAACAAAACATACATTCAATAGGGGGACACTTATTTTCACACAAAAAGATAATCGAAATTCTAAAATAGCTCTAAAAACAATTTTAGAGGAGTTGAGTCAAACCTTTAGTAAAGATATTAAGCCAATAATGTCTGGGTTTAGTGTATCAGGTACAGATTTAGGTTCGTATAGTATGGCTTACGCCAAAATGCCCAAAATTGCCTTATTATATGGTGATGATATAAGAGCCAATGACCTAGGACAGGTATGGCACTATTTTGAACAAGAATTAAAGTATCCTATTACAGCCTTACCAACAGAAGGCTTAAAACAAGCGAATCTTTCTCAATATCAGATTATCATTATGCCATCAGGACATTATTCAACGTTTAGCAAAGAACACTATACAGCTCTTAGCGACTGGGTCAATAAAGGAGGAAAACTAATTGCAATTGAAAATGCAGTTTCCAAATTGGTTGGAAAAGAAGGATTTAAGGTGAAGCATAAAAGTGATAAAACAACTTCTTCGGTACGTTCAAGTAAAGACAAATCAAAACGATTGAAAGTGTATGCAGAGCAGGAAAGAAGTTATACTTCTAATCGAATACCAGGAGCTATTTATAAACTCAAAATAGATAATACACATCCTTTAGCTTATGGTATGCCTAGCCATTATCATAGTCTTAAAACTTCGAGTAAGACCTATGAATATTTTAAAGATATATGGAATGTAGGGACAATTGGTAAAACGGCTAAGCCAATTGGTTTCGTAGGGAAAAATCTCAAACCAAAGATGCTTCAAACTACTGTGTTTGGTGTCGAAAATAAAGGACAAGGAAAGGTCATTTATTTGGTTGATAACCCTTTGTTTAGAGGTTTTTGGGAGCAAGGTAAATTTTTATTTAGCAATGCTTTATTTATGGTACGCTAGTTATTTTGTACAAAAATCAATAAAGTCTTGACTATTGCCCGTATTTAGACACATCGCTTGGGTTAATCCTCCTTTTCGAGCAGCAAGAACGCCATATCTAATATCATGGATGCCCTCTTTACTGTGGGCATCGGGATTAATGGAAATTTTTACACCTTTTTCTAGAGCATAGGGTATCCACGTCCAATCTAAATCGAGCCGATAAGGATTTGCATTTAGCTCAATTGCAACACGATTAGCAGCACAAGCCTCAATAACTTTTTGATGATCAATGGGGTAACCTTTTCTAGAAAGTAATAAGCGTCCTGTTGGATGCCCTAAAATATTAGTATAAGGATTTTCTATCGCTTTAATTAATCGGTTAGTTGCTTTTTGTTCATCCATTTTTAAGTTCGAATGGATGGATGCAATGATGAAGTCAAATTGCCTTAAAATATCTGAATCATAATCTAAACTCCCATCGGCTAATATATCGGATTCTATGCCTTTTAATATTTTAAAGTCATTCCATTTTGTCTTGAGTCGGTCTATGATTTCCCATTGTTCTTGTAATCGATCTTCTTTCAATCCATTAGCGTAGAAAGCTGATTTAGAATGATCGGTAATGCCAATATATTCATATCCTTGCGAATGGGCGTACTTAGCCATTTCTTCTAGGGAATGAATCCCATCACTAAAAGTAGTATGTGTATGAATTACGCCTTTAATATCAGCGTGTTCAAGAAGTGTAGGGAGCTGATCTAATTGTTCAAAAATAGTTTCATTTTCTCTCAATTCAGGCACAATAAATGGCATATTAGCCTTTTCAAAAACGGTCTTTTCATCCGAAATATTGGTGAAGTCTTTGACTTCAGTTTGTTTCAGAAAGGCTTGTAAAAAAGGTTTTTCAGAAGTATACATAAACTGTTTAGAACCAAAATTATTTTCATTGCAAGTATAGAGATGTATAGGAATTCCTGCCTCTGTTTTTGTAGTGTATAGGTTATTTTTTTTTGTTGCTTGTTCTAGGATATTTTGGTCAAAAATGGGGTCAATGTCCACTGTCCCAATTAAGATGTCTACGGATTCTACGATAGGGCAACGCCTTCGCATGGCTCCAGTAAGTTCGATAGTTGTATTGGGTAATACGGCTTGTAATTTAGGTAGTAGTGCAAGGTATATTTTTTCTAATTTGGCATAGTGGTATTTATTTTCAGAAAGCTGAAAATACTTGATTTTTTCAATTAAATCTGCTTGTGTTTTAGCCCCAAAACCTTTAAGACTAACCAAGCGGTTTTCATTACAAGCGTATAATAATTCACCAATACTTTCTACACCTAATTCTTTCCATACGACACGTATTTTTTTAGGTCCAAAACCCTTGATTCCTAGCATATCGATGATCCCACTTGGCGTTTTCTCGGCATATTTCAAGAAAGTTTGCATTTCTCCTTTTAGAAGAAGTTCTTGTATCTTTTCAGCAGTTGCTTTCCCTACACCTTTGATTTGAGAGATTTCATCAGGAGGCATCTCAGCAAGTGGGCGTTCTTGTTTGCGTAATTGTCGATATACATTTTGGTAAGAACGTATTTTGAAAGGGTTTTCATTATATAGTTCCATTATGGAAGCTAGAGCTTGGAATTTTTCAGCAATGGCTTTATTATTCATTCATTTTTTTTTGCAAAAATAAGAAAGCCACTCCAAAAATAGGAAGTGGCTTTACAAATAAGTTGAGATACTTTAGAATTTTTTAAGCATCTTTAGTTTCATCATTTCCTTGGAGGTCATTCAGTTTTTCACCAGCCATATCTTTTAAGTCTCCTAATTTTTCAGAAACGTTTTCAGATAACCCTCCTAATCCTTCTTTTGCATCTTCAAATTTATCCTTAGCGATATCCTTCAAATTGTCAATAGTTTCTGGCATATTCTCTGTAAGATTTCCGATACCCTCCTTAGCATCTTCAAATTTCTCTTTCGCCATATCCTTCAAATTGTCGATAGTCTCTGGCATATTTTCTGTAAGATCTTCTAACTTATCCTTAGCTACTTCGGTTAAGTCTTCTAATTTCTCTTTTGCCTGCTCGAACATATCCTTTGCCTTGTCAAATAAATTGTCATCCATGATGTTATTATTGATTTTAGATTAAAAAATGGTAATAGAATTGTCTTACAAAAATAAGACTTCTGAATATATAAAAGTCACCTATTATATTAATTTATTATCAAATTCTTAAAAATGTCTTTTTTTATAGTAAAAAACTAAATCAAGAATTACTTTTGCCAAAAAATATAAATGAAAATTACACTCAATCGTTTAAATGATGCGGTTCATTTTGAAATGACAAATGAAAATGGCAATGCGGTACAAACAGATGGCTCACCAGATATTGGAGGGGAAGGCAAAGGAGTACGCCCTAAAGATTTACTCTTGATGGGGGCGGCTAGTTGTAGTGCAATAGATATCGTGATTATTTTAAAAAAGATGCGGCAGGAGCTAGAAGATATTAAAGTTGAAGTTGATGGAGACTGGGAGCCTGAAGAGAGCCATACAGTATTGCGTAAATTACATATGCACTATAAACTTTTTGGAAACATTGATGAAGGCAAAGCTAAAAAAGCAGTAAAATTATCAGTAGAGAAGTACTGTTCTGTCTCTAAAACTCTAGAATATGCTGCTGCTGTAACGAGTAGTTTTGAAGTGGTTCACCCTTAATTTATTTGAAACGATATGAAATTTGAAACCTTAGCAATTCGAACACAGACGAAGCGATCTCAAGAAAGAGAACATAGTACGCCGATATTTCCTACTTCCAGTTTTGTTTTTGATAGTGCAGAACAAATGCGGGCTTTATTTGCAGAAGAAGAAGAAGGAAATATCTATAGTCGCTTCTCAAACCCCAATTGCACAGAGTTCGAAGATAAAATGTGCCTATTAGAAGGTGGAGAAGATGCTGTTTCAACAGCTACAGGCATGGCAGGTATTTTTTCTAGCATCATACCTTTTTTGGAAGCAGGTGATCATATCTTGGCTTCTAGGGCAATTTTTGGTTCTTCCTATCAAATCTTGACCAATTACCTTCCTAAATGGGGGATAAGTCATAGCTTTGCTGATCCTGAAAAAACCGAATCTTGGGCATCTTTAATTCAGCCCAATACTAAAATGTTGTTTCTAGAGACACCTTCTAATCCCGCCTTAGATATAATTGATTTGGAATGGGCAGCTAAGTTTGCACAACAACATAATCTTATTTTAAATGTAGACAATTGTTTTGCTACACCCTATCTCCAAAACCCACTTAAATGGGGTGCAGATATTGTAACCCACTCTGCTACTAAGTTTATCGACGGACAAGGAAGGGTACTAGGAGGAATAGTGATTGGTAAAAAAGAATTGATAGATAAAGTACGACGGTTTGGGCGTCAGACGGGACCAGCACTATCACCTTTTAATGCTTGGGTGCTTTCGAAAAGTCTAGAAACCTTAGCAATTAGAATGGATCGACATTGTACGAATGCAGAAGCACTAGCTAAACATTTAATAAATCATCCATTAATCAATAGAGTTAACTATCCATTCTTAGAAAGCCATCCTGCCTACGGAATTGCCAAGAAACAGATGAAAATGGGAGGAGGTGTTGTTACTTTTGAATTAAAAGGCGGTCTAGAATATGGCAAAAAGTTTCTTGATAATATTCAAATGATTTCGCTTAGTGCCAATTTGGGAGATAGTAGGACGATAGCTACCCATCCTGCTTCAACAACACACTCGAAGGTCGATGAAGCAACTCGACTATCTGTTGGAATTACCAATGGTTTGGTTAGAGTATCTGTGGGTTTAGAACACATAGACGATATTGTAGCAGATATTGAGCAAGCTTTAGGGAAGATTTAACCTATGATATGAGTATAGCGGAGTTAGCTAAAGTGGTAGTTAAGGGTAAGGGTTTCTTTTTTATAATTTTGTCTTACAAAATTATAATGCATGTAAATTTTAAATTATGAATATCATTAAATTGGGATTGACTTTTACTTTTTTATTGATTATTGGCATATCTTGTGAAAAAGGAAGTATAGTCTCTGAAATTAATTTTTTAGATTTTAGAGGAATAAAGGTAGAATATTTAATACCTATAAAAGAGGTTTTAAATCAAGATTTTATCAAAAGCCCCAATAGTACTATTGGGGCGAACTTGTAAATCTTCTTTTGATTTTATAAAAGTTGGAGACGGATATACTGCTCAAGTGAATAAAATAGAACATAAATATGCAAAGAATTTTTCGAATGTATTAAGTTATAGAATTAGTGAAATGTGTATTCAGGTGAGAGGTAAGGATGCTTTTGGAAATAATTTGACAAAAGAAAAAGCAGCAGAGTTAACTGCTTTTGCAATAGATAATGCTAGATTAGAATTATTTAAAGAAATAAATGTATCAATTTTTAATTCTATTCAAGCTAAGAATGAGTACAAATTTTATGTACAAGAGGAACTTAGTAAATTAACAGGGGGAAAGGCAACTTCTTCTATTTCATATGGGCATTGTTTTGGAGATATTCCAATCAGAACTTATACTGTTAGTCCTTTAAATATATTGCCTTGTGTAAATTCATGGTAATTTTTATTTAGATACTCTAAAATGTATTATGAAAATAAATAAAAAACAAAAATCAATTTTACCATTATATTATTATATCAAAAAATACTTTTTATTTTACTTTCCAGAATACTCTGCTGTTTATTTTTCTTCTAATGAAATTCAAAGGTTATATGAACTTGTTCAAGGCAAAAAAAAGAGGATTGAATATAAGAAATGGTTAGAATTGTTAGAAAGTATTAAAAAAAGTCTACCAGAAGTAAAGGTTTATGATTTGGAGTCAAATAATCCAAGTTATACTTGTAAAGTAATATTTCCTAGAAAGGAAAAATCAAATGTACAAGTATTTTTTTCTGTAAGTTTGATTTGCCCTTTTTATATATTATTTATAGAAGATAAGCCTAGAATAGATGAAAGAAATATTACATTTTCTCCTAGAGGAAAATTTGAACAACTTTTCATAAAGATTGAAAATAAAATAGAAGAGTTTTTTCCAAATTTTGATATATTGAATTGGAATTTTGCACGAGCAAATTTTTTTAATTTAATTGTACCAGGATTTAATTCTTCAAAAGAAGAAGATGGATTACCTAATCGGAGTTTAACTGTTTTAGAAGGGTTGTTTTTTGAATATGATTTGAACTGGGAAGGTTTTAGTGGATATATTGGGGATAGAAACTATAGGTCATCTGAAAGAATGGAATGGGAAGTAGATTTTGAAAAAATGGAAGAAGTAAGGATATATTTAAAGAACAATAAAAAAACATTTAAGGAAATCTAATATTTGACTTATGTTATAAATACATCAATAGATGTAATATTGCCTGTGTGTAAAGGTGATATTGGATAAAAAAATATAACTCGACATATTCATGGAAAACTTATCGATTCAATTGTCTGAATTTTACGACTTTTTAGATCATACAATAGAAGATACTTGGTCTTATGAGCAGACTGAAAGCTATATCATGGCTTTGAGCAAGGGGCTAGAAAAAATCGTAGGAAAAGCAGTAACAATTGGTGACTTTTCTTATCAACAATTGGTATCAACACCGTCAGGACTATTGGTTGAAGGTAATTTACCGCATTATGTTATCAATTATTTATGGTCGGAGGAAGTCAAATCATTTCTGATCTTATGGAGAGATATTCTATTTCAACAACATAAAGCTACAATATATCATGTGGAGACGAAGGCAGATAAATTGTCTATTGATGGACTTAAGTCGCAATCTAAAGTAGCCATATTGAATTCTAAAGATAGTTTGGTTTCTTTCTTTGATGAAAAATTGAAAACAGTCAATAAAAGTAAAAGAACAATAAAAACAGCCTTAGAGAAATGGAAATTAGAACAGAATCCTTGGCAAATTTACAAAGAACAGCTTCAAGAATTACCTATTCAAAATAAGCAACTTCAAAACAGCTATGGTAATTTATTGAATAGCTCAGATTATTTTGGTGATATACGAGGCATTGTTCAGACAATGATAGATACTATCCAAAAAGAGGTCGAAAAAGTAAGCACTATTATTACTAAAACAAAGGGGTATATTGAAGAGAATATAACCGAAAAACCAGGTAAGGTAGTGAGTTATTTAGAAGACGTTGAAGAGCAATTTACGCCTGCTCTCTTTTCCTCTGAACTTACCTTAAATTTGGACGAAAAAGTAGAAGCTTTAGAAAGTAAAGTTCGTGTGCCGATTGATACAATCCGAGGGATTGTTCAATACAAAGAAGTGAATTTTCAGCGACTGACTAGACAATGGTTAGATTCTGAAATATTACCTGTGGTTTACGAAATGTGGGAAATCGTTGAGAAGGTTGAAAATGGGATTCAGATGTCTTTGGTTAATATTAGAAATAAAGCTCTAGTATTATCTAAAGAAGATACTATTGTGGAAGTTGAACAAGAAGATATAAGTTCTTCGTTGATAAATTTTTTAAAAAGGATTGATAATTATAAAGCACAATTAGATAATTATGAAAAAACAATTCAAAAACGAATAGAACGTAATTTATATGTAACTAAACTTTATGAAACGGATCAAGAGTTTTTATCGATTCCTTTAACCTCTACAATAAACCAATATCGTCAAAATCAAACTCAGATTTTTTCGGAGTTTAGAAACATCATCAAGCAATCAAAGCAATTTATAAGAAGGCTAAGAAATACCGTTCAAAATGAAGAGATTTTGAGCTCATCTGAGAAAATAGTCCGATTTATTGAAAGTCGTCAATTGAGTACAGATGGAGGATTATATTCAAGTATTTTTTTGACAAAAGGTTATATTGGCGAGTCTTTTTGGGTGGGGCGTAAACGAGAATTAAACCACGTTGCCAAAATTATTAAACAATGGGAGAATGGTTTTCGGGGAGCTGTATTGATAAGCGGACAGCGTTTTTCAGGTAAATCGCTCTTTGGAGAATTGGTCGCCAATCGTTTCTTTCCCCATAAATCTATCCACGTATTTCCCAATAGCACGATCAATATCAATGGTCGAAAGTTTGAGACCTCTCATAATTTGGACGAGGCATTAAATTTTATTAAAAACCAAACCTTGAATGATAAATATATGGTTTGGTTGGATAATTTGGCGCTATGGACAGATGTAGAGCAATCATTAGGGGAGAATGTAAGAAGCCTTAAACGGTATATTGACAACTATTCAGGGAAATTGTTCTTTATGGTTTCGGTTAGCAACTGGTTATTGGCACATCTTGAAAATACAGAAGATATCCGTAGTGTTTTTCAAACCGAAATCAATTTGGATAGGATGGAGGAGGAAGAAATCAAGCAGGCGGTATTAATACGGCATGGTGCTACACATAAGGCCTTAGTTGATCAAGAAGGAGAAGAAATTACCCCTCAAGGATTTGAAAGAATTATATCGAATATCGTTAAGGTTTCAGAAGGAAATATTGGCGAAGCCCTGAATAGATGGGCAGGATCTATTCAACTTTCGGACGATGATAGGGTACAATATGAAGGGCAATTACAGTATACCTTACCTGAATTTTTAGATGCAGACATGGCAATAGTTCTTTCTACCATTATGATGGAAAAACGAACAAATGAATTTAGATTGAGAAAACGATTTGGGGTTGCTTTTAAAGATAAATATAGAGGTATTATCCAACGGCTAATAGGTATCGGTGTTTTAAAACGTCAAATCGACGGTTGGTTAATGCTAAATGATAGCATTGCCAACGAAATTGGTAAACAACTGGAAACGAAAGGTTTTTTAAAGTTTTATCATTAATGAAATGTAAAAGAATAACAAGTCTCTACTCAGATTGGTTATTTTTTGTTCAATATTAAAAAGATATGGACAACTATACTATACCACACTTTACTTGGGGGAATTTCATAACAGTAGCAATTGTACTGATTGCAACTTATTTCATACTGCGATTTATCAAAATAATGTTGGATAAAGCGGACTTTCTAGGAGCTTTTCAATCAAATGTTAAACGCATTGTCAATAGCATACTATTGGTTTATGAGTTGATAGTTATCCTAATACTAGGAGCTTCTTTTATATTAATACATCCAGTGTTCAATGGATTGCTATTAGGTTTTATGGCAGTAGTCGCTTTTCCCCACATTCGAAAATACTTAAGTGGTCGAATTATTCAGTTTGATAATGTGGTAAAGATAGGAAAGCGTTTGAGCTTTCAAAACAAAACAGGGCAGATTGCCGATACAGGTCGTCTAGGTATTAAACTCAGAACAACGAAAGGGCTGCATTTTATCGATTACAGTCGATTACTTAATGAAGGCTTTACAATACTTTCAGGAGAAGAAGTTAGTGGACTTTATCAACTAGAAATTGCCCATAAAGCACCAGAGGAAAGGAAGAATTATAGAATCATATTACACGATTTACTAGCATCTGCTCCATATATAGATTGGACTCAAAAGCCACAAATCGTACAAAGTAATTCAAATCCCAACCAGTTTAAAGCAAGTGTAACCGTCAAAGACGACAACCAATTGCATGAATTGATTAGCCTCATTCAAGAAAGAGGTTTCTCTTGTAAATTATCAAAAAAATAATATGGACGCTATTTTATCCTCTTACGGTTTAATTATTGCAGCATCAGTTATCATAATTTTATCGTTTTTCTTTGGAGAATTATCCAGTAAGACCAATATACCTTCAGTATTGATGCTCATTGTTTTAGGTATCATTCTAGCCTATGTGCTAGAATCACAGGTCGGTCGTAAACCTGATTTTTTACCTATACTGAAAATACTAGGAACAGTAGGATTGATCATGATAGTCCTCGAAGCCGCCCTAGAACTTAAACTCAAACGGGAGAAGTATGTCCCTATCGCTATAGCCTTTATTATTGCTCTGGTTGGATTACTCCTATCTACTTGGGTGGCAGCCATCATTTTAGATGAATTTGTACCTAATATGGATAGAGCTTCTGCTTGGTTATATGCTACACCGTTATCTATATTATCTAGTGCCATTATTATTCCGAGTGTTTCGGGCTTGGTAGAATATAAAAAAGAATTTCATATCTATGAGAGTACCTTTTCAGATATACTAGGTATTATGTTATTTTATTTTTTGACAGGACAAATTGATACAGGTGATCATCATGGTGGAGGCTCTAGTTTATTGGGATATGGTGGTAATGTCTTATTAACTATCGTAATCTCCGTTATAGCGAGTTATTTGATTATTCTTATTTTTCAAAATATTAAAAGCCATACCAAGCTATTTCTACTCATAGCCGTATTATTGCTTTTATATGCTGTAGGTAAACAAATGCATCTCTCTTCGCTTATTATCATCCTTGTTTTTGGATTGATGATCTCCAATATGCAACTATTTTTTAGTGGGAAACTAGCAAAATGGTTAAGAGTAGATAAAGCCAAAGAAATATACGATGGGTTACACGTCGTTACGATGGAGACAGCTTTTGTCGTACGTACTTTCTTTTTTGTTATCTTTGGAATGACCATTATCTTATCTTCTCTTGCAAGTTGGGAAGTTGCTAAAATTAGTGTCTTAATTATATTGTCTATCTATTTGATTCGTTATGTTTTATTAAGGCTTTTTATTGGGAAAGACATTTTGCCACAGCTCTTTATTGCCCCTAGAGGATTAATCACAGTATTATTGTTCTATAACATCCCTGTACAAGCAGAAGTGCCAGGTTTTGAACCAGGAATTCTATTATTTATCATTATAGCTACGAGTTTAATAATGACTTTTGCGATGATCTATGATAAGCAACGTTCCGAAAAGTCAGTAAGGAAAGTCCTAAGCGATCCCGTTGGTTTCCAAAAATGGAAAGCACCAACTATCGTTGAAGTGACGGAAGAAGATAAACATTGATAATTAATGTTAAGTTATCCCCCTATTCAAAATACTTAACATTTATAAAAATAATGTCGTAACTTGTAGTAAGAGAGACAAACAACACAACGAATTTTACTAAACTTTATATGTAGTAACATACAAATAGTCAAATTATTATTTGAATATTACGATATATAAGTATGATTTAACCGTCTAATATGAGAGGCTTACTTATCTTAGGACTATTGATAGTCCTGTCTTGTAGTCATAGTCAAAAGCATAAAAATAACGAATCTGCTTCGGCTGTATTACCCCATTCTAATTTTGCACCTACTGTTGATTTTTCTGAAAAGGATAAAATACAGCTCGCCACAGCTAAGGGCAAAACTATAGATACGATTAGTATGAGTCGTTTGAAAAAACAAATAAGCTCAGAAAGCGAGGGCTTGCATATTTATAATTTTTGGAGTTCAGATTGTGAAGAATGTATTCATAACTTGGATACCTTAAATCAACTTCAAACAACCTCAAGAGTAGAAGAGGTTGAAATTGTTCATATTTGTCTTGATGATATACAAGAAAAAGAAGCACTCAATACATTGATTCGATCCAAAAGTATTGTAGGAAAAGCATATTTACTAGTCGATAAAAATGCCAACAATTGGTTTAATGAGGTTGAAAAATCTTGGAATGGCACTTCTCCTTTATTACTATTTATTAATAATTTAGACGATACACACCTTTACTATACAGGAACGTATTCTATGGAAGAATTGCAAGTGATAATAGAGCCATTTTTAATTATGTGAAAAAAATTGTTAAATATTTGAACATAATAAATAATAAATTGTCTATACAATGACAATAGTTGATTAGAGTTTATATTTATATTGGACATTATTCCATTGACTTTTGAAAACCAAGGTTTATAAATGTTTTGGATTGAAAAAGTTAAATTTAAATACGCTCTAATTATTTAATTACTATTTTTGTAAAAAAATTATTCATTTAAAAAAATTGATAAAATGGCTTTTGAATTCACAGATGCAAACTTCAAAACTTCGGCATTAGAAAATGACAAAGTTGTAATGGTAGACTTTTGGGCAGCATGGTGCGGACCTTGCCGTATGATCAGCCCTATTGTTGAAGAATTAGCGGATGAATACGGAGATAAGGCATTAGTAGGAAAAGTTGATGTTGATAACAATCCTGAAGTGTCTATGGAGTATAAAGTACGTAGTATACCGACGATATTATTCTTGAAAAATGGCGAAGTTGTAGATCGCCACGTAGGAACAGCAACAAAAGCAGTTCTAGCAGAGAAGCTAGAAGCGCATATGTAAAATAATTTATACCGAGATACCACAATTATCTTAGCAATTAGATTCGTTTTTCTTCTAGCTATTTTATGAAAATTACTGTGGTACAAAAATTGAGGTAAATCTCTTATCTTTATTTGTATTTTAAGGATAAGAGATTTTTTGTTGTAAATATTTTCAATGATAAATTAGATTATGAGTTTACTCAATGAACAAAGTGTTAGAGATTTAGGTAATCTAGAATTATTAGCAAAACAAGTTGTCGAAGGGTTTATTATTGGATTACACAAAAGTCCTTTTCATGGATTTTCGGTTGAGTTTGCGGAGCATCGCTTATACAATCAAGGAGAAGATACCAAGAATATTGATTGGAAAGTATATGGCAGAACCGATAAACTCTTTACAAAGCGGTTTGAGGAAGAAACCAATCTTCGTTGTCAGATCGTTATAGATGCTTCTTCATCAATGTATTTTCCCGAAATTACTCCTAAAAAAGGGGAACACATTAATAAACTTCGCTTTTCAGGACTGGCTGCCGCCGCCTTAATGAATTTACTACAAAAACAACGAGATGCCTTTGGTTTAAGTATTTTTGATGATGCCGTTTCTACGCATACACGGTGTAAGTCGAGTACCTCTCATTACCGCCTGTTACTGACCTATTTAGATAAATTGCTCAATAATCCTGAACACAATCGAAAAACGGCTGCTGCCGCCGCACTCCATCAAATTGCAGATAGTATTCACAAACGTTCCTTAGTCGTTATTTTTAGCGATATGTTTGAGCAAAGTGAAGATACTGAAAGACTCTTTTCAGCCTTACAACATTTGAAACATAATAAACATGAAGTGATCCTTTTTCATGTGGTGGATAAATCACTTGAAATGGATTTTGAATTCGAAAACCGCCCTTACGTTTTTATAGATATGGAAACGGGAGAAAAAGTAAGGTTACAATCCAATCAAGTAAAAGATTATTACAAAGAACGGATACAAAAATTTAAGGATGCACTTCAGATGAAGTGTTTACAATACAAAGTAGACTTTGTAGAAGCCGATATTAAAAAGGGATTCAAGCAGGTTCTACAATCTTACCTCGTCAAAAGAAACAAAATGGGTGTCTAGTACTACTTTGATTCTATAAATATTTGGATTTATTGCTATTTGATTATATTTTAGTCAACTGAAAGCTTTAAATTAAAAACACAATAATTTATGAATTATATTAGGCTGTTTTTTTTTGTATTTGTTTTGCCTTTCCTTCTAATATCATGTCAAAAAGAAGATATAATATTTAGTACTAATTATCTAGACTTTAATGGTTATATAGTGGGGAATATTATCCCTGTAAAGTATACGACTCATAAGAAATCTTATAAAAAGCAAAAAATTCATGGCACAATTAAGGGGTATTTTTTTAGAGGGGAGATTCAAAATAAAAAAATAAATCGGAATTGTATTCTTATGGCTTTACCTCATGAATCATATATACAAACATTTGAAGGTATATTAGAATTAAAAAATCAAGAAAATTTGTTAAAAGAGTTTAAAGGGATCATTATTGTTTATCTTGAAGATGGGAGAACTTTTAATTTTGGAGGAGAGTTTGATAGAGGAAAATGGAGTAGAGAGGTGAAAAAGTCGAAAAATAAAGGAAATATTAGAATCCCTTATAGCTGTGACCAATATGTAGTAGAAATTAATTATTATACTGATTGGTATGTAAATGGAGTGTATACTGACACACAACATACAGGAGTGTTTTATGAATATTATGAAGTCTGTAATTCAAACCATAATACTCCTTCTTTAGGAGGAGGAAGCTATCATACTAATTCATATAATTCTCAATATATAGATAATGAAAGACCTGATGGAGCAGATTGTGAATCTTGGCAATATGAAAATATGAATGGAACATGGCAAGAATGTGGCGTGAGCAATATTTCCTTGAAAGTTTTTTATACGAATCCTAATGATAATAGGAGATATTTTTACGCACATACTATAACAAGAACTTTATATTTTGGTGTCCCTGCTTTAACTTATGACAATATTCAAGTTTCTTCAGGTTTTGCAGCTCAAATGTCAGCAGAAGCATATCAAGAAGCGTTTAGACGAATTCATTTAGAACATCGTTATAATTCACGTCCTTCATCTCTTGTTATAGAGGATAAACTTAAAAGGTATTGTGAAGAAGAATTAAAGTTATTGATACCAGGTGCTAGGGTTAGTTTTTCTCCGAATTACCCTAATGCTCCGATAAATAGTTTTCAGACCGTTTTATTTGGTACAGGTAATTGTCTTTAAATAAAATTATTATGCTATTTATAGAAATCCTTAAAGAACATTACGTTCTTTGGAATATATTGCTTTCATTGAATATTAATCTTTATTTAGGAAGTTTAGATTATTCAATACATAGAGATGGGTTAATAATAATGGAAGATTACTTCTTTACAGAATTGATTAAGATAGATAAAGTTAAAATCAGATATGATGAAGGAAATAGAATTAGCATTACATTTTTGACTAAAAATGCGGTTTTTTTTGAAAATCAAGAGTTATATTTTGGAAAATCAGACGCTATTTTAGAGAGTAGTTTTGATCTTAAAGCTACTGATTATAAAAAAACTTTTTCTTTTAAAGAACAAGTGTATGATTATATAGATCAAGATGTCAGTTGTCATATATTTGTTAGCAAACAATCTGATTTAATGTATAGTATCAGTATACACTCATCTGTCATAAAATGAAATTTGTATAGATATAAAATCTAGTTACCTCTATATAAAGGATTTCAACAAGGTTAAATTTTGTTTAAATATTATAGGCGATTAATCAATAATACTTTTTCTAATTTAAATAATTAAGTTTACCAATAAGGGTAGTACAATTGATAAACTTAAAATTTTAGTACTCAAAATCACAAGAATGGGAATTTTAAAAGACATATCTACTAGAGCCCCTGAAGGGATGACCAAAAAAGAAGCTAGAGCAGCCACCAAGAAAATGAATAAGCGAATTTCTGAATTGCAAGAAATTATGATGGCTGAAAAGAAACATAGCTTATTAGTCGTTTTTCAAGGGATGGATTCTAGCGGTAAAGATGGCGCAACACATGGCGTCTTTAACGAATGTAGTCCACACGGTATTCATGCCGTATCCTATAAAAAACCAACAGACGAAGAATTTGCCCATGACTTCCTATGGCGTATTCATAAACACGCTCCTCAAAAAGGACATATCTCTGTTTTTATACGTTCCCATTATGAGGATGTATTGATTCAAAGAGTACACAAATGGATAACAGAGGAACATGCTATAAAAAGAATTAATGCGATTAATGCCTTTGAAGAATTACTTCAATTTGATAATAATACAACAGTTCTGAAGTTTTATATGCACCTTTCCCATGAACGTCAGGGAGAAAAACTTCAAGAGCGATTGGATGAGCCTGATAAGAATTGGAAACACAATGATGGAGATTGGGCAGAAAGAGAACACTGGGACGAATATATGCGATGCTATGAAGATTTGTTTGAGCGTTGTACAATTCCTTGGATTATAGCACCTGTTGATGACCGATGGTATAGAGATTATTTTATTACTAAAAAAATACTGGAAACGATGGAAGGATTTAATATGCTCTTTCCAAAATTGAAAACTGAGAAATTCTTGAAATAATATATAAAATTTTAGAAAATGAAAAAAATAACACTTTTTGTAATTTCAATGCTTTTTCTAGCACTAGGAACAGTTCAAGCCCAAAATTTCGGTGTTAAAGCAGGTATTAATTTTTCAAATATAAATTTGGATTATGACGCAGTAGACGGAGTAAGTGTCCCTTTTCAAGATCCTAGTAGTACTTGGGGGCTCGCAGCAGGGTTCTTTTATGATAGAAGTTTCAATGATTTAATGGGACTTAGAGCGGAGCTTTTATACTCTATGAAAGGCTCAGGAAAATATAACGATATATCGGACGAAGATCTTAAGTTACATTATTTGAGCTTACCTATTTTATTAAAGGTTAATGTTATCAAAGCCATTTCGGTAGAAGGTGGAGTAGAGACAAGTTTCTTAGTCAAATCTGATAATACTACCTTAGATGCCATTACATGGGATCCCGCTAAGTTGGATTTTGGATTGGCACTAGGAGCGTACTTAAATTTTACCCCAAAACTAGAATTAGGACTTCGTTATGTACATGGTGTTTTAAACTTTGCAGATGCCGATTTAATTTTTACCGATAATACGGGTGCAGCTGTTGATGTAAATTGGAATAATACTAACCGAACTTTACAAGCAACTCTTGGGTTTAAGTTTTAAATAAACTCAATTATACATGAAAAAGGTAAGAATAGATAAGTGGTTATGGAGCGTTCGTATATTCAAGACACGTACCATAGCTACAGATGCTTGTAAGTCAGGAAAAATTAAAGTCAAGGAAACAAATGTGAAACCTTCATATATGGTGGAAGTAGGGGAGATGATTCATGTGAAAAAGGATGGTTTCAATATGATGTTTGAAGTAGTAGATTTAATAGAAAAAAGGGTAGGGGCACCTATCGCACAAAAATGCTATGTTAATCATACAACAGAAGAAGAATTAAATAAATACAAAGATTGGTTTATTGGCAAAGCTGCTGCCGAGCAACGAGAGAAAGGTGCTGGTAGACCGACAAAAAAAGAGCGTCGAACAATCGATAAATTTAAAAGCGATTTATTCTAAATCAAAACAAAGAACTAAGTAAACATAGTTATGGAAAAATCAATTTTTAGTTGGCAAACCAAAGATAATCTTAAGATTCATGCAGTACATTGGAAAGCTCCTAACCCCAAGGCTGTTGTATGCCTTGTGCATGGACAAGGGGAGCATTGTGAAAGATATGACCACTTAGCAGATTTTTTTTGTAAAAATGATTATTCTATAATGTCTTATGATCATAGAGGGCATGGTAAATCAGAAGGGAAGCGAGGACATACCCCAAATTATGATGCTTACTTAGATGGAGTAGATGATTTGATTACTAAAGCGAGAATAGAATATCCCGATTTACCGATATTTTTATATGGGCATAGTATGGGAGGAAATATTGCTTTAAACTATCTCATCAAGCGAAAACCTGATGTAAAAGGGATTATCACTACAGGGCCTTGGATCAAACTTGCTTTTGAACCTTCAAAGTTTCTGGTCACCTTAGGGAAATTTATGCGAAATATTACGCCTAGTTTATCACAACCAACAGGTTTGGATGCTAAACATATTGCTAGAAATGAAGCAACAGTAGAAGCATATGTTAAAGATCCTTTAGTACATGGCAAAGTAACTTCTGCTGCAGGTATTGACTTAATGAAAGCAGCTGATTTCTTAGACAATTATTCAGGAGAACTTTCTTGTCCTGCACTATTGATGCATGGGGAGGATGATCAGATTACCTCTGCTAAAGCTACGGAAGCTTTTGCAGAACGAGTCTCAGGAGATATTACATTAGAAATATGGAAAGGTTTATACCATGAAATTCACAATGAGCTAGTACAAGATGAAGTATTTCAAACAGAAATTGACTGGCTCAATGATAAATTATAATTTTATCTACCATTCCTTAACCTATTCTTAATATTGACTTAACTTAGAACTATTGAGTCCTAATAAATAGTCCATTATATTTGTTTAATGAAAAACGCTAACTATAAATTATTAGTGGTTGATGATGAGCCTGACATACTAGAATTTCTAAGCTATAACTTAGATAAAGAAGGCTATCAGGTCTATACAGCCCCTAATGGTAAAGTAGCTTTAGAGAAAGCCGTTTCGCTCAATCCAGATTTAATTATCTTAGATATTATGATGCCTGAAATTGATGGGGTGGAAGTCTGTAGAAGGCTCCGAGAAAATAATGATTTCATTAATACATTGATAATTTTTTTAACGGCAAGAAACGAAGACTTTTCTCAAATTGCGGGTTTTGAAGTTGGTGCAGATGACTACATTACGAAACCTATTCGTCCTAGAGTTTTTCTTAGCCGAATTAAAGCCTTGTTACGTCGGCAAAAGAAAATTGAGAAAAAAGATCCTATCCTAAGTTTTGATGGTCTGACGATAGATCGAGAACGCTACCTTGTAATCAAAGACAAAGAAGAAATTACTTTAGCACGAAAAGAATTTGAGTTGCTTTATCTTTTAGTATCTAAACCTGGAAAAGTATTTACTCGTGAAAAAATTTATAACAAAATTTGGGGAACAGAAGTGATTGTAGGCAATCGAACAATAGACGTACATATTCGGAAAATTCGTGAAAAACTAGGAGGCAATTTTATCAAAACAGTAAAAGGGATTGGATATAAATTTGAATTTTAGTTTCATTAAAACCATTGTTTTATAAAGCATTTCCTATTCTTATGATTGATTATTGCTCATGTTTAAAAATCCTACACCATACCAAATAGCCATTTACTTATCAGGAATTTTTTCTGGTGTTTTCTTACTTATTTTATTACTATTATCCATTATTGGATATTTGAAAATTCATGTACTATGGCTAGTTGTTATTTCTATTCTATGTTATTTATTTATCTATTGGGTGATTAGCCAAGCTATTGAACAGTATATCTATAGAAAAATTAAAGTCATCTATAAATCAATTCATACACTGAAACTAGAACCAGATAAAAAACACACACGTATTGATTTAAAAAGTAACTTCATAGATGATGTGCAAAAAGAAGTTAATAAATGGGCTAAAGATCAAATGAAAGAAATAGAATTTCTAAAAAAACAAGAAGCATACCGTAGGAATTTTTTAGGCAATATTTCGCATGAATTGAAGACACCTATCTTTAATATTCAAGGCTATCTCGAAACATTGATTGATAGTGAATTGAAAGACAAGGCTATCAATATGCCCTATCTTATCAGAGCAGCTAAAAATGTTGAACGCTTAAGCATCATTGTTCATGATTTAGAGGTTATTTCTAAACTAGAATCAGGCGAAATAGAATTGGATATGGAGATTTTTGATATTAAAGTGTTGGCGCAAGAAGTGATGGAAGATATGGAGATTATAGCTGCTCAAAAAGATATATTACTTTTCTTTAAAGAAGGTGCTAGCCAATCCTATAAAGTTTTGGCAGATAGAGAGAATATAAGACAAGTACTGGTCAATCTAATTTCCAATTCAATAAAATATGGCGTTCAAGGAGGCAATACTCAAATAGGCTTTTACGATATGGATAAGCGAATTCTGGTAGAAGTTGCCGATAATGGAGTTGGAATACCTGTAGAAAATATAGGACGGGTATTTGAACGATTCTATAGAGTGGATAAAAGTCGTTCTAGAAAACAAGGCGGGACAGGCTTAGGCTTATCTATCGTAAAACATATTATTGAGGCACACCAACAAACTGTTAATGTTAGGAGTCGGGTAAATATTGGTTCAACCTTTGGCTTTACACTAGAACGAGCAAATGGTGTCATTTCTAATACTATCAAATCTTAGCATATCTTCTACAACTAGTAGAAAAAAGACTTTCCTTTATCCAAAAACTCACCGTTTAAGTTTTAAAAAGCATAATTTTATAGAGTATCTTACGTTTTTTGTATGATATTATAAAAAATCATAAAACCATCCCTTATGAATTCAGGTAGCAGTTTATTGTTTCGAGTTTTATTAATTCTAGCTGTTTTTCTTGCTTTAAAATACTTTGTTCCTTTTGGAAAAACGGTCTTATATCCTATTAATTTATTAGTAACGTTTTTGCATGAGTTTGGTCATGCGATAGGAGCAATTATAACAGGAGGTGGAGTAAATTATATTCGAGTTAATCCAGACGGTAGTGGGCTGACGGAAAGTGTAGGTGGGTGGCGTTCTATTATATTAATGGGTGGTTATATTGGTAGTGCAGTATTTGGAAATATTTTACTGTACTTAGGAACTCGTTCTCGACAGACGGCTCGTATTACATTGATTGTTCTAGCAGCTTTAATGATTTTTTCAGGTATTTGGTGGTTTAATTCTTTGTATAGTACCATTTTTCTTATCCTGTTTTCTGGGGCATTAATTGTGATTGCTAATTATTCTAATTTTCAAAGCGAGGTTTTATTTTTTTTAGGATTAGCAAGTGTCGTAAGGATAGTTGAAGATTTCAATGTTGGGCCTAGTTCTGATTTAGAACAGTATGCAAAGACAATTCCAATTATGCCTGCTAGTTGGTGGATGTATGTGTGGTTAGTTATCGTATTGATTATTTGTTTTTATAATATTAGAATGATATTACGAACACAACGATATTAAGAAAATAGAGGTTTTAAAGAGACCAAAAATTATATGGCTAGACCTTTTCTTTTGGGTTAAGAAGTTTCTTGGTCATTTGTTTTACAATTATCATAACGAATAAGCCGAAAATAAAAGAAGTAAAGAAGATGATCCAACTAAACTCATCTTTTGAGACGCCTTGTTTTTTGGAAAAAACACCCCAGAGATTTCCGAATTTTCGAGCAACAAAGAATTCAGAAACAAGCAAATAAGCCCAAAGCCCTGCGAGATAACCAATAGCTTCTCCTAAGACTTCTTCCATAAAGAATTTGCCCATTTCTTTGAAATTCATTTTCTAGCTATTTTCTTCCCAAATACAGCAAAGGTGGACTATGGTTTCTGCTGACTTTTCCATATCTTGGACACTTACCCATTCATATTTTGAATGAAAATCATGCTCCCCTGCAAAAATGTTAGGACAAGGCAAACCCATAAACGAAAGTCTAGAACCATCTGTTCCTCCTCTGATACTCCCACGTTTTACTTTTAATCCTGCTCTTTCTATGGCTACTTCGGCATAATCCGCAACTTGAGGATGCAGATCAAGAATTTCTTTCATGTTGCGGTATTGTTCTTCTACTATAAATTCATAGGTTGAAGAAGGGTAGTTTTGCATCACATCTTTTACAACACCTTCAAGCACATCTTCATGCTCTTTTAACATAGCTGTCTTAAAGTCACGAATAATGAAATCTATTTCTGCTTTCTCTCCAACAGCTTTCATTTGTACAGGATGAATAAAACCTTCTTTTCCATCTACAGCTTCTGGAGTAAGGGTATCTTTGGGTAAAGAATGTAAGATGTCCGAAGCGATTTTAATAGCATTTTCCATTTTACCTTTGGCATAACCTGGATGAGCTGATACACCATGAACAATTAGCTTTACACCATCTGCTGAAAATGTTTCGTCTTCCATCGAGCCTAGCGTCTCACCATCTATTGTATACCCGAAGTTTGCACCTAGCTTTTCTATATCTACTTTATCAACCCCTTTGCCGACTTCTTCATCAGGTGTAAATAGAATCCTTATTGCTCCATGTTTAATATTAGGGTTATTCATAAAGAAATGCGCAGCATCCATAATTGCAGCAACACCTGATTTGTTATCTGCTCCTAATAAGGTTTTACCACTAGCAGTAATAATATCATTTCCAATTTGATATTGTAAATCGTGATGATTTTGCATCTTTAAAACGATACTAGGATCATCAGGCAAAACTAAGTCTTGACCTTGATAATTTTTATGTACAATGGGTTTAACACCTGTGCCTGAGGAATCAGGAGATGTATCCATATGAGAACAAAAACAAATAACAGGAACATTTTTATCTGTATTGGAAGGTATTGTAGCGTAAACAAGTCCAAATTTATCAAAGTGAGCGTCTTTTATTCCCATTTCAATTAATTCCTCTACTAATATTTTAGCTAAGTTTTTTTGCTTTTCTGTAGTAGGATAACTCGTTGAATTTGGATCGGATTGTGTGTCAATTTTAACATAACGCAAAAACCTATCTTTGACAGTGTGTTGTATCTTTATTTTTTGTAGTTTGGTGGTATTCACGGTGTTCTTGATTTATCTGATAATTGATAATGGTTTTGGTTGTACAAAGTTACGACCTTTATCTTTTTTTAATGCTTTCTTTGGATGAAAATGTTTTTTTTATCGTATTAAGGTCGAATTTCCAACAAAAACTGCTTTTCTCCCGTCTAAAAATTCGGCTTCTATATGCCATACAAACACTGCAGGATTCATAGGTTCTCCCTTAAAAATACCATTCCAAGTTCCATCTTCACTATTTACTTCAAAATTAGAGGCTTCAAATACTTTCTCTCCCCAACGGTCATATACTCTAAAAAGTAAAATAGTTGTTCCTGTTTTTCCATGTACTTGCAAGAAATCATTTATCCCATCATTGTTTGGTGTAAAAGCAGTAGGTACATATATACTTCTTTCCTTGTCTACAACGATTTTAAAACTAAAACGTTGTGTGCAATTTCTTTCATCTTTTACTAACAGCGTATAATTGGCGGTACTACTAGGATAAATTAAAGGATTAGGACAGTCAGTACAACTTAGGGTATCACGACCATTTGTTTGCCACTGATAAGTAATATTCCCAATTGATTCATTTATTTGACTACTAACCTGAAGACTATCTCCCAAATCAATAAATATTTCGCCATCTTCCTCTATACCATCAATTAAAATTTCTATAGGCAAAGGGGCATCTACTGTAATACTATTAAGTGTCTGGATACAGTCATTAGCATCTTTTACAAAAACATTGTAAGTACCAGATGATAAATTTCGGATAGTTGATTGATTACTGAAATTAGTTCCATCAATACTATATTGATATGGAGTAAGCCCTCCAGAAACATCAATATTAATTATACCATTTGTACCTCCAAAACAAGTAGGAGGTATAGGTTCTGTATTTATTTCTAAACTATCCAATCCTATTATATCAATAGAAGTACTGTTTATACAATTATTTGCATCTGAAACGGTTATAAAGTATGCTCCGATGCCTAAATTATCTCGAAAAGCAGAGGTTTCACCAGAATCCCACAAATAAGAATAAGGAGCAGTTCCCCCATTCGGATTTAACTGTATTGTTCCATTAGCAATTCCAACACAACCTATGTCTGTTTTTTGAAAGTCTATGGTTATAGAATCGGGTTGATTGATTACATAAACATCTGAAATAGAGCAATTATTAGCATCTGATATAGTAAGGCTATACGTGTTAGCGGTTAGATCGGTAATTTGAGGAGTGGAGGCGCCATTACTCCATTGATAAATATAAGGTAACTCACCATTTATAGCATTTACATCTATAGTCCCATTATTTCCATTAAAACATGAAACGTCTTTTATATCTTGAATAGTAATTTCCAAACCATCAGGATTCATTATGTCAATAGTATCTATAGTAAAACAGCTATTATTATCTGTTATCGTAACAAAATAACGACTATCTGCTGCTAGATTATTAGCTGTAAGTCCTGTAATAGTTGGATTAGTACTCCATTCTATCGTATAATCAGATAGATTTGTTCCAAGTCCCCCCTCAATATTAGTAATAGTTACAGAAGCGTCCGACGCATTTCTACAAGAAGGAGGACTAATACTTACTTCTTGTGAGATTTCTTCAAGTATGGAAACGGTTATTTCTTTTGAAGTAGAACATCCACCTGCTTGCGTTGTGCAAGTAAAAACTAATGTACCTGCTTGTAGATTATTAGCATCAAAAGTAGGATTTGCTAAATTAGAGGTAAAACCATTTGGTCCAGACCATTTGTAGTTAGCACCTCCTTGTGCGACTAGTTCTATAAATCCATTTTTACAGACAGGACTATTGCTGGTGAGTGTCAAGGTATTTGATGAAATAATATTGACATTTAAGGATTTAGAAAAATCACACCCATCTACTGTAGAAACAGTAACAACGTATTCTCCTGAATTTAAGATTGTTGTATTGGCTAGTGTTGGATTGGACAATGTTGATGTAAAATTTTCTGGACCTGACCAACTATATGTTATTCCTCCACTCATTTCTAATTTTAACGTATCTCCTTCACAGATGGGACTATTACTAGTAGGGCTAATATTTGGTGTACTTAATGTATTAATAATTACAGTATCTATAGCTATACAATTACTATCATCTGTAACCGTTACAATATAATCTCCTTGAGTAAGGTTTGTAGCTATAGAATCTGATTGAGAAGGAGAGGTATTCCAAAGGTAGGTATATGGATACTTTCCACCAGTTGCAATAATAATAGCTTGTCCATCATTTTGTCCAAGACAGGTTTCCGCTATTGAAGCAGTATCTGTTACAATTGGTATAGCATTCTCAATAATAAAAGATTGGGTTGTATCAACACAATTTGTATTATCGGTAATTTGTATTTGATAAGTACCTGCAATCAAATCGGAGAATTGTCCTGTATTTTGAGTTATACCTATAGGTAACAAGTCTTGGAGTAATTGATATGAAAAGGGAGATGCTCCTGATACAGAGATCTCAATTAAACCATCGGAATCTCCAAGGCAGGAAATATGTTGTAAATTATCTAAATCATAGGCAGCACCACATCTTATGGTACTACAACTAGTCATCCCTGAATCGCCTATACTATTCCCACAATTGGAAGCAACCGCTCTAACATAAAATGTGTATGACGTATTATTCATCAGACCTGTAAATTCATGACTTAAAGAGTTGGAAGGGCTTACCCACGTTGTACCATCTATACTGACTTCATAATCACTAGCTAGAGGAACATCGTTCCATTCAATACTAATTGAATTTGTTGTGGCGATACCACACTGAACGATAGGTTGCTCAGGTTTATCAAGAACGTTAATATTGATTTGATCGCTTTCTTCACAGCCATAAGAATCGAAAACGGTTACCGTATAGGTCGTAGACGTTGTAGGTGTAGCAATAGGATTTGGACAATCATTACAAGATAGTCCTGTAATGGGTTCCCAGATATATCCTATAGCATAGGTTGGTTGAAAATTAATAGACCATTCTACTAAGTTACCATCAAAACCAACTTGATCATCTAAAATAAGAAGCTGATAATCGCCATTACTATTTCCATAATAGATGTCTTCCCAATTGCCTTCAGGTGACCAATTTCCTGTGAAAGGTGCTAGATTTGGACAAACGGGTAGTCCTGCACAAAAAGCAGGATTTGAACAATCTAAAATAATTGAATCTATGGGAGGTGCGTCAAAAGGTACGAAGCAAGTTTCAAAATACCCATCGGTTGGTTTAGGGGTGTCAAAGTCGCAAGTTCCAGAGCCCCCATTTCTACTAGATAAGGCAAGCACATTTCCCGAAGGTGTGATCAGACTTATTTCTAAATCGTTTGGATTAGGATGGTCTATGGTTAAACAAATAGAAGAAATGAGATTCGGAACTAATTTGTCAGGTAAAACATCATCTACAGTAATTATAGACAACAATGGTGTGTTTTCTATGATAGGAGTACTGGATGAATGGGTGAAATTTGGAGGAGATGGAGGAACAATAGAAAGAGTGGCATCTAATGCTATATTATCTCCTTCACAGATGGTCTCTGTTTCAGGCAAAACAGGCGTTTCTAAGATGTAATCTGTAATAGACATCCTTACAGTATCTAATTGGCAAACATTTTTTTGAATTTCAAAAAAGAAAGACTCTATTCCTTCTGGAGCGGCATCTAATATCGGAAAAATATCAATTATTAGAGAATCTTTACCTATTGGGAAAGAGAGGTTGTTGGGAATAGTTTGAAAATCAACACCATTACTGGCTTCACCAAAAAAACGATAACTCAAGGGAATATTGCTACTTGCGGGAAAAGGCAATGTCAATATAATTTGACCTGACTGACAATTTTCGGCGATTGTTCCATCGATGCTACTTGTGGCTTGTTCAACCTTTATAGAACCAGTACCAAAACTTTTTGCTGCCAGAAAAACACCAGAGTCAAAATCTCCATCCTGAACATCACCTAGTGCCAATTTTATTTTATAAGTTTCACAAGGTGTGACTACCGCTTGTGCTGTTAATACAGTAGTGAAACCATCATATATAATTTCTGCATTAGCATTACCTTCTGGATTATTATTAAAAAAATCTGAAAAATCAAGTGAGCCTAAAGGTGATTGACAATTGGCTATGTCAACACTGGAACTAGTACCTACAGTACCACCATTAACTGTATTAATAGCTACAGGGAGATTAGTACTGGGTATAAGTGCAATATTTTCAGCATTATCTTCATAAGGACCATTAAATCCTTGTCCACTTATAAAAAATCCAAAAACGTCATTAAAAGGGCTACAAACATATTCAGGATATTCTTCAGAAGCAAAAACATATTGAAATTGTAAGGTGTCAGAAAAAGGAATAAATTCTATTTCATATATCACGGCATCATTAATATCATTTTGCGTAATTAAGGCTAAGTCAGGATCTTCACTAGCGTGATTGACAGATTCTCCACTTTTGCCATTATTTCCACACATAAGCCCCATATTTTCACTAGGATCTTTAGGACAATTTAAGCCATTAACATCTTTTGCTAATCCTGTAGTCATAACGATTCCTCTTTCTATCCCAATATCATCTTCGGCATCTTCAAAATAGGCAAATGAAGCATCGTTTCCTTGATAACTTACATTTAATATTTGTACACCATCACCAAGAAATACATTTTCAATTAGAGTGGTAGGTGTGTATGGTGGTACATTAGCGGGTATAACTTCGACCTGTGCATTAGACCCAATAGATACACTAATAATAAAAGCAATGAATAGTAATTGTTGTTTCACAAATATTTAAATTAATAAAGTTGATTACAGGGAAGATGATAACGTAATAATGGGAGTCTGTGTCAAAAATAGGAAATTGTTATAAAACAATACCATATTTAAAACGATTTTGCTCTATACTTATGATAAGTTTATCTAAAAAAATTAGAATAAATCTCAAATTAAGGTAATTTTGAGTAGTCAATATAAAAAGTATTTGCCTATAATTTTTTTATTTTAATACTTTGTCGAAAAGGATGTTTAAATTTAATTCTTTTACTTATATAGAGATAGGTCATAATGTAATCAAATAGTTATTTTTTGAATATTTCTAAAAACAATAAAAATAGATGAGTAATTTTTTCAAGTTTGTATTTGCTTCTTGTTTGGGTGTGTTTTTAGCAGGTTTTGTTTTTTTTGGATTATTTGGTGTAATGATAGGTGGTTTGGCAAGTAGTGGATTTGGAGGTAAAGGTAAAGCAGAGATTAGTAAAAATTCGATTTTGAATCTTTCATTAGATGCACCATTACCTGAAAAATCGAACAACCTTCCAATGGATCCTTTTGAATTTAATCCTAATAAAATTGTTGGACTTCAAGATTTAAAACGTTCCCTTAAGATGGCGGAAGATGACGATAAAATAAAAGGTGTTTTAATAGATGTAGAGGCACTAAGTGTAGGGCAAGCTACTGCTTCGGATATTAGAGATGCTATTTTAGATTTTAAAAAATCGGATAAGTTTGTATATGCCTATGCTGATGGAATGTCACAAGGGGCTTACTATATAGCTTCTGCTGCAGATTCTGTTTTTATGAACCCTGTTGGTAGTATTAGTTTTACAGGCTTTTCGGCTCAAATTCCTTTCATTAAAGATATGTTGGAACGATTAGGAATCGATATGCAAATATTTTATGCAGGGGATTTTAAAAGTGCTACTGAACCGCTTCGTTTGTATAAAATGAGTGATAAGAATAAGCTACAGATAAGAGAATATATTGAAGGTTTATACAATAACTTTTTAGAGGAGATTGCAGCATCTCGCAATATCTCTAAAGCTGAATTAAGAACAATTGCTAACGAATATAAAGTAAAAAGTGTTGAAGATGCTGTTCGATATGGATTGATTGATGGATTAATGTATAGAGATCAAGTTGAAAACCTTCTAAAGGATGCAGTAGATATTGATGAAGATAAAAAACTGAAATATGTAAAGCTTGGAAAATATAGCAAGAATCTAAAAAAGAATTTTAGTAGTAAAAATAAAGTTGCGGTTGTCTATGCTGAAGGAAATATCGTTACAGGCGAAGGAGAATCAGGAAGTATTGGAGGGGATAAATATGCAGATATTTTTAAAAAAATTAGGAAAGATAAAAAAGTGAAAGCCGTTGTGTTACGAGTTAATTCTGGAGGAGGATCAGCACTAGCATCGGAGATAATGTGGCGAGAACTTACGCTATTGAAAGAAAAAGGAATACCTATCATTGTAAGTATGGGAGATTATGCGGCCTCAGGAGGATATTATATTGCTTGCATGGCAGATACGATTTTGGCAAAACCAAATACAATCACAGGCTCGATTGGTGTATTCTCTGTTATTCCTAATATGCGAGAAACGTTTGATGATAAAATAGGAATTACTTTTGATACGGTGAAAACGACTCAACATTCAGTTGGCTTGGGCGTCTATTATAAAGTATCAGAGGAAGAGGGTAAAGTCTTAGAAGCTATGACCAAAAAGATTTATGAAACCTTTTTACAAAGGGTAGCTGATGGTAGAGATATGTCGAGAGATGAGGTACATGAGATTGCTCAAGGAAGAGTCTGGACAGGCACAAAGGCTAAAGAACTAGGTTTAGTTGATGAATTGGGTGATTTAGATGATGCTATAGAGATAGCCGTCAATAAAGCTGGAGTCAGTGATGATTATAGGATAGCAGAATATCCAATTATTAAAGAACCCATACAACAACTTTTAGATGATTTGGCTAAAAAAGATGCAGCGAATCTTAAAAATGCTATGATTAAAAATGAGTTGGGAGAAGTAAGTGAGTTATATTTTTATGCAAAAGAGTTGAAAAATTTAAAAGGCGTACAAGCGAGGATTCCGTTTAAAATTGAGGTGAAGTAGATAAGTAAATTTACCTAATTAATCGAATAATTTATGACGGAAAAATTAAATTTTAGGATTTTTGCCTTAATTGAACTTCAATTTATACTCGTCAAAATGAACTATCGATTAAGTTAACCTATTTAGCAGTTTTTATAATTAAAATGGGGAATTTGTATTTAATACAAATTCCCCATTTTAATTAGACTTTAAATTAACGATGTCTTCTTCGTTTATTATTTTTATAATCTTGGAAAATAAATTCTCCTAGCCCTTTGAGACTGCTGTAAAAAGCTTTGCCGTTATTGGCTTTGGTAAATTGCTCTACGAATTGTTGTAAATAAGGGTCACGAGCAATCATAAAAGTGGTAATAGGAATATCTAATTTTCTACAGCGTCCAGCTAAACCTAGTGTTCTGTTAATAATTTTTTTATCCAATCCAAAGCTATTTTTATAATATTTCTTTCCTTTTTTAATACAAGTTGGTTTGCCATCGGTAATCATAAAAATCTGTTTATTCGGATTTCGTCGCCGTCTGAGAATATCCATAGCTAGTTCCAATCCTGCTACAGCATTGGTATGGTAAGGGCCAACCTGAAGATAGGGAAGATCTTTGATTTCAATTTGCCAAGCATCATTCCCAAAGACTAGAATATCTAAAGTGTCTTTAGGATAACGAGTTGTAATCAACTCTGCTAGTGCCATAGCAACTTTTTTGGCTGGAGTAATTCGATCTTCACCATATAAAATCATAGAATGAGAGATGTCTATCATCAATATGGTACTCATTTGACTTTGATAGTAGGTCTCTTGGATTTCTAAATCTTCTTGTGTTAATTTGAAATCATCAATACCATGATTGATTTGAGCATTTTTTAATGAATTCGAGTGTGCAATATTATCTAGACTATCACCAAATTCAAAGGGACGTACTTCTGAACTATTTTCATCCCCCAAACCTGAAAAACGGGTATTATGTTTTCCACGCTTTGATTTTTTCAATAAACCAAAAATATCTTCTAGTGCCTGTTGCCGAATAGCAATCTCCATTTTAGCAGTAGGAACGAAACTAGGGTTGTTAACATCACCTTGTTTAAGGTATCCTTTATCTATAAGATCTTGAATAAAATCGGCAATGCCATAGTTTGTATCGGTTAACTTATACTTCTTATCCAGTTCTGTCAGCCAACTCAAAGCATCCGACACATTGCCAGAGGTATGTACCAATAATTCTTTAAAAAGATTGAGTAATTTTTCAAAAGTGTTGCCTCCATTATTGGAAGGACGATATTCAGAAAATTGGAAACCTTTCATTGATGTTGTTCTAAGGTGTTAGCTTATAATTATACTAGGAACAAAGTTACATTATCTTTAGTTTATTTGGATTCATCACTAATTTTCATTAGACGGGGCATCACTTCAATTAACTGTTCAGCACCAATCTTTTTCGATATTATTTTTTTATCCTTATCCAATACATAAATTTGAGGTGTTGTTTTTAAATCATATATTTTTTTAAAACGATAATAAGGATCCCAGAGATTCATCCAAATATTCTTAAACTCATTATCTTTAATATATTCATTACATTGTTTTTCTTCGGTATATGGCTTACTGCAAACTGCGATAACCTTTACTCCTTTATCCTTGAATTGCTCATTGAATGTTTTGACATGAGGCGTTGCTTTTTTACAATGCCCACAGTCAGGAGCATAAAAATATAAAACAGTGTAGGGCGATTCGATTTGGTGAAGCTGAACCTTTTTGCTTTTATCCATCGAATACAGTTGAATATTAGGTGCTGTTTTGCCGATAAGTAAGGGTTTTAAATCCTGTGCATTTTTAATAATTTTATCCAATTGTTCTTCTTCTACCCAAGGGGTCATTCCTTTATCATAATAGGTTTCAACTAAATGAACGTATACTGCATCAAAACCAACAACTTTGCTTTTAGCATATTCATTTAAAAAGTGGCTAACATAGAACTTAAACATATCAGAATCTTTATCCATTGCTCCTAAAATACGATCTATAGAAACATTGATTGAATCAGGATGTTGAGGCGTTAATTTTTCTATGTATGAAGTGATTTTGGGGTATAGAAAGGGCGTTCTAAATAACCTATCGTCTTTAAAATTTATATTATCAAAATAATGAGACTTATAATAAATATAACGTTTTTTTTCATCCTTATTTAAGGCTTCGGGAATGGATATATTTTCACTTCCTTTGAGCAATGCTTTCAGTATACTATTTGGAAATTTCGAAAATAAATTATCTTTATATGTCTTAACTTCTTTCGCTACAGCGGCAAGTTTTTCCTTGGCTTTAGGATCGCTATTGGCAACTTTCATTAACGATCCATTTTCCTTTCTTTTTTGTCCTATAAAGTTCATATATTGATAAAAGGCATCGTTTTGAGGTGATTTTTCAAATTTTGTAGTGGTGATGTGGTCTTTTATATCGGTTTCAATGGAGAAATGTTGTTCATTGTGATCTACCAATAGCTGGAAAAATGTATTATCGGGTGGTAATAATACGAGGTAAACGCCACCTTTTAAACTTTCTTTTCCTTCTGCTACAAAGACACCTTTCTTATTGATTGAAATGGTATCATCTACATATTGTTTATCTGCACTATAATGCGCTAAAATTATAGTATCTCCCTCAAAACCATTGATTGTAATATTAATTTTATACCCTGCCTTTGCTAGAACGGATTGAAATGAACAGAGCATAGCCAATAACAAACAGAATAAAACAGTCGTTTTTCTCATTATAATAAAAGGTTGTTTTTATAAAAAGGAAATATTCATATTGAACAATTTTTCAACGTCAAAATTCTTATAAATGATTCAAAATTTCAAATTTACCTACCTGATTTATAAAATCATTAACAATAAAGTATAGATAAGAGGAAAATTATAAGAAATGCTATTTTGATGAATAGACGAATATTATAGTGAGTATTGATAAGTTAAAAATTTCTTTTAAAGCCTTTGATAGAGGTTGTTTAATAATGAAGGATTATTTTAGTTATAAGTGCTAGTATATCAAGATGAAGCTTCATTCTTTTTTCATAGCCTTAGCTGCTGTGCAAAGGATTAACCGAAACATTGAGATACCATGACTTATAAATAATTGAACATTCTTTTTTTTTACAGCTTCGTAATATAAATAATATTCTAGTCGTATAAACTCGATTGTTCTATAAAAAGTATATAGTGAAAATATGATAATAGTTTGAATATTATGTGTTTACGAATATTAAAATATTATTAAGTTTTTGAGGAATAGTTTTTTTTGTATTTCTCTGTCAAAAACTAGGAACTTAGCTTTGTCCAGATTTAAATCAAATTAGCTACTAGTTCTAGTAATATTTCTAACAACATTTTTTATATGCTATTTTCTATAAAATACTATAGGGGAAGCTATATATAATTATTTTTAATAATATTTTAATATAGAATTAAATGAGTAAAATTAAAATTTTAACTACACTACTATTATTTACATCTTATCTATTTTATGGTAATCTTAATGCTCAAGTAAATAGTGATTATGAATGGGCAAATAATATTGTGAATCAAGGAGATTGTTCATCTACAGATAAAATTGAAAGATATAATTCAGGTTCTTTGGAATTTGTACTAATTTATAAAGATGCTCAAAATACATTGTATCTTGCAGATGGCACTCAGTATTGTCAGTCTTCTCTTACTTTAGATTGTAAAACCGTCTACGGATTATCTAATCCAGGTAAAGTTTGGACTTGTGGAGCATTCTCAGGAACTTTAAACATTGCATTTGAAGAATATAATGGGGAAACTATTAAAGTTTGTCCAGGAACGACTTTAGAAATAAATTATAATACTCAATCAGGAAACTCTGGGAATTGTTCTGCTAATCCACAACTCCCATTTAGTGGAGTTGTAACAGAAGACATTACAATAGAGGGTTCAGTAATTTATTTCTGTACATATTATCCACAATATTGTCCTCCAGGAGCAATTTGTGAACCAACTTTTAGTTCCTTTACAAATACTTTTACAATTAATGTAGTGGTTGAATCATGTGAAGATATGACTAGCCCTAATTGTATACCAGTATGGGTTAATGGTTCAAATACTTATGAGTATATAGATAATATATTGTATCTAAACGGGAATGTTTATTGGACGGGCACAAGTTATAATCAAGTGGTTGATTGGATGACAACAAATCAAAGTAATGCTGCCTATAATGGTTGTGATTATAATAATGGTGAAGAAAACACTGATTGTAACTTAATTGGTACCGTTGTATCAGAGGTTTGTACAGATAATAATACTCCATATTGGTTTATAGTTTTGCCAGATAATACCAAACTAGATATTTATCTTCAAGGAGTTGATGAATCTATATTGGTAGATGGGAGAGTGGTACAATTTTCATTTCAAGAGGATCTATCTCTAGATGTTTGCAGTAATGCTGATAAAGCTGGATATGTTAATTGTTTAGATATATATTTTATAGAAGAAGAGGGGTGTGAGGTTTTAGAGAGTTGGCAAACTATGGTTGCCGAAAGTTTAGGAAGTGGTTGTGTAAAAGTAACTCAATATGATAGAATAACTGATTCAAGTAATATTGAATATTTTATTTTTTATGATGGTTCTGAAGCTAATTTATATTATTCTTATAAAAATGATTCTAATGGATATTTTTTAAGAAAATATGGCAGAATTAGAAGAGCAATTAGTACTTGGGGACTTTCAAATCCAGTAGTATTATGCGATTGTCCTTCATATAGATTAAGTAATAACTCTGAAAAAATGTATGAAGATATAATTGTAAGCCCTAACCCAGCTACAGATTTTATTTCTATTATTGGGTCTACTCCTTTAAAAGAGAAATTTCCAGTAACCATTATGGATGTAAGGGGTAAAGTAATTAAAACAATAGATCTTAATATAAATGAAAGAATTGATATTTCTGAACTTGAAAAAGGTTTGTATTTTATTCGTATAAATGCAAAAAACTGGAATACTAGGACAATGAAGTTTATAAAAATATAAAGTTGGTCTAGAAAATAGTTTTTAGAGTAAAAATTATTAGTTATTGAATAGAGGTTGTCTCAAAGGAGGCAGCCTCATTTATTTTTTATGTAAAAATGGTATTACGAAGAAAGTTCATTTACGTTGTTTTTGTCTAAGAGCCTAAGCCATGTCATAAATTATATGACTTATCCTTTTTAGAAGTTTTCTTTGAATAGGGAAATATGAAAGAATATTTCCCTATTAAGAATCAGTTAATTGTTCATATCGAGTTTGTATATACTTGAAGTTTTCGTTAATTATAAGTTTAATAACTGATTTTATTTCTTAAACATTCTCTAATTTTTAAACAACTTCGGCAAGAAATAATTTCAAATATTATATTTGTGCAAAAATTAAAGGTAGCTAACATAGAATATGGTGAAGAAATACTTTCTATTTGGATTATTTATTTGGCTTGGGATAGTGTTACAGGCATCGGAGCAAGATGATTTATTCATGAAGGCCAACCAATCTTATCAAGAGAAAAACTATTCCTCAGCATTAAAAATATATGAAGAGTTATTAGATAAAGGAAATAAATCTGCGGCGCTGCATTATAATGTAGGGAATTGTTATTATAAAACCAAACAAATTGGGAAAGCTATTCTGCATTATGAAAGAGCATTATTTCTTGATCGTAATGATGAAGATACTCGTTATAATTTAGAATTAGCGTACAAAGATGTGGAAGATGATTTTGGCACAATAGCTGATTTTTTTCTTTTTGACTGGTGGAATAAATGTAGCAAGTTACTCTCGTCTACACTATGGTCAATATTAGGAATCTTATTATTATGGTTAGGGGTAGCAGGCTTAGTCCTTTGGGTAATGGGGAAAGAAAGAGGACAACGAAAAAAAGGATTCCTTGCGGGTATTTTACTTATTTTATTCAGCTTTCTTCCTTTAGGATTGGCTTATACAAAGGCATCTTTAGAACAGCATAGTGGTTATGCTATAATTCTAGCTAAAGAAACACCAATTAATTCAGCTCCTGAAAGTGGTAGTACCGTACTTTACCAACTCCATGAAGGAACAAAGGTGAAATTATTAGATAAGATTGGAGCATGGTATAAAGTAAGATTGAGCAATGGAGAACAAGGTTGGGTTATAGATTCAGATTTAGAAGAAATTTAAGAATATTTTATTGAAAAAAACGTTTTGTTTTTTTGAAATGCACACTTTTGAAACATTGGTTAACTTTTTCAGTTTAAAAGAATATTAAAAATAAGATGATTCCAATAGCCCATTGGGCTATTATGAGTATTAAATAACATAAAAATTGTATATTATGTCATTAAAGATTGATAGATTTAAAAAGAAAACAGAAGATTGGATTGTTCGTCATGTACAAAAATATATCACCAACCAGAGTGGTCATGATATTCCTTTTAAGATAGACTGGGAAAGTTTTGGTGATATGAAAAACGATGAAGACTTTTTAAAAAGAGGACTCAATTATGCAGTGTTGGAAAGCAATATAAAGAGTTTGTGTGTAGATGATCTTGGCAAAGATGCTTTTAAAGCTAGTGTAAATGAAATTTTAGTAAAACATACAGATGCTGAAGAAAAAGATGAAATGGGCTATAGTTTGACAAATGGAACGCTTGTTTTTATATCGAATCAAAAGAAAAGAATTTATGGTCTTATGAAAGAAATGGAGGAAAAATTAGTTGACCTATTTTAGATTTATAAGCGAAAATTAATTTAACTTGAAGTATCTTAAAAATATTTTTCTTGTTTTTTGTTTTTCTTTTTACTAGAAAGCTGTGGTTCTACGGAATATACCTATACTAAGACCTTTGGGGTAAAAGAACCTCGAAAAATTATACTTATAGATCCTAATTTTAGCTCTTACGATTATAATGAATACATCGAAGCACCAATCATCGAATCTATAAGAAATAAATGCCCAAAGGTTAGAATTGTAAGGTATGAAGATTTTCTAAAATTAGTTTATCCAGAGTTTATTACCCCTCCATTTTCACCTAATGATTCTATAAAGATGAGTAGGCTAGCAGAAGTTGTAGATGATACTCATCTATTATTTATTAATACTACAAAGGGTAAAGCATGGAAAACAATTGATTTCTATCCTAATGAAGAAGAAAGGAGAGAGAAAAATGAAGCTAGTGCCTATTTCGAATTATACGATCTATCCGCAGATACAATTTCGTATTCTATGAAGGCAACTTCCAGATCAAGTAATATTGAAATACCCATTGGAAAGAGAAATAATCGAAGAATACAGACCAGAACGGCTACTAGTGTCTTACAAGGTAAAGCAATTAGAGGAGGTAGTAAACATTTATATGTCTTAATCGGCTGTCAAGAAAAATAATACCAAGAATGATTGAATGAAAAAAGGGCGTAAACGTTCAAGTTTACGCCCTTTTTTCATTATTTCCTACTATTTACTGAGGGCATTTAATACTACCAAAATAATAGACAATACCCACTCCTAAATAGGCGAACATATCATTATTTTGGCTATTGCCTCGTTGTCTTCCAAATTCGCCAATATTGAATGTTCCAGCATCTCCCGTTGGGCCTAGTTCACCTGAACGATCTGAAAATTCTACAGCAAGTGGACCACGAAGACTTTCTAAGTCGTCCATATCTGGATAACGAGTACTGACATCGTCCAAATAATCTGTAAATAATGCTCTAGAACTTAACTCAACATTAACACTCCAATCTACCGTTAGGTCGATTTTAAAACCAAAACCATAAACGAAAGCAGGTTGTACCGTAAAATATTCTTCTCCTTGAAACTGTCCTTCTGTTCCTAGAGGTTGGAGTTCTACCCAGTTGTCATATTCTCCATCACCAGTTGTATCTTGCCCCGCTAGAGGTTTGAAAGAAAAGATAGAAAATCCTCCAAAAAGATAAGGAGTATAAAACTTATCCCTACTACCATGTATATAGGGCAAGAAATTAAATTCAAATTGTGCTAAACCTTCAAGAATATGAGACTTGAAATTTAGGTTTCTAGCTTTTTCAAAATTATTAGAAGACCATTTGTCATCGGCAATTACACTACCGTAATTAGCACCAAAGCGCAGGCATAATCGCTCATTGAAATTATATCTAATAATAGCACCACCAGCTAGCTTAGGATGAGTTAAATCATAACTTGTGTTCAAGTCTCCTAAGTAGTGAGAAGCACCTACCCATCCACCAACTTCCCATCCCTGTTGTGCTTGTGAAGTAAACGAAATGAGAAGAATTAATACGAAAAATCCAAGTCTTTTAATCATTATTAAAATAGGGTTGTCAATAATCTTGTATCTGATAGTTGATTTTTAATCGCCGCAAAGTTACTATAAAACGATAAAATCAAAGAATTTGGTATGTTTTCCTTATGTTAAATGTTTAATTTTTACATTAAACAGTTGTTTTATTCTACGTTTAATTCATAAAAAAGTTATGGGTTTCTTTTTTAGAGTAGTTGTAAATCCCAAAAAATAGAAAAGGATTAATGTTTTTAAACTGGACTTATGAAAAAAACAAATATAATGTTTTGAGTTATGCGTTTTTTTGTTAAGTTTGAAAGATATAGAATCTCCAAACGAATTTATTAACCATAAAACGCTCTCACATGAATACGAAGGTTAAATTGATCATCACTGCTGATGATTATGGCATCAATCCTGCTGTCAATGAAGGTATTAAAATTGGTATTGAAAAAGGGGTCATCAATACAATTTCTGTAATGATGAATTTTAAAAGCTCTAAAGATGATTTGAGATCTTTATTTCAATTTTTAATTGATACCAATAAATACAAAAAAGTTGGAATAGGAGTACATCTAAATTTTTCAGTAGGGACTCCAATTTTGAAAAAGGATATTGATTCCATTGTGTATAAAAGACAAGGATTATATAGGTTTTATACGTTTAGTGAGATTGCAGGGTTTGATAAAAGTGATTTTCGACCTAAAGAAATTGGCAGGGAACTTATCGCTCAAATAGAGACTTACCTTCAAGTAGTATCAGAATTTAAAGAATATAAGGAGTTTTTTGCGATTGATCATTTTACAAGCCAACATAATCTTTTAAGTAGTGTACCTCATTTTTCTAAAGTATTAGCTAAGTTATCCAAGTTATTCAAAAAGAATGGAAAAAATAAGCATAATCCGATCCCTGTTCGTAGAACAATGCCCCTATTTAAAGAACTTAGAAAAAGGGAGGGAGGGAATAAAAAAGAGAACAAGAAACTGAAGGAGAAACTAGATATTTTAAAAGGAGATACAGTAGATTATATTGTAGGTAAACATGTTCGTTTTAGTATCTTATCTTATCTGAAGTATACAAATTATAAAAATCTAGCATCTAGGCAAGAATTTTTTGAATCACTCAATATCGAGACTCCTGATTTAATGTTTTTTAGCTTTTATGCTACACCTAAAAAAAGACTGAAAGACAAACTTAAAAACTTTAGAAGGTACTTACCAGCTCTTAGAAAAGCAGCAGTTAACAAAAAGATAATTAAAAAAAATGAAGTTCTATATATTGAAATTATCCACCATTTAGGTATAAAAACAAATAAAGAATTAAGAAAGGCAGCTAGGAAAGTCTCAGGCTTTGATATGTATTATTTTGTAAAATATAGACAGCTTGAACTAAAATTAATTGAGTCTAATTTATATCAAAAATTATTAGCCGTTGATGGAATTGAGCATGGGAGCTATTCGGAATTAAATAGTCAAGTGTTGGCTTAAAAAAAACCCATTACCCAAGGCTTCCATCTTGTAGGTACTAGCTTGAGATGCTTTTGTTGAAAATTACTCTTTTTAAAAAACACAAATCCCATGAAAAATAGATCTATGGTTAACGTAACATTGGGGTGGTTCTGGATTTCATACCATGCAGCTTCCATATCCTCAGACCAATGTATATCATCAAAAACAAATACACTATGTTCATGGGCAATTTCTAGACATTGGCTAAAGTAAGAAAGAGTAGCTGCTTTTTGGTGATTTCCATCAAAGAAAACGTAGTCAAGTGTATTAGATTTTTGAATTACTTTTGGCAAAGTCGCACTAAACTCGCCTACAATAAGATCTATATTTGAGGCCTCTAATACTTCAAAATTTTGTTTAGCAACTGTAGCAATATTTGGACAGCCTTCTAGAGTAATGACACGACTCTTTTGAAGTGCCTTAGCTTGATAAAGTGTTGTTATGCCAAGTGATGTCCCAATTTCTAGAATAGTTTTAGGTTTAAAATGGTGTATGACTTTAAATAATATCTGCCCATTCCGAGCATCTGTTACTGCAGAATTGACGATACTACTGATACTTCGTTCTTTATTATTATTAACATGAGAACCAGCACCAAAATCGGTTACTTGTATTTTAGTTTTGTTCTGTTTTAAAAGTTGTCGTAGTTCCTCAATAGCTTGAAAGGCATAATAGATCCGATTATCTTCAAGAACGTTTATTACAAATTGATATACAAAAGGAGAATGTATGTTATAGACAGTAGTTGCTTGGGTGTAAAACTTTAAAAATCTAGAAGCAATACTGAATCTACCCATTTAAATACTATTTGAATGATGAGTTACTAATATAATATTTTAAGGCAAATGTAGAGATTAGACTTTATTATAAACAATTTTATAGTATAAAATTTTGGGCTAAATCAATTATTTATTTTTAACCTAAAAAACCTCCTATTTCACGGTTCATTTTTTGAATGAAATAGGAGGTTTCTTGCTTCTATTCTAGAATTCTTCAATGTTTAAAATGAATTCGTGCTAGTTCAAACTAAATACTTTTCGATGGAAGTTGGAACTATTAAAGTTGTCGCAGATGTCAATAAATCGATTGAAAAAAGCATCTAATTCATCTTTTCGTGTATTAAAATCGATCATGAATCTTCCAATGAGTTCATCATCAGAATCTGAACGAGGAAGATCATTAAGAACTTGCTCATCCAATCGAATACGATGCTTTAGATTTCGAATTACATCAGTTCGATAATAATGAAACAGATTTTGAAAATGGCTAATGGTTTTACTTTCTTCTTTTGAGTGGTTGCGAGTTGAGGAATAAAGATCGAGTTGTTGTTGGAGGTTTTCAATGTGTTTCTCGGAGTTTTTTAGCATTTGATACCAAATTTCTTCTTGTTTGATTAGCTCATCGACATTCTGAGCTTGAACTTGGGTTTCTACACTCATATTTTAATAAGTTTAGTTTGGTGAGAAAAATATTTCATGGTTATTTGCCTAAATATAGTTATATATTTTAAATATTAAAAATATTTTAAAATATATGTCTGTGTTATTTATTTTTGCCAAAATATTTATAAAGTTGTTCAATGGTAGGGCTGAATTTATTAAAATTGAACTTTTGTTACAATTGCACTTTTTTAGAACTGCATAGCCAAGTACGGAGCGAAAAAAAATAAAAATTGAAACAAAAAGACTTTTCAGAAGTCAGCAAGCTATTTTTGAACAACTTCAATATTTAATTAATGTATTGTGGTTCAATCTTTGAATTCTATAAATAAAATTATGATTATATCATTCTATATAGATTTTAAATCTACGATTGAGATCTTTGTGTTTTAATGTCAGTATATATAACCCTGTTTCAAGATAAGAGGACATATTTAAGCTAAGATTCCCATTAAGTTCGTTAAGATTATACAACTGGTGGTAAACAATATTTCCATTTAGATTAATTATACTTAAGTCTAAGTTTTCGTTATATAGTCCCTTTATTCGTACGGTAAATTTCCCATTTGAAGGATTAGGAAATAAATCAATTCTAGGAGTATTATCGTATTCAATTTCAGAGGATAGAACAATGGTATTTGAATATTCATAACTACCACTAAAGTCAACTTGTTTCAATCTGTAGTATAATACTCTATAATTACAACCAATATCATGTGTATAGTTATACGTATGAATGGCGGAACTATTTCCCATCCCTTTTATTATCCCACAAGTATTAAAAGTTATCCCATCAGTACTATATTCTATCATAAAATGACTATTGTCTATTTCTGACGAAGTTTCCCATTCTAGAGATGTTATACAATCGTCAATTTGTCCTTTAAAGTACGTCAATTCTACAGGCAAAGGTATCGTTGTGAAACCAGCATCAATATTAGTCATCGTATTCCCTAAGCCATAGCTAAATTGTTCTGTTATTAGTGTATATTCTCCGATGTCACTATCTCCACTATCATTAATATTGGAGTTTCCAATAGCTCCAGGAACGGTTGCTTTTCCAAAAATATTTGTGGTATTAGTATGTGTATTGGTATCAAAACCTATTTTGTAATTTCCTGGGGATACGCCTATAAATTCATAGCAGCCACTAGGAGAAGTTTTAATACTTTGAACTTCATTGCCATCTGAATTGTATAACTTTACCGTAACATTTTCTAGTAAGGTTTCTTCTACATCTCTCAATCCATTTAAATTATTATCAAACCATACTGTACCTTTTAAATTAAGCAGTGTGATGCCTGCATCAATTATGGGGATATCATCATTATCTAGTAGCTTAATACTAGCTGAACGTTTTGTATACCTATCAATATCACTATCTTTAGAAGTATCTGTACCAGCTTCCTTATGAGTAATTACATAATTTGTAGGAGGTAAGAATTCTAGAGTATAGTTATTAGGTTTTAAATTATCAAATTCATAAAAACCTAAAGCGTTTGTTTGTTTAGTAGAATGCTCATTACCAAATCTGTCATATAATTTGACGATTACATTTTCGACACCAGACTCTGAGTCGTCTTGAATTCCATTAGCATTTTCATCCAACCATACATAGTCACCCAAACGTGCAGGAACATAAGGTCTTTCAATTGTACAAGCTTTAGAAAAACGTATACTTGTACTATTCCCCTCAGCATCTAATATTCCTGTAATAGATGAAATGTCTTGGATATCAGTAGGGAATGTAGCGTAGTTTCCAAATTTATCAACTGCTCTAGTAAAATAGAAAAAGTCATATCCATTTGTATGGGCAGTATTGATAGTAGCAGCATTGATAGTAGCAGTATAATTGTTTCCACCAATTGAAGTAGCAGATTGACTTTGCCATGTTACACCATCATCTAACGAATATACAATTTCTACAGTTTGAATACCTGAACCATCGAATTTAAAACTTAAGAAATCAAAACTTTCATCTAGGACATTATTAACACTGATAGTAGCGTCTGTTCCCGAAGTCCAAGAAGCAGCACAACTAGAACCGATAGAAGGTGCTTTCCAGTCGCCTATTGGAACATCTACACCACCTGAAAAACATGGTTTATAAACGGGTGTTCCTGTATTTTCAGTCCAAGCTGCTACTCCGTTTGTATTATCCCAAAACTTATCTAGACAAAAATCCCAATATTCCTTTGCCATATTAATCGAAGCATCAGGTGTAAAATCAGAAGGATAGTTTGGGTTGCTCCCATTATTAGCATAAAAAAGACCTTGATTTACTCCAAAAGAATAGTTAAACCATAATGTTCTATTTACACTACTATATAATTCTCTTCCTTTAAAATGTTCAAAAGGAGTGGCTGTACTCATTCCATAGGTAGTCTCTAAAGTAGAAGGAGAATTCATAGTATAGGAAGGCCAAGAACCACCCCTTTCATAAAGTGGTGAAAAGCCAAATTCTTGCCATGGTTGATGTTGATTATAATTAGATAATCCAATATTACTCCTTTGTTTTGCTTTTGCGTAACATACGCCTCTGGCATAACCAGCAACGTATGCCCCATCTTGTACAGAATAACTAGGAGGGTTTCCTAAATCAGGATTATTACCAACACTTCCCAATGCTGCATACATATATGCGGCACCTCCCAATGGTTTGCCATCATTCATATTTGTACTACCATCTTTGTATTCTTGAGTACCAGTGAGTTCATATAATGTTAAACCTAATGGCCCATAATAGGTATCTCTGCCTGCTCCATACTGGTTGAATTGTCCCCATCCATACCCTGTATATACTGCGGTCGTTTTTCTCCAATTCCACCATCCTAAAGCATGGTCAATATAAGGTTGATATAGAGTACTTGATAAACCTGCTTCTTTCATAATTAAAGCTAACTCTGTTAATGCCCAAGGTAACATCGATTCAGGAGAACTAGAACCTGACGTGCCATCAATTATCCCATTTTCTCCTTTTCGATCAACTGTACCATAGTAATACATTTTATTTGCATTGCCTCCTAGAGCTGTTTGCGCCGTTGATGAAATTTTAAAAGGATTATCGGTTACTACAAAATCTGCAATACTTTTTGCCCATATAGTCAAAGCATCAACTTCATTTGTGAAATGATAATTCGTATTATTAATATTATTATTTAGCCCTTCTACACCATTAATTTTTAGCCTGTGATATTCTCTGATAAAATATAAAATGGCAATAGCTTGAGCGGAAGGTGTCTTTTGGGAAGAGGACGTTCCTTCTGGAGCATAACCATTCCATAAAAATAAATTGGATAAATCTACTATATTCCCATTGCCATTTGTTGCCATGTATAATCCCCCATACTCATGATCAATTGCATAATTGATTAAAAAAGCAGTTTCATGGTTATAATAATAATTTGGAGTAGCTCCTGATGGTTGACTATTAACTAATTGCGGAATTATGAGCAGTATATTTAAAATTGTAAAGTATAAACGTCTCATATTAAATATAATTTAAGTATTGAAAAGATGAGTCTATATTACACGTTTAAAAGGAATTAAAAAATGATATGTAATCTTAACTTGTGACTGAATTGTAATTGAAGTTATAACTATTTGTATTATTTAAATATTTGTAAATGAGTCACTTAGTTATTGTTTTCTTGAGCCTTTTATTTCTAATTTAGCATTGTTAGTTATATTTTGTATATAAATAATATTTATTTAATGTGATTACGCAAATATTTATAATCATAGTTTAGAAGTTTGATATAGTTTATCCTTAATTTCGCATTGTTTTTTAAGAGGAAAATGTAAAATATAAAATGACACTCAACGAAAAGATTCAATTACTAGATAAATTAGGGAAATATCTTGCTTTAAAAGAAGATACTTTAGAGGTAGCTATTCATCAAACATATATCCATAATAAATGGCTAACTGTAGAGAATTGTCATTTGGCTTTAGAGGCAATAAGGACTACTTATTTGGATGAAAAATTGCTCAAAAACTGGGTAGAGAATTACTCTATTCCTAAAAAGGATTACAAAAGTCGAGTAGGTTTAATCTTAGCAGGGAATATTCCTTTAGTTGGTTTTCATGACATCCTTTGTGTATTTCTTTCAGGGCATAAGGCATTAATAAAATTATCGGATAAAGATAAATACCTCATTCCTTTTTTATTAAAAAAAATGATAGTGCTTGATAGTCGAGTAGAGGGATATTTTGAAATAATAGAGCGATTGGAGAAACCAAATGCTGTTATAGCAACAGGGAGCAATAATTCAGCTCGTTACTTTCAAGCTTATTTTGGCAAGTATCCACATATCATTCGTCAAAACCGTAATGGAGTGGCCGTATTAAATGGTAAGGAAGATTTTGCAGATTTACTCAAGTTAGGAAATGATATTTTTAGGTATTTTGGCTTAGGTTGTAGAAATGTTTCTAAATTGTATATTCCGAAAGGGTATAATTTTGATATATTATTAGAAGCCTTACACGAGTATAGAGAAATTGTCAAACATGATAAGTATAAAAATAATTTTGATTATAATTATACGTTAGTTATCTTAAATAAAATACCTTATAAATCTAATGGATGTATTATTTTGACAGAGAATAAGACTATCCCTTCAAGAATAGCGAGTTTACATTATGAAGTCTATACTTCTAAAAGTGAATTAGAGAAAAAATTGTTAGAAGAACAAGATCAAATTCAATGTGTCGTCTCAAAAGAGCCCATAACGAATATTAATACTATTCCTTTAGGTATGGCACAAAACCCCTCTATCAAAGACTATGCAGATAGTATAGATACAATGAATTTTCTAATCGCATTAAATTAAATACAATGAAATTTTATACATTATTTATCATCAGTTGTGTTTTTCTTATGTATGCTTGTAATAATGAACCTAAAGAGGAGCAACTTAATGACGAAAATGCAAATGAAGAAATAGTTCAATCTTTGGCAGGGGAGAAGAAAACAAATGCTGCTAAAAAAATTGTAATTCCTGAAAGAGTAGAGCATCAACTGACCAGAGTAGAGCCTAAAGAAAAACAACCTGAAGCAAAACCAAAGGAAGAAATAGTAATCGCTTTAAAGCTTGATAAGCTAGTGGAACAAGCAGCAAAAAAGAACAATTATGAGATACTACATTGTAATCAATGGTCAGGAGCATATAGTAGTAATTGTAAAAATAAGGAAACTTTTGTCACCATTAATCAGTCAAATTGGAAAGGATTAGATAAAAAAGGGAAAGAACAAAATTTAAAAATACGTACTAAAAATATCAAGGAAGTAGTATTGCGAAAGAAGACGAATGATGCTATGAAATCTGACCTAAAAGTAAGAATATTTGAATTTCAAAATAGTCAAGCTGCCTATAGTGATTTTTCCAACCTACTAGCCATTTCAAGGTATATTTTTAGCGATAAAAGCCAGATTAAACACCCTAATTCCACCTGGATTTACAAAAATTATATATTCATGTTTGAAACACGAGCTTCTGCTTTTTTCGCTGATGCAGGGGCTTTTTCAAAGTCATTTTCTAAAATTGTTAAACAACAATATAATTAAGTAAGAGCTATCATATTTATAGTATAAGGATATTTTGATTTTTAAAATAGAATGTATAATTTAGGAGTATCCAAATTTTATCATTTATAAATATCTCTCAAATCATGGCAGTTTCGAAAAGAAAAAGAAAAATAGAACAAAAAAATAAAGAAGCAGCATCAAAAATTTTATACATTACTCTAGGAGTCGTTGCGGTTTGTCTCATTTTACTATACTTTATTTTTCAAGCTGCGAATTAGTCTCAACCAAGCACCTAACTCGTTTTGTCTTCTAGTATTCCAAATTGGGTGAAGTGGTGTTTGATGTGATGCTCATGAAAATTTTGCCAATCTTCAAAAGAAAATAAGCCCATTACTGGATGGTTAGGGTGGCTATCTGGATTTTCCTCAAAATGTTTGAAAAAAGCTGCATGAGCTTTCAAACATACGTTTTTTGCTTGCGCTAAAGATTCGTATTTTAAAGAACCAGCATTTTCAGCTTTCGTGGGATTGAAATTTTTTGGAAAAGCAAAACCTCCTTCAATAAACCTTGCTTTTTTTCGAGCTTGGCTATCTGCTGGATAAAAACTTGGTGCATTTATTTTGCCATTAGAAATGACAAACATTAAAGACAAGTGCTCTATCATATGTTGAATGCTCATCATTCCCCAAGATGGTTTCTCTGTTCCTGTAATCTCTTCTAGATATTTCGGAAATTCTTCACTTAAAAATGTATTTTTGACCATGTTTTAAAATTATAAGAAATAAATGTTTATTGATTGTCATTATTTAATAATAACAACTATTAACAAAATCATAAAAATTAAACTTTTAGCAATTTAGTTTTTTGTTTTAATAAATTTAAACATACTCTTAGTACTTTTGCAGCAATTTTGAAAACTAATTATAATAAATGGGACATTTAGTAATGATAGGTCAGTTGATTCTGAGCCTTTCTATATTAGTCGTACTTCACGAATTGGGACACTTTATCCCTGCAAAGCTATTTAAAACCAAGGTAGAGAAATTTTATCTCTTTTTTGATCCTTGGTTTGAGTTATTTAAATTTAAAAAAGGAGAAACAGAATACGGAATCGGCTGGTTGCCGCTAGGAGGATATGTGAAAATAGCAGGTATGATTGATGAAAGTATGGATACAGAACAAATGAAACAACCTCCTCAACCTTGGGAGTTTCGTTCCAAACCTGCTTGGCAACGCCTCATCATTATGTTGGGTGGTGTTATCGTCAATTTTATATTAGGCTTTCTCATCTATGCAATGATACTCTTTGTTTGGGGAGAACAATATCTTCCTACTCAAAATGCTAAATATGGGATAGCCGTCGATTCTTTGGGAATGGTTTTAGGACTTCAAGATGGCGATAAAATCCTTCAAATCGGAGATAAAAAGTTGGATCGCTTTGATGATAGACTAGTTAAAAAAGAAATTATCTTAAAAGATCCTCGTTCCTTGAAAATCGAACGAAATGGAACTACAATGACTTTACCAATCAATGAAGACTATTTGTCCTTGATTTCAAGTCACGAAAACAAATATAAATCTATATTTGGATTAAGCCATCCTTTTCATATAGCGGAAGTCGCACCTGATAGCCCTGGAGCATTAGCAGGTTTTGAAAAGGGAGATATTGTAATTGGAGTAAATGATCAAGCAACACCATTTTTTCATCAAGCAAGTCGTTTACTTAGTCAGAATAAAGGAAAAGAAGTCTCTGTCAAAATCATTAGAAATGAAAGGGATACGTTGACAAAAAAACTTCGGCTAACTGAAAAAGGAACAATTGGTGTTACATTGCTTACACCAGACAAATTTTTTGATTATGAAACAGAAGAGTATGGTTTTTTTGAAAGTATTCCTGCTGGTGTGAGAAAAGGAATTAACGCTATAGGCGAACAACTTAAAGCATTTGGTCAAATGTTTGCAGGGCGCCTGAAAGTACAAGATAGTCTTGGGTCTGTAATTTCTATTGGTTCTTTATTTGGTGAAAATTGGGATTGGTATCGCTTTTGGAATATCACAGCCTTACTATCTTTAGTATTGGCAATAATGAATTTATTGCCTATTCCAGCTTTAGATGGAGGTCATGTGGTGTTTTTACTTTATGAAATAATTACGGGTCGTCCTCCTAGTGATAAATTTTTAGAATACGCCACTATTTTTGGATTCATTATCATTATGGCATTAATGATTTTTGTGTTCGGCTTGGATATTTGGAAATGGTGGACAGGTAAATTGTAATGCTATTGCCCTAATAAGATATGTGTTTGGTCGCCACTATTTAGTATAAATAAAACCATGAATCAATACCTAACCGTTACCGTTATACAATCTGAATTGTATTGGGAAAATACAACTATGAATCTCAATAACTTTGCAGAAACCTTATCGGCTATACAATCCAATACAGATTTAATTATTTTACCTGAAATGTTTACGACAGGTTTTAGTATGAATCCTGAGGTACTAGCGGAAACGATGGCTGGTCAAACAATCAATTGGTTAAAACAGCAAACTCAAAAATATCAAGCGGCAATTGTAGGGAGCTTAATTGTCAAGGAAAAAAATCAATACTACAATCGGTTGATTTTTATGTTGCCAGATGGTCATTATCATTTTTATGATAAAAAATATTTATTTAGTTTAGCTGGAGAAGATAAGATATACCAAAGAGGTAATGAAAAACTTATTGTTAACTACAAAGGATGGAAAATTTGTCCTCTGATTTGTTATGATTTGCGCTTCCCAGAATGGAGTAGAAATTATGAGAATTATGATCTATTGATATATGTAGCCAATTGGCCCGAAAAACGTTCCGAGCATTGGAAAAAATTATTAGCCGCAAGAGCTATTGAAAATCAATCGTATACAATAGGGGTTAATAGAATCGGGAAAGATGGAAATAATCTGATGTATTCAGGGGACACAACAATTGTAAATATGTTGGGCAATGTACTTTATACGAAAGCATATAAAAAGGACGTTTTTACTATGACATTAGATAAAACTTTTCAAATCGATAAACGAAAGCAACTTCCTTTCCTAGGAGATATTTTCGTATAGTCTGTCTAAGAACCAAATCATTATCTATTGAAATTAGGAATAAAAATAATTGTACTGCTTATTGGATTACTCGTACTAAACTATGCTTGTAGTTGGTGGTATGCAACTTTTGATTTAACAGAAGATAAACGATTTACATTATCTCAACCTACTAAGGAACTACTACAGACTTTAGATTTTCCTGTTCATATTCGAGTGTTATTAGAAGGGGATTTTCCTTCCGAAATCAAACGCTTACAAAATAGTACAAGAGAAATATTGGAAGATTTTAAAGGAGTTTCTAAATTAGTAAGTTTTAGTTTTGAAGATCCTAATAATGCAGCTCCTCAAATTGTAAACTCCAGAAGGAAAAGGTTAAAAAGAATGGGACTTAATCCTTTTAATTTACGACAAGGTAAATTAGGAGAGAAGAGTGAGAAATTAATATTTCCAGGAGCAATAATAGAGGGCATTGATACATTAGCTGTTAATTTATTGGATAATCAAATCCCTGGTATGGATGAGGCAGCTGTTATCAATAATTCAATTAGTCAATTAGAGTATCGCCTTGCAGATGCTATCAATAAATCAAGAGGAAATCGAAGAAACGTTATTGCCTTTACAACGGGTAGGGGAGAATTAGCGCCTGTACAAACAGTTGATTTGGAACAGAGCTTACGCAAAAATCATTTGGTTGGTCGCTTGCACATGGATAGCATTAGTATTATTGATCCTCAGATTGACGTATTAGTTGTTGCCAAACCCAAAAAGAAATTTTCTGAAAAAGATAAATTTGTTATTGATCAATTTCTAATGCAAGGAGGGCGTATACTCTGGTTTATTGATAGGATGGCTGTTGATTTAGATAGTATGATGCAGTCACCAGTATTTGTGCCTTATGATTATCCACTCAATTTAGAAGATATTTTATATAAATATGGTGCAAGAATCTTACCCAACTTGGTTTTAGATATGGACTGTACTAAAATCCCATTGCAAACAGCTATGATTGGGGATGCTCCTCAATACGATGCTTTTGACTGGTATTATTATCCTTTAGTACGACCATTTTCAAAGAACCCAATTGTTAAAAATTTAGATAGATTACAACTCAAATTCGCTAGTACGATTGATACGATCAGAACAAAGAATAATATTAAAAAAACAATCTTGCTAAAAACATCCGATTACTCAAAAATGCAATATTCCCCAATTGAATTGAATTTTGAGATTTTACGATACGATCCTGATAAGTCACAATTTAACCAACCCAATCAGCCTATTGCCGTTTTACTTGAAGGAGAGTTCAATTCTGCTTATGAAAATAGAGCTAAATCGGTTTATATTGATTTGCTTAAAGCAAAAAATCTAGATTTCAAAAAGAAAAGTGTACCAACGCAAATGTTAGTCGTAGCGGACGGAGATATTGCAGCTAATCCCATTCGTAAAGATCGACCACTTCGACTAGGGCAAGATGAATTATCAGGATATATTTATGCAAATAAAGAATTTTTGTTAAACACAATTGAATATATGTTAGATGATAGTGGCTTAATTAATGCAAGAAATAAAGAAATTAAGTTGCGTTTATTAAATCGTCAAAAAATAGCCGAAGAAAAAAAATTATGGCAGGTATTAAATATTGCAGCACCATTAATTCTATTATCAATATTTGCTTTTGCTTATACATTTTGGCGAAAAAGAAGATATACATAGCAAATACATTGAATTTGATTATATTTTAAAAAAAATAATTGTTTCAATTTTATATAAAATTGTTCAAACATAAAAAATAAATACCCTACATTTATAAGATTAAAAAATAGCCCAACATAAATACAAAATTTACGTATTTATAAAACTGTATGAATTACCAAGCAGCAAAGCAACATATTCTTAGAATACTTAAAAATGAACTCTCTGATGATTTGTGTTATCATGGGATACACCATACGCATGATGTATTGAGGATAACGAAAGAGCTTTGTCAATACGAAGGGGTAAATGGAGAAGATGAGATTCTACTAAAAACGGCTGCCTTATTACATGATATAGGATTTACAATTGGTAATCCTGATCATGAAAAGAAGAGTTGTATCATTACCAGAAAATTATTGCCCAAATATCTATATTCAGAGGCACAAATTGAAGCTATCTGTGCTATGATATTAGCTACTAAAATTCCGCAATCCCCTAAAACCAAACTAGAGGAAATTCTGTGTGATGCAGACCTTGACTATCTTGGTCGAGATGATTTTCAACCGATTGCTCACACCTTATTTATTGAGTTAAAGAATCATAAAGTAGTAGATAGAGAATATGATTGGAATAAAATACAGATTGATTTTATAGAAAAACACGAGTATTTCACTCAAACAAGTAAAATTAGAAGAGAGTCTAAAAAACAATTACACCTAAGTTATCTGAAATCCTTATTATAACACATTAAACACCCACATTTACAGAATGAATAGCTTCGGATATTTCGATAATTAGATTGGGATCTTTTTCTATAGCATTTCCTACAACAACTACATCTGCTCCAGCTTTTACATTCGCTAGGGCTTTTTCAGGAGTTTGGATACCGCCACCAACAATAAGTGGTACAGATATAGCAGAACTTACAGCATTTATCATACTTTCGGGTACGGGAATTTTAGCACCGCTACCAGCATCCATAAACATCATTTTTAAACCCAAAAACTCTCCCGCCAAAGCAGTACAAAGTGCAATGTCATCTTTATTACTTGGAATAGGGTAGGTATTACTCATATATGAAACTGTAGTAGGCACACCTCCATCAATCAACATATAACCGCAGGAGATAACTTCTAAAGGACTTACTTTTAAAAAAGGGGCGGTTTCGATGTGTTTTCCTATCAATAAATCGGCGTTCCTACCAGAAATTAGGGAAAGATACAAAATGCCATCTGCTCTAAAACTGATTTGAAGTGAGCTGCCAGGGAAAATAATAACGGGTATGTCGCAAGCTTTTTTTAAGGCTTCAATAGTACTGTCCAACATATTGTTAACAACTAAACTTCCGCCTATAAAAAAGTAATCAACTTGGGCTTTTGCCGCCGTCTCCATTACTTTATCAATATTATGCAAACTCAGTTTATCTGGATCTACCAGTACGACAAATTTTTTCTCCCCGTTTCGTTTTCCTTCTTGAAGCGATTGATAAATTGTTTGAGTCATGGATTCGTATTTACGCTAAAAATTAGACATATAACTCTTTGACCAAAGTTAAGAAGGTTTTTGATTAAAAAGCCTTTTCTACAAAAAAAAGCCGAAATTTGCATGAATTCATTCAAAAGAGATTCCATTTTTTAATGGAAATTAAAGACAATTCTTTAGTCATATAAAATGATTTAGAATAATCTCTAATGTAGTTTCATATTGAATAAAATAGATTTATAGCGCAAAACCATATTGTGATTAAGGATTAAATATATACCTTTAAGTTAAACTACTAAACATTGGCTCAAACATAAAAAGATTGAAAATTAAATATGGATCAAAAATTTACACATCTAGATGCTTCTGGTAACCCTTCTATGGTTGATATAGGAGAAAAAAAAATTACAAAACGGATGGCAACTGCTCAAAGTATAGTTGTATTAAACGATATGATTTTAGACTTATTAGAAAAAGATGAAATCCAAACTAAAAAAGGTCCTGTTTTTCAGACAGCCATTCTAGCAGGAATAATGGCATCTAAGAAAACAAGTGAGTTGATTCCTTTGTGTCATCCTTTAAGTTTGGATAAATGTCAGGTTCGTATTCGAGTGACAGAAGCCAGAGAAGTATTGATAGAGTGTACCACTAAGATTACTTCCAAGACAGGTGTAGAAATGGAAGCATTGACTGGAGCAACTATCGCAGCTTTAACTATTTATGATATGTGTAAAGCTTTTTCACATGATATTATTATAAAGGAAACCAAACTTATAGAAAAAACAGGTGGAAAGAGTGATTTTAGAAGAGAAGGATAAACACGTTATTACCTCCTAAATGCAATTAAGTATTATTATACCAACTTTGAATGAAGCTGAAAATATAGGCAATCTTTTGAATTACCTTCAGTCAATAACGCCTGTTCAGCAAGTTGAATATATCGTAGTAGATGGTGGTAGTAATGATAAAACAATCGATATAGCTCAAAAAAAAGGGGCAAAGACCTATAAAAGCCCACAAAAAGGACGAGGATTCCAACTAAACTTTGGCGCTCGTAAGGCCAAAGCTCCTTTGCTTTATTTTGTTCATGCTGATACGCTCCCTCCGCAAGCTTATTGGTATGAAATACTGAAAGCTCTAGAAGAAAATTATGAAATTGGTTGCTTTCGATTTCGATTTCGTTCTTCAAAGCCAATGCTAAAAATTAATGCTTTCTTTACTCGCTTTGATCTTTCATTTACTAGAGGAGGTGATCAAACGCTGTTTGTTACTCGCCAACTCTTTGAGGAATTAAATGGATTTAGAAATGACTATAAAATCATGGAAGACTTTGATTTTATAAAAAGAGCAAGAGCTATTCGGCCGTTTAAAATTATGCCAAAAGCTACCTTAGTTTCTGCTAGAAAATATGACAATAATAGTTGGTTAAGGGTACAAATAGCAAATCTAATTGTTTTTAATATGTGGAGGTGGGGCTATTCTCAGGATAGAATGCTCACGATGTACAAAAAATTACTGAGGCAATGACAAAAAAAAACTGCTACTTACGCAGCAGTTTACCCCAAAAAACCAAATGAAAAAC
>JAHDBJ010000016.1:0-64742 GCA_020630435.1 Saprospiraceae bacterium
ATTTTTTATTATATAATACTGAATTTCAGTTCTTTAACTGTGAACCTCACGTTAATATTATTCAAATTCCATAATAATTGAATAGCTCTGTTGAATTTCAGCAGAGCTATTTTTTATTATTAATTTTAATTAATTTGTGACCTAAGATAGAAGAATTCTACAAAGTTGTTTAATAATTAGTTTTCAAACAACTTCTCTAATAAACAATTGAACTATGTCAAATGCCTTAGGAATTATCCCTGCCCGATACGCTTCTACCAGATTCCCTGGAAAGCCTTTAGCCATGATAAATGGAAAAAGTATGATTCAACGAGTCTATGAACAAGCCATCCAAGCCAATCTTCAAAAGGTAGTTGTTGCTACAGATGATACTCGGATCTATAATCATGTAAAAGCTTTCAATGGACAAGTACAAATGACTGCCGAAAAGCATCAAAGTGGTACAGATAGGTGCGCAGAGATTGCTCAAAAAGAATCAAATTTTGACATTGTTGTAAATATTCAAGGAGACGAACCTTTCATTCAACCACGACAAATTAATCTAGCCATTTCAATTTTTGAGGCACAGTCGTCTACTGAAATCGCTACCCTAGCAAAAACAATAGAAAACCAAGAAGAGCTTTTTAATCCTAATGTAGTAAAAGTCCTTTTTGATAAGCATAAAAAAGCAATCTATTTTAGTAGACAAACTATTCCCTATATCAGAAATGAACCTCAAAAGAACTGGCTTAACAAACACGATTTCTATAAGCATATTGGTTTGTATGCCTACAAAAGAGCAGCCTTACTCAAAATTTCAAAACTATCCTCTTCTAGTTTTGAAGTAGCCGAATCCCTAGAGCAGCTACGCTGGTTACAACATGGTTATACTATTGGCGTAGCGCTAACATCAATTGAGACACAAGGCATTGATACCCCCGAAGATTTAAAAAAAATAATGCAAACTAATCTTAGATAGAACCTTCTCATTTTTTCTTTATTAATACAACAAAGAAAATGCTTGAAACTGAAAGGCTAATTTTGGCTCCTCTAAAATATACATATGTAGACCCTCTTTTTCAACTCTGTTGTAAAAATAAAAAGGCCATGGAAAAAACGATGTATAATCGATGTTTGACTTTAAAAGAATTCATTGGATTTTTAGATAAATTTATTATTTCTAGAGATGACAAATTCGGTTTTTGGGTGTTTCTTCTCAAAAAGAACAATACTGTTATTGGTTTTGGTGGTTTATTGAAATGCCGATACCTCAATATAGAAGATTATGAGATAGGGTTTATTCTAGATGATAAATATTGGTGTAAAGGCTTTGCTACAGAGGTCGGTCAATTTCAAATTAATTATGCATTTCATATACTAAACCTCCATAGAGTATTAGCCACCGCACATTCAGATAATTTGACTTCTCAAAATGTACTCCATAAACTAGGAATGATTTACAATGATACTATAAAAACAAAAACGAGAGGTACTCGTCTTTTATATAAAAAGTATTCTAAAAAATAATAACTGTCTAGAATTTATCCAAACAGTTATTATTGATAAGTGACTTATATATATTTCAAAAAGATTAAAATTCTGGTGTATTTACATCTACTACAATAGCTCCATTAGGATATATGTCATTTACTTCAGCCTTATAAATCCCTGGTCTAATTGTACTATTAAACGGCATCGCTAAAGATTGCGCTAAATGGTCTGGAATAAATACCTCATCAAATACAGGTACATATCCATCTGTCGTCAAACCATTATCACTAGAAGTTGGAAGTATGACTAATTTATCATTAGTATATCTAAGCCCTGCTTGAGTATCACCATCTTCTGTCTCAATTTCTCGAAGGATAAAACAAATCCCAATCGGATTACTACATCCATTTCCTCCCCATCTGAACTTAACAGTAGGTTTAGCTTCTGGATCTATTGGATCATCTTCTCCTGTTCTTAACACATAAGTATTATCTATTACTTCGTGTCTGTTAAAAAATTCTTTTTCTGCTTCAGATTCTACTAAGAATCTAAATTCATCTAATGATACTTTTGTGTCTGGCAATGTAAAATCTAGGTTACTTGTCGAAGTGCTTTCTGAGCATGAAAAAATAAAAAGTGTGCACGTCAATGCAACTACTGCATTTAATAAATTTCTTCTAAACATGATTGTTGGATTTTGATTATCAGCCTTACTTTGTTTTTAGGAGTGTTCAGGACAATTTTTTCTCCTATAAATGAGCCCTAAATAATAATTGATTTTAATTTGCCCTATTAAGAAGAAAAAATAAAAGGCGTGACAAACTCTTTTAATATATTTAAAAAACAAATACTTAAAATAAACATTTAAATATATAAACAACTATTTATCATAAATAAAGAACATAAAAACACAAGTAAACTAATATTAAAGATATAGATATAAGCCAGAATCCATTTTTAGAATTAACAATAATTTCTGGTTATTCCAATTAAGACTGTAACCAAAATCATTAATATAAAAAATATCAATATAGCAGTAAATGATTGCAAGAACACTTCTATGTCTTTGGGTTTTGACTTGTATATCTCATAGGTTATCCAAGCTATAATAATATATAAAAACGGATTGAATAGCAAAGGCAATTTAAATATGACAAATATAATAAGTCCAATTAAAGTAGCTTGTCCCACTACAAAGGAATTTATAGCTAAATGCTCCGCAAAATTATACCTTCTAAAAACCAGTTTCGTTGATAGACTTAACCATATAATAGAAAAAATCCAGAAATATTTGAAATATTCTTTTATGAATTTTCCTGTTTCATAGCCCATCTCAAAAGCTCTACCATCATTATTGATTTTTGCTATAGAAAAGTCAATAAAAGATTCTGCTACTAAGTATAATGTAACGGTAATAATTAAAAAAGAAATAGGATTAAAAATATTTTTTCTTTTTCCTTGAATATAATCTTTTACTATCTTACTTGGATCTAACAGTAGGTTTTTCGCATTGAATAAGTATCCTTTATCCATATTTGTTATGGTAGTAAAAGCAGCATTGAACATTGACCCAAATGTAATTTCAGGTATTTCAGATTTTTGACCGCAATTCGGACAATAGCGTTCGGTATGCTCACTTTGACAATTAATACAGATCATTTGAATTGTATTTCCACAGATACTAAATGTTTTTTAGAAAATATTTTTAGAAATATAATAGGCTAATGCTTGAATAGACAACATCGGATTTACACCACTACATTGCGGAAAAACACTAGCATCTGCTACGTATAAATTTTTGACTTCTCTACTTTCTCCTGTTGGTAAAACGGGATGTTTTTTATTAGCTCCTCCCATACGGCAAGTTCCCATTTGATGGGCTGAAAATAAGATAAACCGATTAATGGACCAGCTTTTTCGCTCTACTCTTTTTAAAAAAACGTCTATACTTTCTTCATCTCTTCGCCACTCTAGTTGTTCATTGTGCAAGACATTTATCCTTTTTGCTCCAGCCGCTTCATGGATTTTTACACTTTCTTTTATCCCATGCAATAGATGCTTTTTATCATAAGCATTTAAGGTATAATGTGCCAAAGCCCTCTTTTCTTTCCCTAGAGTAATACGTCCTCCAAACTTATCCCTTGTTAGGACAAGGAATGCTGCAAGATGTTTGGCTCTTAGCATATCTTTTTTAAATTGTTGTCCTGAATTCCAAGAGAGAGCCAATGCCATAAAACCACTATGTAAAGGAGGCGTTTCAATTTTATAACCAAAATTACCATCTAATCGGGTAAACTCATCACAAGTTGCTGACATAATGGGTCCCTCCCATCCTTTAACCGCCTTATCATAATCTCCTACAACTGCGTTTACAGGATGTAAATATAAATGCTTTCCTATATGAGAATGTCGTAAACCACTTCGCATAAGAATCGCAGGTGTATGAATAGCCCCAGCACTTACAACTACTTTTTTTGCTTTAATCGTTACAGCATATATATTTCCATCTTTACTTTTATAAATCGCTTTCGCCCCTTGAACTATACCTGCTTCATATCTTATACTTTGTACTTGAGTATTAGCAAGAATCCTAGCACCATGATCTACTGCATCTTGAAGAAATGTTTTCATCGTTCCTTGTTTATATCCAAACTTATCCCCTAAACAAGCATAACCTTGCGATTTCCAATACAAGTCTTTATCTACATCTGTTTTTAATGTTTGAACATTTCTAGGGATATTAGCTGTTTCATAGCCCAATTTTTTCGCTCCATCTAATAAAAACTGATTTTGGGGATTATGAATAGATGATGTGGTATTGATATTTGTTCTTTTTTCAATAAACTCAAAACAATCTTTGTATTCACTATCTAAAAAATGCGCATTCCCATGTTCAGTTGCCCACTCATGTAATATATAATCTGGTGTCCTAAATGAGGCAGACCAGTTCACCGTTGTCCCCCCCCCTACACAACTCCCAGCTAAAATTGTTGTAGAACCATTCATTGAGGTCATTGCTGCTTTTCGTTCACAAATTTTACCTAGCATATCTACTTCCTCAAAGTTCATATCTTCATCCTTTATATAATCTCCTTTTTCTACTATTAGTACTTCTTTTCCTGCCTTTGCCAATTCAGCAGCTACTACTCCTCCTCCTGCGCCACTCCCGATAACTAAGACTTCACAACTCAAACTTAAAGACTTGTCAATATGTAATGGTTTCAGTCCTTTCGTTTGAAAAGTTGGAATGACTTGTTTTATAGGACCATCATATTGAATAGCTTCCCAGTTAGGATTCGGTTTATCGCTTTCTGTATAACCAAAATATAAAAGAGGAATTAACTTTTTTAATGAGATATAGCCTTTACGGATAATCGCCAATGGGTGGCTTGCCCATTTTTGTAACAGTTGTTCTCTTTGTTCTATATTAAGTTTATCAATAGATTTTAAAGCCCCAAACCAAGTAATACCTAACAATTGGCTGCTTAATAAATCCAATAATTGCCTAAATTCTTTTTGTTGTTCTATTGGTAAGGCAGAAATAATTTCTTCAATCTTATTAAAATAGTTTATATCTGAGCCTTTACGATTCCAATAGGGTTGTAGTTCCGAATTACCAGAAGTGGAAGGGATAAAAGTATCTGCAACTGCACGAAGTATTTTTTTTTGTTGTTTCGTTAGTTTCATAATCTAAGATAAGAAACAATTTCAGAATATCAGTCTTCATTTAACACTTCGTATTTCGTACATAAAAAAATGATTGATTCTGCAAATCCTCCTTGTTTATAGCCTTTGGCTTTTACTTTCGTTTTATTTTTAATCAATTGATTTATACGTCTTAGGTTTTTATTCTGTGGTATAAAAGGAATCGCTTCTATGGTTGGAGCGCCTTCTCCGTGAGGGTTTGGTATAGGCTCTTCTAAAATAATCTTATAGTCATAAGCAATATCTGGAGCAGGACGAGTATTATATGCAATTGTGCCATTTAATATTGTAAACTCTCCAAAAGGTTTATCCTCTATTGGATTTTCTTTTTTTAATGTAATAGTATTTAGACAACAAGTGTTTTTAACGCTTTTTATAGCATTCAGATCAACTGCACTAGCTTCAAAAGTATATTGCCCATTAAACTCTTTTGTGTCGAGTTTCCACCCTTCCCTCAATTCTCCTTCAATTTCAATGCATTGGCCAACAAATTTTTCTATATCTTTTTCTGTAATAAGGTAAAATTTATATTTTAATGATTGTAGTAAATATTTTGTATGAAAACCATAATATTTTTTTTCATATTCACCCAATCCTGAATACCGCAATATTCCTTTAGCTTTTATTTTTTGTTTAGTTTCCAACATAAAATCATCTGCTAATTGCTCCGAACATTTTTTTTTATCTTCTGTCTTTAATGATTTGGCTTCTGTTTCATTTGATATAGACTCAACTTGATTAACATTTTTATTTTTAGGCTTATTGCAACTCAATGCAATCATCAAGAATGTGCATAATAGAATTAGAGCTTTGTTCATTTTGATTTTTTTGATTTCAAACCGTACCTTCTAAATATTAGAGCAAAATTTAAAGTTAAATATTTCCCTATTTTTATTTACACTAATCTCATTTATTTAAACATAAAGTTGTTTTAGAATTAGGCTGAATATTTATATTTAAAAGACAAATTAAAAAAACTTTACTTTTTAAAACATAAAAAATACAAATATTTTTCATCGATTCCTAGTCTAATTTTCAACCCTCTAGGGAATTATAATATTACTTCCATCTATAATTTCTATCCATAAATCTTAGTCTTATTATCATTATTTCATAAAACTACAACAATTACAAACTACATATAAATACTTATTAAACAAATTTTTAAACATTAAAATAAATATAAAATAAAAAACTTATTACTCTTTTTGTCTTTTTAAGCTATTTCTAAAGAGTATAATTTTGAATTACCATTCAATTAAAACTAAGCTGTAGAATGATAGTTGAATTATACTTTAAAAATCATTTTAAACTAAAATGAATATAGAATCATAACTAGACAAAAAATGACTTTATTATGAAATGTAACAATTTATCTTTATTTCTCATTATTCTTTTTTCCTGTTTATCATCGCTTATTTCTGCAGAGATAATTTATGAGATTACTCCAGCAAGCAACTTGAGTTGTAATGGGGCAATCGACATCACCAATACTGGAAATACAGCCCCCTATACCTATTTATGGACAGGACCTAATAATTTTACAGCTAACACAAAAGATATAAATAATTTATGTGGAGGAACATATCTTCTAACTGTAATAAATGCTTATGCTTGTGAAACACTTCTTAGTATAAATGTTCCAGGACCAAGTTGTAATATTAATGTAATTGTTGAAAGAAAACTAGATGTATGTACCATCGGAGATGGTCGTATTGATCTAAATATTGAAGGAGATAATCCTAATAATTATACATTTGCTTGGGATAATGGAAGATTCGGACGATACTTTGCAGGATTAAGTCCTGGGGAATATTGTGTAACTATACAAAAGAAAAATTTTCCTGATTGTTCAGTTGTAGAATGTTTTGAAATATTAGACAATGGAATTGATTTGGACTTAGCATCAGTACAAGACGCTTCTTCTAGTGGTGGAGATGGCGAAATTATCATTACTGTCGCTAGTCCTTCATCTTATGAAATCGTTTGGAGTGATAATCCTTCTGAAACAGGACTCCATCGTACTGGCTTGAACGCAGGTAACTATAGTGTAACAGTAACTAATGACGGTTGTTCGGAGACTTTAGATATTACTGTAGGAGGAGGAACTTGTGAAATAGAGGTTACCTCTTATATTAAACCATATTGTGGTATGGGTTCAAATAATGCAAACGGATATGGTAATATTTCTATCTCTCCTGTAATTACTGGTAATTATACTTACGAATGGTATAAAGAGGGAAATCCTTCATTTTATCAAACTGGAGATTATATTTATAATTTAGAAATAGGACAATATATTTTAGAAGTTACAGACTTACAAAATAGTTGTAAAGCTGCTCCAAAAATGTTTTATGTTCATGATGAATCTATTAGCAATGTTGCCTATAATGTTCAACATACTAATACGGATATTTGTAATGGTGAGATTACCGTAACTTCCGTAAATACGAGTAGTTCAAATTATGATTTATCTTGGTATGCTCGTTTTGGAGCTGATTACCTAGAAAAACAAGACGGCATTCAAGACGCTTGCGCTGGATTATATACAATGAGTGTATCAACAGATGGAGGATGTTTACATCAAGAGAATATTAATATTTATGAATGTAGTGTATTTTATAGTTATGATATAACACATTCTTGTGAAACCTATAATACTTCAAATCCTTGGAGTGGAGACTGGACAGGAGCTATTGAGTTAAATATTCCTAATGGTGCTAACTATAGTTATTATTGGACTACAGGAGCGACTACTTCCTCTATCAGTAATATTCCAGCAGGAAATTATCATGTTACGATTACTAATAATGATATGGGTTGTCAGGTAATTTCTCCTCCAATTACAGTATTAGATCAATCTTTTACGATTCCTTATGTCGTAACAAATGCTACAGAAGGCATCAATAATGGAAAAATTGTCATCAATTTTCCAACAAATGAGATCAATAATTATACTTATAGTTGGAGTCATAATCCTAATTTGAACTCTAATCTTGCAGAAAATCTAGCAGGCAATACAAGTTATACTGTAACCATAATACATAATGATACAGGATGTGAGAGCGTAGAAACTATTTACGTAAATGAAGAAGACTGTGAAACAATACTTGTTGAATCTACAATTATAGATGCCTATCCTGGAAATAATGATGGTCATATAGAAATAACATCTATCAGTCCAAATACACTAAGTGATTATACCTATAATTGGAGTCATAACCCTAATTTAAATTCGCCTCTAGCTACTAACCTCTTTGGCAATAATCACTATACTGTGAGCATCGTCCATAATGTAACAGGCTGCCAACATAACGAAACGTTTTATGTTGGTTTACAAAATTGTGAGACGATTACGCTTCAATCCTCCGTAAACAACGCTACTTTTGGTAATAATGATGGGAGTATAGAAGTAACAGAGATCAGTCCAGGTACTTTAAATGATTATAGCTTTAATTGGAGTCATAATCCTAATTTGAATAGTCCTATAGCGATAGGTTTAGCCGAGGGAAATTATACTGTAACAGTAACACATCTATCAAGTGGATGTACACATACCCAAAATTTCACGATTAGTACAGATTCTCTTGACTGTTCATCCATTACTATCGAATCAACCACTACGAATCCTACAGCAAGCAATGATAATGGAAGCATAGATATAAATAGTATTACCCCAGGAACACTAAACGACTATACCTATAGTTGGAGTCATAATCCTAATCTCAACAGCCCGCTAGCTATAAATTTAGCAGCAGGAGATTATACAGTAACTCTAACACATTCATCAAGTGGATGTACAAGAATTGAAAATTTCACCCTTCAATCTACTTGTAAAGATTTAGTCATTTCAGGAACAATTGTTAATGCCTGCTCTCCCCGATCAACCGATGGTAGTATTATTTTAAGCATCAATATTTCTGGTAGTTATTCTTACTTATGGAGTAATGGAGCAACTACTACAGATCTAACAGGCGTACAAGCAGGTGATTATATCGTTACCATTACAGATAATGATACGGCTTGTACTTACACCCGAACATATACAATTGGAATTAAGGAACTGCCTACGATAAATCCACAAGCAGTAGTAACACACATAGAGGTCATTGAAGGAGAATTTGATGTATATCCTCCTGGTAATCGAATGAATGGTGCTATCTATATTAATGGGATTAATAATCCGAATGATTTTACATATACTTGGAGCAATTCTAGTGGTTTTAGTGCAAGTACAAAAGATATTGCAGGATTGAGTGTAGGCGGGATATATAATTTATCAATATACCAAAATGGCTGTCTTGTAGAATCAATGAGTATTGAAGTAAAGTTATGTATTATAGCCATAGATGTAAATACAGTAAGACCTCCTGATTGTGTTCCAGGAGGAGGTTCAGGAGATGCTTGTTGTGGTGCTGGAGACTTAAAAATCAATGGTGTTGTCGCAAATTCTATTACTTGGTATAGAGACCACATTCATCCTGATAATATTGTACAAGGAGGTATCGGTGCTGGTTATCCAGATCACATTTATTATGCCGTTATTACAATGGCAGATGGTTGTCAACATACAAGAGAATTTGATTTTCATTGTTCCGCACAAGGATGTTCTTGTGGTGCTCGATTAATTGTAAACGAAATGTCCTCTAGACCTCAATCTGAATATGTTGAATTATTAGTAGTGAAAGAAGGCAAGGACTGTAGTAATACTGACATTCGAGATTATATAATAGATGATAATAATGGAGATTTTACCAACAAAGAAACAGGTAATAATAACCATATTAATACAGGGCATTTGCGTTTTAAAAACATCCCGCAATGGCAAAATATTCCAATAGGTTCTCTCATTGTTATTTATAACAGTAGTAAAAAGAATATAAATATACCAGCAGATGATCCAAATGATAACAATAAGGATGGAGTCTACATATTGCCAGATAATAGTCCATTACTAGAAGCCAATCTTCAAATGCCTTCATTCTCTAAATTGAACCGTTACACTACTAATCGTATTTCAGAAAATAAATACGGCAAATCCTCATGGAGTCGAATCTACCCCGATAAAAGTGGAGATGCGATACAAGTAAGAGAACCCAATGGCAAATATACTCATGGCTTTAGTTATGGAAAAACAACTGAACTAACAGGAGGACCTGATGATTTATTATTACTCCCTAGAAAAAATGATGGTACTGTTATTTATTTCGACACGGATAACTACCGTAACAGAGATAATTTTATTGTTGCTAATTATAAGAATGGTTGGGAATCTCCAGGTATGCCCAATTCACCTAACAACTTGGAATATATTTCTAATTTATGCAATACTTCTGAAGAGTTGAGTCCGAACAGGGCTTCAATCTTACAATTGCCCAACAAATATAAGCAACCAATTACGGTTGAGTCAATTTATCCAAATCCATTTAATACTTATGTCATTGTCCAATTCTTTGCTCAAGATGAGCGAGAAATTGAATTAGAAGTATTGGATCTTCTAGGAAAACAAGTTTTTTATAAAAAACACAATACTACGAAAGGTCAAAACAGTATTCAGATAGACTTCAGTAAAAACTTATCCGAAGGAATGTACGAAGTCATTATCAAGGATACAGATACAATACCTTTCGTTGGAAAAATTGTCTATATCAAATAACTTAAACAATACAGTTTAAAACCACAAATTATTAATATTCAAACTATTAGCTACAAAAAAGCTATTATTTTTTGATTCAATTTGAATAACAAAAAAATAGAATTCCTATGTCAAATCAAATAGTAAGTCCAGTAAAATTTCATCCTAATAGATTAATTATTATTCTAATTTATATTATTTTTTCAATGCAACTATCTGCTCAAGTTCCAACTAATCCAGGAGCTATAGTCTGTGATATTCCTCCTCCTTATTCGGACGCTATTATGGCTGATATAGATAATGATGTTCCCGACGGCTGTGGTGGCAGCAGTACTTTTTTCACGGTAGACGAATTACAAAGTGCTCTAGAACAAACGCCTTCAGGATTGCTGAGTGGTATAGAAGTAACTGATGAAAATAAATATGCGGTAGGTTTAGCAAATGTAGCTCTAGAAAATATGACCATGCAAGATTTATATCAATGCTTTGGAATTGGTTGTGACAGTCATATGGATATGATGCAATCTCAAATTGATCAACTTATTGATATTTTTTCGGCATTGTCAAGTTCAGACGTTTTCCAACAACATTCAAACGATATTGTTGGCCCAGGAACAGGCTTAGAACAAGATACAACAATGGGTGATTTTTTTAACATCATAGGAGAAGATCCGAATCAGTGGGCAGGCTCTATAGCCAATGCTTTATCTAATGTTGATCTAAGTGAAGTACTAGCCGAAGCATTTGGCAATCCTCTCCCTCCCTCCAGTTGCGATTTTTGGGATAACGCCGATGCTTGCTTCGAGGTAGACTTTGTTATCAATGATTCCGATTGTACTGTACAAGCTGTACCCTCAAGTGGTCTTCCTCCATTTTCTTATGAATGGTCCAATGGTATTACCGCTAATCAAATCAGTGTTACTTCTGGGAATATGTATGCCGTTACCATCACTGATAAGGAAGGTTGCCAAAGAGTTGCCAGTAGTATTATTGAATGTGGAGATGAATGTTCTGATTTTAATGTAAGTCTTAGTACTGGCAATGGGGATGCAGGATGTTATATTCAAGCGAATGTATCAGGCGGTACTCAACCGTATAATTACACATGGTCTCCTCCATCTGGTTCAGTTTTTCCAGGTCTACTATTTTACGCTAATGGCGGTGAGTATGTCGTTACTGTGACAGACGAACTTGGTTGTACCATTAGTCGTTCTATTGAAGTTGGCAATTGCATTCCAGGAGTCTCTTCAAGTGAAAAAATGTCATCCACTAAAAGAACAAGAACTATAAAACCAACATTAAGTCGTTCCTCAAAACTAGGTAAACAATCCTTAATAAGTCAATTACTACGACAAAGTGAAGGAAGTAACTTAAGAGGTTCAGCAGGCAGCGAACCACTAGCTGATCCTAACTGGTTTCTAGGTGAAATTGAAGGTTTGGGAATATTATCCAATCAAGCTCCAAACCCCAATGCGACTTCTATAATGAATGCTGTAAATGCAGGAGTTAATTTATACAATGGGACAGGTAGTTTTAGCATGGCATTAGATAATATTAGTGCCAATGATGTATCGATGCCTATTGGTATCGGAGGTTCTGCTGGAGGAACTAAAGTAGACGATCTACAAAGTACATTAGGTAATATGAATCTCAATACAGGTGGTATGATAACACGTTCAGTTCGTGGTCTACCTGACGAATTTAAGGGAAATATTGATGGTTATGCCTACGGTTATAAAAGAGGACTTAAACCTGTGCTAGAGTTGACAGGAATTAATGTAAAACTAGACTTACCCCAAAGTATGAATCTCTTTAAATCAATCTTATGCAAAATCATTAAGATAGTCTTAGAACAACTTTTAGGTGGAATGCCTGGATTAATTGAAAAGTGTGGTCTTACAAATGATATCTTTGATAAGATAGATGATACGGTACATACACAGCTCGGAAACCTTATAGAAAACTTATTCAATAAAACTCAAGATAAAAAACAATTAGCAAAGAAAAATTCTGGCGTATCAACATTTAATATATTTTATAACTCTCGTACACCAAATTATATCAATATCGATATTAATATAATTATCCCTATTGGTAGTGCAGAACTCATTATCTCGTTCCCTTTTAGAGCTGGCTTAAAAATGTTTAACGTACCAAGTCCTGTTAAAATACAGACAACGGGTGTAGGCGCAAAACATATCACTAGTGACCTTTCAATGCAACAGTTTGATCCTAAGTTAGGAGCTTTAAACCTTGAACAATTTTTAACTACATATACCGATGTCGAAAGAGTCCAGTATTTACAAGGTGCAAACAAAGAGAAAAAGCGTGATGATAAAGAATTCTTTAGACCAAAAGCTCATTTCTTTGCAGAGTTATTTGATCGAAGTTTCTGGAGAGAAATATTTAATATTGAAGATGGAGAAGTTTACCCTAGATATAAAAATAAGCAACTGGATACAGAGTTAGATGAATTCCACTTTGACTTTCCTGGTTATTCGGGCAAATTTATTTTTAAAAATTGTCATTATTACGGAGAAAAGACAGGGGATAAAACAAAAAAAATTCCTGAAGAAGAAAAAATTCCTGAACCTCCTAATACTAATACCTGTAATGGAACATTAGATCCAGACGGATGGACAAACGTACTAGGTTTAATCTCTACAATTCCTTATTATGATTTTGATTTCAGGGTAAAATATCTCTCTGATGGAATTACAATAGATGCATTTGAGATTACCACTCCTGAAGGTATTCGATATGTCTTTGATAAAAAGGAAACCACCTCAAATGTTCACTTTACATTACCTACTTATTTTCAATATAAAGGGAAAGACTTAATCGGAAGATCCTTTTTTGAAGAGCCGACTCTAGCAAGAGAAGAAATTCCAGTTTATCGTTTTTTCATGGGACTTCCTAGAACATTGGACAAGCCTAAAGATTATATGACCAATTATCATGTAGAACTTGGAGAAGAGTATACCTCCACTTGGCATCTTTCAAAAGTAGAATCAAAACTGACCAAAGAAAAAATCACATTGGAATATGAAACAAGAGAAATCACTTATAACAATCAAAAAAATTGGACGCATACCTTTCCCAATTTTATGAAAGATGGGAATACTAACGTTACCAAACCAAATAGCGATTTAACAGGCTCTGTTCTAAGAAAAGAGAATTGGAAAAATGGCTTCGCTGATTTAACTTATTCTGTTTCTGAAACGACCACCCAAAAACAACTTTTAAAAACCATCAATAATCACAGGGGTAAAAAAGCCCTCTTTATTTATAATAAAATTAATAAAGCTACACCTGGAGATAAACTTTGTACCCGAGTAGAAATACAGCACAACAACCAATTTTTCAAAGCATGGGAATTTGATTACGACACCCCCAAGCATCATAACCCCTTTTCTAACATTAATTGTAATAATGATGACTATTCAGGAGCGCAAAGTCCAGCATTATCTGATCCAAAAGAATATCGACTTAAATTTAAAATAGCCGAGAAAGAAGATAACCTAAAATTTTTATATCGATTCTATTCAATCCTAGAAATTTTCTGTATTCAATTAGCCATTCCTATTGAATATAGAATAGATATTGGTTCTAAATTAGGTGTCCATTATTTTATGGATGAAGTATCCGAATTAGGTAGTCTTTTCCAAGTAAAAAGAATGCTCAACCAATATTTTGAAGAAGACACTAGAATTGATGCACTGGATATTAAACGATATCAAGGAGAATTCATCCGCTACTTCCTAAAAAAGATAAAAGAAGTCGATGCAGGTGGAGAAAGACATGAGGTCGCTACCTTAGCTTATAATAATGAAAATCAATTAGCCGATCTTCCCAAACGTTTCGGTATCGAACAAGATATTTGGGGCTATTATAATGGTTCAGGGTCAAGTAATCTACCATTTATTGATGAACAATATTATGATATGGGTGGAAAAAAACATCAAACTTCTACGGTTGCTAATTTAGGTTTTTTCCACCCTGATAATCCATCAAACACCTCAAGAAACTGGCAAGCTAGCCTTAACCATGCGAAAATTGGACAACTCAAACACGTCAATATGGAAACGGGTGCTTCCTTTGGATTTAACTATAACCTACAGCAATATCCTAGTTCAGGATTTGGTGTATTATACGGTGCAAATGGTGGTTTAAGAATAGAATCCCAAACAAAAAATTCAGGTAACGGAGTGACTCAAACAACCAATTATAATTATTCTGGTCCAACAGTAGTGAATACACCTCTTTTTACTTTTCAAGCACCAATAGATGTTTATTATAAAGGGTATGAACAACGCGTAAAAAGCAGTTGGAAGCCTCTAAACCATTGGTATATGAATAAAGGAGGCTATGTCGGTTATCAATATGTAACCGAATCCTTTAATGGCGGAGCAGATGGCTCTATAGAACACCATTACACCAGCCCTGTCCGTAGTAGAGGGAACGCCATGAACATCCCCAAAGTACAGAGTGTCCACAATATAAATCTAGTACTACGCAAACCAGAATATGATACCGATGAATATCCTGATATATTGACGAAACCTTTACTCTTTAATCCAAGTTCAGCTTATCCTTGGCAACCCATTCTATCCTATGATTGGAGATATGGCTTAGAAACCTTTACACGTGTGCGTGATGCGAATGGAAATGAAAAACAACAATCTTCTAGAACTTATCATTTTCAACCAATGAGTAGTACTAGATACCCTACAAGTAGAATGTATCAATACACGCACTATGGTAGCTTTGAGGAAAAATATTTAGAACAAGAAGTCTATAATTTTGTGGATAAATTATTATGCTCTGATAATACCATAGTCCATCTAATCAATTTACTAGCTTCAATACTCCATCTTGATAGTGATCTACTCGATTTAAAACATCCCTATAAGTACATCGAACGAGATTACCTATTCAGTATGGTAGAGCTATTGAGTGAAAAAGTAGAAGTAAGTTCAGAACAAAGTATAACGACTTTAACAGGAGGAACACAAACTTCCAATACTGCTCATACTTATCATGGCAATGATGGTCGGAATCTAGCCTCAACAGAAACGACATTCTCTGATGGCAACTCAACGAAAGAAGAATATTATTACCCTGATAATGATGGCAATATTCCAAGCATTAATTTAATGGATAATACTACAATAGTAGATTTAAAAGAAGCAAACTTTAATGGGGCTGTAGAAACTCGGTCTTATCTCAACGGTACATTAGTAGGAGGTAATGTTACTGGCTATTCTAATAGTATAGAAACAGGCTTATTACTTCCAGAATCTACTTGGAGTGTTAAAAATCAGGCATTTAGATTGACGGGTAAGTTTAGTGTTTATGATAATGGAATGCCTGCTCAATACGAATTAGCTAAACATCTTATTAATGGAGATCCTACTAAGATAGAAAGTTATAGTTTCCTACCACCAATCATAATGGATTGGAATGATCAGCTTCAATTGGCAGGTAGAACCTATATTGATTTTGGTATTGAAAATCAATACAACGATCTCTTCCAATTAGTAAAAACAACTGATGCGAGTAATATCGTTACCGATTATTACTATGATGATCGCAGAAGGCTTCGACAAACTGTCGGGTCAAATGGTAAGCAAACAACGACTTACGACTATATAATGAGTCCTCTGACCGTTACACAAACAACTGACTTTACAGATGGGACTCCATCTCAGGGAGTCACACAAATATCCGATGGTTTTGGTAATCCTATTAGTACTACTAGAAATGATGGTACTGTACTGTCAACGGTGACCTATGATAATATGTTTAGACCCATCACTTCCACCGCTTTAGGAAAAGGAACAACTACGACAGTTTACGAACCTTCTCCTATCCAAAGAGCAACAAGTGTAACCGATGCAGTAGATAATGTAACTCTAATGGAATACCTAGCAGGTGGTGATGGTTTTGGTGGTGTAAAAACAACTGATCCAAACGGAGCTATAACCTATGCTTGGTCAGACGCACTTGGTAGAAACATCAAACAAGTTGATGGAGAAGGTGGAGAAACATCCTTTACTTACGACCCATTAGGTCGCCTTGATTTAGTACAACCTCCTTCGGGACCAGCTTACGATTATGAGTATACTGAACGGAACCTCATAAGCTCCAAATTTGTACCTGGTGGCGGAACGACACAGTATTTCTACGACGATAAAGATAGACTTGTCTTATCTATAGATGAAAAAGGGACACAAATAGCTATGGAATACGATGAATACAATCGTCCAACTAGAAGCGGCTTTTACGATGCGTCTCCTCCCGAGCAACACGCAGAATGTGAAACAGTCGTTGTCAGTCGTTTATTAACAACGACGAGCTACCAAGATCTTTGGGTAAAAGAAACCACTGCCAAAATTCTATTACCAAATGGGAACATCGGTGCGGAGACGGTAACCACTACCAATACCTATGACGATTTGGGTCGAGTAACGAAAGTTAATAACCAAGCCTACAAAGCAACAAATAGTATAGACAATCAATATAATGATGCCAACTTAGTCTATTGGACAAAAATATCCCACAATGGACCTAGAACGATTACTCAAGTCTATGACAATGAGTTTGACCATCTCCTACGTCCCGATAAGTCTTATTTATCCTTTGAAACCGAACAAAAGTTCTTGTTAAGTGCTATTGGATATGATGGTGAAGATAGAGTTGTCAATAAACAATTAGGAGCGCCAAGTGGGGTACTTCAAGCCATCAACTTCAACTATGATGCTATTGGAAGACTAAAACGTATTTATACAAATGGAACAGTAGCCGATAAAACTACTTGTAGCCAAAATACCCCATTATGCGATGCCATTTTTGATGAAGCAGCAGATTTCTTAGGAACACCGACTCCAATAACGGCACAATTTGGGATGACCATAGAGGATATCACCATTAATGATCAGTGTATAGACGATTTACAGGTGATGGATCTACCCAATTATCCTTATGTACTCGTCTTAAATGTTTCTAAAGGTGGAGGTTTTAGTACGGATGGAGCTAGCAATGGTCTTTCTGCTACCTTTAAAGCAAATACTTTGGTACAAGATATTAAAGATTGGCTAGACGGCAGAGGATTGATTTATGATGATGTTCAATTGAACTATACCCTTGATGGAACAATAGAAAATCCTATTGTCAACTTTCAAATTGAAGTTTTACAATCCAATGCAGGGGTTTATTCTATAAATTATTTCCATGAAAATGCAAGTGTACGAGGTACTTTTGAAAAAGAAAATTGCTGTTCGCATAATGGTGATGGAGATAATCCAACCTCTATCGGGTTATACGACCAGACGATGAGTTATGATGGTTTGGATATTGAATACATCGAATGGCAATCCTCTTGTACGGATAAACAACGCTATGATTTTACCTACGATTTTTTACACCGTGTCAAAAATGCCGATCATACTACCTTTGAATCTATAGATGGTACTATACAGTCTATCCTAAATCGTTATACCACATCTTATAACTATGACGCTATTGGCAACATTACAAATCTGACGAGACAGGGACTTACAGGATTTGAACCTAGTTCTTGTACTTATAATTATGGTGAAATAGACAATCTGACTTATGGCTATGGTGAAAACGGTATTCGATTATCGAATGTAACGGATAATGCGCCTAGCGAGGGTAGAGAAAAAGGCTTTAAACCGAGTAGTGCTGGTGGAGATTATACCTATGATGAAAATGGGAACTTGACAAGTGATCCCAATAAAGGAATCACTGCAATAGAATACAATCATTTGAATTTACCTAGAAAAATTAGTTTTGTCGGTGGAGAGATTATAGAATTTACTTACGACGCAGCAGGAACAAAACACCAGAAAAAAACCATTGATGCAGAAGGGAAAGAAGTAGTTTATGATTATATTGGAGGTATCGAATATAAGAACGAAAAACTTCAAGCAGTCTATCATGCAGAAGGGCGAATTACACCACCTGTATCCGAAGACGATACTTCGCCAAATGACAATGGAGGTTGGACTGGACAACAAGGTACTACTTCTTACTGGAAATATGAATATTCCATTACTGACCATCTAGGAAATACTAGAATCTCCTTTAGCGACTTAGATGCAAGTGGACAGATCAGCACCGATGAAGTCTTACAGCAACAACATTACTATCCTTTCGGCATGAATATGGAAGGGGCTTGGGATGGCATCCACGAAGCGACGATTAATAATCCATATCAGTATAATGGTAAAGAAGTGAATGAGGATTTTGGCTTGAATCTTCATGATTATGGTGCTAGGTGGTATGATGCTAGTATTGCTAGGTGGAATGCCGTTGATGCTTTAGCAGAACATCCAGATCAAATAAACAAATCAGTTTATGCATATGCTTGGAATAACCCTATAGCACTAAATGATCCTGACGGAAATTGCCCCTTGTGTATTCCTATTGTAATAAAAGCAATAAAAACATTCGCTATCAGTTATGCTGCAAATGTCGGTACTCAAACAGTTATAAATAGTATTGCTAACTATGCTGAAACTGGTAAAGTAGATATAAAAAAATCATTTGAACAAGTTGATCAAATTGATGCTACTGTACAATCATTACCAATAGCAAAAGGATATGGTATAATTAAAAATGTCGTTATCCCATCAATCGTAGATGGCAAATCTAACGGAACCATTTCAATTACGGGGGCTGATATTTTAGGATTTGAAAATGATAAAATCAAATCAAAACCTATGTCAGATACTTTTATTGACTTAGGATTTAATTCTACAGCTCATATAGTAAATAAAGCTATAGATTCAGAGATTGCTTATAATAATATTAAAATAAAAGATGCTAAAGAAACAATGAAAAAAACAAAAATTTACCATGATAAATATTCTAAATATGGTAATCGAATTGGTGCATACTATAACGATCCAATTGATGGATTAAGATATAAACATGCATATCAAGCTAGTCATAAAGTAGATATATATAATATTGCTAAAAGAACAGTAATAAATGTTAAATCAAGTAATAAAACGTGGAAAAAAGGTAAGAAAATAGTAAAAGGTACAAAGTCAACTCTTAATAATTATACTAAACGATTAAAACATTATGGTCCTGAGATGTTCTAACCTGATAACTCAAGTATTCAATGATACAAAAGACAACATGATCTTCAAAGTCTTCAAGAGTAGATAAATTAAGATTGCATCTTAATTTGAATACGCTCACACAGTTACGCAATGAGAAAATAACGATCTACCAAGATACACTGGATGAATTAAGATAGGAATACGTCTTAATTTAAAACGACTCCATCCAAATTGCAACGGCAAGGCGGATGGAGTTTTTTGTTTTTTAGTCCACGCAAAAAGCGATAATAAACATCAATTCTCAACTAAGCAACCATTTAATATTTAATATAAAATCATCTTATAACATTAATAGATTGCCCATTGACAAAGGCACCCGATAATTCAAGTGTTCAATGATACAAAAGACAACATGATCTTCAAAGTCTTCAAGCGTAGATAAATTAAGATTGCATCTTAATTTGAATACACTCACACAGTTACACAATGAGAAAATAACGATCTACCACGATACACTGGATGAATTAAGATAGGAATACGTCTTAATTTAAAACGACTCCATCCAAATTGCAAGAGCAAGGCGGATGGAGTTTTTTGTTTTTAGTTACAATCAAAAAAACGATAGTAAACATTACTACTCAACCTTACTGCTATAACAACAACGTCATGCTATTACATTAACAGGTTCTCCATTGATAAAAGCAAGAATATTTTCTTCAATTTTATACATCATGCGTTGACGAGAAGCGATTGAGCCCCAAGCATTATGCGGTGTAATAAGGCAGTTTTTGACACCAAAAAGAATATTTCCTTGTTGGGGTGGTTCTTCTGAAATTACATCTAAGGCCGCTCCTGCGATTTGACCTGATTCTAGGGCATTTTTCAAATCTCTTTCGTTGACTAATGCCCCTCTCGAAGTATTGATCAAATAGGCTGAGTTTTTCATTTTATCCAAAAATGAAGCATTGACAAAGCCTTTATTCTCCAAAGTAAGCGGGGCATGGATGGTAATAAAATCAGCCCTAGAACATAAATCATCAAGATTTGTAAGTTCTATATTTGATGGTGTTCGTTTAGTCTTATTTTTTCGTACACCTAGCACTTGTAGACCAAACGCATCCGCAATCTTAGCGACTTGGGTGCCGATTTTCCCTAAGCCAATAATTCCCAAAGTTTTACCTGATAATTCGATTAAAGACTGATTCCAAAAGCAAAAAGCATCAACTTTTCCCCAAGCTCCTTCTTGTACAGCTTGATGATGTGCTACTACTTGATCTGTAAAATGTAAAAGGTAAGCAAAGACACGTTGAGCAACTGATGGAGAGCAATAATCTCGCACATTACAGACTACAATTCCCCTTGCTTTAGCCGCATTGATGTCTATATTATTATACCCTGTCGCCGAAACACAAATACATTTCAATTTTGGCAATTGTGCTAGAACTTCTGCATCAATAAGCACTTTATTGACAATTAAAACATCCGCTTCTTTAGCCCTCAAAATGACTTCCGCCCTAGAGCTTTGGGCATAGACATTTACTGAGCCAAATTGTTGTAAATTCTCCCAAGAAAGGTCTCCTGGATTTAAGGTATGTCCATCTAATATGGTTATGGTATGATTCATTTAAAGTGGGATTCCGTGAATAATGGTCAATCGACAATATACATTTCACTAGCCTCAATTGCAAAAATCCCATGACCATTTTCAATATTAGAATGGACGATGACTGGTTCAGCAAAGGGATCTTCCTTTGCTCTTTCGTATGCCGCAAAAGACTCTAAAAACAAATAATGATCCTTAGAAATATGACTAAGTTTTATGGCTACATGATCTTCTTCAAAATTAATGTATTGTGCTTCTGCTTTGAGTCGAAGTTCCATTTTTTGACCATTAAAACTAATATCACTAAAAAAAACACCATCATCTATTCGAGATTCTTGAGTAAATAACAATTGATCCGTCCAAGTCCAGATGGGATAATATTCATTTAAATCATGCTTCTTGACAATAAAGACCTGTGCATGATAGAAATTTTCCTCAGGTGGATCTGTAAATTGAATTTTAGTATCGTAGTACAATGTCGATTTTACATCTAACTTTATTGCTCTATCTAAACTTCCATCTATTATCATAGGCGATTGGAGAACAGGAGCAATAGTAGAAATAGAAGGAAAACCGCTCGCTGAAACAGTAAGAAAAAAATTATCTCCTTCTTCTTCATAATTTATCGGAGAGGGATAAAAATAGGCATTTTCAACAAATACAAAATCGTCCAATACTGCTTCATTATCTTGCCAAAAACGAATTTTGGCATCGTTTACTACAGTTGAGAATTCAACTTCTTGTTCTATACTAGTTGAGCGATTGACGTAGACAAGATCAGGTCTATTGTTACCTAAAATAGCTGTTACCGCAAGTTGCGGTTCATAGGGAGGGAGTTCAATATCTATGATCTGAGAAGTACAGCTAATAATAGTTAGTAGAAAGATATAGGCTAGTATATTATTATTCAATATACTCTTAGTAAATAAAAATGCATTTTTATTTTCTTCTTGGTTTGAAACCAACATTCTCTGTTCGTTCAAGTGATTTTTTAACAACGATTTTTTGACCGTCAATTAGTTTATTATTGAGTCCAATGATGGCAGCATAAGCTTGATCATCATCAGGCATTTCAACGAATCCATATCCTTTAGAATTACCTGTATCTCGATCCATTATAACCTTCACAGAATCTATTGTACCATAAGGTTCAAATAACTCTTTTAGTGCATTTGAGTCTATATTATTACTTAGTTTTGCTACAAAAATTTTCATTACTTATTTCTATTATTAAGGCTAAGATTTACAGGAGGTAGGTATAGCTACTTTTGACTTAGGTTTCGAGTCGCTTATTTAGAATACGTTTAAGTCCCATCAATAGTTGCTTTTCTAGGACATCAAAATTTCCATCTACTAAAAAAAGTGCTTTCATATCTTCTACAAGACCTTTCAAATCTTCTTCTTTATAATTTTGCCTTTCGATATAACGATGTATCTTTTCTACTCTTTGAAAATCATTATCGGCTTCTAACTCTTCATAAATCCGAGTATAGGTTTCTTTATTTACAATATTTAGAATGAGTGTTTTCTCTTTATCACAGATATTGAAATCTGCTGTAGCAGCATAGAGCAATGTATATGCTCTAAATTCCTCTTTTGTCCAATCTGTATTTGTATTTTCCATTTTGGTAAGGTTTTATTTATAAAGACATACTCCTCCAGAATACTATAGTCCTAGATTTACTCTTTTGATTATTTATTTTTCTTTTCTGCAAATGCTTCCTCCCCTATCCCGTGCAATTGAACAGGGTTTTGTTTTTTCCGTAGCTTCATATTTAAAAATTCTACAAGCAATGAGAAGGCTATCGCAAAGTATAAATACCCTTTAGGAACGACTCCTGCTTCTTGGCCTCCAATAGACAAATGGGCTAAGTGTGCCCCTTCTGCAATCAACATAAATCCAATCAAAATTAAGAATGATAAACCAAGCATCTGAATCGTAGGATGTTTATTCACAAATCGTCCTACAGGAGTCGCAAAAAACATCATAATAATAACCGATACAACGACCGCAAAAATCATAATCACTAACTCTCCGTCAGGACCATTGGCACCTTCTAGCCCATTGGTCATCCCTACGGCGGTTAGGATAGAGTCAAAACTAAATACAATATTGATTAGTGTGATTTGAAAAATGACATTTGCAAAACTAGCCGTTGCCTTCTTAACTCCTGATGCACCATCATGCTCCTCTCCTTCTAATTTATGGTGAATTTCATTTACAGATTTATACAATAAGAATATCCCTCCTAGAATCAAAATAATACTTTGACCAGAGAATCCACCATGTACACCAGGAAGATCAATCGTAAACCATGGTTCTTTCATTTTTATTAAAATAGAAATACCAAAAAGTAGGACAATCCTCAATGCCATAGCTAGGATCAAACCTATATTTGTCGCTCTTGCCTGCTGTTCTTTGGGCAGTTTACCTGCGGAAATAGAGATGAAAATAATGTTATCAATCCCTAGGACAATTTCTAAAAAAATCAAGGTCAATACACTAATCCAAATCCCTGTATTTGAAAAATCAGGAAGTGTCAATAATTCAAAAAGACTAATCATCTTTAGTAGATACGTTTTTTATGCTAAATAAAAGGTTTTATAATTGACTAGAGTAGACATTATGAATTGAAAACGATTCAATATAACGTCTACTAGATACTATTACCAATTCTAATACTTTACAAATGTATAGAATTCAGCAAGCAATTTAAAATTACCATTAAACATTTCACGAAAAAGATGATCGTCTCTTTTAGGGAACGGCTATAATTATAAATCAATCAAATGTATAGGCTTCGTACTCTGCTCACCATTTTTTATGCTTTGTTCGGGTTTCTCAAAATTATATTTCAACCTAAAAAACTGTTTTAAAAATGTGTGCTGAAATTTTTTATGTCGTAACTAATTGAGGATTTCCAGAACGAAAACAAGCGAAATAAAATCCCTAAAAAAGCGATTAAATAACTTCACCCCCTACATCTTTCACCACATCTTTTATTTTACTTCCTATTAGTTTTTTTGGTAAGACAAATGGTGTTTTATCAATAACTATTTCTAAGGTATTTGCGGTAGGATTTCGTTCAAAACTCCCTTCAATCCCCTTTGCAGCAATTGCACCTTTATCACTATTGATGTCTACGCCTATTTTACCAATCGCTTTTTTGAGTTTTTCAAATACTTCAGGCGTAATATTTTTAAATTGCAGTTTCATCTGTATGTTTTCTTTTGTTTTAAATTCAATTGTTACTTACTGCAAATATATCTACTTTAGAACAATTACTTTGCTCCATAAATACTTTTTATGCCTTCAATGTCTCCAGCTTGTAAAGAATTAAATGAATACACACTAGAATTATGCGACATTATATTGTCTGGATTAGAATGACAAAGCCCTAAAGCATGTCCTATTTCATGTAAGGCTAAGGAGTAAAAATACTCTTTTAATAGAAATTTATTTTTAAAAAAGATAAACCCTTTCATTTCAATACATAAATTGTCCGTGCATTCCGAAAACCCTATTCCAGCTTTATCTTCTATATCTGCACAAATTAATTTAAGATCACTTCCTTCTTCATCTGCTGTTTCTTCAAATGTAATGTTGATATGGGATTCATATTCTTTCAATGCCGCTCGAATCGATTCTTTTGCAAAGGAGCTAATATCACTAAATGGTTTGCTTTCAAAAGCGCCATGGATACTAGCTTCATAGGTCATTCCTGGAGATTGAAAACTATATCGAACAATTTGTCCATCAGAAGAAGGTCCTGGTCGATCTACGCCAAAATTATTAAATTGCTTATCTTCTCCAAATTTATTCCCATTGGTACAATACCTACCTTCATATTCGTCAATACAATCTCGGTATACATAGCATGGCAACTGGGCTTCGACTTCAGATTCTGGTTCGGTTTCAATAGATTTACTACAAGACAATACTATTAATACAATACATAACAAGGTAAGTCGTATGCTTATTTTTCTCAATTGCATATTCAATACTTTTAAATTAAAAAATTAATTAATCTCTTTGTAGAGATACTTATATGGTAAGATGCTTATCCACGTAACATTGGATGTTGATTACTTTTTCTTCCTAAATATATTTCTGATGCCACTCCAAATTCTTTTATGAAGTGGTCTTTTTTTCTCAACCACAAATCCAGTAAGTCGACCATAAGAAAAAACAACATTTATTACTTTTTTATTATCTAAAATATCGCTTTTTTTGATGGTTACTTCTTGCGTTTCGTAACCTGTATAAACATACACTAATGTAATTTCATTCTCCTTCTCCATCTGCTTTGTAACATTTAAACTATATTGACCATAAAAATCAGAGCTTGTCCCTATTGTTGTTCCCTTAATATGAACCGTAGCATAGATTAATTCTTCTCCATCTTCATCTGTCAATCTGCCTGTAATAAGAATACTATCTTTTACTATATTATTATTAAAGTTAACGTTTGTACGTTTTGGATTTTGATTCGTATAATCTGGTTCTACTTGTTCAACTTTAACGGGTGCTGTTTTTTCTTTTCCTTCTGCATTTACGGATGACAAAATTCCTAATAATCCAATATAGATTGAGGTGAATCTCTTTTTCTTTTTTACTGGTTTCTTTAGTTCAAGTTGTTCTTTATTATATAATCCACAAACTTTTCCTTTCGAAAAGACATGAATTTCTGCAACTTCTTTATCTGTCAAATTTCTAAAATCGATAATTGTATTTTGACATTTTTCACAAACTCGTCCCCTTTCATTTGGGGTCATTTCATCCCAAAATTGATTACATTTCTTTAAATTGGTTAAGTTTATTCTTTCTATTGATTGCATATTATTTTTAGATATGACCTCGATACCATAAACCTAGCTTCTATTAAAATATAAACCCAAGATCTAACTTTAAAACATAAGTACAAAAGACAAATTATCCCTATTTTTAGATAAAAAAACAAATTGCACTATAACTAAGTATATCATAATCAAAACTTCAAGTAAAAACCCCCGTCACATTTATTTAAATAATATTTATAATTTTAAAATAAATAGAAAAATGATTACAATTTACCCGTATGAATTGCAATCATCTTCATCCACGATGTATGAGAGCGTCTTACTTGCTTTCCATCTCTCCTGAGTCCATTGTATTTTCGCTCTTGTTTAAATGGGTATCCAAAAATTTCACAATACCACTATATGCCTTAAGCTGATTTTCTTTCTTTACAAATCCATGTCCTTCATCTTCAAAAAGCAGATACTCTACAGGCACTCCACTTTTACGGACTGCTTCCACAATTTCATCCGATTCTGCTTGAAGTACTCTAGGATCTTGAGCCCCTTGCAATACCATCAAAGGTTTGGTGACTTTATCGGCATGGAATAATGGAGAAATATTATATAAGCGAATAGAATCTTTAACAGGATCTCCCATTTCTTTATATAATGCTTCCTTAAAGGATTCCCACCATGGGGGTATACTCTTTAGTGTCCGTAACCAATTTGTAACTCCAAAGATATTGACGCCTACTTCAAATTCTTCTGGAGCAAACGTCAAAGCAGCCATCGTCATAAATCCACCATATGAACCGCCTATAATTCCAATTTTATCTGCATCGATTTCAGCCTGATCTGCTAACCAATTTTTTCCTTCAATACAATCTTTTAAGTCCTTATCTCCATGGTTTTGATCATCCATCTGGAAGAATGTTTTCCCATAACCACTACTCCCTCTATTATTGACAGCTAATACCGCATAACCATGATTGACTATATATTGAATCAAAGAACTAAAATTCTGCCTTGACTGACCACCTGGTCCTCCATGCACCCAAACCAAAGCAGGAACTTTATTGGTTTTTGAGGCTTGATGTGGACGATAGTAGATTGCAGGTATTTCTAGCCCATCAAACGATTTATAACGGATTACTTTCGCTGTTACTAAATCTTCCGAAACAATATCTTTATTCAATACATCCGATAGTTTTTTATGCTTCTTTGTAGCAACATCATAGGAGTATAAATTAGATGGGGTATTCGAACTTGTTACATAAAATCGGGCTTTTGTTCCATCTCTAGAATAACTAACGCCACTGACATCACCTGTTTCAAAGTTTGGAAAATCTACAGCCTTACCCGTTTCTACTTCCACTACTTCAATCTCTGTCTTTGCATCAGCATTAACATATGTAATTCGGTATTTACCATCATGGGTAAAAAAACTATTCCAAATATCCCACTTTTTTTGCTCTACAATTTCAGTCGTTTTGTCCTCAATGCTATACTTTGATAAATAAGAAAACTCTCGACCATCATCTGTTGTGTAAAGTAGGCTTTTGCTGTCAGGAGTAAAATCAGCAGCTCTATTGGATGAGCTGTTTTTATTAACTTTTGTAAGTGATTTATCTTCAAAGTTGTAAACAAATAAATCCGCATCATTTGTCGTTATGGATTTAGACAATGCCATATACTTCTTATCATTTGATATACCTCCAAAACTATAAGCCCCATCATTCTGATAAATCATTTTCGACTCTAAAGTATTAATATCCATTTCATATATATCTGTAAATTTTGGATCTCGCTTGGTATACCCATAGTAGAAACTCTTCTTATCATGCGCCCAACCATAAAAGGAAGCCCTAGCACCTTTTGCAGGTGTTAACTCTTTGGAAGTTCCATCTATTTCTCTTAAGTAAATATGATAAACTTCATCTCCATTATTGTCCATAGAATATAATACGCGCTCATCATCTGGAAAAAAGGATATCGCAAATACAGAAGATGTATCCGAGGCTGTAAGAGGCGTAAAGTCTCCTCCTCCCGAAGGCACCGTATAAATATTGTAAATTCCAGAACGGTTACTGTTTATGAGTAATTTAGAGTTATCAGGAGAAAAACTTCCCCCGCCAATACTTTCATTATCCATAAATTGTTCTATAGAATACTGCTTCACATCTTTTGTTCCAGAATTATCGTCGAGTTGATTCTTACAAGCAAAAATTGTAACACATACACATAATAGCATTAGTTTTTTCATAACGAGCTGATTTATTTCTCAGGTTAATAAAAGATAAGATCAAGAATATATCTTAAAGTTAATCAATTATATTGACATCTTTATCAACTGAATACTAAGATGTTATATAAAATAAATATACAATTATATTAGCTCTTCTTTTTCAACCTTTAGAAATAAAACCCGAAATGAACTTTATTATAAACATTGTAAAATAATGGGGTCGGTAAAGATAGGGTTACTCAAGTTACTATCTCGATCCATAATTTTGATCTCGTAAATAACGGTATCGGTTGGATAATCTGGCAATGAATTAGTACAAGGGAAATAATTGGGTACTACACAACAGGTTGTATACACGACTAGGGCGATTCGGCCAGAAATACCATTTCCAACACCTTGTTGTGGGATAAAAGGTATCCGATATTTATTGGCAACAAAACCATCTCTTGTATCTGTCAGAAAAACATCAATCAATCCTTCGTCAGGACTTGATCCTAGATTACCATCACCATCGGTAAATTCAAAAAATACTGTCAAGGAATCATTATCTAGGTTTCCTTGAACCATTGAATTTCTGGTCATTCCCTCAAATGCAATAACAGGTTCTAATGGATAATCAGGTGGATTAGTACAGCCCATAAATAGACCTAACCAAATAATGAATAGCAATATGTAGTTTTTCAAATTCATTTATTTTAATTTTGCCAAAATGATAATCAAACAATTACAAGAGGACGTTCTCAATGTATCTGCTGTCGCTTTTGATGATTTAGCAATAAAAATATTTCAATATCAAGCCAAACATAATCCTCTTTATAAACAATATATTCAATTATTGGGTATAAATCCCAATAAAATCAAAAGCATTCTAAACATTCCTTTTCTTCCTATTCAATTTTTTAAAAATCATATCATTCAAACAAATCAATGGAACGCCTCTATCACTTTTACAAGTAGTGGGACAACAAGCGAAACCACTAGTCGCCATTTACTTTTTGATCCTCATTTTTACCAACAAATCTCAGCGCAATGTTTTGAACAATATTATGGAAGTTCAGAGCAATATTGTTTCCTTGCCCTTCTTCCCTCTTATTTAGAACGTCAAGGTTCTTCTTTGGTATATATGGTTGATCATTTTATTAAACGATCCAAATTTAATGAAAGTGGATTTTTTTTGGATAATTTTGAAAAATTAATCAACACTTTACAAAAATGTCAACAAAATAAGACCCCTACAGTTCTAATTGGAGTCAGTTTTGCTTTATTGGATTTAGCCGAAAAATATCAATTGGATTTAAGTAATATTATTATCATGGAAACGGGCGGAATGAAAGGACGAAGGGCTGAAATAGTACGTAATGAATTACATAACATTTTAGAAAACGCATTTAATACTAATCGAATACACTCCGAATATGGGATGACTGAATTATTTTCGCAAGCATATTCTAAAGGAAAAGGCATCTTTCATGGTGGCGTATCTATGAAAGTTTTAACAAGAGAAATCAATGATCCTTTTTCGCCCCAAATACATACAAAAACAGGTTTATTAAATATCATTGATTTGGGTAATTTGCATACCTGTAGTTTTATTGCAACCGATGATCTTGGACGTTCTTACTCGGATGGTTCTTTTGAGGTATTAGGAAGATTAGACTTTAGTGATATACGAGGTTGTAACTTACTGTACAATTAATTGAAATAAAAATGCTTGCCCATTTCATAGAAACGGACAAGCATTATTTATTGCTGTTTTTATTTTTTATCTACTTAAGTAGATTCACCAAATTAATCGAATAATTTAACCTACTTAAAAGCATTGAATCCTGTAACATCCATCCCAGTAATCAACAAATGAATATCGTGTGTCCCTTCGTAGGTTAATACGGTTTCTAGATTCATCATATGTCTCATAATTGGATATTCGTTGGTAATGCCCATACCTCCGTGAATTTGTCTGGCTTCTCTAGCAATAACTAGTGCCATATTCACATTATTGCGTTTTGCCATAGAGATCTGAGCTGGTGTTGCTTTTCCTTTATTTGCTAACGTACCTAGTCTCCATGCTAACAATTGAGCTTTTGTAATTTCTGTAATCATTTCTGCCAATTTCTTCTGTGTTAGCTGAAATGCACCAATCGGCTTTCCAAATTGTATTCTTTCTTGCGAATAACGTAAGGCAGAATCATAACAATCTAGCCCTGCACCTATCGCACCCCAAGCAATCCCATAACGAGCTTTTGATAAACAAGACAATGGTCCTTTTAAGCCTTTAACGTTGGGTAAGACATTTGATTTTGGTACACGGACATCTTCAAAAACCAACTCTCCTGTAATCGAAGCTCTCAAAGATAATTTACCCTCAATCTTAGGCGCAGAAAATCCTTTCATATCTTTCTCTACTATCACCCCTCTTATTTTTCCTTCTTCATCTTTCGCCCAAACGACTGCCATATCTGCTACTGGTGAATTTGTAATCCACATTTTCGCACCATTTAATATATAAGCGTCTCCATCATCTTTTATGTTGGTAACCATACCTGCAGGGTTAGAACCATGATCAGGCTCGGTCAAACCAAAACAGCCAATCATCTCTCCTGTAGCTAGCTTAGGCAAGTATTTTCTTTTTTGTTCTTCCGAACCAAATCGGTAGATAGGATACATCACCAAAGATCCTTGAACAGAGGCCATTGAACGAATACCCGAATCCCCCCTTTCTAATTCTTGCATAATTATACCATAAGCAATTTCATCCATTCCTCCACCTCCATATTCAGCAGGTATGCTAGGACCATATGCCCCAATTTCTCCTAGTCCTTTGAAAAGATGGGTCGGACATTCTGCTTTTTCTGAATAATCTTCAATGATAGGGCTAACCTCTTGTTTTACCCAATCTCTAACCGCATCTCTCGCAATCAAATGATCATCTTCTAACAACTCATCAATGTTATAATAATCGTGTCCTTGATAGTTGTCTTCTTTCGCTTTTTTTTGAATTACTAATTCTTTCTCTAATTGACTCATAATTATAGTATTGGTATTAGGCATTTATTTATTTTAAATAATATACAAAATTACAAATCCTTATTCACAAAAATGCAGAAATACATAGTTATTAAAACGCTTCTCCAAATGTCAAATAAAATCCACTTGTATTTTTTCCAATCCCATAATCCAAACGAAGATGAATCTGCTCTTTTTTTGATAATAAAAATCGTAAACCTGCCCCCACAGTATACCGCAAATGTTTAATCTGAAAATTAGACCAGGTGTCTGAAACTAAGCCCGTACTTCCAAATACCACGCCTTTAAAACGCCAGAATACGGGAAAACGGTATTCGGTTTGTACCATCAATAGATGATTATCTCTAAAACGACCTTCGTAATACCCCCTCATTTTCTTAGTACCACCAATCAATGCCATTTCTTGAAAAGGTACTGTACCTGTAGTCGCTACTCCATAAAGATTGAATGCTAGTATTTGATTTCTTTTTAAATCAAAATACTGTGCATAGTCTATAGAATATTTTTGAAAATTATAATCACTTCCCATCCCTTTTGAATTAAAAAGCGTCGCTAGTTCAATATACTTCCCTTTTCTAGGATAAAAAATATGATCTCTAGTGTCATGGATTGCTACAGCTCCTATGCCTAAGGTCTTTCCTCCATTATTACCAACAATCCCATCTTGTATCAATAGTCCATCTGGTGCCCTATCGGTAATTTGAAAATCATCAAACCAAATTCGAGGACCAACATACCAACTTTCGTTTAAACGCATCAATGCGGTTGCTCTAATTCTAGGAAATGCCACGTCGTAGGCTTCCTCAAAATCAGGATCAATTGTATTTCCAACACCATAAAAATTGAACACATATCTAAAATATCCAAATTCTCCATAGAGTAGATATTTTTCTTGTTTTAAAAATAATTGATAATTAAAATACGATAGAATTTGCTTTTTCAAGGTATACGCAAAACCAAGTGTTACTTGTGATGGACGTAAGGAATCTGGTTCGTTCTTAAATCGAAAAGCATAGATACTACCCGCACCAAAACCCCAGCTAGTCTCTGGTGTATTGAAAAGGATAGGTAATACTGTTAAGCTATTTCTTTTTTCAGGTTTTTCGTTTTGTGCTTGAGTATTCAAAAAAAGAAAAACAAAAAAGATTGGGAGGATATGACTTAAAAAATTTTTCATTCGGCAAAATTAAGTAATTTTGCCCCGTCGATTTTGTCTCAGCGACTACAGTTTAATATTTTTTATCTATGATAAAAGGACTCAATATCCACAAATCTTATGGTAATCTCCACGTCTTGAAAGGTGTAGATATTCAAGTTAAAAAAGGAGAAATTGTATCTATTGTAGGAAAATCTGGTGCTGGTAAAAGTACTTTACTGCATATATTGGGTACACTTGATAAAATGGACAAAGGAGAATTGATGATCAATGATGAAAATATTTCTACACTTTCTACAAATGAATTGGCGACATTTAGAAATAAGAACTTAGGCTTTGTTTTTCAATTTCATCATCTTTTACCTGAATTTACCGCTGTAGAAAATGTTTGTATCCCTGCCTTTATTGCCAAAAAAAATGAACGATTGGCAAAAGAACGAGCAAAAGAATTATTAGACTATTTAGGTTTGAAAGAACGTTTTCAGCATAAACCCAATGAGCTATCAGGAGGAGAACAACAAAGAGTTGCCATTGCTAGAGCTTTAATGAATGAACCCGCTTTACTCTTTGCCGACGAACCGACGGGTAATTTAGATACTGCAACATCCGACGAGCTTCATCAACTCTTTTTTAAACTACGAGACGATTTGAACCAAACATTTGTGATCGTTACTCACAGTGAAATCCTTGCCAATATGAGTGACCGTAAACTTGTCATGCAAGATGGCGTAATCGTAGATGATATCTACCGCACCATATCATAAAAAAAGCCAATGTCTTATTTTAAAACATTGGCTATAAGATATAACATTATTTATTTTACCCTCTTCGAATTTCTCTTTCTCCTTTTCCTCTTTTTCTCTTTAATTGCGCTTTTCTGAATTTTGCAAACTGCTCTTCATTAAGCACATCTTCCATTTCTGCATTATACGACTTTTTAATTGCTACGATAGCCGCTTTCTTTTCTTCTCTAGGGGTATCTGCATCACGAATATCTGCTAATTGATTCGCATAATCTAAATTAATAGCTGCAACTTGACTTTCTTGTGTAACATCTAATGCTAAATGTTTAACCATTTTTTCAGTGCGTTTCTCGGCTCGATCTTCAAACGAAATGTTTTTTCCTTTTTGTGCAAATGACGATACTGTCAAGAATAACATAAATGCAAATGTTGTTGCGATTGATTTTACAATTGTGATTTTCATAATTTGAAATTTTATTAAAAAACGATGATTAAATATAAATGACGACTCTATGACTAATCGAAAATCAGCAAAAGTCAAAAGGAAACGTTAAGCATTGGTTAAGGAAGTGTTAAGTCTATTTTAGTCCTAATTACATCTTATCTTTTGCCTCTTCTATATATAATTTAAATCCTGGAAAATAGTGTTTAGGTTAAGAAAAAAATGACAAAAAGTCACCCCGAATTAAATCTATATGACTTTTTGTCATTAAATTTTTTACTTTTTCTCTCTTTTTGGCGTAAAAAATGGATTGGAACAGCGATTGATTAGGTTGAAGTGTAATTCATTTAATAAAAATAAAAACACAATTTTAGATATGTATTGTAATGTAAATCACAAAAATCGTAAAAGAAGAAGACATCAATTTGAAAATACACCATTTTACAACTTTGTTGATGGCTTTTTGAAAGACGCTGAAAAGAGTATAGAAAACTCCTTAATCAGCAAACAACCCAAGATCAATATCGTAGAAACTGCAGATGTATTCCGATTGGAATTGGCTACTCCTGGTTTAAGTAAAAAAGATTTCAAAATTGATCTTGATAAAAATAAACTAACCATTAAGGTTGAAAAAGAAGTGGCTACAATTGAAGGCGAAAACTACAAACGTAGAGAATTTGATTACAACAACTTTAGTAAAACCTTCACATTAACCGACAAAATAGATACTGAAAACGTAAAAGCGGTATTTAAAAATGGTATCCTTTTTATCACACTACATAAAAAAGAAGCAGCAAAAGAAAAACCAGCAAGAAGCATCGATATTAGCTAATGCTTAAACGACTTCTAATTTTATATCATATTTTTAAACATTAATAAATCAATTATAACATGAGATCATATTTTCCAGCAAAACCAACAAAAGCGTTCAATACTTTCGATCATTTTTTCAATGATGTTTTCAATAAAAGTTTAGGAAGTGTTATTGGGAACGACTTTGTCAACCATTTACCATCCGTAAATGTTATAGAAACAGAGAATGATTTCAACTTAGAGCTAGCTGCTCCAGGCTTAGAAAAATCAGATTTCAACATTCAAGTCGATAAAGGAATCATTAGTATTGAAGCAAAGAAAGAGACAAAAGAAGAAACTACAAAAGAAGGAAAGTTCACAAGAAGGGAATTTAACTTCGCTAGTTTTAAACGTAGTTTCCATCTACCAGAAACCGTCGATAGTGAAAAGATTTTGGCAACATACGAGCAAGGAATTTTGAAGGTTACCTTACCTAAATTTGAACTTGTAGAGCCAGAAACTAAAACTATCCAAATCAATTAATATAGTAGGGTTTTGAGTTTTAATAATTGTAAGCCGAAGCGTAAATGCTTCGGCTTTTTCTATGCCCTTATTCGTTATATTTTTTGTAAATTTGCCGCCCCACAAAAGCCATATCCAAACCAAAACCATTTCATGCTTGAGCAAACTACAAATAATCATAATAGAATAATTGGTTCATACGAGGGCGATTATAGAGGTCCATTGCTTATTGCGATAGGAGCTATGCACGGTAATGAACCCGCAGGTGTACTAGCCTTAGAGGAAATGTTTAGAATGTTAGAAGCAGAACCTAACCGTAATCCCCAATTTGAATTTCATGGTAAACTACTTGGACTTCGAGGAAATATAGCGGCGATAAAATCCAATAAACGCTTTATCAACAAAGATCTTAATCGCCAATGGACAATAGCCAATGTTCAAAGAATTTTTTCTACTCCTTCCGATGCGAAATTAGATGAGGAGGATCTAGAAATTAGAGATATTATAAATGTCATCAAAAAAGAAATTGAAAGCTACCAACCCAATAAGGTTGTATTAATTGACTTTCATACCACCAGTGCTGATGATGGTATCTTCTCTGTTCCAGCAGAAAATGAAATAAGCGAACGCATTGCTGTACACCTCCACGCTCCTGTTGTCAGAGGTATGCTCAATGGTGTAAAAGGAACGAGCCTACAATATTTCACTAAAGATAATTTCGGGGTAGAAATGACAGCTATATGCTTCGAATCTGGTCAACATAATGACCCTTTATCTGTAAAAAGAGCTATTGCTGCCCTTACAAACTGTATGCGTACAATTGGTTGTGTCGATGCTGAACATATCGAGAATAGACACGATAAAATCTTAATTGAATACTCAAAAGATCTCCCTAAAATTGTTAATCTTATCCATTGTCATTCTATCAAAAAAGAAGATCAATTTGAAATGGCTCCAGGATTTAAGAATTTTCAATTCATTCCTAAAGGTACAGTTATCGCTCATGATAAGAATGGGACAATTAAATCTCCTGAAGATTGTAGAATTTTAATGCCGCTTTATCAAAAACAAGGCGATGATGGTTTTTTCTTAGTGAAATAATTCATTTTAAAATAAAGAATGGAATTTTCAATAAATCCCTTTTTTTCTTGGAAATCTATCTCCATTCCAAATATTATTTCATTTTGAATTGGTTAAAAGGCAACAAATGTTTAACCTTTTTAAAAATATCACTTGATTTCAAATAGACAAAACAATTATTTTATACAAAATAGACTTGACCTTATTTTATTTTAAGACTTTAATTCTTCTCAAAAAATAATATCTTTCTTTAAGCTGGAGTTTTGCACATTAAAATACTAAAAAAAAACAACCTTTATTTATTGTTAGCCAACACATTAACATAAAATATAATTCATTATGTTCTTAAAAAAATCTTTTTTTTAAAATATTCTAATTTTCTCTTTAAAAATTTAAAAAAACAGAAAAAAGAAACAACAATAACCTACTCATTAACAATAAGATACATCTTATAAAATTTTAATTTCGTCTAAAAAAGGACTCTTTTGAATAAAAAACGCCCCAGTTTTCTGAGAAAAAATAAAATTTTGCACATATAACTTTGTACCGACTTATTTATGGAATCCAAGATTTTTTAATCCTATTTTTTCAAACTTAAAATATAATAATGAAGTCGGTTAAAAACTATTTACTACTACTATTCACTTTATCACTTTCCTTCAGCCTTTCTGCACAGAAAGGAATCTATGATGTGAGGCTATCTAAAAATGGTGCCCCTGCTTTTTTAAAATCTAGCAAAGATGCTAGCAAATACAATATTAGTCAAAGTAAACAATTTTTTCAAGAAGCGTTACAACTAGAAGCTAGTGATGATTTAAAAGAAATTAAGGCTACTAATGATAACTTAGGTTTCACACATAAAAAATTCCAACAATATCACAAAGGGATTAAAGTAGAATTTGCTACTTATAGCCTACATGCTAAGAATGGAAACATTGAAATGGCAAATGGAGAATTCAGAAGATTAAAAAATATTCCAACTAAAGCCAAGTTCTCTGAACAAGCAGCCTTAAACAAAGCACTTTCCCATGTTGGTGCCACTAAGTACAAATGGCAAACAGACACTAACTATAAACCTAAAGGGGAGCTAGTAATTGTTAAGAATTATTATGCTAAGACAAAAGAAGATGACCGACATATGTTAGCATATAAATTTGACATTTATGCTGAAAAACCTCTAAGTAGAGATCATATTTATGTTTCTGCTGAAACAGGACAAATTATACTTGTCAATCCTATCATCAAGCATTGCCATGCATTCCATAAACATAGCAACGGCTGTACAGATGATCTTGAAGTAACAGAAACTAAACAAGAGGATATATATAGTGAAGCTAGAAGTTTTATAGCTAATGCTACAGGGACAGCTTATACTAGATATAGCGGTACTCAAACAATTATAACAGATAGTTACTCAGGTGGATACCGTCTAAGAGATAACTCTAGAGGAAATGGTATCAACACCTATGATATGAATACAAGCACAAATTACAGTAGTGCTGTTGATTTTGTAGATTCTAATAACACTTGGTCAGAGTGGGATAATGCTGCTAAAGACAATGGAGCATTAGACGCACATTGGGGAGCTGAAATGACTTATGATTACTTCTTACAAAAACACAATAGAAACAGTTTTAATGGTAGTGGTGCAGCTATCAATAGCTATGTTCACTACGACAGCAACTATGACAATGCTTTCTGGGATGGTCAACGAATGACTTATGGTGACGGTTCAGGAACGTACTTCGATATCCTTACTTCTCTTGATGTTGCAGCACACGAAATCGGTCACGCCGTTTGTACCTATACAGCTAATCTTGTATACTCTTATGAGTCAGGTGCGATGAATGAAGGGTTCTCTGACATTTGGGGAGCTTGTGTTGAATACTATGCTGCTCCTAATAAACAAACTTGGTTGATTGGAGAAGATATAGAAAGAAGAAGTACAAGTCAAGCACTTCGTTCAATGAGTAATCCAAATTCTGAAGGTCAACCAGATACGTACCAAGGTACAAGCTGGTATTCTGGTTCAGGTGACAACGGTGGTGTTCACTATAATAGTGGTGTTTTAAACTACTGGTTCTACTTATTGACTGTAGGAGGTTCTAGTACTAACGATAATGGCGATGCTTTTAATGTAACGGGAATTGGTATCGAAGATGCAGCAAAAATCGCATACCGTTTAGAATCTGTATACTTATCTGCCAACTCTCAATATTCTGATGCGCGTACTTATGGTATTCAAGCGGCAGAAGACTTATTTGGAGCAGGTTCTACACAAGTAGAGTCAACTACAAATGCATGGTATGCAGTAGGTATTGGTGCAGCATATAACGGCGGCGGAAGCGGCGGCGGTGGTGGCGGAAGCAGCAGCTACTGTGCTACTGACGGTACAAATGCTTCTTACGAATGGATTTCTTCTGTTTCTGTAGGTTCTTTCTCTAATTCTTCGGGTTCTTCTACTTACTCTGACTATACTAGTCAAACTGCTAATTTAACAGCAGGATCGGCAGCTTCTGTTTCTTTAACACCTGCATTTTCTGGTTCTACATATACTGAATATTGGAAAATCTGGATTGATTATAATAATGATTATGATTTTGATGATGCTGGAGAGGAGGTCTATTCAAGCGGTGGAAGTTCTTCTACAGTAACAGGGTCATTCACTCCTCCTGCAAGTGCGGCTGGTACGACAACTAGAATGAGAATCACCATGAAATATAATGGTCAACCAACTTCTTGTGAAACCTTCTCTTATGGTGAAATTGAAGACTATACGGTTACTTTTGGAGGTTCTGCACCTGCTACTTGTGATACTCCTACAGGTGTAAATGCAAGTAGTGTAGCTGAAACAACCTTTACGATTGGGTGGAATGCCGTTAGCGGTGCTTCTTCTTACGACCTTCAAGTAAGGGCATCAGGTGGTACATGGAGCAGCTTCACAGGGATTACGGGTACTTCTCAAGGAGTTACAGGTGCAACTGCTGGTACAACTTACGAGGCAAGAGTTAGAGCAAATTGTTCTAATGGTGCAACAAGCAGCTATTCTTCTATTATCAGTTTAACAACTGATTCTTCTGCACCTGCTACTTGTGCTACTCCTTCAGGATTAGTGGAAAGTGGTGTAACAGAAACAGATTTTACCCTTTCTTGGAATGCTGTAACTGGTGCTACATCTTATGATGTTCAAGTAAGAGTTTCAGGAGGCACATGGTCTGACTTTACCGCAATCACAGCAACTTCTCAAGCATTCAATGGTGCAACGGCTGGTACATTATATGACGCCAGAGTTAGAGCAAATTGCTCTAATGGTGCAACAAGCAGTTACTCTTCTGTTATTACCTTCTCTACAAACAGTTCTGGCGGAGGCGGAGGTGGTGGTTGTTCATCTGTAACCATCGACTCTAATGATTTTGAAACAACTTGGGGTATCTGGAACGATGGTGGCTCTGATTGTGCTGCTGTAAATGGTTATGCTAATAGTGGTACTGGTTCTATCAGACTTAGAGATAATACGTCTTCTTCTGTAATGACAACGGATAACCTTAACCTATCAAGTTACGCTGAAATCACTGTTGCATTTAGCTATATTACCAACAGTATGGACAATGCCAATGAAGATTTCTGGTTACAAGTATCTACAGATGGTGGTTCTTCCTTTACAACTGTAGAAGAATGGAATAAAGGCGATGAATTTGAAAATGGTATCCGTTATAATGAATCCGTAACTATTACTGGTACTTTCTCCTCTACAACACAAATTAGATTTAGATGTGATGCTTCTGCGAATGGTGACCAAGTATATATCGATGATGTTGTACTTTCTGGTTGCGCTACTACTTTAGCTCCTGTAGTACCTGTATTGACAACTTCTAATAATATCTTAACTGAAACGGATAAAGCGATAACATTTGAAGTAGAAAATATTAATGTATATCCAAATCCTGCTAGAGACATTGTAAATATTGCATATAATGTGACTGAAGCTGGTGATGTAAACATTAGAATAATTAACATAGAAGGTAAAGTGATTACGAATCAACGATTAACGCATGATACAGATGGAGCTTATACTTATAACTTAACTACAAACGAGTTCCAATCAGGTACTTACTTTGTACAGTTTATCTCTACTGAAGGTGAAATCAATACAAAACGACTTGTCATATTGAAATAATATATTAATGATAAAATCAAAATAACCTTTTTAAGGTTCTTATTGCAGTTTTTCTACAAAGACAATTCCCATAAAGTTGGGAATTGTCTTTTTTTATAAAAAATATTTCCTAGACAGACAACCATTCAAAAGATAAAGAGTAGTAATAATAAAAGAGGAAAGAAAATCACATTATACTACAAACCTTAGATTTTCTATATCTTGTGAATATAACTTTGAGCAACCCTACTAAATGTCATTAGAGCAAATAATATATAGTGCAAAAAAAGGCGAAGAAAAAGCTTTTAAGCAACTCTATAACCTATATTGTAGGAAGTGGTTTACCATCTGCCTGCGATATAATAAAAGAAGAGTGGATGCCGAAGATGTCTTACAAAATGCCCTTAGCAAAATTTTTAAAAATATTAATCAATTTAATCCCAAGCTAGGCGATTTTGAAGGTTGGGCTTATCGAATTGTTGTCAATGAAAATTTACTTTTCTATAAAAAGAAAAAAGATATTTTATTATTTGAAGATGTAAGTAATCATGGAGAAGAAGCCGTTGAAATACTCGAATATGACACTCTAAATCCTAAAGAATTGGTAAAACTTATTCAAGGTCTACCAGAAGGGTATAGAACAGTTTTTAACTTATATGTAATAGAAGGATATACACATAATGAAATAGCAGAAATCTTAAAAATTAGTGTAGGGACATCAAAATCCCAATTATCAAAAGCTAAACGAGAATTAAGAACTAAGATTGAAGTACTATTAAATGTCAATCATTAAATCATGGATAAGAAGAAGAAGCCAGACGGGTTAGAGCGATTATTCAGTTCTAAATTAAACAATATTCCAAACGAAGGCGATTGGAATCTTCCTTCTAGGGATATCCTTAGTCCTGTACTAACACAACTTGAAACGGATAGAAAGAAACGAAAAAACAGATGGTTTCTATTATTACTCCTATTTATATTTATCTTAATGGGAAGCATTGTAATCGTGTCATACATTCGAATCAATAGTTTACAAAGCCAACTCCAAAAATATACTAAAGGAAATATACAACAGCATACACAAACTCTTTCACCAGCAATGGATGAGAATATAGCTGTTCCGATTGAAAAAAACAATATTGTTAAAAAGGGCGTAACATTACCACAAAACAGCTCCTCTAAAAGGATCGAAAATACTATTCTTCCTATAATAGCTAATTCTTCCACGACCTATTCTAAGTCCAAATTAAATAATACAAAAGAAGTCATTTCTTATTCTAACTTTAAGACAAAAAGTACTACAGAAAAAGATAAAGTTGATAAGATAGTTTCTTCAAAAAAAGTTAATAAACCAACTTTTCTAGAACCACCATCAAAAATTATCCCTAAAGTTCAAAAACAAGACAATTTAATAGATGCTTCGTCTAATATCATTTCTAAGAATACTCGTAATTTCAATGTAGATTATATTCCTTCTATGCCGATAGAATTAAACGATAATATCGATCATCCCTTCATTCCTAGTCCTAAGGCTAAAACTCCAAAAAGTATAAAATATCCGTCAAGTTTTGGAATAAATACTACTTATCATAGAAATGCACTTGATATGAAAGATGTAGGAGAGCAGGATTTCCAACTTATTGGATATGATAAGTACACATCAGGTATAGCTCTAGGTATTCATTATCAAAAATATTTTACTAAGGTATTCAATATTAAAATTGCAGCTGATTGGAATAAGTTTTATAATAAAAGTCAATACATTTCTACTTTAAAATATGATAAAAACAATGAATCTTTAAATGGTCATGGGGAAACCGTTTATCGTCATTCTATGCAAGTCGCAACTCCTATGGGAAATATGCAAACAGATGATTTTGTAGTCGTAAATCAAAATATTGACTTAGAACATGAAGAAGAGATAAATAATATTACAAATATCAAACAAGTCTTTTCTTCTCTTTCAATTGCTACTCAGTTTCAATATGATTTCATAAGAACAAAAAAGACAAATATCTATGCAGGCATTGGCGTTAGATATAATAGAATATTAAAGGTTAGAAATACCTTTGATACTATTTTAGAACAAAATACACATGGTACTCAAATCGCTCATTACTATAATAATATAGAAGGTCTAGAATTAGATCTAGAAAAAGACTTTTGGAATTCAATAATCACGTTAGGTGCGAATTATCAGTTGAACCAACATTGGGATATAGGTATTTCTGGGGAATGGGGAAGAGCTATAAGCTCAATGAAAAAGACAAATGCAAATGATAACGCTCGTACGCTCTTACAACGCCAAGCAATAAGTCTTGGATTACAATATAGATTTTAGGAATCATAAGATAAAAGTTCTCTCTTTTTATTCATTTTTAAGAAATTGATTGTAAATAAATAGGTCTTTGTTCCACCTCAAGTATGAGGTGGAACCTAACTAACATTTACTATACTTTTTATCCACTAAAATTTTAAAAATGATTAATTCGACTTATTTTTATCATATATTACCAAAAACGTTAATTTTTTTCACTTATAGACAACCATTTCTTAAAATTGTAATAGATTTCAATACAATAAGTTAAACAAACTAAATTTAATATTCTGATTTCGAGAAATATTTTTCAATATTAATCACTAAAACCTTATTTATTATGAAGAAACTATTCTCTAGTTTTGTTCTTTCTTTTCTATTGTTCTTGTTGGTTTCACCCAACTTACAAGCACAAGAAGCTAAGGCACACTTTAGCTTAGATGCTTGTACTGCAAGGCTTGGAAATATCCAAAGTAATACTGACTTTAGTGAATTCAAGGCTGATATTACAAATATCCCTGAAATTACACTAACAGTAGTAGGCGACAATCTTTATAGGACAGATCCAGTTGCTAACCCACACTCCTGTACCCCAGGTATCAATGGTAGTCGTGCAATGTGTGTTGGTTCAACATTAGATTGCTCTTACGAACCTGATAGTGATAAAGCTGTAAAGTTCGATATTGCTGTAATTCCTGTTGGAGGACAAGCAGCGATACTTTCTTCTCTTGATTTTTATGAAAATGCTCCAATGAACTTTACTTGGCTAGATGGAGCTTCTGGCATGAACAACTATCCGCTTAAATATGGTATTCGAGTGATTAAAAATGGAATAGTGATACATGAAGAATCCGAAATATCAACAACTACTGAATGGAGTTTAGAAAGCTTTGATTTTTCTGATAATCCCGAATTTATTGTAAGCGTTCCAACTGTTTTCAGTGTTGAGCTTCTAGCTTACTGCCCTATTGGCAATGTTTCTACTGTAAATGCTTGGGACTTAGATGAAATAACACTAACTGCAGTACCTTGTGGAGCTGCTGGAGGAACATTAACAGGAGGCCCTTTCACATTCTGCGTAGGAGATGGAAATCCAGATAATATTGCTGCGGGTGATATTACACTTTCTGGGAATATGGGAACGAGTCAATGGGTTGTAACAGATGAGGATGGAAATATTTTAGGACTTCCTGCTGACTATACTGATGTCGATTTTGAGAATGCTCCTGTAGGAACTTGTCTAATTTGGCATCTAAGTTATCAAGGCGCTATTAGTGGTGTCGAAATGGGTATGAATGCTACTGACTTTAAAGGTTGTTTTTCGCTTTCTAATCCAATTACTGTTAATAGAACAACTACTTCAGGAGGAACATTAACAGGTGGTCCTTTTTCATTTTGTGTTGGAGATAGTACCCCTGATATGATTGCAAATGGTGAAATTACGCTTTCTGGAAATATGGGCAGTAATGGTCAATGGGTCGTAACAGACGATGCTGGAAATATTTTAGGTCTCCCTGCTAATTATACAGATGTAAACTTTGATGATGCTCCTGCAGGAACTTGTTTAATTTGGTATTTAAGTTACGAAGATGGTTTAACTGGTGCCGAAATAGGTATGAATGCGTCTAATTTAGCTGGTTGTTTCTCGCTTTCTAATCCTATAACAGTTAATAGAGGAAGTGCTGAAGGTGGAACATTAACAGGTGGACCTTTTAATTTTTGTGTCGGAGATGGTAATGCTGATATGATTAATGATGGTGAAATTACGCTTTCTGGAAATAGTGGAACCAATAGTCAATGGGTCGTAACAGACGATCTTGGAAATATTTTAGGTCTTCCTCCTAGTTATACAGCTGTAAATTTTGACGATGCCCCTGCTGGTACTTGTTTGATTTGGCACTTAAGTTATGAAGATGGATTATCTGGTGCTGAAGTAGGCATGAATGCGTCTAATTTAGCTGGTTGCTTCTCGCTTTCTAACCCTATTACAGTTAATAGAACGAGTACTTCAGGAGGAACATTAGAAGGCGGTCCTTTTTCATTTTGTGTGGGCGACGGTACTGCTGATATGATTGCAGATGGTGAAATTACGCTTTCTGGAAATATGGGGAGTAACGGTCAATGGGTCGTTACCGATGATGCGGGTAATATTTTAGGCTTACCTGCTAATTATACCGATGTAAATTTCGATGAAGCTCCAATCGGTGTTTGTTTAATTTGGTATTTAAGTTATGAAGATGGTTTATCTGGCGCAGAAGTGGGCATGAATGCAGCCAACCTTTCTGGTTGTTTCTCACTTTCTAATCCTATAACAGTTAATAGAGGGCGTCCTGATGGAGGTACATTGGAAGGTGGACCTTATAGCTTCTGTGTAGGTGATGGAAATCCAGATAATATTGTTGCGGGTGATATTACGCTTTCTGGAAATACGGGAAGTCTTAGTCAATGGGTAGTAACAGATCAAGATGGTAATATCCTAGGTTTGCCTGACAATTATACGGATGTAAATTTTGATGATGCCCCTTCAGGCATTTGTTATGTCTGGCATCTAAGTTATGAGGATGGAATTACAGGTGCAGAAATGGGTATGAATGCCATGAATATTAGAGGTTGTTTCTCCTTATCTAATCCTATTACAGTTAATAGAACGAGAGCATCTGGAGGTACACTAGAAGGTGGTCCTTACAGTTTTTGTGTAAATGATGGAAATCCTGATAACATACCTGCTGGTGGTATCACATTATCTGGGAATGAAGGTACATTCAGCCAATGGGTTGTTACCGACCCTGATGGTACTATACTAGGAATGCCTGATAATTATACAGATGTAAATTTTGATGATGCTGGCACGGGTACTTGTTTTGTTTGGCATATCAGCTATGAACCAGGTATAACTGGACTTATGATGGGAATGAATGTTAATAACCTAATGGGATGTTTCTCTATCTCTAATGCTGTAACCGTTAATAGAAATATACCAGAAGGAGGAACATTGGAAGGTGGTCCTTATACTTTCTGTGTAGGAGATGGTAATGCAGATATGATTCCTGATGGCAGCATTTCCTTATCTGGAAATATCGGAAGTAATGGTCAGTGGGTTGTAACAGATGCCGATGGAAATATTTTAGGTTTACCAAATAGTTATGCTGATGTAAACTTTGATGATGCGCCTGCTGGTGTATGCCTAATTTGGCATATCAGTTATGAAGATGGATTAATGGGCGCAGAAGTAGGTATGAATGCAGCTGACATCCAAGGATGTTTCGCTATATCCAATTCCATTACTGTAAATCGTAATAGTTCAGGAAGTCTTAGTGGTGGAAACTTAGAGGGAGGTCCTTTTGATTTTTGTGTTGGAAATGGAGAACCTGACTTACTACTTATAGGTACTATCATTCTCTCAGGCAATACTGGAAGTAATAGCCAATGGGTTGTAACAGATGAAGATGGTGTTATCTTAGGCTTGCCAGCAAGTTATACCGATGTTGATTTTGATACTGCTCCAGCAGGAACTTGCTTAATATGGCATTTAAGTTACGAAGATGGATTAGTTGGATTAGAAAGAGGAGCTAATGCTAATAACTTGGTCGGATGCTTTAGTTTATCAAATCCTGTAACTATTATTCGTTCATCTACTAGTGGAGGTGCATTGGTTGGAGGACCATTTTCTTATTGTGTAGGAGATGGTAATGCCGATATGCTTGCTGATGGAGATATTACTTTATCTGGAAATATGGGGAGCAATAGTCAATGGGTTGTAACAGACGAGGATGGAAATATTTTAGGTTTACCAGCAAACTACACAGACGTAAACTTTGATGATGCCCCTGCTGGTACTTGTTTAATTTGGCACTTAAGTTATGAAGACGGTTTAGTGGGTGCAGAAGTAGGTATGAATGCAGCTAATCTAACTGGTTGTTATTCTTTATCTAATGCTGTTGCAGTATATAGAAATAGTGCTCCTTCTGGGGGAACTTTGACTGGCGGTCCTTTTTCCTTCTGTGTAGGTGATGGTGAAGAAGATATAGTTGCAGCTGGAGATATATCTTTATCAGGTAGTTCTGGGAGTAATAGTCAATGGGTCATTACCGATGCTGACGGAAATATCTTAGGTCTACCTGCTAACTATTTTGATGTTAATTTTGATGAAGCAGATGAAGGCGTCTGTCTAATCTGGCACTTAAGTTATGAAGATGGATTGAGTGGTGCAGAAGTAGGTATGAATGCAGCTAATCTCACAGGTTGTTTTAGTCTTTCTAATCCTATAACAGTTAATCGAAATGAAGTTAATGGTGGTCGGTTACAAGGAGGTCCTTTCTCCTTCTGTGTAGGTGATGGTTCTCCTGATATGATACCAGCAGGAGCCATAAAATTAGAATGGAATATTGGCTCAAATCATCAATGGGTTGTAACAGATGAAGATGGAAATATTTTAGGTTTACCTGCTAATTATGCAGATGTTAATTTCGATGATGCTCCAACAGGTGTTTGCCTAATTTGGCATTTGAGCTATGAAGACGGGTTAATGGGAGCAGAAGTAGGTATGAATGCAAATAATCTTTCTGGATGTTATGATCTTTCTAACCCTATTAGTGTCATCAGAAATGAGCCTCCTTTGGGAGGTCGTCTTAGTGGAGGACCATTTAACTTCTGTGTAGGTGATGGCATGGCAGATACTTTGACACCTATTGACGTTGGTTTAACAGACAAATCTGGAACATTTAATCAATGGGTCGTAACAGATGAGACCGAAACAATACTTGGATTTTCTGATGACTTAGGAGATATTAACTTTGATACTGCTCCAGCAGGTGTTTGCTTACTTTGGTATATTAGTTATGAAAATGTATTAGAAGGACTTGAGTCGGGTATGAAAATAGATGATATTACAGGCTGTTTTGCAATAACAAACTCTGTAACTATCAATAGAACTGAAGTAAATGGAGGTACACTTGAAGGAGGGCCATTTGACTTCTGTGTAGGTGATGGTACTGCTGATATGATTGCTGCTGGTGACATTAGCCTTTCAGGGAATATAGGCACTCATAATCAATGGGTTGTGACTGACAATGCTAGTAATATTCTTGGTTTATATGCTAATTACACAGATATTAATTTCGACGATGCACCTTCAGGAGTTTGTTTAATTTGGCATATCAGTTATGAAGATGAGCTAACAGACGCTCACCTAGGTATGAATACCAGCGATATAGAAGGATGTTTTGATTTATCTAACCCTATAACCGTCAATAGAACAAGGGTAGATGGAGGTACAATCGAAGGAGGGCCATTTTCTTTCTGTGTAGGTGACGGCAATCCTGACTTTATAGGAGTTGGAGATATAAGCGTTACAAGTAGTGAAGGTAATAATAGACAATGGGTTGTAACAGATGAAGATGGAAATATTTTGGGTCTCCCTGCCAACTATAGTGATGTTGATTTTGAAGATGCCCCTGTAGGTGTTTGTTTAATCTGGTATTTGAGTTATGAAGATGGCTTAACTGGTGCAGAAGTAGGTATGAATGCTGCCAACTTACAAGGCTGTTTTAATCTTTCAAATCCTATTACTGTCTATCGAAATACAGCACCTACGGCTGGTGTTCTTAGTGGCGGGCCATTTAACTTCTGTGTAGGTGATGGTACTGCTGACATGATTACTGCTGGTGATATTACTCTTTCTGGAAATATGGGCAGCAATAGTCAATGGATTGTGACAGATGATAATGGAAATATTTTAGGTCTCCCTGCTAACTATACTGATGTAAACTTTGATGATGCCCCTGCTGGTGTTTGTTATATTTGGCATCTCAGCTATGAAGAAGGAATACGAGGTGTTCAAATTGGTATGAATGCTGCGAATATAGCTGGTTGTTTTGCGATATCTAACCCTATAACAGTTAATCGAAATACGCCTCAAGGAGGTGTAATTTCTAGCGATAATGCACCCTACGAATTTTGTGTAGGTGATGGTACTGCTGATATGATTGCTGACGGTGATATTACGCTTACAGATGAAGCAGGAACATTTGGTCAATGGCTTATTACAGATAGCGATGGTATTATTCTTGGAATGCCTGATAATTACTCAGATGTTGATTTTGATGGTGCTGGAATTGGTTCTTGTTTCATATGGTATGTTAGCTATGAACCTGGTGTTACAGGATTGTCAATGGGTATGGATGCTGATGATATAAGTGGCTGTTTCTCAATTTCTAATTCCATTGAAGTAAAAAGAAATAACTGTAGTGGGATTGTCAATACAAATGAATTGAGGATTAGTAGTTCTCCTAATCCAACAGCAGATCAAGTCAATGTTAAAGTCTCAAATATTAAGCGTTCACAAGGACAAATTATGATTTTTGATGCTATAGGTGAATTAATTCATCAGGAAGAAATTACTGAAAATGATACTGTAGAAAAGGTATTTGATCTATCTAATTTTAGTGAAGGTGTTTATATTATAAAAGTTAAGTCTGGCTTTGAAGTTGTAACATCTAAAATCATTAAAATATCTGCAGAATAACTTCTTTAAACTAATTACTACTACATTAAGGCTGCTTGACTAAAATCAAGTAGCCTTTTTTTATAACTAATTATTTAAGAAAGAACCTCCTTCAAACTTTTCCGATACGCTGATGGGCTTAGCTGTGTTACATTTTTAAAAGCCTTATTAAAATGAGATAAATTATTAAACCCACATTCATGGCAGATAGTTGCTATTGTCCGATTATCTTCTTGTAACAATTGACAGGCTTGAGTAATCCGAAACTCATTAACAAAATTTGTAAATGTTACATTCGTTAACTTTTTAAAATAACGACAAAAAGCTGGTTCGGTCATATTCACCTCTTTTGCTATTTGGGCTAATGTAATTTGTTCTCGATAGTGTTCTTGTACATAACTATAAATAATATCCATACGATCTCTATCTTGAGCAGATACTTCAATAGAAAGACTTTTAATATTCAACTTATTAACTTCTTCGGTATGTGCCATTGAATTTAAAATACTCAAAAGCTCCATTAATTTCTGAAATTGCTCCATTTGACACATTCGATAAAGACGTTTTCCTACTTCTTTTTTTATATTTCCATAAAAAGTTAAGCCAGTTTTTGAACGTTCAAAAAGTTGTTTTATAGCAAACATTTCAGGCTTATTTAGAAAATGTTCTCCCAGAAAATCTGCTTTCATTTGAACAACGACCTCATAATGCTTTTGATTTAATCCCGAACTAAATCCGTAATGTGGTAAGTTTGGTCCTAGGAAAATTAAATCCCCCCCTTCATAAAAAGAGATGTGATTTCCTATATGCCGTTTCCCCTTTCCTTTTGAGATATATACAATTTCATATTCAGGATGAAAATGCCAATGTGGCTTACTATGTTCCCCATCCCCTGCCCGCTCAAATTTTCTTAAGGCAAATGAGCTTCCAAACCCTGGTTCGATTTTCTCTAAAGCAGCTTTCACATTATTTTATTTTGTAATCAATACACAATATTAACCTAATTACCCCAAAATAAACAAATACTGGTTAAAATAGCATTACAAACTGTCAATATCATAGTAGTACAAGCTAAAATCTGCCTTTATCTTTGTATTATCCAAATAGGTAGAATTGTTTTATTAAAGATATATAAATTATGAAAACAATAAAGCACAGTAATACTAAAATAAATGACAACCTCAAAAAATTAAAGCAAACGAAGGTGACAGTCTTCAAGACTAAATCTAATACGATAGCTATCAAATGGGCTATCGTATTGATTTTGTTTTTTTGCCTAAATTTCAATCTTACAGCAAAGATGGCTGAAGGACTTTTTTTATTAAAAAGTATTAAAATAGAAAAAGTTGAAGGAGAGAAGTCTTTTAAACTTTTATTAGGAGAAGGACACGCTAGAAAGGTAGAAATCAAATTCGAAGATCAGTATGGTGAAATGCTTTTTCATGAATCCATTAACCAATATCATGCTTATCAAAAAAGATTCGAGTTAAAAAAACTTCCTAAAGGAACTTATTATCTAATTGTATCAGATAAAGCAAGTACAACGAAACAACCTATTGAAGTTCACCGTAAAAACATAGAAATAAAATTAAGTGACTCAAAGAAGATATTCAAACCTATACTAACTTATGATGATGAGGTACTTGAAATTGAACAGTTAGATGTTACGCCTTTTGCAGTGAATATAAAACTATATGATGAAAACGGAAAGTTATACCTTGACGAAACCTTAGCTGCTAAGAGACATCTCAAAAAACGATTTGATTTTTCAGAGTTTACTCCTGACAAATATCTTATGGTCATCACAACAAAGGATGAGATACACCATAATGAAATTATTGTTCGCTAATCAGTTGTTTGTGGGAGTAAAAAATCAATTTTATATACCTGTCGGTCGGCATACCGACAGGTTTTTTATTTCTCCTTACTACTACTATGCCTTAAAATTGAAGATAATCGCAATACTGTGTCTCCGAAATATTCCATTGACATCGGTATCATTTAGATTTAAAACCCCCGCAGAGTATTTTAATTCTGGTGCAAAGACAAATTTAGAAGAAAATAATCTATCAAACCCCAATCCAAAGTCTATACTAACATCAGATTTATGAGAATACTGCTCTCTTAAAAGATCCTCCTCTTCTCTATCTAGCGACATTCTAAATCCTGTACCAGCAAAAAAATAAGGATTCAATTTCTCCAATTGTCTCTTATAATGTGCATAAAACATAAAATTTATACTTAAAGGGATTAGCTCATATTCAGTAACTGCCTCATTTGGAGTAGTCCACTGTATATTTCCTCCATTGAATCCAATTTCCATTTTAGGTACAAGAAAAAAAGAATTCGTTACCTTATATTCAGCATTTATGCCTAATGCAAATCCTGCTTTATTAAGGAGGCGGAAACCATCATAACCTAATGGTTGAGTGCCAACTTTGTAGAGAATGTTAGAATAATTAAAATCAAAATGAATGCCTAATTTCCAATTTTTATCCAACACTGTATCAGTATCTTGCGCAACGATTAATGTATTTAGACATAAACATGATAAGACAAGGATTACTATTTTTTTCATCATAATTTGAATAATTTTAAATCAAAAATGTTAAATCTATAATAGATAATCCCGACAGTTTTGTAGTGAAGTCACTAGTTTTTAAAAAAGCTTTTAGCGTAATCTTATAATTATCAAAAATAAAATTACTCTCTACAAAACGAATCTTAAATCCATTTATTACAAAACAATATAAATACCACGAATATGCCACCTGAAACTATAAGAACATTATTCTCCAGAAATCATGATACTATCTTTCCTAAATTGGGTGTTTTTCTAGCTGGTCCAACACCACCTGATGGTCAAATGCAAGAAGGATGGCGGAGGGTTGTAATAGAAAAACTCCACTCCAATCAACGCTTAGATCCTAGTATGATTGTTGTCTCTCCTGAACCCAAAAATGGATATTGGAGTTCTATTGATCATCCTCAGCCGACAACTATATTGGAACAGATAAGAGATAAACAGATTCCATGGGAATGGCAGTATCTCAACTTATGCGACATTACCGCTTTTTGGCTACCAACGTATTGGGATAAGGAAACTTCTGGAATCTTTGCGCCTAATATTGGCCCTACAAGCAGATGGGAATTTGGATTCTTTTTTCAAGAATTTCTTAAAAATAGAGCTAAAAGAAATTTTATCATAGGAGCTCCTGAAGATGCTGAAAGTGTAAAATGGGCTAAGAAAATAACCGATATTTATGGTATAAAATGGCACACTCTAAAAACTGAAGATAAATCAAAATTAGTCGCTGATTCCTTTATAAACGAGATTGCTGAAACCCTTTTAAAAAACAAATGGGCATACTAAATCTCCAACTTAACGCTTCCTTATTAATATTTAACTTTTTATTTGAAATCATTTTTAATTCTCAGTCGTTCTGTAATGGTATATAGGTATAATTTTTGATATTAATTTATTTTAAATATTTATTTTTATTAAAATAATTCCAAGTAATAATTGATTTTCGAAAAGGTACATATGTACAGAATAAATATTTTAGAATAAAAACCATTATAGTATGAATAACCAAATGGAATTAGTAACTTTAAAGTTTACTTCTAGAAAATATAGTAAAATGAAGAAAATTGTTTTAATATTCTGCTGTATATTTTGTGTTGGATTATTTTGCGCTGTTGCACAAAATAGTATGCAGATAAAAGGTAGTAACAATATTCCAGCTTACCAGGGTGCTCAATTGCCAAAGGTATTTTTGATTGGAGAGTATAGCGAGGAATTCGAAAATATGTCAATGGAATATAAATCTAATTTGATGAAAGCGTGTGAGTATGATATGGATGTTGCTTTCCAAAAGTGGATGAGTATGTTACAAGAGATGGAAGCCTATGCCGATCAAATCGAATATGATATTAAGGGAGTGAAAATTTGGATGAAGGTTTTTTGGAAAAATGATGGCTCAATCAAACATATTGCTTATTATTTAAAACCTCGTTCAAGAAATACTGATACTGAAGAATTATCTGCTTTTTTCTCTAGTTTTATGAATAATTATCGATTTCCTTTAATCAGTAAAGAAAAATATTCTCACTATGGCAGTGCAGCCTTCCCAACTGTTCCTAAAAGAGCTGTTGAAAAATAAAACTGCAAATATAACAATAAAAAATCCCTAGTATTAATTCAAGATACTAGGGATTTTTTATTGCATAAGGGTTAGTCTAATTTTGTAATTTTCAAGGGTTGACTAATCTTACCATTATTTTGTATATGAATGAAATAAATTCCTCTTTCTAGCTTTTCTCCAAGGTTTATGTTCCCTTCCCGTTGTTCTAAACTCCTTTCTATAACTTCCTGTCCTAAAATATTATAAACTTTGATGCTTGCATCCTTAAGTTTTCGTTCAATTTGATAATTTACATTGAATACCTCGCTAGAGGGGTTAGGAAAAACTTGAAACTGTAAACCATTATCAATTATATCCCTAGTAGATGTGGTATTACTTTCTCCCACTTCAAACTTATCTATTGCTGCTTCAACAAAATGCCCATTAGTAAAATCTGAAACACTATAACTTACAACTATATTTTGTAGACTTGTATTTGTAGTATAATAATCTCTTACTTTAAATTCCATACGATTCCATATAGAGGCAGATGTTGAAATTTCTGTCACCTTCTCAATCGTATTTCCATCAGATATATGAACCTCTAATTCATCATCAGGAGAACTATTTCCTCCAGCATTATAAAACCAATAACTAAAACTAATAACAGGATCATCATATGTGGATAAATCCATTATTGGTGATTCTAAAGTTGTAATACCATTATCTACATCATCCGTTCCTGCATTTCCTCCTCCATTTCCAGTCAAATAACACTTATTTCCAAGATCATCTGTATCACTTCCTGTATTCACCGTAGCTCCATTCAATGTAGTTTTTATTGGTTTCTCTCTCACCCAAATTCCTGTTTTCGCATTACCAGATACTTCCCAACCAAAATCAAATTCAAATATATCTTCATACCCCACCTCTAACTCATAATCTATATCCGAAATTCCAGCATCAGAGACCGTAACAGTTGTTGCTTTGGTTTGATAGCCCCAAGCCCCAAAATATATATCATATACTTCTGCTATAACATCTATATTAAAACGTCCCTCACTATCTGTTGCTACACTAAATTCATAGGTATCGCTGTTAAATTGTAACTTTGCTCCTTCAATAGGCATATTCGTCGCATCATCAACTATTCTACCATTAAGATTAAATGTAGGAAGTTTTTTAAGTGCTACATCTAGTACTTCTAATTGACCATTTATTAAAGATACTTGTATTATCTCTGATTCATACAAAGGATGGCTAATAAGCACATCATAATTTCCAGAACTTGGCGTTCCTATAGTATAATTTCCTCCACCATCCGTATGGGTTTCACCTTCCCCTATTAATTCAATCTTTACATTATTAATACCTACTCCATCCGATTCATCAGTAATTTTTCCTTCTAAAAAACAAGCTCTTGTATAAGTAGGTTTAAATACAAATAACCCAGATTGAATATCAGATGCTAAGACTAAACCTGAAGGCAAAAAAGGATATGCCCCCCAACAACCATTAAGAGAAGGATTACCCGTATAAGTATCAAAACTTGCCACTTCAATCATATTATTAGGGCGAGAAGCATCAACAATCTTTAACCCATCCGAATACCATGAAATGACTAAGTAATCATTTAATACATGAACATTATGGGGAGTTGAACCTGCTTCCCCTGTACCATGAGGACGATACTGATCAATACGCTTTATATCACTTAAATCAGAAATATCATACGCATCAATATAAGAATATGGTAGTTCATCTGTCGTATATAAATAATTACCATCATCTGATAGCCAAGCATTGTGTGTAAATATAGAACTTGTAGACTGCCTAGCTAGTGTAACGATATTACTTTTATCTCGACCATCCATCACAGAAAAATCACCGTCATTAATATTTGAACTATAAATCATACTATCTCTTACATAAACATCATGTGCATACACAGATTCTCCATGTCCTACTACTTGAGGATTATAAGGATCCGTTTTTATATCAAGAACAATAACCCCCCCATTATTAATATCTCTATTCGACCCAGCTAAATATAAGTATCCATCTTCATCAATATATATGTTATGAGCTCGATTTAAACCACCTGTCCCAAAATCAGTAGTAATAATAGGTTTCCAAAATTTATATTCAATATCATCTGGAAGATTAGTCATATCTATAATTAATAAACCATCATTTCCTTGATCTGCCACTACATAAGCATAATCTCCCCAAGTCTTAATATCTCTCCATATAGAAGTAGCGCCATCAATAGAAGCAACTTCTTGAGGATTTGCAGGATCAGCCAAACTGAGAATTGTTGTTTTATCATTGACACCTAATATAGCATATTCTGTACCGTCGGGAGCTGCATAACCCCATACATCATTACAGGATACAGGATAATCATAAGTCCCTAATAATTCAAGATTAAAATTAGGATTTTGAGTTAAGGAATAGGTACTAATTCCAAACATTAGTGTAAATATTGCTAATAATTTCATGTTAATGGTAGTTATAGTTTATAAAAAATAAATATGCTGTTTTTAATTAACTTATTTCAATCTGCTTCTATTAACTCATAGTTTTCGTCATCTATCTAAATTTACCCTTATACCCCCTATTTATTCTACAATTTAGACGCTATATTTTTATAAAATTTATTTTCTAATATTCCTCTAATCATTGTTATTTTATTTGTTTAATAAAGACGTCTAAAGTTCTTGAAAACTATCTAGGTATAATAAAAAAAATTACAAGATTACAAAAGCATCAATGTATATGTGTTGGAATTATCTGTATAAATGCAAAAATAATTACTATATAATATAATAAGTTAACAACTACTAACTTTCAAAGTATTCTATCCTCTAATCTTATCTTTTTTATTCTATTAGATTATTGCTTTATATCTTGATATATGACTAAACAAAAACTATATTTTTTGAAAATTATCGATTTCATTATGACTTAATTTCTATTTTCGTGTTCTAAAAATTAACAAAAAATAAAAATTATAAAATGGCACGTCTGATTATTGTTTCGAACAGACTTCCGATAACTGTCGATAAAAAAAAAGATGGCGACTTATTCTATCATCCTAGTGCGGGAGGTTTGGCGACGGGGTTAAATTCTCTAGATAATGATCTTAATAAAATATGGATAGGATGGCCTGGAGAAATTATAGAAGATGGGTGGGAACAAAAAGCAATATCACAAGAACTTACCAAAGATAACTTAATCCCTGTTTTTTTAACACAAGAAGAAAAAGAATTTTTTTATGAAGGGTTTAGTAATAAAACAATATGGCCGCATTTTCATTATTTTACACAATATACTTCTTATAGGGATCGCTATTGGCAGGCATATAAAAAAGTAAATGAAAAATTTGCTGAATTAGTTTGTAAACATATACAAAAAGACGATTTAGTTTGGGTACATGATTACCAGTTACTCTTACTGCCCCAAATGATTAGAAAGGCATTCCCAAATGTTTCTATTGGTTTTTTTCTTCATATTCCTTTTCCTTCTTATGAAATATTTAGAATTCTTCCTTGGAGAAGAGAACTTTTAAATGGGTTTCTTGGGGCTGATCAAATTGGTTTCCATACCTATGGTTATATGCGTCATTTCCTTAGTGCCGTTTATCGAATTACAGGTTATGACCATAAATTTGGAAAAATTAATGTCGGCAATAGAATTGTTAATGTTGATGTCTTTCCAATGGGTATTGATTATCAAAAATATGCCACCCCTCCTAATTTCGTAGAAGAGAAAAATGGTATCGAAGCACAATTTTTAGATAAAAATCAAAAAATGGTGCTGTCTATCGATAGACTTGATTATACCAAAGGGATACCTGAAAGGATAAAAGCCTTTCGACAATTTTTCGAAAAACATCCGCATTATATTGGTAAAGTTACCCTTGTTATGGTTGTTGTACCTTCTAGATCAAATGTCGACCAATATGCTGATCTTAAAAAAGAACTCGATACTTTAGTAGGAAATATCAATGCTAAATATCGTACCTTCAATTGGACGCCTATTCGTTATTTCTATCGCTCCTTTCCTTTCAATGAATTAACGTCCATGTATAGAGCTGCTGAGATTGCCTTAATCACCCCACTACGAGATGGAATGAACCTTGTCGCAAAAGAATTTATTGCAGCAAAAGAACAAAGTAAAAAAGGGGTATTAATCTTAAGTGAAATGGCAGGCGCATCCAATGAACTGACCGACGCTCTGATCGTTAATCCTAATGATTCTGTCGATATTGTAAATGCCCTCCTACAAGCTCTAGAAATGTCTCTTGAAGAACAAGAAGAACGGCTGGTTAAAATGCAAGAAAATCTCAAAAAATTCGATGTTCGCAACTGGGCAGAAACCTTCATGAATGAACAAATCGGATTAATTGAATTTAAACACAAGCAAAAAACCAACCTCATCAATGAGACGATAGAAGCAAAACTCTTAGATGATTATAACAAAGCGAAACAACGATTAATTATTTTGGACTATGATGGTACACTCATGAACTTTAATAAAGATCCCCAAGCTGTCGTTCCAGATCAAGAGTTACTAGACAACCTTAATATTTTACATTCAAATGATAAAAATAAATTAATCATAATTACAGGAAGAGATAAAGATACGATGGTCAAATGGTTTTCTGAGATAGATATAGAAATGGCTACAGAACATGGCGTCTGGATAAAGCGGAAAGGCAAATGGCGTACATTTACGAATATTTATGATACTTGGAAAAAAGATGTTCGCCCTGTTTTAGAGAACTTAGTCCATCGAACACCTGGTTCTTTTATTGAAGAGAAAGATTACTCTCTAGCATGGCATTATCGAAAAATAGATAAAGATTTGGGTGAAAAACGCATTCGAGAATTTAAGGATGTCCTACATTACTTGACTGCAAACCTTGATTTACAGGTCTTAGAAGGCAATAAAGTGGTAGAAATCAAAAATGCGGATGTCAATAAAGGGAAAGCCGCTCAGTACTGGCTTAATGATAAAAAATGGGATTTCATCCTAGCCATTGGAGATGATCGTACAGACGAGGATATTTTTAAAGTTTTGCCTAGCAATGCTTATTCTATAAAAGTTGGTCTTAATCAAACAAAAGCACGTTTTAACATCATGTCCGTTGAGGATGTTAGAACATTATTAAATAAAATTACATCCAAAACATGAAATATAATTTAGATTCTATAAGGGCATTATATGATGAAGGAAAAATTCCTGATTATCTTTTTTTCTGGGGGCATCGTCCTAGTAAAGATGGAAAAATAATAAAATCATGTCTTAGCCAATGGTGGGCAGAACATCCATTTGTTGTAGAAAATATAAAATATGCTACTGCCGAGCATTGGATGATGTGGCATAAAGCCAAATGCTTTGAGGATGAAGCCGCTTTGTCTAAAGTCCTAGAAAATGATTCTCCTCAAGTCGCTAAGAAAATAGGAAGACAAGTAAAAAACTACGATGATGCTAAATGGCTGGATTATGCTTACCAAGCTGTTGTAGATGGAAATTTCCATAAATTCAGTCAACATGAAGCACTCAAATCTTACTTGATAGGTACAGGTGATAAAGTTATTGTAGAAGCTAGTCCTTATGATAAACGTTGGGGCATTGGATTAAAGCAAGATACTAAGGATATTCAAAACCCTTATACTTGGAATGGAATGAATTTATTAGGCTTTGCACTGATGGAGGTTCGAGATATGTTGCTATAGTTATACCCTATCACTTGATCTTCTCGTTGATTTTTCATAGTATTATACTGTCAAATTTATTTTTACGTTATATTTGAGCAAACTTTCTTCAAGTTAAAACAATATCGAATTGTCGGATAGTATCGTTATCATTCCAACCTATAATGAAAAGGAAAATATTTCCAAAATCATTGCGGCGGTTTTCGCCCTAAAAAAAGATTTTCATATTCTTATTATCGATGATGGTTCTCCTGATGGTACCGCCCAAATCGTAAAACAACTACAAGGCAAGCATCAAGGCGCTTTACATCTATTAGAGCGTTCGGGTAAATTGGGTCTAGGCACGGCTTATATCATGGGATTCCGATGGTCTATTCGAAAAGGATATGATTTCATTTTTGAGATGGATGCCGATTTTTCCCATAATCCTAAAGATCTCATTCGCTTATATCAGGCTGCTCAAAAGGGTGCGGATCTTGCTGTTGGCTCTAGATATACCAAGGGTGGTAAAGTTGAAAACTGGCCTTTTGACCGTATTTTCATCTCTTACGGTGCCTCCTTATATGTTCGGCTAATTACATGGATGCCTGTAAAAGATCCAACGGCGGGTTTTGTAGTGTATAAACGTCAGGTTTTGGAAACCATCGATCTAGATAAAATTATGTTTGTGGGTTATGCTTTTCAAATACAAATGAAATTTGCTGCTCGTTCACTTGGTTTTAAAATTGTAGAAGTGCCTATCACGTTTAAAGATAGAGAAGAAGGGGTCTCAAAAATGAGTCTTAATATTGTAGGTGAAGCCATCAAAGGCGTCATCAAAATGCGCTGGAATTCTTTTTTTGATACCTATAGAAAAAAAGAAGCAACACAAAAAATCACTTAAGCACTACTGTACCGCCTAGTTGTTCTGCCATAATTTTTCGCTTTTCGTTGAGCACTTGTTGTACTTTCATCAGTTGGAAACCCTTAATCTCATCTCCTTCGGAAAAGGCTTCTTTTATACGCTCTTGATTTTGGGCACAAAGTTTAATAATACTCTTCAATTTGAAACGATTGACACTAGATAAGGTATCATTTATAAAATTATCTTCTGGTTTCTTTTGAGTTTGTAAGGGCTGATCGTGTATCTTTTCCCAATTGGGACTATACTCGTAAGGTGAAGATAGAAGGTTTAAGGTGGTTTGTTTTATCTCTTCATCTTGATGTTGTATAAAATGTTGGCGTGCTACGGCTTTTTCTTGTCCTAGCAATTCATAACATTCCAGTGCAATTTTTTTATACACAGGGTTTTCAAAATCCTCTACCACTTCCTCTACGTTTGCTAGAATGTAATGTGCTACAGTAAGGGCTTCTTCTTTATCCATTAATTCCTCCCCAAACTCTAATAATAATCGGATAATATCTTTTTCTTGAAATTCATTCCCTGAACGACTAGGCTTGGAAACTATCGTTTTTGTAGAAAACTCCTCCTCTGTTGGAAAAGGCACTTCTATTCCTTGTACATCCTCTGCCAAGGCTTGTAAGCTCTGATTAATTTTAGCAGATTTTTGAAGCCGCTTTTTTTGAATATTTCTATTAAAAATTTTATTGACTTCATTCACTAAAATCTGTTCCTCTACGTCCATCACTGTTGAACATTCTTTAACAAAAACAGAACGTTTAATTGGATCGGGAATTTTAGCAATACTCTCTACAATATCCTTGATTAAATTTGCTTTTTTAATAGGATCTCCTGCTGCCTCTTCTAGTAATAATTGGGTTTTAAAAAGAATAAAATCTTTGGCCTCTTTATCAATATATTCTTTAAATACGGTCGTACCAACTTTTTTCAAATAGGAATCAGGATCTTCCCCTTCTGGCAATAGCACCACCTTAACATTCATATCCTGCTCCAAGACTAAATCCAACCCACGCAATGCCGCTTTTATCCCCGCTGCATCTCCATCATAAATAAATTTCATATTGGGGGTATACCGCTTTATCAACCGAATTTGCCCTTCGGTTAACGATGTTCCCGACGAAGCCACTACGTGTTCAATCCCTGCTTGATGCAAAGACAATACATCAGTATACCCTTCGACCATGATACATTCATCGTTTTTGCGGATGGCAGTCTTTGCAAAATATGCTCCGTAAAGCGTTTTGCTTTTATTATAAATTTCACTTTCTGGTGAATTAAGATATTTTGGAGCTTTTGTGCCTTTGACTAAAATTCTTCCTGCAAAGCCAACTACTTTACCTGTTAGGCTATGAATCGTAAACATAACCCGATTTCTAAAAAAGTCATTTCCTGCTTTGGAAACCAATCCCAATTTAGATAAATGTTCTTCCTTATAGCCTGCATTTAAGGCCTTTGTTTTAAAATCCTGCCTCGTATTTGGCGTAAAGCCTAAGCCAAATTTTTTAATAATTTCCTGTCGGAATCCCCTTTCTTTAAAATACCCCAATCCTATACTCTTTCCATAATCCGTTTCTAGTAACTGTTCTTGAAAATGTTTTAAGGCAAATTCATTGACAATATATAAACTATCCGCTAGCTGTCGTTCTTGGCGTTGTTCTTCTGAAGTTTCGGTTTCTTCGACTTTTATTCCGTACTTATTGGCTAGAAAACGTAGGGCTTCAGGATAAGACATATTCTCATGTTCTCGAATAAACTGAATGGGATCTCCGCCTTTTCCACATCCAAAACATTTACATAAGTTCTTACTAGGAGAAACAACAAAAGAGGGTGTCTTCTCATTGTGGAAAGGACATAAGCCTTTTAAGTTTACGCCTGCTCTTTTGAGACTTACAAAGTCCCCTACTACCTCTTCAATTTTGGCAGTTTCGATTATCTCTTGTACCGTCTTTTGTGAAATCATCTAAATACACTATGGTTCAACTATCTGGATCGAAGGTCTATTTTATTCTGGTAAAACGATTCCTCGCATAAACAATTCTTCTTTGCTCATCTTTGATATTTCTTGCGGGCTAGGTTTTCTTTTATGAATTGGTTCTGTTCTAGCATTTTTACTTTTTTCAATCAATCTATTTCGCTCTATACTATGTTTTATAATATCAATATCGTCCATCTGTCCTAGCTCTAAATTGTCGTTGAAAGAAGCATTTTCTCCCTTTTTTATTTCTTTTTGAAGTTGTTCAATTTTTTCTTGATCCAGTTGTTTTTGAAAACGTTCAGCTAGCACCTTATCTTCTTCAAAATAATAGGTAATCATCATATCTGCTGATGTTGTCAACACCTTTGTTAGTACGAGGTATTCGTCTGTTATATCATAAATGGCATAGCCTCCTTCTATATATTCTAAGTTATCATTTTCAAATGGCATATCATATTCAAATAAAACGATTTTATTTTCAAGGATTGACCATTTTCCTTTTTTAGCCCCTTGTATAAATGTATTGTCTTTAAAAACCCTCAAGGTTTTATTTTCCAAGTGTTTTGTAACACCTTCTCTATCTACAAATCGTTTATCATAGCAATACCAAGAACTATTCATAAATTGTTGTAGAACAACATCTGAAACTTCTTTAGCAGAAGAATCTTCTATTTGAAAGGGTGCTACATTTTGAGCAAATAAGACAGGACTTAATACAAGCAAACTAATGGAAATGAATAACTTAATCATCAATTAATTTTTATTTAATATAAATCTTGATTAAAACGACTGAACTTCTTAGCATTGATTGGTATATCATGATGAAGAAAACCGCAGGCACTACCAATGAACTTAGGATAACCCATAAATCCCAGCTCAATAAAAAGAATAAAGTCGCTAATAGTATAAATATAGCAATAATTGTTTGAGTTAGCAGCCTTTCAGTACTAATTTTTGGACGAGTATATACTTTTGTTAATATGTTGTTTAAACGATTGCGTACAATTTTTCCATCGCAATATTGGTTCATTCCTTATCTCATTTACTAAGTCTTTGCTTGTTTTTACTTTGGAAAAATTTCAAAAGAAAACTTACTAGAAGAACAATTGGCTAATATTTTTATAGCAGTTGTTTGATAATGAAGGTTTACCTATTTAATTCAATTCTATTGTTTTTTCTTGTAATAATTTATCGTGACGTCCACGAATTTGAAGGCTTGCTTGTAGTGGGGATTTGTCCCAATGAAACTGAATAATACCAAAATTAAGTTCATTGATTTCAGCTCCATCTCTATATTTACTCGGTTCGCCTTGAGGTGGTCGAACGTGCGTCATCCCACTAGAAGTAAATTCATAAACTACTTTGTCTCCTAATTTTATTTTAGAGAATTCGCCCTTATGTCTATCTCCACTTACTAGCATTATTCCTTTTGCTGGACTTTGAGCTAATAATTTAAATAAACGTTTTCGCTCTGTTGGGAAATTTCCCCATTTTTCGAACCTATGCTCATTCGCAATGATCTGAGTTCCATTGGCAATTATATTGACCGCCGCTTTACTGGTATTCAATTCTTTTTCCAGCCATTTCCACTGGGCATCTCCTAGTAATTTAGCATTCGGATCAGGTATATAAGCTTTATCTTTTTTAGCTACAGGATCTTTAAAGGTTCTAGTATCTAATATAATAATTTTAACTTGTCTTGGTCCTGCACCTGCTGTATAGGAAGTATACACACCCGCTCTTTTTCGCTGTACGGCATCTTTTTTCACTCCTAAAAAATCAAGTAGCAGTTGTTTACTTTCTTTACTCTTCGGATAAGTCTTATCCCCATCATTTACTCCAAAATCGTGATCGTCCCAAGTACCAATAATCGGACAAAATGTTTTTAATTGTTTATAGCCTGGTTGATTATTAGCTTTGTCATATTTCTTCTTCATTACCGCCATATCCTCTGTGTCTCCATAGATATTATCTCCTAGCCATATCCACAAATCAGGACGGTTTTTGATAATAGGCCCCCATAATGGTTGTTTTTTATCTTGATGATTACAAGAACCAATTCCTATTTTCTTTAACGTTGTTTGACTACTCAATGGAAGTACCTCTATTCCTTTGGAGGTAAAACTATTTATTTGATCATAGCTCTCAGGGACATTGGTTAAGGCATTAGAACTTTTAGGATTACAGTTTGACAAGTTTATGGCCAAAGCTAATCCAATAAATATTATCAGTTTACTCATAAAATATATTCAATATTAACAGACGGTTTATTCTTATTTCAAATTGCACATTTTTTAGGGAAAATTGAACGATTTTGAAGCGTTTAAACTTTGCTTAACGCAAGTTAATTTATTTAACAAAAGCAAATTTTAACATATAGAACACTAATTATCAACAACTTAAAAAATAAATATTAAAACTTACTAAAAACTATAACTATTTCAAATGAAACTAAAAATAGACTAAATGCGATATAAGCAAGTGTAAGCTTTTTCTTACTACGTTCAAAATCATTTTTAAAGATAAGGAAAGGATAAGTTCTATGATAAAATTTGATTGACTTCTTTAAAGAATCAATTAAAAAGTGTGAAAAAGACAGGTGAAAGTCACTTAAAAAGTGAAAAAAGTCTTAAGACGGTTAAAAGAATGTGAAAAGTTGTGGAAAGTAAAAATCTCAACCGTCTAAATAGTGAAAATTAAATTAAGGTGTTCTTTATAGTGTGTGGCTGCTTCTAATTTCAAAAGTGAAAATA
>JAHDBJ010000016.1:64842-91268 GCA_020630435.1 Saprospiraceae bacterium
GACTTAAAAATATAAACGCTTGATAGAATTATCAATTCTCATTGAGCAACAAAAATTAAGGTGTTCTTTATAGTGTGTGGCTGCTTCTAATTTCAAAAGTGAAAATACAAGCAGCAATTTTGAAAATTCGCTCCTTGTTAATAGGACTTAAAAATATAAACGCTTGATAGAATTATCAATTCTCATTGAGCAACAAAAATTAAGGTGTTCTTTATAGTGTGTGGCTGCTTCTAATTTCAAAAGTGAAAATACAAGCAGCAATTTTGAAAATTCGCTCCTTGTTAATAGGACTTAAAAATATAAACGCTTGATAGAATTATCAATTCTCATTGAGCAGCAAAAAATAAGGTGTTCTTTATAGTGTGTGGACTGCTTCCAAATCAAAAGAGAGGAGGAAGCAGTATTTTTTAAAAAACCATATAAAGAATTACAATATAAAAAAACAAATCATAAGATTCAACCTTTATACATATCGAATCTATCTAAAAATCAAGGTGTTCTCATAGTGTGTGGATAGCTCCCTACCCAAGGTGGAAGGGGGCTTTTTATAATTTCACTACTCTACTTAGCACTTTGGTATTTTCAGTTGAAAATTGTAAAAAATAAATACCTGCGCTCCATGAATTATCGGCAGGAACGAGGATAGTATTTTCTCCTTCGTTTAATAAAGGATAAGATTTTGAAAATAATCGTTGACCTTGAGCATTAAAAATTTGAAGTTCGCCTTGAGAAGATTGGTTCAAAATCAATTGAAGATTTATAAATTTTTCAAAAGGATTTGGAAATATTTCCACACTACTTATAGTAGAACCAATTATTATTGTACTAGAAGAACAATCTGTTTTGAATGAAGCTGTTGCTGTAAAGTCAGAGATATTAGAAGTGCAGATTGCTTTAATTTCGTATTCATATTCTGTACAAGGTTTTAGTCCATTAATGGTATGAGCTGTCGTTGAAACAGTTAATGCAGTCCAATCTGAAATCCCTAGTTCTCGATACCTAAGTTCATATCCAATACCTGTTGGTGGTGCTGTCCAATTGATCGTTGCACTTGAAGTTTCAATACTACTCATGCTAAGATTGGAAGGTGTAGAACAAGTCGCTGTTCCTGTATTTCCAATAATGATACAATAATCTTCTACCTCCCCATTAGAAAATATTTCACAAGGATTTGGAATATTATCATATTGCATAGAGACCCTCATTCTAGTGATTCCATCAAGAGCTGTATTAGGGATAGTAATTGTTCCGTCAATAGGTGTTTGAGTTCCACCTGAATCAAATACCAACTCAAAGCCATCAAATACACCATCTTGGTTAAAGTCAATCCATACCCGAAAAAACTCAGCAAAAGGAGAACCCTCAAAATCTGGCACAAGTCTAATATTATAGGTCTCATTCTGTTGGAGTGTTGTTGTAATATTATCATAAAAGCGATAACCTCCATTTTTACCACTACCATTTACAAGAGTATTTAGATACAACGAATCGATCCATTCAAAGTTAGCATTCGTTGATCTGGATTCACAGTAAGGTAAATCTACACAAGGGCTACAATTGCTTGTTGTAAAACTAATTATATCAGATAAATTACCTCCTGTACCATCACAGACAGATTGTATTCTGTATTCATAATCTGTACAATCACTAAGATTTGGAATTGTAATTGACATTTCGTCTGTCGAATATGTTGTCCAATCACTTGAACCAATAGGATGCAATTCGATAGTATAAGAATCTATGGATGATAAGCCCAACCAATTTAATGACAAGGTATTACCTTCAATTGATGATGCTATATTTACAGGAGCAAGGCACTCTGTAGTACTAATAATATTAATACAATAATCTTCTACTTCTCCAAAATCAAATGAACCACAGGAAGCTTCTGGTTTTTGGCTAAACCGCATTGCTACTCTCATACGGGTCGCTCCTTCCAATGCTGTGGGTGGAATTATTATATTCTTAGTAATTGTTGTATTCGTTGTAGTACCTGGATCAAAAACGATCTCCTCATTTTCAAAAATATTATTTTGATTAAAATCGATCCATACTAAAAAATACTCTGTAACGCCTGCTATTCCAAGTCCTGGTTTTAAAGACATATCATACGCTAAACCAATAACTACATCTGTTGATAGATTGGTAAAATCTTGGTATCCAGAAGGATCATTACCCGACGAGTTACTAATCGTATTGAATTTGACTGTTCCTATCCACTCGCCACTAGTGTCTTCCCCATATAAGGCACAATAATCCCCATCAAGGCAAGCACCACAACCTTTAGTTCGTACAATCATAGTAGAAGAAAAATCAGACATCTCCCCTGTTGAACAGTTTGAACGAATTTGTATTTCATAATCTTTACAAAGCGCTAAATCTGTTAAGGCTACTGTATTCGAAGAAGCATTAATAGAAGCCCAGCTACTTGTATTTCTAATTTTATATCGGAGGGTATAATCTACTGCTAAAGGCATATTTTCCCAACTTAAGTTTATAGAAGCATCTGTCTTAGCATCGACGGTAAGTCCTGATGGTATATCACAACAACTCGTAGTAAATACAAAGCTAGCGGAATATCCTGAATTTGTTCCTTCACAAAATGACTGTACTTGAAATTCATAGTCTGTACAAAATGTTAAGTCTGCAATTGATGCAGATGTACCGACTACAATTGAGTTTTGCCAATCACTTTCATTTATCTTTTTATATCGCACTTCTACCGAATCTACATTAGACAGGTTTTGCCAATTTAAGGTTGCACCTATATCTGTAATATCTGTTGCATTAAGACTAAAGGCTGGAGTACAGGTTGTTGTATTACAATTCGAAACCAGCAACTGAAGCGTTTCATTTATATTCAGTCGTCCTTCTGATACGGTAATATTTTCTAGGCTTGTACTATGATCTACACCATCTAAAATATATTGTTTAATTAGATTATTGGCAGCAGATGGATTGGATTTAGCTAGTGCGGTGAGGTATTCACAAGGAGCGGCATACATTAATGCAACTGTTCCTGTCACATGGGGTGCAGCACCAGATGTACCTCCAAATGCTCCATATCCTCCGCCGAGTGTTGTTGTATAAGTACCTTCACCAAATGCGCCTAAATCAATACTTGTTGCACCATAAGCCGCTAAATTTTCTTTATTTCCTGTACGATTCATATTCGTTACAGCCACTAGGTGGTCACTTGTACATAGTGAAGGTAAATCGCCATCTGTTTCTACATTGACATTACCATTAGCCGTTGCACCGATATTGAGTATACCTTGCATTCCCAAAGAATCATAAAAAGAACACCAAAGTGGTGCTTCATTTGGAAAAGCGAAATCAGCCCCCCATGATGCATTTGTTGTAACCACAAAAGCCCCTTCTAATCCGCCTGTTTCATTATATTTCTTTCGCATCATGTAAGGGTAAGTATAAGCCGCTAAAGCTGCTGCTTCATCAATCCCTCCACCCACGACACACATCATTTTAACATTCCAATTGACTCCTGTAACGCCTATATTGTTATTTCCTTTTGCTCCTACAATTCCTGTTACGGGCGTTCCATGAATACCCCCTAGACCAACATCTGTCAAATCATCGTTATTTTCGTATGCGTTCCAACCTAGATAATCATCTACAAAACCATTGGCATCATCATCGATATTGTTATTTGGAATTTCATTATGATTGATCCATATATTATCTTCAAAATCAGGGTGTGTCAAATCCAGTCCATCATCAATGATACAGGCTACAATGGTATCCCCTAGAGGCGTTAAACCTCCTGTCGTAATATCCCAAGCAAGCTCTGCATCTAGATCCGCATCTACAATTCCACCATCACTACCACTATTGATATACTGCCATTGATTAATAAACTGGACATCATTAGGAATCACTCTTTTTTTAATAATATGATTAAATTGTGCTTCTTCAACCAGCTTTGATGCTCTTAGAGCTTGAAGAAATTCATTTTCATTAATTCGATTGTGATCAAAGTGTAAGAGCCAAATATTAAAAGGTTTAGATACTGATTTTATAATCCGTAAATCTGTTTGTTTTCTTTCAAAACTACTAAAGGTATTGACAAGTTCACGTACACTTTGTCCTTCTTTGGTTTTGACCAGTATGTCTCCCAATACATATCTCAATGTTTGAGCTTGTAGGCTTATTGAAATAAAACAAATTGCAACTATTAGAGGAGAGTAGTATTTTAAATTCATCTGGTTAGATTTACTAAGTAATTAAACTATATACCAAAAATAGACACTCACGTTTAAAAGTTATTCATATTAATAATTTATTTTTTCATATTTTGCTAAAAAGATTACAATATTGGTAAAACGACTTCCTATATAGCGGTATTGGTATTTATAATATATGCTCCTTTTCAATATTTTCAACAAATAAAGCACGATTGGCATTATTCAAAATCTGGGTTTAACACTAATTTATTTTTATATAAAAATGAACTAAGGAATATTATTTCTAATGATGAGAAATGTATTATTTTTAAATGATCCTTCTCTTTTTGTTGTTCCTTATTTAGTTGATAAACAGGGGTATATTTTTAATAATGACGATCTCCCCACACTTTGGGTTAAAGACATGATTATAAACCATAATATAAACTATATGTATTCCGATTCTCGTTTGGTGGATGAGCGAGCTGATATTCAACAGTTAATTGATACCACTTTATTATCAGTAGGAAGTGTAAAGGTTTTTAAATTCAAAAAAGAATAGAATTTATCTAATTGCCAATACTAAGATATTCCATTCTTCTTTCTGACTTGTATAGATTTTAATGTTTTCAAACCCTACTTTGTAATGCGCTCTTAATGAACGTTGGTTTCTAGAAGAGACCTCTGTAATGATGTATTGAAAATCAGTTTGCAACTGTATCTTCATATTTTCATATAGACGGTAAAAGATTCCTTTCCCTCTATACAATTTATCAATACATATTTGCCCCATAACAATATATCGAGTTTTTCCAAGTTGTTGTCCTTTATAATTTAACTGATTTATTTGTTCAAACATTGGAATCAGAATTGGTATTTTTGATGCTATTGATTTTAGCATTACTAACGCATAAGCTATCACACGACCTTCAAATAGAGCTATTGTATGCTGAAATGGTGCATTCATTTCTTTTAACAATTCTAGTGTATGTTGTACCGTTACAAAACCTTCTTTTTGAGCTTCTTCCGACGAAATAGAATACATTGAGTTTGCCTTTTGCAACAAGAGGATCTCATTTAACTCTTGATCCGTTTCAGTTATTTTATATTGGATAGGATGAAGCACATTTAGAATTGCTTTTGCTTTTAATAAGCATTCTTCAAATTCCTTTTCAGGTATAGAATCATATACTATCGCCCCTCCTACTTGAAATGAAAGGTATTTATTACTAGCATTATACAAAGCACTTCTTATCACTACATTGAAATCAAAATCATCATCAGGTGTAATATACCCTACTGCTCCAGAATATAAACCTCTTTTCGTTTTCTCATACCGCTCGATAAGTTGCATACTCTTGACCTTAGGTGTTCCTGTCATCGAACCCATTGGAAAAGCATTTTTAATCGCATCGATAAAATGAATATTGCTATTTAATTTCCCCTCAATCGTAGATATCATTTGATAAACCTGCTCAAAACCATAGATACCAAATAATTCTGTAACGTTCACACTCCCTGTCTTACAACTTTTTGATAGATCATTTCTTACCAAATCCACTATCATGACATTTTCTGAACGATCTTTTTTACTTCGGTGCAGTAATTTTTTTTGCTGCTCATCTTTTTCAGGTGTTGCGCCTCGTTTTATAGTTCCTTTAATTGGTTGTGAAATCAATTTATCCCCTCTTTTTTTCAAAAAGCGTTCAGGACTAGCGCAACAAAGATATTGGTTCTTTTTTTTATAAAATGTAGTAAAAGGAGCTTTTGCTAACTGGTTAAGTTGTATAAAAAATTCTAACACCTCCAAATCAATATCATTAATAAAAAATTCTTGACAAAAGTTAAGTTCGTAAATATCTCCTTCAACGATATGTTGCTGAATTTTTTTTATTGTGTCGGTATATTCTGATTTTGTAAACTTAGCGTTTACATTATCAAAGACTTTAGGTGTTGAAGTAGGTACTTCAGTCGCATTTATAGCATCAAAAACAGTTTTAGGATTTATATTAACTGTAGTGATTTCTAACTCCAGTCTTTTGGTAAGTTTAATTAAAATACTAGGAACAAAAAAATGCAATAACGGGAGGTTTATTTTATCTTTATTTTGGGAAGATAGTTCCTCAATATCATTTTTTAGATCATAGCTTAGAAATCCAAACAACCAATCTTGTTGTGCTTTTTGGAATGCTTTAAACTGTTCAAACGGTGTTACTCCTTTCTCTTTAATTTCCAGTTCTTGTTGCACACCTATCGCCAACAAGAACTCCCACTGACAATAATTATCTGACTGATAATTATTGCTATCCAAAAAACAAAAGGTATCGAACATATCTGCATAATGTAATGCCTTATGCTTAAAGGTTCTTATATCAATCTTCGAGAAAATGTTGGAATACCGAATATAATTAGTTTTTAAGAATTAACTTTTTTCTTTCTGGACCAGTTGAAATCATTGTAAAAGGTACTTCTAATATTTTTTCAAGTGTTGTAATGTAGTCTTTTGCAGCTTTTGGAAGATCACTATAGTTTTCTATTCCTTCTAAAGAAGTTTTCCAGCCTTGATACGATGTATTGATTACGTTTAAATCTACCATATTCATATCATACGGTAAATCTTGGCTTTTTCCACCTTGGGCAACATAATGCGTAACAGCTTCAATCGTATCAAACTGATTAAGTACATCAATTTTTGTCAATACAAGTTGAGTGACTCCATTCAACATTATAGTATACTTAAGTTGTGGTAGGTCAATCCATCCGCATCGTCGAGGGCGACCTGTTGTTGCACCAAATTCAGCACCTTCTTGCCTTAAAAACTCTCCTGTTTCATTTTCCAATTCTGAAGGAAATGGTCCTCCTCCTACCCTTGTACAATAGGCTTTTGTAATACCAATAACTTCCCCTATTTTTGAAGGAGCAATTCCTAAGCCATTGCATACTCCAGCAGTAACGGTATTAGAAGATGTAACAAAAGGATAAGTACCAAAATCTATGTCCAACATAGACCCCTGCGCCCCTTCTGCTAAAACTTTTTTTCCTTCTTTTATTGCATTATTAATAAAATATTCACAATCAATTGCTTTTATAGAACGTAGTACTTCAAGGCTTTCAAACCATTTTTTTTCTTCATTTTCTAGATCAAAATCCACCTCTGGATATAATTTTAAAATTTGTAAATGCTTATTTTTTAAGGCTGTATATTTGATTTGAAAGTTTTCTTGTGTAATATCTCCTACTCGAATACCATTTCGTCCTGTTTTATCCATGTATGTAGGGCCAATTCCCTTCAATGTTGAGCCGATTTTATCTTTTCCTTTAGCCGCTTCAGATGCAGCATCAAGATAACGATGGGTAGGCAATATTAGATGTGCTTTTTTAGCAACTAATAGTCGATCCATAAAGGTGACTTCTGCATTTTTCAGTTTTTGAATTTCCTTTTCTAATGTTATAGGATCAATGACAACTCCATTTCCAATGACATTGATTAGATCCGTACGAAACACCCCAGATGGTATTGTATGGAGAACATACTTTTTACCGTCAAACTTTAAGGTATGCCCTGCATTTGGACCTCCTTGAAACCTAGCCACTATATCATAATTTGGAGCTAAGTAATCAACTATTTTACCTTTACCTTCATCCCCCCATTGTAAGCCAAGAATTACATCTACTAACATAATTTTGATGTATTAATTTATTGTTAAATATTGATACAATAATAGTTTCATTGCACTTCCCCCTGACTGATATTATTTATTCATCTAGAATTTCGATTTTTAAGTTAGATTTATTTTCCATTAAAAAAATCTAAAGCCGTATCCAAATCCTTTTGAATATTGAATAATGATGATAGTTTCGTAACTTCTAATAATTGAATTATCTGTTGATTTGTATGAATTAAAACTATATCACCTTCGTTTTTTCTACAGGTAGTCAAAATTGAAATCAGAAAATTCAATCCTACACTATTCATAAAACCAACTTCTTCTAAATCTACAATACATTTGTTACTCTCAGTATTGATCATTTCTTTCAACTCTGTGATTACTTTTTTATTCTCTAGCTCATTTAATAGGTCATCTACTTTTACAAGCAAGATGTTATCTATAGATTTAATAGCATAATTCATATGTAGGTAACATTTCAGTCAATTGTCAAATAAAGGCACAAAGATAAAAAGTTGAGGGAGATATAAATTAATTATTGAAATTTTTATGGAAAAAAAATTCAACAATTTGATTAAAGCATTTTGCATATTTGGGATGATAAAATGGGGAGTCAAATTATTAAGAATAGAGTATGTATAATTATTCGTGTTTAAACAAATTATATATTTTAGAACAAAATTTTGTAGTGAAGAATATTTGACAAGGAATTTCAAGCAACCTTTCTTATATTTTATAATAATATATGGCAAAACTGCAATTTGATTAAAATATAATTTTTTTATCTGAATCTAAATGGTAGATACTTCTTTTTTCACAAAGTTTTGACTGCTTTTTCAAAAAAAACTTTGTTCATAATAAAACCTATCTCCTAAAAAAGAATTTATAAAACAAAATTAAACTTCCCACATGATAAAATAGGAAATATTATAACTACTACAAAATAACCTTCTTTATCTAATAGAAAGTTTGAATTTATATAAAACGCAAAATCAATCTAAAAACGTTTAGATTTCTAGATAACATCCTAATTGTTATTTTTAAAAAAAATAATCTAATGTAAGAGATGCCGTAAGAATTTAAGGTTTCAATATTAAGGAAACAGAAACATAAAAAATACCTTCAAGTGTACTTTTTTCATGTCACAAAAAAAAATATGAGTTATTTTCTTTATGTTGATTTTACTTATATTGCTTTTGAATTCACTTAAATACTAATTCTTACTTTTTACTATAATCCAAAATATATAAGCATGATAAAGCGCACTTTGCCCTTTTTTATTTTACTATTTTTTAATTTTACAGTATTTTCACAAAGCAACGAAGCCAAAAAAGCATATAATGAAGGTATTAAAAGTTATACTGCTGGGCAATATGATGCTGCCATCCCTCACTTTAAAAAAGTGACTAATTTAGATCCAAAATTTGATGCTCCTTATAGACTAATTGCTATATGTTATGATGAATTAGGAAAGAAGGCAGAAGCTGTAAACTATTATAAGAAAGTACTCAATATTAATCCTAGGCAAGAAGATGTATATTATAATATTGCTCTAATTCATTACAGTCAAAAGGATTATAAATCAGCTACTGTTGCTTTAAATAAAGCTATTAATATAAAGCCTAACTATCAAAAAGCTAAAGCCCTTTTGGCTAGTCTAGCTCCTGATAAGAATAGTGCAAACTTAGTCGCTAAAGCAACTTCTTCAAAAAATACACAAAACAATAATAGCAAACATACTTCCAATCAAACCAAAAAAGGTAAACTTTCTAGTCAGGCAATTGCTTTGATCAATAAAGGTGCTACATTCTACAATAATAAAGACTTTAAGACAGCTATTAAGCATTTTGACGAAGCTCTATTGTTAGGGGAAAATCCTAAAATTTATACCTTCATAGCTAGAGCAGAGCTCCATATCAATAAAACGGCAGCAGCTATTTTAAATTTAAAAAAAGCCCTAGCAATTGAGCCAGCTAATGCAGATGCTCACTTTTATTTATCAAAAGCATATGAACAAAATGGTAATGAATCTCTAGCTAGTAGATATGCTCAGAATGCAAAAAAATATGGCTTTAGTGGTAGCGGTGAGAAATTCAATAGTGTAGCAAGAGGATACTATAACAAGGGCGTACAGTTGCATAAATCTAAACAATACGATGAGGCTATTGCTTATTATAAGAAAGCCATTCAAGCCAATAGTAAAAATGCTAAATATCATTATAATTTAGGTGTAGCTTTCTATGAGACAAAACGTTTAAGTGAGTCTAAAGTCGCATTGTTAAAATCTTTGGACGTTGCACCACAACACGTCAAAGCAAACATATTGTTAGGTAACGTGTATTATGCGAGTGGGCAGATGAAAGAAGCTGGTGCATATCTTGAAGCTGCTGTAAATTTAGGGAGTGATGATGGTTATGTATTTCATAATTTAGGCAACATTTATAATTTTTTAAATAACCCTAGAAAAGCCATTCAAAATTATTTGGAATCCGTAAAATTAAACCCTGAAGTTCCAGATTTTAGCTTTAACTTAGGGATTACATATCATAAAACAGGCAGAAATAGTGAGGCTGTAAAATACTTGAAGAAAACGGTGGCATTAGATCCTAGCCATAAAAAAGCTCTACAAAATCTAGTTATTGTATTAATTGAAATGAAGGTATTTGATGAAGCTGAAATATATGGTAAAAAGCTAATTGCAGCAGATAAATATGACGGAGAGTCTTATTACTTAATGGGACTTCTCTTTGATAGAAAAAGAGATTTTAAACAAAAGAATGAGTACATGAAAGCTGCTCAGGACTTGGGTTATAAAGCGAAAAGACTCCCTATAAATTAAGATCAATTGTAAAAGAGTTAATCAATCAAACTTTTAAATGTCTATTATCTTAATAATAGGCATTTTTTGTTTTTAAGATTCTATGAATTACAAAGTGTTATAATTTTGAGAATGGTATATAAAAGAGAAGCGACTCCTGGGAGAAGTCGCTTTCTTTGCAAACACTAATTACAACTACTACTATTATCTTTTATAACTTTTTTGGTAAAAAGTTAAGTTTATTTCTTCATTAAAGGTTAAGGGAAATACTCTTCGACGATCCTTATTCTTAAAGAACAGTACAAAGATATATACAAAATTATTGGATTTCCAGTATATCAGACAATTTTTTTTAAAAAAAATAAAATTTATCCCTTTTCTTATACAAAAAATAAAATTTTGTCTAACCTTTTTTCACCTTTATAGTACACCCTATCGCCTTTGTATATTTAGGATTGGGATCTTTTCCTGCTTCTATTGCTTCTATTGCTGATTCTAAATATTTCTTCTCCACAGCTTCTGCATCTTTGTGATTATCATCTATAGCTCCAGTATAGACTATTTTAAAATCTGTTCCTTCCTTTTTCAACAAATATATTTCTGGTGTCCTTGTCGCTCCCCATTTAGGAAAAACTTTTTGACCATCATCAAAGATATATTTAAATGGAAATGCCTTTTCTTCTGCTCTCACTTTCATTGCTTTGAAGCTATCTCCCTCTCTTACTTCAGGATCATTTGGGTTAATGGCTAATATAGGATACCCCTTTGGAGCATACTTCTTGTGTAATTCTATTAAACGATCTTCATAAGCAATAGAATATGGACAAGTATTACAGGTAAATGTTACAATCACTCCTTTTACATCTCCAAGGGAAGCTAAAGATACATCATTACCATCATAGTTTTTCAAGCTAAAATCATCAACCTTATCACCAATATTATATCCTTCTTTAGAAACTTTCTTTTCTTCTGGCTTTGATGGCGACACATTCATCGTCTTAGCATCATTATTCGTTTCTGTGGTAGTAGTGGCATTATTACAAGCATAAAAAACTGCCAATACCATAATTATCAAAATATTTAATACATTCTTCATTTTAGTGTATTTTATAGTGTTTATAATGAAATTTTAATTGATAAAACTTTTTACAGTCTTCTCTAATTCTTCATAGGTAAACTCCTGTTGATAAAAGCTACTTTTATCCTTAGTATAGATGTATGTCGCAGGAATTGCACCAGTCCATTTAGGGCTTACTTTATCGATCCAAGCATTATAATCTGAATCATCTAACAACACAAGCTCAGATTTGAGCTGCTTTTTTTCTACAAACGGGCGTACTTTCTTATCTAGCTTTTTAGCATCATCCATACTGACTAAGGTAACTTGCACATTTTTGTCTTTATATTTTTCATGTATTTTCTCAAAATAAGGTAATTCTGCCACACATGGTTTACACCAAGTTGCCCAAAAATTCACAACATGAACCATATCATCTTCTCTTCTCAATACTGGTTCAAAGTCTTGAAAGGTTTTAAAAACCGCTATTGAAGGATTATCATTTGTTTCTTTTTCAATAGCAGAACCTTCAGCCGTAGTTGTTGTTTTTGTCTCAGTATTTGAATTAGTTGAGGACGATTGACATGAAAAGATGAATGCCATTAAAGAGATAAAAAAATAATAAAGATGTTTTGTTTGAACCATATCGTTTTAAAGTTTATTTATTCAGACCTAAAGTTACAAAATTCATATTAGTCACATTCTTAAATTATAAGCTTTAACATCAATTCATCACTTTTTGTTTTTTTCAAGAATGTTTAAAGGGCTTGACAATTTGTATTAAAACTGTTATACTTGTTTTTATTTATACTCATTTAAAAATAATATGGCTAAAATACAATTAAACCTACTAATAATAGGACTATTATTCTATGTCCAAAATAGCTTTGCTCAAAAGCTGATTCAATTAAAAAATCCTTCTTTTGAGGGCAGTAAGAAGATACATCAAATGCCTGATAGCTGGCTAGACTGTGGAAGCAAAACGTTCCCCAAAGAAAGCCCTATTTCATCAATTCCAATGTACCAGCCTGATAGTTTGACTATCAAGCCAACCTTCAATATATATACCCCCCCTTTTCATGGCAAGAAATATTTACAATTTGCAGTACGAGAAAATAACACATGGGAAAGTTTAGTCTATAAATATAATTTGAATCTAGAAGGAGGAAAAGTCTATGAATTTTCTCTTTTTCTAAATGTAGCAGAACATATGGAAAGTCCCATAAAGACGGGTTTAAGAAAACCAGAACTAATTATAGCTGGGAAACCTGTTTATAATGTTGAAATAAAACCATTCAGTAATGCTTGTATTCTAAAGATTTGGGGTTCGAATACACCTTGTAAAAAGGAAGAACTACTTGCACAAAGTCAACCTATTATTCGTCCAATATGGAAAAATTGTCCATTCCGTATTCGTCCTCAAAAAGACTATAAGTATTTGATTTTTGAATCCTATTTCCTTAATAATCAAAAACCATATAATGGCAATCTTTTAATGGATAATATGTCTCATATTTTAGAAGTTGAAAAAGATTCTTTACCCTACTATCATTACAAACACTTAGACAGAGATAGCGTTGTTAGTTTATTGAGATTAAATATTGCGCAGTTTGAAAAATTTGAATTGGAAAAAGGAGAATTCCAAGTCTACTTTACGCAAAGACCTACACTTCACATAAAGTTGCAATCACTTTTTTATAATTTAAAAAGCGATATTCGATATAAATTAGTTCTTCTTTTTAAAGAAAATGATAAGTTTACGAATGAAAAAATAAAAACATTGGAAGAAACCTTAGTTCTGGAAGGTATCCCTGAATGGAAAATGGCAATTCACTTGATTGATAATTTTCCCAAAAAAAACCAAGACAAGGTAGATTGGTTATATGAATCTTCCAAAATAAAAATAGGACTAGAAGATTTAACAAATACGTTGAAAGAAACAACCAAAGAGCATAAGTAACAAGAACTTGAATAGTGTATCTATGAAGCAACCATGGTGGAAAATATGGTTAAGTTATCTAACTGAAATTTCAATAGAACGAACAAGCAGCGAATGGAATGAGTACTTAGACGTAGATTTATACAAAGGAAGGTATATGCTCTCCACTGAAAACGCAATATATTCTTTCGACGATCTGTATAGTAATTTTTCTAATGCCTTTAAAAAATTAAATCTTGAACAACATCAGATTAGTAAGGTTTTAGTACTAGGGTTAGGTCTTGGAAGCATTCCTTATCTTTTGGAAAATACATTTAAACAACAATATAATTATACCGTAGTAGAGATTGATGAAGAAGTCATCCATCTTGCCAATAAATACTCGCTTTCTCAATTAAAATCTCCAATTGAGTTTTTGGCTACAGATGCTTATTCTTACATATTCCAATCTACCGAACAATTTGGACTTATCTGTATGGATATTTTTTTAGATGATGTAGTGCCTTCAAAATTTGAGGAAGCCCGTTTCCTTCAAGCCTTAAAACAACGATTAAGCCCAAACGGCGTATTATTATACAATCGTCTTGCGCTTACTTCAGCCGATAAAAAAAATGCCTTGGATTTTTTCGAACAAAAATTTAAAGCTGTTTTTCCCGATGCTGAATACTGGGATGTTGGAGGAAATTATATGCTTATTAAGCGATGTATAAAAAAAGGACGCTGATAAATTAACCAGCACCCTTTCAAATCAAAACACCTTATATTTTATTAAATCATCTTATATTTTTATTTATTACTTGCATAATTACTCCCTGCCACTTCTACTGCTTGTATTAGATAACTAGCAGGAACATCATCCTTAACAATCGCTGATTTTGCTTGAACCCCATTTTGAGCAAGTGTCATATAATCTTTCGCAAGATTCCCCGCATAATCCATCAAATTAGCATTTGCGCCTCTCGTTAATAATTGCTGATATGTTTTGTGTTGCCCTTCAATTGCTGCCATTACTAAAGGAGTTGCCCCTCTAGAATTTTGAATATCAATATCAGTAACTTCTTGGTCTAGGATAAACTTCACCGCATCTACGTTTCCTTTAGCCGCAGCAATATGAAGGGGTGTATTGTCTTCAAAATCTGTATCTGTTACTTTTGCTCCTGCATTGATCAACATCTTTAATATTGCAGGGTTACCTTTCTTAGCCGCTAGATTAATAAGTGGCTCTCCCATTTTATTTTTCCAATTGGCATCATTTATTGGATCTTTACTTTTATTAATCAACATTCCTGCGATCAAATCATGATCCATCTGGATGGCTAGATATAATGGGATAGTGCCGTCTTCATTTTCTTTATTTATGATAGCTCCTCTTTTTATTAATAGACTGACCGCTCTATGATTATTCATTACTGCGGCTTGTGACAATGGTGTAATCCCTTTGGTTTTTATATCAACATCTGCTCCTTTACTAATCAAATCTTGCATCAATATGATGTCTCCTTTAGCAATTGCTAAAAAAAGAGGTGTTTCTCCAAATTCATTTCTCAAAGAACTCTTTGCCCTCCTCATCACAAGCCTAGTCACCTCAGGATTACCAACTTTTATGGCTAAAGTTAATGGCGTTTCTCCATTTGTATTTTTATAATTCTCCAAAGCATCTTTTACAAGGAGTTTCACTTTATCAACATCATTATTTTTGATAGCTATAGTAAGCGGAGTTTCTCCTTCTTCGCTATGTCTATAGTGATTGATTTGACGTGCTTTAACCAAAGCTTCTACCGCTTCCGAATCGCCTTCTTGTATCGTTGTAAATACTTCTTGAAGTTTTTCTTCTTCGGTAGGACCTTCTTCTTTCTTAGTTTTTTTCTTCTTCTCTAATTCTACAGGTTCAGTTACAACACTAACAGGCGATGCAGCAGACTCTGGAATAGCCTCTTCTGTATCTGTTTGTGCAAAAGCAACAATTGATAAAATACTAAAACTTAATACTAATGTGAACTTTACAATAGGGAATCTCATGACAATTGATATTTTTATTGTGAATAAAGATTTTAAAATTGATAGTGTAGATAATTGTCATGTATAAAGGGGTGATTTTAACCGAATAGTTTTTAAATGAATTTTTTTAAAAAATAATATCTATTTGAATTTTTATACTCTATAAATGCAAAATGGTTTCAATTTATTTTACAACGAGATCTTAAATAATAGTTAAGAAAAATTAATAAATTGTTAAGACATTAATCAAAACATCACTATTATCCAGATTGAATATTACTATTCAAATTTGTTCATCCATTCTATCACTTAAGTCCTATTTTTTAAGCAAGCATATATTGAAGTTGTTCAAGAATGACTACTGAACTTATTAAAATTTAATTTTTGTTTCCATTCCACTTTTTTAGAGCTGTATAGCCAAGCTACGGAGCGATGAAAAAGTAAAAATGAAAACAACAAGGTTTTTTCAGCAGTCCATAAGCTATTTTTGAACAACTTCCATATTTAATAACGAAATATGAACTTAATATTAGTATAAAAAAGACTTTAAAATAAAATATAATTTAATTGGTATGTTTTTTGTTTCCGTTACCGAAAAAATATATCATGAAGTTTTTATACCCATTCATTCTTTGTTTACCCTTACTTTTCTACTCCAATCTTTCCCAAGCTCAGGGAATGGCCTTAAAAAGAGCCAATAATTTTTATAAAGAGTTGAATCTACAAGCCGCAATAGAAGCTTATAATAAAGTACTTGAAAAAAGTGACGTTTCTGAAGCTAAAATCAATCTTGCTGATTGTTATCGTTTGGTCAGTGATACAGAAAATGCAGAATATTGGTATGGTCAGGTTGTCAGGCTTCCAGAAGCAGATCCAGAACACTGGCTGTACTACGGGCAAATGTTACATCGTAATGGCAAATGTGAACTAGCTAAAGAATGGTATGCGAAGTTTGTTGAAGCTGTCCCAGATGATGTTAGAGGGCATCACCTTGAAAAAGCCTGTGATTATGAAGAAGAATTAAGAACTAAAAATCAAGATATTTATCAAATAAAAGCACTTCCTTTTAATACTGCTTTTGATGATTTCAGTCCTATGTTTTACAAAGATGGGCTGCTTTTTACTTCTGAATATACTACTTCGGGTCCCATTGACCGTTCACATAGCTGGACAGGTGATCCATTTACAGAATTATTTTATGTTCCTTCACGAGAGATAGACAAGGATAATTTCGAATTTGAATACGGAAAACCTGATCGTTTTTCTAATCGAATCAATTCTAAATACCACGACGCTACACCCTTTTTAACCAATAAGGATAAAACGATTTATTTTACTAGAAATAATATATTTAGAGGAAAAGTAGAAAAAGATGATGCAGGAATTATTAGACTAAAAATATTCTATGCTGAAAGTGTAGACGAAAAAGGAGAAGTTTGGGGCAATATGAAGGGATTAGAGTTTAACAGTGATGAATATTCTGTAGCTCATCCCTGTTTGAATGCCGAAGGCGATCAACTATATTTTTCATCTGACATGCCTGGTGGTTTTGGTGGTATGGATCTATATGTTTCTAGTTTAGATGGAGGTAAATGGGGCCCCCCAACAAATCTAGGACCACAGATTAACACGGAAGGACATGAAGTTTTTCCATATTTCCATTCTCCTACTAACAGACTTCATTTTGCCTCTAACGGTCATGTAAGTCTTGGAGGTTTAGATATTTTTCATATTGAAAAAAAGAGCCAATTTGATTGGGGAGAAGTTATAAATATGGGACATCCCATCAATTCTATATCTGATGATTTTGGAATTATTATGAATGATGAATTGACGTTTGGATATTTAAGCTCAGATAGAGCTGGAGGTGTCGGTAATGATGATATTTATAGTTTTACTCGTCATGCCACAACTGTAGAATTATTGGTTTATGATGAACTGACAAAGTTTCCTATCGAAGGAGCATCTGTTCAAATTAGTGGTACAGAGTATAAACTAACAACGGGGGAAAATGGTCGAGCTATAGTTGATGTTAAACTTGATGAATGCTTTGATTTTAAAGCTATGAAAGATGAGTATCTTGAAAATGAAATTAAAAGTTGTACCAAAAACTTAATGGCTGGAGAAAAAATCATTGTAGAAATACCTCTACTCAAGCCTGTTGATCCACTTATATCAGGAATTGTTAGAGATGCCAATACTGGTGATCCCTTAACAAAAGCAGAGTTGAATGTTGAAAGTGAATGCATTGAAGAAGCATTAATCATAATGACAAATAGTGAAGGCTATTTTCAATTTAAACCTAAAAAAGACTGTTGCTTTAAATTAGCGGCTAGCAAAAAAGGCTATCTCGCTAATAAAAATACTCAACAATGTATTGATGATAATAATCAATACGACACAAGCTTTGTAGAGATTTTCTTACAACCCTTTATCGCTCCAAAACCAGAACCTGAAGTGGTAACAACAACGCCGTCTACTCCAACGACAACAGTACCAACAACAACAACAAGTCCAAATACATCAGGGACAATAATTACAAATACAACAGAAACTTATACACCATCCAGCGATGTAACTTATACTGACGATACTTATACTACAACTAAAACTGAAACTACACTCAATAGTTTTGAGGTAGGTCCTTCTGGGCAAATCGATGGTTCAATTACCTTCTTATTACATATATACTATGATTTCGATCAAGCATATATTAGAGAAGATGCAAAGCCAGAACTTAACAAACTATACAGTCTCTTGATAGATAATCCAGGGTTGATTGTAGAAATTGGCTCTCATACTGATTCAAGAGGATCTCAAAATTATAATTCAAGATTATCACAGCGTAGGGCAGAAGCAGTAGTAAGATGGCTGCGAGAAAAAGGTATCAGTAAGGGGCGATTAATGGCAAAAGGCTATGGAGAAACCATTAATGTAAACCGTTGTAGTAACAATGTTCCATGTAGTGAATATGAACACCAATTAAACCGACGTACAGAGTTTCGTGTACTTGGTAATACTGATGGTACTGTATACTCCAAACCAAGAGAAGACGTTAAGGTTAGTGAGTGTCAGGGCTGTCCTTTCTAATCAAAAAACGATACCTTAGGATGGAAAATAAAGACACGACATATATAATGTATGTCGTGTCTTTCAATTTATTGTTAGTGCTAATTTCTATTCCTTTGATCAAAAAATAGAAATTAATTTTTTGACTGTTCCTTAAAATACTACTTTTGTAAAAAAATCAAAATTAGATAAGACGTATGAGTAATATCGTTGCAATTGTAGGAAGACCGAACGTCGGAAAATCAACACTTTATAATAGATTGCTAGGAGAGCGTAAAGCAATTATAGATGATTTGAGCGGTGTAACACGTGATCGCCAATATGGAATGTGTGAATGGAATGGAAAGAACTTCACAGTAGTAGATACTGGAGGCTTTGTCAAAAATTCTGATGATATTTTTGAAGCTGCCATACGCAGCCAAGTAGATATTGCTATAGAAGAAGCTAAAGTTATCATATTTATGGTTGATGTCACTACAGGTATAACCGATCTAGATGGAGAAATATCGGAGAAGCTCCGTCGTGGAAATAAACCTGTTATCCTTGCCGTCAATAAAGTGGATACGCATCAGCGTATGTTAGAGGCTAATGAATTTTGGAGTTTAGGTTTTGAAGAAACCTTTTTTATTGCATCAATTTCTGGTAGTGGTACAGGTAATCTATTAGATGCTGTAACTGAGAAACTCGATGATGAAAACTCTATTGATTCTAAATTGCCTAAATTTGCTATCATTGGTCAACCGAATGTTGGAAAGTCTTCTTTAACCAATGCTCTTCTAGGAGAAGATAGAAATATTGTAACTGAAATAGCTGGTACTACTCGTGATGCTATCCATTCTATATATAATAAATTTGGTAAAGAATTCTTACTTATTGATACTGCTGGTCTCCGTAAAAAAGCTAAAGTAAAGGAGAACCTAGAATTCTATTCTGTTATGCGAGCCATCAATGCTATGGAAGAAGCCGATGTTTGTATTTTGATGATAGATGCACAAGATGGTGTAGAACAGCAAGACTTGAATATTCTTAAAATTGTCCAGCGACGAAATAAAGGTATCGTTATACTTATCAACAAATGGGATCTTATTAATAAAGAAACAAACACAGCAAGAGATTTTGAGAAAAAAATCAGAGATAAAATTGCTCCCTTTAATGATGTGCCGATATTATTTATTTCTGCTCTAGAAAAACAACGTATTTTTAAAGCCATTGACTTAGCATTAGACGTTTATAAAAATCGAACTAGAAAAATTCAAACCTCAACGCTTAATGAAGTTATGCTTGAAGCAATAGAACGCTACCCTCCCCCTTCACATAAAGGTCGCTTTGCTAAAATAAAATACATAACCCAACTTCCCACTTATTATCCCGCATTTGCTTTCTTTTGTAATAACCCTAAATACGTAAAAGAGAGCTATAAAAACTATCTTGAAAATCAATTGAGAAAGCACTTCAATTTTACAGGTGTACCCATTGGAATATTTTTAAGAAAAAAATAAACACGACATTAAAACTATTTTATAAAAAATAATAAACTAAGTGTATTGAATTATGAATTTTATAGATGTTGAAATAGAAGGTTTGAAAATACTTGAGCCTAGAGTTTTTGAAGATAGTAGAGGCTATTTTTACGAAAGTTATAATGAAAATGTATTCGTCCAAAATGGGATAACGAACAAATGGGTTCAAGATAATCAATCTTATTCACAATATGGGGTCGTTAGAGGTTTGCACTATCAAGTTCCGCCCTTTGCACAAGCCAAATTGGTAAGGGTAATACAAGGGGAAGTATTGGATGTAGTTGTTGATATTCGTCCCAATTCAAGCACTTATGGAAAACATTTTAGTGTTATTTTAAGTGAAACAAATAAAAAACAATTTTTTATTCCTAGAGGCTTTGCACACGGTTATGCGGTACTAAGTCAAACAGCCGTTTTCTTTTATAAATGTGATAATTTTTACTCCAAACAACATGAAGGAGGTCTCTTTTGTCAAGATCCAAATCTAGAAATTGATTGGCAATTAAAAATGGAAGATATTATACTTTCTGAAAAAGATAAAGTATATCCAGATCTTGGTCAACATCGTCTCTTTGGATAAACACACTTAAGCAGCGTAGCAATATGTTAGACAGTCTTTTTATAAAATCAGATGATAAAGCCAAGACGATAAGAATCATTGGAGAATTATTTGTTGCATTTATTATATTGGAATTAATTTCCACAATTATTAATATACTATTAGGATATACTGCGATTCAAGACATTAGAGATCTAGAAGTTTACCAAAAGAATATATATTATCGTCAAAGTCTGATGTTAATGTTTTCATTGATTCAGTATATTATTCTATTTGTCATCGTCCAAGGCTTTCCTAACACATGGACTCGTCGCTTCGGTTCTACTATTATATTCATCCTATTTTTCACCATTATAGGTGCGCATTTTTTAAAATAATACAGCATGATATTAGTTACAGGTTCTACAGGTCAAGTAGGAAAAGAGCTTCAAACACTTGCTTCAAATTATTCACAATTTGACTTTATATTTACAAGTAGAAAGATTTTGGATTTTAGTGATGATAATTTTCATGCGCAACTAGAAAAATTGGATGTATCAAAAATTAAATACTGTATCAATTGTGCTGCATATACTGCTGTTGACAAAGCAGAACAAGAACAAGGTTTAGCCTTTAAAGTAAATTCTGTTAATGTAGAACAGTTAGCACTATTTTGTAAACATAATAATATTAAACTCATTCATATTTCTACGGATTATGTTTATCACTCTACACACAATCAACCCTATATAGAAACTAATGAGACCAATCCAAAAGGAATTTATGCAAAAAGCAAACTTGAAGGAGAATTAGCAAGCCTAAAAAATTTAGAAAATGTGATGATTATACGAACTTCTTGGGTTTACTCATCCTACGGACATAATTTTGTAAAATCGATGATTCGACTTGGTACAGAACGAGAACAATTAAGGATAGTATATGATCAGATAGGAAGTCCTACTTATGCAAAAGATTTGGCAAGTTTTTTACTAGATACCATCTCTAAAATTGAAACAGGAGAAATAGAGGAAAAAAAATCGAGCGGAATTTTTCATTATAGCAATGAAGGAGTTTGTAGTTGGTACGATTTTGCGAAAGCAATTTTTGAGTTAACAAAAATAGAGTGTATCGTTCATCCTATCCTTAGTGAAGACTACCCTACTCCTGCAAAACGCCCCCATTTTTCTCTATTGGATAAAGAAAAAATAAAACAAACCTTTAATATCACTATTCCATACTGGAAAGATAGTTTAAAATCTTGTCTTGAATTAATGGGGTACTAGTTAAAAAAGAAAAGGGAGCTAAAATAGACTCCCTTATCTCGTTACAGATAGTATTTGGTTAAATATTTATGGTTTTATAAGGCTTATAAAATCATATTTTAGGTAAGAAAATTGAAGGCTCATTTATACTCTCTCATGCCTTTAATTTAACAAGCTGTCTTTAAATGCTAAAAACAGTAAAATTCCTGTAAAGATGAGTAGGATTAAATATTTATTTCTTCGTTCACGTTTTCCACGAGCTATTATTTCTTCTATATTAGCTTCTTTTTCCAAAGTCTGTAAATCTTTCTCCATATTGAATCTGGTTTAAATGCTGTATAATGTGCTCGGTTACGTTATCTAGAAACAATATGAATTAATCTATCTAGTTAGGCAAGCTAATATTCGCTCAAAAAGTGACAAGGTAAAAGAAGGAATTGTTAAAAAAATTAACATAAAACATAGGGTTTTGCTTTGTTATCTGTATACATCTGTATTAAAAATAATGTATATGTTTTTTATTTATTCAAAAGCAACTCTTATAAAAACCTTCAAAAAGACAAGCTATAAGTAATTTATAAACAGCACTTTACAAAAAAAACCTAGAAAATCGAATTATTTTAAAAAATATATTGGAAAAGAAATGTTAATAATATTTTTTGTATATAAAAAATATAATTTTATACTCAATCTCGAATTCTCAAATTACAACATAAAATTTTCATCGATATTTTAAAAAAATACTAGCAAGTTTCTTCTACTCCATAATGTGTTTCAACCATATCTAACACCTCAAATAATTCTTCTAAAATCAAAGAATTAACCAATTTCATCCGATAGTGTTTAATATCTCTAAATCCTCTAAAATAATTGGTATAATGACGACGCATCTCCAAAATGCCTAATCGTTCTCCTTTCCACTCTACTGAATGTTGCAGATGTCTTTTTGCTGCACTTACACGTTCATGAATCGTAGGAGGTTCTAATATTTCTCCTGTGTTAAAATAATGCTTGATTTCTCTAAAAATCCAAGGATAGCCAATACTCGCTCGACCAATCATAATCCCATCTACGCCATAACGTTCTCGATATAATTCAGCTTTTTGGGGACTATCAATATCGCCATTTCCAAAAATAGGAATATGAATTCTAGGATTTTCTTTAATCTTACCTATCAATGTCCAATCAGCTTCCCCTTTATACATTTGTTTCCTAGTACGCCCATGAATGGATAAGGCTTTAATTCCTATATCTTGCAATCGTTCTGCTACTTCTTCAATATATAAACTATTATCATCCCAACCCAAACGAGTTTTTACTGTAACAGGAAGACTCGTCCTTTTAACAATTGCGTCAGTCAACTTTACCATTTTATCAATATCTCTAAGAATACCCGCTCCTGCGCCTTTACAAACTACCTTTTTAACAGGGCAACCATAATTTATATCTAAAACCTCAGGCTTAGCCGCCTCAACTATTTCAGCAGCCCGTTCCATTGAGTCAAGGTTCGCTCCGAATATCTGAATGCCAATGGGACGTTCTTCATCGTATATATCTAATTTTTGTACGCTTTTAGTAGCATCTCTAATTAAACCTTCTACAGAAATAAATTCTGTATACATCATATCACATCCTTGCTCTTTACATAAAGCACGAAAAGGAGGATCGCTTACATCTTCCATTGGTGCGAGTAATAATGGAAATTCTCCTAGTTCTACTTGTCCTATCTTTACCACAATTTTTCTTTTTTAATGCTTGAGTATAAATATCTACAAAAATACAAATGATTTTCAATTTAACAGAAGTTGTTTGCTTGACTAGTGGAATTAGTAATCATTTTTATTATTTTTGTGCCTTGCTTGGACATCCCTTAAATCAAAAACAACAACAAAACCCTTAAAGCTTTAATTATCAGCTTTTTATAAAACTCTAATCACTTCGTTATCATAAAAAAATATACTAATCATGACAACAGCCGTCATTATTGTGTTCATTTTAGGCTACTTAGCCATTACCTTAGAACATAACCTTAAGATTGACAAAATGATTCCTGCGCTAGCCATGATGGCTATTTGCTGGTCTATTATTGCTCTAGGGCATCTGGATGTATTTGATGTAAATGCTACACTTAAACAGTTAGAACCTACACACATAGAAGAAATTCTTTTACACCATCTAGGAAAAACCGCAGAAATTTTATTCTTCCTAATGGGTGCGATGACTATTGTCGAAATCATAGATTATTTTGATGGGTTTGCCGCCATTAAACGATTTGTAAAGACTCGGAAAAAATCTGCCTTGCTATGGATAATGTCGATTTTAGCCTTTATTCTTTCTGCAATTATTGACAACTTAACGGCCACTATTGTACTTATTACCATACTACGTAAATTAGTCGATGACAAAACGACTCGCTTATGGTTTGCAGGTATGATAGTTGTTGCTGCCAATGCAGGAGGAGCATGGTCTCCTATCGGTGATGTTACCACTACAATGCTTTGGATTGGGGATAAAGTTACAACTGGAAAACTTATCACATACTTATTAATTCCTTCTATTGTTTGTATGGTCATTCCTACAATTATCGCTTCAAGGATGTCTGCCTTTCAAGGAGAAATACCACAAGTAGCCAGTAGTCATGAAAAAGAAAATCCATATGGTTTTACAATGCTGCTCCTAGGATTAGGGATGATTGTTTTTGTTCCTTTCTTTAAAACGATCACACACCTTCCTCCTTATGTCGGTATGATGCTTTCTTTAGCGGTCGTTGCCGCTTTTGCAGAATTATTCAGTTATCGTCAGTTTAGTATGAGCGATATTGGCGAGCATGATCATCACCATAGTCCCGTCCACCGAGCACTTACTAAAATTGAGATGCCTAGCATCCTTTTCTTCTTAGGAATCTTATTGGCAGTTGCCGCTCTAGAATCCTTAGGCGAACTATTCCGTTTTGCAACTTGGTTAAATGAAGCTATTCCAAATACTGATATAGTAGTGATGCTACTAGGTGCAGGTTCAGCTGTGATTGATAACGTTCCTCTAGTTGCCGCTTCTATGGGGATGTTCTCCGAACCTGCAGACGACTTCTTATGGCATTTCATTGCTTATGCTGCTGGTACAGGAGGTAGTATGTTGATCATCGGTTCTGCTGCGGGTGTTGTCGCCATGGGAATGGAAAAAATAGACTTCTTTTGGTATTTGAAAAAGATAGCATGGCTAGCAGCAATAGGTTTTATTGCAGGGGCTATTACCTTTATCTTAATGAAAAATTATATTTTCTAAACATAGCATTATCCTAAAATATAGAAAAGTTGTTCAAGAATGGGTAATGAGATTTTTTGCTATAATTGCACTTTTTCAGCGCTGCATAGTCGAGCTAAGGGGCGAAAAAAAAGTAAAAATTGAAGCACAAAGACTTTTTCAAAAGCCCGTAAACTATTTTTATACAAATTCAGAAAGCTGTATTCTAATTTCATAACAGAATACAGCTTTTTTTATTTCATCAAAAAGAAAAATAGATTATTTCCCAAATTGCTGAATCCAACAATCATGAGTAGTTCCTATCTTTCCAATTTCATGGCAACTAATATATTTCCAAGTAGGATCTAAAAGATTTTCTTGATGTTTACTTCCCGATTCATCTAGGTTTGATAATAAAAGCATCATCGTTTCTCTCACACTAAAAGTCCCTTGTACAAGGTTCTCACTTCCTGTTTCAAAACTTTCATCTTCTTTACGTACTCTATCCCAAGGAAACGAACCATCGCTACCAACTGATGTAACTTTTTTCATTTGTATCATATCTTGTGCATGATTCCAGGCGGTTTTATATAAAGCTTCATGTGGCACAAGTATTGGCATTGGCTCAGTACTCATTAATACACTAATTACTCTTTGCGCAACATCAATTTTTTCATCAATTTTACTGATCATATTAGGATTTCGAGCTTTGTCCTTTTCTAGTTTTTGAATATAGCCTGCTACTATACGTGCATATGATTGAGGTTCAGAACGAAGATAATTAATCTCGTGTATCATATCTTTCTCTCTACTCTTTAAGTAATACTCATATCTAGCATTATCAATCAATTCTCCAGTAGTATTTTTCTTTGGAATATATGTAGAAAATTTCTCTGGTTCTATGTCAACTTTCGAATTTGTTTGCTTTGCCTTCGCTAAGGCTTTGGCACGTTCCGATTGCGCCTTGGCTTCTCGCTTGGCTTTTTCTTCTGCTTCCTTCTCCGCTTTCGCTAAGGCTTTGGCACGTTCCGATTGCGCCTTGGCTTCTCGCTTGGCTTTTTCTTCTGCTTCCTTCTCCGCTTTCGCTAAGGCTTTGGCACGTTCCGATTGCGCCTTGGCTTCTCGCTTGGCTTTTT
>JAHDBJ010000053.1 GCA_020630435.1 Saprospiraceae bacterium
GCTTTTGCAACACTTTTTTCAATCTCTCTTTTGAGTTGACTTTTTAAACAACTTCTATTTCAGCTAACTCTTTTCACTATAGATAAGGCTACAAAAAAAGAATAGAGCTTTATCTTGATATACTAGCACTTATAACTAAAATAAACCTTCATTATTAAACAACTTCGTAGTAAGAAATGATATATTCTCAAATAATTTCTTTCTTAAAATTTTAAAAAAAGTAACAGATTTAATGGAATGATTTTCATTTTCATATAAAATTTAAAGAACTTTGGGCTTTCATATAAAAAAATAGGTTGAATAGCGAAAAATGGAAGAAAAAGAAGTCCTGAATTTTATCGAGCAAATCATTGAAGAAGATATTCATAATAAGAAAAACGATGGTCGTGTGCATACACGCTTCCCTCCTGAACCCAATGGTTACCTACATGTAGGACACGCCAAAAGTATTTGTCTAAACTTTGCGTTAGCAGCGAAATATGGTGGTAAAACCAATCTTAGATTTGATGATACTAATCCTAGTACAGAGGAAACAGAATATGTAGAATCCATCAAAAAAGATATTCAATGGCTGGGGTATCAATGGGACGGAGAGGTATTATATGCTTCTGATTATTTTGGACAATTATATGAATATGCTATACAACTCATAAAAGCAGGTAAGGCTTATGTTGATGATTCTACTCCAGAGGCAATCGCTGAAATGAAAGGGACACCGACCACTCCTGGAACAATTAGTCCTTATGCAGCCAGAAGCATTGAAGAAAATCTTGACCTCTTTGAACAAATGAAGACAGGCGAATTTGAGGACGGTTCAAAAGTTTTGCGGGCTAGAATAGATATGGCATCTTCGAATATGCATATGAGAGATCCAATTTTATATCGTATCAAAAAAGTACCGCACCATCGTACTGGTAGTACTTGGAATATTTATCCGATGTACGATATGGCACACGGTTATTCTGATTCTATCGAAGGGATAACACATTCTGTTTGTACCTTAGAATTTGAAGTTCACCGTCCCTTATACAATTGGCTGATTGAGCAAGTCGAGGTTTTCCATCCTCAACAAATAGAGTTTGCTAGAGGAAATGTAAGTTATATGATTACCAGTAAACGTAAGCTTTTAAAACTCGTAAAAGATAATTACGTTTCGGGCTGGGATGATCCACGTATGCCTACGATTTCGGGGATGCGTCGCAGAGGCATCCCTGCAGAAGCACTCCGCAATTTTTGGATAGGTATTGGTGTGGCAAGAAGAGAAAACTTAATCGACATTTCCCATCTAGAGTTCCATGTTCGAGAAGTTTTAAACAGAACCGCTATTCGGGTAATGGGGGTTTTAAATCCTGTCAAACTTGTGATTACCAACTACCCAGATGATAAAACAGAAACATTAGAAATCATCAACAATCCAGAAGACAAAGATGCAGGCAGCCGTAAAGTTCCTTTTTCAAAAACCTTATACATAGAACGGGAAGATTTTAAGAAAGAACCACAAAACAAGAAATACTTCCGACTTGCTCCAGGTAAAAATGTTCGATTAAAAGGAGCCTATATCATCCATTGTGAGGACTTTATTGTAAATGAAGATGGTATAGTTTCTGAAATCCATTGTACTTATTACCCTGATAGTCGTAGTGGTTCAGACACAAGTGGGGTCAAGGCAAAAGGCACACTTCATTGGGTTTCTATTCCCCATGCTGTCAAAGCTGAAGCTCGAATATACGATAGATTATTCACTGTTCCCGAGCCGATTAATCACGAGGAAGGCAAAGACTTTTTAGATTTTTATAATGAAAATTCTTTAAAAATACTGCCTAATATTTATGTTGAACCGTCATTAAAAGATATTTCAAAAGATACTCATCTACAATTTATGAGAAAGGGATATTTCATTCTTGATGAAGATTCAACTTTTGATAATTTAATCTTTAATCAAACGACTACTCTTAGGGACACTTGGGGAAAAATTAGCAAACGTTAAGCTCTAATTGGAAAGATAAGCTGAAGGTTTTTTCCCAAACCTTTTTTGATATTGTTGTGAGAAATATTCTGGATTATTATATCCTAGTCCATAGGATAATGATTTCACGCTGCTAACCTTGCCACTTTCAAGTTGCTTTCTTGCTTCATTTAGTCTCAGTTCCCTTACCATCTCTTTAGGCGTCATGCCTGTCAGCCGCTTGATGATGCGCTGCAATTGGCGTTCACTTATATTCATTTTCAATGCAATATCTGAATTTTTAAATTTGGGATTACTCAAGTTTTCTAATAGATAGCTTTTAACCTGATTTAGCCACTTCTTTTCATCACTAGTAATGCCTTCTTTCTCATTTTCTATCACCTCCGACACAAAAAAATCTTTTCTTGATTTTTGTAGGTAAATAATATTGTTTATTCGGGCAATTAATTCTTCATCCTTAAAAGGCTTCAAAATATAATCATCTACACCCAAATCAACAGCTTTCATCTTAGAATGATCATCATCACGAGACGTAAGAAAAATGATGGAGAGCATTCGTAAATAGGCCATTTTTTTTATCTCTTTTGCGAGTTCAAAGCCATCCATTACAGGCATTGAAATATCAGTAATCACAATGATTGGATTGTATTCTTTTAATACATCAAGTGCTTCTTTTCCATTAGAAGCCAATATGACATTAAATTTGTGACTACTCAGTATAAATTGTATGTAATTTCTAAGTTCAATATTATCTTCTACTAACAAAATTGTATCTCCATAATTGATGAGCCCTTTCATCTGTTCTTCTGTCGAAGCCTTTATATCATTCCTTTTTTCATATTCACCATTATACTGTGATTTTTGTAAAATACTGTCTGCTCCTACAGATACTTCATTTTTTGGTAAAATAATAACAAATGAGCTTCCTTTTCCTTCTTCACTCTGCACTTCAATTTTACCCCCCATTATTTCGACAAACTCATTACAAAGTGCTAAGCCAATCCCTGTTCCTCCATCAACTTTATTTCTAGACTGATAATATCGTTCAAAAATATGCGGTAAATCATCTTCTGGAATACCAATTCCTGTATCTGTCACAACAATTAAAAACCGCTTACCTATAGACTTCATTTCCAACTTTACTTGCCCTCCTTCTAGTGTATATTTCAGGGCATTTGACAATATGTTTTTTAGTGTAATTGTATACTTTTCTGCATCCAATTCAACATATAAATTAGCTTCTAAAGCTATATTTTTTATTACTTCTTTTCCTTCCGTTTTACCAAGCGCAATAAAATCGTCAATTATCTGTTCTGTAAGCGATTTGATATAGATAGCTTTAGGATTAAGTTTTAACTTTTCAGCGTCCAACTTTGTCAGATCCATGATGTTATTAACTAACGTCTCTAGCTTATCTGTATTTCGCTGTGCCATTTTTAACAATTCCTCATTATTGCCTTTCAATACCCCACTATCCAAAATTTTATTTATGGGGTTACTTATCATTGTTATCGGCGTTCTAAATTCATGCGAAATATTAGAAAAAAATGTAGATTTCATATCATACATTTCTTCTAATTCCTGCATTTGCTTTTCTATCGTTTCTTTATCCTTAGCAATTGTCTTTGTGGCTTTATTAATTGCCCTTACTAATAACTTTTGACGCTCTTTTTCTTTTCTTGCTAAATCCATATAATAGGCAATCACCCCTCCTACCAACAATAAAGAAAGGATCAAATAAAAGTACCATCTATAATAAAAAGGTTTTGGAATCTCAATGTTAAATTCCAATATATCTTTGCTCGGTTTTCCAGCACTTATTGCCTTAATAAAAAGTTTATAATTACCATATGGTAATTTATTAATCTGTAATTTGGATTCCTTTAATCGTACCCAATTCTTACTAACTCCTTGTATTTTGTATAAATATTCATTGTCTTTTACTGTACCATAATTCAACAATGCAAAATCAACTTGAAAAAAAGGATTTCGTCTTTTCATTGTTATGCATCGAGTTTCATTAACAATCCCCGTAATGTCTTCTAGTTTATTAGAAGAATCGTCAAATAAATAAACATCCGTAATGACCAAACTAACATCTTCGATTGTCTCATCTTTCATCTCTTTAGGGACAAAGGACGCAATTCCTTTCATGCTCCCCAGAAACATCGTCCCATCATCCGCACTAAAATGTGCAATACGATTAAATTCTGGAAACGGTAGTCCATCTTGTAAAGAGAATACTGTAACTTTATAATGCGCTTTATTAAACTTTGCAACACCTACATCTGTACTTAACCATAAATGACCATTATTATCATCTATCACTGCATACACATTATTATCAGGAAGTTCATCCTTTTTGTTAAATAAACGAAAAGTCTTTTCCTCAAAATTCCATCTGAGTAAACCATTAACAGTTGCCATCCATATCAAACTGTCTGAATCGGCATATAAATGTTGTATATCCGAAACAGGAATAAAATTATCCCCTTTTTCATCGTCCGAAAAACGCTCCTCTACGTGTTGGGTTTCTATATTATAAATATAAAGCCCTTTATTGGTACAAAGCCAAATCCTAGTGTCATCCTTCCGCTCAATATGAAGTACTACGGCCTCTTGTAATCCAAAATCGTTCTCTTTATATATAGCTTCTCTTAAATAATCTTCAGAGGGCATTTTACAAAGGAGTCCATTCCCTGTGCCTACCCAAATCCTGTCTTTCTCATCAAAATATAGCGACCACATATCGATATCAACACTCTTATCTTTTTTATAAAAGGATTGAGTAAATTTAGTACTAGGATCGTAAACGGTAAGTCGTCTTCGCTCTCCTATCCAAAAATTACCTTTTCGATCTCTTTTTAACGCTCTTCCCCAATAATCATAGTTTTGTGATGCTTCTACATAGTCTAGTTTTTTACCCGATTGATAAAGTAGTTCCCAATCAGATGGAGCAGACAAGGTTGTCTTGACAAAACCTCCTTTTTCTAAATTAGCATAAATATTATCATCATCTACCCATATTCCTCGGACAGAATTATTGATAGGAAATCCTTCATTATCATTAAAATAAATATTGAATAAGGTCTTTTTTAGATATGCTAAAGTCAAACCTTTATCACTCCCTAACCAAACCCGTCCATGACTATCTACATAGAAGTAATTAATATAATTAGGTATTTTTTTTAGATCTTCTTCATTCTTAAAATCCATTTTGGCTACTATATCTCCTCTCTTATTATATATGTTCCATTTATCGCCTTTTATACTCCATAACTTTAAACCATCTTTGTCGCTATGAAAAAAATTCTTATCCTCCCAAAACGATAAATACTCTATCTCTCCCTTCTTGTTCCGTATATAAAATTTATCTTCTTCCTGTACTGTATATACAGGAAAAAAGTCCTCATTCTCTATAATTGTCCCATAATAGATTAATGTCGCTGGTGTCTCTATCTTCTTAATAGGGTTAAGAAGACTATCCACTAATAATAGTCCTTCACGCTCTTTAAGTAAAAGAGTCCCATTATTTAAGACCCCTACGATGCCAAAACTATCAATAGCTGGTGAGTCTAAAGCTCTAAATCCAGCCTTATGATCATATATAATTAGTTGATCCTTTTTAGGTGATTCAAGATAAAATCTGCCTTGGGCATCTACATCTATATATCGTTTTTTCCAATATTTCCAACTTCCTTTTGTTTTAAGTTTATAATCAAAAGGAATCTCCGTTCCAAAGCGTTCTGTTAGACTAAGTACTTCTTCTGTTTTAGGATGTAAAAAGGCCAAGTCTTCATCATTCCAAAGCCAAAGCCAACCATCCTGATCTTGGGCTATTCTGCTAATATTATTAAAACTAAAACCACTCGTTGTTTGACGCCACCATTTGAAATTCTCTCCATCAAAACGATTCAATCCATATTTAGTGCCAATCCAAATATAACCTTGATCATCCTCAAAAACGCAATGTACCTCACGATGAGATAAGCCATCTTGAGTAGAATAGAATGCCAAATTCAACAAGTAATCCTCAGCAATTCCTTCAAAAGGAAAAGTAAGCAAGATAAAAAGCGGAGCATAAAGATACCTTGTTAAAAAAGGTACATTGTTGTTAGTGCGCATATTTACTATAAAGGTGTATATGTTAAAGAAGTAGAATAAGCTGTAAAATTTCTTTAACGAAAAACCTATATTTTGGTGGGTTGTAAAATCAACTGGTTAACAATATATAAAACTCATTCTTATTTTTAAAACGATTGAGTAGATTATTTGTGTTTTCACCTAATAATATGTTTGTAGGTTAAAAGTGTTTGTACAAAATGTACAAAATAAAGTCACACTTCAAAATTTATTTTTTAGATTTATTTAACTTTTCTATAAGAAAAACTATCAGAAAATAAGGCAATATTTGACCCACATTTAAAGTTTTAATTTTCAAATCAACCACCTACCTTATTATCTTGTCATTTATAAAAAATTGCCTATAGCATAACCGCTACACATTTTGAAACAAGACAAATATAAAATTTTTTAATAAAAATATTTTATATCTAATTAATTTAATTTTCAATTCCTAATCCAAAAACTTTGTATTATGAAAAAGTGGTTCGCTGTCATTGGTCTGTTTTTATTTGCACTCCCCTTTTTATCCGCCCAATGCATTAAGGGCAATTGTCAAAATGGTAAAGGTGCTTATGTCTATAAAAGTGGTGCTAAATACGTTGGTTCTTTTCGGCGAGCGGCGAGACACGGTATAGGTACACTCTACTATTCCAATGGCAAAAAATACGAAGGTATGTGGAAGACGAATTATCAAGATGGCAAAGGTAAAGTTACTTTTCCTAGTGGCAATGTCTATGAGGGAGACTTTAGAAAAGGGAAAAAAACAGGCTTTGGAACAATGCGTTTTGCCAATCAAGACATCTATGAAGGCAACTGGGATAATGGTATGATGCAAGGTGAAGGAAAGTATCAATTTGCCAATGGTGATAAGTATATTGGCAATTTTTATCAAGATAAATTTCATGGTGAAGGCAAGTATTATGTAGGAGGAAGTGTCGTTCTTGGTCCTTGGAAACATGGAGAAAGTAGTGGTATGAATGTATCTACAACTGTGCAAAATAATACTAATACAACACCCCCAGCCGAAACAAACGTAAGTGCTACTACTGCTGAAAGTTCTAGTAGTACGGCAAAAGATAACTACCCTGACTGTACATTTGGAAAATGTCATGATATTATTGGTATTTATAAATATGCGGAAGGCTCAGAGTTTATTGGAGAATTTAAAAATGGACAACCTCAAGGTCAAGGCACTTGCTATTATGCAAATGGTGATAAATATGTAGGTGGCTGGCGTTCTCATGCTCCCCATGGTAAAGGTATTTTATATTATAAAAATGGTCGTGTATCTGGTGGTAGCTGGCAGTTAGGAACACTTGTAAAACGAGAAAATCCTACAGATTCGGAAGTCGGAAGAGAATATGTTAAAACAGATAATGATAAAGCTGTAAAAGTCTGGGCTGTAATTGTAGGAGTAGGACGTTATCCGCATATGCAAGCACTAAAGTATACCGATGATGATGCCTATCAAATTTATGCTTTTCTTAGAAGTCCAGAAGGCGGTGCCGTTCCTAAAGATCAAATTCGTGTGTTGATAGATGAAGATGCCACTAGAGGAAATATTGTTCGAGCAATGCGCCAAGTTTTCTTAAAAGCAGATGAAAATGATGTGGTGATGATGTATTTTTCAGGACATGGCTTAGATGGTTCGTTCATTCCTGTAGATTTTGATGGATATAATAATCGGTTAACCCATCAAGAAGTGAAACAGATATTAAATGAAAGTAAAGCAAAGCATAAAATCGTATATGCTGATGCTTGCCATTCTGGAAGTATGTTAGCAGCAAAAGGCAATTATCAAAATATGCTTGATAAATATTATAAAGCCTTTGAAGATTCTAGAGGGGGGATAGCTTTGATGATGTCTTCTAAAGGCGAAGAGACCTCTCTAGAAGCAGGTAACCTAAGACAGGGCGTTTATAGTCATTTTTTGATTCGTGGCTTAAACGGTGAAGCGGATACGAATCGTGATAAAATTGTTTCGATCCGAGAGTTATATAATTTTGTCTATAAAAATGTTAGACAATATACTGTAAATTCTCAAAGTCCTACACTACAAGGACAATTTGATGATAATATGCCTGTTGCTGTAATAAGGGATTAATTGATACGATAAAGAATAAGTTCATAAAGCACTTCGTCAAAATTAAGTCGCTGCGATCAATAGAAATTTAATTTTCTTTGTGTTGCAGCGGCTTCTTTTTTATAGAAATTTATAGATTTGTGATATTCTAGTTTAAATATTAAAATAATGATACAAAGGATTCAATCTATATTTTTATTGCTTGCCTCAGCCTGTGCCTTTGGCTTATTAGGTTTACCATTTGCTACAACAAATTCTAGTGCCTTAAAAAGTACAACCGTTTTTAGTGATAGTCTATATAATCTGAATGATAATCTACTTCTAATGATTCTTTTCTGTGCAGCAGGTGGGCTTACTCTAATTAGTATTTTTTTATACAAAAATAGAAAGACCCAACTCTTAGTTGGTCGATTTGGTATTATAGCCAATATTATAGGCCTCGTTTGGGCAATTGTGTTTTATATGCAGCAAAGTCAAAATTTTGCAGATGATGCTAAAGTTGACGATGGTTTGGGACTTTACCTACCTATTGTTTTCTTGATATTTGCTTTCTTGGCACAGCGATATATTGTTAAAGATGAAAAATTGGTTCAGTCAATGGATAGATTACGATGAGTCAACTGTTAGGAGATGATTTTTTTATGAAGGCGGCTATTCATCAAGCAAAATTGGCTTTAGAGAATGACGAAGTTCCTATTGGTGCTGTAATTGTTGTAAATAGTCAAATTATTGCTAAAGCACATAATCAGACCGAGTTATTAAATGATGTTACAGCTCACGCTGAAATGTTAGCCATCACATCTGCTGCCAATTTTATTGGTAGCAAATACCTTAATGATTGTAGCCTATACATTACCCTTGAACCTTGTGCAATGTGTGCTGGAGCATTGGCTTGGTCTCAAATAGGGCGCATTGTTTATGGTGCCTCCGATAATAAAGGCGGTATTTCTAAATTTGGTCGCTCTATTCTCCATCCTAAAACTAAAGTTGAATTTGGTGTCTTACAAGAGGAATGTCAATTATTGTTAAAGCAATTTTTTAAAAACAAGAGATAATATTTATATATTTAAAAATTACTATAAGATGATTTATCATCCTCTCTATAACAATTCATAAAACTTAATATGAATATCTCGATTGAAGACATTAAGAATTTGGTTATCGAAGGTAAATTAGAACCCGCCATCGAAAATATATATCATGGTTCGCTTAATTCTGACTTTGAAATAGAAGCTACTAATTTGTATGCTCGTTTTAATAGCATTCAAAAAAAGAAACTCCTAGGTATTATTAGTTATGAAGACGAACAAATATCTACCAATGAAATAAGAGTGGAGCTTCTATTGTTATTAGACAAAGTTAATGATTATTTTTTCTTTGAAATTGTTAGCTATGAGGCTCTAAAATTCTTTGAGTCTGCAACTAGTTCTGAGTATCCTATTGTAGAAAGTAAAGTATATAAAGATACTTTCATAAGCAAACAAGTGCGACATCTTATGTGGGAAATGAATCTCAGATTTCCTAAAACTTCATCCAATTTTTCTTACAAATTGAAATGGCATATTATCAAACCTGATGGTTCTATTACTGCTCCTGTTATATCAGACCTAATCATTGAGAAAGGATGGGATTATTGTTGGTTAGCAGCTTCTTGGGGCAGCAATGATTATGGAACATGGCAACAAGGAAAATCTATTTTTGAAATTTTTATAAATAATAAAAAAATACAAACTGGAGAAGTCACATTTTTGTAGAAAAGCAAAATTTTCCCTAGGTTAAATCTAATCCATAAATCTACACCTATCCATTTATTTGCTATTGGACAACTTCTTATGATGTAAACTTTACTACTAAAACATATAATGCCATATAGCCTAAAAGAAGATAATTATGATGCCCTTATTGATTATACTCTGTGAAGAAACACATCTATAAAATAAGATTCAATTGATTTACTGATCCTGTCACTAGCCATATCGATAATCATTTTTTATATAAAAAAAAATTGTCATCTTGCCGTCTAATTAATTTTATTCATATATTTACCCCTCCTTAAATCGGTTAAGATAACTGCAACTTTTACTAACTACTACATTTAAAATCAAAATGAAGACTATTCTATCTTGTTTTGGGATTTTGCTATCCCTTTCACTTTCCACTCTTTATGCACAATCTCCACCTCCAAACCTCAATGGTGAAGGCTTAAAAGATTGGCTACGTACTACAACTTATACTGGCAAACACGTCACACTAGGCTATTCAACGGCTAGGAGTTATATGTATGGTTTTATCGACAATAAAAATAATACCTTGACTTGTGTATACTCTGGTTATGAACATCCTTGGACATATGGAAGCTCAGGCACTAACCCTGCTCCTATTAATTGTGAACATACAGTTCCTCAAAGTTTCTTTAACTCGGCAGATCCTATGGTATCAGATATTCATCATCTTTTTCCGAGTTATAATTCTTGGAATAGTACTAGAGGAAACTATCCTTTGGTAGACATAAATGACTCTCAAACCACGAAATGGATGTATTTGGATCAAAGTCAATCGTCTACGCCAACAAATAATATTGATGCTTATAGCGAATATTATACTCAAACTTTTGAGCCCAGAGAATCTCATAAAGGTGATGCAGCAAGAGCAATTTTCTATTTCTATACTATGTATCCTAATGAAGCAGGTGATATTAGCCAAGCTGGCGATCCTGCGACTTTATACCTTTGGAGCGAGCAAGATCCAATTACGATTACTGAACTAGAAAGAAATGATGATATAGAATTTTATCAAGGCAATAGAAATCCTTTTGTGGATTATCCAAATGCAATAGCTGATGCATGGGGCTTCAATTATAATAGTAATGCTCCTTCTATGCCTAGCAATTTTACCGTAAACAATAGCTCCTCAAGTGTTAGCTTGTCATGGTCAGATACCAATAATGAAAGTGGCTATTATTTATATCGTTCATCAGATAATTCTAATTACACCCTTCTATCCTCTTTATCTAGTAATACAACAAGTTATACAGATAATGCGGTTAGTGCCAATACAATTTATTATTATTATCTCACCCCTTATAATACTTCGGGGATAGGTATTAGTACCATGATAGAGAATGGTTCGTCCAGTTCTGGAGGAAGTGGTGGATCGGGTGGAAGTGGTGCTGCAAGTGAACTTCTTATTTCTGAATATATAGAAGGTTCTTCTTACAATAAAGGTATCGAAATCGCTAACTTTACAGGCTCTAGTATTGACTTATCCAATTATGATTTGAGGAAGCAAACTAATGGTGCAGGAAGTTGGTCAAGTGCATTAACCCTCTCTGGAAATCTTGCAGATGGTGAAGTATATGTTGTCATCAATGCTTCTTCTAGTGCAAGTATGATTGCAGCAGCAGATTTAACAACTTCTAATAGTGTCTTTTCTTTTAATGGGAATGATCCTGTCGGACTCTTTAAAAATGGAATGCTCATAGATATCGTTGGTATTTTTAATGGGGGAAGTACCAATTTTGCTGCGAACCAAACCTTAGTGAGAAACGCTGATATTACAGCACCCAATACAACTTATAATACTGGAGAATGGATCTTCTATTCTAGTGATGAATTCTCTTATTTAGGAAGCCATACTATCAATTCTACACCACCTCCAACTTGTGATACGCCTACAAACCTAGCTAGCACTAATATTGGTACTGATGCTGCTACCTTAAGTTGGTCAGCAGTTAGTGACGCCCTAAGTTACTCCTTTAGATATCGAGTTGTTGGAACTAGTAGTTGGACGACTCAAACGACTAGTATTACCAGTCTATCTTTATCGGGTTTAACCGCTGATACAGACTATGAATGCCAAGTCAGTGCTACTTGTTCTCAAGTAGGCTCTAATTATTCTACAACTCTCTCTTTTACGACTGATTCTAGTCCGTCAGGAGAGGCTACTGAACTATTCATTTCAGAATACATTGAAGGTTCTTCCTATAATAAAGGAATCGAAATTGCAAATTTCACAGGTTCTACCATCAATCTTTCCGCCTATGATTTGAGAAAACAAACTAATGGTGCAGGAAGTTGGTCAAGTGCCTTATCCTTATCTGGTACTATTGCTAGCGGTGATGTATTTGTAGTTGTTCATTCTAGTGCTAATAGTTCAATGCAAGCTGTAGCCGATCTTAGTACGAGTTCTATTGTTAATTTTAATGGAAATGATCCTGTTGGACTTTTTAAAAATGGAACGTTAATAGATATTGTGGGAATTTTTAATGGTGGCAGTACCAGTTTCGCTGCGAATCAAACCTTAGTAAGAAACGCTAGTGTCACTTCGCCGAATACTACTTATTCTACTTCAGAATGGGATGTATATAGCAGTAATGAGACGGCATATCTAGGGAGTCATAACATAAATGGTGGCGGTTCAACTCCAGTTTGTGATTCTCCTACAGGTTTGAGTAGTTCAGCTATTACTGAAAGTACCGCAACTATTTCTTGGGCAATAAGCTCCAATGCAATCGATTATACTTTACAATATAGAATTGCAGGAACAACATCGTGGTCAGATATAACAACTAGTTCAACTAGCACTAATCTTTCAAACTTAACTGATGATACGACTTATGAATGTAGGATTAGTAGCAATTGTACTTCTAATAGTTCGGATTATTCCAATACCATTAACTTTACAACATTAGCATTGCCTAGTAGCAATAATTTATTTATTTCTGAATATATTGAAGGAACATCTAATAATAAAGGCATCGAAATTGTAAACCTTACAGGCTCTAGTGTGAATCTCTCCGCTTACGATTTAAGAAAACAAACTAACGGCTCAGGAAGTTGGTCAAGTCCGCTTTCACTTTCTGGAACTTTATCTAATGGAGATGTATTTGTTGTTGTTCACTCTAGTGCTAATTCTACTCTGAAAGCTGTAGCAGATCTAACATCAACTGCCGTGATGAACTTTAATGGTAATGATCCTATAGGCCTTTTTCATAATGGTACACTCATAGATATTGTAGGGACTTTTAATGGTGGCAGCAGTAGCTTTGCAGCAAATAAAACACTAGTTAGAAAATCTAATGTACTTAATCCAAATACAACGTATACTACTTCAGAATGGACTGTCTATTCAAGAAATACGTTTACCTACTTAGGAAGTCATAATACTAGTGGTACAAGGTTATTACCTCTTCCATTAGCAGCCATAAAGGTATATCCAAATCCAAGTTTTGGAGATTTAAATATTGATATACTAAATGATATAGAAGATAGTTATTCAATTCGAGTTATTGATTATTTGGGTAGAATCGTTTTACAAAAAAATACCAATCGGGTTCAGTATCAGCAGCAAGTGAATCTTCAGTTACAACAACTTGATAATGGGATATATTTCATCCATATAAAAGGTGAAACTATAGAAGAAATTCAAAAAATTATTTTAACAAAATAAAATAATCCCTCAACAAAATATTTGGTCATTGTGTAGTATTCACAATGACCATTTTTTATTATGAATGCTCAACAGAGTTTGAATACCCCGTTTTTTGCTAATTCACAGCATTTGCGGGGTATTTATTTACATCAAAACACATAATAACCCACTCTTCTTCAAAATTTTAAACTACTTCTGAATACCCCTATCTTAGTGCAATTCGAAACTAAGGTTAATAATTGGTTGAGTTTACATTATTTAGTTTTTGCTCTTATTTTAATCAGAACTAAAACAAATCATTTTTGAACAACTTCAATAATAAAATTCCACAAACTTATTATTAGTTTTCGTAATAAATGATTTTAACCTGTCACTTTCATTGTTTTTTCATAATTTCTCTCTCTTCTTTTGGCATATCTCTTGGTAATAAATTAGTACAGCTAAAATTTTTATTAACTCTTAAATTCATTATATAATGACAAGAAATATACTTTTGCTATTATTTTTATGTGGTTTACAATTAAACCTTAGTGCTAGCTTTCAATTAATCTATTCAGAAGGAACTTGTTCTGAACCTAATGTTGATCTTGAAGACCTAGGAGCCTCTGTTGATTATGCAGATTACTCAGGAGATGAGACTGTTACTATAGAACAAGAAGTTGGAGGAAGTTTTACTGCAACTATATCCTTAACAGGAGCTAGTGAATTTTATCGTGAAGCCCTCTCTGCTGGTATTTATAAGATAACCATTAATGATCCAGACTCTGGTTGTGTATTCATAGGTTACAATTCTTCTGGAAGTCAACCATTTGACCATAGTGGTCGCTCAAATAACGCAACAGATTGCAATACAACTGATGGGAGTGTCCATTTTTCAGGTGCTGATAATACTGGAGAACTTTTTGGAGATGTAAACTGGACTGTTTATCATATGCCTTCAGGAAGTGTTGTAGCTAGTGGAACGTATACCAATACAGCAGAATCCGAGTTTATCGTAGATATTTACAACCTACTTCCTGGTTTATATTATATTGAAGCAGCATCAGTACAAGCCGCTGAAAAAGGTTATGACAAATTTTATCGTTCAGAATTTGTATCTGTGACTTCAGGCACAACTCCTTGTGATTCTTGGGAGCTTCCAATTGAATTAGGGGCATTGACTGGTAATTATAATGAAAGAAGTAAGAATGTAGATATTCATTTTTCTACATTTACACAATTTAATGTTGAAAATATTGAGCTTCAACGTTCTTTCAATAATAAAGATTTTGAAACGATATATAGTTTTGAAAATATTGAAGATTCTTCTGTAGAGAACAAATACAATTATGAAGATAGCAGAATAGACAACGCCCATGTTATCTATTATAGGTTGAGAGTCAACGATTGGGATGGTGCTTTTGAATATTCAGAATCTATAAGTGTTAAAGTTATTGCACAAAGAGTAACATTGACATTATTCCCCAATCCAGCAAAGGATAATTTGACTATTGAGGCTTCAAATGAAGGGCATATCAAAATATTTAATATGCAAGGGATTCTAGTATCTACTATTGAAACGACCAAAAAACGTAACAATCTAGATATTAGTACTTTCCCTAAAGGCATCTATATGGTAAAATTCAGTACCGAACAATTTGATACGATTACAAAAACATTAATCGTTGAATAATTATTAAATATCAAGGAGGAGCTTGTAATTCGGGCTTCTCCTTGATATTTACCTTAATCAACTTCTTTATAAACCACTCCATCCTTCATCACAAACTTCACGTCCAGCATCGTCTCTACCTTTTCAATAGGATTGTCTTTAACAGCAATAATATCAGCTAATTTACCTGCTTCAATACTCCCTAATTTATCTGAAACACCTAAAAGATCTGCTGTGCTTACCGTTGCAGATTGAATGGCTTCCATCATAGGCATCCCTACTTCTGTCATATAGATAAATTCTAGAGCATTTTTGCCATGCTTGAAAACACCAGCATCTGTACCGAAGGCAATTTTTACACCTCGCTTATAGGCTTTAGCAAAAGTCCCTTGAATTTTTGGACCGATAGCCGCTGCTTTTGGACGAACCAATTCAGGGTAAAACCCTTCAATTTTGGAAGAATCCGCAACGGCTCGACCTGCCGTAATTGTAGGAACATAGTACGTTCCTTTTCGCTTCATTATATCCATCACTTCTTCGGTCATCATCGTACCATGTTCGATAGAAGCAACACCTCCTAGCACGGCACGTTTCATCCCTTCCGCACCATGGGCATGAGCAGCTACTTTGATACCAAAGTCGGCTGCTGTTTTTACGATTGCTTCTATTTCTTCTATGGTAAATTGTGGCCGATAGCCGTCTCTCGCTAAACTCAACACCCCTCCTGTCGCTGTGATTTTTATCCAGTCTGCTCCATTCTTGACCTGTTGCCGAACAGCTTTCCGACATTCATCTGTTCCATCACATACCCCCTGCTCTGGTCCTGGATACCCTAGTAAATCTTTCTTAGCACCATTGGTTGGATCGGCGTGTCCTCCTGTAATCGCAATGGATTTTGCCGCTGTATAAATACGTGGTCCTTTGATATGCCCCTGCGCTATCGCTTTTTGTAAGGAAACATTTACCCCTGTCCCTCCGAGATCCCTGACCGTTGTAAAGCCCGCCATTAAGGTTACTTCACAATGAGGAATTGCGGCTAGGGCTACGTCTGCTTCGTTTTTAGTGTAGCGTTTTAGATAAACGTTTTTATCAAACATTGTCTCAATATGGATGTGCATATCCATTAAGCCAGGCATGACTGTTCTATCTTTGAGGTCAATAATTTCGATAGACGAACTGGAAGGCTGTGCGTAACCTTTTCGAACTTCTTTTATGGTATTGCCCTCTATAATGATGGTTTGCTCTTTTAGGATTTTTCCTTTTTTGACATCAATCAATTGTCCACAGTGGAGATACGATTGTTGAGCGATAATACTACTTGAGCAGAATAGAAAAGAGAGTAGAATAAAAAGTGCTTTTTTCATCTGTTTATTTTTATTATCTTTTAAGGTCAGACGGAACTTACCATGACAAAATAATCATTTCCTTATATGTTTAAAGATTATTTAATCATGGACGTTTCATTAGCCTTATTTTTTAGTTTTGATAACGCTAATTTAGGGTTTACTAAACGAATTCAATCACAATTTTCTATACATTTTCCATTTTGATCAATATAAAACGATTTACCATCTAGTTTCACCTTGATACTATCGATAGCATAAGGAATTGCATCTTCATATTCTAAGGGGACTACTACCTTCCCTTTTACATTTATACAACCGTATTTATAGTTTATCATAGCTTTAGCCAAACCATCATTAAAACGACTAAGCTCATGGTATTTAATTTCGATTACTTCTTTTCCTTTGGCATCAATATATCCATATTTTCCATCTTTCACAACCGAGATAAGCGATGCCGTCTCCTTGCAATTTACACATATCGTTGGAATCTCTTCGTATTGAAAATCCGTTATGACTTTTCCTTTATTCGAAATCAAGCCCCATAGTCCATTCTTTTGGGCTTTATAAAGCTCATCCGATAGAAACGTTATTTTTTGATAAAGTGGTTCAATTTGCATTTTATCTTCTTGATTAACAATGCCCCATAATCCCTTTTTTTGAATTAGAAAAAATAAGTCTGTGTCAGACTGATTGCTATAATACCTACGAAAACGTTTTATATCCTCATACTCTATGGGAATTATCACTTTTCCTTCATCGTTCATTACCCCCCATAATCCCTTTTGTTGTACACCAAAGCAGGTATCTCTAAAAGAATATATATCTTGATAAAGGGGCTTTATTATTTTACCACTTTTGTAAACCACAATCCCCTTTTTATTTAGTCGAGTATAAATCAAATCATAACCATATTCTGTAATGAGGTGTTTATCCAATTTAAATGGAAAAATAAACCTCGTATTTAGGAGAATTCCTTCTTGTTTGTTTTTCTCAACAATAGCAAAATCATATTTAGGTTTGAAGTCCAAGCGTTCTGTATAGACCTTGTCATATTCTATAGGAATAAGGATTTCTCCTTTATCATCACCCAAGCCTTGTTTACCTTCTTTTTCTAAAATAAAAGAAATTCCACGATCCCCATATTTATTATGATAGGGTTTTATTTGATCGTATTCTATGGGAAAGATGAGTTTTCCTGTTGCATTTACAAGACCCAGTTTTTTCCCTTTCCGAAGAAATACATACTGCCTATTCCAATGTTTATAAACCTGATGTTCTACCATTCCTAAACGATGTAGTATTCTCCCTATTCTATCAATAATCACCTTGGAAGAGTCTTTTACCGCAATGTAAATCGAATCATTCAAAAATAAAATATCGTCGTACACACAAGGAATGGTTTGTCCTAGTTCTTTATCGATGCTTCCCCATTGTCCATTCTCCTTAACCATCCATCCATATTGGCTACCTCCATTGTATAAATCATCGTATTGACAGGGTATTATGGTTTTAAAGTTTTTATCTAATACCCCCCATTTTTTATTTTTTTCTACTAGATAATTTTTGCCAAAATGCTGCTTAATATTGGTAAACTCCGCAGGATGAATTTCTATTCCTAGCGTATCCATCATTCCAATATTATCATTTTTATAAAAAATATAATTCTTAGAATCGAGTGTATAAAAAGCAGGATTTTTTTCCATGATCTCCTGCAACTTTCTAGGAAGACCTTTTTTTGAATAGACTCTTAATAAATTCGCTCTACTATACGTCTCTCGTTCCATTTTGGGCTTCATATAGGTTTCTATAAAGATATAGTCACGCTCATTCTGAGCGACTAACATTATTGTATACAGAAAGCATACAAAAACGAGTAAGGCTTGATAAGTTCCGTTTTTCATCTGGTCTAAATTTGAATAATTCCATTTATTGACACAAGATAGAATACCATCTATTAAAATGCTCCCCCTTTTTATGGTATTGTGAATCGAATCCTTCGAAAATACTTTATATTTTTTTATTAATAATATAACTGCCATGAAACTTTTTGAGTGAAATAAAAAAATAAATAACTGATATACAAATACACACTTTGTAACAATACAGTTTCTTCGTGATACTTTTGCAAAATTTGTCCCTTTTTTATTGTTCAAAAAGGATTTACATTTGCATTACTATAACAAATTATTTAACAATGCTCTGTAGCAAAAAAATTAACATTTATGATTCAACATCCAAAAAAGAAAAAACAAGGAAAATTTAACAAGTTCAAATTCGTGTATTTATTATTCTTATTTGCCTTTTGCATTACCGCTTGTGAGAAGGATAATATCAATACTCCCAAAGAAGAACTGCTAGACTCCATTCATCCTCAACTTGAGGGAGACTTTTCCAGTATTGAAGATCCTATTTTACGAAACTTCTTTGACTTCAATTATTATGGTAAAAACCGTTCGGAAGCAAACTCAAGACAGCATCAAGCGCTGATACAGCTATTCAAAGAAACGTATGAGTTTAAACCGAATAGTTTGGGGTCGTATAAAAAAATTTCGAATCTAATCTATAAACAAGAAAGAGAAAGTCCCTTCTTAGAAAATTTAATAGCACAAGATGGCTATCCTATTTGGCATCGTTCTATGGATTTTGCCGAAAATGGCGATTTATTTTATGTTGTTCCCTTTGCTAAAAATGATGAAAGCCAGATTAATTCGATTTTACTCGTAACCAAAGGAAAAAAAGGAAGCGAACATCGGTTTCATTATTGGAGAAGAGCGGATTTAGACTCCCTAATAGCAACAGGCATTACAATCGAAGGCAATCATATGGCCGCTATCAAGCTGTTTTTATTGGCGAATACGTGGACATTTAGAGTCGAAGAAAATAGTTTTACTGCAGTAAAAGATCAGTTCTCTGGGACAGAAACAGGACGGTATTCTTGTACGCCCGTTTATGCCGAAGGATTGGAATATCAATATTTTGATTGCAATGATTTTGCTCGCCTAAATTCAAGGTGTGAGAGTAGATGGGAAGAGACAGGAGAAACGACAACCGTGCTTATCGCTTGGGATTGCGAAGAAGATGAAGAATTCGAGCAGGGCGATTCAGGTGGTGGCGGCGGTAGTGGTACGAGTACGGGCAGTTGGCCAGGTAGTGGCGGCGGGAGTTCTGGGGGTGGTACGCCTGTTGACACACAAAGTCCAGAAGAAATAGTGACCGATGCTTTAGGGTATTATGCTGGTTATTTTTCTGCTAGTGATATTGATTGGATGGCAAGTAACTTAGGGCTTTTCAATGAAGATATTTTATCATTTTTAAATGAATATAACTATAGTGATCTAGCAATATCAACAACATCAAAAGTTATAGCATTAAGTCAAAATGATTGGTTAAATGGACCATATGATGATAGTGAACGCTCACAAATTATGCAAGTCTACGAGTTCACCAATCCGTTGTATCCTGATGAATATGTTGATTATATACTTCATGCCCTCACGTTAAAAAAGAAGTACCCTAATCGAAGTGATATATTGATAGCAGTACAAGCAATGATGCGTACAAAGCTCAAAGTGGCTCATGTAGGTTTGGATATTTGTGGTGTAATTCCAGTAGCAGGAGAATTTTGTGATTTTACAAATGGCGTACTTTATACGATTGAAGGTGATGGGGTAAACGCAGCACTCAGTTATGCTGCAATGCTACCTCTGGTAGGAACAACTGCAACAGTTACAAAATATTATCGTTTTTATAAAGTAGGAAATAAATCTTTTAATTTAACGTTCAATCTTGGTGGTAATTTAATTGAATTTGGTAGTAGAAATAAATTGAAAAGGCTATTAAAACCAAGTTCCAACCAACAAGCGCATCATATTATTACATGGGCAAATAATAATCACGAGATTATTCAAAAAGCTGCACAAGCAGGTTGGCATCCCAGTCATATGAAAAATGGAATTAATTTGGATAAATCTATTCATAATGGTTGGGATACTGCTCATTCAGCTTATTCACAAAAACTGAAAAATTTCCTTGATAGTAAGATTGGAGATTATACAAACCCTACTGATGCTAAAAATTTTTTAGAAAATATTCAAACTTCTGTTTATAACCAATTTATGAATGGTAAGAAGTTAGATGAAATAACTTTTCCATAGACTTACAATATTATTAGGATATGAAATATTATAATTTAAGAGGAGAGTTCTTAAAAAAAATAACAGGTT
>JAHDBJ010000017.1 GCA_020630435.1 Saprospiraceae bacterium
GGCATTATTTAGCCTTTTCTCTAATTTTAACTAGACCTATTTTTTAAACAACTTCCATATATAAAACAACTACATAAAAGTACATTATCGCTCACGAGGAGGAATTGCTATCATTTTTTCTTGAAGAGGTCTATACTTTTTTATATCAATTGGTTTATGAACTTGTTTGGCACTTGGTGGATATTTTTCTAGATACGAAGTAGGTCTACTGGGACGTTTTTCAAAACCACCGCCACAGTTAGGACATACATTTTTCAATATATCTTCTACACAAGATTTGCAAAATGTACATTCGAAAGTACAGATATAAGCATCATTGCTTTCGTTTGGTAAATCTTTAGCACAATGCTCACAATTAGGGCGAATTTCTAACATAATCAATATAGTTTGTTCATTATCAAGAAGGACTTCTCTCCTTTATTTTTTTTATCAACTTAGGACCATACCACAACCAAAAACCTGTAATTATCAATATTATTGTTCCAAAGCCTAGAATATTCATAGAGGTTAATTTAAACACCTTCCCCAAAATCGAGCCATCATGAATATCCTCTATCCAATCAGAATGTCGCTTGGCAATAGACAACACTTCCCCTGAATGACCATCAATTTGAATTTCCCAAAACTCATCTTCAAACAACACTTTCGCACTTCCTTTTTGGGGACGCACATCAATCTTATTGATTTTATTTTTTTCTTGATTTGATATTGAATCTTGTAAAGCTGTTTTAGCAATCAAACCAATTTCTGAAAGCGATTTCCATTCATCTAATTTTTTAGAAACGCCTCTCTGTAATTTAGGTTGAATCCAATCCATCTCTTTTTTCCAACTCAGCAATAAACCTGTAAAACAACTTATAAGTAAAAGTATTGCTAGCACAATACCTAATGATCGATGATAACGCCTATAGTTTCTTAATTTTTGAACATATTTTTTGTGCTTCAAAATTATTTTATTTATTTCATTAGAGAAGTTGTTTCAACACTAACTTTTATCATTTAATAATCGCCGATAATCTTCTGGAGTATCAATATCTAATACTCCTCCTTCAAAAAAAACTTTTCCAACATTATTTATTTGTTTTTTTATAAGTTCTCTTGCCCCTTTATCTCCTCTTAATTGTAGTAATTGATGAAATATAGTTTGATGAAAAAATGCTGGAACTCCCAAAACCTTGTTATATGAAGCTACAATAATTGGTAAAGTTGTTTCTTCATGTTTTTGAATAAATCTTTGTAATAGTTTGTGATTAATATAAGGTTGATCACCTACCATAATTAAAATTCCCTCAACCTTCTTTACTGTATTTATAATATGCTCTGCTCCTAAACGAATAGATGAGCTCATTCCTTCTATCCAAGTTTCATTGATAATGATACTTGATTTAGTATGTTCTAGTTTATTCAAGATTGATTTTGCATTTGCTCCTAATACTATAAAAACACGACCTATATTTGCTTCTAAAGCCATATCTATAGAATGCTGTAGAAGCGTTTTTCCTTTATACGATAGCAGTTGTTTGGGACTTCCCATTCGACTGGAACTTCCTGCAGCTAATATTAAAATAGCATATTGACTATTCATTCTAAGCATGTATTCTAGCTATTTTATTTTTTAAAAAAATTGGCGCTTTTTGTGCAAAAACAGACATAATTTCAGCAGCTATACAAAGTGCGATTTCTTCAGCGGTTTCTGCTCCAATATCTAAACCAATTGGACTATGTACTCTAACAATTTGTTCTTCACTTATTGTTATACCTTCTTCTTCATATTCTTTAATGATTCGCTTAAATTTACTCTTAGGTCCTAACATTCCAATATAAGGAATGTCTTTTTGAATAATATTTTTTAAAACATTCTTATCATACTGATAATTATGAGACATTAATATAAAGGCTGTTCTATTATGAAGCACTATCTTATCCAATAATTGCGTCGGTTGAGCAATAATCATTCGACAAGAATTTTGCAGATTTTTAGTAGCTGAAGATGGACGTTCCCCTATAATTTTGGCTTCCCATCCTAACAATTGACAAATATTGATGAGCGGAAAAACGTCATACCCTGTACCTATGATATTTACTGAAATTACAGGTTCTAAATATTGAATTAAGGTATTCATCCTCTTCCCTTTCCAAAAAAACTGCGTAAAGACAGATTGTTTTTCATCAATGGTTTTCTCGATATTTGTTTTTAAGAGATTTGATAATAATGGAAAATCGTCATTACGATAAATAAGATTACCAATTGTAGACAAAAGATAGGTTCCTACTTGGGTTTGGCGTCGATTCTCTAATGAAAATACAACTGCTAAAGTGACTGTTTCTATCTGTTGAGCTGCTAATCGAAGAATTTTGGGTAATGTACCCTCTTGATTTTCAGCAATAGGTTCAATCAGAATATGTATAATACCATTACACCCCAAGCGTAAACCAAATGAAACATCTGCCTCATCAGTAGTCTCATATGTTATCAATCTATTTTCTTGTTTGAACATTACGTGCATAGCTTTACGCAATACATCTTCTTCTAGACATCCTCCGCTAATTGCTCCCGTTAATTCCCCCTTCTCTGTAATAAGCATTCTTGCTCCATGTTTTCGATAGGCTGACCCCTCAATATGAACAACTGTTGCTAGGGCTGCTTTTATATTTTCCCTCTTGGCTTTATCTAAAGCTTTTACAATTGCTCTAATTTCTTTCATTTTATATAGTTTTGTGTACTATTCTATGATAGAAATTGTTTTATAGACAATTTCTTAAAATTTGAAAAATCAAATCCTTTCACAATTCTAACTAAAATTTCATATAAATAATCAACCGAAAGGAAAATTATGAACGTCATTTTATAATATAAAAATAGTAAACTATGTCAATTGTCAAAGAATTTAATGTGTATCGTGAAAAAATGAATGAACGCATTTTATCTCAGGATAATAAATTTATGAAACGTTTTTTCAATTTGGATACAAAGGCTTATGAAGCAGGAGCGCTTGATGTCAAAACAAAAGAAATGTTAGGTTTAGTTGCTTCAATGGTATTACGGTGCGATGATTGTATTCGCTACCATATTGGAACTTGTTTTGAATTGGGTATGACGAAAGAAGAGGCTTATGAAGTTTTTTCTATTGCGAATTTGGTTGGTGGTTCGATTTGTATTCCTCATACTAGACGAGCTGTTGAATATTGGGAAGCTCTGGAAGCCGAACAAGCATAGTATTTTTTTTTGGTGGGGTCATATTACCTTTTTCTTAAAACCTATATTAACCTATCTAAATTGTTGAACACGCATTTCTAGACATAACATATAAATATGAATTTACGCAACTATTTTTTAAAGCACTTTTATAGTTTTTTAAAAAGATCTTTCCCATTCATAGTTATTATAGTAATCATAGATTTGTTACCATTGTATGCTATATTATGTTATGGTTGGTCTGCTATAGAAGCATTATATTTATATGCTATTGAAACGATAATATTACTGTTGATTGCCTTTGTAAAAATGTGGAATGCAAAGTTTATACTTGCCATTTTTATGGATAAGGCCAAACAAGTAGCTCATAGCATTAGCACAAAAAGTACAAACATAATGCGTTTCAAACTGCCACGTTTTTCATGGGCTATTAGTGGTCTAAGAGGAAGTATCTATTTCCTATTTTTAGGAATATGGCTGCCTTTGGTAATTTTACAATTAATGTTGATTTCCTTGGTATCTGGTGATGGTTTTGCATTGCAAGGGTTTATGGGGCATAACGCTGGAAGGTTAAACTTGGGTTTATTCTCGCTTAATCTAATGCTCGTTTTTTTAATATTGTTATTTATAGAACACTCTTATGCTTATCGAAATAAGTACATAGGTGAAAAGGAATACGAAAATACGGGCGTTATCAATGAAGGGGTAAATTATAGTATCCGAATTTTCATACAGCAATTTGTCTTAATTGGCTTGTATGCTTTAATTAGTTTACTCCATATTGATACCCTTGCAATGATAATCATTATACTACTCAAAACATTATTGGATATCGTGACGTATATCTTTAATAGAATTTGGGGCAGCTTAAAAAACAAAAAAGAAGGAAAGGCTTAAAATTAATGCAATTAATCTACTTTTCTATAGCTCCATGCATAAGAAAGGCTTTTAAAAAATCATCAATTTCTCCATTTAGTACCGCATCTGTTCTACTAGTTTGGAAGTTTGTCCTATGATCTTTTACACGACGGTCATCTAGTACATAACTGCGTATTTGTGATCCCCATTCGTTTTTCATCTTGCCAGATTCGATTTCATCTCTCTCTGCATTTTGCTTTTCAAGTTCTAACTCATAAAGGCGAGATTTTAACATTTTGATTGCTTTTTCTCGATTAAGATGCTGTGAACGTTCTTCTTGGCATTCGACAACAACACCAGATGGTAAATGCCGAACTCGAACGGCTGATTCTGTTTTATTTACGTGCTGTCCTCCTGCCCCACTGGCTCTAAAAGTATCCCAATCTAAATCAGCAGGATTGATTTCAATTTCGATCGTATCATCTATCATTGGATGCACAAATACTGACGAGAAAGAAGTCATCCTTTTTCCTTGTGCATTGAAAGGGCTTATTCGGACTAGACGATGTACTCCGTTTTCACCTTTTAATAGTCCGTATACAAAATCCCCTGTTATTTCAACTGAAACACTCTTGATGCCTGCAACGTCTCCATCTACTCGATGTAGGACTTTGAATTTATGCTTATTTTTATCTGCCCACATCTTATACATTCGTAGGAGCATCTCTGACCAATCACAACTCTCTGTTCCTCCTGCTCCTGCATTAATCTCTAAGATTGCAGATAACTCGTCTTCAGGTCGGTTTAATGTAGAACGAAATTCTAAATCATCTAAAGCTAAAATACTAGCTTGATAAGCCTCCTCAATTTCCTCTTCGGAACTTTCTCCTTCTTTGTAAAATTCGTATAAGACAGCCGTATCCTCTACTACTGTTTCAACAGTTTGGAACTGGTTTACCCAAAATTTATTGGATTTTATACTTTTGAGGAGAGCCTCTGCTTCTTTTGGGTTACTCCAAAAGTTCGGATTCAGGGTTAACTCTTCTTTGTCTTTTATTTGAAATATACGTTTCTCGACGTCAAAGATACCTCCTTAGCAAATCCAGTCGGTCTTGTAGTTCTTTTAATTGTTCTTGTGTCATAGCTGCAAAGATAATTAGCTCCTAAGAATATCAAAATATTAAGCGCATCTTTAAAATTTATTTTCTCAACGTAAATATGAAAGAGCTTCCTTCATGTTCAATACTTTCAACTTTAATCGTTCCATTGTGTTGTTCTACAATATTTTTACATAGAGCAAGACCTAAACCTGATCCTGTGTATTTATTTTCTTTTGGATATAAACGATGAAAGATATTAAATATATACTCCCTAACCTTTGGATCATTTTTTATACCAATACCATTATCTTGCACATTAAATTCCCAGTAATTAGCCTGTTCTATATAACTTATATTGATAATAGGAGGTTTATCAGAGCGAAACTTTATGGCGTTATCCACCAAATTTTGAAATAAAACTAAAAGAAGCGATTTTTTCCCTCGGACAATTGGGAGATCTCTAGTGCAATTTATATTGGTATTCGTCTCATCTATTTTTAGGGATAGATTTTTCTCTATTATTTGAATAATCTCTTTTATATCTACATCAACAACATCTCCTTTATCTTTATCCAATTTAGAATATTCTAATATCCCCTGAATTAAACTATCCATTCTTTTAGCCCCATCAACTGCCCGATTTAAATATTCTATGCTTTCTTCGGAAAGTTCATTGGTAGTAGAAGTCATTTCTAAGAGTTGAAGATAACTTGCTATAGTCCTTAAAGGCTCTCGTAAATCATGAGAAACAATGTAAGAAAAATTCTTAAATGCTTTATTAGAATGTTCCAGTTTTTTGAGCGTATCCTGAAGGTTTCGAGTTCTATCAGTTACTATATTTTCAAGTTCTTCTTGATGTTGTTCTAGTTTCTTCACAGCTCTAGCCTGAGCTAACTTTGTAGCAGTCATAGAAGCTATTGTACGCATAATTTTAACGTGTTCTACTGTGAAAAAATTTTTATCATGATGTTCGGAATCAATTACACCTAATACTTCACCATTCATCATAATTGGTACAGCGAGTTCAGAACCATTTTGGACAACATCCAATATATAACGTTTATCCTTTGTTACATCATTGATAAGTTCTATTGCTCCTGTAGCAGCTACAGTCCCTACGATTCCTTTACCAATGGGAATCTCAATAGGAGCTACAATTTCCGTATAATCTGGGCTTTTAATACCATGGGCTGCTTTTTGGATAAGACAATTTTTTGATTTATCAACTAAATAAACAACACAATCTACAAAACCCAATTTCCCCATCGCATTTTTAGCAATAAACCATACAATATCATGCTCAGAATATCTATCTAATAGACCTATAGCAAATTCGTTGATAACCTCAAGATAATGACGATAAATTTTGCTATCTAAACTCTGTACTTGTTCAGCGTTTATTTTTTCAATTGACTGATATTTTTTATCTGATTTATTTTGTTCCATCTCTGTGTTTGGTCATTAGGAAATTATAGCTATTTAATTGTTATATGTGTTTGTTGTAATTTGCTCTAATGCTTTCCTAAACATAACTGCCAAGGGGGGGGATAACTATACAATAAAGATAAAAATAATTGGATAAAGTTTTAGAAGAGATTAAGTAGAAATAAAATAATTTTCAGCATAGTGTTGAATAATTTTTAATTTTAAATCCAAATAGAATTTTCAATTACTCAAAAATAAACTTTTATCAAAATGAAAATATTTTGTATTGGAAGAAACTATATTAATCACGCAAAAGAATTGAATAATCCTATACCAAAGCAACCATTGGTTTTTATGAAGCCTCCTTCAGCACTTTTAATTAATAATAAACCATTTTACTATCCAGACTTTTCAGAAAACATTCATTTCGAAGTAGAAATTGTCCTTAAAATATGTAGAAATGGTCGACATATACAGCCTGAATTTGCTGCTTCCTATTATAACCAAGTCGGCATTGGAATTGATTTTACTGCTAGAGATATACAAGCTAAATGCAAAGAAAAAGGACACCCTTGGGAAATTGCTAAAGGATTTGATAATGCAGCTCCCTTGAGCAACTTTATGTCTATTGACTTGTTCAATCGAGAAGCTATTAACTTTCGCTTAGAAAAAAATGGTGAAGTTGTACAAAAAGGAAATACGAAAGACTTAATATTTTCATTTGATACCCTAATCTGCTATTTATCTAAATATTTCAAACTACAGCAAGGGGATATTATTTATACTGGCACACCAGAAGGTGTTGGGCCTGTTCAAATTGGTGATAAACTTGAGGCTTTTATTGAAGGAAAATCATTATTGGAATGTGAAATAAAATAAAGTCCATTTTTGAATTATAAACTAATTTATATCTTTGCGGCTGTATTATAATTTAATACTAATTTTTAAATATTCTAACCATTAAAACAATACCTTTTAAAAAATAAAAACGATGCCATACTACTTTACCTCAGAATCTGTATCTGAAGGACATCCAGATAAAGTTTCTGATCAAATATCAGATGCAATACTTGACGCTTTTTTATCTCAAGATAGTGAATCCAAGGTAGCATGTGAAACGCTTTGTACTACAGGATTAGTGGTTGTAGCAGGAGAAGTACGCTCTAGTGCCTATGTAGATATTCAAAAAACAGTTCGTAAAGTGATTGAGAAAATTGGTTATACTAAATCAGAATACCAATTTGATGCTAATTCCTGTGGTGTTATTTCAGCTATACATGAACAATCTTCTGATATAGCTCAAGGAGTTGACGTAGGTAAAATAGAAGAAGAACAAGGTGCTGGAGACCAAGGAATGATGTTTGGCTATGCAACAAACGAAACGGAAAGCTATATGCCTCTCGCATTAGAATTATCACATCACTTATTACGTGAGCTTGCGAGTATTCGCCATGAGGGAAAAATAATGACCTATCTTCGCCCTGATTCCAAATCTCAGGTTACTATAGAATACAATGATGATCATACGCCAAATAAGATTAATACCATTGTAGTTTCTACTCAACATGATGACTTTGATGAAGAAGCAGCTATGTTGGCAAAAATCAAAGAAGACATTATTAACATACTAGTTCCTAGAGTTAAAGCTAAACTGTCTCCTGATATCCAAGCTTTATTTGACAATAATATTATATACCATGTCAATCCTACTGGTAAATTTGTTATCGGAGGACCACATGGAGATACAGGTTTAACTGGTAGAAAAATCATAGTTGATACTTATGGTGGAAAAGGAGCTCATGGAGGTGGTGCATTTTCAGGTAAAGACAGTTCTAAAGTAGATCGTTCCGCAGCATATGCCACTCGACATATTGCGAAAAATCTAGTAGCAGCTGGAATAGCAAGCCAGTGTCTCGTGCAAGTCGCTTATGCTATTGGTGTCGCTGAACCTGTAGGACTTTTTGTTGACACATATGGTACTTGCCTAATCGCTGGACTTTCAGATAGTGAAATTGCAGCCAAGTTAGGTTCTATTTTCGATATGCGTCCAGCAGCAATTGTAAAGCGTTTTGGGTTAAAAAATCCAATCTTTTCAGAAACGGCTGCTTATGGACATATGGGTAGACCATGCGGAACAAAAACGGTTGAAGGAGTAACTTATGAAACATTTCTTTGGGAAAAACTAGATAAAGTCGATGAGTTAAAAGCAGCGTTTGATATATCTTAAGTCTTAAAAATTTTAATTCTCTAAACACCTTATAAATTTAAAGCTGCTCTAACCTCCTATAGAGCAGCTTTTTTTAAATAAAACAATTGTTACTTTATCATGTTAAAAGCAATCTCTCCTATTGATGGTCGTTATGCATCTAAGACGAACGAACTCCAGTCTTATTTTTCTGAATTTGCTTTAATCAAATATCGTGTTTTTGTAGAAATTCAATATTTCATTGCTTTGTGTGAAATTCCCCTGCCCCAATTAAAGGACATTACTAAAAAACAAATTTCCACAATACAGCAAATCTTTGATGATTTTTCAATAACTGATGCAGAGACTATAAAGCAAATAGAACGAACAACCAACCATGATGTTAAGGCTGTTGAATATTATCTAAAAACAAAATTTGACCAATTAGGAATAGATAAACAAAAAGAATTCATTCACTTTGCTTTAACTTCTCAGGATGTCAATAATACTGCTACCCCCTTACTGGTACAATCAGCTGTAAAAGATATCTATTTTCCTCTATTAGAGGAAATTATTGAAAATATTACAATACTATCTCATCAATGGAAAGATGTTCCTATGCTCGCTAGAACACATGGACAACCAGCCTCTCCCACAAAGCTTGGAAAAGAAATGATGGTTTTTATTGAACGACTTACTATACAACAAAAGCATTTAGCAGCTATAAAACTACGAGCTAAATTTGGAGGAGCTACTGGTAATTTCAATGCCCATTTTGTAAGCTATCCTGATATTGATTGGCGAAAATTTGCAAATGATTTTGTGAAAGATAAATTAGCATTAAAACGATCTCAATTTACAACACAGATAGAGCATTATGATGAGCTAGCCAATTTATTTCAAACAATGGCTAGGATTAATACTATCCTTATAGATTTTGCAAGAGATATATGGACGTATATTTCTATGGATTATTTTAAACAAAAAATCATACAGGGAGAAGTAGGATCATCAGCTATGCCACACAAAGTTAATCCAATAGATTTTGAAAATGCTGAAGGGAATTTAGGTATTGCCAATGCACTCTTCAATCATTTAGCTTCTAAACTCCCTATTTCTAGATTACAAAGAGATTTAACAGATAGTACCGTACTACGTAATATTGGTGTTCCTGTAGCACATTCCATTCTAGCATTCAAAGCCTTAAAAAAGGGGATGGGAAAACTCCTATTAAACCAATCAAAAATAGATGCTGATCTAGAAAACAATTGGATGGTGGTCGCTGAAGCTATTCAGAACATACTTCGTCGAGAAGGCTATCCTAAGCCCTATGAAGCACTTAAAGCCTTAACCCGTAATAATGATAAAATAGATAAAGCAACTTTTCATAATTTCATTGACACGCTAGATATTTCTACAGAAATTAAAAATGAACTTAAAGCCATTACTCCTCAAAACTACTTAGGAATATTTTGGCCAAATTGATATTTTCTAGGAAACATCAATTAACAATATCCATCTACCATCAAACCTATACATAGCTGTACTCCTACAAGGTATTCGTTTGTAAATTAGCTTTCAAATCACTCTTCTAGGACGTTCTAGTCATATTTCATCATCTCTTCTAATATTAGAAAGAAGTCTTTAAAATCTATTTCCTTTAATTTTTACAAAGAGTATAAAAAATAAAAAATTCTTTTAGCGAAAATTTCGCTTTTAATGAAAAGGTTGTATATTGCGATATATTTACTTTTAGAAGTCTATTTTTAAAATAGAAATAAGTATCAATAGAAACCGTAAAAAAGCGATATGGCAACTTTAATTTCAACAAAAAATATAGCAGCTCTTTCTATCCCTGAAAGGGTCGAAGTCAAAGGACAAATCAATGAGCGATATAGTGAAATTTTAACAACAGAAGCACTTAGCTTTTTAATTGAACTACATGACTTATTCGAAGCACGTCGTCTCGAACTATTGGACAAACGCAAATTATTACAATTAACTCTAGATGCTGGTGCATTGCCCCAATTTTTAAAAGAGACTAAACATATACGAGAAAGTGAATGGACGGTTGCTACAATTCCTGATGATATTCGAGATAGACGAGTGGAAATTACAGGCCCTGTGGATAGAAAGATGATTATTAATGCACTAAATTCTGGTGCTAAAGTTTTTATGGCTGACTTTGAGGACTCTAATTCTCCAACTTGGACAAATAATATTGATGGGCAAATCAATTTAATGGATGCCAATCGTAAAACAATTACTTATCAGCACCCCAAAAAGGATAAGACTTATAAACTAAATGAGGAAATCGCAACATTATTCGTTCGTCCTAGAGGCTGGCATTTAGTAGAGAAAAACATCCTTATTGATGGTCAAGCAATTAGTGGCTCTATTGTAGATTTTGGCTTATATTTTTTCCATAATGCCAAAACAAGGTTAGAAAATGGAACAGGTACTTATTTTTATTTGCCTAAATTAGAGAATCATTTAGAAGCTAGATTGTGGAATGACCTTTTTGTTTTTGCACAACATCGACTAGAAATTCCTAAAGGACATATTAAAGCAACCGTATTAATAGAAACAATACTCGCCGCTTTTGAAATTAATGAAATCCTCTGGGAATTAAGAGATCATTCTGCGGGTTTAAACTGCGGTCGCTGGGATTATATTTTTTCCATTATCAAAAAATTCAGTAAAAATCCTGATTTCATCTTTCCTGATAGAGCTAAAGTTGGTATGGGCGTACATTGCATGAAGTCCTATTCTCAATTGGTTATTCAAACCTGTCATAAACGAGGCATCCATGCAATGGGAGGAATGGCAGCACAAATTCCTATCAAAGGAGATAAAATTGCTAATAATGCGGCCTTTGAGAAAATTAGTATTGACAAAAGACGAGAAGCTGAAAATGGGCATGATGGAACATGGGTAGCACATCCTGGATTAGTACAATTAGCAATGGATACATTTAATGAATTTATGCCTACCCCTAACAATATTAATAATAAACGAGAAGATGTAAATGTGACAGCAGAGGATTTATTGGCAGTACCCGAAGGAAGTATTACGATAGAAGGTGTCCGAGAAAATATCAATGTCGGTATTTTATATATAGAATCTTGGTTAAGAGGCGTAGGAGCTGCGGCTCTATATCATAAAATGGAAGATGCCGCAACAGCAGAGATTTCTAGGGCGCAACTGTGGCAATGGATAAGAAATAAAGCTAAAATGGACAATGGTAGACCTGTTACCTATGAGCTTTATAGAGAGTTATTAGAAGAAGAATTGTTTAAGATAAAAGATTATGTAGGAGAAGAAAACTTCAAAAATGGACGCTTTGAAGAAGCCGTTGAGATTTTTGAAAAACTCATTACTACGGATACGTTTATTGAGTTTTTGACTTTAGAGGCCTATAAAAAGATTTAATAATAATACACCAATACCTTTTTTATAATATTCAAGCAGGTAGTTGAGTAAAGCTAGAACATTTTGTCCTGCTTTACCTTACCTCCTGCTTGTTGTAACTAAACCAATTCAATAAAATCATTTAAATAAATTGAATATGACTAAGCAAGAGCAAATTAACGAGTTAATAGCCGATTGGGCAAGGAATCCAAGATGGAAAGGGATTGAAAGACCATATACTGCTACTGAAGTTGTGAATTTGAGAGGTTCTGTTCAAATAGAACATACTTTAGCTAAGAGAGGTGCAGAAAAGTTCTGGAAACAATTAAAGGAATGTCAAAGTGATGAAGCAATTTGTGGGTTAGGTGCTTTATCTGGAAATCAAGCCGTACAAGAAGTACAAGCAGGATTGAAAGCAATTTATTGTTCGGGATGGCAAGTAGCTGCGGACGGGAATACCGCAGGAGCTATGTATCCTGATCAATCGTTGTATCCAGTAGATTCTGTTCCTAATATGGTAAAAAGAATCAATAATGCCTTACAAAGAACCGATCAGATTCATTGGTTAAATGATGATACTTCTACCGACTGGATGGTGCCTATTATTGCAGATGCCGAGGCAGGTTTTGGAGGCAATTTAAATGCCTTTGAATTGATGAAACATATGATAAAAGCAGGAGCTTCGGGAGTACATTGGGAAGACCAATTGTCATCTGCTAAAAAATGTGGACATTTAGGTGGTAAAGTACTTGTTCCAACGACAGAAGCTATTAATAAGCTGGTGGCTGCTCGTCTAGCAGCAGATGTATGTGGCGTACCGTCTGTTATTATTGCTAGAACCGATGCAGATGCCGCTAATTTGATAACTTCGGATGTAGATCCACTAGACAAACCTTTCTGTACAGGGGAGCGTTCAAATGAAGGATTTTATTATGTTAATAATGGTTTGGAAGCCTGCATTGCAAGAGCACTTGCATACGCTCCTCATTCGGATTTAATTTGGATGGAAACCTCTAAACCGAATCTAGAACAGGCTAGAAAGTTTGCGGAGGCTGTTCATGCAAAATATCCAGATCAAATGTTAGCCTATAACTGTTCTCCTTCCTTCAATTGGAAATCTAATTTAGATGATGAAACCATGAAAATATTTAGAGAAGAACTAGCAAAAATGGGTTTCAAATTCCAGTTTATTACACTTGCAGGATGGCATGCCTTAAACAATAGTATGTTTGAACTTGCTACGGCTTATGTGAAAGAAGGAATGTACGCTTATTCTCAACTACAAGAGAGAGAGTTCGCTAATGCAAAAGATGGCTATAGAGCGGATAAGCATCAATCTTTTGTGGGGACTGGCTATTTTGATGCTGTTCAGAATACCATTACACAAGGAAAAAGTTCAACTACTGCTCTTGCAGGAAGTACTGAAACCGAACAATTTGAACATTAAGATATTGTAAACAATATAAGTTTATAAACTTGTAATTGGATTGCATTTTGGTTAAAAACCTCTCCAAAATTAGAGCATTTGACGGAGAGGTTTTTTATTATTCTTAATCATAAATTTAGACGTCAAAATCCAAAAAACGCTTGCTGATCCATTCTTCACGCATCACCAGTTGACACCATTTATTTTCCTCTTCCATCTCAACAAAGACTTCCTCTTTTGGATTAAGACTACCGACTTTATCAAATCGACTACTCGGACCTGTACGGATATTTAACACATCATCAGGATCGACGTCTACTACAGCTTTTCGGACTTCTTTGGTATATCGTCCTGACACCCAATGCTCTTTCGTGCTGGATATTTTCAACCATTTATTTTTTTCATCAAAAACACGGATAATTCCTCCCAAAGCAATTGGATCACGCTCAGAAGTCTTAGGAAAACGAGCCCTTGGTCCTTGACGTACATTCAAAAAATCGGCTGTTACACTAGCATATTTTAATACTGGCGGTGCTGGAATAACAAAATTCGGATCAATGACTTGTACAACCTTTGGTATAAAATTGGTTTCACAATCTACTACTTTATTACCTCCAAAGAAGTTCGTTCCTGGACAACTCTTATTGCCCCCTTTTCCATTGTTGCGTTCTCCTGTACTGAGTTTAAACCAATGGTGATAAACTATTGTATTAGAATTGACTTCTAGGTTAAATCGCTGACATAATGCAGCAGTCATTTCAATTGCAGTTTGTTTTTGGGCTTCATTCATCTGATCTCTTTCTTTATCAAAATCTCCTAGATGTTCTATACAAATAGAATTTGAATTATTCCCATAAATGCAAGCAGGTGACTGTTCCATACTACGCCCTGTTACTATTGTTCCATCAGGAAAGGTCGTAAAATGCTGTCCAATATTTCGCCATCCATTATCAAAAACATGGGTATTTCGCATACTTCGTTGCAAAGCAAAATGATTGTTTCCTTTAAAATGCCCGTAATTTGGAATGTAGGTATGATGCTGCTGAATTCTAAAAATCGTATTGGCTACTTTCTTTTCCTTTAGCCAGTCTTTGAATTCCGCTAAGGTCATTTTAATGAATCCGTACTTTTTTTCCATTATTGCTGCTTTTAGGGTTAAAAGAATAAGTCAGGATTCAAATATATTAATTTTATTGATAAAAAATAAAAGAGAGAATCCATCAAAATTATCTCACATAATTTTTCAGTGCATCTGCAATTTTACGATCATTGCTTAGCCTAGGCACTTTATTCTGCCCGCCTAGTTTTCCTTGTGTTTTCATATATTGTCGAAAAGCATTTTTTTGAAGGGGTGTAATTTTCAGCGGACGTAATATACCTCCATCAATCAAATCTTCATAATAAATGTTTTGATTTACCATCTCACTATCAAGTTTTGAGGCAAATGTTTCGAGCCCGAATGGTACTTCATCAAATTCTACAAACCATTCATGGTATGGTAATCCCCCTTCAGGTGGTGAAATTTGAGGAGCTACCGTAAATTCCGTTATTTTAATATTCTCTTGATCGGCAATTTTTAGCATAGCTTCTTCAACTTCTTTCCCAATAACGTGTTCTCCAAAAGCTGAAATAAAGTGTTTCACTCTACCCGTAACGATTAGTCGATATGGATTTTTTGATACAAATTTTATGGTATCACCTATATTATATCCCCATAAGCCTGCATTATTATTGATAATTAAGGCATAATTTACCCCCAGTTCTATTTCTTTTAATGAATATCGAGTAGGATTATCCTTAAAAATTTCTTCGGCTGGAATAAATTCAAAGAAAATACCCGAGTTCGCATTAAGCAATAAGCCCTGATGTGGGAAAGCATCTTGAAAAGCAATAAATCCCTCTGATGCGGGAAAGGTTTCTACACTATTAAGTGACTGGCCAACTAATTCTTCTAACTTCGCCCGATAGGGTTCAAAATTCACACCTCCATAAGCAAAGACCGAATAATTTGGAAAAATCTCCATAATTGTTTGCTTGCCCGTTCGTTCCAATAATCGTTCATAATACATCTGAACCCAAGGCGGAATACCGCTTATCAAACGCATATCTTGATCAATAGTCTCATCAATAATTCTTTCTAACTTTTCTTCCCAATCTTCTATACAATTTGTTTCATAGGAAGGCAACTGGTTTGTCCTTAACCATCCAGGGACTTGATGATTGACAATACCCGAAAGCCGCCCAGTATTGATTCCTGCCGTTTTTGTCAATTTAGGGCTTCCCGATAAAAAAATCATTTTACCATCCAAAAAACTACCATCTCCAGTCCTAGCATAGTAATTGAACAAAGCATTACGAGCCGAACCAAAATGATTAGGGATACTTTCCTTTGTCAAAGGGATATATTTTACTCCTGAAGTAGTCCCCGATGTCTTCGCAAAATACATGGGAACGCCTTTCCAAAGTACATTCTTTTCGCCTTCTTTTATACGTTCTATATATGGTCGGATTCCCTCATAATCTCGAATAGGAACTTGATTTTTAAATGCTTCATAGGAATTAATTTTATCGAATCCGTGTTCTTTACCAAAAGCCGTTTTCCTAGCAGATTGAATGAGATTTTGGAAGACTTTTTCTTGTGCTGAAACCGCATCAGAAGCCCATCGATTAATATCTCTAGCAATCTTAGAGGCAAAAGGCTTGATAAGGTGTTTTTTCAATCCCATAATTTATGTTCTGTATTTTATTGCTAATATCATTATTTTTACGTTAAGTTTATATTTTGATTGGCACATTTCTTTAAGATGTCTTATTTTTAGTTTTATAAATGCTGCAATATTAACTATTCAAATTCATAACGAATGAGTAATTTTTCTTCTAAATGGAAAAGAAGGCTTCAAAATATGGTTGGAAATGTGGAAGAAAACTATGATGCTTTTAAGTACAAGTTAAAAAAGTACGAAAACATCAAACATCCACTTCAATTAAATTGTTACCTAGGCTTTGGTAACTCTAAAAACTTCTTTGTACAAGGAAGGCTTTTGGAGGATAAAGAAATCAAACAATCTAGTAGGAAGGACTCTACATGGAGAAATATGGTCAACATGTATAAGCGTTTTGGGACAGATGAACTCCCTGATGTAGGCTTAACCATTTCAGGAGAAGGGTTTGAAGTTGATGTAAAAACCGATGAGGAAGGTTTCTTCCAAGCTCAAATTCCGACACCTGTATCTTTTCTAGAAAATAATCTTTGGAATGAAGTTGAAGTTAAATTAACTGATAAACGTTTTAAAAAATTAAAAGAATTAAAAAATACTGCCAAGATACTAATCCCCGCTTCTTCAGCAAAATATGGAATTATTTCTGACATTGACGATACCATTATGATTACTCGGGCAGATAGTGTATTTAGAATGGTCAGTCTAACGATACTAAATAACGCTTATACTCGGCATGCCTTTAGAGGAGTAACTTCCTTCTATAGAGCTTTAAAAAATACTGGAAAAGGTGGAAATCCTTTTTTCTATGTCTCTAGCTCTCCTTGGAATTTATTTGACTTTATTAAAGATTTTTTCCAATATAATCGATTGCCTATTGGTCCTTTTATGTTAAGAGATTATGGTATCGATGAATCAAAATTCCAGCAAGATGGGCACCATAGTCATAAAATGTATCAAATCAGTAGAATACTAGATACATATCCTGAGTTGCCTTTCATTTTAATTGGTGATAGTGGTCAACATGATCCAGAGATCTTCACAGATGTGGTTAAAAAATACCCCAATCGTATTCTTACCGTATATATTAGAGATATTGTTGGAGAAAAACGCTATGCTTCTATTAAAAAATTAGCCAAAAAAATGGAGAAGAACGGTGTAGATCTAGTTCTATTTCATCGTACAAAAGAAGCGGCTCTACATGCTATTAGAAAAGGGTATATCAATTCTAGCACATACTTGGAAATCATCTAGAAAGGTCGAGATAAACTGAGCTACCCCGACCCTATAATCAGCATCTATTAGTTTGATGCTTATTTCATGTATTATCTTACGCTTTTGTTACCTCTATTGTAGATTTTTTTCTATTTTTTCCATTCCACATAAGGAAATTTTATCAAATTAGAATTATAATATCGACTATCGGTCGTGACTTCTTCCCCACACCATTCGGGAATATCAATTTGTTGAGTCACCTCTTCCAGTTCTACTTCTGCTAGGGTTAGTCCTTCGTTTATTCCTAGAAATTCATCTATTTCCCAAGTTAATTTTCCTAGAAAAATTTCATATCGTATCTTTTCAATGATTGGTTGTTCACACAACTCCAACATATTTTCTGCGTCTTGGAGAGGTATCTCATATTCGTACTCTGGACGAGTAGCATTTACAGTTTTACCTTTTACTGTCAAATAGGCTTTTTTTCCTTTAATTCTAACTCGTACTGTGCGCTCTTTATGGGCATTCAGATAACCTTGACGGATAATCACTCCACTATTTGCGTGCTTCTTCCAATTCCCATTCTTTATTAAAAACTTTCGCTCAATCTCAAAAGGCATTGCGATTTTAATTTTTAGGTGCTTCTTCTTTTTTCATTTGAAAATTTAAAATATTCCCCATCTGATAACAAGTTCGACACCTTGGTTCATAACGATCTTTTTCTCCTAGAAGGACTGTGCCTTCTTCTGCAGATAAACGATAAGAATGTACCGCCAAATTACCGCAGTGCGGACAGATAGCATGAACCTTTGTAATGTATTCAGCTATAGCCAATAAATTAGGCATAGGTCCAAAAGGCTCTCCTTTATAATCCATATCTAAACCTGCAACGATAATACGAATTCCTCTAAGTACTAATTTTTCGCATACGCTTGGCAATTCCATATCAAAGAATTGTGCTTCATCAATACCAATTACATCAAAACCATTTGCTAAGGTCAATATTTCTTTAGAAGAAGCTACTGGAGTAGAAAGAATTGCATTGGAATCATGTGACACTACTTTTATATCATCATATCTTGTATCTAATTTAGGTTTAAAAATCTCTACTTTTTGGTTGGCAAACTTGGAGCGTTTTAAGCGACGGATAAGTTCTTCTGTTTTCCCTGAAAACATTGACCCACAAATGACTTCTATCCAGCCGCTTCGCTGACCTTTAAAATGAGGTTCTAAAAACATATTAATATTTTTCTTCGTTTTTAATATAAAAAACTAAATTTGGAACTCTTATTGCTGCCTAGATAACTTTGGCTAAAGTTAAATAGTGTGTGCTTCAAAATCTAAAATCAAAAATACGGTTTCATCACCATAAAGCAAAAGTTCAGATGGATTTTCAAAAAGCAAAAATTTTATCTCAAAAAATTAATCGTCATTTAGAGATTATAAGTCTTGATAATAAAATTTCAAGTATTGAACGTGATCTAATGTTACAATACATTAGAGAATTTTATGAAATATTTTTAAATGAAACTGACGTTCCTAGTCCTAAGGTTGAAAAAAAGCTATATACTCCACCCCCTACAATTGTTCCTCCCCCTCCTAAGCCCAAACCTAAACCCGTAATAGTCGAGCCGCCTAAACCTAAAAAAGTATCACCACCGCCACCAGTAGTCAAGGCACCACCACCAGTGGTCGAAAAACCTAAACCTACCCCAGTTTATGTTCCTCCTCCTAAGCCTAAACCTGCGCCTAAAAAGGCTTTAAATGCTGAACAAGAGGAATTATTTGAATACAAAGAGGCTAAAGAAATTTCGGAAAAACTAAGCCAATCAAAAATTAAAGATCTCAATAAAGCAATGGGCATCAACGATAAGCTCCATTATATCAATGAATTGTTTGGCAAAGATAATAAAGCCTTTGATCAAGCCATTACCGCCTTAAATGGTTTAAACAGCTTTGAAGAAGCTAAGGTGTTTATCTCTGAGAAAGTTGCTCTTAAATATGACTGGACAAACAAACAAAAGAAGAAAAAGGCTATGGAATTTATAAAATTAGTACGTAGACGCTACGATTAGTCATAAAACCTATATACTGTTTCAAAAATGAGCATTTCCTCTATTTTTTTTATAAAAATACTGCAGTTAGTAGGAATAAAAAAAGATTTTCAAAAAGAAAATTTTGATTATAAAAACTTAAGGAAAAATGATGTTAAGAATATCCCTTGGTTATTTAAACGAAAGCTTACAATAACTAAATTCTATAAAGGAGAAACTGTCATTACAAACCTACTCCCTAAAAATCAGCATAAAGGAAATAACTTTCAAATTCTATATATCCCTGGTGGAGCTTTTGTTTCGGGACCAACACTATTTCAATGGAGCTTCCTTAAAAATATTAGTTTAAAAACAGGGCTTGAAACAAGTATGATTGATTATCCTAAAGCTCCTGAACATAATATCACATCTATTACAAACATCATTGATACTATTTATAACGATTTTATAGCGCAATATCCCGAAAAAAAATTGATTTTAATAGGTGATTCAGTTGGTGCAAATCTAATCTTAAGTCTTTGTCAAAGACTGATTGCATTAAATAAAAAACTTCCTATGTTGAACGTGTTGATTACCCCTGTATTTGACGCTAGTTTATCGAATCCTGAAATCGAGAAAATCGATGCCTACGACCCAATGTTAAGCAAAAACGGAGCTCTTGCCGCTAAAAAACTTTGTGCCACTGGTCTTGACTTGAAAGATGAGCTAATTTCGCCTCTATATGGTAGTTTTAATAAATTACCAGAAACGATACTTTTACTAGGAGGAAAAGATATTATGTATCCTGATGGAAAAATAGCCGAGACTAAATTTATTAAGAATGGTGTTAAACTTCACCTTATTGAAGATAAAGAAATGATACATATTTGGCCTTTATTACCAATCATGCAGGAATCAAAAACCGCAAAAAACAAAATCATTGACCATATTAAACAAATCATATTTAAGAAAAACTAGAAAGTGAGATGAGGTCAAAAATTAAAGCGAGCCTATTTGCTTATCATCTTTTTATAATACTATTAGTAGGAGGACTATCTGGAGGTATGCTGTATGATTTAGGAGCAAATATTCCTCTTTGGAGCAAAATCATTTTAATAATCATACTCATTTGTTATCCTCCATTTGTCATTTATTCATACTTAAAAATTCCAATAATATGGGTCAAAGAAAATAAAATCATTGAACAATCTTTTCAAGAAAAAAAAGAAATCAACTTTGATGATATTCTAGAAATAACACCATCAAAGTTTTTGAATAAAATATATAAAATTGGAATATATTATTCCATTCAATCAAAGGATGATCTAGTCATTAACATTCCACTTAAAGTATATAAAAATGAAATGGAATTATTACAACAAATAGAAACTAAATATAAAATCTATAAATCAATAATTTAGACCATTAAGCCGTTAATCCCCCATCGACTGTTAACTCAGACCCTGTAATAAATCCTGCATCAGGACCTGCTAGAAAAGCTACAGCCACAGCAATTTCGTGCGGTGTCCCATATCTTCCTAGTGGATTAAGTGTTTTTTGATATGCTGCAAAATCATTATCAGGAACATCGGGGTTCATATCTGTATTAATACTACCTGGATGCACTGTATTGACAGTAATCTGTCTGCTAGCCAATTCTTTCGCCCAAGAACGACTCAGCCCTGCAACAGCAGCTTTAGTAGCCCCATAAGCACTAGCTCCTGGAAAAGCATAATGTGCAACAGAAGAACCAATGTTAATAACTCTACCGTGATCATTCAAATGCGGTACTGCTGCTCGAGTAGTTTCATAAACGCCCCTCACATTTAAGTTAAAATTCGTTTCATAAATATCTACACCACTTTCTGCTAAAGTCCCTGTAGAAAACACCCCTGCATTATTAACTAAAATATCTATACCAGCTCCCCAATATTGAATAACATTTTCAACCAATTGACTAGGAGCATTAGAGTTAGATCCGTCTGCCTGAAATGCGACTGCATCACCTCCCTCTCCTTTAATTTCTTCGACAACTTGTTGAGCCTGTTCTCTACTACGATTATAAGAAATAGCTACTTTTGCACCCTGTTTTGCTAAAAGTTTAGCAGTAGCCGCACCAATACCTCTTGAGCCTCCAGTCACTAAAGCAATTTTATTTGATAAGTTTGACATAATTTATATTTTTTATAAAAAATTGTGTTAATCAATATTATTGAAACAAGCATAAATATATAAAGTTTCTTAAGTGTTAATTTTTATATCCTTTTTTAAAATTGAATATTTCTAGTGTAATTTTTTATAAAAAAAAATTACTTTTTTGTAAAAAAAGATAACTAAGTTTGGTCTAATATGTTCAATAATAATACAGAACACACTTATTTAAACATCAAAACATGACGACCAAACGTATTATTGCTACTATTATTACGTTCCTAGTTGGAGTAGCAGCATTGGGGTTCTCTTACATGATATTTAAAAATGTTTCAGAATTAATTACTTCACCTTCTGAAGAAGCTATAGATACTACGCTGACTGCTCCGCCCCAATCAAAGACGATTCCTACTACACCACTTAGAAACATCAAAGTAAAGCCTATAAAAAACCAACGATTACAATCAGGCATTTCGGCACAGGGTCGTTTAAGAGCATACGATAAAGTTGATTTAGTCGCAGAAATCCCAGGCATGATGCGCCCTAAAATTAAACCCTTCAAAATTGGAACTCGATATAAAAAAGGAGAAACGATTTTTGAAGTTGATAACGAAGAAGCAAAGCTGAACCTCCAAGCGCAAAAAGCACAGCTCCAAACCGTTTTAACCCAAATGATGCCTGACTTAAAAATTGATATGCCTAGTGGATTTGAACACTGGAAAAAATACCTAGATAATTTTAATGTAAATCAAACACTCAGACCTTTTCCTAAGCCAAGTTCAGAACAAGAAGCCTATTATGTTTCTTTGAAAGGTATTCACAGTCAATATTATACAATCAAGAGTGGAGAATTACGATTGACTAAATATAACGTGACTGCGCCTTTTGATGGAATTATCACACAAGCATTTGTTGGAGATAGTGGCTATCTTCGTGCAGGCGCACCACTAGGAACAATTATGAATACATCTGCTTATGAATTAGAAGCAGCCATACCTGTGGCAGATTTAAAATCTATACGAATCGGGCGCTCCGTAAAAGTAGTATCCGATGATTCTAATAAATCATGGTCAGGAACAGTCGTCCGAATAGGAGACATTATTGAACCAACAACTCAAATGGCTACTGTATATATCACGTTAAATGGACAAGACTTAAGAGAGGGGCAATATCTACGAGCAATTATTAATCATTCAACGAGCAAACAAGCAAGTACAATTGATAATGATTTGATAGTTGATGGAAATAAAGTTTATGTTGTACAGGATTCAGTCGTAATATTAATCCCAATTCAAGTAATAAAAATAGAAGGAAATAATGCAGTAGTAAAAGGTTTAAAAGATAATGCCTTGCTCATCACAGATCAATCTCGTTCTTTAAAAGAAGGAGAAAAAATCATTCCTATAAACTAACCATTCCAACCTCACTGAAATGAAAGGAATAATTACATATTTTATAAAATTTCCAGTAGCCGGAAATCTACTAATGTTTACCTTATTGGTTGGAGGAATATTTGGAGCATCTATGATGAAATCCACTTTCTTTCCCGAAACTCCTGATGATACTATACGAGTTCAAGCCATTTACCCAGGATCATCACCTGAAGAAATAGAAGAAGGTATCGTTTTAAAAATCGAAGAAGAACTAAAAGGACTAGAAGGAGTAGAAAAAATAACGTCTTCTTCACAAGAAAACCTAGGGATCGTAACGATTAAAGTTTTAAAAAGATACGATGCTAATGATGTTATTCAGGATGTTCGAAATGCAGTTGATGCGATTTCCTCTTTTCCCTCAGGTATGGAACCTGTTACTGTCTTTGTAACAGAAAATACAGATTTTGCGATTGCATTTGGACTCAGTAGCGATACTGATTTGAAAACGATTAAAGAAGAAATAAGGAGAATAGAAGATGAATTGAGAACACAGGTGGGCGTTACAAATATCACAATAAGTGGTTTTCCTGATGAAGAGATTGAGATCGCCTTTAAAGAAGATGCCCTTAGAAAATATAGAATGACTTTCGCAGAAGCAGCACTTGCTGTCCGAAGTTCTAACTTAATTACAACAGGGGGAACGATAAAAGGAGCAGAAGAAGAATTGTTAATAAGAGCAGAAAATAAAAAATATACAGCCAATGAACTTCGAGATATTGTAGTACGTACTTCTTCTAATGGAAGTGTCATTCGACTTAGCGATGTAGCACGAATTCGGGATAAATGGTCTGATAATCCTAACCGAGAATTTATTGATGGTAAAACTGCCGTTATTCTCAATGTTTTTCATACTAAAACACAAGATGTACTTACGATATGCGACGATGTAAAAGCCTATTTTAAAAAATACAATAAAAACAATACCACCTATAGAGCTACCATGCTTAGAGATAGTTCTATTGCCTTAAATCAACGTATTGGGCTGCTCGTCAATAATGGACTAATGGGCTTCTTGATAGTCATGATACTATTGGCCATGTTTTTAAATTGGCGATTAGCCTTTTGGGTGGCTATTGCCATTCCTATTTCGTTTGCAGGAATGTTCATCTTTGCGCCTATTGTCGGACAAACGATCAATGTTATTTCATTATTTGGGATGATACTCGTTATTGGAATTCTCGTAGATGATGGAATTGTGATTTCTGAAAATATATACCAGTTATACGAGAAGGGAATGGATAGAACTCAAGCCGCTATAGAAGGAACAATGAGTGTTTTACCTGCGGTAACAGCCGCCATTATTACCACCATGATTGCCTTTAGTTGTTTCTTCTTTTTGGATGGAAACATTGGTAGCTTTTTTACTTCAATGGCCGTAATAGTCATCTTTTCTTTGCTCTTTTCTCTAGTAGAAGGAGCTTTGATTTTACCTGCCCATGTAGCACATTCTAAAGCCTTACAAAAAGGACTAAAAAAGAATATCGTATCAAGAGCATTAGATAGTTTCATGTTATTTTTAAGAGATAAACTATATTACCCAGTTTTGCGGTTGTTTACCCTCAATTTCCTTACAGCATTGTCCATGTTGTTTATTATGGTAGCTTGTTTAATCCTTTCGTTTACTGCAATGAAAGGCGGCTATGTAAAAAACACCTTCTTCCCTCAAATCCCTTTTGATGCGATAAATGCTACGTTAAAGATGCCTGCGGGGACAGCCGAATCCATTACTAATCAAAATCTTCAAACCATAGAAAATGCCGTTTGGATAGTTAATGATGAGTTATCTGAAAAATTGTATAATAATGAATATCAATTAATCCAGTCTGTCCAAAAAACAGTAGGCCCGACAACCTATGATGGTCGATTGACCATCAATATGGTCGATGCAGAACGTCGAGGCAACCAAATTTCTGAACGAGAAATCGCCAATCGCATTAAAAAAATCGTAGGAACAATTCCTAATGCTGAAACTTTTTCTATGCAAAATGTATCGGTTTTTGGTTTGGCAATTGATGTCTCTTTATTGAGTGAGAACAACGACGAATTGCAAAAAGCAGTCGAAGAATTAAAAACAGCACTTTTGAAAGATGCGGATTATAAAGATGTACAAGACGACAACCAAGAAGGACTCCGAGAAGTCAACATTCAATTGAATGATAAAGCAAAGTTTTTAGGGTTGAATCTGAGTGATGTTGTAGGACAAGTACGGCAAGGTTTCTTCGGAAACGAAGTGCAGCGTCTACAACGAGGTCGAGATGAGGTCAAAGTGTGGGTTCGTTATGAAAATAGCGATCGTTCAAGCATTGAAAAATTGAAAGATATGCGTGTACGATTTGTCGATGGTCGAGCGTTCGTTTTATCAGACATTACTGAGTTTAGCATTGAAAGAGGGATTGTAAACATTCGGCATTTGAATGGAAAACGAGTGATTAGAGTAACCTCTGATGTGTCATCTGATCAAGTGAGTGTTGCGGAAGCCAACGATAAGGTCAACAATGAAATGCTTCCTGCTATACTAGCCAAATATCCTAGTGTATCGATAGATTATGGAGGGCAAAAGGAAGAACAGTTAAAAATGCAAAACTCTGTAGGAATCGTAATGCCTGTTATTTTATTTTTAATGTTTTTATGTATTGCAGTAGTCTTCAGATCAGTTAGTCAATCAGCAATTGTCTTTTTCTTAATCCCCTTTTCATTTATTGGAGTGGTGATGGGACACTATATTATGGATAAACCCATTAGTATCCTCTCTTCTCTGGGCGTCATTGCCTTGATTGGAATATTAGTAAATGATGCCCTAGTCTATATTGCTCGATACAATGATTTGATAGCAACTGGCGAAACACAACAGTCCGCCATAGTAGAAGCAAGTGTTAGTCGTTTTAGACCAATTGTTTTAACCTCAATCACAACGGTTGCAGGTTTACTTCCTTTACTTTTTGAAAAAAGTACGCAAGCACAGTTTTTAATACCTATGGGAATTTCTGTGGCATTTGGGTTAATGATTATTACGGTTATTATTCTATTATTACTACCAGCTTTAATTGTGATTTTAAATCGTATAAAATGGGCGATGGCATGGAGTCTTTCTGTAGTAATAGAAAAAAAAGAAATTCATTATAGTGCTGTCGAACCGCACTACCCAGGAGAACGGCATTGGATATTTGGTTTATTTTCTGCCCTTTTTGGTATTTTAATTTTAATCTTTATTTATAAAATGAAGTTTGGATAAGAAAGCCTTTTGGCATTGAAAAACTTTATATTTTTTTAAAATTATGGTAAGAAAAATAATTCTTTGTTCATTTTTTTTTGTGCTTATCTCTAAAGTAAACGCTCAACAATTCATAAGTTTATCTGAAGCAATTGAAATTGGTCTTGAAAATAATTATCAAATTAAAATTACAGAAAAACAAGTCGAAATCGCTTCTAGTAACAACACTCTAAAAAATACGGGAAAGTACCCAACTGTAGATTTTAATTTAAATTCCAATAATACCTTCCGACATTCTAATAATCCTGCTTCTTTTAATCCCAAAATAAGTACATACAATAGCGGACTAACACCTAGCATTGATGGACAATGGATACTCTTTAACGGATTTAAGTTTGATATTAATAAACAACAGCTAGAAGTACTAGAACTGCAAAGTAACGCTCAAGTAAAAATTGCAGTAGAACGAACGATTCAAAGTATTATGTTATCATACTACCAAGCAATCATACAAAAAGAACAACTCAAAACCCTAGAAGAAGTTCTAAACCTTTCTAGAGATCGGATTCAATATCAGGAAATTAGAAAATCTTTTGGTCAAGGTGGCAAATACGATATGTTACAAACTTCTAATGCTTTCTTAAATGATTCTACAACTTTACTTATTCAAAAAAACAACTACGAAACAACGCTGTTGAACTTAAAACTAGCAATGGGCATTGATAATTTAGGAATACGATATGAACCAAATGAAACACTAGATTTCAATACCAAACAATACGTCTATCAAGATTTAGAACAGGAGCTATTTTCAAAAAATATTAATTTAAAACAGCTTTACATTTCTCAAAGTATGAGTGCTTTGAATACTAAACTCAGCGAGGCAGATAGGTATCCTACACTAGCACTTCGAGGAGGAGTTTCGTTTACCGAAAATATCTACTGGCAAAGTGGCAATAATCCCATTACTCAAGAAGCTTATGGTTCGGACTTTAGTAATAATTTTAATGTGTATGCCAATGCAACACTTAGCTATAATCTTTTTGATGCAGGTAGGAGAAAACGGAATATCGAAAATGCTAAAATTGAAGAAGAAATCGCCCAATTTAATATTGACGATCTAAAACGAAGCCTGTCTAACGAGTTAAAAATCACACTACAAAACTACAACAATCAATTAGAGTTGCTACGTTTAACCGACAAGCTCATCAATAACGCTTCGGAGAATTTAAAAATCTCTGCCGAACGTTTCAAAAGCGGTCAAATCTCCTCTTTTGATTATCGTGCCGTACAAGTCGCCTATATGAATGCCGTACAAGCTAGATTGAATGCTTTATTCAACCTTAAAACAACGGAAATTGGATTGATTCGTTTGATTGGAGGATTAGTACGATAAATTCAGAGTTATCATCACTCTACAACATCACAATCGTAAATATTATGTTCCGAACTACTAATAACGACTTCCATGTTTTCGCCTGTCCTGTCTATCTTGACAATTTTCCCATATTCGGCGCATTCCGTACGAGCAAAATATAAATGCTGCGAATCTTCTGTCCATCGAGGAATACCATTCGCCGTATCATCTTTAAGCAATTCAATGGTTTGTTTATTTGCAACCTTCACCTTACGAATCGCCCATTTCCCTAAAAAACAATGCAACAATTCCCACTGGCTTTCAAAAGCGATTTCCTTGCCATCGGGTGACCAATAAGGATCGTGATCCCGCATCTCATCAAATGTCAATCGCTGTTCATCCGTACCGTCCGTTTTCATTGTATGTACTTCCAACTCAAATAGATTAAATCCAACATAATCTTTAGGAAAAGCCGTACAAACAATTCGAGTACCATCAGGTGACCAGCTGGGGTCCGTATACAAGCTATTCCGCTGGCTAATCTTTCTAGGATTTTGACCATTAGCATCAGTTATATAAATATGCCAATGCCCCGTTTGATCCGTTACTGCCATCACCAATTCTTCGCCATCGGGCGACCAATCGGCTACACCTTGAGCCGTCCAGTCGTATTGTCCATCAGCAATAACTTTTCGTTGATTTGTTCCATCTGCATTTGCCATCCATAATTCTGCTTGTTCATAGTTATTATAATCACCATTTTTAGGCGATTTATACCAGAGTAAGGTTTTTTTATCAGGTGACAATCGAGGCCACCAATCCTGATGCTCATTATCAATAATCAGTTCTTCTTCTTGCCCTAGAGCATTGAGTTTATAAATGTTAATAATATTGTTCCGTTTACTATAATAAATCAATTCGAGTCCATTTTGGTCTTCAATAATATCTTCGCCCTTTGAACAAGACAAAGCAAAAAGAGAAAGTAAAACGATTGGAAAACTAAATAAAGAATGCTTTTTCATCTGTTTATTTTAATTTTCTGTTAAGGTCAGATGGAACTTACCATGATTAAATAATCATTTCCTTGTGTGTTTAAGGATTACTTAATCATGGCCGTTTCATAGTTTATCATTTTTATTTTAGATGTTCCAATTTATTGTTTTGTGGATTACGATGCTGTTAATATTATATTATTTTAAAATATCTCTTTGTTAAAAAGTGTTATTTTTATAAAAAAAGCAAGGTCTAACTTGTTAATTTTTAGCAATTTATATTTTCTCTGTAATATTAATTTAAAAGTCAGCCACCTTTTTTAGTAAAAAACTCATCTAAAAAGGTATAAAGGATTGAGACTTTTTTATCTAATTTTAAATCATAAAAAATGAAATACCTAAAAGGATGGAATATAATTCTACTAGGAATTTGTTCCTTACTAGCACAACCCATTTTTGCCCAAGAAAAAAATAACGACCAAACCTTATCCCCTTATTTTTTTGTAAAAAGTGAAGACGACAGCATCGATAAAATGCCTCTTTTACATACCGAAGCTAATGTAAATATTGCAGGTGTTATTGCAGATGTAAAAGTAACTCAGCTTTATAAAAATGAAGGAAAAAAATCTATTGAAGCGATATACATCTTTCCTGCATCAACTCGTGCTGCGGTTTATGATATGCGAATGACGATTGGTGAACGAACAATTGTTGCAAAAATAGAAGAAAAAGGAAAAGCGAGAGCGGATTATGAACAAGCAAAAAGCGAAGGAAAAAGTGCTTCTTTACTAGAACAAGAACGCCCAAACGTATTTCAAATGAATGTCGCAAATATTATGCCTGGTGATAAAATTAAAGTCGAGTTGTCCTATACAGAACTAATTGTTCCCGAAGATGGCTTATACGAATTTGTCTACCCCACCGTTGTTGGTCCCAGATATTCCAACACGCCTAAAACCGATGCCCTTGCTTCCAATGAAGACTGGGTAGAAAACCCTTATTTACATGAAGGCGAAGCAGCACCTTATACCTTCGACATGAAAATCAATATTCAAGCTGCTGTCCCTATTCAATCTGCTGTGTCAACCTCCCATAAAGTAAATATCAATTATACTTCTAAAGACCATGCGAATATCGAATTAAATGCTAGTGATAAATCTAAAGGTAACAAAGATTTTATTGTTCAATATGTGCTTAAGGGTAAAGAAATTGAAAATGGAATGCTACTCTATGAAGGCGAAAAAGAAAATTTCTTTATGATGATGATGCAGCCGCCAGAGCGGATAATTCCAAAAGAGATGCCTACTAGAGAATATATTTTCATTGTAGACATATCAGGTTCTATGAATGGTTTCCCTTTAGATATTTCTAAAAAAATGATGAAAGAACTGTTAGGAACTTTGCAGTCCAGAGATAAATTTAATGTACTCACTTTTGCAGGTAGTGCCAATTTTTTATCGGAGCAATCGGTAACTGCTACTCCTACAAATATTCAGCAAGCCATGTCAACACTACAACGTAAAAGAGGAGGAGGCAGCACGGAGCTATTGCCCGCATTGAAAAAAGCAATGAGCGCACCAAAACCAGAAAATACCTCTCGTTCTTTTGTGATTTTAACGGATGGTTACGTTACTGTTGAAAGCGATGCTTTTGACTACATCAAATCCAATCTAGGAAATGCTAATTTCTTTTCCTTTGGAATTGGTTCTTCTGTTAATCGCCATTTGATAGAAGGGATGGCAAGAGTAGGATATGGAGAGCCATTTATTGTCACCAAACAAGAAGAAGGAATAGAAACAGCTGCTCGTTTCAAAACGTATATCCAGTCTCCTGTTTTAACGAATATAAAAACGGACTTTAGTGGTTTAGAGGTTTATGATGTTTATCCAAAAGAAGTACCCGATTTGCTAGGAGAACGTCCTTTAATTATTTATGGAAAATATAAAAATCGTCCTACTGGTAAAATTACAGTAAAAGGCGAATCTGGTAAAGGAAAGTTCAAAGAAAGTATTGACGTATCTACGGTTAAAGCAAGTAAAGAAAATCAAGCACTACGCTATATATGGGCAAGGCAGCGAATAAAGTCGTTAGACGACTATAGTAATTTGTCTAGAAATGGTATTGATGATAAATTGATAGATGAGGTCACCGATTTAGGGTTAAAATACAACCTATTAACAAAATATACCTCTTTTATTGCCATTGATTCTAAAGTGCGAAATAAAGATGGAAAAGTTGAAACCGTAAAACAGCCCTTGCCAATGCCCGAAGGCGTTTCGGATGCAGCCGTAGGAGGTAACCGAGGCGCAATTGCATATTCAACAACGAGTAATTATAAATCAAGTCTTCCTAGAACCTATAGCCCAAAGCCTAAATTTAAACCTGTACCAATAGTTCCTTCAACAACTGTAACAGAACAAACTGTAGAAGAAGAAAAAGAAGAGGAGGTTTATGCTATCGTCGAGCAAATGCCTTTATTTGTGGGAAGTCAAGGAAATACTTATGCAGAGAAAAAACGACATTCAGATAAACTATTGTTAGAGTTTATAATCAAAAACATCCAATACCCACAAGACGCTAGGGAGCAAGGTATCGAAGGTATTGTGGTTGTTTCATTTGTCATAGATAAACAAGGAAATGTAAGAGATATTAAATTAATTCGAAGTGTTTCTCCGAGTTGCGACAAAGAAGCCCTGCGGGTCATTGGCTTAATGCCTAAATGGATTCCTGGTCGACAAAGAGGAAAAAATGTAAACGTACAATATAATTTCCCATTTAATTTTAAATTGCCTTCTAAATAAAGTTTGTTTTAACAAAACATCAAAATAATCTATAATTGTAAATAGAATAGATTATTTTGATGTTTTTTTTGTTAAAGCTTTATCCTTATGAATACCCGATCAATCTATATTCTATTGACCTCAGTATTATTCCTAGTAATGGGTTGTCATTCAAAAAACGAATCCTCAACATCAAGCCCTAAAAATGACGAAACTGTAAAACCCTCTCAATCCAATCCATCTGCCCAATCTGCTGCATACCTTATCCAAGACAGCATTTTTTTGGGGATCCACATTGGAACCGCAATTGCATCTTTACCCAACAAGAAAATAAAGAAAGCAACTTTAGAAACAGGCGAAGGGACATTCCAAGTCTATGACATTATTTCAGATAAAGGAGAAAAACTAGGCAATTTTTTACCTGATCCGCTTGATAAAAAGCGTGTTGGCGATATTATGATAACCTCTCCTTTGGCTGCTACAAAAGAAGGATTCAAAATCGGCACTACCTTTCAAACACTTGATTCGAAACTTAAAAACATTGAAGTACATGGCTCTGAAATAGAGAGTAAAACTACTGTTTTCCATGGGAATTTAGGGCTGCAATTAGACTATCCTAGTGCAACTTATGATTTGGATAAAAATGAAATCCCCAAAGACTCGAAAGTCACTCAAATATGGATTAGGAGAAAGATTAATACCAATCCATATTAAATATAAAGGTATGACGCATAACAAATATTAATTCAGATAAAACTTATAGCCTATATTAATACCAAAACCCTGATTGGTTAGCTGTGCATCTATAATCGGATCGTTCAACATATTGGTAAAACCATGATGATACCGAACATCCGCAAATAAAGCTCCTGCTCCAGCACTCCACTCTCCGCCAATACCTATTAATCCTCCCACTTCAAAGCGTTGGAAATTATCGTTCTTTAGATTAATGTCCGTTTTGTTTACAGTAATATCAATCAACAAGCTCGCTACTGTTTTTAATTTCCCACTCATCGCATAACCTACAGTCGGTCCACCAATGACGTAGCCTTTTAATTGTTCATTACCAAATTTATATTTTAATAAAATCGGTAATTCTAAATACTTAACTTCCGTCTCTGCCCTTGCCCCCACCTCTAAAGGAAAATTAAACAAGGTGAAATCCACACCTACTCCTGTAGAAAAACCTTTTTTTACAAAATTTATTTCAGGTTGGAAAGCAAGTTGGTTGGTCATCGGAATTTCAGCAAATCCACCAAATGCAATTGTCCGAATATTAGAAATATCTGCAAAAGCATCTATGGATTGGTTTTGTAGATTAGCTTTAGCATAATGTAAACCACCCTTGAAACCAAACGCAATAGGCTCAGAAGTATAGGTTTGAGCATTAAGATTTGATAAACATAAACAAATTGCAAAAAGTAGAAAAGAAAAAATTCGTAGCGTTTTCATAGAAAAATTTTAAATTGGTTGAATAATACCTTTAAAACTTTTCAAAGAGTACTATTATTTGTTAAGGAAGGTTAAGTCTTACTTACGAGCATATTAAAGAAAAATACGATAAATCAAATGCTGTTAAAAAATTAACGAACGACTCCCCTCCTCCCCAATTCAATGACTTCACAATCTTTTATTTGTCCTTCTTCTAAAGCAAATCGAACCAGCGTCCGCATTTTGTGAAAACCATGATGACCACAGGCACCAGGGTTAATATGTAATAAGCCATATCTTTTATCCGCCATAATCTTCAAAATATGAGAATGCCCACAGATGAACAATTTAGGAGGATGTTGTTCAATCATCGGGCGAGTACGTCGATTATATCGAGTAGGATAACCACCAATATGCGTTATCCATACGTCAACACCTTCACATTCAAAACGCAAATCTTCTGGAAATGCACGCCTAATTTTTTGATTATCAATATTACCATAAACGGCTCTAAAAGGCTTAAAAGCCTCCAATTCTTCTACAATATCAAAACTTCCTATATCCCCAGCATGCCAGATTTCATCACAATCTTCAAAGTATTCAAATACCTTTTCATCTAAATAACTATGCGTATCTGACAATAAGCCTATCTTTTTCATATAAAAATCCTGTTAATTCAGCTTCACAATGAAGAATTCTATTATAAAATCGTATACAATTTCTATTTCTTTACCTTTGCAATTTACTCAATTCACTTAGTGCATGAAAATAAACAAACGATATATTTGGCTTTTCATCATTTTATTTTTGGTAGAATTATGTATTGCCTTATTCGTACACGATAGGATTATTCGCCCATTTGTAGGAGATGTCTTAGTGGTAGTATTGATTTATTTCTTTTTAAAAATATTTTGGAATGCACCTAATTGGAAAGTCGCTTTAGTTGTACTTATTTTTGCTTTTAGTGTAGAGATTTTGCAGTATTTCAATATTGTAGAACTACTAGGGTTAGAAGGGAATCCTATCCTTGCAACCATTATTGGGCGAACTTTCGATCCAAAAGATCTCTTAGCTTATAGTATTGGTTTTTTATTAATCGTATTCTTTGATAAAAAGAACTTGTAACGCTATCCAATAAAAACTCACTTTGTTAAATTCTGGAATATATTTTCAATAGAAACTTTTTCCTTTTTGAGTTCTAAAAGCGTTAAACCTTCTGAAACTACAAAACGATAAACCTCAGCCCTCACATCTTTTTCTGTTTTAAATATCAATTTCCATTTATGCTCGTCTTGAGCAATAACTTGCTCAAGGGCAGGAATCTTCTCAAAAAGAGAAGCAACACAAGGTTCTTCAACTTCAATGATAATGCTTTGTGTGTTATTTGTATTAAACTGAAGTTTATCAATCGTCTCATTTACTACAATTTGTCCTCTATTAATAATAATGACTCGATCACAAACAGCCTGAACTTCTTGCATAATATGTGTAGAAAAAATTACTGTTTTTTCTTTGCCTATTGTCCTGATTAAATTTCGAATATCAACCAACTGATTCGGATCTAGACCTGAAGTAGGTTCATCCAAAATTAAGACTTGCGGATCATGGATCATCGCTTGTGCCAATCCAACTCGTTGTCGATATCCTTTGGATAGCATCCCAATTTTTTTATGTTGCTCTATTTCTAAACCTGTCAATTCGATCATCTCTGCCACCCGCTGTTTTTTACTAGAAATTTTATGCAGTCCCGCAATAAATTGGAGGTACTCTTTGACGTACATATCTTTGTACAATGGATTATGTTCTGGCAAATAGCCAATCTGTTGGCGACATTTTATTGAATCCTTATATACATTAAAACCACATACTTCTATATGACCATTAGAGGGCATCGTGTAGCCTGTAATCATTTTCATAGTGGTAGTCTTTCCTGCGCCATTAGGACCTAAAAATCCTAATACTTGACCCTCATTAGCATCGAAAGAAATATCATTGACGGCTTTTTGCGCACCATATATTTTAGAAAGTTGACGAACAGCTACTGACATAATTATAATTTATGTTTTTTTAACGGTTTAAAATTAATGCAAATTGTTTAGAAAGTAATTTGAATAAATTTAATACTGGATATTTCTCTACAAAAAAAATTGGTGTACAGCATATTTCATGTCATGTAATATGTATTTTAAGGACATAAATATGTTTAATTCTAATATTGACAAAATCGATTTATTTTCATCAATCAAGACCATTTTATTTTTAGTTAAAAACAGTAGTTTTTTACCAAAATACATTTTACAAAAGTGTTACAAATAAAATTTTATTATCATTTTTTTAATTAGTGTAAAATTTACATTTATATTTACGATATTAACAACACTTAGTACCAAAAATGGTATTACATTATTCATACCTATTTAACTAACCTATGCCTTCAATTAGAGCTTGTATTTTTGATTTAGATGGTGTCATTGTAGATACTGCAAAATATCATTTCATCGCATGGAGAAGACTAGCGAACGAACTTGGATTTGATTTCAATGAAGAAGATAATGAAAAATTGAAAGGTGTCAGTAGAGTTGACTCCCTAAATCTAATCCTAAAATGGGGTGGCGTTCAATTGACCGATGTTGAAAAAACTGAATGGGCGGCTAAAAAGAATGAATGGTATCTAGAATATGTGAAACAAATGCCTGCTAGTGAAATATTAGAAGGTGTCCTTCCTTTTCTAGAAGATTTACAAGCTAACAATATTAAAATAGTTTTAGGCTCTGCATCAAAAAATGCCACTACTATCCTAAAGCAAATTGGAATTATAGATATGTTTGATGCTATCATTGATGGGACGAAAACAACAAAAGGCAAACCAGATCCCCAAGTGTTTCAACTAGGGGCTAAAGCCGTAAATGTTAGCCCTAATGAATGTATCGTTTTTGAAGATGCTGAAAAAGGTGTCCAAGCAGCTAATGCTGGTGGTTTTCATTCTATTGGAGTGGGTAGTCCCGAAGTACTTAGTCATGCGGATTATGTTATTTCAGGGTTTGAGAATCTCACACCTGCTGACATCTTTCAAAAAATAGCAACTGAAAGTGTATAATTATTTATAATAACTAGAGTATCTATCTAGTCTGGATTAAAAATGTACTAATTTTCAAATAAAATACATTTCTAATAAAGTACACTCAGATACTCTATGAACAAACAAATCACCAATTAAATAATACTATGAAGCAATACCTAAAAGCTGATCCTTGGAGTATTATCGAAGAAGGATTTCACAGAGCGTATAACGAAAATTCCGAAAGTATCTTTAGCATCGGAAATGGTCGAATGGGACAACGTGCTAATTTCGAAGAAAAATTTACTGGAAAAACCCTACAAGGTAGTTATGTAGCTGGCGTTTATTATCCTGATAAAACAAGAGTTGGATGGTGGAAAAATGGTTATCCAGAATATTTTGCCAAGGTACTCAATGCACCAAATTGGATAGGTATTGACATTACAATTAATGGTAAAGCCCTAGACCTAAATCAATGTGAAGTAGAAGATTTTCGTCGGGAATTAAACATGAAAGAAGGTTATCTAGAACGTTCTTTTATTGCAAAAATGAAAAACGGTGTTAAAGTCAAAGTTAACTCAAAACGTTTTTGTAGCATTGTAGAAGATGAAGTTGGTGCAATACGATATTCTATCACGCCTTTAAATTATAGTGGTGTCATTGATATTACGCCTTATATTGATGCAGACATTGTCAATAAAGATTCTAATTATGATGAAAAATTCTGGAACGAAATTGATAGAGAAGTACGAAGAAGACAAGGGTATATCGTTGCAGAAACTAAAAAAACAGCCTTCCAAGTTGCAACAGGAATGAAATTCTCTATTACTGTTGAAGAAGAAGATATTGATTTTGATTCTAAAAAAATCAACAAAGAGAAATACGTTGGAAATAAAGTAAGCATTGGTGTCAGTGAGGGGAGTGAATTGGTTGTTTACAAATATGCAGCTTACCTTTCTTCTGAAAACCACTCAAAGAAAGAATTATTAGGAAATTGTAAATCTGTGGTAAAAAATGCCTTTAAAAAAGGATTCAATACATTACTTAGTGAGCATAAAAATGCTTGGGCTGCAAAATGGGAAGAAAGTGACATAATCATAGAGGGCGATGTTTCGGCTCAACAAGGAATCCGTTTTAATATTTTTCATCTTAATCAAACCTACACAGGTGAAGATGAACGATTGAATATCGGTCCTAAAGGATTTACAGGTGAAAAATATGGCGGAAGTACCTATTGGGACACCGAAGCATATTGCCTTCCCTTTTACCTTTCTACTGCCGACCAAAGAGTTGCCCGAAATCTATTAGTCTATCGACATCGACATCTTGAAAAAGCAATCGAAAATGCTGGTAAACTAGGTTTTGTAAAGGGTGCTGCACTATATCCGATGGTAACAATGAATGGTGAAGAGTGCCATAACGAATGGGAGATTACCTTTGAAGAAATTCATAGAAATGGAGCTATCGCATATGCCATTTACGATTATATCAATTATACTGGTGATGTTAATTATCTAGCAGAATATGGTCTAGAAGTCCTTATTGGAATTGCTAGATTTTGGAAGCAACGGGTACATATGTCTGCCGCAAAAGGTAAGTATGTAATGTTGGGTGTGACTGGTCCGAATGAATACGAAAACAACGTCAACAATAACTGGTATACCAATTACATTGCAACTTGGTGTATGAAATATACCTTAGAGTCTATTGCTCATGTTAAACAAACGAGTCCACAACGTTATGCTGAAATCTGTTCTAAGATTAACTTCATTGAAATTCGAGAGTCTGACGATTGGAAAGAAATTATTGATAATATGTATTATCCAGAAGATAAGGAAAAAGGTATTTTCTTACAACAGGATAATTTCTTAGATAAAGAAATCATTAAGGTAAAAGACTTAGACCCTACACACCTTCCGCTTAATCAAAAATGGTCTTGGGATAGAATTTTACGTTCTTGTTTCATTAAACAAGCCGATGTACTCCAAGGATTGTACTTCTTTGAAGACCAGTTTGATGTAGATACTATTCGTAGAAACTTTGAATTTTACGAGCCAATTACTGTTCATGAATCTTCTCTTTCTCCTTGTGTTCACTCTATTCAAGCCGCTTTATTAGGAATGGAAGAAAAGGCTTATGAGATGTATCTCCGTACAGCACGTTTAGATTTGGATGATTATAATAACGATACGGAAGATGGCTTGCATATTACCAGTATGGCAGGAACGTGGATGGCAATCGTAAAAGGATTTGGTGGTATGCGAGTAAAAGATGACAAATTACATTTAAATCCTTTCATCCCTAAAAAATGGAAAGGATTTGCATTCAAAATTAGGTTCAGAGGCGCACTACTCCAAATAAAAGTAGGACAGGAAAAAACAGAAATATTAAATCTAAGTGACACGCCTGTTTCTATTATTTTAAATGGAAAAGATTATGCCTTGAATGCTGTAGAAAATTTAGTATTGTAAGTAGTAATAAAGTATGTCTGATCCAAAGTTTAATTTTTGGATCAGACATTTTATAATAACCAAATAAACGTTCATTGTAATGAAAACCTTATTAAGAATAGCCCATTATACCACCATTTTTTCCTTTATATTACTCTTTTCCTGTAAGCAATCACCTTCTGCTTCAAATAATGAAGGCGATTTAACAGAACAAGAAGATTCTGTTGTGACAGAAACGAGTATGAAAGTTCCCGACTGGGTTAAAAATGCAAATATATATGAAGTTAACCTACGTCAATATACAAAAGAAGGAACAATTGCAGCATTTGAAAAACACCTACCAAGACTCAAAAATATGGGCGTGGATATTCTTTGGTTTATGCCCATTTACCCTATTAGTAAAACAAAAAGAAAAGGCTCTCTTGGCAGTTACTATGCTATTTCTGACTATACTGAAGTAAACCCTGAACATGGTACAAAAGAAGAGTTTAAAGCACTCATTGATAAAATCCATGAAATGGGAATGAAGATAATATTAGACTGGGTCCCCAATCATACTGGCTGGGATCATAAATGGATAAAGAGTAACCCCGAATGGTACACAAAAGCAGAAACAGGCGATACAATTACACATACTGTAAATACAGATTGGTACGATGTAGCGGATTTAAATTACGATGCACCTGGTTTACGTAAAGCGATGATAGAAGATATGCAATATTGGGTTAGAGACATGGATATTGATGGTTTCAGATGTGATGTGGCGGGCATGGTGCCTGGTGATTTTTGGGTGCAGTTAAGACCAGAATTGGAAAAGATTAAGCCTGTCTTCATGCTAGCCGAAGATGATGAACATACTGATTTTTTCAATACCTGTTTTCAAATGAATTATGCTTGGGCTGGTAAGGATTTGTTTAGAAAAGTAGCAGAAGGCAAAGCAGATGCAACAGATGTCGATAAGATGCTTAAAAAGTACAAGACTGAAAACCCTGCCCATGCTATAAAAATGTATTTCATAACCAACCACGATGAAAATTCATGGAATGACTTCCCGAAAGTGCTTGGTGCAGCAGAAGACGCTCTAGCAGTCCTTGCCTTTACCTTTGATGGAATGCCTTTAATCTATAGTGGACAAGAAGCAGGACTTTATCAGCGAATTGCCTTTTTTGATAAAGATCAGATAGATTGGAAAGATTTTCCTAAACAGGATTTCTATACCAAGCTCCTAGAATTAAAACATAAAAACAAAGCACTATGGAATGGTATTCATGGTGGTAAGCTCGTAAAAATCTCTACAGGAAACGATAAAAAAGTTTATGCTTTTACAAGAGAAAAAGATGGGGACAGAGTCATTGTATTTATTAATCTTTCAGGAAAGAACCAAGAAATAAAAGCAGACCTAAGTGGTATAGAAGGTAACTATACCAATGTTTTTGCTCGAACGACCAATGACTTAGACAAAGAATTGTCGTTGACGCTTAAACCTTGGGAATATGCAGTCTTCGCAAACAATGAATTTTAGTGTATCGTAAAGCAACTTAAAATTACTTTTAAACTATTAAAACAAAAATTATGGCTGGAGGAACGATATTAGATAACATAAAAGTGGGTGGTAAACAAAAACCAAGACTAAGCCTTTATAATATCATTATGATGAGCTTTGGGTTCATGGGAATTCAAATGGGTTTTGGATTACAGAATGCAAATGCCAGTAGAATCTTACAAACCTTTGGTGCAGATACTCATCAACTGTCATGGTTTTGGTTGGTTGCTCCTATTACAGGAATGCTAGTACAACCTATTATAGGTCATTATAGTGATAGAACTTGGAACTTTTTAGGAAGAAGAAAGCCATATTTTTTGATTGGTGCCATTCTCGCATCAATAGGCTTAATATTGATGCCAAATGCTTCGATGTTTACAGCGTTTTTACCTGCACTTTGGGTAGGTGCTGGAATGTTGATGATCATGGATGCTTCGATAAACGTAGCCATGGAACCATTTAGAGCCTTAGTAGCAGATAAACTGCCTACAGATCAACGAACCTTAGGTTTTTCTGTTCAAACTATCTTAATTGGTCTTGGAGCTGTTGCTGGTTCTTGGCTACCTTATGTCCTTACCAATTGGTTTGGAATATCGAATCAAGCCGCTGCTGGTCAAGTCCCCCCCAATTTAATCTGGTCTTTTGTTTTAGGTGCTGCTGCTTTAATGATTACCATCATATTGACTGTTATTACAACCAAAGAATATCCCCCCGAAGTACAAGATTCTTTTGCTGGTGATGAAGGTCATGTTGAAGAAGAAAGTGGAGGGATAGGTCAAATTTTTAAGGACTTTGCTAGTATGCCCAAAACCATGAAGCAACTTGGTATCGTACAATTTTTCTCTTGGTTTGCTTTATTCTCTATGTGGGTTTTTACTACTCCAGCTTTAGCACAACACGTATGGGGACTTCCTGCTTCTGACCATACTTCTGCCGCTTATAGCGAAGCAGGTGACTATGTTGGTTATATTTTTGGTATCTATAACTTGGTCGCAACCATCTTTGCTTTTTTATTGCCTACAATTGCAAAAATGATTGGTCGAAAAACAACTCATACAGTTGCTCTAATTTGTGGCGGTCTAGGATTAATATCCATTATGTTTATTACGGATCCCTCTCAAAAAGCATGGCTCAATTTCTCTATGATAGGGGTTGGAATTGCTTGGGCTAGTATATTGGCAATGCCTTATGCTATCCTAGCGGGTTCTATCCCTGTTCGAAAAATGGGGGTTTATATGGGAATTTTTAACTTCTTTATCACTTTCCCTCAAATTGTAAATGGAATTTTTGGTGGACCAATCGTAAAATATGTCTATGACGATTATGCCATTTACGCCTTAGTAATGGCTGGTGTCTTTATGATTTTAGGAGGTCTAAGTGTCTATTTTGTAGAAGATAAAGACGATACTGTAATACAAAACTAATCCTTTTCTATTTTAATATATTCAAGATATGCCATATTAGAACGTGTTTAATATGGCATATTTTTATAAAAACAAAATTCAATATGAGAAAGTTATTAATATTTTTATTTCCTATAATATATATTACTTCTTGTACACAGACTAATACTACAGAAGACCACAGCAATGGTCATTCTGGTGCGGAGATTGATGTAGAAGGTGAAAAGAAAGCCTTTGAACACCTCGTTCCTAAACACAAAAAACTTACTGCTAGCCCTCAAAAGGTGGACAAACCCAGAGTCGAACCATCATCTTGGTGGACAGGCATGGCAAATCCTGTTGTAGAGTTGATAGTCCACGATAATAATATCAAAGATCACAAGGTAAGCGTTAATCAATCGGGCGTTTCTATTAAAAAAGTCACTAAAGCTGAAAATCCGAACTACCTTTTTGTAGAAGTTAATATTAGTCCAAGTGCAAAAACAGGCAAATTCCCAATTGTACTGACCAAAGGTGGAGATAAAAGGGAGTATCCTTTTGAACTAAATATTCGAAACAAAGGAAAAGATCGAGTACAGGGACTTTCTTCTAAAGACGTTATCTATCTAATCATGCCTGATCGTTTTGCAAATGGAGATGAAAGCAATGATAGTATAGAGGGAATGAACGAAACGGGCATCAATCGTAATAAAATACTATCTCGTCATGGTGGTGACTTACAGGGGATCATCGATAATTTAGATTATTTAAAAGATTTGGGTGTGACGGCTTTATGGTTAAATCCCGTCCTAGAAAATGATCAGCCTTACGAATCTTATCATGGCTATGCCACCAGCGATCACTATCTAGTTGACCGCCGTTTTGGTACAAACGAAACCTATAAAAAACTCGTAGAAGAAGCCCATAAAAAAGGAATTAAAATCGTGAAGGATATTATTCAAAATCATTGTGGTGATCAGCATTGGTTTATCAAGGATTTACCTTCAGCAGATTGGGTACACCAATGGGATGATTTTACAAGGACAACCTATCGTGCCCCTGCCCTACTCGACCCTTATGCCGCCGAAGCAGATCGTACTAAAATGGTGGATGGCTGGTTTGATCACCATATGCCTGACTTGAATCAACAAAATCCACACCTTGCCAATTACCTAATTCAAAATACCATTTGGTGGGTTGAATATACAGGGTTAGATGGCTTTAGAATTGATACTTATGCCTACCCTGACCTCGCATTTTCGAAAGAATGGATGGACAGATTACAAGCAGAATTTCCCAACTTGGGTATTTTTGGTGAAACATGGGTACACGGTATTCCGATTCAAAACTTCTTTATTGAAAAGACAAACCTCCCAGGTGTAACAGACTTTCAAATTTATTATGCTATTAATGATGCCTTAAATAATAATCAAGGATGGACGAGTGGTGCTGCCAAAATATATTATACCCTAGCCCAAGATGTAGAATATAAAGATCCTACTAAAAATGTGGTCTTCTTAGACAACCATGATTTAAGTCGCTTTGCTTCGTCTGTTGGAGGTGATATGAACAAGTTTAAATCTGGATTAGCTTTCTTATTTACGACTAGAGGGATTCCTATGATTACCTACGGCACAGAACTGATGATGGAAGGTTTAGGTGGTGGTTTCGGAGAAGGAGGACGTCGAGATTTCCCTGGAGGATGGAAAGACGATAGCGACAATAAATTTACGACTGATGCCCGAAAAGGCAAAGAAGCAGAAGCCTATAATTTTATTAAAAAATTATTAAACTATCGTAAAAATAATCCTGTACTTGCCACAGGTAAAATGATACAGTTTGTCCCAGAAAATGGTATTTATGTGTACTTCCGTTATAATGATAATAAAACAGTTATGATCATTATGAATACACATGAAGAAGGTACAGAGGTTGTTACTCAACGTTACCAAGAAAAAATGAAAGGCTTTTCGAAAGGAAAAGATATCATAAGCGATGAAGTACTCAATGACATCAATAAATTAAAAGTTGACGGTAAGTCTACGTTGATTCTAGAATTGATAAAATAATCTTTCAACGATTTTTATAATACGAAATCTACTTGAACAAAAGGTAAAAGATAAAGCAATATAAATAGGTTTACCTAATTATCCTATAGAAGCTGTTCAATAATTGGCTGCTGAGCTTATTAAAATTAAATTTTTGTTTCCATTGCGCTTTTTTAAAGCTGCATAGCCGAGCTACGGAGCGATGAAAAAGTAAAAATCGAAGCAAAAAGGCTTTTTCAGAAGCCCCTAAGCTATTTTTGAACAACTTCATAGTCTTATCTGATATTTGTCCTTTAGTCAAGTAGATTTCTTTTGTTTTAAGCATCAAAGAGTATCTTTATATTTTAATTCTTCATAACTATTTTTTCATCATAACATTTTTTAAACACATAATTTAATTCAAGCATAAATCATTTATTATCAATTGATTAAGTATTAAATATTTCTTTTGAAAAGAAAAAAAAATTAATTTTTAAAAAAACAATAATAAAGTCCCTTATTATTTAAAAAAAAGAAACCACAAAATAATTGATTATCAATACTTTATGTATTAATCTAATCATTTAAAGTATCGTTTTAAATATAAAAAAATATAAAATTTCAATTATATTACAATCCGTATCCAGCCTAACTTTGTATAGTTTTTAGCCCCATTTAAGATAAACACACAACTTAACTACTACTTGTTTTTAAAAGAACTTTTTTACTTATCAAATAATAATACTTATCTAATGAAGACTATTTCCAAATTATTTCTTTTAGTAATTCTTTCCTTAACATTTGTTGCCAATGTTCAAAGCCAACGTACTTGTGGCAGTATGGAGCATTTAGAAATGCAAGAATTACAAAATCCTGGTGTGATAGACCAAATGAATCAAATTGAAACATTTACACGTGAGTATCAAAATCGTCCAGATGCTAATAGAAATGGAGGTGTTATTACTATTCCTGTAGTTGTACACGTTGTATATAGAACGAACTCTGAAAATATTAGTGATGCACAAGTACTTTCTCAAATTGATGTTTTAAATGAAGATTTTCGTCGTACAAACTCTGATGCAAACAATCAATGGTCTCAAGCAGCAGACACAGAAATAGAATTCTGTATGGCAACTGTTGATCCTAATGGAAATGCTACAGATGGTATTAATAGAGTACAAACAGGAAAACGTTCTTTTAGAACAAATGATGATGTAAAGAAAACAAATAAAGGTGGAGTTGATGCATGGCCAACTGATCAGTACCTTAATATTTGGGTATGTAACTTAGCAAATGGTATTTTAGGATATGCTCAATTTCCTGGTGGTGCTGCTTCTACAGATGGTGTAGTATGTTTATACAACGCTTTTGGTCGTGTAGGAACACTTAACTCAACTTATAATTTAGGAAGAACAACAACACACGAAGTTGGACACTGGTTAAACCTTCGTCACATTTGGGGAGATGGCGGATGTAGCGTAGATGATTATGTGAGTGATACTCCAGTTTCTGATGGTGCTAACTATGGTTGTGCTTCGGGACATGTATCTTGTAGTACAGTTGACATGGTTGAAAACTATATGGATTATTCTGATGATGCTTGTATGAACTTATTTACATCAGGTCAAAAAACTCGTATGAGAGCGTTATTTGCTGCTGGTGGTTTTAGAGCATCTTTGGCTAGTTCTACTGCTTGTAGCGGAAGCGGCGGTGGAGGCGGTGGAGGTTCTACTCCAACTTGTGACGATGGTGTACAAAATGGTGATGAGACAGGTGTAGATTGTGGTGGTTCTTGTTCTCCATGTGATACTGGAGGTGGCGGTGGTGGAACTGGTAGCTGTGATGTACCAACTGGACTTTATAGTACTGCAAGGAAAGGAGGAAGAGAAGCAAGACTTTCATGGGATGCTGTTGGAGCAGCGAATAGCTATACAGTAAGATTGCGTCAGGCAGGTGCAAGTACTTGGAACTCTGCTACAGCAACAGGCACATCTATCGATGCTACTGGTTTAACGAAAGGTGCAACTTATGAGTGGGGTGTTAGCTCTGATTGTGGCTCTGAAACAAGTGCATTTGCTTCTGCAACATTTGTAGCAGGTACTTCTGGAAGAGAAGAAGATAAATTTACTAATGTTACTTTATATCCAAACCCAGCAAGTGATTTCTTAACCGTAACATTCGACTTCGCTACTTATCAAGAAGGAGACATTCACTTAGGCAAGTCTACAACTGAAACTTTAGACATTCAAGTTTTAGACTTATACGGTAAGACTATCAGCAGTTTCTCTGTTGTTGATGTTGAAGGAAGTACTGATATTGATGTAAGCACTTTTGCTTCGGGTATGTACTTCTTAAGAATCACAAATGAGCACAATGACGTACAAGTTGAGCGATTCATTGTCAACAAGTAATTTTGATGTGAAGCTTAATATTTAAAAAGGGTGTATGAAAAATGTCGGGACTTATGTCCCGGCATTTTTTTATTGTTTAAAACCTGATTTTGAATTTTCTCATTATTTTTCTTACGGCTCTTCTTTACAACACCGAATTACTATATTTTTTAGAATTCAGATATTTATATTTTATTCAAAAATAAAGAGCGAACAATACCATCTGCTACTCCAATTTTAGGAACAACAACCTGTTGTATCCCTGTCTTATCCATAACAAAAAGGAATATATCTAAGGCAGGAACAATTACTTCTGCTCTATCTCTATTCAAGTCTTGAAGGTATATTCTATCCTCTATCTCCAAAGCTGCTAGCAAATTTCTTTCCTTTCTAAGTGCCTGAATCATTATAGGTTGATAACGCTGATTTCCTGAGCGTTTAAATATTCTATTAATATTACCTCCAGAACCAATCACATTTAAAGGACGTTGTGGAGAAATTTCATTTGACAACCAATTTTCCATTTCTTTCCACACAGCGTCTACCACCATATTTTTAAATAAGCGAATAGTCCCAACTTTAAACGAGCGTGAGGCTAATATACCTTCTTGCCCTATTAATGAAATTTCAGTACTACCTCCTCCAACATCAACATATAAATGATTAAAACGTGTATCTAAATCTTGGCTTAATAAAGCACGATTAGAAAGAATAAGTTGTGCCTCTTCTTGTCCATCAATTATATGAATTTCAATACCCGTTTCAGCTAATATCTTTCCAATGACTTCACTTGAATTATCGGCTTCTCGCATTGCTGATGTTGCACAAGCTCGGTAATCCTCTACCTCATAAACCTCCATTAATGCTTTAAATGCTCGAATTGCTTTGAAAAGTTTTTCCACATTTTTAGGAGATATTTTCTTTTCTGTAAAGGCATCCATACCCAAGCGAACAGGAACTCGGTACAGTTTTACTTTTCTAAAGTGAATAATATTCCCTTTTTTATCAGCTTGTATATCTGAAATTAATAATCGAATTGCATTTGAACCAATGTCTATAGCTGATAAGCGCATATACTATTTTTTATTTAAAAAAGAAAGGTAAAGAAATTTAATAGGATAGTATAATAATAGAAGTTGTTTAATTCACTACTAGTAGTAATCCTAAATGATTTTATAATCTTGATGCTAAATATAAACTAGAACAAAATGTATCTTAAATTAATAAAATGCGTCATACTAATATATCATAGAATAAGGTTGGCTTTATAGTTAAAGGGAGATTAGTTCTCAGATAGGATCTATGTCTATATTCTCTTTTTCTATCTTGGGATTAAAAGAGGATATAATTGTAAAACTTACATATTTTAATTATATTGATATTACTAAAACAAAATGTAACCTTATAAAATGAGATTTTCACTTCAAAATCCATCAGAAGGAAGATGGCTTTATGAGCTTCTTTCTGATGATAACCAATCTTTACTACAAGGAATAGATTATCCTTCAAGAGATAATATTGTAAATAGTCTTCAGAATGATGTCATCCCTGCACTTAGAGATAAAGCCAACTTTTCAATTAATAATAGAGGAAATAATCCTGTCTTAGAATTACGTTCTGAAACAGGAAAAATCCTAGCACGTAATTCGAATATTACATCCTTAGAAAAAGGGAATGCTATTATTGAGAACATTCAAAATGAAGCCTTAAAAACAACCAATTTCAAGGTAGAATTAACGACTACTACAACTGTTACAGAGCGCCGAAAACAGTTACTTAATAAAGAACTCCCAACTCCTCCAACAATTGCGGAACTAACCCGATTTTATAATTTTTCATGGCGTTCAAGTAATCGGAATATAGGTCCAGAGCTTTTTGAAGATAATGGAAAGTATTTCTATGTTTTTAATGATGATAATGGTCGTGCTATTCTATATAGTCGAGCAATGGATACTGGAGGGAAAAGAAAAACAAATTTAAGAACTGTACTTCGATATGGCTCTAAAGACAAATATTATGAAAGGCTAGAAGACAATGGACAATTTTTCTTTGTAATACGAACTCCAAATGGGTTTGAAACAGCAAGAAGTCCTATGTTTGATACCATAGCAGAACGTGAAGTCGCTATCCAATATATAATCAAAAATGCGCCAAATTATAAAGCAGATTATGCAAAAGCAAGTCGTAAAAAAGGACAAGAATATTTTCTAGATCGTCCATCAATAAGTGGACAAAAGGGCTTTGAAACCTTTAAAAATAATGAAAATAAGAAACATTATTTTCACTTCAATGATGCTAGGGGGAAAGCCGTTTTGTATAGTCAAGGTTATAGAGGTGGTAAGGCAAGAGATAATGGAATTTTATCTGTACTCAAAAACAGCAAAATCGAAGAGCGCTATCGCATCAAGGAAATAAAAGGAAAATGGCATATTCTTCTTTTAGCTGGTAACAATACAGAAATAGCTAGAAGTAGAGCGTTTAGTTCGATTAGTGAAGCCGAAGAAATGAAGATATGGTTACTTGGCGCATTGCCCTCTTATGCTGCACAATATGGTGTTGAATTTGCTCAATCCACAGTAAGAACTGAAACAGAAGTATTTACCTTAGAAAGCGAAATAGAGCAAGACCAAGAACCTGAAATTATCGCAACAACTCCTATCATCAAACCAGAGCCAGAAGTTGTTCGTGCAGCAGCTCCAATACCGCCTAAGCGAGAAAAAGTAATCGTCAATACTAAAGAACATAAAGTTGAAAGAGAGACAGACATAACAGGGGCAATAGTTGGAGGAAGTAGCGGTGGTTCAGGATGTGCGCTTCCTTGGTGGTTAATGTTATTATTATTGCTTTTATTGCTATTGGCTTTGTTCTATTGGTGGAAAGGTTGTAATACAGAAAAGACAGTAGTAGATACTAAAAACAAAACAACAATAATTGCAGATACCATTGAGAACGAAACAAAAGTTGTAGAAAAAGAACCTATAAAGGAAGAAAAAGCCGTTAAACCTTATGGCCCTACCGCTAGCGAATTAAAATTACGTAGTCAACATAATGATGTCATTCGAATAGCAAATTATTTATCGACTGCTGGTTCAACATTCCCCCATCAATTAAAATTAGATGGTATTCGATTTGCTCATAATTCAGCAAAAATGAATAGAGACTACTTTACAGTGATTGACGACATGGCTAAAATTATGAAAGCCTATCCAAATGTCAAGATGGATATCTATGGTCATATTGATGGAACAGAATCAGAGTCTTATAACGGTCCTTTTGCTCAAGGTGAACAAATTACCTTATCTCAAATACGAGCAAGGTGCTTGTATAAAAAACTTATAAAAAGAGGTATTTCAGCCAATCGTTTAAGTTTTAAAGGATTTGGAAATACCAAACCAATAGCAAATAATGATACAGAAGCCAATCGTCGTAAAAATAGAAGAGTTGAAGTCGTGCTAAAGGGTCGATAGTATTTGCATAGATGATAACTATATAGAACAAGGGCTGTGATAATATGTATTATGACAGCCCTTGTTCTATATAGTCTTTCTTTTTAAAAAATAATCTTTTATTTGTTTATTGCTTAAAAAAAGTCTTAGTTAAAGGAGGTAACACTTAAATCCCTGTAATCTTAAACCTACTAGAATTTTAAAAGGCAGCTATAGATAATCCAAGCTGCCTAAATCAATGAATAGTTGTGTATGGTTAATAGTTCAAATTATGCATTTCAATTATATTTTATTACATTTAATTCATATATCTATAACATATACAATTCAAATATACGTTTTGTGATAAAAGTACATTTAAAAATGTGTTCAATGGTACTATTTCTCTGGTTGACTGTTCAAAATATATTTTGAAGGTATATTCTACTTACGTAAAAGTTTGTATTCTTAATAAATTCTTAAAAAATCGCTTTTTCGTAAAATTTTCCCAAACTTTACATATAGAATCGTTATACTATTACTACATAAATTACTTTATATACTTTTATTATTGTTTTATATAATATCATGAATACTTTTTACTTAAAAACAATCTTTTTATTATTAGCCTTAGTTTTTTTCCTAGGGTGTACTGGAGACTACGATTATAGGAAAACACATAATATAAAACATGACCACAGTCATCATCATGATCACCATCCTGATCATCATCACCATGAATCAGAAACGGGGCAGAATACTAATATTTCTAAAAGTGAGTTAGAACTATATCATGACAAAGAAAGGGAGCTGTGGCAAAAACCTAATCTTGTTTTAAAAATGCTTGGCGATATTTCAAATAAAGTAGTCGCTGAAATTGGATCTGCTTCGGGTTATTTTACCTTTCGAATTGCTCAAAAAGCAAAAAAAACCATTGGCTGTGATATTGATCCTGATGCCATTGATTTCATGGAAAAAGAAAAACGGAAATACCCCGAAGGTTTTAGAAAAAAAATAGAAACTAGGCTTGCAGAAATTGACGATCCCAAGTTGAAAGATAAAGAGGTTGATGTTGTTGTTCTTGTAAATACATATATTTACATTGGTAAGAATGCAGAAAGCCGGATTGAATATTTTAATCGATTAAAACGAACTTTTAAAAATGGCGGGATGATATTGATTGTGGACTATAAAAAGAAAAACCTCCCCAAAAATTCCTTGGCACCTGACATTAGAGTGCGCCTAGCTCTTGGAGAAGTCGAGGAAGAACTTAAAACAGCAGGATATAAAAATATTACAACCAACGATTCTTCATTGAGTTACCAATATGTTGTAAAAGCCTATGTGGATTAAATTTAATTATATTGTCCTTCTCTCTGTTATCATTCCTAGTTTATTGGCCTGTAATCACCGTACACAAAATACTAAGACCGATCAGGAAGAAACTTTTGATAAGTTGGTACAACGATTTGAAAATACAGACAGGCTTAAATGGCAAAAGCCCTTAGAAGTAATTGAATTACTTGGCGATTTAAAAGGTAAAACTGTTGCAGATATTGGAGCTGGAACAGGTTATTTCACTTTTAGATTAGCCACCAAAGCCGCTAAAGTACTTGCAATTGATATTGATGAGCGTTTTATTCATTTTATTGAAAATACAAAAACAACTTTTCCTAAATTAATTCAAGATCGCATTGAAACTAGGCTCGTTAATGAAAATGATCCTAAACTTAAAAAAGAAGAAGTTGATGCTGTATTAGTCGTCAATACTTATAAAGATATTCAGGATAGAATATCTTATTTTGAAAAAATTCGAAAAGAAAACTTAAAACAAAATGGGCGAATAATGATTGTAGATTATAAAAAGGGAAATAAACTAAATCTACGAGAGGAAGAAATTGCGCTATCTCCAACAACCGTAAAAAAAGAACTCCGTGAAGCTGGTTATAAAACTATTCAAATCAACGAAGGTTTGCTGGAGCATCAGTATATTATCATAGCAAAATAAAATACAGTTTTTGAAAATATTAATTATACGATTTAGTTCTATTGGTGATATTGTATTGACCACTCCTGTAATAAGGTGTTTAAAAAAACAAAAGAACGCTACTATACATTATCTTACTTCAAGTAAATTTAAATGTATTCTCGATCCCAATCCTTATGTAGATAAAGTATGGGCATATCAGAAAAAAGTATCTGAGGTTTATGCCACTCTTCAATTAGAAGATTATGACTACATTATTGATTTACATCACAACCTTCGCAGCCTAAAAGTTAAACGTAAGTTAGGAAAGACTGCATTTTCTTTTAATAAATTAAATATTGAGAAATGGTTACTTGTTAATCTAAAACTCAATAGGCTTCCAAATATTCATATTGTTGATAGATACATGAATACGGTATCTAGTCTTGAAGTGATAAATGATGGTCAAGGTTTAGATTATTTTATTCCTATTAAAGACGAGGTTCTACCTTCCTCTATATTAGGTGTATCAATTCCATATATTGCATTAGTTATTGGAGCAGCACATACAACTAAAAGGCTTCCTATTAATAAACTGGCTGAAATTTGTAATCTCACAACACAGCCAATACTTTTATTAGGTGGCAAAGACGATACAGAGACTGGAGCAAAAATTATAACCATGGTCAAGAACAAAAATATCTATAATACTTGTGGGCAATATAATCTCAACCAATCTGCATCATTAATCAAACAAGCACAAAAAGTTATTAGCCATGATACTGGGCTTATGCACATTGCTGCAGCATTTCAAAAGACCATAATATCAACATGGGGAAATACAACACCAGCATTTGGTATGTATCCTTATTATGGCAACCGAAGTGATAAAAACACTAGTATTCAGGTCAATAATTTATCTTGCCGTCCTTGCTCAAAAATTGGATACCATAAATGTCCTAAAAAGCATTTTAAATGTATGAATGATATTCCTCTAGATAAAATACAAAAGGCATTGGAATCATAAAAGTTAACCTTTTCTAATTTCTTCTTTCCCTGTAATCATCAACATCAAATTCGTTGCTTCCATCCCAAGTATCTCTTGAAGGTTATTTTGAATAATCTTCAACTTGGTCTTTTGCACCTCATCCATTGCTACTTCAGTATCATCTTTTAATATTTTAAAGACTAAGCCTTTTTCTTCTTTACTTTTAGAACCTGTAATAATAGTAGTAGAAAGTTTTTCAATAATCGTTACTATCTTCTCTTCTAGCGCTTCATCAGATGTAGACTTAGCCAATTCTAATTCTTTGAGTGCAGTCTCCTTAGCAGCTTTTTCTTCTGCTTCTTTTTTAAAGATAGCCTTATATTTCTCAATTTTAAATGCTAAATCATTCTGTTTGGTCTTTAATTCAGGATTGGTTTGAGTTGCCTTAATATAACATTCAGCAGCTAGTTTGGGTTTGCCCATTTCATAATAGGCGACAGCCATATCATAGTGCGTAAACGGATGATCTTCCTGTAATTGAGCTACTTTTTTTAGGTGTTTTAAAGCTTTCTTATTTTTACCAAAATGTTCATACAATAAAACACCATACTGGTAGTGTGCGTCAGGATTATCTTCATCTTGTCCTATCGCAAATTTGAAATAATCTGCTGCTTTTTTCTTATACCCTTTAAAATTATGACTAAGTAACATTCCTAGTTTAAAAGCTAATCCTGGTGTATTACTATTTAATTTAAATACATTTTCAAAATGTGTTTTAGCAAGGAGAAAATCGCCTTGAGTCTCTGCTAATTCAGCTAATAAAAGATGAGCATCTACATAAGTATTATCTTTATTAAGAATTTTTTTCAATGCTTTTCTTCCTTCTTTTATATTATCTAGATGTGTAATATGGAAAACCGCTAATTGATATTGGGCATCTAGATTAGATGGTTCTTTTTCTGTTAAATACTCTAACCCCTCTAATGCTGCAATATATCGCTCTTCTTCAATCAACTTAGAAATTTCTGTTGTACTCAATAACCTTACAACAGATTCTGGTTCATCTTGTTTTACCTCTTTAATAACTTGAACAATAGACTCTTTCTCCACTTGCTCCTCCTCCACTACTTCCGAAGATTCTGTTTTTTCAATATTTTCTACTACCTCTTCTGTTGTTTCCTCTATTATTTCTTTTTCCTCATTCTCGTGTTTATTGACTATTTTTTCTGCCATCAATTCAAGTTCTTCTTCCATTTCTTCTTTTTCGATAATTGGGTCAATTCTATTCGCTAGCTTTTCTTCTGCTTTATCAACGTCTTTATCTTCTTCAAATAAGGAACGTAAAATCTCTATTGAAGATTTCTCTGAAAAATCCTCTTCTTTTTGTTCAGGAGCAATGGCATTTGTTTGAATTTCTTCAGATTTTTCTTGTACATCATTAACGATTGATTCCTCCTCTATTACTTCTTCTACTGTTTGAGGCACAATACCTGCTTCATCCAATGTCAACTCTTCTTTTTTAAGTTCAATATCTTCTACGACTTCTTCAGTTATTCCTTTCTCTTTCTTTGCACGAGCAAGTTTTTCTAGAATAGTTTCAGGTTTTTTGGGCGTATCTGCTATCACTTTTTCCTCGATTGATTTATCGTCATCGTTATTTTTTGAACGCACCAACTTTTCTAATAGCGTTTCAGGTTTTTTAGACTCTTCAGGTTTTACCACCTCCTCAATGACCTTCTTTGATTCTATCTCTTCCTTTACAATCGGTGGAGGTGGAGGTGGAACTTTATCCTCAATACTTTTCTGAATATTTGTTAATATTTTATCACTACCATTTACACTTAAAACAGGCTCAACGCTTACTGGTTCAGCTTGGTATTCCAATGTCGTTGATTTTTCTTCTACAATCTTATTACGTATTGGTTGATTTGATTTAGCAGAGACATCTTCTATGTTATAATTGACGATTGCTAAATTTTTGTAACTGCTGTGTAATTGTTCTTTATTTAATAATTGGAAAAGTAACTTAAATTTGTTTGCACGTAATTTTTTAAATTCATAATATTCTTTAGACTTTAAAAGTCTTAGAAATTCGCCTATCTCAGACGAAATTGAACGAACATTATTAATTTTTTGATTAAAGGCATCCTCTTTTTCATAATCATTTTCTCTTTTCTGTCTTCGTAATTCCAAATATATATCTTGCCAATGATTCATGTAGTGAATGACATTACTCACTCGTTGAAATTTTGTAGGTACATTTTCGACAGTTCCCGATTCATTAGTTTTGATTCCATCAATAACTATAGTATTTACACGGCTTTTCAACTTTGCATCTTGCAAGAATAATATTGCATTATACATACAATCTTCAGAGCGTAGGAAATTATCACTTATTAATAAAAAAATAGGTGCAGAAGAATTTATAATTGCTTCTTGGTGAACATTCCTTTCCTCCAAATCTCTATCATCCAACACAAAATTAATGGTTGAACGTTGAATATCTTCTGCAAATTGTTTTGCAAATTGTTCGTTTTCTTTACAGTACACTAAAAAAGCTTGCATAGTATTTTTTTATAAATTATTCATTTAATAATGCTCCCACAAAATCATTAAATTCTTTAATAAACTTGGGATATTCACTTGTAGCAGGTCCCGCAAATCCTGTATGAATCTTCCTAACCTTATCATTTTTATCCAAAAAAATCATGGTCGGATATGATAAAATATGATTCAACATAGGAAGCGTTTTGGCAGCTTCATCTTTTTTGCTGCTACCGGCCCATAAGACTTCATAATCTATTCCAAATCGCTTCTTAAATTTGCTTATAGCACTAAATGCTTTTTCCTTATGTTTGTGTTTTTCGTATGCTAATGCAATGACAGCAAGATCTTTATTTTTATTTTTACTCAAATAATCTGCCAAAAATTGGGTTTCATCCGCACAATTAGGGCACCAAGTTCCAATAATTTGAACTATTTTAATTTTATCTTTGTATTTTTCATCTTCTAAAGAAACTCTTTTACCATCGGAATTTTCAAAAGAAAATGTCACTTTATCATAACCTTCTTTCAAGTATGTAAGCGTATTAGGATCAGTCAATGTTACACTTGAATTTCGTTTAGCTATCCAAATATCTTTATAATGACTTCCTGAACGAAACGTTCCAACAAGTGTAGAATCGGGGAGCATTTTAGCTTCAAACAAAAAAGCGTGAGAACCATCAAAAGTTGATAAATACATTTTATCTGCCTGTACAGTTCCTTCTAGAAAACGATAATCTCCTGTTTCTGTAAGAAACGTTCCTGTCAAATAATTACCCTCCTGTTGGAATTCGCCAATAGCACTGTATTCCTCGCCTTTTTCGCCAAATGTTACCTCCCATTTCCCTGCTACATTTACAGGTTCTTTTTTTAACGTTGTAAATCGATGATTTTTACCTTGCCAAGCCACAAAAGGGATAGTATAATTTTTTTTGGTCTTAACGACCCACTCTCCTTCTATGACATCTTCTTCATATAATGCTCTAATATAAGAATCATAATGCGGAAATTCAATTCTTATCGTATCATCTCCATTAACTCTATTATGACCATATACGATATCGTCCACTCGAATGCGCTCTTCACCATTAATAATTTCAATATGAAATTTATCTTTAGTATCATACACTAATTCAAATGTAAACGGAAGTTCGCCATCTGTGACCTCCTCAAATTTAATTTCCTCATTAGGAGGTTTAGCATCTGTATTGAGCGGGCGATTGGGTTTACCATCAAGTTTTAATACTGCTCTATATACTCCTGGGGCAAGTACAGCATAAGGTTCATTCATAACCAAACAGCCTGACATAAAAGTCATCCATGTTGTTAGTACAATAAGGATTGTTATTTTGTTCATTTATTATAATTGTCGATTACCTTGATTTTTCTCCCACAAAAGAATCTTCTTTATACTTAAACAATACATTAAATGTCGTTAAGCTACCATAGATACGTGTAATATATTGTTGTAAGTTGACTTTTTCCTCATCTGTTAATTTGCTACTATTTATTCTTTGTTCCATTACTCGCAATCTATCTCTAACCATCACAACTTTATGAAAGAAGGTTTCAATGGGTATTTCCTTAGGTTTCAAACTTTCATCAGCTGGCTTTAATATCATAGTTCCGTTTTCCCATTTTTGTCCAAGATCTACTTTTGCTTCGATGCCATTATAGGTCTGCAAAATTTTTATTAAAGACTTTTCAGCTGCCGTAAAAGATACGCTATTGGTGGGTTCTATCCTTTCTATCACCTCCCATTTTTCATACGTCTTCCCCACATCTTTTATTCCATACGTTATAAAACAAACTTGATAAGCCGCAACATTTACTTTTATAACTACTCCATCGCCAAAGGCGGGATGCCTAACTCTGGAGCCTACTCCCAGTATAGTAGTATTTTCATCCATTTTACTTATATATTTTTTAAAATAAATTATTGAAATAAGTTAAGCAAAAAATATGCCTAACTCCAAATCCAAAATTCATATTTAAATTAGTATCACAAAAATATAACCCAATAAAAACAGTCCTAGCAAAACAATTATTACATATAGCCAAGAAACTCCCCCTTTTTCCCGTAAAGCAGCATAATATTCTTGTTGCCCATACCCTTTTTCCCTCATTTTATATATTTCTTTTTCTACATATTGTAAATACAATCGGTTTCCCAAAAATCCAACAGCCACACTTGTAGTTATTGTAATTATACGATCGATAATCAGGTATACATCTCCTGATATGTCCATTAGCATCTCAAAAACTACATCTTGTAATACCCCTATTCCTAAAATTATTAAACAAAAAAAGATAGCTATTTTAATCATCTTTCTGAATAACATCCAACCAAATCCAAATAAAAATGCTCCAATGTTAAAAGAGAATAACTTTCCTTCTTTATATGCTGACCATTGTTTAATGTAATATTCAGAGGATGAACCAATAAAGGCTTCTAACTCTTCAACTCTAATATCTCCTGTAACATCAAAACGTAAATCATCAAGTATATCATTTTCCATATTAAAATAAATAACAATATAAACTATAAATTTAGCACATTTTTTAATATAATATTAGTTTCGATTAAAATTCAATAATATATTTGCCTTTTCGGCACAAGGATTGAAGCATTTTTTCGTTATAGAATCAATAAAATTTCTTTTACCCAAAAAATAGTGTTGTTCGAAAACAAAAAATGCTATAAGGAATTATCTATACTTTAGTTCCTTTATTACTTTTAGGGCAATAAAAATGCTCTTATTTTTAAACGATCTAATTTTTAAATCTAATCCAATCTTATACTTAAATAAGCTTTTACATCTAATAAAATTCTTATGAGATACTTCTTACTTTTATTTTTTATTTCTTTAAGTACTTTTTTTAATCTTCCCTTTTTAAATAGTTATTTTAATTACCATTTTTATGGAGGGCAATATAAAACACAAAATAATACTGCGAGGATGGATTTCTTGGCCAGTATTAACTGCCCTAGCACTCCAGCATCGTCTCCCACAGAGGAATTTACGAGTGGTGAGATTGACATCGATTTTTCAGGTTCGGCTCAAGTTGATTTTACTTCTGATGCATATAGTAGCATTCCATCTAGTGTAAATCCTAACGATATTAAAGTTGAATTGATTACAAAACTTGAAATCACCAATGCTTCAATTTTTCTGAGTGATGTTGCCAATATCAGTATATCTACAACTGCTCCCGATAATCCTTTAACAGAAATTACGACCTCTAGTTTGAGTTCATCTGGGAACAATAATATATATACTGGTAGTATCAATCTTGGTAATTTCGATCCTATGGGTGTCTGGACATTTACAACGGGGACTTCTAGTAATTTCCCTGGTATCGAGTTCTTTTTAACCATGACGGTAAAACTCTCTTGGTCGCAACCTGCATTACCTTGTCAAGATGACGAAACGATCTGTGATGCTACATCACTAACCTTGACTGTGGTGGATGGTCAGTCTAACTATTCTTATATCTGGAGTCCTGGAGGTGAAACTACCTCTAGTATCACCGTTGATGCAGAAGAAGCGCCTTTCGTCAGGACTTATTCGGTAACTGTAACGGATGATGGTGGTATTCAAACTAGTGATGAAATTGAAGTAACATTTAATGCCACTCAAAAGTCTTTTAATGAGATAGTTTGTTTTGGAGAAGGCATTTTATTAGCTGATGGCTCAGGTCCTTTTTTCGCAGGTGAAGATCCTCAATTAGAAACAACGAATAGTGTTAATTGTAGTGAATTTTTAAGTTATACCATAACACAACATCCAGAAGAGCCTGGTTCTTCGTTTACTCAAGAATTATGTCCTGGAGAGGTTTTTACCTTTCAAAACCAATCTTATGACTTATCTAATCCTGGTCCTCATAGCCACACCTTTCAAAATCGATTTGAGTGTGACAGTATCGTAACCTTTGAATTATTGGAAGTTGAAGCGAAATCTGGTAATAACCCGCAAACCATATGTTCAGGAGAATCTTATTCTATTGGAGATAATACCTATATGATAGAGGGTATATATACAGATATACTTACTACTGCACAAGGTTGTGATAGTACCGTGACTACTATCTTGACGGTACATGAGCCCATAGCTGATTCCGAAGTTTTTGATATTCAATTATGTTCTGGTGACGATTTTATGGGTCAAACTGTTACTTCTGACACTCAAATTACAGAGTGGTTGAAGTATGACTCTGGCTGTGATTCAATACTTCAAGTTTTCAATATTTCCATTCTGAACTTCCTTGGCAATGAAGATAATCCCCAACAAATCTGTGAAGGCAATAGCTATACGATTAATGGCAATACATATGTCGAAGAAGGAACTTATAGAGATACTTTAAAATACAATAAAGGATGCGATAGTATTGTAATAGAAACAATATTGTCTGTTGTAGAAACCATTAACAAAGAATTTGATGTTTCTATATGTGACGGAAAATCCTATAGTTTTGGAGACGAGGAATTAACGATGGGTGGAGATTATACACAAACCTTCACTTCTGTTAATCAGTGTGATAGTGTTGTAACTATTCATTTAACTGTAAGCGATCTTATTGCGACAGAAGAAAGTGTAGAGCTTTGTTTTGGAGAGTCTTTTGAGGGTATTGTTTATAATAGGGATACGGTGCTTGTTCGAGAATTTCCAGATCCTAATGATTGTGATAGTGTTCATACTGTCACGATAGAGGTATTACCTGAATTAGATATTAAGGTATTGGCATATGGTCAAAACTGTACATCTACAGGGTTACAAGCTTTTCCAGAAGGTGGTTCTGGAACAGGTTATATCTATCAATGGAGCAACGGTTCTTCTAATCCAATACAACCCGTATTACCTGATGGTACATATACCATTACAGTTACAGATTCTAGAGGCTGTGTAGGGAATGGTACAGGAGAAGTTGGGGTTGTAACAGGGATAGACGTTTCTTACCAAGTTACGCATATTAGTTGTAATGGAGAAAATAATGGCGCTATAGACCTTACGGTTTTTGGAAGTCCTCCTTTTGATTTTGATTGGTCACATGGCTCGACAGATGAAGATATTGACGGATTAGCTGCTGGTGTATATACTGTAAAAGTTACAGATGCTAATGGTTGTGTTTATTCAACTACACTTCAAGTTAATGAACCATCTCCTTTAGAAGCATATGTAGCTACTACGCCTAGTACTACTGGTCTTAATGGTACTGCTACAGCTATTGTTAGTGGAGGTAAACCTCCTTATACTTTCTCTTGGACTGGTCGACCAGAAGAAAATCTTCCTTATATTGATGGTTTAGGAATTGGCACTTACTTTGTTACTATACGAGATGCCAATGGTTGTGAACTAATGGTTGGTGGTGAAGTATTTAGTAATGCTACATCAACCTATCAACTAGACGAACTCAAAGACTTAGTTATTGCTCCTAATCCATCTGATGGACAATTTAATGTTCTCCTTGAATTTGATTCTTCAAAAGATATTGGTGGTGCAATTTATACGATCCATGGTCAAAGAATATATGACCTATCTCCTAAAAATGGATTATATATCCAGTATGATATTGATATTAGTGATGCCCCTATAGGAACATATCTTTTAATACTAGAATCAGAAGGAAAACGACATACTGAACGTATCAGCATCGTACATTAGTATTCTGATTCCTTCAAAAATAAAATGCTTATTAGACATTATTCTATGGAATTTAGTATAGAAGTTGTTTAAAAATAGAATGACCTATAAATAATTCAACCTTCATTATTAAACAACTTTCATAGAATAATGTCTATTTTCCTTTATTAATATTCCCATTTTTTTAAGATGGGAATTTTTTTTGCAGTAAACTTGAAAGGCAACGCTTAATTATAGAACTTGTTGAAAATTTCAAAATTTTGAAGGGTAAGATTATAGAACTTTATCAGCGCATTATTGGTATTGGAGTAACTAAAGAATTAGACTTTAGTGTACGTAGACAAGTAGAGCTAGTTAATCATTTTACTATTATAACGATACCTGGCTTAGTATTTCATCTTTTATATAATTTTTTTGGGCCTAATGATACCAAGGAATATTTCATTTCGATAGTTCTAAGTTCTATTATCATAACAACCTTAACATTTAATTATTTTAAAAAATATAAATCTGCACAGATTACTATAACGCTAATCTCTATATTGGCAGCGGGTATGCTCCATGTTTTATCTGGTATCTCACTACGGATAGAACCTATGTATATTGTGCTTACATTAGTAATTTGTTATTTTTTCTACAATCAAAATACTATTCTTACCAGTCTATTGAGCCTGATCCTTATTGTTTATGTACTTGTACATATTTCCTTGATTTTTTATACTCCTATTTATAAAGATCAAATCATTCCAAGCGCTCCTTATTCTTATTTTTTAGTAGCATATCTAGCAACAATATTAGTGACCTTACGAGTCTTAAGAGAAAATCAGCGGTACAACAAAAAATATACCACTCAAAATAAGATTTTAATCGAAAAAAATGATGAACTCAACCGATTCACCAATATCGCATCTCACGATTTAAAGTCACCTATAAGAAATATTGTTAGCTTTTCTGATTTAATAGAGCGTAACCTAAATCGTTCAAATTATGATGATATTCCCGAATATCTAAAGATTATTAAAACGAGTGCAAAACAAATGCAGTATTTAATTGAAGATATTTTAGAATTTTCAAAAATTAATAATGAAGAACAAAATAATACTAAAAAGAGGATTGATTTAAATAAATTAGTCAATAAAATTAAAGCAATTCTAGTATCAGAGTTGGATGGTAAAAATGGGCAGATCATCAATCAAGGTTTGCCGAATTATTATTGTAACGAATTAGAGTTTACAATACTCTTTCAAAACCTCATCCAAAATGGCATTAAATACAATGAGCGCAAAAAACCCACTATTGAAATATGGTACAAGGAACAAGCAGACAGTATTAAAATTTATATAAAAGATAATGGAATCGGGATTGAACAAGCATACCACCAACAGGTTTTCGATTTGTTTAAACGTCTCCATACCAACGAGGTTTATGAAGGTACAGGTGTGGGGCTTAGTCTTTGTAAAAAAATTGTATCGAAATATAAAGGGCAAATTGAAATTCAATCTGCCCTTCAAATGGGGTCAACATTTATCATTACATTGCCTCCTTGTCCTACAGAAAACACCAAGTCTCCTAAGGCTGCATTGTAATATCTTTGAGGTTTGTATCTTCTTGTCCAAAAAGTGCCTTAATTTTGGTTCTAAATGCCGAGTCTTCAGGGCTAGAAAAATAGGCAATACTGCCAAATAATGCCAAGTGAAATACTACTGTAAATGCCACCGCAACGACTCTTGATTTGCGAGCATTTCTTTTCATTAATTCATTATCTGTTATCATATTTACTTGATTTTATAGCAATTTAAACCAAAAACGATTTAAAAACACTTACTAGTATCTTAAAGACTGTTAATGATTCTTTAAAAGTAAACATCTCATTGCTTTATTCACTATAAAGTCGGAATGTCTCGGCTAATGTTATTGGCGAGTTGTTCTAGTGCATCCTGAACCAAATCATTATAATTGTAATTATTTCCTCTGTTGCGCTCTAATTGAATATTATTAGGAACAGCAGCTCTATCACCACTTTCTAGATAATTTACAACAACAATCTCTTCTTCTCGATTTCTAAAATCATCATATTGCAATCTTCTACGAGAATTCGACTCATATATTTCGACATCTGCCCTTGTCTCAACTATATATTCATAAGTAATTTCTGAGACATTGGCACTTATTTCTTTATAGACAGGCACTTGGGTCGAAACGCCTGCGGTATCAACTTGTGTTTCATAATAATCAATAACTCGCCTAGTATAGGTATTGGTATTGCTTCTAGAGTCCCCATCTTCATCAATATCCTCTAAAGTAATGACCAGATCAAAATCAACCTCATTATCATCTCGATAATAATACGAGTTCCATCTATCCGAACGCAAATTAATCTCATCTGCAAAATAACGATCAAAAGTAAAATAATTTCCAATGGTTTGATTTTCAATGATGACTCTATATTTTCGATGCCCCATAGCTATGCAGACTTGCTCAAGTGAATCCATAAGCAACTGATTATCTGTATATTCACGCATATCCCCTACAATATCATATGCTTTCCTGATGTCATTTTGTCGAGCTGTCTCTCTAAATCGATTAACTTGATCAAAGAACGAATCATAATAATAAGTATATAATTGCTCTCCAAATTGCTCTTTCCATTCGGAAGTATTGATGTATGGAAGGTCGGCATCTTGTAATTGGGCGTATCGCTTGATTTTTTTCTGTGTTTTTTCAATTGCCCCAAGCGTTTTCATTCCTTTTCTCCAATCCTTAGGTTGACGACTATTTAAATGGGCATTCAGTTCAGCTTCTTTATCCTTATTCCATTCTTCAACAGCCTGCATCAGTATAAATTTTTCGTCTGCATCGAGCTTGCCTTTAGAAGCATTTTTATTCAATTTTGTAAAAACACTCTCATATTGCCCTCTATGATAAAGTTTCTCAGGACTAGAACAAGAAACCATCAAGGCAACAATTGCAAGGCTAAGAAGGTGTAGTAGATTTTTCATAAGTCAATAGTTTTGATGATTTACTTTAGTATTAATCACAGTACTAACTTCTTATTTTTTCTATTCAAATTCCTCTTTTTAACCATCTTTAACCAAGAATGATATTTAATTTAACTACATTTAAGAAATCCCTAGATTAGCCGTCTATTTTTTAACTTTTTTTAATTTTTCTCTACATTTATTAAAAAATAGATACGAAAAAAGCGTCAGGGTTTAAAATATCCCTAACGCTCCACTATTCTTTTATTTAAGAAATTGTTATTTAATACTAGGCTAAACGATCTAAAATCATTTCACTAAGATCATAGACCATTATATCTTCTTGTTTTTCCTTAGCCTTCAAACCATCCGATAGCATTGTCAGGCAAAAAGGACAATTGGCTGCTACTACAGAAGCTCCTGTATCAATAGCCTCTTCTATTCTTTCAATATTAATACGTTTATCTCCTTCTTCATCTTCTTTAAACATTTGTGCGCCTCCTGCACCACAACACAGTCCATTGGTTTTACAACGTTTCATTTCTACTAAATCAACATCCAATTCTGCTAATAGCTCTCTAGGAATATTGTAAATACCGTTAACACGGCCTACATAACAAGAATCGTGATAGGTTATTTTTTTTCCTTTAAATGCTCCTCCGCCACTTAGCTTCAACCGTCCTTCATTAATCAATTCCTGTAAATATTGAGTATGATGCACCACTTCATAATTCCCTCCTAAGGCTGGATATTCGTTTTTTAATGTATTAAAACAATGAGGACAAGCCGTAACTATTTTCTTCACTTGATACATATTTAAGGTCTCAATGTTTTGAAGTGCTGTCATTTGGAACACGAATTCATTACCTGCCCTTCTTGCTGGGTCGCCTGTACAGCTTTCTTCATTGCCTAATATAGCAAAATCAACACCTACGGCATTGAGGATTTTACTAAAGGCAACAGTTACTTTTTGTGCTCTAGCATCAAAACTACCTGCACAACCTACCCAAAACAATACTTCGGGTTGCTTTCCTGCTGCTGCTAGGTCAGCCATTTTAGGAACATTCAATTGGCTCATTGTATAGGACTTAATTATATTTTAAAAATAAAAAAATATAAGATAAAACACGTTCATCTTACGAAAGCCTAAAGCTACTAAACATTTTAAAATTGAATAAAAAATCAAATCTTTTTTTTGATTTAGTTTTTGAAGTTCTTTTGACATAAAGCGATTAAATAAATGTTAAACCAATCTAAAAGATGTTAGATCCTTTATACGATTCTCTATTATTTGCGTTATAAAACTATCATCCCTAATTATTCTATCATTCCAAATAAATTAAAATCAAAATTTAGTATGCCTATTCTCAATTGTCTATCTTTGGCACTAGATTTAATTATGTGTTATTTTAATAACTTAGTTCGGCATTTCAGAAAAAGAAAACATATCATCGAAAGAAGTAGAAACTTCCAAGCCTAGAAAAAAGAAAAGAGGTTGGTTTTATCGTATCAATAAGTTTTTCTTGTGGATCTTATTGTTGCTTTTCATTATTGTTGTTTCCGCCATCTTATCGCTTCGTTTTATCTCCGTTCAAAACTACGTTGTTCAGAAAGTAACTGATAAATTATCCCAAGACTTAGACGCTGTTGTAAAAATTGATTCAACTTATTTGGAGTTTTTTGATGTTCTTAAATTAGAGGGTATCTATATTGAGGACAAACAAGGAGATACCCTTTTATACTGCGAAAAATTGACGGGGCATTTAGATATTGATATCTTTTCGCTTATCAATAATGATATTCGTATTAAAGATATTAATTTAAAAAACACCATTCTAAACTTAAATAGACAACGAGGAAATGCGGATAATAATCTAAAGTTTTTGATTGATTATTTTTCTAATAACGATACCATAACAAAAGACAAGAGACCGATGCTATTGGATATCAAGGATATTACCCTTGATAGTTTTTGGTTTAGACAAGTTGATCTAGTAAAAGGAGAAACGATGAGGGCATTTTTACCTAGAGGTGAAATTGCTTTTGAAAAAATAGATTTACCCGAAAATCATATTCAAACGAAAGCTGTCCTATTTAAAAATATAGACTTTCAATTGGATTTATATCAATGGCATGATCTCCCTGATTCTTTAACTACGAAACCAACTACCACTCCTCAAATAGATACTGCTAAAAAGGAATTTGTACTAGATATCGCTAACATAAAAGTTATTGATAGCCGCTTTAGGCTTAAAAATCAACGAAAAGAATGGCGGGATTTGCCTGAAACTGCCATTAATTTTGAAGACCTCGATGTATTGGATATTAATATCAATACGGATAATTTCAATTATAAGGACTGGGAATTTCAGGGAGATGTAAAAAACTTTTCTCTACGTGAAAAAACAGGTTTTGAATGTAGTAACCTCGCTGCCAAAGCCTTTACCTCTCCTCGTAGGACGGAACTTACAGGATTATTATTAGAAACACCTTATAGCACAATTGGGGATACCTTAATTTTAAAATATAGAACATTCAAAGATTTTCTTGACTTTAATAATAAAGTCATTATGGATGCTCGATTTAACGATGCCTCTACAGTATCACTTAAAGATGTTATGGCATTTGCACCTGCTTTAGAGAAAAATGCCTTTTTTCGATATAATAAAAAAGAAGAAATTAAAATCAAGGGCAACATCAGAGGGAAAGTTAGCCGATTAAAGGGAAAAGATATTGCACTTAAACTTGCAGACGGAACGATTCTACAAGGGGAATTTCGTTCTAGAGATTTGAATACAAAAGGCGAAGAATACCTTGACTTAGAGTTAACTCGACTAAAGACTACTATGAAAACCCTTCGGCTTTTGATTCCTAATTTTTCACCTCCTAAGAATTTTGATAAATTAACTACTTTAGATTTCAATGGACGTTTTACAGGTTTCTTTGTCAACTTTGTTGCTGATGGCTACCTCGTAACCCCTCTAGGCAAGGCGAAAACAGATATACAACTTGATTTAATCAATGGTAGGAACAATGCTAGTTATTCTGGTAACTTAGATTTGATTGACTTTGATCTTGCCAAATGGACAGGAAACTCAGAGTTAGGAAAAGCAACTTTTAAAGCAAGGGTTTTTGATGGTAAAGGATTAACAGGAGAAACGATCAATACCGCTTTAGAAGCAAGTGTTAAAGAACTTACATACAAAGACTATGTTTATAGAAATCTCGACGTAGAAGGTTATGTACGAAAACGTTTTTTTGAAGGTGAATTTTCTATAAAAGATGATAATATGGATTTGCTCTTTGATGGAACAATTGATTTTAATGATAGCATTCCCATTTTTGATTTCAAAGCAGATATTAACAAACTAGCACTTCAAAAATTGAATCTTATTAAAAAAGATTATGAGTTAAATGGACAAGTCAATTTTAATTTTTCGGGTAATGATATTGCCAATGTACAAGGAGAGGCTTTTCTGTATAATTTTAATTTAAAAGAAGGCAAAGATGTCTATCATGTTGACACTCTAGAGGTTTATTCAAAAGAAGATATTGATAAATATAGGACATTTCGAATTCACTCAGATATAGTTGATGCAACACTAGAAGGACGATTTGAACTTCGAGAATTGCCTGATGATCTCTTACAATTTGCTGAAAGAAACTATACTCGATTTGCAAATCAACTTAACCTCAAAAGTAAAAAACCTCTACTAACTGATCCTAAGATCTTTGATTTTGACATTCAAATCAAGGACAGCAAAAACTTCACGAATCTACTTGACTCAAAAATCGACACCTTAAAGAGTGTTAAGCTTATTGGGCATTTTGATAATATTCGAGACTCCTTGTACCTAGAGGCTGAAATTCCTTTTTTCCAGTATGATAATGTTCAACTCAAGGATGTTGTCATTCTAGCAGATGCATTGAAAGAACGCAGTCACTTTGATATTGGAGTATATCATACTTCTATCGGTCAAAATCTAAACATTCCTATTACAGCAGTTTATGGAGATATTTTAAAAGATACAATACATTTCAATGTCAACTCCAATAATTTTACAAATATCCTAGACAATCTCAATTTACAGGGTAAATTTTTCTTAGTAGATAATCGGATGCAAGTAACTTTTTTGCCCAGCGATTTAGTGATATATAATGATAAATGGAATATTTTAGAAGATAATTTTGTTCGATTTGGTAAAAAATATTTAGAAACAAAAAATTTCCGCCTAACCAATAAGGAAAAACTTGTCCTTCTTGAAAGTATTGACAATAAGGGCATCTCCCTAAAACTCCAAAATATTGATGTCGGTATTGTCAATGATTTTGCTAAAATTAAAAAACTCAAATTTGGTGGTCGACTCAATACAGAGGTACAGTCTAAAAATATTTTCCAACTTCAAGATTTTGTAGCTATTGCAAAGATTGATACTTTATTTTTAAATCAGGATGACTGGGGACAATTTAAATTGACCGCTGAAACCAAAAATCTTAAAAACCCACTAGATGTTACTATAAATCTAGACAAAGATGACCGTTCGCTTCTAGCTAAAGGTAATTTCACCCCTGGTTATGTAACCCCAAATAAGACAGAACAAAATTACTTTGACTTTGATATAATCATTAAAAAATATCCTGTTGATTTTGCTGAATATTTCCTTAGTCCGAATATTAACAATACAGTGGGATTTTTTGATGCGAATCTCAACTTGAAAGGTGTTCCGAAAACACCGAATATAGATGGTACGATTAATATTTATGATGGTGCTACTACAATCACCTACTTAAATACTCGATATAGTGCTAAAACTGCTACTGCCAAAGTATCTAATTACAGCTTTGACTTAACAGGGACAGAATTGTATGATCGATTTGGGAATACTGCGATTATCAATGGTGGTATTATACACAATCGACTTCGGGATTGGGGCTTAAATGCAAGAGTTAGTTCTCCTAAGTTTTTGTTTTTAGAAACTACAAAAGAAAATAATTCTCTGTACTATGGGACAGCACTTGGACGAGGAGAAGTCAACTTTACAGGCTCTTTCCGTCAAGCAAATATCTATATCAATGCGACAAGTGGTGAAGGCACAAAAGTTGCCATTCCCATTTATTGGGATCAAGAAGGGAAAGAAGTTAGCTTTATTAAGTTTAACACCCAAGATACTTTACAAAATAATACTTCTATTGATCCCTTTTCCGATATACGAGGTGTAAATGTAGATATGGACTTGAGTATCACTCCTGAAGCAGAGATTCAATTAATCTTTGATGAAGTATCTGGAGATATTATAAAAGGAAATGGCTTTGGCAACATTCAAATAAAAATTACTCGAACAGGTGACTTTACGATGAATGGTGAATATATTGTAGAAGAAGGGGAATACTTATTTACCTTGCCGATCATTACTGATGTTATATCACTTAATAAACCCTTTAAAGTAAAAAGAGGTGGAACTATTATTTGGGAAGGCGATCCTCTAGATGCCCAAATCGATCTTATCGCTTCTTATCAAGAATTGAAAGCCCCAATATACCCTTTCATTGAGGAATATATCGTCGATAATGATGGTGGTGAAGCCCTAGCCAAACGTCCTACAGAAATTGATTTAACACTCCTTCTTAAAGGTTCACTTCTGAAGCCTGACATTAATTTTGATATGGACTTCCCCTCTTTATCAGGACGACTAAAAGTCCTAGCAGAAACGAAGTTAACGGTGATTAAAAACAATCAAGACGACCTCAATCGCCAAGTTGCTCTATTAATGCTTACAGGACAATTTATTCCTTCAAGTGAGACAGCATTGGCAAGTAGCAACGTAGGACTAGACGTAAGTATCAATACCTTGAGTGAGTTTGTTTCTAACCAACTATCTATGTACTTAACGGATCTCTTGTCAGAAGTTATTCCTGATATTGACTTAAACATCAACTATCGTCAATACAGTACAAGCCTTGATCGATTAAGGGGACAAGAAATTGAAATTGGGTTAACCAAACGCCTTTTGAACGATCGAATTAATATTAATCTAACGGATAATTTTGGGACAACAAGTGATGAAGCAACCAATACGGGTACTTATTATGGTCCAGAATTCATTTTAGAATATTTGATTACAGAAGATGGACGTTTTAAACTACGCTTATTCAAACTTAATGACCAAGACCTTGTAGGAACTCGTATCAAATGGGGTGCTGGTATCAAGTACAGTATTGAGTTTGATTCTTTTCGAAAGAAGAAAAAAAATAGACAATTTCAAACTATAGAAGAATTTCTGGAAGGCGTAAAAGAAGATGTGAAAGAAACGGAAGAGAAACTATTACAAAAGTAATTTATTCTATTGGAATTTTCACAATGAACGTACTCCCCTTTCCGAGTACACTCTCAACGCTGATATCGCCAGAAAATATTTCTAACATATTTTTGACAGAACATAAACTCATTCCCGATTTTTCTTGATAATGATGCAGGCGTTCATGGACATTAAAGAGTTTTGCACCATCTTTTTTCAAGTCGATCCCCTTACCATTATCTTCAAATTTAATCATCATAAATCCTTCTTTCTCTATGCTTCTAATGGTTAGCGTTAGGGGTCTTTTCTTTTTTTTGTATACAATTGCATTTTTAATTAAAATCTCAAATATCTTAATCAAATATCCTTTAACAAAAAGGATTTTATGCTTGGGTAAAACCATATTTTCAATTCTATCTGGAGTTGCTTCTATTAGATAGTGATGCCTCTCAATAATATCGTCTATTAACATTTTCAGATAAATAACCTCTCTTTGTTTAATATCTAAATTCAAATCGTCAGCAATCATCCGCACACCATCAATGATGTTCAACCCTCGATGCACTTGTTTTTTAATATTATTTAAATGTTCTTTAGAAAGCGAGCTTAATTCTTTTTGATCATGCTCTATAAAATCTGCTAATATTCCAATATTTCTAACAGGTGCTCGGAGATGATGTGATGCAATGTAAGAGTATTCTCCTAGTTTTTTATTTCTTAAGGCTAATTGCATGTTTACTTTTTCCAATTCTTCTTTTTTTTCTAATAATGTTTCGCCTTGTTTTATAACAAAAAATTTGATCAATGCCAGAATAATACAGATTATTATAAATAAAAAGAGTATAAACGGAGCATTGGCTATACTTAAACCATCTGCTGTTACAAATGCGCCTATATTTATAAAAATAAATAAGCAGAAACTGATTAAAAATTCTCGCCTAGTATGTACTAAACCTAAAATTGTAAGTGGTATCAGTAGTGCTGGCAATACATAAATCACTGCTCCTTTATTCAAATACAGTAATAAGCCATTATATAAAGCTAGTGTAATAAAGCAAATGGTGTAAAAAATATCTCTATATTTTGAAAAAGGTTTAAGTATGAGTGAACCAATGAAAAGTAAAATTGTTATAAAATGCAATGTATAAACGGACCAAAGTGGATGGTTATAGCCTGCGGCAATATTTGTTTTAGAGCCAAACATTGTCTGTACTAAAATTAGTACTAGAATTATTCTAAAAATATTATTCCATATTTTAGAATTCATTGTATCTGTAGGTTTGTTTTCCTATAAAAAATCAAAAGCTGATTTTACTATTTTTAATTTGTAAAAATACATGAAAAATTGTAACATTGGGGGTTGTTTTATATAAAGTAATAATATTTTTCTGGCATCAATCAGAATAAGTAAAATTGAACCATATTTATAATCATTAAAACAAATTAACAAAATGAGTATCGAAGACATCATCTCTCGTCTAAAATCAGGTAATGAGCGATTTGTTGCTGACAAATTAGACGGAAAACTACAAGATAGCACTAGGAGAACTGAATTAACGCAAGGACAACAACCACATACCATCGTATTGAGTTGTGCTGATAGTCGTGTAGTGCCAGAGCTTGCTTTTGATGCTGGCTTAGGGGAGCTTTTTGTAGTACGGGTTGCGGGTAATGTTGCAAACACTTCTTCTTTAGCTAGTATGGAATATGCAGTTGCACATTGTGGTTCTAAAGTAATTGTGGTATTAGGACACCAAAGTTGTGGTGCTGTAACAGCAGCTGTAGGAGGTGGAGACAATGGGTATAATCTAAACCATTTATTATCGCATATCGCTCCTGCAATCGGAGCTGCCGATAGCGAAAGTTCCGTTAATGACATCGTTAAAATCAATGCAAAACTTAATGCACAAGAGTTAATTACTCGTTCTAAAATAATTGGAGATGCGGCAGCAGCTGGCTCAATTAAGATTGTGCCCGCATATTATAATCTAGATTCTGGGAAAGTCGATTTTTTATAGTATAAACTCCAAGTCTTCTGAACAACAACTTGAAGACTGATTCGCTGTACAGGTTAAAACTCGTTTTAATCTGTACAGCTTTTTTCTCAAATCAACTATCTTATAATGAAGTATCCTTAAAAACTTAAGGCTTTCATTAAGCTCGTCTTCATCAAACTGATTGCTTGAAATAAGCGATTATTTTTTGAGTTGCACTCTTGCCAACAATAGCTATCAAATCTTCTTTACTAGCTTCTTTCACTTTTTTTACAGAGCCAAAATAGCTTAATAGCTTCTGTGTTGTTTTCCCTCCTATCCCTTTAATATTTTCTAACTCACTTGTCGTAAATTCCTTTGAGCGTTGATTGCGATGAAAGGTAATAGCAAAACGATGTGCTTCATTTCTTGCCTGTTGGATAACCTTTAAGGTTTCTGATTTTTTATTGATGTAAAGTGGTATTGGATCATCTGGAAAAAAGATTTCTTCTAGCTTTTTAGCAATACCAATTACAGTAATTTTATCTTCTAGTTCTAGTAGTTTTATACTTTTCATTGCGGCACTCAGTTGTCCTTTCCCACCATCAATAATGATAAGTTGAGGAAGTGGTCTCTCTTCTTTTAATAACCGCTTATAGCGTCGGTAAACCACCTCTTCCATAGATGCAAAATCATTGGGACCTTTAACCGTTTTAATATGAAAATGACGATAATCTCGTTTGGAGGGTTTAGCATTTTTAAATACTACACAAGAAGAAACAGGAAAAGAACCTTGTAGATTGGAATTGTCAAAGCATTCTAAGTGTAATGGTACAACATCCATCTGCAAGTCTTCTTTCATTGTTTTTAAAATACGCTCTGTAGAGGTCTGTTTGTTTTTATTATTAAGGGCTTGCTTTTGTTTTTGTAATAAAAAATATCGAACATTTTTATCCGATAAATCTAATAACTTCTTTTTATCCCCAATTTTAGGAATCGTAATTTTAAGTTCTTTGTCTATCAGTTGTACCTTATTCGCTAGAATAATTTCAGGTGCTATACTATTAAATTTTATCCGTATTTCAGGAATAACATAAGAAAGAATATCTTCTTCATTATCATCCAAATTCGTTGAAAGCTCTTGGATATAGGTATTAATGATTGCTCCATTGATCACTTTTAAATAATTAACATAAGCATTTTTTTCATCCATTGCAATTGTAAATACATCAACATCTTTTATCGTCGTACTTACCACCGTCGACTTTCCTTGATAGTCTTCAAAAGCCGCTAGTTTTTCTTTGACTTTCTGGGCTTTTTCAAAATCGAGGTTGTCAGCATATGCCTGCATTTGAGTTTTCAGATGTCGTTTTACTTCTCCAAAATTCCCCTTCAACATATTTTTAATCTGCTTAATTTTTTCATTATATGCCTCTTCGGTTTCTAAGTTTTCACAAGGCCCCTGACAGTTTTTAATATGGTATTCCAGACAAACTTTAAATTTTCCTTTATTAATATTTTCTTTTGAAAGGTTAAAGTTACAAGTACGCAGTTGAAATAGTTTTTTAATCAGTTCTAAAATAATCGAAATCCGATGCCTTGAAGTATATGGACCAAAGTAGGTTGAACCATTTTTAAAAACTTTCCTAGTCAAAAAAATTCTAGGAAAGCGCTCATTTTTAATACACAAATAAGAATAGCCTTTCCCATCTTTGAGCATGATGTTATAACGGGGTTGGTGTTTTTTGATTAGTGTATTTTCTAAAAGCAAGGCATCTTGTTCTGTTTTGACAATGGTATATTCGATATGAGTCGCATTTCTAACGAGAATTCTAGTTTTATGCCTTCTATCAGAACGATTACCAAAATAAGAAGCCAGACGCTTCTTAAGGTTTTTGGCTTTCCCAATGTATAGGATTGTCCCTTCAGTATCTACAAAACGATAGACTCCTGGTTCGATTGGCAATGTAGGTGCTATTTTTTTGTAATCCTTATCCGTCATCGTTTTTGGATAGCTTTTGGCTGTTTTGCAAAAAATGTTTATACAATCGCTCGCCTTTTTTAAACAATTTTTCAACTAATTTAGGTGGTAAACAATTGTCTTTTTTATATAAAATAAAATTATACCCTACCCCTTCCATAAACCAATCTTTTTCAATTCTAAAACTCTGCACGACTTTCTCACAAAATTTTTCTCTTAACAATTCTTCATTAGTCGAATTCAAAAAATAATTAGCTGAAAAATCAGGAAAATCATCAAAATCAATATCCTTTACTCCAAAATATTCAGCTATTTTATGGAAAAAGGTTTCTGGTCGCAGGTAAAAATCAGGTAGATATAATTTTTTGGAATGAATAAAAAATACCGTTGTTATTGTATCATACAATGTTAATTTCGAATAATAAAAATCAAAAACATAAAAAGTCTCATCTGGAAACTCTATTTTTTTCAAGATACTATTTGCTACTCCTTTATGTTTTTTAAAAAAAGTAAAATCTACTAATAATGTTCGAAACCCTTGAGCATCCTGTTCTTTAAACTCCATCTCTAACCGTTGAGCAACCGTTTTCATTTTTTTTATTCGATGTGGTATAGCGACAAGACTCAAAATGGAAATTTTATTCAAAAAGTTTAAAAAGAAAAAGTGAAGATAAAAACAATTTACCAGCCTTTATATTTTACTTTGTCATAAACTGGTTTACCTATTCCATTTTTTATAGTCATTGTTTCTTTACTATTTTTTATTAATATCCCTTCTTCAATATACAAACCGAATGTTGCATTTTGAGCATCATTGATTTTGTCTGGTTTTAAAAAGTCTACTTTTATAATTCCACTTATAAAAATGAGTATAGGTATAATTGGTAAGATTTTGATTTGTACTTTACACAGTAAAAGACCTAAGATAATTGTAAACAAATAGAGGAAAGATAAAAGGTAAGATACTTCTACTGGATAAACGAAATATACAATTTGAGAAAAGATGGAAGCGAACACAAACGGAAAAACTTGTTGATGGAATAGTATGGGCAGGACAATTCTTATTTTCTTAAAATATATTACAAGAATAGAAGAAATCGCTAAGAATGGTACTAGTCCAAATAATAAGACATTTTTATAAATAAATCGAGCCAATACTTCAAATAAATTCCAATCAGGTACATAAGCAACTAAAAAACCAAAGGTATGATTATATTGAATGTAAGAAGGAATATAAAATACGATTGATAGCAAAAAAATTAAGGCTATCCCCAAGGTCTTTAGCCATTGTTTATTCAACACTTTTAATAGAAAAATGTACAAAGCAAAAGGAAAGACTGTAAAAATATATTGTAATCTTACCCCTATACTCAACATAAATAAGAAACTACTTCGGAAGTATATCCTCCGCTGGAAAAAATTTGCGCCTAAAGCAAAGAACATCAAGCCTAGTTGATAATCCATAGAAGTTGTTCCTGATATAATGAAATAGGGGTTTAAAGCTAGAATAGAGACGACTATAAGTTGTATTTGCTGAGGAACATTGAAGCGATTCAAACAATTAAAACACTGTTTAATAATAACGATTGAAAATAGTAAATTGAAAAAATTGGAAGTGATAAAGCCTCCTCCTAAATAATGGATTAATCCAAGCCACAATTCATAAATAATATATCCTGGTGGTCTAGAGATAGTATATTCTCCTGTTTCAAAAAATTGTTTACCATAATACAGCATCCCATAGGTATCTATGTCTGCACCATATCCTATAAAAATTAATGGGAAGTATAGAATAAAAATTAAAAAACAATAGTATTTGTATAGACGAGCCATAATAAAAAATGGTCAACTCTTTTTCAAGAAACACGATTTAAGTACGGATAGCATCCAATAAAAAAGGTGAAGATATATTATCTTCACCTTTTTATCCAAAATAAGATTTATAAGTTTTTGGTTAAATAAATTGGTTCCTACTGAGGTTGTTGTTAAAAGGGGCAACCTTGACAAGGATCCACATTTACATTACCAGGACGTTGTGAATCAATTTCTTTATATTGACCTTCTGTATTGTAGTATCCTACGACTTTAAATTCTGTCCTTCTATTCCATTGATGCTCTTCTTCACTACAAGGTACATTATTAGAACAATTATTTACATTAATTGTTTCGCCATAGCCTTTAGGTTTTAATCTTGTTTTGCTAATTCCTTTAGCTCTTAACCAGCGCACTACTGCTTCCGCTCTTCTTTGAGATAGGCGATCATTGTAACTATTAGATCCCCTAGAATCTGTGTGAGAACCGATTTCAACAACTAGTTCGGGGTTATCAACCATTAATTGGTATAGTTTTTCTAGTTCTGATTCAGCATCGTCACGGATATAAGATTGATCAAAGTCGTAGTAAATATGTAATAAGAACGTGATGGCTCCTGCTGTATTATCATAAGAGTAGCTGACTTCGGGCGTATACGATGACCCAGAATATTCCTTGGAAACACCTGTTTCATCTACGGTATTTCCAGGATAGGCGCCTGTTTCATTGACTACAATATTGGGATCACTCGCTTCTTTAAGATATTTTTGCAGGTAGATATCTGCTTGTAAAGTGGTTGATGCATCTAATTCTTTGGTACACTGTCCACTTACTGTACCAGAAAGGAATCCAATTTTTGTTGATTTGACAGTATAACAACAATTAGGTTTTAGCATAAATTTATATTTACCAGAAGCATCAGTCAACATTGTCATTTCGTCATCTCCACAATCATTTGTTAATGTAACAGTTGCTCCTTCAACTGGCGAACCCGTCAATTTGTCAAAGACTGTACCAATAAGGTCAAATTGTGCTACCCCTTTTGCATTGGGATCTGAAATATCTTCAGGGTTGGTTTCAGCAACATCCTCAGGTTCTACTACTTCTTCTTCTTTTGATAATGGTATTTCTACAAATACTTTCTCTCCATCTTGAAGATTTTTAGTACATCCTTGCTTTTTATTATCAAGATAATCCTCTTGGCTAGCTTCAAAACCACAACATTGTTCTAGTTTCATTTCTAAAGTTGCAATACCTTTTTCATCTGTAGTTAGTTTCCCTCCAGTACAATCATTCATTACAGTAGCTCCAGCAATAGGTTGTTTTGTCAACTCATCATATACATATATCTCAACGGGTGCTGCTAATTTAATAAAACTGTATATATCATCATCTCCAGCACCGCCTTCTCTATCTGATGTAAAATAACCATGTTTATTATCTTCGTTGAAGATTAATCCGAAATCATCACTACGAGAATTGATTGGATACCCTACATTTGTAATAGGTCCCCATTCTCCTTTTTTATCTTCAATGTAACAAATATCTAGCCCCCCCAATCCGATATGGCCATCAGAAGCAAAGTATAACTTTCCATCTCTTGAATAATATGGAAAGATCTCATTTCCTTCTGTATTGATACTTGGGCCTAAGTTTATAGGAGGTCCCCATCGACCATTTTCATCTTCAGACATATACAAATCCATTCCTCCAAACCCTCCAGGCATATCTGATGCAAAAAACATTTTCATACCATCAGGCGTTAATGTTGGGTGGGCAACAGAATATTCATCACTATTAAAAGGCATTCCTATGATATTTGTCCAACTTGTACCATCATTGGAATCTGCTGAATAGATTTTCAGGCGAATTGTCCGTTCATCATCTCTCCCTGTTTTACCTTTAAATAAATTATTTCTGGTAAAATAAATCGTACTTTCATCATTTGTAAAGAATGGAGTAGCATCATGGTATTTAGAATTGATTCTATTTGAAAAACTCTCAGGCTTTCCATATTCATAATCATATACTTCTTCATCTACTACATTTCTAGGCACATAAAAAAGTTCCGTAAAAGGGTCTCCTGTCCAGGAATGCTCTCGACTTACTGGTCCAACTTTCTGGAATTCAGAAGTAATAATTAAACCATCTTTATAATACATAGGACTGAAATCATCCATTGCTGTATTAAATGGTAAGTTTTTGATCTCGTAAATACCTGCATTTTTTGTCATTAGCTCTTCTTCATAAGTACAGGATCGAGACAAATATTGTCCTCTAAGATCATCTGGAACAGCAGAAATATATTTATCAAACCATTCCTGTGCTAATTCACACTTTCCATTGGTATGTAACATCATCCCATAAAATAAATAATGGGTAGGTTCTGCCTCTGGCAGTCTTACTACTTGACCATACCAATATTCAGCTTCTGCACTATTACTTATTTTACGATAACAGTCCGCTAATTTTATTTTAGCTTCTGAAATATCATTTTTATCCAAAATTTGAGTGTATAGTTCAATTGCTTCCATATAGTTAAGATCATCATAAGCTGCATTCGCTCTCTTCAATTTAGCAGATTGAGCAAAAGCAGCCGTACTTACTAGGATTAGAAACAAAAGACTAGTAAAACATTTACCTTTCATAATTATACACGATTTTAAATTTCATCTAAGCTTGTGTGGGGGTACTTAAACAAACAAGTTAAGGAAATCCAATAACACCTAAACTGTGATGCACCATAGCTTAGGTATTATTTTTAAGTTAGAAGTATCTAGGTGTAATAATTTTAGATTTTTCATATTGGAAATCATACCCTAACATAACTTCAAAAGATCCTTGAGCAGGCTGTTGTAGTTTAGTTAATGTATAATCATAAGCACCTCCTATTCTCAAACCATTTTTCAACATATAAGAGAACCATACATCTACAGAATCGAAAGAACTTCTATCATCATAGGCCTCAATTGCAGAACGGAAAGAACTCCCCAACCAAAACGTTTCATAAAAAAGAACAGATAAATCGATATCAAATTCTGTTGGAGCACCTATATCTCTAAATACATTATCTTCTGGCTTAAGATTACTAAACATCCCAACATTCTTTATTAATAATGATGGCTTTAAAATTAAATCATCACCATTAAGCGGGATAGCGCCACCAACTGTAAAATAGTAATGACGCACTTGTCTTGCATATAGCTCCGTATCAGGATTATCTCTCAAATCATATTCAATAAGATGAGGACTAGAAGCACCAACATAAAAGTGCTTGTTGTAGAAATATAAACCTAAACCAAAATTAGGTAACCAAAAACTCTCCGATTCATCACCAAAAGCCTCATCTCCTTGGTCTTTGATTTTGATTTCATTCCAATTAGCTCTCCAATTCATAAGGCCCCCTTGTAAACCAATCGCTAATTTCGATTTTCCAAAACTAATTCTATAAGCATAGCTTAAGTTAGCAGATATGGTATGTGTAGGACCAATAACATCATTAACAACACTAAACCCAACACCAATTCTGTCATAACTTAACGGTGTATGAATTGTAAACGACTGTGATGATGGCGCTCCCTCAATGCCCCACCATTGTGTTCTATGTAATACATTCAAAGACATATATTCTTTACTACCAGCATATCCTGGATTGTAAATTAAACTATTGAACATATATTTTGTAAACATTGCATCCTGTTGGGCATAAGTAGCTCCTCCAAAAAGGATGACAACTAGAAAAGTAAACAATTTTCTCATATCACTTAATGATTTGATTTTAGAAAAGTCAAAAAATTATTTCTAGTGGAGGGTCTTAATTTTAATTTTTTGATGATTTGTTTTAATTAATTACTGTCACAAAAGTATCAAAAACTATGCTAAGTTAGTTTAAATAATTCACAATTAATAATTTTCTTGGCATAACCTATAAGAAAATCAGTCAGTTATAAAAAAAGATATATAACCAATATATTTTAAGACATATATATATAGTGAAATACTTTCAAGTCTTAAACATCTTTTCCAGCAATTACAAAACTTTATCAAATACTTCATTTTAAATAGTTAAAATCATGCCACCATATGTAAGGTTATCTTATTTTTTATCTAACGGTATTATTTATTACGTTAAAGACAGTGTTTTTTTTTTAAATGGTATGATCACAAAATTTAAGTAATTTTTATTTTTTGAGATCATACCAAAAATATATTATTCAAATATCATGCTTATCAAATTGGCTATTTTACCCATAATTTATCTGCAAAAATTTCATTCCCACTTTTGATTTTTATAACATAGATTCCTTCATTTAAAAATTCTAAATTCAACTTAATAGAATTTTCCATTTCTGTAACCCCTTTTCTATAAACTTCCATACCAGCAACATTAAAAATTGTAATTTCTATCGCCTCACGTGTAAAAACATCCGATAGATGTATTTGCATATCATCCACGACAGGATTAGGAAATAACACAACTTCTAAAGGTCTGAAAGATAACGATATAATATTACTATATTCTATTTGACCATCAAAATCAACCATTTTCAACCTATACATATTTGTTCCAAAAATCGGAGCAGTATCTTCGAGTTTATATTTTGCTAATTCTGTTGATTCACCTTTTCCTTTAATTTTTGCAATATTCTCCCAACGTGTAGCGTTTTCACTTCGCTCAACTATAAAATGTGAAAACCCAGTTTCTGAAAGTGTTTGCCAATTTAGCATAATACTATTTCTTCCCTTTGTACCTTTAAATGAAAACAACTCTACAGGTAAAGCATCAGGACAAGCTTCTTCTTCTGTAACCGTAATATCTGCAAAAACCCCTTGACTCATATTATAATAAGTCCCTGTCATTGTTTCTTCAATGTCAATCACACGAACCATATAACTCAAGTTACCACTACCAACACATTCATCAATATAAAATGTACCTTGTAAAGGTTCTTCCGTCAAACGCTCATAGGTTTCGCCACCATCAGAAGATTTATACAAATGATATTCTAATGTATTTCGACTGGAAGGAGAAGACCATGTAACAAAGGCATCTCCATTGTCTATTGCAACATTAACATTTTGAGCAGGTTTCATGTAATGCATTCTTAATGAAGGATCCCCTAATAAACTCATAAAAGCCCATTGAGGGTAATATCCCCTTGGAGCGTATCCATCGACTTCACTTGCATTATTTTGTGAAATAGTAACTCCCAAACCAATATTTTCACCTAATCCCATATGATGAAAATACCAATTAGGAAAGCCTGCCCAACAATTTGTTAGGATATCTCCTGTCGCTAAAGAAACTCGCATCAGATTATTTTGACTATCCCAATCACCAAAGTAGCTCCCAAAAAGCATCGTAAAGATACTTTTCGCATATCTTTCTTTAAACATATTTGAATTCACTACGCCTGCGGCACTTGTATATGTCCCACCTCCACTACCATAAGACCATATATAACTTTCTGCTTCAATGGATGAAAAATAATCTTGTACATCAATATTATCTTTACCTACTAAGCTCGAAAAATTAATCCAAGCATTGCTCCCTGCAGGATAAACACCAAAATTATCTTCAACTACACTTTGGTATTGAGTAGCCGTTTCACCATGTTTAAAGGCATGAAGTTTATTAAAATAATTTCTTAATAACTCCTCTTCCGTCTGTTCCATAATAGGCAAATTGTACATATCAACTCTTCCAACTTGAAGTTCAATTTCAGTAGGGAATAATGACTGATCGAATTTTCCATCACCTGGAATATTATGATTTCTGGTGTCTGTGGCCACAGTAACGTTAGCCGAAACATCTGTCCATGAAGCTTCATCCATGTCCCCGTAATAGGCATCACATACCCATGCACCATAATGATCAAAATGCCCATCAGGTGCCATCGTTCCTGAATATGGAACTGGTATATGCCCAATTAGAAAAACGGTTTTCAAATTTGGTGCAGAAGCATATCTATTCAATATTTTACTTTTAACATTATAATGCGATTCACTTCTACTTACATATTCTGTATATACTCGCCAGCCATCTCCAATAAGGTCACGTCTTAGTTGTTGAAGCTCTGGTGCTAAACTACTTGTAAATAAATTATCAATTACTAGAAGAATACCTCCCCTAGAGTGTTTTGCTGGAGCTTTTATACCTGAATATAGATAACCATAAGCTCTAGTAACATCAGCACCAGACAAAATACTTTCAACTTTATATTCGTAGGCTTGACCAACTACTACATTGGTATCCTCATATTCTAAAATAGTACTATTCAAATAACTAGCTTGATTTTCCCAAGTGGCATCTCCTAAAACTCTTCTAAATACAGAATAATAGATCGCATTAGGTGGAGCATTCCAACGGATTTGGATTGAAGGAGTGTTTTCGTTAACTATAGCGTCTACTGTAATTGAAATTTTTTGTCCTTCTGTTTGTCCAAATGATAAAGATGAACATAGTAATAGGGCAAAAATGGGGGTAAATAATTTAATCATAGTGTAAGATTTTGGTTAATATGGTTTGGGACTAATAAAATAAACGTAAGCCCCAAACCATACAATTTGGATTAAGATTCGTATACAATATTTATGGGGGAAGTAGTAAATGCTTAGTATAGAAGTTAATTTAATGGGGAACCAACCTCTATTTCTTATAAGTTTTGTCTAAAGGTAAGAAAAGGTTTTGGATAAAAAAATCCGATTTCTCTCTTTTTTCAAACAAACAAGCATAAAAGATAATTTTCTGTGACTGAACAATATTTCATATATAATTTAATTATAAAATATTATTTTTAGTATTATCAATTACTCCCACAATAATTTTAATATTTAGCAATTTTGTTTTAAACCAATTAATGACAGGAATAGAAATTCAAAAAAATAATTTTCTTGATATGTTTTTTGTTTTCATCTGTCTTAATTTCGTGACGAATTCTTTAAGTAAATTCTAATATTTTTTTTAAAAAAAAATTTATTCCATGAATAAAAAAGCGAAGTAAGCCCTTTTTTAACATCATTTGTATAAAAAATTAGCATTTTCCTCCGTTTATTTATAAATTTTCCTAAAATCAGTTTTAAGAAACAAACAAGTAATCTCTAAGGCTGTTAGTTTAATATACATTGTACACAGAATAGAAAAAGTAATATTATGTTTGGTAAAATGAAAAAATGGTTAGGAATTGAAGGTGTTAAAGTCGAAATAATCCTACCAGAAGAAATTGACAAAGCAGAACAAGAGATAATCGGCAAATTAAAGTTCACTTCTATGTCTTCTCAGTTCATTTCTGGGATATACTTAAAGATGATCGAAAAATATACTCGAGGCCGTAAACAAGATAAATTAATTGATGAATATGTACTTGGAGAAGTCCAAATCAATAAAGGATTTGAAATTGAAGCAGGTACTGAAAAAATTATAGATTTCATCCTACCCTATCGAATCATTAAATCAGAAATTGACCAAATGGGGGATAATAATATAATTATGAAAGGGATATCTAGTCTAGCCAAAACAATAAGAAGTGTTAAATCTGAATATAGAATAGAGGTAGAAGCCTTTGTTGAAGGCACTCGTTTTCACCCTTTTGATAAAAAATCAATAAAATTGAAATAATTTTCACAAATAAAACCATGAAATCATTTTTTGGCACAGTCCTTGCTATAATTTAGTTGTAAGTTTTGGTTAAAAATTGTAAGATTCGTTTCAAAAGCTAACGATGGGGGTCGTTAGCTTTTTTTTATTTTATTTTTTAAAAAAACCTTATCTTTTTACTGGACTTCTTGTCCTTTTAACTGCGGCTCTTTTAAAGTTGTCTCAATTTTATTTTCTACATCCTTAATAATAGGATTATTTATAAAAACAACTTCTCCCTTTTCATTTCCTTTTTGATGAATTTCTATACCTTTCCATTGATCGCCACAATCATTATAAAGAATTGCTCCATTCAAAATAAGTCTGCCTTTAGGCTTAATCGATATTTTGGCTTTTTGGGGTAAGGATATTTCACAAAAAAGAGATAACTCCCCACCGTCCTCTATTATAATATGACCTTCTAAATCCTTAGCTCCAAGCCATACTACAGTATCTCGTATATATATGGTTTTTGATCTATCAAAAGTACACCATGTAGGTTTAAGGATTCTTCTAATTTGTTTATTTTTTCTTCTAAAACTATAATGAATCGTTCCTATTTGACAAGGCGTCCATGCAGCTTGAAAAATATTATAATCCATCAAATTATTCGAATATAGTGAATCACATGGGGGTTGTTCGCTTTGATTATAACAATTTGGATTTTTTGGAGTGTCATCACAACCATCATTAAAATTCCATGTATGTTGTAAACCAAACATATGACCAACTTCATGGTGCAGCATTTTATGAGCATACCATTCTTGTAGATAAATTGGTGGGTCACTATTCTTAATAGGCGTAATATGGTCATAATACCAACCAACAACTTTGAAAGAAGTACCTAACGCTACACCATTTGTACCTACTTTATAGGTTGGAGAAACTAAGCTATCTAGATGATGTCCCATTATGAAAATATTTATCGCCTTATCCTCATCAACCGCATATTTTTTTATTACTTTCCTATCAAAATTGTTTCGATTTTCACCATGACTGATCATATAATATAAATCGTCATCATAATGATAGTATACTCCACCTTCTCCTAAGATATCTGAATGAGGATAAATTTCATATTGATACCGAACAGGTAATACTGGAGTCTTATTGCCTAAAGGAAGATTCATTTTCACATTCCCCTCCTTTAATATATGGTTTGAGACCCACATAAAATGTGTTAAGAACGTAGGGATATACGATTTAGGATAATTACCTTCTCCAGCCTCGTTATACATAAAGTGGAAATTAATTCTAACTATTTTGATAGGAGTGTGTTCCAAATATCTTTTATCTGGAATATAAGATAATTTATTATCACAGGTTCTTAGTTTTCGTTCTTGTTCTTTCGACAATTTCTGATAAGTAATATCTTTTTTATCATGTAAAAAATACACAGAGATACTTTTATTACAATTTAAAAGACTTATTATAAAGAATATTAAGAATATTCCAAGCATCCTTTTATTTTTGCAATAACCTAATAACATATACTTGAACTTTTAAATAAAATAATTTCACAAAAAACAAACTTATCTTATGAAAACTGTATTCCGTATAGCTCTATTTCTCTTTGTGCTTGGATTTTTTGCTTGCAACACTAATTCGAAAAAAGATATTCCACAATTAGAAAAAGAATTGTATGACCAATCTGAAACGTCTGAATTTAATAAACCCATCGCAGAAAAATTACTTGAAGAGTATACTGCTTTCGTTACAACTAAACCCGACGATCCTTTAGCTCCAATGTATACCTATAAAGGTGCAGAGATTGCACGTACCTTAGGTAAATATACAAAAGCTTTAGAATTGTATAGAAGACTTTACGAAAAGCATCCTGACTATGAAAAAGCTCCTCAAGCATTATTTCTTCAAGGCTTTACTTATGAAAATGATTTGGGAGAATTAGAAAAAGCGAAAGCACTTTATCAAGAGTTTATTCAGAAATTCCCCAACCATGAATTGGCGCAATCTGTAAAATTTTCAATCGAAAATTTAGGAAAAGCACCAGGCGAAATCATCAAAGAATTTGAGTCAACTGTTGATTCTACTAAATTGGAAATCAAGTAAAAAACTAAATTTTAATCTATCAATTTTAGATTAATGGCAAAAGGCAACCAATAAACTATTGGTTGCCTTTTATAATTATAAATGATAACTCTTTTTGAATCAATTCCTCTGCCTATTGCTTTATAAGATAAGTTTTCATAATTTGCGTAATTGAGGATATGATTTTACTCATTACCTTTTTTGCATAATTTAGTATCGAATAAAAAAAAGATTACCAGTAAAAATTTCCCCTAAGACAAATTGTCACATTTTTTCTAAAGTTGGCAGTTTGCTAAAAAATAATATTCTTATTTTATATCTAGGATTTTTAAAAATTAATTTCTTTTCTAAAAATCCTAGTTTAGTTTTTTAAAAAAAATCAACCAATTCAAAATCAATACCTTATATTTTTTAGAAACCAAAAAACAAGACATAATTTCATTAAGATGACATATTAAGTTTACCAATCATGCTCGTATTAAACATGATACCAAGCAAATAGAAAAAGTACAAAATGTCATATTCTTTTAGCTTGGATTTGTTTTTGATAAATAAAATTTAAATATTGCTTTAAATACACTAGAAACTGACAGAAGACTGTTTTTAAATAAAATTAATACTCTATATAGGGTAAGCATAAAATAAATAACATTTAGATGAAAAAATTTTCGCCCAAAGTAAAGGCTATCCTATCTAAAAGTAGAGATGAAGCCCTACGATTAGGACATGATTATATTGGTACAGAGCATCTTTTACTCAGCTTAGTAAAATCTGGCAAAAATATGGTTACCAAAGTGCTAGAATCTTTAGATGTTGATACAGAAGAATTGCAAATGACCATTGAAAATACCGTTCATCGTAGCAAACTCATTAAAACCAAATTAGAAATTAGTCAAATTCCTTTAAACAAACAGGCAGAGAAAGTTATGAAAGTGACTTTCTTAGAAGCTAAATTAATGAGAAGTGATAGAATTGATACAGAACATATCATGCTTTCTATCTTAAAACATAAAGATAATCTAGCATCAAAAATCATGGAGCAGTTTGACGTCGATTACGATTCTTATCGTTCTGAATTGGAGTATGTTCAACAGGAGGAAGATTTTCCTGACATTTCTGCCGCTGCACCGCCAGAGGAGCCTTATGAAGAAGAATCTGAACGTTATCAACAACCACGCAAAGGTAACTCCAAGTCTAAAACACCTGTATTAGATAATTTCGGTAGAGACATTACCAAATTGGCTGAGGAGGGTAAATTAGATCCAATTATAGGTCGAGAAAATGAAATAGAGCGTGTTTCTCAAATTCTAAGTCGTAGAAAGAAAAATAATCCTATTCTGATAGGAGAACCTGGTGTTGGTAAAACAGCCATTGTAGAAGGTCTAGGACTTCGTATTGTCCAGAAAAAAGTGTCTAGAACACTCTTCAATAAACGAATTGTCATGTTGGATTTAGCAGCATTAGTAGCAGGTACGAAGTATAGAGGGCAATTTGAAGAACGGATGAAAGCTATTATGAATGAACTCGAAAAGACCCGAGATGTAATTTTATTTATTGATGAAATCCACACAATCGTAGGAGCTGGTGGTGCTACTGGCTCTTTAGATGCTTCAAATATCTTCAAACCAGCCTTGGCTAGAGGAGAGCTACAATGTATTGGTGCATCTACTTTAGATGAATATCGTCAGCATATTGAAAAAGACGGAGCATTAGATAGACGTTTTCAAAAAGTTGTTGTTGATCCTCCATCCATGGAGGAAGCCGTTCACATTCTTCAAAATATCAAAGCTAAATATGAAGAATTCCATAATGTCCAATATAGTGAAAAGGCTATAGAAGCTTGTGTAAAACTTAGCGATAGATATATTAGTGATAGATTTTTACCAGATAAAGCGATTGATGTATTAGATGAAGTTGGTGCAAGAGTACACTTGAAAAACATCCATGTTCCTAA
>JAHDBJ010000018.1:0-84494 GCA_020630435.1 Saprospiraceae bacterium
GCATTATTTAGCCTTTTCTCTAATTTTAACTAGACCTATTTTTTAAACAACTTCTATTCATATACATGCTTCGCCAAATTTTTCCATTGAAGTTTTTCATCTAGTTTTGATACTAATGATGAGCAATCTTTATAAAGCATTTTATACTCCTCATCATAGTTTTTCTTTTTTATGCGATATGCAGGATTCTTACCCTTTTTAATGTAGTAAGACTTAGCAATGCCTCCAGCTAGTTTAATTGAGCCTATCCCAGCAGAAAGTGTTTCTTTCGCATATGGATCTAAATATATTTTCACCTTACTGCTAAAAGAAGGATTAAGCAACATCATCAACATTGTACTGGTCTTTTTTTTGATTTTAACCTTAGATTGTTCAAAGTAGACATAGCCCCTACCAATGATGTCCTTATCAAGTGATTTATTATCCCATTTTGTCGCATCATGAAGGAAATCATAAGCCCCTGCCAATTTATCCCAACCACTTGGAGGCAAATACATATGTTTAATTTGAGTTGGTTTTAACTTATGCTTTTTACCATTAAGATCCTTAATTTTAATTTTTTCTATTAATCCTTTTTTCCTATCAACATTCATTATATTACCTTGTAGTTCTTTACCACTTTTTAATGTTATATAAGAAGTCTTTTTATGAGAAAACGTATAGGCTGGATTTAATAATTCTTGAGCTATTGTTTTTGTTGTAGTTGTTACAAAAATAATTAATAATAATAATATATATTTTTTATACATTTTAAACAGTTTTAAGTTATGTTTGATAAAGTAAAAGACTAGCCCTATAATTATTGAGAACAAATGCCCAATAATTAAATTATAGTAAAAATCATATAGCTTTATATAAGCTAAGTAGACTGACTTAATTGATAGTTAATTTTGACGAATATAAATTGAAGTTCAATCAAGGCAAAAAATGCAGAAAACCAATAGGTTTTCAAGGTTTTTTAACGATGCGTGAAATTTAATTTTTTCGTCATAAATTATTCGATTCATTCGGTAAACCTACTTATATTCACTAGCCTTATTAATATCTAAATATTGAAGTGTAAAACATTAATCTAAAACTCTATTTGAGCATTATTTAGTAAAAGCTTAACCTGAATCTATTAGTGGAATTCTAGGATAGAAATCAAAAAAAGGTTTCAAAATGGAGAATAACTTATTTATAATGTTGAAAGTATCGTTTTTCATTTTACCAAAATTTAAATAGGTTTTAAATTAATATCCATTTATTAATATCATTTTTAATAAAAATGTAACCAGCAAAAAATAATTTTATTTAAAAATAATTTTAAACATATGAAAAACAATGAATTGCAAACCTCTATGCTTCGCGTTCAATCTAACTTTAGCATCTAATTTTGAAGCAATCCTAAGTTTATTTTTGAGAAAAGCTTACTAAATATTGAATGTTTTATAAAAATGATTTAACTTTGTAGCGAAAATTCGCTAAACTATATTAGCCAACAAAGTCAACTTTATAAAACAAAATTATAATGGATACATTAGTCAAAAACGTACTTAAAGGAGGAGAGTTCCTCATCAAGGATTCACAACCAGAGGATATCTTTATCCCTTTAGAAATGAATGAAGAGCAACAGATGGTACGCCAAATGGTTTCTGATTATGTAAAAGAGATTGGAAATCAAGGCAAAAAACTGGACAAACAAGTAGAATTATTACAGAAGGCAGGCGAACTTGGTTTATTAGGTTCTCATATTCCAGAAGAATATGGCGGTATGCAAATGGACACCAATACCAATACTTTAATTTGTGAAGAACTCGGGTATATTGGTGGAGGATTTACGACAACTTTTGCAGCACATACTGGTATAGGGATGCTTCCAATTTTATATTTTGGAACAGAAGCTCAAAAGCAAAAATATTTGCCACCATTGGTAACGGGTGAATTACAGGCTTGTTATTGTCTTACAGAACCTAGTTCTGGTTCTGATGCTCTAGCCGCTAAAACCCGTGCTGATTTGACGGAGGAGGGACAACACTACATTTTGAACGGTCAAAAAATGTGGATTTCTAATGCTGGCTTTGCAGATGTATTCATTGTATTTGCTCAAGTTGATGGAGATAAATTTACAGGCTTTATTGTAGAAAAAGATACTGAAGGGTTAACACTTGGAGCAGAAGAAGATAAGATGGGAATTAAGGGTTCTTCTACTCGACAAGTTTTCTTTGAAAATGCTAAAGTACCTGCTGAGAATGTTTTAGGAGATATTGGAAAAGGACACTTAATCGCTTTTAATATTTTAAATGTTGGTCGATTTAAACTAGGCGCACTGGCTATAGGTGGAAGTAAAAACGCTGTTACAACTAGCGTTAAATATGCGAATGAGCGTCACCAGTTTAAACAGCCTATCTCAAATTTTGGCGCTATCCAGTATAAGATTGCAGAACAAAGTATTCGTACTTTTGCTTTAGAAAGTGCTACTTATAGAATTTCAGATTTATTACAAGATAAAAAAGCGGCTTTAGCTGCTGAAGGTAAATCTTACTCTGATGCATTACTATTATCTGCCGAAGAATATGCTGTTGAATGTGCTTTATTAAAAGTATATGGCTCAGAAACAGCAGGTTATGTTGTTGATGAGATGGTTCAAATTCATGGTGGAAATGGTTTCTCTGAAGAATATCCTGCTGCACAAGCCTATCGTGACACTCGTATCAATCGTATTTATGAAGGTACGAATGAAATTAATCGTATGTTGATGGTGAGTATGCTATTAAAAAGTGCCATGAAAGGCAAATTGGATTTAGTTGGCCCAGCGTGGGCTGTTCAGAAAGAATTAGCTTCTATGCCTAACTTTGAACAATTAAGTGGCGCTTATGCTGAGGAAAAGAAAGCAATCAAAGAGTACAAAAAACTAGTTTTAATGGTTGCTGGTGCTGCTGTAAAACAACAGATGGATGGAAATCTTAACTTAAAAGAGGAACAAGAAATACTTTTGAATATAGCCGATATGATGATTGATTTATTTAATGTGGAATCAATCCAGTTACGTGTAGAAAAAATGAGTCAACTCGATACTAAGGTAGAACAAGAAGTATATGATGCGATTTTAAAAACATATATGAGCGATACAAATGCTAGAATTCAAAAAAATGCTATAGATGCTCTAGCTTCTTTTGCAGATGGTGACCTTCTAAAAGCGATGTTAATGGGGGTTAAACGATTTACCAAATATGCTCCAGTAAATGTTAAAGCAACTAGAAGACTAATCGCTAAAAAAATTATTGAAGCGAATGAATATTGCTTATAATTTAAAAGTTTAATGTATATTTGCGCCACAGCATAATATGCTGCTTATTTACACAAATTACCTAATATTATTGAAGGTGGAAGAAGTCGTTTTCTTCCACTTTTTTAATTTATATACCTATTCTTATGAAAAAAAGAAACCTCCTTTATTGTTCCTTCTTATTCTTTCTACTAATAAGCTGTACAAATTCAAAGCAACCTTCCAAAACTGCCGATCTAGTTATTCTAAATGGTAATATCGCCACAATGGATAAAACAAATCCTAAGGCAGAAGCAATAGCTATAAAAAATAGTAAAATCCTTAAAGTTGGAACAAATGAGGAAGTTAAAGCATATATTTCTACCAATACAAAATCTATTGATGCTAATGGAAATTTTGTTTCTCCAGGTTTAATAGAAGGACATGGACATTTCTCTGGTCTAGGAAAAAGTTTGATGAAACTCAATTTTTTAAAAACTAAAAACTGGGCTGAGATTGTAGAAATGGTAGCTCAAAAAGCTAAAACGGCTGGCTCAGGTGAATGGATAGAAGGAAGAGGATGGCATCAAGAAAAATGGGACAAAATACCCGATAAACAAATTCATGGATACCCCTATCATCATGCGCTAAGTGAATTAACCTCTGATAATCCAGTTATTTTGCGCCACGCTAGTGGTCATTCTCTTTTTGCCAATAAAAGGGCTATGGAAATTGCGGGTATCAACAAAGAAACACCCAATCCTAAGGGCGGACTGATTGTAAGAGATGCATCAGGTGAAGCCATTGGTGTCTTTGAAGAAAGAGCAATGGATATTATCAAAGAAGCACATCAAGAATATCTCGATAAATTAAACCAAAAGGCTTTAGAAGCGAAATGGTTAAAAGGCATTCGGCTAGCGGAGCAAAACTGCTTAGAAAATGGTATTACGTCTTTTCAAGATGCAGGTTCTTTATATACTGAAATTGATCGATATACGACATTAGCGGAAGACAATGCACTAAATCTACGTCTATGGGTCATGCTACGGCATCCATATGATGAAATGAAAGATAATATGAAAGGCTTCCCTATTCTCAACAAGGGAGATTATTTTTTTACGTGCAGAGCCATAAAATCCCAAGTAGACGGTGCGCTTGGAGCTTATGGGGCTTGGCTGTTAAAACCTTATAACGATAAGAAAAATTTTATAGGTCAGAATACTACCACAATTGGTGAAGTAGAGAATATAGCAGAACTATGTATTCAAAATAATATGCAGCTATGTGTTCATGCTATCGGAGACAGAGCCAACCGAGAGGTCTTAGACATTTATGAAAATTTTTATCAAAAAAATCCAAACAAAAAAGACCTACGTTGGCGTATAGAACACGCCCAACATGTTAATAGAGCAGATATTCCTAGATTTGGTAAATCTGGTATTATCGCTTCTATGCAGGGTGTTCATTGTACTTCCGATGCGCCTTTTGTTCCGAAAAGACTAGGAGAAGAACGTTCAAAACACGAAGCCTATGCTTGGCGTACTTTCATTGATTCAGGAGCCTTAATTGCCAATGGTACGGATGCTCCCGTTGAGGATGTTAGCCCTATTGATTGTTTTTATGCTTCCGTTACCAGAAAACGGAAAGATAACCCTGATGCTTTTTTCCCAGAACAATGCATGACAAGAGAAGAGGCACTCGCTTCTTATACCATTAATAATGCTTATGCTGCTTTTGAAGAGGATATTAAAGGCTCTATTACAGAAGGAAAACTAGCCGATATTACCATCTTTTCACAAGATTTGCTGACAGTTGCCAATGATAAGATACTAGATACAGAAGTCTTATACACAATTGTAGGAGGTGAGGTTAAATATCAAAAGTAGGAAACGGTTTTAAGGCAACTTTCGTTTGGAACTAACTGAATTTGTTATTCTATTACTATAAAATTATAACTATAAAAAATAGAAGCGCATTCAATCCTGTTAAGAGGAAACCAATTCCAACTATGCTAGAAAAAAATTGAAAGAAAGTCTTCTCTTTAAGTATTACTTTTACAAAAAAGTAAGCTCATCTTTATATAGGCATATAAAAAAAGGCTGCCTCTTTTGAAGCAGCCTTTTTTTATAAAACAAAACAGAAGTCTACATTTTCACAAACTTCATTTTCTCTGAATTTTCAAAGTCTGAAATGTCAATGAAATAAACCCCATTTGACCATGTTGCAGAATTCAAAGGAATAATATTTTTACCTGTCATTCCGCTATATTCAAAAGACTGAATCACTCGACCACTAATATCATAAACAGAAATGTTGACTAATTCATCTTTAGAAAGATCTAAAAATATTTCAGTATCGCCTTTAGATGGATTAGGAACTAAGGTAAAGACTTTTCTTCCTCTAGGAGTATCAATTGAAATTACATTACTTTTTTCTTGTTTTCCATCAATATCAACTTGATTTAATTGATAAAAATAAGTCAAACCTTGTCTCACATTTCTATCGATAAATTGGTAGTTACTTTCTGTTTGCGCTGTACCAACACCATCGACCCAGCCAATCGTTTCAAAACCACTAGATTCAGTACGACGCATAACTTCAAAACCTTTGTTGTTAACTTCCGAAGCAGTTCTCCATTTCAAAGCAATCGTTGAGTTTTCATATTTGCCCTTGAACGTCAATAATTCTACGGGCGTTACATCTTCTGTCTCAAATTGGAAACTTGGAATTGCCAATCGAGCAGTCGGATCAGGAGACAAGCCGCAAGTGTTTTCCCCCATTACCCTCCAATGGTAGACTGTATTAGGCGATAAATCAGGCGATACAGAATAAGTCGTTCCAACAATTCCCGATTGGGTTTGAACGATATTGGTAAAGCCTGCATCTGTCGCTACTTCAATCGTGTAACTATCTGCATCGACTGCAGTATTCCAATTCAAGGACGTATTTACAGGAACATTTGTAGCAAAATCTATTGGTAAAGTCAAGGCAGGCAACTCAGGCAGTGGTTCTAGTTTAAACGCTACACTTACATCATGTACTGAGTTGTTACTTGGCCCTTTTGCAGAAATAATGATGCTGTATACTCCAGGATCATTTACGGTATTACCAATTGTTAATGTCGTAGAACCGTTTGGAGAGATTGGGTTCGTACCAAAAGTCGCTGTTGCCCCTGCTGGAACACCCGAAACAGATAAAGTAATATTGTCGGTATATCCAGAATAAGCCGTTAAATCAATTGGAAATACAACATCGCTTCCCTCACAAGTTGTAACAGGTATTTTAGAGGTCTCCATTACAGCATGTGGTAAATTAGGTCTCAGTACAAATAATCCTCTTTCAATATCACTCACGATGACTGTTCCACTTTTGAAAAAAGGATAGCTACTCCATGCACCATTAAACTGACTCGAGTTGCTTGAAGGGTAAGTATCAAAATAAGCAACCTCACTAATAGAACCTACAGAACTTGGATTTTGTACATCTAGAATTCGTAGTCCTCCACGATAATTTGCTTCATATGCATACTGTCCTTTTATGTAAAGATTATGATCAATAGCATTAATAGAAGATTGGAAATAACCCAAATACACTTGATTATCCAGATCTGAAATATCCATTATGTGTGTCCGAGTTTTATAACCATAATTACTTTCGTCTAACTCATCATCAAATATCAAATACTTATGATCATCCGTCACCCAACCTTGGTGTGTATAAGCTCTTCCTGAATAAGTCTTTTTAGAAATTTCTACAGGATTAGATTTATCTGTAACATCAATAATGGTTTGTGTATCTTCATTAGATCCTATACATATTTCTTTACCAAAATAATCGGTGTCTGGTCCCTGGTATACAAAACAAATAGCATCGTGTGTATATCCATCTGAGCTAAAACAGCCTGCAAATGTGGGACTAGTAGGCGTACTAACATCAAACATTGTTAAACCACCGCTACAAGTATTTGCACCAACAGCATACATAAAGCCAGTATCTTCATTACCAACAATATTATGTGATTTTCCAAAAGCTGAACTATAGGCAGTAGGTGAAAAAGTAACAGGTGGTGATGAAATACTTCTTAACGTTGTTAAATCAAATACTTGTAAACCATGTCCACTAGCATCTGCTACAATAAAAGCATGGTTATTATAAACCTTTATATCCCTCCAGTATGTTGAAGGTGCAGATGATGTTTTGGGCAAATAGCCTAGGACAATTGGGCTTGAAGGATTGCTGACATCTACAAAAGAAGTACCTGTAGTTAATCCAACAATAGCATATTCTTTTCCTGTATCTGGATCTGTCCAACCCCAAATATCACTCCCATCTGCAGTAGGGCTTCCTCCTAGGCTTGTCACACTAACTTCAGCCATTAAGTCAACATTGTTACAGGGATAAGAACCAGCAAAACCTCCTGAACAAGGTGTTTGGGCAATAGACAAAGACCAACAGCACAAGAGTAGTACTGCTGCAATAAAGTAGCATTTTTTCATATTGAGTAGTTGTAGTAGTTTGTTAAAAATAGCTCTCAATTTTAACCGAGAAACTTGATTCCGTATCAAAGATACATTTTTTTTTAATTTAATAAGTCTCGACGTCTAAGAATATCTAACAATTTGATATGCATTTATCAAAACATCAAACATTTTTCGTTATTATTAAAATATGTTTTATTTTCAGAAAATATTGAAAATACAATAAAAACAACTTAACTTTGTATTGTTTTATAAAAATATGATAAACACATTCCAGTATGTTAACACATAAGAAACTTCTAATTGATAAAGATTGTCCTCTATGTAATCTATATGGCAATTGTTTCACAAAATTTAAATTCGTTGATAATCAGACCATTAATTATTATCAATCTATTGAAGAAAAATATGCTCAAAACATAGATATGGAAAGGGCAAAAAATGAAATTGCTCTTTATGATATCATTTCTAAGAAAAGTGTTTATGGATTGGATGCCCTTATTGATATTATTGCACATAAAAACTATTGGTTAAAGCAAGTTTTACAACTTCCGTTGATATACCATTTCCTTTTGTATATCTATCGCTTTATTTCTTACAATCGTAAAGTGATATATCCTAGTCAAGAAATAGCATCGGAACGAAATTGTATTCCTGATTTAAATATTAAATATCGCTGGTTATATATCCTTTTTGTAGCTGGATTTACAGGATGGGTACTCAATACATTCACCCTAAACTTGATGTTCTCATTAGGACTAGAACACAATTGGTATAGAGAATTACTTATTTGTTTGGGACAAGTCATTTGGCAAGGTGTTGCTGTGTCTTTTATTGCCCCAACTAAAATACATGAATACTTAGGAAATATGTCTTCTGTTTCTTTAATGGGAGGCATATTACTCCTACCCTATTTATTGCTTAATGCCTATCTCTCAATGTCTATTTGGATTGCTCTAAGCACCTTCTTATTGATCGTAGGCTTTATGTTTTTTGAACATATCCGCCGTTGTAAAATTTTAGGTATTCCGCTGATTATGACGGTTTCATGGGTCACCTTTAGACTTGTGGTATTGGTTATTTTGATCATTCTAAATATTGTATAATATGAATAAAATTATAATTGCAGGAGGAACAGGCTTCCTAGGAAAGGCTCTAGAACATTTTTATATAAAAAAAGGATATTCTGTTGTCATTCTTACAAGAAATCCTAAACAGTCCAATCATGTATTTTGGGATGGTGAATCATTGGGTAATTGGGTTGAAGAATTGGAGAATTCTAAAATCTTAATTAATCTTGCGGGCAAGTCTGTCGATTGTCGTTACACTAAGCGTAATAAAACCCTTATTTACGATTCTAGGATGAAGAGTACTTCTATTCTAGGTGAAGCGTTAGCTTTAATCCATCATCCCCCTTCTATTTGGGTCAATGCTTCAAGTGCTACAATTTATCAGCATTCTGAAGAAAACTTGATGAAAGAATCCAATGGCATTATAGGAGATGACTTTTCTATGAATATTTGTAAATCATGGGAAAACACTTTTTTTGCAAATAAATTACCTGAGAATCGAAAAATAGCTATTCGTACATCTATTGTTCTAGGAGCGCAAGGCGGAGCTATTCTCAAATTACGACCAATTGTAAAAATGGGACTTGGAGGACATCAAGGTAACGGAAATCAAAAAATCAGTTGGATTCATATTAATGATTTTTGTAGAGCCATTGATTTTATTATTCAAGAAACAAATCTTGAAGGAGCGATTAATATTACTGCTCCGAATCCTATCTCCAATAAAAATTTTATGAAAATATTACGTGAGCTTATAAATGTCTCTATTGGAATACCTCAACCTAAGTTTTTGCTAGAAATTGGGACTTGGCTACTACGTTCTGAAACGGAACTGGTTTTAAAAAGTAGAAATGTCTATCCCGAAAAGCTTTTAGAGGCAGGTTTTAAATTTAAATTTACTGATGTAAAATCCGCCTTAACAGACATTTTGATAAAAAAAAGTGACAGAATGAAACTTTCATATACAAAATAACGTATATGTAGTTATCGAAGAAGAGTAAATGTATTCTGAGTCTTTTCAAATGTCAACTATCTACGCAGGCGAAACAGAATAGGATTGAAAACTTTGGTTAAATTATTTTTACTCTTAAACTTATGCTAATGAAAATAATTTATTTTCCAAATCGTTAAGACGCTGAATCAATATTGGTTTAGCGTTTTTTAAATCAACACAAATAACAATATTACTGCAATAAACACTACTGTTACTGCTACAAAAAAACGAAAGCGGAAATTTTGTCGATATTCATTATATAATAGTTCTATATAATCTTTCCATTCTAAGCCTCTTACATAGCCTTCTCGTCCAAGCACTAAATATTTTTTCTGCCCTATTTTGGCTTGGTTTCCATGTTTTCTTAGAATAAAAAAATTCTGGTTCATAAAGGTTAAATCATATAACTCATGTCTTGAACCATGTTCTAAAATAAGCGTATTTGAACCATCTAACGTTTTCCAAACGCCCTTCGTTATATTTCCATTAATGGAATGAAGGTATTCTCCTTCTTCTTTAAAAATATGTAAAATCGCTTCTTGAAAATTATCGTCATCTCTTACTTCCAACCATCGGGTGTCCAAGTAAAACCCTTCTTCTGCTAGATCTTCTCCTAGTGGTTTAACATCAGCAACCACATAGTCAATATAGTCACTCATCGAATTCAGTATCGGGAGTTCGAGATTAAAGGATCTTAAAAAAGAATCTAAAAAAGAAATTTTCAAAGTTGCTGTTTTTGAAACGGATAAACGAATAAAATCTACTTCTCTTTTTCTGGCTTGAATTCAAAGTCAGCTTTTGCTGGTTTCGGTACAATAAACGATAAATGCTCAACTAGACGCTCCACTGCTTTTGGGTCTGTTCCATCATAATAATTTCGGATCATTCCTGATGTATCTGCTAGAACAAATTGATTGCTGTGCAAAAAATCTTCTCCATCCCCTGCCATTCCATCATCGGTTGGTAATTTGTACCCTTTTCGACCTAGTTGATGTATTGTCTTTTTATCTCCTGTCAAAAAATACCAAGCTGTTCCCTCTTCTACTCCATAAGCATCTGCATATTGCTTTAGTACCGCTACATCATCGTGTTCAGGATCTACAGAGTAAGATAAAAATGTAACATTAGGATTCTCTTTGAACACCTCATACAAACGCTGCATTTGTACAGTCATTTTAGGACAGATACTTCCACAACGAGTAAAAATAAAATCAGCGATTACGACTTGTTTGTCCAAGTCGGTTTCTGTGATTTTTTCTCCATATTGATTTGTCAACTCAAAGGCTGGTATTTGACCATAGTCCTTTAATTCTTGATAAGAATTTTTAAAATAATTATATCCAGAATTGAGGTAATACCAAGAACCTAACGGAAAGACGACCGTTAATAATATAAGTATTGAAAACATCCAAATTACACGCCCCTTTGAGTTTGCCATATCTGTTATTTTAAAGATACAAAATTAGAAAATATTTCTTCATCTCTTCTTTTTAAAAAACAATTTTCTGGACTTTTTTGTTTCGAATATAATTTCTGATAATCTTCAATGTATCTTTATTATTCTGATAATCTTTTATCACTTCTTTTAAGTCTTCTATTGTACCTTGTACTAGGTCTTCTTCTATAAATCCAAACCCTCGATAGATACCTGCCTCTACCAAAACTACTGCTTTTTCTCCAACTTCTCGCCCCTCTTCTACTAGGAAAAAACTTTCCGCAAATGTCTTATCTAGGGCATTGTTCGCTTCTTGTACTCGTTCATTATACGATTCGCTTGGTTCTACAGATTCACAAGCACCAAAGCATTGATCAATCTGTCTATAAAAACACTTCCCCCTGCCGTTTTCCAAATTACACAATTTCAAACAAAGTTGATATTCATATAATAACTGTTTGAGATGTCCTTTAGCGGAAGCCGCTTTGGCAAACTCTGCTACAATATTTAGACGATCTCTAGTTTTTGCTGTTACTCTTGCAATATCCAAACAAATATAGCCTTCTTGATTTTCATAATGATGAATCACATAAGGATAACGGACAGCTCTTTGTGCTCTATTGATGCGTGGTTGTAGCTTTTTGATTTCGTCAGACTCTAGGAGTAACGCCACTAATTCACTCCCCGTCAAGGTATAAGAAATACCATGTACTTGCTGTTGAATGCGCTCTCCTTTTCTTGTTTGATCTGCAAAATGATCCATTACTCGCCGTTTGATGTTGATGCTTTTACCAACATAGACGACTTCTTTTAGCTCATTGTAAAAATAATATACCCCACAAGCCTCTGGTAAATTTTGTAGGAACTCTAAGGTAATATTATTCGGCAATTTAGATTCTTTTATTCCTCTATTGATAAAATGTTTTAAGGAATTATTTTCAGCATCCAGTATCTTTTCAAATACTACAACAGTTGCTAAGACATCATCCAATGCTCTATGTCTATTTTGTACTTGTATCTTAAAGTGGCGAATTAGATTTTCTAAACTGTACCGTTTTATCTTTGGGAAAACCTTACGGCTCATCTTTACAGTGCAGAGTTTTTTTCGAGTATATGTAAAGCCTAATCGTTTAAATTCTTCTCTAATAAATCCGTAATCAAAACGCACATTATGCGCTACAAAAATAGCGTCTTTGGTCATCTCAACAACTTCCTTTGCTATCTCATAAAATTTTGGTGCATCCGACACCATTTCATTGGTAATTCCTGTAATTTTTGTAATGTTATATGGAATAGAACGTTCTGGGTTAACCAAACTAGAAAAAGTGTCAATAGTTTTCTCTCCATCATGCAAAGCAATAGCTATCTCTGTGATCTTATCTCGATCCGCACGACCTCCTGTCGTTTCAACATCAATGATGGCATATAGTTTTTTAGACAAGGTTTAGTATTTGAAAGAAAAATAAAATACAAATTTAAGTAAAATGTAGGGATAAAATATGGAAGTATTTAAATACTGAGGAATGTAGCAATGGCAATTTTAAAGGAATCAAAAAGTCTTACAAATAAAAAAGTGAGGAATCACACCGAACCGCTCAACTTCTTACCTTTGCTTCCTTTCGGACCTGGAGGAGTTGGGAAGGAGCTGGTCGTATGACCCTCACAGGACGCAAAATTACATAAAAACTCATAATTTCAAAATATTTTGATTTTTTTCAGAATTTAATTGATACTTTTATCCTCCTTGAATATATTATTAATATAGAAGTAGTTTAAAAATATAGCTTTCATTCTGCAACTATTCTACCATAGCGAATGTTCTCCATTAGTCAATATTAAACAACTTCTACACTTTTATTTTACTTCAAATATTGTTGGTTGTGAATTTTATTATTTTTGATTTAGAGGCGACCTGCTGGAATGGAAACCCAACAGATAAAGAACAAGAAATTATAGAAATCGGTGCTTGTATGATCAATAGTTTTGGTGAATTTGTTAGTTCTTACAATAAGTTTATCAAACCTATTTTGAATCCACAGCTTTCTAGTTTTTGTCAAGAGTTAACCTCTATTTCCCAAGTTGATGTCAATCGTTCGGACACTTTTGACAAGGTTATTCAGCATTTTCAAGATTGGATCGGTATCTATGAGGACGATTATCTTTTGTGCTCATGGGGATATTTTGATAAAAATATGTTGATACAAGATTGTTTATTGCATGATTTAGAGACAGAATGGGCAAATGAACACATCAATTTAAAACAGCAATACCGAGACATCAAATCTTATCGTAAACCCATAGGCTTAAAAAAAGCTGTAGTGAGAGAAGGTTTTGAATTTACAGGTATCCACCATCGTGCTATTTCTGATGCCGAGAACCTTTCTAAGATTTTTATTAAATACCTAGACGATTGGAAGTATTAAAACGAATAGGCAATGAAACAAAAAAAAATATTGGTTATCAATGGGCACCCCGATAAGGAAAGTTATAATTATGCCTTAGCAAATGCTTACAAGAAGGGTGTCAAAAAATCGACGGCTATCCTTAAAGAAATTAATATTAGAGACTTAGATTTCAATCCAAATTTACAATTTGGTTATCGAAAAAGAACAGAACTTGAACCCGATTTGTTAGAAGCTCAAGAAAAACTAAAATGGGCAGACCATATTGTCTGGATTTATCCTGTATGGTGGGGTTCTGTACCTGCTATAATGAAAGGTTTCTTAGACAGGGTTTTATTGCCTGGTTTTGCTTTCAAAAAAAGAGAAGGCTCGGTTTGGTGGGATAAATTTTTCACAGGCAAAACGGCGAGACTTATCTGTACCTTAGACCAACCGCCTTGGTTTTATTCCCTGATCAATGGTAGTCCTAGCCATAAAGCCATGAAGCGATTAACCATGAATTTTATCGGTGTAAAGTCTGTAAAAATTACGTCTATCGGACCTTTAAGGCTTTCAAAAGATAGTTTTAGGACGAATTGGTTAAAAAAGGTTGAAAGGCTGGGAGAAAAAAATGCGTGAGTCTTGCTTTCTAAGGTGAACAATTATGAAACATTACTTCCTTTTATCGACTTTACTTCTATCTATTCTTGCTTGTTCTTCACAGATAAAAGAACAAAAGCACGTCTTTTATCTTCATGGTAGAATAGTAGAGCTACAAGGTATTAATGCCTATAGTGAACGTTATGGTCATTATGAATACACCAAAATCATTAAAGCTTTGAAGGCGGAAGAATGGATAGTTTACAATGAAGTAAGAACAGCAACAACAGATTTTGATAGTTTCTGTACAAAGGTTTCTTTACAAATAGATAGTTTAATAAATAAGGGTATTGCCCCTAGTGATATTACCGTCATTGGAGGATCTAAAGGAGCTATAATGGCTATGAATATTTCCAATAGGAATCCCTCCCCCATCAATTATGTTTTACTAGGAGGAAATAACGAGCAAGTTGAGACTGAAAATGATTGGAATTTAAACGGTCGTATCTTAGGTATTTATGAAAAGACCGATCAAATAGCGAATAAATCCTACCAATACTGGATTCAACAATCTACGAATGCCAAAATATTTAAAGAAATCGAAATCAATACAGGTCTAGGGCATGGTTTTTTATATCGCCCTTTAAACAATTGGTTTTTGCCTGCTAAGGAATGGGTAAACAGTAAATGAATCCCATAAGTAATAAATGCTAAGTTATTGTTTCAACCCTTATCATCTCCTCTTGTAATACTTAAGACTAAAAAATAAAGATACAGAATACCAAATACAAATCTGTTTAGATTAATACTATTTGGTAAAAAATTGTTAGTAAAGCAATCGCCTTTCTTATATTTTAAATGTTAAATAAAAGTTAACAAAACACACCCTAAATGTTAAATTATTGTGATATTTATATTTTAACTATAAAAAAAGACACATATGCTTCATTTTCTAATAATTTATCTACATGTTTGTGTTATTATTGTTGTAAAAAACTAAAACATGAAACAAAACACACACATTATATTAATTTTCTTGTTTTTGGTGTTTAGTGCATCTTTATATTCTCAAGAAGAAGGAAGTCCTACTCAACGAACAAGTAGTAATAGTAATGAAGTAACATTGAATTTTGCTTGTACAACCTTAGAGATTTTGCCTCAGGATAGTGATTTTCCTTCTAGTATCCATAGAGGAAAAGTTTTGATTTCAACTAGAAGTGGTGATTATAGTTATTACACAAATTATCAGACATGGGATGGTCAAGTCAATATTAAATTAAAGTATCAACCCAATACTGAAATCTATTTTAAAATAATAGATCCCGATGATGAATCTCCCTATGAAACAAATACTCAAGGAAATGATAATATTGGAGGTTTAGGAACATTAACCATCAATGGAATAACAGGCACAAGTATAAGTGCAAATACTAATAATAATGGAGAAATAAATGGATATTTAACAATAACCAATCAATATTCTGGAGATAATTATAAAGTATTAGCAAGTACTGATTCGACTTTTCCAAATGACTCTAGAACAGTAGAGACAACTAATTTAATTGCTTGGAAACGAATGTATATAGAACCTCATAATAGTTATCAGAGTGGGTCTTTTTTATCTTTTAATTATAATAATGGAGACACATATCTTCGAGTATGGGATAGAGGTGATTTAAATCCAGGAGATCAAATTATAATCTTCGATAAATATGGAAATCAAACAATTACTACTATAAACTCGATTAATTCTAGTACTTCTACAAGTTTCCTATATATCAATAACTTAGGACGTTCATATCCTAAATATAGTGGCGTACGAAAACTCTCAGATACAAGAATATATAGTTTTCAATATGATCATGGAATCTTGCAAAATGCTTTTGGAAAAAATGGAAATGGGGTAGATAGTAACGGGAATGGAGGTGTTTTTGTTGATTATCAACTCCTCTCAGGAAATTTTAAAACAATTCCTAACTTTTATTGGAAAGTCTCAGGTCTAACAGATGATCATAATTTCAATCTTTTAAAATATTGGTTTGAGAATCAATGTACTGGATGTAATATATTTATGATTGCAGCTCTTGGAAATGGAGGACATATACAAACTCCCACAGGATTTAGTATAGAATATGGCAAAACAGACCGTAATAATAACCTCACTTCTATATATATTTATAATATAGGTCAGTCTTTTTTCACCCCTCAACTAGAAAATATTGCAGCTAATGAATATTGTGTACATGAATTAGGTCACCAATTAGATATTGGTCATAATGATTTTCCTCATATACATCAAAATGTTAATCATCCAGATCATACTGGTATTGAGACTTGTATTATGACCTATTATCCTGATAAAGGAACAGGACATTCTGAATATGATATTCAATGTATAAATAAAATAAGAAGAGCAAAAGATAGGCTATAAAAGAAATAGTATGAAATACACATTATTATTAGTTTCAAGTATCCTCATTTTGATGTCATGCAATATATTAAATAACACTAAAAAGCATACCCCCCCCTATGAGGTAGAGGTAATTCGAAAAGATAAAAAATCTCATAATATTAAAATAACAAAAGATGAAAAAAATCTATCTACTTATATATTTGAAATAACAAATTTATCAGATACTCTCATTCGGATTTACTCATTTAATACAGAATCTAATGCTCTAGATATATATACACCTACTGGTATAGAGTTCAGGATGGTAAGAACATCCGGAGGTTCTATGTACGATATAAAGCCTAATGAGTCTTTTACTTTAGAATTTAATTTTCGAGAGTATCTTTATTCCAAGCATAGTGACAATTTACCCAAAGAAGCAACTGGATGGCATCGAGTAGTTTGGAAATTATCAAATTTGGGTATAGAAACAGAGTTTCAATATTATTATGATCATGAAAAAGCAATCGATATATATCTTACTCCCTACATTAACAAAACTAAAAAACAATGACTAAAAACAATATATATCAAATACTAATATTGGCTGTGTTAGTTTTAGACTCAGGTATTTCCTTTTCCCAAACCGCCACCCTAACCCCTACAGGAGCGAGTAGTGGAAATAATGATGGCTTAGTAAAGGTATACATTGACAATGTTGATCCACCTTTTTCATACACTATTTATCAAAGTGGTTTAGCTCCAAGAACAGTAAATAATATCTCATATAATCCGTTTTATATATACAATCTAAAAGCAGGAACACACAATATATCTATCCGTAGTGATAGTGGATGTAGTGTACATGGAACTGTAACGGTAGTGCAATGTCCCAATGTTAACTTTACAGCAACAATTGACCCTTATTGTTATGGAACAGGTGCTGTTTTTACAGCTAATGTGACAGGCGGAGCTCCTCCCCCTTTTCAATATACTTGGCATACCAAAGGAGGTGGTACAAAATCAACTCCATCTCATATACTTGGAACAGATAAGGTATTATTTTATACTGGTCAATATGGTGTATCAGAAATATGTTTAAGCATAACTACAAGTGATGGTTGTGTTAGCGATCAAAAATGTTATGATGTGCCTACTCGATTAAATCATTATCTTGAATACATCACCCCCGTAACGGTTTCAAGTCTTGGAGCAATCCATATAGATGCCTATTCCAGTTATAGCCCGATCACCTACCAATGGAGTAATGGTGCAACCACTCAGGATATTACCAATCTTACAGAAGGAACTTATAGTGTAACTATCAATGATGGAGAATGTACTAGAACAGATAGTTATACCGTTACAGATAATCGTCCTAGTCCTGTAATAACCTTAAATAATACAGATGATACCTGCGAAGGTAAAAATCAAGGTTCTGTTAATATCAATATTACAGGAGGAGCAGGTTTTACTTATCAGTGGAGCAATGGAGCTACTACCCAAGATATATCCAATCTATCCGCAGGCAATTATTGTGTAACCGTAACCAATAGTTATGGAAAGACTGACGATGCTTGTTTTACAGTAGGAACATATCCTAGTATACCAACAAATTCTTATGATCCTTTGGATTGTAATCGACAAATTGTCATATGTTCTAATACAGGAGAAACTGTAGGTTATATAGATCACCCTTCTACTATTTTTACTAATTTTTCTGATTGTACACGTCGAGAATATTGTCAGAATGGTGGAAGCCAAGTGATACTATCAGGAAGTTCTGGAAAGGAATATGCTGCTGTTTATTTTCCAACAGGAGATGAAACACTTCCTTCTTCGGTTTCATGCACCATTTTTGAAGGTTGTAATATAGGAGGGATATTTTATGAACAATTTTCAAGAGTAGCTAGTACTGCAGGCTTTAGTCCAAGAGCGTGTCCAGCTAATGCTCCAGCCTCTTGCCCTTCAGGGTGTGGTTATTATCTAGTTTGTGAAGGATATACAACTACCAATTTTATCTGTGAAGCTGATTTGCGATTAATAAATAGTATTAATAGAGGTTTAAATACAAATATTATAACCTATCCTAACCCTTTTAAAAATGAATTAAATATAAAATTAAGAACTCTAGCAAAGGAAAATGTAAAAATTATTGTGTATAATTCAATTGGAACATTAATCAATAGCCAATCGTTTTCTGTATCTGATGGCGAAAATATATTATCTCTTAATTTTGATTCAGATATTTCAACAGGAATATATTATCTTAAAGTTGTTGATGACAATGGAAATGAAATAGGTACAAAGAAAATCATACACTCAAAATAAAGTAAAATGAAAACTCTTAATGTTTTATCTTTTTGTATTTTATTGATTTTGATCTTTACTTCGTGTTCAAAGGATGAATGTACAGAAAAAAAACTTTTAAATCAAGTAGGAATATGGGAAGGAAATTTTATATACCAACAGTTCTATTCAGATACATTAAATAGAGAATCTGAGTATGATCTCACCTTAGAAATTAAAGGTGATGAAACAGGAATATTAACCAATTCCAATAGATTTATTGATGAAGAAATTGAATGGAATATATTACTTAATGCAAAAGATGAACTTAGTATAGATATTATTAGAGAAGCATTTAACCTAGAAACTGGAGAAAGTTATCATGTCATAGAAAATTATACAATTCTAGTTAATGAACCAAGCTATCAAGAGTGGGAATCTAAACGTATATATATAAATTACAATACATTAGAAGAAATTGGTTATCATACAAAAAAATTCACCTTAACAAAAATATAATGAATTTTAAAAAATATAATATATCGCATATTTTTGTAATTTTATTTTTTTTTTTTTCCTCATGTTCAAAAGAAGAATGTAATAAGTTTCTTGATGCACAAATTGGGAATTGGAAATTACAAGGAGTCCAGGAGTATTACAAACGTGATACTTTATTAAATTCAAGCCCTCTTATTTTTTCAGGCTTAGAATTATTTGAAGATGGAACAGGAGTACTTTATGCAGAGGGATTTAGAGAACCTGAAAATATTCAATGGGATGTGTTCAATAATGGGAAAAACATTCATATAATTACTAAAGAAACACATTTTTTTACTGGAGAAGAACAATTAAATTATAAAAAATTTAATATACTTGAAAATCAAAACAACACACAAGTTTTTGAATACAACTTGACCATAATTCGGCAAACAGATCCTGTTCCACTTATTCAAATCGAACGCTGGACTTTAACAAGAGAATAGTTTGTATCCCTTTTTATTAACTGAAGTTATTCAAGAATAGCTACTAAACCTATCAAAATCGAACTTAAAAAAGATGAACCTAGTCTGGATAGCACATTAAATAAAATACTGTGAAAAAATATTTTATAATAATTAGTAGTGTTGTATTACTCTTTTCATGCAAAGATGATGATAATGATATACTCTTAAATCAAGTTGGAGAATGGGACATCACAGGAATTAATCAAGTATTTAGAAATGATAGTCTCATCTCATCCACAAATTCGTCTTTTTCCTTAAAATTGAATAGTGATGAAACAGGGTTACTCTTTCAAGGAACCTCAGGAGAGAAAAGTATTGAATGGGATATTATGAATTCAGGAACTCAGATTAATATAATAGAATTTAGTATCAGTCAATTAACAGGAAATTTAGAACCACGATTTAAGATACTAGACATTACCATTGACGAAAAGAATAGTCAACGTTGGGAAAGGGATTCCCCCTGGAGCGATTTTTTTGACCCTAGCATTACTGGACGTAATGTAGAAAAATGGGAACTTTCTAGAAAGTAATATTTGATTCTAATATTAGATATTTTATACCTTATTAAACAAAGATGATCTATACTCTTGATCATCTTTGTCATGTAAAACTATATTATTGTGAAAAACATATATGTTTTTTTAGTGTGTCTATTATTTTTTCAAACAATAGAAGGACAAGTGGTTTTGACTAGCCCAAGAATCGCTAATCTCGACCAACCATTATCAATCACCTTTAGAAGTGATCAAGGTAATAAAGGTTTAGATAATACGTGCTATTCTGGAAATATATATGCTCATACAGGAGTAGTTACATCCAAGAGTAAAAATAGTTTTGATTGGAAATATATCAAAACAGACTGGGGTGACAACATTCCTTCGACGAAACTAAAAAAAATAAGCCAAAACACTTACCAGTTGGATATAGTCCCTACTATAAGAAGTTATTATAAGATTCCTAAAGACGAGGAAGTGTTACAATTGGCTTTTGTTTTTAGAAGTGAATCTCCCAATAAAAAAGGACAGTATTATGAAGGGAAAACAGCCGATTATAATGACATTTTAATCAATATTGGTAAGGATAACAATAACTTTTACCCTAGCAGTAATCAGATAAAAAGTATACCTCCTACTAATCCTCCTACAAAGACCCAACTTGGTATAAATTATTTAGAAAATAATACTGTTCGATTAATGCTTTATGCTCCAAACAAGGAATATGTGCATATCATTGGAGATTTCAATGATTGGAACGTAAATTCTACATATCAAATGACTCCTACAACGGATGGAAAAAGTTATTGGATAGATTTAAAAAATTTAAAAAAAGATCAAATATATAGATTTCAATACTTGGTAGATGGAGAACTTAGAGTCGCTGATCCATTTAGTGAATTAATTTTAGATCCATGGAATGATCATGAAATTGATAGTCTGACTTTTCCTAATTTAAAACCTTATCCTAAAGGAAAAACAATGGGCTTAGTTTCAGTATTTGAAACAAATCCTAAAACTTACGAATGGGAAATTAAAGATTTTAAAACTCCAGAAAAAACAGACTTAGTCATATATGAACTATTACTTCGAGATTTTTTAGATGACCATAATTATCAAACCCTAAAAGATACCCTAAATTACCTAGAGAATCTAGGAGTAAATGCAATAGAATTGATGCCGATTCAAGAGTTTTTTGGAAATAACAGTTGGGGCTTTAATCCTACTTTCCATACAGCACTAGATAAATACTATGGAACAAAAAAAGCGTTAAAGGAATTCATAGATGAGTGCCACAAGAGAGGAATAGCTGTAATATTGGACGTAGTATATAATCATATTGATGGTTATTGGAGTCCTTTGGGACGTTTATATTGGGATGCTTGTAAGAACCAACCCAATGTAGACAATCCGTGGTTAAATCCTCAAACACCTCATCCCTTTGTGGTATTTCACGACTTTAATCACGAAAAAGTTGAAACAAAAGACTATGTAAAACAATGCTTAGAGTATTGGAAAAAGGAATATAATATTGATGGATTTAGATTTGACTTATCCAAAGGATTTACGCAACGAAAAACCCGACATGATGGGTTTCGAACCAATGACATTGAAGTATGGAGTCAATACGATCCGCATCGAATAAATACATTAAAAGAAATTGCCAATAACCTATGGAAAAAAGACTCAACCTTTTTAGTCATCCTTGAACATCTAGGACAAGAAAAAGAAGAAAAAGAATTAGCAGATTATGGTTTCTTACTTTGGAATAACATGAATTGTAATTTTAGTTCTTGTGGTCTTGGTAGATTTGAAAAAACAACTTGTCAAGGAGGAAGTGATATTTCTAAAACTTATTTTAAAGAAAAAGGTTGGAAATACCCTCATAATATTACCTATTATGAAAGTCATGATGAAGAACGATTGATGTATAAAAATTTGAATTGGGGCAATGATAAAAATGAAAGTTATAATGTAAAGGACACTACAATCGCTTTGCAAAGGCAAGAATTAATAAATGTCTTTTTCTTTATGATTCCTGGTCCAAAAATGTTGTGGCAATTTAGTGAATTAGGAGCAGACCAATCCATTTATACCAATCCCGAAACCAATGAGATCCCACAGCCCTATGGCAAAGATGATTATCGCCTTTCTCCCAAAAAGCCCCTTTGGGAACTCTCTAAAAATCCTAGAAGGAAAAAACTCTATACGACAATCAAGGATTTGATTCATTTAAAAAAGCATCCCGCTTTTCATAGTGATTCTGTTCACTTAAAAGTAGGGGAAGACGACAAAGTCAAACAAATCACCATTGTCGATCCAACACTAAGTATCGTCGTTATAGGAAACTTTGATGTTCAACAACAACAACAAAATGTAATATTTCCAAAAGGTGGCATTTGGTATGAATACTTTTCTAATCAAACTATTGAAATTCTAAAAGAAAAACGCAATCAAACCATCCAACTAAATCCAGGAGCATACCAGATTTACCTTAGTAAGAAATACATAAGGTCTTCTATTCAAAACCAACTTTACTGATTTGATAATAGATTTTACTAGTATTTATTAACTTTGGTAGTATAAGTACTCGGATATAATTATTCGTAGAATTATAGGGCTAAGATTTTTTCGATAGTTTTTCTTTAAAAATAGCGTAAAAAGATAGTTCTATAAACCATTAATAAATGTGTCCGAGTACTTAAGTAGGTTAACTGAATTGATAAAACATGAAAAACGTAGTCTACCTGATAACCATAACTCTTGGTTTAATCCTTATAACATTTTTATACCTTGCTTTTCAAACAAATGAAGCCGCAAAATCGCAAGACTTAGCATCTTGTGGGGTAATTGATGTTCCTAGAAGTATGCCTAAAGGAGAACATTACATTAGGGGTAAAAAAGTCTTCAAAAGAGATTGTGCTACGTGTCATTCAAAAGATATGAAAACAAATACTACTGGTCCAGCGCTTGCTGAAAACATTGAGCATTGGTTAAAAGATACTACAGCATTCAAACATTTCATACAATCTGAAAAAGAATATATAAATACGACAAAAGATGCTAGAATAGTTGCACTAAGGAAAGCATATTTGCCTATCGAATACGACCATACCTTTCGCCTTTCTGACAACGAATGTATTGATTTACTCGTGTATCTTGAATATGCCTCTACCCATTAAAATCAGGCAATTCACTTACACGAGCATATGGAAAACTATCCAGTTTAGTTAATTGATAATAGGTGTTTAAGCCTGATATTCCCACATCATTGCACAAGGCTAAATCTAGATGCCCTTCCTTGTCTATTATTTTATCAGGGAAAATGATATGCTCTATACAACCAATTATCATCATGGTGCCATTGATTTTTATATCCATTTTTTCTTCAAACTTCATCCCTAATTTAACTTGGCTTTCTTTTACAAAAGGAGCTTTAAAGTCAAATAAATATTCTTCCGTAAAATGACAATACTCAAACTCTGATTCGTCTCTAGGAAACTTCGCTGAAGTATAATGCGCCCTTTCTATAAACTGCTCGTGTATATGATTAATGGTATAAAAACCATTTTCCATAATGTTTTCTAGGGTATCTCGCCTGACCTCTAGGCTTGGACGGCAAATAAATCCTATTAAAGCAGGATTGCTACCTAAGTGAACGATAGAACTAAAAACAGCAAGATTGGCTATTCCCTCATTTGATACTGTGCCAATCAAATTAGCGGGTTTTATCCCCGTTATCGAATTGATAATATTGAGACGCTGTACCTGATGTAGTGCCTGAATAACTGATTTTGTTAAATGCATTTTATTGTATTAAAAAATTTAAATGAACAAGTTTTTCTTTAACCAGCTCCATCATTTTTAAATGTCCTTGAGCATTGGGATGCAATCCATCGGCTAAGAACAAAGAAGGGGGCATATTTTTAGAAAAATCAATAAATGGAATATCCTTCTCTTCTAAAAGTATTTTTAAGGATTCTTGAAATTGTAGAATTCGTTGTTGCAACTGTCCTCCATTAAAAAACACCCTATCTTCAAAAGTAGAATTTATAGTATAAAAAGGCGTAGGAATACCTATAATAAACTTTACACCTAAATGCCGAGCCTGCTTTGTCATAGCTAGTAAATTGCTAAAAATATATTCATTTTGAATATTAAGAACCAAGTCATTTGTCCCTCCCATAATAAATAAGATTGATGGTTGGTGCTTCGCTAAAGCATTTGGACATCTTGAAAGAATACCAGTAGAAGTATCTCCAGAAATCCCTTCGTTTACAATAGGAATTTTCAATTCTTTTTCTAACAACGTCACCCAACACTCCGCTTTATGAATCCCATATCCCTCCGTTAGGCTATCGCCAATACAAACTATTTTATCCATGATAATCCATACTTTTTTTTATTTGTAACATCGCCTCCTTCCCTGCCCATTTTTCACATAAAAACAAACCCAAATCTAAAGCAGAAGCAACAGCTCCAGCCGTAACTATTTTACCATCCATAATTATTCTTTCCCTAGAAACCTTCTTACAAAAAGGTTTCAATAATTCATAGGTATTAAAGTGAGTGGTAGCTGTTTTATCTTTTAAAAACCCAGCAGCTCCTAGTAAGAGACTTCCTGTACAAACGGATACTTTATATGGAACAGAGCTAGCGGTTTTCAACCAATTTATAAAAAGCTCATCTTCTACTAAACTCCTAGTCCCTAGCCCTCCAGGCACTACAATAACATCGTAATTTTCTAAATTCTTATTGATTTTAGTAGCGTACATTTTTAAACCTAAATTATCACTCACCTCTTTTTTACAACTACAAAAATCCCAAGTCAAATCGGGCAAATAATGCATGGTCTTCAATCGAGAAATGGGATCATATACCCCAATTAAATCTAACCACGTGATCCCATCAAATAGAATAAATGCTATTTTCATAAAACTATTTCATTGATTTTCGTCTAAGTTTTCACGAAATTGGGTTTTATTTCGTTCTATTTTAAAAATATTTATGCAAAAATATATATTCCTAGTCTTTACTTGCACTTTACTTATTATTGCTTGTCAAAAAGATGATAATTCTGGCCTAAATCCTCCAAATACGGAAGAACCGACTTCAAGTTGGGAATTGATTCAACGACAAATTTTTGAACCCAATTGTGTGGCTTGTCACACAGCAGGAACAACATTTGCCAATCAATCTGGATTGGTACTTACAGAAGATGTAGCTTACGAAAACCTAGTTGACAAATTACCTAAAAATCCTGCTGCTGTTGCTGACGGTCTAATGCTCTTAGAACAAAACGGACTTCCTAGTCTTTATACTAGTTTTCTGTGGGAAAAGATCAATGCACCAAACCAAGATCATTTTTACCAAGATCATCCTGAATATGGTGAAATTATGCCACTTGGCACTCCTCCTCTGACAAACGGCGAATTAGAATATATAAGACAATGGATTGTCGCTGGAGCCCCTAAAGAAAGTTTTGTGGTAGATGAAGCAGTTTTAGAAGACGACACAAGATTTGAACCACCAGCGGAGGATTTTGTTCCACTTGCCATTCCTGTATCTGGCGTTCAGCTCCATTTAGGCCCTTTTCAAGTTGCTCCTAATTATGAACGAGAATTGTTCCAATATCAAAAATTAAATAACACCGAAGATTTATACGTCAATAATATTGAAATCGCTATGCGAAAAGGAAGTCATCATTTTATTTTGTATGATTATCCTAGTGGTGATGAACCTATCGAGGGGGAGATTAGAGATCTTCGTGATGAGAATGGCAATGATAACTTTGAAACGCTTTTTTCTATGCGTAATCAAATCTTCGTTTTTGGGACACAATTCAGAAATACAAATTATACTTATCCTGAAGGTGTTGCTTTAAAGATTCCTGCAGGACAAGGTTTCGACCTAAATTCGCATTATGTTAATTATGGAGATAGCCCCGTAACGGGTGAGGTATACGTTAACCTAAATACCGTTGATCCTTCTAAGGTGGAGCATGAAGCAGAAGAACTCTTTTTAAGTAAAACCAGTATCTTCTTACCTGCTAATCAAGAAACCACGTTAAAATCTGAATTCACCTTCTCCGATAAACGCCACGTCTTCCTATTAACATCTCATGCGCATCGCTTGATGAAAGAATTTAGAATATTTATCAAAGGTGGAGCAAGAGATGGTGAATTGGTCTATTTTACAAATGATTGGGAACATCCTGCTTTAATCAACTTTGAACCAGCTATCACACTTAACCCAGGTGAAGGCTTAAGGGCAGAAGCCGTTTATGATAATTATACCGATCAGAACGTAAGTTTTGGTTTAAAGAGTACCGACGAAATGATGATAATTTTTGGAGCATATTATAAAGATTAAAAGAATATGCTCACTTGAACATATTGATATTCCAAGTGAGCATATTCGGCTTATACTAAGTCTTCGTCCTCATCTACTCCAATTGTTTCAACTGCTGGTGTTTTCCAAATATTGAGATACCAATAGATAGGTGCTCCTAGAGTTCCTGCAAAAAACATAATTAGAATCCACACTAAACGTTCATTACTATCAAAGTTTTCGTTCCGAGCAATATGTATTAAATAATAAATCAATAGCCCTATTGAAAGCATTAAAACGAAAGCAATAAAATAGAAAAACAAACTAATATTACTAATTATGGCGTCTGGTTCTGGATGGATGTTTTCTCCAATAAGACTGAAGAAAAAACCAAAAGAAACAAAATAGATTACAATTGGTAAGAAGGTAAATATGCCAAGAATGATTTTTGAGTTTTTTGACATTTTGTAATGTTTTTAAAAGGTGAACTTAATAATGAAGTTGTTCAAAAATAGCTTACTAGCTTCTGAAAAGTCTTTTTGCTCCCCTTCTTAAACAACTTGAATGTATATGCCTACAAACATATCATCAAACCAAACAAAAAACATCTTTCTTCTACTTTCCTAGTATTTTTTTAGATAAACAACAAAAAGGCTATCCTCTAAAAAGAAGATAGCCTAAGTATAATATATTTTTATAAAATTATTTCAAATTCATTAAGCCTGCCAATGCTCTAACCTCTTTCAAGGTTTCTTGTGCTTTTTTACGAATATCCGAAGAGGCATCTTTTACTTGACTTTTTATCATCTTCTTATTCGAATGGATTTCATCTAGATTCGCCTTAAACGGACGAACAAAATTTACGAGTGTATCAGCAACTTCTTGTTTCAGATCACTATACTTCAAACTTCCTGCATTATAGTCATCCATTAAGCTTTGATGAGCATCAAGGTTTTTACAAGCTCGCAACAGTTCAAAAAGATTATGAACACCTCTACTCATCTCTCCGCCTTGGGTCTGCCCTGTATCGGTAACGGCTGACCGTACCTGTTTAGCGATTCTAGCTTCGTCTCCAAATAAGTTGACATAATGCTTCTCCCCTAGAGATTTGCTCATCTTCTTTTCTGGGTTTGCTAGAGACAACAACTTCGGCACTTGGGTATATAAAGGCTCAGGATGGGTAAAATATCCCTCTTTGAATTGATTATTGAACCGAGCCGCAATATTGCGAGACAATTCCAAATGCTGTTCCTGATCTTTACCAATTGGTACATAATCTGCATGGTATATCAAAATATCCGCAGCTTGAAGGACAGGATAATAAAATAATCCACCCGAGATAAAAGCATCTTTGTCTTTCGTTTTTACCTGATCACTTTTATCCTTGAATTGTGTCATTCTGGTCATCTCACCATAAGAACAAACACAACCCAAAATCCATGATAATTCAATGTGTTCGGGAATTAAAGATTGGATAAAAAGATTCTCTACTTTAATTCCAGAGGCTAGGAGTTGAAAAGCCATCTTCCAAGTATTCTCTCTCAAATTCTTTGCTTTGTAGGGCATTGTCATTGAGTGATAATCTACAACTCCGTATACACAGTCATACTCGTTTTGTAGATTTACCCAGTTTTCAACCGCACCGAAGTAGTTTCCTAAATGTAAATCTCCTGTCGGCTGAATACAAGAGAGTACTTGTTTTCGCTTTTCTTCCATTGTTAAAAATTTTTAAATACGATTTTACGAATAAAACCTCAACTCTATAAGGCTTCGAATAATTCCGCAAACATCGTATTTATTTCGCAATTTTTACAATATAAGATCGTTTTTCCTTATTGGTAAGCGCCGTAGAAATCATCCAAGGGTTATATACCTTTAACATACGATAAGACATTCCATGTTTCTGAGCAAAATCTGCCCAACTAGACACAGCTCCGTCTACTGTTACAGTGTTATAATTGTCTAAAGGCGGATATTTTTGATGATGGTCAATGTAAAAACCATAAACACTTGGATTATTTAAAATTTCTTTGATAGCCGTTATTCTAAAAACATAGCGTCCCGTTTCTATATTTAGATTTAAATCATAATAGGAAGCTGCTTTTTGGGCTGTTATCTGCTTGCTTAATTTAGCAGCCCCTACATTATATGCTGCTGCTGCCAAAGTATAAGAACCAAAACGCTTGTGTAATTTTTTGATGTATTTTGCGGCTGCTCTAGTCGACTTTTCTACATTGAGTCGTTCGTCTACTTCTCCATTCACTACCATCCCATAATCTTTAGCTGTTCCTCGCATAAATTGCCAAAGCCCCTTAGCTCCAGCAGGTGAAGTTTCATAGCGTAGACTACTTTCTGCAACAGCGAGGTATTTAAAATCATCGGGAACGCCTTCTTCTGCTAGGATTTGTTCAAAAAGCGGCATGAAGCGCATCGCTTTTTTAATATTTAAAATCGTATTAGAATGCCAATAGGTATTTACTAATAGTTCTCTATCCAATCGCTCTTTCACATCAAAATTATCCATTGGTAAAGGTTCGCCTGCAAACTCTACATACGACGGTAAATCTATTGCTCTAACATTTTGATAGGCTGAACTCGTAGTACTCTTTGAGGGTTTAGCATCGGAATTGGTTTTATCACCTTTATCTTTCGAAGAGCTTAATATCGCAATAGCTCCAAAACAAAACATCACAAAGCCAATTATTGAAATAGGTTTCATCATTATTGTATACAATTTTCAGTATTATGGAATAGAATAAGGTCTACTTAGTAATGATAAAAAAACAACTTGAATAGTTACCTAATAATCTCTTGTTTCAATACTTCGTTAAAAATACTCGTCGATGTTAGGCATCGCCTACGTTTTTTGCATCGCCTTGAAACAATATATATTTCTAAATTGTTCAACTTATTATTTCGTCATTACTTACTTATAAAGTGATTTTTACTTTCTTTCTCTAGGACGTTTAAAAATAGGTACTGTAGAACAGGGTTCTCCGTACATGATACTTTGTGCATAAGGATACAACTTGTTCGTTAACTCTACATATGCTGCGACTGGCACTTCTTTGTCACTACAACCTTTAATCACTATTCTTTTACCTTGATACTGACTAGCATCCAATTGCTTTAACTTTTCAATAAATATCGTCGTGTAAAAAACCGTTTTATCCCCTTGTATAATCCTTTTGACGTAAGGACTTGCATAAGACACTACCAGCATATATGCCCATACTGGGATAATGGCATCCGTAGAACAATACACTATCATATTTTTATCTTGGTATTGTGTCCAATCATGTTCTTTTAGGGCTTGCCTAAAATCTTTTTCTTTAAGGATCAATTCCATAAAAAGATAGTCTTTCAAATCAAACTCTAGCAAGTCCTCACTAGGATAAAAATCTTGCAGATTCAATGTAATCAATCCGCTATTAGCAACCCGATTGACTAGCGGTTTATCGTTACTCATTTTATTTATTCTTTTATGACCAATCAAACAACGCTTGTTATTTGAATAATATGTTTAAATTAAATCGTCTTACTAATATAATGACAATATAGTAGGAGGGTTAGTTTGCTATTTATCTCAATTCTGGCTTCAAGGTATAAAATAATCGTGTTATCCTCAACAATAGACCTTAACTTTTAAAAAAAATTTAATATTTCTAATCTATTTATTTGAAAAAATAAAATCAAAATTTTGGACAGCCCACTTTCTGATCTTTCCTTAATTCAATATCAAAAAGATCAAAAACATAGGATACTGCTAATTCCATACCTCCTCGTCCTAATGATACAGTTGAGAGCTTTGAAACATTCAAATCATAGCTAATCGTAGCAGATAGGTTACTATAATCCAAACGAATGGTTGGTACAACAGCATCACCAATACGATATGTTCCCCCGATATAAAGATGTGTTTCTCCTCCAAAGGTATTATTAGCATCAAGATATAATTTTGCCAATACACCAACATTAGCTTCTCGATGAGGACCTTGATTCAATAAAATAACTCTAGGAAGCAAAGAGAATATGCCATTTAGGCGAACCATAGCACCACCATGGATTGTATACCGAGTATATAAATTTTCTTTTAAATCACTTTCGTAAAAAGTTACATCTGGTTGGTTGACATGAGCCATAGATAAACCAAAAAATACATCATTGTATTTATTGGGTGCTAAATACCAAATAAACCCTGCGGATAAATCGGTATAAAAGAAGTTATTTCGACCAAAATTCTCACCTGTTGGAATAGAGGTATCGAATATGTCTCCATTGAATTGATTGTCAAAAAAGAGGTTTTCTTCTGTGATACTATGTTGTACCCCCCCTAGCTGAAACCCTAGTCCGATATAATGATTAGCAGCATCATTCAAAACCTTAAAATAAGCAATGGACAATTGCGCTTGTGTAATCCGAAACTCTGCATCTCCTGCTTGGTCATTCATTAATAATATCCCTGCTCCTACAAAATCATTCGTAGCAAAACCTTTCAATAAAGAAGCATCTCCTGCAACGGCAAAAGTAGTGAATGGTACAGTAACACTTCCCCATTGACTTCTATAATTCCCCATTATCCTTATATCTCCTTCCATCAATCCTGTCATTGCTGGATTTAATTGTAAGGGAGCATTATAAAATTGTGAAAAATGCAAATCTTGAGCATAACTTTTAGTAGTCATTCCCAATAAAATAAAAACGAACAAAAGAATATTATTTTTCATTATATACTTTGGATTATTTTGAAGTTGTTCAAGAATAGCTGCTGAACTTATTAAAATTGAATTTTTGTTTCCATTGCACTTTTTTAGAGCTGCATAGCCGAGCTACGGAGCGAAAAAAAAGTAAAAATGGAGGCAAAAGGCTTTTTTAGAAGCCCGTAAGCTATTTTTGAACAACTTCTTTGAATACTTTTTAAATCATAAAATTTTGGTTTTAGCTAATAGGCATTGATTTATCGCAAGACAGTAACGTTCCCTTTTTTTAATAATTTACTGCCATCTAATAAACAGGGGGCTTCAATATAATATACATAAACACCTGGGTTAACTATTTCGCCTTGATGCATCCCATCCCAACCAGTATTAATGTCTTTTGTTTCAAATACTAATTCTCCCCAACGATTGAACACACGGAATACTTCTATCTCAGAAAACCCTGCCCCTCGTACGAATAAGACATCGTTTTCTCCGTCCCCATTTGGAGAGAATCCATTGGGTATTTTAATAAAATCGTTTGAACAAGCTTGACGTCCCTCCAAACGGACTTCTGCATCTGCTTCACAACCAGTATCTAAATCAAGTACATGCACAAAATAAAGTGAATTCGTATCAGGAACGACTGTAGGATTCGGACAATCATTACAGCTCAAATCATCTGAAGGCATCCAATCGTATTGATAATTTCCAGAGCCTGTTAAGGCCTCAACTTCTAACTGGACTTGTTGCCCACTAAAATAAGGTTTAACAGGATACATTTTTAGTTCAGGTGGATAATTTACAATTGCTTCAACTTCAGCAGTTGATGAGGTACAATTATTTAAATGAGCCGTAACGGTATATAAAGTGGTTTCAGTAATCGTAGCTACAGGATTAGGAGCAGTTGGATCAGATAAACCTGTAATGGGAGTCCATTCATAACGTTCGGCTACTCCTACCGTATTGATTTGTACATCGTTCCCTAAGCAAACAGGTTCAGCAGAGGCTTCTACCTCGGCACTTGTCCGTACCACCACTTCAACATTATCTTCTAGGATACATTCATCAAATTGAATGGTCATCGTATAACTCATCGTTTCTGTAGGATTTGTAACAATAGGATTCAAAACTTTTACATCGCTCAAAAAGGTAGCTGGTGACCACGTAATGTCTCCTATCCCTCGCCCTTCTAACTGTGTAGACTGCCCAAGACAGACACCACCGTGTTCTCCTGCATCTATATCCTCTTGTCTTAAGACAGTTATAAGTATGGTATCCCTTATCTTACATCCATTTAAATCCAATTCTAAGGTATATGTTGTAGTTTGTTGAGGACTAGCAATAGCGACTGGGCAATATTCACAATTTAATCCTGTACTAGGTATCCAACGAGGATTACTTCCTAATCCTTCGGGTGCTCGAATTTCCGTTTCACTTCCTAAGCAAATGGCTTTATTAGGTCCTACAAAATCACCAAACTCATTCGTCACCAATATCGTAATGGTATCTAGTGCTGGACAACCTCCTGCTCCAATAACTTCCAAAAAGTAGGAAGTTGTAACATCAGGTGAGACAAAGGGATTGGGGCAATTTTTGCAGGTAATCGTTTCGATCGTACTGGTATCCTGCCAATGATACGATTCAACCGAAGTATTGGTCACTAAAGCCTCCAACTGTACAGATCCGCTAGCGCAAACTGCTGTTGTGTCTAATAACATAATCTCAGGAACGGGATGCGGAATAACATTGACTGTGATAGTTGCTAGATCAAAACAATCGAATTCGTTGGTGACTCTTAGCTGGTAGGTAGTCGTTGATGTAGGGGAAGCTATAGGTATCAAACAATCCGAACAGCTTAAGCCCGTATCTGGTGTCCATTCATAAGTCAAATCACCTTGAAGGCTTACAATTTCAACATCAAGTGCTACTTCTTCATTTATGCATATTGTTTTATCGGGACCAGGAATAGCCTCTGGAGTTGGATCTACGACCAATGTTCTATAAGTGGTATCAAAGCAAGCAAAATTTGGTGAAGCTACGATTAAACTCGTCTCGTATGTTCCTTCTGTGTATTGAATAATTGGATTGCTAACCGTCGCAGTGCTGTCATTCCCAAAATCCCACTTCCATCCTGTAACATTGCCATATTCAATCATAGATTCATCAATAAAGGAAACCAACAAAGGACTACAGCCTGAGTCAGGTTGTAATGAATATGCTGCTTGCGGTTGTGCATCTACTCGAATTAAATTTTGTTTTATCTCAGTTTTACTACAAAGCGCATTATAAACGGTTAGTGTTACGTCATATTCTCCATTGGCATTATAAAATACAATAGGATCTCTTTCTGTACTTGTAGTAGGTGTGCCGCCAGGAAATTCCCATCTTACCGAATCAATAGGTATCGTAGAACTAGAAAAATTCGTAAATTCAATTTGTCCACCCTGACAAATAATATTTTTGTCATTAATAAAATCGATTGTAATGTCTTCTGCAAAGATAGAATCCCTCGTCAAAGTACGTTTACAACCTCCTGCATCTTCCAAAATTAATTTTGGAAGTACATCTTGAAGTTTCGTATAAATAAAAATAAACGTATCCTTGGTTACTAAGGCAGTACTAGAGTCTATTGTTTCATTATTATATGCTAAATAATGATAAGCGGGAAGTAAGGATTCTGTATAAAACGTATCTGCAAAAGGTACACACCCTTGATTGAGTGCAAATCTAAAATCTCCTACAGGTCCATCAATCCGAATAATACTATCTAATTGAAGGGTATCTTTACATCCTGAATAACCTGTTGCGATTAAAGTAACTGAATAGATTCCTGGTTCAGAATAGACATGAACTGGATTTTCTAGATCAGAGGTATTTCCATCTCCAAAAAACCAAAGGTTTTCATCTGGATTTGTATTTATAGATAAGTTTGTAAATGTTTCTACTAATGGAGGGCAAGCCGCATATTCTGGAGCATATTCAAAATCAGCTATAGGATTCGCAATTCTAATGGTATGACAAGTACTATCTACACATCCATTAATATCTGTTGCTAATAAACACACAGAATAAAAGCCCTCTTCATCATAAGAATGTCTAGGGTTTCGCTCTGTTGACATAGCACCATCACCAAAATACCACTGATATGATGCGCCTATGGCTGTTGTTCTATTTCTAAACCTCATAGATTGTAGTGTACAAGCAACTGTATCGTATTCGAAATCTACAAAAGGGAAAGTTGGTGTAATAATATCCTCCTTAAGAATAGAAGCTTCACATCCAAACTCATCTGTTACCGTCAATTCTACATCGATAGAATCCGAGATCGTAAAAATATGTATAGGACTTTGTTCAACGGAAGTACTATCATCTCCAAAATCCCAAAACCAAGCAACATTTGTTCCAAATAGATTGGTTGATTGATCCGTAAACGTTACAGGTAATGGTGTACATCCTGTCACTGGTGCATAAGTATACTCTGGGAAGACTTCATTCACTCGAATTGGATCAGGAAAGATATAAGTATCTCCACAGCCATTGACATCTGTAATTGTTAAACCAATCCCAGTATATATTCCTGAAGTGTCAAAAGTCATTACGGGAGATTGAATAGAGCTATTAGAAAATATAGACGTATCGGTAGCAAACCATTTCCACTCTACAGCGAACAAGGATAAATCATTCGGAATTAAAGTCAACGGTACACAGCCGAATAAGGTATCAAAATCAAAATTTGCCTCAGGATCGGTGATGTATAAATTTTTTCGAGTATTATCTTCACACAAAGTTTCAAAACTTTTCACCCATTGTTTCACCCTATATAAGCCCGTATCCTGAAAGGTGTAAGTCAAATTTCTTGTATCTGGTATCGTTTCTATTAACTGTTCAGTTGTATCAATTTTAATATCATTGATATCCGTACTATCAATAATAACTTCTAGTCTGCAAAATTGATACACGACCGTATCTGCTCCTATCGAATTATCCGCAATATCAATCTCATACGTATTATCACAATTTCTTTCTAGTTTATATCTCGCTTTAGGTTCTTGTATATAAATATAGTCTTCTTTACAAAGAAAGTTTTGGCATCCATTATGAAAAGATGTTAGGCATACTGTAAAAAAACCAGTATCTTGATACTTATATCGAGGAAACTGTTCTGTAGACGTTCCTCCGTCTCCAAAATCCCAAAACCATGCATCGCTATACGTTGAGGACATATCAATAAAATCGATAAGATCTTCAATACAAGCTTCTCTAGGGTCGCCTTGAAATTCAATTTCTGGGGGAATACCTACTTCAATTTTACCAACAAATTCAATAGAATCAATACAGCCCAATTGATTTTCAACTACTAATTTTACATCATAAACACCTGTATCTGCCTCATTTTGAAACACAATTGTCGGTCTTGGTTCGTTGTAAGTTTGACCATTGACTGTCCATTCCCAATTTTGAATAGGTACAACCGAGTAGGATGCATCTTCTAGAGTAGCCGAAAGGGGTACACAGCCTTGTATAAGATTATCATCCAATAAGGCTTCAAGAGCTTCCACATAAATGGTATCAGTCAGTACCAATTCGCAGCCAATGGCATTTCTCGCCGTAACGGTCAATAGATGCTTTCCAAATTCATTAATTTCTATATTATTAGCCATTGAACTTGACCCTGATTGACTATTTCCATTAACATCAAGCATCCATTCCCACTCCGATATATTGTCATTAGAAGTTGCTTGAAAATCAAAACGATGCGGTAATGTACATCCTCTTTGGTTATCAATATTTAGACTTCCTGTTAGTTGAGGGATTACATTTACTTGTATTGGTGAGGTATAAGAGTTTGTACAGCCTTCACTTTCTACCGTTAATGATACGGTATACGAACCTAAATCTGAATATGTAATTAGAGGATTTTGTGCTGTGGAAATGGTACCATTGCCAAAATCCCAATTCCAACTACTTGGGCTTCCACTGGAAAGATCAGTAAACTGTATGGAATCGCCTAGACATACCTCCCATTTATCAGCATCAAACCGAACAAAATCCCCTATCGCTATAAGGCCATCTCTTTGAAGTGTATCAGCACAGCCTGTTTGATTATTAATCGCAATAAGAGTCACATCAAACTTTCCTTCACGAACATAAGTAATTTCTGGTGGATTAGCTCCACCATAAAAGACAATATTACCTGCACCTTGAAAATACCATTCATAAGTAGTCCCTGCATCAGCATTTGTCGTCTCATTCGTAAATATTACATTAAACGGTGGTTGGCAACTAAAAGAATCGCTCACCCCAAAATCAACACTAGGTGTAGAATAAACCTCAAGATAATCATCAATTCTTAGTGTAGCAATACAATTTTTATCGTCTTTAATTTGTAGGAAAGGAGAGTAAAGCCCCACTTCGTTTAAAGAAATCTGAAAACAACTGTCTGTATTTGTGATACCATTCACATTCCACAATCGTTCTACAATATTCCCATTGGGTGAAGTAGATATATCACACAGTTCCACATTTAACGGCGCACAACTTCCCAAACTATTGGCTTCAAAATCAATATCTGGATTAGAGTATACAGTGATATAATCTTCTTTACAAGTTTCTGTTGAATTGCCTTGACTATCTGTTATAGTAAGACAAACAGTATGTGTTCCAATATCATTAAAAATCAACGAAGGCGAACAAGATGTTGCCCCAAAATTCCAAGTACAAGAATAATCACTTAAATCAATATTGCTTCCATCAAGGGTACTTATATTTGTAAAAGTTACCTGAAAAGAACCACAACCTTCTTGCTGTGAAGCTGTAAAATCAACAACGAGTTGAGCGGAAGCGATATGACAACATAATAATAAAAAGGTAAGGAAAGATAACCTTATCATTTTGTTTTTCATTTTTTTATTTCGTTCAATAAATAAATTATTGAACAAATACAATTGAGATAATAAAATAAAGAATAGATATTACTATATGCAAATACCTACCTGTACGACTTCCCATAAAAGGGTAAGACCTACTTGTTCATATTGTTTAGAAATGGGGCTAGCGTACAAGCAGCATCAATAGCGTGATTATTGATATTAAAGATTGGGTTAATAATTGAGTGTTTCATCAAATTTAGACTGGTTTTATTTTTGGGAAGTTTCATCTAAAATTGATAGGTAAAAGTAGGTTTACTTAATAAATCTATTATGTCAACTTACTTACTTAGTTTAAAAGTAGATAAAATATTAAATTTTTCACTTTATTACTTTAAAACTAACTTCGACTCTTCTTTCTTTTGATGCCTCAATACTATAGACAGAATTTAACCTATCGTCTATTTTATCAGAGACTGTTTTAGGGGCGGTGGATTCACCATAAGGTTTATAAATGATTTTAATTTTTCCTTTTTTAAAATGATTTATAACACTTCGTTTTTTAAAAAAATAGTTTTCAATTGATTGTATTCGTCTTTTAGACAAATGATAGTTGTAATTTATTGCTGCTCTAGGACTAGTAAATCCCTTTAAAATGATTTCAATGGTGTATTCATCATCGAGGGATAAAGTTACTATTTTCCACAGTTCCTCCAACTTTTCAAAGCCATTTTTTACATCATTTTCAAAAAAAAATGCTACATCTTCACGGATTTGATGTGAATTTCTGTCTTTTCGATTCTGTGTCAACTTGTTTTCAAAAATTTTACGTTTTTTATAGTATTCTTGAAACAATTTTTCATAAGAATCATCTGTATAATCTGATACCGTTTTGGGATTAGGATAATCGTTATCAAAATAGACTGTAGCCACTAAATTTTCCATACTATTTTCATAGAATCTAGGTGATTTAGTAGTTTTAATGACTGGATTTGGAAAATTAATAGATGTGCTATGCTCATCCTCTTTTATAATACTTTTATTAGAAACTATTGGAACTTGTTTCGTTGTATTTTTTTCCTTTTCAATCTTTTTATCAATATCGTTTCTAACCTCTTCAGTAGTTACATACGTTACATCAATACTATCCTTATTTGTTTTATTAGAATCCACAACCAGACTCGTATCTGCTTTTTCTTCCTTAACTTTAAGTTTCGTCTCTTTTAAAGAATAAATATCATAGCAACAAGCACCTAATATTTTATCTAATTTTCTAGAATCAGGTCGATTTGAGGAAAAAAAGTAATTTTCATCATCTTCCTTATGAAGATATACATCATTGTAAGAAGAATTATACCCAAGTCCTAAATTTTCTATTTTTTGATTTTTAAATTGAAATAAATCAAACCCTCCAAATCCTTGATACCAATCAGAACTAAAATAAATCACACCAGATTGTACATCATAATAAGGAGCTATTTCATTTCCAATACTGTTCAACTCCCCTACATTTTCAACATGAATATCTTCCTTTTTTTGGGTGACATTGGCTTTCCAAATATCCATTTTTCCTTTACCATCAGGTCTATCAGAAACAAAAAATAAATATTGAATTCCATCAATTTCAACCCAATCAGGATGGGTAGTAGTATATCCTTCTATATTGATAGGAGGAGGCAATTTTTGAGGTGAAGACCATTTGTCATTATCCCAACTACTGGTGTATATCGCACAACGAATATCATAAGCATTGATATTCTCACAGATCGAAAAATAGGCTTTTTTTCCATCCTTATTAAACGTGAGGTTTGCAGTATGTTTTCCTTCTTGATTCAATCCCTTTTGTATTGGTATACCTCTATTTTCTTTTTCAGCGATTAGGATTTTAGCATACTTTTGTCCAGTATCTGCTTTGGTATATTTTAAAGCACTATAATATAGTTTTCCATTCAATTTATACGGTGCAAACTCCGAATATTTAGAATTAATATTCTTATCTAAATGTGTAACCAATACCGTTGATTCTTGCGTTTGTTGTAATGCCCATTTACAAGACTGAAGCAATCGTCCTGCTAGGGTTGTTTCGGGATGCTGTTTATTTCGTTTAATGAAAGATGTTAAGCTCTTTGATGCATCTTTATATTTACCTAATCCTTGCTTTACTTGAGCCAATCGCAATTCTAATAATTGAAAATGTTGACTTTGTCCTTTTCTTTTGATTTTCTCATAACTTTCTTCGGCAATTTCATAAGCATAAATTTGTCTTGCTGCTTCACCTTTTTTATACCATGTTCCTAATTCTGTATCTTTTACCTTAAGTGCTGCATCAAAATATGTTAGTGCTGCAAAATAATCCTTTTCTTCCATTGCTTTATCTCCAGCTCGAACATATGCCTTATAGGTTTGACCAAACAATATTGTTGGAACAAAACAGAGCACAACAAACAAGTATTTAATTATCTTTTTCAATACCATTGTATATATTCCTTAAAAAATAGGGCAATTCTTCTGTTCTTCTAATGGTTTAACGGTGGTAATAACATAATTCAAAGACGCTTCAAGTCCTCCTCTATTATTTGTTGCCACATTAAAATTTGAAATATTAATATCATAGCTTAATCCCAAACGCCATGCCTTATAATCAATTTCAATACTTGGAATTAATGCATCATTTACACGATAATATGCATATATCCCTAAGGCTCTTTCATTTGAACGCTGTCTACTAAAATGTAACTTAGATCCCAAGCCTATTAACCCTTCTTGATATTCATTTTGTAGCATTCCAATGCCTCTAACTACAATATCAAATTGAGGATTAATATTGATAAATATATTTGTTGAGAGCATCAACTTAAGAGGCAATTTTATATTATCTTCTAAGAAGTTTTGTCTAGGATGATTCAAATGAAATATTCCTATCCCAACATCACCATACGAATATCCTCCACCTTTTTTTTCCTTTTGTGTAAAGTGATAATTAATCCCCGCAGAAAAATCGGAATAAAAGTAACTTGTTTGATCAAAATTTTCTCTAGTAGATAAGGATTCATCAAAAATATCTCCGTTGTATTGACTATCAAATGTAAGGTTTGAAAAATCAAAAGAACGTTGAGATGCCGTATAGTTAAATCCTACTGTAAAAAAATGATATTGATTCAATTGCTTTGTATATGCTAGAGATAAACCTATTTGAAATAAACTTAACTCCGCATCTCCTGCTTTATCATAGTTTAAAATAAACCCTAGCCCTAAAACATCATTCTTAAGTTTTTGTCCAAGCAATTTTGTATCTATACTTCCCGAAAATGTGGTATAAGGAACAGGGACACTATTCCATTGACTTCGATAATTTGCTACAAATCTGTAATCACCATTAAATACACCAACTGACGCTGGATTTACATAAATGGGTGCATTATAATATTGTGAAAAATGCAAATCCTGAGCTATTACCTGCAAGGTATTGAAGAGTAATATTGTGGTGATCAGTATTTTTTTTATATAAAAATAAATATACATTTTCCTAATATTATCGTATTAAAGTTACATTCCCTTTTTTTATAAATGTAGTCCCACCTATACATTCTACTTTTAAATAATAAGCAAAAACATCGGGAGCAAGGGTTGTACCATTTAATGTACCATCCCAGCCTAGTCCTTGATCTGTTGTTTCAAAAACTTTTTGTCCCCATCTATTATAAATAATCAATTGAAGAGTTTCGATTGTATTTCCCCTAACGTAGAATAAATCATTTGCACCATCATTATTAGGTGTAAAAGCATTTGGAATAAATATAGATGGTATTTCACAAATCACTTCTCTAACATATATAGTAATAGAATCACGATTAACACAACCATTGGCATCTTCTATATCTAAATAATATGTTGTTGTTATAGATGGTAGAGCTGTAGGGTTATAAATGGAAGTATTATTAAGGGTGTTATTAGATTCCCATTCATAAAAATATGTATCATTATTGGTGGCAATCAATTGTACTTCTTCTCCATTGTAAATACTATCATTCGGTAAAGCTACGATATCTAAATTTGGCAAATATGGATTAGAAAGTGATACATATATTGAATCTATATTTTCACATCCAAACTGATTCGTAGTAGTAAGATAAAACCATTGTCCATTTTCAGAAGGAGCGACTTCTATAATAGAGGTATTTGTAGAGGATACTATTTCAGTTTCAGGTGACCATGAATAGATTAATGTATCATTAGGATCAAAATTACTCGCTTCAATTTCAAAACGTTGACCGATACACCGCCAAACATCAGAAGTTAAACCTATGTTCGTTCCTTGTTCTATTATATTTATGGTATCAATTGCTTGGCATCCATATTCATCTGTTGCCCTTGCATAAACATCTGCTGAACCAAATAATGAAAATTGAATTGTATTTCCTGTATCAAATATATTTGAAAAAAAAGGATTCGTAGACCATTCTATATTAGTCGCCAATTCGCTTGTTGCCATAATTTCAATTTCACTATCACAAGTAATAATATCTTCAGGTAATTCTATATCTACAACTTCGGGAGTAAAAACCCTTACATCTTTTTCAAAAGTACAGAGACCGTCACTCGTTTCTATCACAACATGATATATTCTATCATTTGGAGGATATGCTACAGGAGAAGCTACGGTGTCATTACTCAAACCAGCACTAGGAAACCACTGATAGAGTAAATCTGTTGGTCCTCCAGGATTCAATACGACTGGTTCTTCTTGACAAAAAGCAACAACATCTGGAATATCGACTTCATAGAGATTAATACCAAAAACTCTACGTAAAGATTTTTCGCAACCATTTTCTGCCACTAATGTCAAAGTTATACTGTATACCCCTTGTTCCGTAAATGTAAATGTAGGTTCTTCCAGTTCAGAGCTTTGTCCATCTGATACCAACCACTCATAGCTTATTATTGTGCTTAAAGTATCATAGGAATTATTTTGAATTCTAATATCTTGTTGGTCGATACAACCTTCTGGAATTAGATCATATTCTACAAATAAAGAATTAGGCAAAATTCGAATTTCTTCTATTATTGAATCTTTACAAGTATTTGTCTTGCTCGAAAGCAATTTTACTTGATAATTGCCTATATCTGGGAAGGTAAACTCTGGATGTTCGTTCGTAGATGTTCCTAAGACTTGTCCATTATCCATAAATGTCCAAAGGAAATCAGTAGCATTCAAACTTTTATTTTGAAAATTTACTGTTGGGAAGTCACAAAATACATCTGGATTGAAAAAAGCGGCTGTTGTCGTACCACACACTCCAATATTATATTGAAAATCTCGCTGTGATGTGGATATCAATATTCCATTTCGATATTCTTCTACACAAACCCCCACAACAAACTGTCCAATTGTATTCGGTGTTCCTGTTAATAATCCTGTTCTAGAATCGATCTTTAATGGAGTACCTCCAAGTACATCATCAAGTGTGTAGGGTGTCCTCCATTCCAATAATGCATAAGGTGGATTATTCGGAGGTTGAGGTCTTGGTATATCTCTATCTGCTCCAGTAAAGGGCGTACATAGGCTATAAACTAATGAATCTCCATCTGGATCAATCGCAGAGTGGTCAAAAATAATTGGTTCGTTAACACAAATATAAAAGGGAGGCCATTCCTTAAATACAGCACTAGAGTTGCATTCAGAAAGTGCTTCTTCTGAAATATAGTTATAAAAAGTAGCCCCTGTAGAAAGTGGATCAACAATATTCAATATTGTAACATTCCTACAACAACGCTGATAGGCCAATTGGTATCCGCCAGGTCGTAGTGGAAGTCGAACAGTATCTCTATAATTAGTTGTATGAACACATACATCTGGAGGAACAACTAGACATTCATCAAATAGAACTGGAGCAAGAGTATCATCTTCCATTAAATCTATTCGAAGTTGACCATTATTAACCTCAGTAATTAGAGCATTATTTACATCAAAAATACCAACAGAAGCAGGATCATCAAAATAAGCTCTAGGACTACCATTAAAACAATCTCTAAAAACAACAAGTGAAATTTCATAGTTATCACCTCCCAAACAACGATAATTTAACTCTCCTCCTACTATATGCGTAGCTTGTGTGATTTTTGGAAAAACACACAGCGAAATGGTTAATATATATATTCGTAATAAAGAAATTTTCATTAATAAAATTTCATTTTTCAATATTAAAATTGTTACAAATTAATATAATCCTACTTGTAAAGTAAGCTTATTATTTATAATTCAGCAAAAAAAATTGTATAGTATTTTTTAAAATAAAAAAATAATGATTGTTAATAAATTTCTTAATATTATTAATACTAAACTTATATATTTAATAGACCTCTCTCAAGTAAAAAATCCATTGATAATTTATAGCTACCACTATAGCATTGTTTTTTTAAATTACAAATAAACCATGTCACAAAATCAATTTTTTGTACCATTTTTAATGTATTGGCATAGTTATTGAACTAAAGTAGATGTCCCCCTCTATTCTACCCCTCATCATTTATTATTATCTATAACTTGACTAACAAAATGTAGTATGTCAATACAGTCATTTTGTTGTCTACCTCAGTAGAAATACTCCCTACTGAGACAATACCTTATTGTCTTTATTTATCTATCAATCAAATTATTATGCAAAAAAATTTTACAAAAACAATTTTCAAACTAACATTAGGATTATTGATTTTATGTTTTTCTTCAAACCTAATAGCACAATGTACCTCTGCTCCTTCTCTACAACCTGATAATGCTAGTACTTGTCCTAATACTACTGTTACTGGCGATTATGGTACAAATGACTCTGGATATGATGATATTAGAGTACGAGTTGTGACAAATGGAGAACATGGTTCTGCAAGTTTAAATAGTTTTACTCTTCAATTTGAATATGAGCCTGATTATAATTATTGTGGTCTTGACTCTATTCAATATCGGGTTTGTAATGGAGGATATGAAGGTCAAAGTAATCCTGCTTGTTGTGACACAACATGGATTTATATTACAGTAGGTGATAGTACCCCTCCTGTAATTGATAATGAACCAAGTAATACAAGTACAGCTTGTAGTGCAATACCTAGTCCTCCTGAATTTAGTATTACCGAAGATTGTTTCATTGACACAATGTCGTTCGTAGAAACATCAACAGAGATAGGTGTTGGTACACCAGATATTTTAGCACACTGGACAATTGATGATTGTGCATTAAGTATTTTTAACAATGGTGGTTTAGGAGTAGCTGTAAATCAAAATGGATGTTTAAGTGCTACCGCTTCCAATGTTACAAGAGTATCCGTTGGTAATTCATGTAATGATCGATTTGGATATCATGATGCTATTTGTTTTAATAACTTTGAAGCAGCATGGGTAGATAATTCTGATGAAGCCCTAGACTTTTCTTTTACTGCTGGTCCATCTGATTCTGGTAAACTAACAATGCTTCAATTTGACGAACAACAATTTTTAAATTTTAATAGTGGATTACACAATTATCCTCAGTATTATGGTGTGCGTGTATTGAAAAATGGTGTTGAAATATACAAATCAATTGGAAATCCTACTTCTCCAGGTTGGAGTACAGAAGTTCATTACTTCAATAACGATGCAGACTTTATTTTTTCTGGTGGAGATGTCTTCTCTTTTGAAATTTTAGGATATGATGCAACCATCTCTGATGATTCCGCAGTATGGGAAGTAGACGAAATTCGACTTTATGGTTATTGTGGTTCGACGAGTGCTTGTGATCAAATTTATACCATAACACGTACTTGGGAATGCACCGATGTTTGTGGTAATACTGAAACATATACACAAGAGATAATCGTAACGCCCACTACTCCAGTTGAAATGACTTACTTTGAAGGTCGTGCTAAACAATGTAGTGCTGCTCTAGAATGGGAAACAGCTAGTGAAGAGCAAAATGATTATTTTATGGTAGAACATAGCTTTGATGGTAGGACATTCAATTCAATTGGAATTGTCAAAGGTCATGGTACAACTTCTGTAGTACAAAACTATACTTTTGAACATGAAAATGTAAGGCAAAATCTCAATCATTATCGATTAAAACAAGTAGACTATGATGGTACTTTTGCTTATTCAGACATTGTGAGTGTCAATAGTAATTGTTATAAAGAAGAAAGAGGAATTACTAGTATTTTCCCTAATCCAACTACTGGAGAAGTAAAAGTCAAATTCTATATGGAAAATGCCCAAGATGTTGAATTAATCATTAGCGATATGATGGGAAGAACTATCACTAGCTCTAATATTCAACTTAACCAAGGAAATAATCTTTTTGATATTAATATGACTGATCAAAAATCAGGTATTTATTTCATTCAAATGAAAAATGAAGGATGGAAATCACAAACATTTAAAATAATTAAATTAGATTAAGATATAGATTTATTGATAACTGTATTGAACTTTAGGGCTGTCTCATTAATTTGAGACAGCCTTTTTTCTATAAGGCTTCCTCTGGAATTCTCCTATCTACAATGCCTATCTGTCGTTCAATTTCTTGTTCCAAATATCGAGCTTTTGATAAACTTTGCATATTAGGAATCAATTTGAGGTGTTTTTGTCCCTCTAAACCATTGACAATCATATACACAGAATGATGCGTTGGTGTAGATCGAACATAAATTTGATCAATATCTTCGATATTAAATTGTTGATCTTTATTAAACTTTTTAGGGCGCCATTTGATAGTCATATATTGATCATCAATACTAAAATAAACTTTATGCTTTGATGCATTGAAGAGTCGATAGAATAGTAAAAGACAGATTGTCCATGGAAGAACTGCAAAAAGCATATTTCCACTTTCTTTGTAGAATATAGCCGAAAATAGGAAAGCGAAAATAGGAAAAAAAATGGCTAGAAGTACCTCTACGACATTTTGAGGTTGCGTCATTGTAATATCCAATTCATCATTATAATGAAAAATATCAATGCCCTCAGGTCGAATAACTTCTTGCTTAGCTGGAGGTAAGGCAACCAATGCTGTTATCTCTTCTTGAAAAGAAAATACACTATCGCATTCATTACATTTGGCTATCTTATCATTAATATTCATATCCTTAGCAGGGATAGTATTGCTACAAGAAGGACACTCAATTTTCTTAAATTCCTTGGTGCTGTTGGATAACAATTCGTCAAATGCCTCTTTTTCCTTTACGCTCTGTTTTGTTTTATGTTTATTATTCATTTTTTAAAATTCTTATTCACAAATTTCTCCAATCCATTTTCTATCAATTTTTTCATTTTCATTAATATGAAATACCGCTCCTATCACACATCCTGTAGGGCCAACCGAATCCAACAAGTATCTATAATCAAATCCCATATCAATTGGCACTCCTAAGATTTTAGGTAAGACACTTTTATCTACTCCAAGTTGTATCCCATCTACTGCCTTTTGTAGACTAACATAATCCCGATGTTGTTGGTAGTGTTTTCCATAATCGTATAGTTCAGACGAACTATTACAACTAAAAAATAATACTATAATAAATGATAATTTTTTCATTGGTTATTGTTAATTGAGTATTTCTTTTCTGTAGAGCTCGCCTACAGAATTTTTGAATCACTTTGTATAATACTAAATTTATATAAAATAAATGAAAAAATAAATATCTCTATACTTCTCTTATTTTTGTATTTGTAAACTATACAAAATGAAAAAGATTATAGCATTAATTATAATAGTAGCTTCTACGATACAATTAGTAGCCCAAATAGATTCTTTGAGAACAGTTAGTCTTATTGCAGCTATTAGGGTAACCGATATGGAAAAAATAGAGCTGCAACTCCAACAATTGTTTAATGAAGAACGCACTGTTCCTGATTTTTTCTACCGTGAAAAATCCAAGTTAACAACACGATTTGAATTGTCTGAAAAAAGGTATTATTCATTCGAAAAACAATTGGAGAACTGGGGTTATGTTGAGTCTATCAAAATAGAATCAATCAATTACAATGATAAATTAAATACTATAGACAAAAAAATAGAACGACTTCAAAAAGAAGTTATTAAGTATGAAGACATTTTATCTAAAGTTAATGTACAATCCGAAAACCATGTAAGGTATTGGGAAAAGCTAGAAATGCGAAAAGATGAACTCCGCTCCCTACTCCGTCTAAAAGATGATTATCGACAAAATAATAAACGTTTTGAAGTAGAATTGACGCTTAAGGAAGAAAATATGATGTCCTATGAACCTGATTTTTCTTTTGTAAATATGCCTGGACTACAATATTCTTTTTTAAATATTGAAAATCCTGTGGATAGTCTATTTCCTGAAAATATGAATGGATATAGTTTAAAATATTTACTCAATCGCAGAAAAACCTATATAGAGTTAGGATTATATCGTGCTAACGGGGAAAGTGTAACAACAACTTTTAGTGAAATGTATACTTTTGGTATAGGACAAGATTTTTATTCTACTCATTTAGGACGAGGTGCAAGACGATTTTTAAATTTATATTCGGGTTTCAAAATCGGTGTTTTTTACCTTTCAAGTGATACTCGAAAAATTACATCATGGTATGCTACGCCTTCATTGGGAATAGAAATATTTAAAACCAAAAACATCTTATTAGATAATAAATTAGGTTACTATCTGCCTTTTAAAGAAAATAAAAACTTAAGAGGACTAATTTACGATATATCTTTCAATGTAGTCTTTTGAATTACACCTTCTGAAGTTATTTAATAATAAAGGTTTATTTTAGTTATAAGCAAGCATTCTATTTTTTAACAGCTTCTCTATTTAAATCGCATCATTTGGAGGTTTTTTATCAATAATACCAATATTTTTTTCAATCTCTTGTTCTAAATATTTTGCATGTGGTAAACTTTTCATATATTGAATTAACTTAATATACTTCTGTCCCTCTAAACCATTGATAATCATATTTAAACAATAATATCCTCTATCTTTACTAACATATAACTGTTCGATATCTTCAATATCAAAGTATTGATCTTTAGTAAAATTTTTCGGTCTCCACTGAACAGTCATATACCGATCATTAATACTAATATTGATTCTATGTTTAGATCTATTGGATAATTTATAAAAGAAGAAAAAACAAAATAACCACGGAATAATAGTCGTCATTAATAAAATAGTAGATAATACTATCTTCGAACTCAAAACCAATAGTAGCAATGAATATGTAAAGGCTATAACAAATACGAATGCAGTGATTAATTGCAAGCCAACATTTAATGGTTGATTTACAGAAATATCTATTTCTTCTTTATAATGAAATATATCTATACCTTCGGGTCGAATTATTTCATGTTCAGCTACGAAATTAGAAGATTTCAGTTCATCAATCTCTTTATCAATAGAAAATAGACTATCACATTCTCCACATTTAGCTATTTTTTCATTTATGTTCAAGTTATGAGCAGGTATTGAACTACTACAGTAAGGACACTCAATTTTTTTAATAATATCAGGACTATTGGACAATAACTCATCTAATGTCTCTTCTTCCTTTTCTTTGTATTTAGTTTTATGTTTATAGTTCATTTTTTAATTCTTAATTTTATAAATACCTTCAGTTCCATCCATAAGAACAGGATGAAATTTCATCTCCTTTTCAGGTATTTATTTAATGAATAAAAACCTTTACTACTTACTTTTCAAAATAAAGCTGTATAAATTGTTTTGTACTGTACTCAAATAAGAAGGAAAGATAAACATTGATATATTTACCTAGTGCTGTGTTTATATAGAACGATATAAATCGAAAAAAGTTGTAAAATAAATGATTATAAGTACTAGTAGATAGTAGTTTACATAGAATCGCTTATAAAGTTTCTAGACTTTTGAACATCATTTATAAACTAAAAAGATTTAGTATACTGGATTGTTTTAAACCAAAAATCACTAATACTACGGATAGACTGGAAAAAATTTTTAAAATCTACTGCTTTTTTGACATAAGCATTAGCATGATTTTCATAACAATACTGCACATCCAAATCAGAAGTTGAAGTTGTAAGGATAATAATGGGTATCGATTTCAAAGAATCATCATTTTTTACTATCCTCAGTAATTCTTTTCCATTTAAAATTGGCATATTCAAATCTAATAGAATAATATCAGGTCTTTTAGCATTACTAAAATTTCCTTTTCTATATAAATAATTTAATCCTTGTTCTCCATCTACTGCAAAAGAGATATTACAATCTACATTAGCCCTTTCAAATGCCTGTTTTGTTAACAATAAGTCACCTCGATTATCATCAATATGTAGTATTTCTAATTTTGGTTCCATACATTTAAGATAATATTAGACAATGGTATATACAACAATTAAGCAACAACATCCTCTTTAAAATGTTGTGTTCGTAATTAACCCACTAAATAATTATTACTAAGCTCAATCTTGAAGGAAAACAGATGAATACATAATTTGTATTCCTCTATTTTTTTCCCTTAACGTATATCTGATGATTTGTTAAAGTTTGAAGTTGTTTAATAATGAAGGTTTCGTTTAGTTATAAGTGCTTGTATATCAAGATGAAGCTCCATTCTTTTTTTGTAGCCTTAGCTACGGTGAAAAGAATTAGTTGAAATATTGAGATACAATGGCTTATAACTAATTGAGCACTCTATTTTTAAACAGCTTCTTTATTACTAATAATATTGACCAATTCTTAAGACAATATATTTATTTTTTTCATGTAAACCAATAACGTAGTTTTATTTTTTTAAAAAACACTATTGGTTAAGTGATAAAACTATAAAAAGACAAATATATCCATCTCAAAAAAGTTGATTAATGTGGAAGTTTTTTATGTACAACACCATATAATAGCGCACCTAATAATGCTGAAACAATAACAATCAAAATCGTCCAATAACCATGCCCCAAAAGCACATATAAAGGTCCAGGACAAGCTCCTGTAATTGCCCAACCTAAGCCAAAAAATATCCCTCCAATTAACGCTGCTTTATAGGTTTTAGGACGATCTTTAAAAAAAATACGATTCCCTTCACTATTTCGAAACTGACCTTTTTTAATAAAAATATGTACTATAGCGCCTAGTATTACGGCTGTTCCAATAATACCGTACATATGAAAACTTTGAAATCGAAACATTTCCTGAATCCTAAACCAAGATATAGCTTCTGATTTTGTCATAACTATTCCAAACAATATTCCTATTAATAAATATTTTAACAAACGCATATTAAAAAATCATAGGTAAAAGAAAATAGGTCGTAATTAGTCCCCCTATAAAAAACCCTATAACCGCTATCAAAGAGGGAAGCTGAAAATTAGATAATCCTGAAATTGCATGACCAGAAGTACACCCCCCCGCATAGCGAGTACCAAAACCTATTGAAAACCCACCAAAAATAAGTATAAGTAAATGGCGCCCAGACAAATTCGAAAAACCAAATAACTCCCTAGGAACAAACCCTGCACCTTCATTAAAATCGGATGGAGTTTGAATTCCCAAAACTGCAAGATCCGCTATTGTTGCATCAGAAACAATAACAGGCGAAGGACTTGTGAACCACTGTCCACCAATATATCCTCCTATAATGCTTCCTAGGATAAACACTATAAGCCAATCTTTTTCTTTCCAATTTGTATTAAAATAACTTATCTTTTTACCAGCTCCACTTATTGTACAGAATGTGTCAAATGAAGAAGATATACCAAAACGCTGACCATTTAATATTAATAATACCATAACAATAACTATCATGATACCTGATATTGACCAATGCCAAGGCTGGCTAACAAATTCTATAATATCCATATCTTAAAACCATCCAGCACCTAGCCCTCTAAATGGCCAAGGAATCATTAATAATACAATAATCAAAGCCAATAGATTGAAAACAAATACTGTCCTAAACTTTTTTTGATTATGAGAAAAACGTTTCATCCTAGCATTACCAACCGTAATCAAAACAGCAGCAATGACCATCATAACAGCGTGTTCTACTGTAAAAAAGCGAGTTAATGTATCTTTCATTGTAAATTCATTAAACTGTACCTTAGGACTTATAAAGTATAATATGAGACCTAATACCAATTGTAAATGAAAAGCAGAAAGGTTGATTGTAAAAATGCGTTTTAACGAATCTGTCATTCTAGCATCTTTAGATAACATTTTTGATAGGCTAAGTATAACTGTAATAATTAAAAGTACTAATACCACCCATCTTAGACCAGAGTGAGCGTGTTTGAGAATATCTAACATTATGAATAATTTTAATAATTTAAAAACGACCCTAAATGTAGTAATTTTTATTTTGTGGAGATATAATCATTTACAAAATAATACATTTTCACCTTCACCATCCCTCAATAATTTGTAAATTATGAAACGTTTATAATAATCAGTATAGAGTACTCCATTTTTATAATTTATAATAGTATAAAAAACTTCAGCAACTTCAATTGATCTTATTTATATTTGTAGTATTAAATCCTCTTTATATTATTATAATAACTGAATGGTTATAACCTATATCATAATTACACTGATGCTTTCCGCAATGTTTTCAGGATTGGAGATAGCCTTTATCTCTGCCAATCAGCTCGTACTAGAGCTTAAAAAGAAAAAAGGAAGACGTCAAGGAAAGATACTAGCAAAATTCTATGAAAAACCTGAGGATTTCTTAAGCACAATGCTCGTAGGGAATAATATAACACTTGTTATTTTTTCTTCATTAATGACGGCTGTTTTAACTCCTAAATTACAAGGCTTATTCCCTGCTTTAATCAATAACCCTCTGCTTCTCTTACTTCTCATTACCTTAATTACAACCGTTGTCGTGCTTATATTTGGTGAGTTTTTACCCAAAATATTTTTCAGATTATTTGCAGAAAAAGTACTATACCTCCTAGCATTACCATTACAACTTATTCGCTTTTTACTACGCCCATTATCCGCTATCATGGTCACTCTTTCGTATAGTTTGCTACGATTATTTGTAAAATCTATTCCTGAAAGTTCTAAGCAAGTTTTTACGAGATTAGATCTTGAAAAATATATCGAAGCTACACAAAATGGTAGTGAAGAAAATAATATTGATGCCGAGATGTTTGGTAATGCCTTACACCTTAAAAAAGTAAAAGTTAAGGAATGTATGGTGCCTCGAACAGAAATAAAAGCTATTGATGTAGAGGCAGATATCGAAGATTTAAAACAACTATTTATCGAATCAAATTTATCTAAAATACTGGTTTATAGAGACAGCATTGATGAAACGATTGCCTATGTTCATCAACAACAGCTCTTGCATAATCCTGGCTCGATTAAAGAACTCTTGCTTCCTTTAAAAGTTGTTCCTGAAACAATGCAAGTCCATGATCTAATGAATAAGTTTATATCAGAACACATTAGCCTTGCTTGTGTTGTTGATGAATATGGAGGAACGGCTGGTGTAATTACAATGGAAGACATCCTAGAAGAAATCTTTGGTGAAATTGAAGATGAACATGACCAAGAGGAATATATAGAAGTCGAAGTATCTCCAAATGAATTTATTCTTTCGGGGAGATTGGAAATTGATTATTTGAATGAAAAATTTGAACCACTAAATCTCCCCGAAGGAGATTATTATACCCTTTCAGGATATATTGTTAGTTCCACAGGTTCAATTCCGCAACAAGGAGATATTATTGAGCTAGAACAACATCGATTTATCCTCGAACTTGTTAGTGAAAAAAAGATCGAGACAATTAGAGTTTTTCTTCTTGATCCTCAAAAAGAATCTGGTACAAATCCTTAATTTTTACACTACAGATTAAAAAAGTTATGAAAGCACTTATCCTAGTAGATTTACAAAATGATTTCTGTCCAGGAGGAGCCTTAGCAGTACCCGAAGGTGATACATTAATCCCTATAGCCAATATGCTAATGTCAAAATTTGAGTTAGTTATAGCAACTCAAGACTGGCACCCTGCTAACCATGGTAGTTTTGCAGCAAATCATCCTTGGAGAAAACCTGGACAAATTATTGAGCTTAATGGATTAAAACAAATACTCTGGCCTATCCATTGTGTCCAAGAAAGTTTTGGTGCTTCTTTTACGAATGGCTTAGATATAACTAAAATCCACAAAATCTTCCAAAAAGGAACGGATAAGGATATAGATAGCTATAGTGGTTTCTTTGACAATGGTCACAAAAAAGATACGGGACTAGGAGAATACCTAAAAGCAAAAAGTATTACAGAAGTCTATGTCATGGGGCTAGCAACGGATTACTGTGTTAAATTCACTTCCATTGATGCACATAACCTAGGGTTCAAAACTTATCTAATTGAGGATGCTAGTCGAGGTGTCAACCTAAAAGAAGGAGATGTAGAAAAAGCTGTAGAAGAAATGAAAAAGTTAGGCATCTCTATTATTCAAAGCCACGAGATCTAGTATATTTTGCAGTATAAAAAATGTTATTATGTATAATTTGTAAAATTATTATAAAAAGACAAGGTTATTTTGCAAAAACAAGTATCTTTTTATAATATTTGACGTACTAATAACGAGAAAACTTTTAAATTAAGCTATACTCTAACACATTCAAAAAAACAGTATGTTAATATTATACATTATAGGAGGAGCAATGCTATTAGGTACACTATTAGCATTTGTAACAGGGAACTTTGTTAAACGATAAAATATACTATTCTCCCCATAGTCGTTTTGTATATTTTCGTTTTTTGTTTTTTAGACAACGCATGGCATTTGTAATACCGCCTAGTGTCATTGGGAACATTCGCTCTTCTGTAAACTCCCTAATCGCCTGAGTCGATTGATAATACTCCCAAGCATATTCTGGATTGGGATTAATCCACACAAAATGGGTAAAGTGTGCTTTTAACTTTCTCAACCAATAAATCCCTGCTTCGTCATTATAATGCTCAACACTTCCTCCTTTATAGAAAATTTCATACGGCGACATTGCAGCATCTCCTACAAATATCAGTTTATAATCTTTTCCAAATTTATTTATTAAATCAAGCGTCGGTAATTTATTCGTAAAACGCCTTCTATTGTCTTTCCATACCGATTCATAAACACAATTGTGAAAATAGAAAAACTCAAGATTCTTAAATTCATATCTAGCAGCAGAAAATAGCTTCTCACAAGTACGAATATGTTCATCCATTGACCCTCCTACATCCATCAATAATAGCACCTTTACTCTATTTTTTCGAGTAGGCACCATACTTATATCTAACATTCCCGCATTCTTAGAAGTCTTTTTTATGGTATCATCTAAATCCAATTCTGTTGCTACCCCTTCTCTCGTAAATCGTCGAAGCCTTTTTAATGCAATTTTTATATTTCGAGTATCCAATTCTATATTGTCATCCAGATTCTTGTAACTGCGTTTATCCCATACTTTTATTGCTGTTCTATTTCCTGCGCTTTCTCCTCCCATTCTAAAACCTTCTGGATGATACCCCTGCGCACCAAAAGGTGATGTCCCCCCTGTTCCAATCCATTTGTTTCCTCCTGAATGTTTTTTTCGTTGTTCTTCTAATAATTCTTTGAATCGTTCAATTAAAGCATCCAATCCCCCTAGCTTTTCAATAGCCGCTTTATCTTCTTCACTTAACTGTCTGAGTAGATCTTTCTTAAGCCATTCTTTTGGTATTTTTTTTATGAAAAAATCATCAGGAATCTGTTCCATCGCTTTAAAATACTTCCCAAAAATAACATCAAATCGATCTAAATGTGCTTCTTGTTTGACAAAAACACTTTTACTCAAGGCATAAAATTCATCAATATCATAGTTAATAATTTCCTCTTTCATGGCTTCTAGTAAGGTCAAATACTCATGCAAAGATGCAGGAATACCGTGTTTTTTTAATTCAAAGAAAAAATCGAGAAACATAGATAATCATTTATACATAAAATACTTTTTGACTAAATAATCGTCAATAAAGCAGCAGCTACTCCTACAATAATAGCAATAAGTTTTTGAAAAGGCAACTGATGGCTACGACCATCTACCTCAAACAATATCGTTGTCGCAATGTGTAAAAAAGAACCAATTACAATGGCTAAAATAATCCTTTGAGCTCGAGGCTCTACAATAAAAAAGGACGAGAATATGGCTCCCAATGGAGACATTAAAGCAAAAATCATCAAGTACAAAAGAACTGTACTATTTTTGTATTTCGAAAAAAGAAGCAATAAAACTAAAGCAAAAGCAGCAGGTGCTTTATGTAAAATCACACCATATAACAGATAATTATGGTGATGATGTCCAGCATAATGTGCTACAGGCATCCCTTCCATAAAAGCATGTAAACAAAGACCTAGTACAACTTGAAAGGCAAAACCTCCATGATGATGATCGTCAGCATGAATATGACCATGTTCTATCCCTCTAGAAACCTGTTCTAAGCCCAACTGAATCATAAATCCTACAATTATCCATAGTCCTATTATATGACTGTGATCACTATATACTTCAGGCATCAAATGAAGGACTGTAATCCCCAATATAAATGCCCCACTAAAAGACAATGCTAATTTTAGTGAATTTTCATAATTTTTTCGAAAATAAAATCCTATTCCACCGCCAAGTAAAACAGAAAAAAATAGAAGCGCATATTCCAATAATGTCATGCAAAATATTTATAAAAAATCAAAATGATTTGAATACTGCAAAATTATAAAAAAGACGTAAACTAAAAATTATAAACTCAAACTACAAATTCATTTTTTTGAATGTCTGATATTCAAACCTTATCTTTTAAAATCCTTAGTACTTAACTTAAAAGGGGTTTCACTTTTATTAAAAACTTTGTATCTTAGTACAAGTACAATTACACGAATATTACGCATTAGATACTATGTCAGAAATTTTAACCAATACCGAAGAAGACAAGATACTCATACAAAGAGCCTATAGGAAGCTCCTAAGGAGCATAAAAACCACATTGGACGAGCAAGATAAAAAAGATATACGGCTCGCCTATGAAATGGCCGTGGATGCTCATAGCAAACAAAGACGAAAATCTGGAGAACCTTATATCCTACATCCTATAGAAGTAGCAAGAATTTGTGCTGAAGAAATTGGTCTAGGAGCTACCGCCGTTGTTTGTGCATTACTACACGATGTTGTTGAAGATACTGAAGTAACATTGAAAGACATTGAAGAGAAATTCAATCAGAAAGTTGCTATGATTGTTGATGGACTGACAAAATTAGAGAAGCTATCCGATGTAAGAAGTCAACAAGCCGAAAATTTCAGAAAAATATTAAGTACCCTATCAAAAGATGTCAGGGTCGTTTTAATAAAAATGGCTGATCGCTTACACAATATGAGAACCTTAGGTTCGATGCCTCAACACAAACAACTAAAAATTGCTTCTGAAACAACCTATATTTACGCTCCCCTAGCCCATCGCTTGGGTTTGTATAATTTTAAAACAGAATTTCAGGATTTGAGTATGAAAATTACCCGTCCTGACATTTACAAAGAGATTGCCCGTAAACTAGCAGCTACAAAAGCAGAAAGAAATAAATATATCCATGAATTCATTGAACCTTTAACTGAAGAACTTCGACAAATAGGTGTGCCTTATCGCATTAATGGTCGCCCCAAATCTATTTATTCTATTTGGAATAAGATAAAAACAAAAGGTGTTCCCTTTGAAGAAATCTATGACCTATTTGCTGTAAGAATCATCCTCGATGTAAAAACCAAAAAAGAAAAATCTACCTGTTGGCAGGTTTATTCTATCATCACCGATATTCATACCCCAATTCCCGAGCGATTGAAAGATTGGATTACTACACCAAAGGCAAATGGTTACGAATCGCTTCATACAACAGTTATTGGTCCCAAAGGACGATTTGTAGAAGTTCAGATAAGAAGTGAACGTATGGATGCTATTGCGGAAAAAGGATTTGCTGCTCACTGGAAATATAAAGGCGTAAAAGAAAAGAAACATGATGTATTTGCTACATGGCTTGATAATGTTCGAGAAACACTTGAAAATCCTACTGAAGATGCCATAGAGTTTTTAAATGACTTTAGAGGAAATCTAATCGATGAAGATGTTTATGTGTATACCCCTAAAGGAGATATGGTCGTTCTTCCCAAAGGTGCAACTGCCTTAGATTTTGCATTCAATATCCACACACAAGTTGGTTATCATTGTACAGCAATTAAAGTCAATAATAAACTAGTTCCTATGGGCTATGTCCTTCAAAGTGGTGATCAACTATACGTTACAACCAACAAAAATCAAAAACCGACTGAGGATTGGTTAAAGATGGTAGTTACAGGAAAAGCCCGTTCCAAAATTCGTTCTGCAATGAAAGAAGAACGTAGGAAACAAGGTGAAATTGGAAAAGAAACTTTGATGAGAAAACTAGGACATATTAAAGCTGATTTTGAAGAAAATGCAGATGCTCTAGCCAAAGACTATGGCTTTGACTCTAGAGTAGATTTTTTCTTCGCTATAGCCCATAACCAAATTAATCTCCAAAATCTTAAAAATTATAAAGTAGAGGGTGGAAAGATAATATTTGAAAAAGCAGCTCCGAAAATAGATCATCTTACTCCTAGAGGCTCTACTAAACCATTACCCAGAAAAACGGCAGGAAAATCACAATTAATCATAGATGGTCAAGATGCCGATCAATACGAACACTCTTTAGCAACTTGTTGTAATCCTGTAAAAGGAGATGATATTTTTGCTTATGTCTCTGTTAGTGCTGGAGTCAAAATCCATAGAACCGCCTGTCCAAATGCTGAGAACATGATGGCTAATTATGGTTATCGTATTATGAAAGCCGAATGGACCAATGCTTCCAATTCCAATTTTGTAGCAGATCTACTAATTGTGGGTATAGATGGGATGGGCGTTGCACAAAAAATCACAAATACCGTTACACACCATATTGGTCTCGAAATGCGTTCTATTTCTCTTGAAGGTAAAGAAGGCTATTTTGAAGGCAAAATTAGTGTCGTTGTAAATAATATAGACCGTTTAAATCAAGCAATTATTACCCTTAAAGAGATGGACGGGGTAACATCTGTTAGAAGAATCGACTTATAGAATTCTTCATAAAAAAGAATCCGAACTCAACAATTTTATCTTTAAATTGTTTAAAGCTATAAATCTAATGCCCATGCAACAAATCAAATACTTTTTAGAACAATCTGCATTCGGTGTCTGTAGTTTTCTAGGAGAAAAAATGAAAATTTCTTCTTCAAGGGTTCGGTTATACTTCATTTATCTATCCTTTGCTGCTTTAGGTTCTCCTATACTAATATATTTATTTTTTGCATTTTGGATTAATATAAAAAAATACATTAAACAAAAACGCAATATTATTTGGGAATAAAACCTTAAGATTTCAACCTTTTCTCATTCCTCTATTTTATAAAATGTATTTGCAACATCCTACTCCTCGTATCTATATAAATTGGACACCTAAAAAAGGTCGGGGTGTATTTGCATCTGAAGATATTTCAAGAGGTGAACTTATTGAAATCTGTCCCGTCATTGTATTAATAGAAAAAGATACTAGACTATTGGATCAAACCATTCTTTATGAATATTATTTCCTTTGGGAAAATGGAAAAAAAGCGACTGCAATCCTGCTAGGATTTGGGTCTATCTATAACCATAGCGATACTCCCAACGCCGAAACAACATCGGATTTAGAAGAACAAACTATAGCTTTCACAGCTATTCAAGATATTAAAGCGGGGGAAGAAATTGTCATCTGCTATAATGATCCTAATGGTTTATGGTTTAAACAAAAATAGCCCTATGGCTCCATTGTCATTTCATTAACAATCATTTGATTGCTGTTAACAGCGATTCCGTTTGAGGTAGTATAACTTTGTGTCATTCAAAACTAATAAACTAATGATTGATATGAAGAAATTAACTATACTACTAATTCTTACCCTCAGTGTTTACTATATAAATGCTCAAAAAAATGTCTTCTTAGTAAAAAATGTTCATGTTATTCCAATGAATAAAGAACAGATACTAAAGAATCAAAACGTGCTTATAGAAGAAGGTATTATTAAATCAATTTCTACTAATATCCCTAAAGACATCTCTAGCAAAGCCATTATAATCAATGGTGAAGGAAAATATCTTATCCCTGGAATGCTAGATGCTCATGCGCATCTTCCAGGATCGCAAGGACTAAATATGGAATTTAGCGACTATTTTACCATGATGCTTGCTAATGGTGTCACTAGCTTACGCTGTATGCGATATGAACCAACATATTTAGCACTCAAAGATAGCTTAACAAAAGCAAATGCCATCATACCCAATCTTTATCTCTCCTCTCCAATGATAGGTGTTGGAGTTGATGAAGATTATTATTTTGATTATACGAATGCTCGTGAACTTATCCCACAATTCAAACAACAAGGGTATAGTCACCTTAAATATCTTAATGGTCTAAACCCGAAAGTTCATCAAGGGCTTTGCAAAATTGCTGAAGAACATGATTTACCTCTAGTTGGTCATCTTCCTATGTATATCGGATTAGATTATGCAATGAAAGCGGGTCAACGAGGAATAGAACATTTTCATGCTTATGTCAATTTAGCTGAAAAAACAGAAGAATTAGATAAATATATCACAGAAACACATGAAAAAGAGATTTACAATTGTCCTACCATCTTTTGGTATGAAGCCAATTACCCTTTTCTAGCCTTAGAAACACTAAAACAACAAGAAGGATTTGAATATCTTCCAACAAGCATGGTTGACAAATGGGAAAAAGAATATATAAAATATCAAGAAGAGGTAAAAAAAAGTGGTAAACCACGTGAAAAAACAAACAAGCGAAAAATCGTATTAGAACGATTCAAAGATACTAAAGCAGCACTACTGGTAAGCCCTGGTGATGGCGATTATGTCATTCCTGGTTTTTCTTATCTCCAAGAACTCAAAATCTATAAAGAAGCAGGGCTTTCTCCCTATAAAATACTAGAAGCCACTAGTAAAAATGCCGCCCTTTTTTACAAAGACAATACTTGGGGAAGCATAGAAGAAGGCAAAAAAGCCGATTTGGTTTTACTCAATAAAAATCCTCTAGAAGATATTACAAATATTCAATACCAAAATATTACTGGTGTCTTTATTAATAAACACTGGCTAGACAAAAAATATTTCAAGAAAAAATTAAAAGCTATACAAAAGAAGAATAAGAAAAAATAAAATCTTATTAGAATATGAAAACGAAGAGACTAGACACAATTTTACGAAAGTCTTGTTTTAAAATCCTGATATGTGAATTCTCTAACTACTTTTAGGATGTTGTCTTCTTTCCAAATTGCAATAGCTGGATGTTTTACACCATTGAATGTAGTTGTTTTCACCATCGTATAATGCATCATATCTTTGAAAATAATTTTATCCCCAATTTGTAAGGGTTTTTCAAAGGAATATTCACTAAGATAATCCCCAGCCAAACAACTAATTCCGCCTAGTCGATAACTCGGCTTATCTTTTACTGGCTCAGATGCCCCTACAATGGTTGGGCGGTAGGGCATTTCCAAAGTATCGGGCAGATGAGCCGTAAAAGAAATATCAAGCATCGCCGTTTTGATTCCTTTATTTTCGATAATATCCAATACAGTCGCTACTAGAACTCCTGTATCCCAAGCAATAGCACTACCTGGTTCTAGTATAATTTCGACTTTATATTTTGATTTAAAATGCTGAAGTATTTTTATCAAATGGCCTGCATCATATCCTTCACGAGTAATTAAATGCCCTCCTCCAAAATTCACCCATTTGACTTGATTTAAAAAAGGAGCAAATCTTTCTTCAAAGGCATGGAGTGTCTTCTCTAAAGCATAGGAATCCGATTCACACAAAGCATGAAAATGTAATCCTTCAATGCCTTCTGGCAAAACACCCTTAAAATTTTCGACAACTTCTCCTAGTCTTGAACCATCCGCACATGGATTATATAATTCCGTTTCGACCTCTGAGTATTCTGGATTGACTCGAATACCGCAAGATATTGGTTCATGATAGTTTTTTATTTTTTTATAAAAAAAATGAAATTGGCTGAGTGAATTAAAGGTAATATGGCTACTAAACCCCATCAATGCATCAAATTCTTGAGGTAGGTAAACAGGAGCATAAGTATGCGCTTTGCAGTGCATCTCTTCGACACATAATTGTGCTTCATGTAAAGAACTGGCGGTTGCGCCACTCAAATATCGCCGAACAAGAGGAAATGCAGACCACATCGCAAATCCTTTAAATGCTAGTATAATAGAAACACCTGCTTGTTGCTGGACTTCATTCAATAGTTCCAAATTGGAACGCAATGCTGCTTCGTCCAATACAAAACAAGGCGATGGAATTTGTGAATAATCTATCATACCTTATAATTCCAGATCTACATCATGTAATTCATGCCATACCAAACCATATTGATTTAACTTTTCCATAAACGGATCTGGATCAAACTCTTCTACATTGAAAACACCTTCTCCCTTCCATACACCCGTCATTGCCAACATTGCCCCAATCATGGCAGGAACGCCTGTAGTATAAGATACGCCTTGTGCTTTTGTTTCTTTATAGGCAGCAGCATGACTGCAATTATTATAGACGATATAGGTTTTTTCTTTCCCATCTTTAATTCCTCTTATCCGACAACCAATGGACGTTTCGCCTACATAGTTTTCGCCCAATTCTCCTGGATCGGGAAGTACCGCCTTTAAAAATTGTAAGGGGACAATTTCGACTCCTTTGTATTGAACAGGCTCAATGCCTGCCATCCCTATATTTTGAATAACTCTTAGATGTGTGAGGTATTCATCACCAAAAGTCATCCAGAACCTTGCTCGTTTTATGGTCGGAAAATTTTTGACTAAGGACTCTAATTCTTCATGATACAATAAGTAAGAATTTCGTTCTCCAATATTAGGATAGTTTAATTTTTCACAAAACTCAAAAGGTTCTGTTTCTATCCATTGTCCATTTTCATAATAACGCCCTTTTTGGGTGATTTCACGGATATTAATCTCAGGATTAAAGTTGGTAGCAAAAGCTTTACCATGGTCGCCTCCATTACAGTCTACAATATCCAAATAATGAATTTCATCAAAATGATGCTTTGCAGCATAAGCCGTAAAAATACTGGTAACTCCAGGGTCAAAACCACAACCTAGTATCGCCATCAGTCCTTTTTTCTTAAACCTATCATGGTATGCCCATTGCCAACTGTATTCAAATTTAGCTTCGTCTTTAGGTTCGTAATTCGCTGTATCAAGATAGTGAACTCCCGTCTGTAAGCAGGCTTCCATAATGGTTAAATCTTGATATGGTAAGGCGACATGGATTAACAACTCTGGTTGAAAATCGTTGATTAAAGCGACTAAGGCGGAAACATCTTCAGCGTCAATTTGTGCTGTTGAGATACTCGGATGTCCTACATCTCTTTGTACCTTTTCTACTATAGCATCACACTTTGATTGAGTACGACTAGCTAGTAAAATGTCACTAAAAATAGCAGGATGTTGCGCACACTTATATGTCACCACCTGACCCACTCCGCCAGCTCCAATTATTAATACTTTTCCCATTATTTTATTTTGAAAATTATTTTATTTTGAAAAAATTCTTCTTGAAGTTGTTTTTAATGAAGTTGTTTAATAATGAAGGTTGATTTTAATTATAAGTGCTTGTATTTCAAGATAAAGCTCCATTCTTTTTTCGTAGCCTTAGCTACGGTAAAAAGAATTAGCTGAAATATTGAGATACAATGACTTGTAAATAATTCATCATCCTATTTTTAAACAACTTCAATTATAAGTGCTTGTATTTCAAGATAAAACTCCATTCTTTTTTCGTAGCCTTAGCTACGGTGAAAAGAATTAGTTGAAATATTGAGATACCATGACTTGTAAATAATTCATCATTCTATTTTTAAACAACTTCCTTGTTATTGACTAGTCAAATGACAAAATTCATATCATTTTTTTACTAAGATTCCGTTTCTATATCGTTACTTATTATATTCTCTACATCAATATTCTCCTCATCAACATCAGACTCATATTCGTCTCTTACATCTTTTTTAAGCATTCCTTCATTATCGTAATCATCATCTTCTTCTATAATCGTTTCGGCTTCGTCTCTAGTCATGCGAACAAGGTAGTATCTATCATCCGTTTCAAAAGGTAAGGCGCTCACAAATTTTCCTTGAGCATTTTTAAAGGTGATTAGGTAACTGGTAAAACCAAAAGGGTATTTTAGTTTTATTTGTTTTTGTACGACTTCATTTAATTTGTCGTAGTCTTTTACAACTCTGGGCTTACTCATTTTGTTTAATTAAAATATTGGAAATAAATAAAGTGATAAATTAATATTATACATTATATCCTAAAATTGTGAGCATATCCGTAACCGTTTGCTCGTCTTTATAAATTGTGTCTACAAAATTTCCTTTTTCGTCTCTATCAATGATAATAAACTTAGGCGATGGGACAAGGCAATGCTTAATCCCTCCATAGCCACTTATCGCATCTTGATACGCTCCTGTATGAAAAAAGCCTACATATAAGGGCTTATTATCCTCATCCTTATATCTAGGCAACATAATCTGCTGATTGAGATCTTCCGAGTTATAATAATCGGAGTGATCACAACTTATTCCACCAATATTTACTCGAGTATATTCATTTTGCCACTTATTAACAGGCAGTAAAATAAATTTCTCAAAAATAGACCAAGCATCAGGAATCGTATTGATCAGACTATTGTCAATCATATACCATAACTCAGCATCGTTTTGCTGTTTTTGTTCTAATACTGAAAAAATAATTGCCCCACTCTCTCCTACTGTATATTTTCCAAATTCGGTGTAAATGTCGGGTTCGTCAATTCCTTCACTGTTGCATATGTCTTTGAGATTGGCAACAATTTCATTTACAACGTAATTAAAATCGTATTCAAAACCTAAATTATTACGAATAGGGAAACCTCCTCCTAAATTAAAACTACAAAGCGTAGGGCTAACCTTCTTTAACTCTACATATAACTTTACGGCTTTTTGAAATTCGCCCCAATAATATAAAGTATCTTTAATACCAGAGTCTACAAAAAAGTGAAACATTTGGAACTCAAAACGTTCATTTCCTGCAATCTCATCTTTATAAAAAGATAAAATTTCACTAGGTCTAATCCCTAGTCGTGAGGTGTAATAAGACGATTGAGGCTCCTCATTAATTGCCATCCGAATACCAATCTTAATTTTATGGGAAACGTCTTTTATTTTATCTCGAAGTCTAAAAAATTCTTTTTTAGAATCTAAAATAATGATAGAGTTTGAAAATCCTTTTTTTTGAAGTTCTAAAATTTTATCTAAATAACTTTCTGTTTTATATCCATTGTGTAAAGCTATAATAGATTGGTCAATTTCGCCTTCTTTATACAATTGATTGATTAGGTCAATATCGTAAGAAGAAGACGTTTCTAGATGTACCCCTTCTTTTAAAGCTGCCTTAATCACAGGAGCAAAATGATTACACTTCGTACAGTAACAATAATAATATTTTCCTTTGTATCTATTTTTTTTAATAGAACGGTTAAAGAGGTTTTTGGCCCTCTTAATTTGTTCCCCGATCCTAGGAAGATAAAACAATCTGAAAGGTGTCCCGTACTTCTCAATTAAGTATTTTAAGGAGATACCATGAAAAGTCAAGTGATTGTCTTTCAAATCAAATCCCTCCTGTGGAAAATAGTATGATTGATCAATGAGATCAAAATATGTATTTTTCAAGGTCGTAAAGATAATCGTTAAAAAAACTGCGTAAATGTAGGGAAAAACTTTTATTAAAATCCATACTTTTTTATCATTTTTATTTTATGAAAAAAGAAAAAAAATTTGAAAGCTTTAACCCCAACGGGGTGGGGCTAAATAATGGGCATTTTATAGGGCTACCTTTCAATGAAAAAGAGGCTAAAATTGTTTTATTTTCTGTCCCTTGGGATGTAACGGTTTCTTATGGAGAAGGTACAGCTACAGCTCCACAAAACATTCTAGAATGTTCTATACAACTCGATTTATATGATGAAGATATAGAAGAGGCTTGGAAGCTGGGAATTTTCTTCAAACCTTCTGACAAAGAATGGCTTAGAACAAACCATGAATATCGTTTAAAATCAAAAGAATACATAGAAGCCCTAGAAAATGGTATTGATATAGATACGGAATATTTTCAAAATATTCGTAGGGAGATTAATCAGATTTGCTTTGATTTAAAAACCTATGTCTATCATAATGCCAAGCTCATATTATCCAAAAACAAATTGCTTGGAATAGTAGGAGGCGAACATAGTGTTCCACTAGGAGCTATTGAAGCCCTAGCAGAACAATATGAAGCATTTGGTATACTCCAAATTGATGCACATTGTGATTTGCGTGCCGCTTATGAAGGGTTTACATATTCTCACGCTTCAATCTTTTATAATGTATTGCCCATTGAGTCTATAAAAAAAATCGTTCAAGTTGGAATAAGGGATTCTTGTCAAGAAGAAGTTGAACGTATTCAAGAGTCTGAAGATCGTATCATTTGTTTTAGCAATCAACAGATACAAGAGCATCAATTTTTAGGTAACTCCTTTGATAGTCTCTGTACTAAAATAATAGAACAACTGCCTCAATCTGTTTATATCAGTTTTGATATCGATGGTTTACAACCTAACCTTTGTCCAAATACAGGTACACCTGTTCCTGGCGGATTGACATTTGATGAAGCAATATATTTAATTAAGGAAGTAGTCCTTTCTGGTAGAACTATCATTGGTTTCGATCTATGCGAAGTTGGTGGCTTAGGCAACGAATGGGATGGCAATGTAGGCGCAAGGGTTTTGTATAAACTTGCGAATTGGACAATCAAAAGCCATGAATCAAACGCTCCTTTGTAATTTTACAATAACTGATTTTGAAATTGGAGTGCGGCTACCTTCTGCAAAATGATTAATAGGAACAATGGGGTTTGCCTCAGGAAAATATGCAGCAAGATTTCCACTAGGAATATCATAAGGAACAACATGAAACCGCTTTGCGATTCTCATTTTTCCATCATAATGAGAGCTTACATCCACTAGATCCAATTTTGCCAAGCCAATTTTATCCATATCTGCTGGATTCATAAAAACAACTCGCCGTTCATTATAAACACCTCGATACCGATCATGTAATCCGTATATCGTCGTATTAAACTGATCATGAGAGCGTATCGTCATCAACATAAATTCATCTTTCTTCAATTGATGATTGGGCAGTTTACAAATACTCAATTGTGCTTTCCCATTGGGTAGTTTAGAAAAATCCCCTACTCTAGCATTATTGGGCAGATAAAAACCCTCCTTCACTTTCTCATTATACCCTTCAAAGCCTTGAATTACTCCTGCGATTTTTTCTCGGATCAAGTCATAATCATTGGACATTTTTTTCCAAGGGACAACGTGGTTTTCTCCTAGAGTTGCTGTGGCAATATTGGCTACAATATCTGGTTCACTCATTAAGTTCTTAGAAGCGGGGGGTAATTTCCCTTGTGAAGTATGCACCCTACCCATACTATTTTCAACCGTAACAAATCGTTCTTTTCCTTGTGCTACATCTTTTTCAGAACGACCTAATGTTGGGAGTATCAAGGCTGTTTTTCCTGTAACTAAGTGTGTTCGATTCAACTTAGTGGAGATAGAAACCGTTAGTTCACAATTTTCTAATGCTTGGGCAGTATAGTAGGTGTCCGATGCCGCTGATAAAAAATTACCCCCCAAAGAAATAAATACCTTCGCCTTTCCTTCGTACATCGCTTGAATACTAGCCACTGTATCATAGCCTTTTTCCATTGCTGGCTGAAATCCAAAGACTTGCGCTATCGCCTTTGAACTTTCAGGTTTTGGTTTTGAGACAATTCCGACACTTCGATCACCTTGTACATTGCTATGTCCTCGTACAGGACACGTGCCACCACCTTCTATTCCTACACTTCCTTTTAACAATAATAGATTGACGCACTCTTTTATATTTTCTACACCATTTTTATGTTGTGTCAAACCCATTGCCCAACAAATAATGATGCGTTTGGCGGAAGCCAAAATATTAACAGCTTTGTCAATTTCTACTTCCGACACTCCCGATTGGGCTATTAAGGTTTCACAACTATAATTTTCTAAATCCCTCATCAAGGCTTCATAATGTTCCGTTTTATTTTTAATAAAATCATAATCCCATACTCCCCCCTCTGTTTGATCTAATTTGTTTAATTTTATCAATATTGCTTTCATTAAAGCAATGTCTTGATTAATCTTGACCTGTAAAAACACATCTGTAATATCCGTTCCCCCTGTAAAATAATCTTTTATTTTTTGAGGGTTTTTAAACCGTTGAAGCCCTGCTTCCGACAAAGGATTAATTGTTATAACCTTCCCCCCGTTTTGTTTACAGGCTTGGAGTGCTGAAAGCATACGAGGATGATTCGTCCCTGGATTTTGACCGATGACCATTACAACTTCTGCTTTGTGCAAGTCATCTAAGGTCACTGACCCCTTTCCGATTCCTAAAGTTTGAGATAGCGCCACACCGCTAGACTCGTGGCACATATTGGAGCAGTCGGGCATATTATTTGTCCCATAAGCCCTAGCAAATAAAGCATACAAAAAAGCCGCTTCATTGCTCGAACGCCCCGAAGTATAAAAAATTGCTTCATTGGGAGAATTCAACCGTTGAAGATGTTGTCCTATTGTTTTGAAGGCTTCCTCCCAAGTTATTTTTTCGTAATGGCTTTGTCCTTTTCTCAATATCATTGGGTGTACGAGCCTTCCTTTTTTACCAATTTCAAAATCTGACCAAGTTGATATTTCTTCAACAGTATATTGCTTTAAAAAATCAATATCTACTCGCTTTAGAGTAGCTTCTTCAGCTAGTGCTTTTGCCCCATTTTCACAATATTCTCCTAGCACAGAACGCTTATCATCGGGATCAGGCCAAGCACAACCTGGACAATCAAACCCTCCTTTTTGGTTCATCTTGGCTAAGGTTTGAAAGGCTCGTATCGCCCCCATTTCATTGAAAACGTGTTCTAATGCTACCTTAACACCCGTTACGCCTGCCGCATAAACACTTGGCGTTTTTAGTTTAATGCCTGTTAGTTTTTCTGGAGCTGCTGCTTTTGTTTTGCGAACGTCTTTATTATTGTGTTCCATAGAAATTTTATTATTTAAAACAACTTCTCCATTTTAAAATGAGGGATATTTACTTCTTCAAATCGTTCTCCAACCTTAGTATATTCTAGTTTTTCATAAAAAGGAACAGCTACTTCTCTGGCATGAAGCATCATTTTTGTATATCCATTTGCTCTAGCATAATCTTCACTCGCTGCTACCATTAATTGACCAACACCTTTCTTCTGCATTGACTCTGCCACAGCAACTTGTCGCATTTTTAATGTTTGTTCATCTATAATTTTCAACACTAAACAACCCACAAGTTGTCTTGAATCGTTATAACATCCAATATGTATATCTTCGTATTCCGAAGCAAGGTATTCTACTGTAAATTTTAAACCTAATGGTTTTCTTAAAATATCATCACGTAATCGTACAGCTTCATCATATAAAGGTGTAGCAAAATCAAAAAATTGTATATACATAAATCAACATTAATGAGGAAAAATCTCATCAGCCATTCGTATAGATTCCCTTAAGGCATCCATGTTAATGTCTAATTCAATTTTTTTATGATTAAAATATTGGATCAAATTTTCAGTAGGCATATTTCCAGTCAAATCGTCTTTTGCCATTGGGCAGCCACCAAATCCTTTTAAGGCCCCATCAAAACGAAAACAATCGTTTTCATAAGCAGCATTTACTTTTTCTTCCCAATTGTGGGGCAATGTATGTAAATGTGCTCCAAATTCTACATCGGGATAAGGCGGTATCAAATTACCAAACAAGTAGGTAATCGTTTCTTTATCTGCTGCTCCAATGGTATCGGATAAGGAAATAACCTTTATTCCAATATCGGCTAGAATATCGACCCATTTTTGCACAATTTCTACATTCCATTCATCACCATACGGATTTCCAAAGCCCATAGAAACATAAACGACTAGTATTTTATTATGCTTCTGGCAGATTTCGTAGATAGCTTTAACCCTATCCAGAGACTCTGCTATTGTAGAATTGGTATTCCGAACTTGAAAGGTTTCAGAAACCGAAAAAGGATAACCCAAATAAGTAATTTCTTCAAATTGACAAGCATCATTCGCTCCTCGAGTATTTGCAACGATTGAAAGTAGTTTACTTCTCGTATTCGATAAATCTAGGAGTGATAATACCTCTGCTGTATCTCGCATCTGAGGTATCGCTTTAGGAGACACAAAACTGCCAAAATCTATTGTATCATACCCTACTTGTAATAAAGTATTGATATAAGCGGCTTTGATTTTTGAGGGGATAAATGCTTTAATGCCCTGCATAGCATCACGAGGACATTCGATTAGTTTTATCATTGATTGCTATTTATAATTTGGTTGATGCAAAGATAAATCATTTTCTTACTAATTTTGTTATTTAAAAAGTGGGAAGTGTTATTAACCTTTTAATCAAAAGTAATAATGAATAAAAAAGATATCATCAACCTTTTTGGTTTCACCTTATTTATACTTGGTTTTTTATCTCTAATGTTTAGCTTTATTGGAATCCAATTTTCGTTTTTGACATTTCTAGATGCCATGGGCTATTTGACAGGTTTTATATTAAGGTTACTAATGGTGCTTGGAGGCATTGTTCTATTATTTTTAAATAATACAAACTGGAAAGAAGAGTAGGCAATTTTAAGCTGTGAGATAAATAAAATCATTTTTTTTTATCCATTTCGGTTTTTTATTCTAATTTGGATTTTAATATTTAAAAACGAAAAACAAACCTATGCACGCTTATGTATTTCCTGGACAAGCCTCCCAGTTTGAGGGAATGGGCAAAGAACTTTATAATAGTTCAGAATTAGCAAAATCTCTTTTTGAGCAATCCAATGAGATCTTAGGATTCCGGATTTCGGATGTAATGTTCAGTGGTACAGCAGAAGATTTAAAGCAAACAAAAATTACTCAGCCTGCGGTTTTTTTACATTCTGTGATTAAAGCTAAGATGGTCGGAACGGATTTCGAGCCTGATGTTGTAGCAGGACATTCCCTAGGAGAATTTTCGGCATTAGTTGCTAGTGGAAGTTTAGATTTTGAAAATGGTTTAAAATTAGTCCAACAACGAGCAATGTCTATGCAAAAAGCCTGCGAAGCCGTAGAAAGTACTATGGCTGCTATTATTGGTTTGGATGATGAAGTAGTAGAAAAAGTATGTGCTGAAACCGATGGATTAGTCGTAGCTGCTAACTATAATTGTCCAGGTCAACTGGTTATTTCAGGAGAAGTTGCAAGCGTAGAGCAAGCTGCTGCGGCACTTAAAGAAGCGGGTGCTCGGATGACTGTATTGTTAAATGTAGGAGGCGCTTTTCATTCTCCCTTAATGGAACCTGCCAAAGCAGAGTTAAAAGCCGCTATTGAAAGTACAACTTTTAGTCAACCGATTTGTCCTATTTATCAAAATGTAAATGCTAAACCTGAAACAAATCCAGACAATATTAAGCAAAACTTAATTGATCAATTAACATCTCCAGTACGATGGACTCAAACCATGCTCAATATGATAGACGACGGTTTGAGCAGTTTAACCGAAGTTGGTGGTACAGGAAATACCTTAAGAGGTTTTATTAAAAGAATAGATAGAAAAATAAAATCAGACACTTTATAAATTACATTGACAACTACCTAAGTAGGCTTACCTACTTAAACGAATTTTAAAATAATAGATGACAAAACCAAAAATTGAAGCAGGGAATATATTGATTGCTGAACCTTTTATGCTAGAATCGGAATTTAAACAATCAGTCGTTCTTATCTGTGATCATATGGATAGTGATGGCACTGTAGGATTTGTGTTAAACAAACGCATAAACATGGATATTCAAGAATTGATTGCAGATTTTCCTGAGTTTGAGTCCGAAGTTTTTTTTGGAGGTCCTGTCCAAACAGATACTATTCACTATATACACAACGTAGGTGATCTCTTAGATGAGAGTCGAAAAGTCTGTAATGGCGTATATTGGGGAGGAGATTTTGAAAAATTAAAGTTTTTGATTAAATCTGAATTAATACAACCAGAGAATATTCGATTTTTTGTAGGTTATGCTGGCTGGTCCCCTGGTCAATTATATGAGGAGATGGGTGTCAAATCTTGGATTCTTTCTAGAATGCACCATAATTATATTTTCAAAGAAAATCCCGATTTCCTATGGGAAAAAACATTAATAGATAAAGGAAACCATTTTTCAATTTTATCTCAAGTACCTGATAATATTAATTGGAGCTAATTTTCTCTACATTCTTTTGTCTAACTTTCGCAACCTTAAAATTTTACAAAAAACTGACTAAATACTAAAAAAAGACCTATTGATAAGTTATTTTTTAGCCCTTCTTATTCTATTTTTGTATTCTAAAAAATAAATAAAGTGCTAGGAAAAAAAGGAATATTATTGGTCAATTTAGGTACGCCTAACTCTCCAAGTCGTGCAGATGTTTACAAATACTTAAAGCAGTTTTTATTAGATGATCGAGTTATCGACATCTCTTGGCTTGCCCGAAACTTACTGGTAAGAGGTATCATTGCCCCTTTTCGGTCTGGAAGCTCTGCCAAGCTCTATAAAGAATTATGGACAGAAGAAGGTTCTCCTTTAAAAATTTATGGCGAACAATTGACAGAGGGTGTCCAAAAAATACTCGGTGAAGACTATGTGGTAGAACTCGCTATGCGTTATCAAAACCCCTCTATAGAAAGTGGGTTGGATAAATTGATAAAGGCACAGGTTAGCGAAATTACAGTACTTCCTTTATTTCCACATTATGCGTCTGCTTCAACAGGCTCTGTTTATGAGGAAGTGATGCGAGTACTTTCTAAAAAACAAGCTATCCCCCAACTTAAGGTCATCAATTCTTTCTACGATTATGCTCCTATGATAGAATTATTTGCAGAGCAGGGTAAAGCTCTTGATATAGCACAATATGATCATATTTTATTTTCGTATCATGGGCTTCCTGAACGTCAAATCCGTAAAGCAGATGATTGTAATCATTGTTTAAAACCTGGATGCTGTGATACTATTAGTACTAGGAATCAATTTTGTTATAAAGGTCAATGCTACGCTACTACAAGAGCTATTGCAAAATTGCTAGAACTAGAAGAAGAACAATATACGACCTGTTTTCAGTCAAGGTTAGGAAACGATCCTTGGGTACAACCCTACACTAGTGATGTCTTAGAAGAAAGAGCAAAGGAAGGCGATAAGAAACTTTTGGTTTTTTGCCCTGCCTTTGTAGCAGATTGCCTTGAGACAACCATTGAGGTTAGTGTCGAGTATCAAGAAGAATTTGAAGAAATGGGTGGTGAAAAAGTTACTCTTGTTCCTAGTCTTAATGCGCACCCAAAATGGATTCAAGCAGTAGCTGATTTAGTAAAATAGCATCCATCAAAAATTAATGCTATTTTGCAGATAAAAAACTCCTAGTCTCAACTCCGAAATATGCAAATTAACAATACACTTAATGCTACTGAAGTTGAAAAAACCATTAAACAGTTATCGATAAGGATACTAGAACGTTTTCCTGATTCGGGTCTGGGTAAAACCTGTCAGGATTTTCTTCATTTCACTCAAAAAAATAAAGATATTATCACGTGGATTGAAAAACCGAATCTCATTATCCGAATTACTGTTGGTCTTGTTGTTTTATTATTTCTAGTTTCATTAATTTATAGTATTACACTCATTGATTTTACGATGACCAATAGTTTAATAGAATTAACAACTGTCTTAGAATCCTTATTAAATAATATCATTTTTATTGGTGCAGGCATCTTCTTTTTATATACGCTAGAAACACGTTGGAAAAGAGGTAGGGCGATCCAGCTTCTAAATGGAATTAGAGGTTTTGTTCACGTTGTCGATATGCATCAACTTACTAAAGATCCTCAATTAAGTACAAAACATTTACAACCTACCGAACATTCTCCCGAAAGAGAACTTAGCCCTTTTGAATTGCAGCGTTATTTGGATTATTGTTCAGAATTCTTTTCGCTCATTGGTAAAGTAGCTGCATTATACTCTCAAAGTATCCCTGATGAAATTGTAATTCAATCATCCAGTGAAATAGAATCGCTTTGTTCGAATATGTCAAATAAAGTATGGCAAAAATTAAGTATTCTTAATGAAATGCAATAGTTTGATAGTCTTAGGATTTTTTTATTACCTTTCGGAAAAATTTAGAAATTAATATGATCAAACTTGGTGAATACAATACCCTTGAAGCTGCTAGAAGTACGGACAATGGTTTTTACCTTAAAGATGAGGACGGTAATGAAGTCTTGCTCCCAAATAAGTATGTTCCCGAAGGATTTGAGAATGGTGCTAAATTAGACGTTTTTATTTTTAAAGATTCTGAAGATCGTCTAACCGCAACTACTGCAACCCCTAAAATAAAACTCAATCGTTTCGCTTACTTAAAAGTCAATCAAGTCAATAATGTTGGCGCATTTTTGGATTGGGGGCTAGAAAAAGACTTACTTGTCCCTTATTCTGAGCAAAATGAAAGAATGGTAAAAGATAATAGTTATCTCGTCCATATGTATATTGATAAAGAAACTGAGCGGCTTGTTGCTTCGGGTAAATTAAGACAATTTTTTAAAAATGAAGACTGTACTTTGGATGTAGGAGACGAAGTCGACCTCTTAATTGGAGAACGTAATTATCTAGGCATTGAGGTTATTATTAATGAACTTTATGGTGGACTCATTTATAAAAATGAAATCTTTAAAAAAGTCCAACGAGGAGATAAGAAAAAAGGTTATATCAAACTCATTCGAGAAGATTATAAAATTGACGTTGCTCTACAACCACAAGGATATAAAAATCAGGATGCCAGTGCTGAAAAAATATTATCAATTTTAAAAGAAAACGAAGGTTACTTGAATTTAAATGACAAAAGTAGTCCAGAACTGATTAAAGCACGCCTTGAAATGAGTAAAAAAACGTTTAAAAAATCCATCGGTGCTTTATATAAAGCTCGATTAATAGATATTAAAAAAGATGGTGTATATCTAGTTTAAAAACTATTTAAACAAATGCCTACATTTATGGAGCAAGCCAAAAAAAATAGTTCGAAATTACTTGAAGTTATTGATCTTGAAACACATTTTCACACAGAAGAAGGTGTCGTTAAAGCCGTCAATAAGATTAATTTCACTTTATATAGAGGGGAAACGATTGGTATTGTAGGAGAATCGGGTTCAGGGAAATCTGTCACCTCTTTATCCATCATGCAGCTCATTCAATCTCCACCTGGGAAAATTGTAGGGGGAAAAATATTATACTATCCTGAAAATCAGGCTAGCCCTATCGACCTTTTGACCCTCAATGATAAATCAATGCAACAATATAGGGGGAATGAAATCGCTATGATTTTTCAAGAACCTATGACCTCACTCAATCCCGTTTTCAAGTGCGGCAGTCAAGTTATTGAGGCGATAATGCTCCATCAAAAAGTAAATAAAGCAGAAGCGAAACAACGAACGCTGGAATTATTTGAAAGGGTTAAACTTCCCGACCCTGAACGCATCTATAATGCTTATCCACATCAAATATCAGGCGGTCAAAAACAACGGGTGATGATTGCTATGGCACTGTCTTGTAATCCTAGCATTCTAATTGCTGACGAACCTACTACTGCGCTTGATGTAACGGTACAGAAACGCATTTTAGAATTAATGGATGAGCTTAAGAAAAAGATACAAGCCGCCGTTATTTTTATTACACATGACTTGGGGGTTATTGCAGAAATTGCGGATCGAGTACTGGTGATGTTCAAAGGGCAAATTGTGGAACAAGGAATGGTTAGAGAGATATTCACTACACCTCAACACCCATATACAAAAGGGCTTTTAGCTTGTCGCCCACCACTTGATTATAGGATGAGTAAATTGCCGACTGTTAGCGATTTCATGGATATCGAATATATAGATGACCATTTTAAGATTAAAGAAAAAATAATCCCTAAAGGTTCTCTTATTGAGAATTTTAAAGTTACCCCTGAAGCAACTCAACAAAGATTACAACAACTTCAAACTCAAAAACCTATTCTAGAGGTCAAAAACCTCAATACATGGTTTCCGATGAAAAAGAATTTTTTTGGAAAACCTACTGCTTATTTAAAGGCAGTTGATGATGTTTCATTCAAGGTTTATCCAGGAGAAACACTAGGACTAGTGGGAGAATCAGGTTGCGGAAAAACAACTTTAGGACGAACGATTTTGAGGTTAATTCCTGCACATAGTGGCGAAGTTATCTTTAATGGGCATCATCTATTTGAGCTATCGGATAAAGCGTTAAAGAATATTCGAAAGGAAATGCAAATTATCTTCCAAGATCCTTATGCTTCGCTTAATCCTCGTATGACTATTGGAAATGCTATTTTAGAACCCATGAATGTTCATCGCATTTTAGATAATCGGAAACAACGCATTGAAAAAGTGATGGAGTTATTGGAGATTGTTAATTTAGAAGCAAAACATTTCAATCGGTATCCGCATGAATTTTCAGGAGGACAACGCCAAAGAATTTGTATCGCTCGTGCTTTAGCACTTAATCCTAAGTTTATCATTTGCGATGAATCCGTATCGGCACTTGATGTATCCGTACAAGCGCAGGTACTAAATCTCCTCATTCGTTTACGGGAACAGTTTCAGTTTACCTATATTTTTATTTCACACGATCTTTCTGTTGTGAAATTTATTAGTGATAGAATGATCGTCATGAATAAAGGCAAAATTGAAGAAATCGGAACAGCCGATGAAATATATAATCATCCTCAAAAAGCTTATACCCAAAAATTAATTTCCGCTATTCCTAATCCTACGTTTTAATCTTCAAGAGACTATCCATACTTTAACGTGTTAGGGTTAAATCTCCAGCGTATATTATTTCTGTATTATCATTGAATTTCACAGTAATTTGGTATACATAGACACCAGATTGGGCTGCTTTCCCTCGATATTGCCCGTCCCAGCCAAAATTGCTATCGTTGCTTGGAAAGTTTTCTTGTTCAAAGACTAAAGCTCCCCAACGATCGAAAATTTGCATTTTCAGAATACCATCAACACCTTTAGAAGCAAACGGATGAAAATAATCGTTTAGACCATCACCATTAGGCGTAAAAGTATTTGGGATATAGACATAACGATTTCTATCCACTTCTACCTGTACTTGAGTACGAACGATACAACCTGTTGGATCGGTAGCTGTCACCGTATAAGTTGTGGTAAATGAAGGAAATGCTAAGGGGTTTGGACAATCTGTACAACTAAGACTTTGCTGAGGTTGCCAGTCATAAATAAGAGAATCTTGTGGATAAATATTATTGTTTACAAAGAGTTGAAGGGTATCTCCTATTAATATCAAGGTATCAGGAGACGTTTCAATAAAAAAATCATCAGGAGATAAAATAACAATATTGTCTTGGGACTGCATACAATTATTGTCATCCTTGATATAAACGGTGTATGTGCCTTCTTCAAGCCCTCTAAATGTACTTGAACCTTGATAATTTTCTCCATCAAGACTGTATTCAATTGGTGAATAATCACTAGAAGCATCGATTATAATTTGTCCTAAATTATTACATAAAATAGGGATAGCTTGTATTTGAAAATCTAGGATTGAACCTTCATCGAGTGTATAGTTTTCTACTTGTTCACACCCTTCAGCATCCGTAATTGTTACGGTATATGTTCCACTAGAAATATTCTCAATAAGTGTGCTTGAATCTCCTGTGTTCCAATTATAAAAATACGGAGCAGTACCATTTGAAACGGCTAGTTCAATTCTGCCATTCTCATCTCCTATACAAGAGGGTAAACTTTCGTCTATTGTAACATTAAATTTTTCAACAACTATATTCGTACAATGTACTGAATCACAATTATTATCAATCGTATAATTGGTACAAATCATAGTATCTTGACTGTATAAAACCCCGTCTATATCTACGGTTTGCCCTGTACAAATAAAAACATCATTGTTTGTTCGAATCTCATCAAAAGTAATCAATATACTATCCCTTAGTTTGCCGCCACAATTATCGGTTACTTCTACCCAATATAAACCGCCTTCATCGTTGGAAAATGTTTGTCCATCACTACCATCTTGCCATTGATATTCGGCAAATGACGACCCCGCATCTAAGACAAAAGTCGTATTTCCGCAAGTTGAAAAATCTTCTCCTAAGTCCAAAATAAAGGTTTCATTTTCTAGCCGATGCATTTGAATATTATTACCAAAATTACATTCACCAATTGATGTTACAGGAAAATCATCTTCTAAGTTATAAGGCGTAGCAATAGACGCATCATCATTGATAACAAAAAAGACATCGTTTTTTTCTGTATTTATATTAAAATTAACTTGCAGGCATTCATTGGGTAGAATGCTCAATTCTAAAGGATAGTATGTACCAATTACATTCGCTGCACTTGCTCCATTTGGAGTTTCATCATAAACACTTATTGGTGTTTCTTTGGACAAGGCAATATCTCCTTCGTTACAGATGGTCATAAAGATTTTTCTAGCACCTGCCTCACATCTTGAAGAATCGATTGAGATGCTAGCATCTGCTACAGGAAATTCAGGATTGCTGTACTGGGAGAGGTAATTGTTTAAAATGAAGCCATTTCCTACTTCTAGTTGTTCTTGCTGAACACAGGGAATCGTCAAGTCATCATTTACATTTACATTATAATATAAATACTGATGCCATACCTGACGAGAATATACCCAAGGCTGATTGCCAGAGCCAAAAACCCTCAATTGGTTATCACAACTACATAATAATTCCGACTCTCCATCGGCATCGACATCTGCTACTACAGGGTATTCTGTTCCTGTGTTTGAGCCGCAAGGAATCGTTGTAATGTTTACCCCCGTACTGCCATCCATTATACGAAGATTGTTTTCATCTCTGTATAATACTTCATATTTTCCATCGCCCTCAAAATCAAAAACGGTCGCTCCCGTTTGTGCGGAACCATCCGAAGTCGAAATGCGCCATTTTTCAACTAAATTATTATTATCAAAATCAAAAACTCGATACTCCAGAGAGGTTGTCACTCCAATTTCTAGTTTTCCATCGTTATCAAAATCTGCAATATTGGGTAAGGAAGAAGAACCTCTAGTACTACCACCTCCTTGTGTTGTAAAAGAATATACATCGCTTATTGTTTCGCCTTCTTGCACGTCCCAAATAAATAAATTTAGATTATTTCCTCTTTTATGGGCAACTACAGCATCTAGATCACCATCTAGATCCATATCGGCGATGCTTGTCAAACCATCCCCAACATTTCCTTCTATGACTGTTTTAATGGGGGCTATTCTTTGATTATCAATATCTACACTATATACTTGATTTCCTACTATGAATTCTTTTCCTTCACAATCCGTACAAAAGTTATCGGCTAAGACATCTACCGCAGCAGCAGAAGCTCGAATACGCCCTTCCTGATACCCACCATTAGCCCCATTTCCAGCACCGACAATAAATTCTCCTGTTTGGGCATTAAAGATTTGGTTTCCAATAAAAATTTCAGGGATACAATCTTCGTTAAAATCGGTTAGGTTGATCGTTAAGCGTTCATCTTCCGAATCATAACCATAAGGCGTAGAAGAACGCCATTTTAATAGACCATTATGTTCGTAGCAAAAGATACGCATTCTATCGCTTGTGCTGTTATCACTTGAAGCATTCATTATAATTTCGCCAAAACCATCTAAGTCTATATCTGCAATGGCGATATACGAATTGCGATAGTGCATTTTAGGCGTAGCAATTGTGCGTTCTAGATTTCCAGTTGCACCATCGATAATTTGTATATCTTGATGGTGGCTTTGAAAACTCCCCACCCCTTTTTTTCCAATAACTTCAGGAATACCATCCTTGTCAATATCTCCCACTAAGGGTACATTATATGAATGCCAACTAGCACCACTTATCCACTCGACTTCTAGTGCTAAGGTTTCGACTTGATTGGGCTGATACTGACAGTCTGCAGCACAAGGGCTGTAATAAGAACGATCGCATAATACATCCCCACAACAATCTTCATCATAACAATCAATCAACCCATCGTTATCATCATCAATACCGTTATTACAAATTTCTTGAGCAAAGGCGAAATTTGTTGAACATACAAATATTAAAACCCATTTAATTTTTTGAAGGGAACTCATTGTTCAAAGATAATACATCCTAAACAAATGCATTAGCCTTTTGCTAACAATTTACTTAGGATACCATCAATGCCTCCAGAAGGTCTATCCGCACTAACATTAATAATTTTCCCTTCTTTATCAATCAATATAAAACGAGGAATACCTGTAATATTATATTTTTTACAAATATCAGCCCCCCAGCCACCTGGCATAAATATTTGTGTGCCTTTAGGTGATTTTTCCGCCATCCATTTTTCCCACTTTACTTGAGATCTATCAATAGAAACACTCATAAACTCAACCGCTTGACCATGATATTTTTCTTCTAATTTTTCTAAATAAGGAATTTGTTTGCGACAAGGACCACACCATGTTGCCCAAACATCTATGTATACAATTTTACCTTTAAAATCACTCAACTTAACGGTTTTTCCTTCAGGATTTACCCCTTCAAAATCTGGAGCAGATTGTCCTGTTCCTAGATGCTGCCATTTATCTGTAATCAAATTAACAATTCGATTATAATCAGGATGCCTTACGGTTTGTTTAAAGTCGCTGATCGCATCTTCCATACCGTTAATCCCATTTCCAAAAGCATATTCATAGATCACTCTCGTTCGCATATAGTTTTGGATGGTTTCGTTTTTAAAAAAGGTTGGAATATTTTCATACATCATCTGTGTGAAAAGTAACCTAGTCATACTTTCAATTCCTGTTTGACCGATTAAACTTTTATCCGTAAATACAATGAGATAGTGATTGAGAAAATCTCTATAGGTTTTAGAAAAAAGCATTTTTTCATTGCCTAAATCAAATTGCTTGAACACGCTTTGATCAAAATTCTCCCAAACCACTTTTGCATCTTTTTTAGCACCATGTGCATAATTTGGAGCATAACGAGTGACCAATGTTGCCCACTTATAAAAAACATCCGTTTCTTCTAACTCAATAAATCTCTTAAACTTTTTATCCTTTCCATGTGTGGCTTTAAACTTTTCTAACGGTGTTTTTATTAGGGTACGATAATCTTTTGACGATTTTAGAAACTCCTCTGAAGGCATAGAGAAATAGGTATTATCATAAACCTCTCTATTATTCTCTACTTGATATTTTTCCAAAAGGTAATTATTGATAATGCTCCCCTTCCCATCAAAAGAAAAACTTCTGGGCAGATTCCTAGCATCAAAATTAATGGTTAAGTCATCTTTAGGCGATAAGTAGACTATTGTCGTTTTGCGTTTATTGTACCATAATATATAGTAGCTTTCGATAGGCACATCTAATTTTGCTTCGTAAGTACCATCTTCGTTTACTGCTACTTTTTGAAGGTTTTTAGAGGTAAAAGGCAGACCGTAAGATTGAAACGTAATTTCTTTAGCCGTAGCATTTTCAACTTTTCCTTTTACGACTGCACTACCAATCGACCACAATTGAACATTCAAAAATACCGTTCCAATTAAAAGTAGTATTGTTTTTCTCATTATTTATCTTAATTAAACTTTAGTGATTATTCAAAACATTATATTCAAAATTACGTTTTTTTAGACGTAAGGTCTACGAATTAAGGGCTTAACTTCCTTCCTTTTAACCTCTGTTTAACGATTTTTATAAAAATCAAGACAAGCATTTTGAAAATCAATAGTTTTTATTCTACTTTGTAAATCGGTGAAAAATATACTCGTAGAAAGCCAATCGATTTGTATTAATCATTCAAATTTGTTAAACCCATTTAAAAATGCTGCAAAAAATAATTGAATTTTTTCAAAATCTCTTCGGAGGGCTATTTCGTACAAAGAAAGTAGAACCTCGTCCGACTATCCCTACACCGCCACCACCATCTCCTAGAGCTGATGAAGAAATAGATGACGACTATGTAGACGATAACATTCCTCAGGATGGTGCTGATATAGGCGAAAATGATATTGAAACGACCGAAGTTGAAGTGCCTAAAACTGAAGAGCCTGCACCTTCGGAACCAGAAGAGGATGAATCCGAAGAACCTGATTTTTTACCGCCTCCAATATTGCCTGAAGAATTTCCAGAAACGGAGTCCGTAGATGAAACACCTACTCATGAACCTCGTTTTTTATGGTGTTTGGACAATGGTCATGGTCGATTTACTAGGGGGAAACGATCACCTGTTTTTATGGATGGTCGCCAATTTTTAGAATACGAATTCAATAGAGATATTGTAAAAAAAATCATCGAAAAATTAGAGCAAAAGGGTGTTCAATATTTTAATGTCGTTCCAGAAGTTGATATAGATAATTTCTTATCGGGAAGAGTCGATAGAGCAAATGATAAGAAATCTGATTTACCCAAGCTATATGTTTCCATTCATGCAAATGCGGCTAGTGCCGAATCTATTAATCATTGGTCGACATCAGGAGCAAAAGGCATTGAGACTTGGTTTTTTAAAGGCAGTCGTAGAGGGGAAAAACTAGCAGGAATTTTTCAAAAACATTTAATTAAAAAGACTGGATTTAAAAATAGGAATCTAAAAGCTACAACGAAACTCTTTGTATTAAGAAAAACAAAGATGACGTCTGTATTAACCGAAAATGGATTTTTTAATAATAAAGAAGAAGCAAAAATGCTGATGTTAGACAATGTTCGGCAAAAGATAGCAGATGCTCATGTTAATGCCATTCTAGAAGTTGAAAAAAATGGATTGTAAGCATTAGACTTCATTCTAAATAATTTTGTATGGCAGAAAAATTGTCTTTAATTCCTATTCTTCGCCCCATTCTCGCCTTAATAGCTAGGACTATTAGGCTGTGAGTGTGTCTCGAATAGAAAATAAATACTGCTTTTCTACTCCTAAAACTATTTTAGAATGAAGTCTATTGACTTTATTGTACCTTTGTTTTTTATTCTACTAAACGTTATATAAAATGAATTTAAGAATATTATTTATTTTCTTATCTCTTATAATAAATCAGCAACTTTTTGCTCAAGAAAAACTACCTGTCACCAATGCTTATCTATTTGATATGGAACAGCGTACAGACAATGATTTTTTCTTTCGGAATCCTAGATTTCTTACGCTTGATAATAATAGAGGGTATAATAATCAACCAAGTTTTATTTTAGGAGAATTGTTTATTACTTCGAGAGTACCTAATGGTTTACAAACCGATATTTTTGCATTGGATTATGACAATTGGATTAAAACAAGGGTTACTCAAACTTCAGAAAGTGAATACTCTCCACAGATTATGCCTGATGGCATTAACTTTTCGGTAATTCGAGTAGAAGAAGATGGTAGTCAAAGACTTTGGGCATTGCCTTTAGATCAAAAAGGAACAGGGGATGTGCTTTTCCCAGAAGTAAAAAATGTAGGCTATCATTGTTGGATTAATAATAAAACAGTTGCTATGTTTTTGGTGAGCAAACCACATAAGTTAGTACTAGGAGATATTAGTACTGGTACAACAAAATTTGTTACTTCAAACATTGGTCGTGGTTTAGCAAAATTACCTAGTGGAGATTTGGCTTTCATCTATAAACGTTTTGATGGAAAATGGAGTGTTCGTTCTATGAATAAACAAAATTACCGTGTAAATGAATTAGTTCCAACCTTAGCCAATAGTGAAGATTTTGTTTGTTTGAAAGATGGAACGCTGATTATGGGCAAAGGTAGTAAGCTATATAAATTCAACATCAATAGAGATCCCTATTGGAGGGAAATTGTTGATTTTTCGAAATATGGTATTTTTAATATTACACGACTTGCTGTTACAGACGGTAAAATAGCAATAGTTACAAAAAGTTAAGATGGAGCAAACAACCAGCACGATTATGATGGTTCGTCCTGCAAATTTTGGTTTTAATGAAGAGACGGCTAAAAACAATGCATTCCAAGTCAATGATACTTCTTTAAGTATCGATGAAATCCGTACAAAAGCCATTGAAGAGTTTGATAAGTTTGTTGATAAACTCCGTTCTGATGGTGTTGAGGTTTATGTAATGCACGATAGTCCAAACCCTATCAAGCCTGATGCTGTTTTTCCTAACAATTGGGTTTCTTTTCATCAAGATGGTACACTCATTACCTATCCTATGTATGCTAAAGCCAGAAGACTTGAACGTGATGAACAATTCATCTCTATTCTAGGTAATTCTTTTTCAATTAAAGAGCGGATACATTTTGAAGGTTATGAACATAAAGATACCTTTTTGGAAGGTACTGGAAGTATGATTCTTGATAGACAAAATAAAATTGTTTATGCTTGTTTAAGTCCCCGAACTGATACTGCTCTTCTAGATGCTTTTTGTCAATCTACTGGTTATTCAAAAATTGTTTTTGATGCACTAGATGAAAACAATTTACCGATTTATCATACAAATGTAATGATGGCATTAGGAGAAAATTTTGTAATCATCTGCATGGATTCGATTAAAAATAAAGAAGATAAAGCTCGTCTATTAAAATCGTTTAAGGATACTCAAAAAGAAATTATCGATATTACTTATGCACAAATGAATGCCTTTGCTGGTAATATGCTTCAGGTACAAAATAAAAATAAGGTTAAATTTTTAGTTATGTCTGAACAAGCCTTCTTATCGCTCTCTCCTAGTCAAATTGATGCGATTACGGCTAAAACTAAAATACTCTATAGTCCGATATACACTATTGAAAAATATGGAGGTGGAAGTGCAAGGTGTATGATGGCGGAAATATTCTTATCTAAAAAATAACATATATATATTTAAAAAATTAATCAAAGAATGTGACTTGTGACGGTCTTATCAGTCTTAAAAGCATAAAAGAGAAAATAAAGAATTTT
>JAHDBJ010000018.1:84594-84806 GCA_020630435.1 Saprospiraceae bacterium
GTTTTTCATTTGGTTTTTTGGGGTAAACTGCTGCGTAAGTAGCAGTTTTTTTTTGCTTATAGTTGAATTTATAAGTTATTTAAAAACCATTCTTTATTTTTTTAAAAAAAAATGCTTAAAAGGTGTGACTTGTGACAACTCCTGTAGTCTTAAAAGTATAAAAGAGAAAATAAAGAATTTTGTTTTTCATTTGGTTTTTTGGGGTAAACTGC
>JAHDBJ010000019.1 GCA_020630435.1 Saprospiraceae bacterium
CACAAGGAAATGATTATTTAATCATGGTAAGTTCCATCTGACCTTAACAGAAAATAAAAATAAACAGATGAAAGGAATTATTTTAGCAGGCGGTTCAGGAACAAGGTTATATCCAATTACAAAGGCAATTTCAAAACAATTAATGCCTATATATGATAAACCCATGATATACTATCCCTTATCAACATTGTTATTGGCTGGAATAAATGAAATTTTAATTATAACAACCCCTGAAGATAATCCAAGTTTTAAAAGATTGTTAGGAGATGGTGAAAAGTTGGGGTGTAAGTTTGAATATGCAATACAAGAAGTACCAAATGGTTTAGCACAAGCATTTGTAATAGGAGAGGAATTTATAGGAGATGATAAAGTAGCTTTAATATTAGGGGATAATATTTTTTATGGTTCAGGAATGAGGGAGAAAATGATTAAAAGTACAAATGTTGATGGTGCAATGATATTTGCCTATGAGGTTTCTGATCCTGAAAGATATGGTGTTGTAGAATTTGATGATAAATATAAGGCAATTTCTCTAGAAGAAAAGCCCAAAACCCCAAAATCAAATTATGCTGTTCCTGGGTTATATTTTTATGATAATGAAGTTGTGGAAATAGCAAAAAACCTAAAACCTTCTGCTAGAGGAGAATATGAAATTACAGATGTAAATAAACACTATTTGGAAATGGGCAAACTTAATGTGAGCATCTTAAGTAGAGGAACAGCATGGTTAGATACAGGGACATTTGATTCTCTTAGTGATGCTTCAGAGTATATTAGAGTAATTGAAAAACGACAAGGTTTAAAGATTGGATGTATTGAAGAAGTGGTATATAGAATGAATTTTATAGATAAAGGACAATTAAAAAAATTGGCTGAACCACTCAAAAAAAGTGGTTATGGCGAATATCTATTGAATATTATGTAAAAATATTTTGAATGTACAACTGATGTATATTTTGAATATAAAATCTAAGTGAATATGGATTATCATTTAAATCATTTGAAAGAGTTAGAAGCAGAATCAATCTTTGTTATTAGAGAGGTTGCTGCACAGTTTGAAAATCCAGTATTGATGTTTTCTGGAGGAAAAGATTCTATACTAATGGTGTATCTTGCTCAAAAAGCATTTTATCCTGCAAGAATTCCATTTCCATTATTACACATTGATACAGGTCATAATTTCCCCGAAGCTATTGAATATAGAGATAATCTTGTAAAAAGATTAGGGGTACGTCTTATGGTAGGTTCTGTACAAGAGGCAATTGATAAAGGCTTAGTTGTAGAAGAAAAAGGATACAATGCTAGTCGAAATGGTCTTCAGACAGTAGCCTTACTAGAGGCATTAGAAAAAGGAAAATTTGATGCTGCTTTGGGAGGAGCAAGGAGAGATGAAGAAAAAGCTAGAGCAAAAGAGCGATTTTTCTCTCATAGAGATGAATTTGGACAATGGAATCCTAAAAATCAACGTCCAGAGTTATGGAATTTATTTAATAGTAAGAAAAATTTTGGTGAACACTTTCGAGTATTCCCAATTAGTAATTGGACAGAATTAGATGTTTGGCAGTATCTAGCATTGGAAAAAGTTGAATTACCAAGTCTTTATTTCGCACACAAACGGATGGTGTTTGAGAGAGATGGTAATCTTTTAGCAGACTGTGAATTTATACAAAAAAGACCAACTGAAGTACCTAAAGAAATGATGGTAAGATGTAGAACAATTGGTGATATGACCTGTACTGGAGTAGCACCATCTTCTGCAGATACAGTTGAAAAAATCATACAAGAAATTGCAACCACTCGTATCACAGAACGAGGTGGTAGAGCAGATGATAAACGTTCTGAAACTTCAATGGAGGATAGAAAAAAACAGGGATATTTCTAAACTAAATTTTGACTAATTTCTATAAAAAAAATTAAAATGTCAGACGATATATATAAATATGAAGATATGGAACTGCTTCGTTTTACGACAGCAGGAAGTGTAGATGATGGAAAAAGTACATTAATTGGAAGGTTGTTATATGATAGTAAATCAATCTTTCAAGATCAATATGAAGCTATTGAGGCAACTAGTTTAAGAAGAGGAGAATCAGAAGTGAATTTAGCGTATTTGACGGATGGTTTAAAAGCTGAAAGAGAACAAGGTATCACAATTGATGTGGCTTATCGTTACTTTTCTACCCCCAAGCGTAAATTTATAATTGCAGATACTCCAGGCCATATCCAATATACAAGAAATATGGTAACAGGAGCATCAACTGCAAATGTAGCATTGATTTTAATTGATGCCCGTAATGGAGTAGTAGAGCAAACTCGCCGCCATGCAATCATTGCTTCTCTATTACAGATACCACATTTATTGGTTTGTATCAATAAAATGGACTTGGTAGATTATAAAGAAGAGGCATACCATAAAATTCATCAAGAATTTGAAAAATTTGCTTCTAAACTAGACATCAAAGATGTCAGTTTTATCCCAATCTCTGCTTTGAAAGGAGATAATGTAGTAGATCGCTCAAGTCGTATGACTTGGTACGAAGGACCTACTTTATTATACTATCTAGAAAATGTACATATTGCAAGTGACCATAACTTTATTGATGTTCGTTTTCCTGTACAATATGTTGTTCGTCCTCATAGTGATGAATTCCATGACTATAGAGGGTATGCAGGACGTGTAGCAGGTGGTGTAATTAAAAAAGGTGATAAAGTAATGGTCTTACCTTCTGGGTTTACCAGTAAGGTAGCAAAGATTAATACCTTTGATGGAGAGATAAACGAAGCTTTTCCACCAATGTCAGCAACCGTTCTTTTAGAAGATGATATTGACATTAGTAGGGGAGATATGATTGTACGTGAAAATAATTCTCCTGAAGCCACTCAAGACCTAGAAATTATGGTTTGTTGGTTTAATGATCGACCACTTCAACCAAGAGGGAAATATACGATTCTTCATACCTCTCAAGAGGCTCGTTGTATTATCAAAGAAGTGCGTTATAAAATGGATATTAATACTTTACATCGGAATACAGACGATAAGGATATTAAGATGAATGATATTGCTCGTATTGTAGTTCGTACAACAAAACCACTTTTTGTAGATTCCTATAATAAAAATAGAATAACAGGTAGTGTGATTTTAGTAGATGAAGGAACAAATGAAACAATGGGAGCAGGTATGATTATTTGATGATGTCTAATACCTTAGTTTAAAGTGTATTTAGAATACTTAAAATAATTTTTTAATAAAGAATCAGGATGTTAAATAAACAATCCGTGTTTTTGATCGCAGAGATTGGACAAGCTCATGATGGTAGTTTAGGAATACTTCATTCTTATATAGATGCCTTAGCTAAAACAGGAATTGATGCAATCAAATTCCAAACACATATTGCAGAAGCTGAGAGTAGCATTTTTGAGCCCTTTAGAGTTAAGTTTAGTTATGAAGATGATACTAGGTTTGACTATTGGAAACGAATGTCTTTTACATTAGAACAATGGAAAGAGATAAAACAGCATTGTGATGAAGTAGGGTTAGAGTTTATGTCTTCACCCTTTTCACAAGCAGCAGTAGATTTATTAGAAAAAGTAGGCGTGAAAAGATATAAAATTGGTTCAGGAGAAGTCAATAATTATTTGATGTTAGAAAAAATTGCACAGACAGGAAAACCAATTATCCTTTCATCAGGAATGAGTTCTTTTGCTGAGCTAGATGAGGCTGTTGCTTTCATAAATGGCTTTGGAAATGATTTATCAATACTCCAATGCACAACCAGTTATCCAACACCAGCAGAGAGAGTGGGGTTAAATGTTATTACAGAATTAAAACAACGTTATCCTAAACATAAAATTGGCTTGTCGGAACATACAGGACAAATATATGTTGGTTTGGCGGCTACAGCTTTAGGGGCAGAATTACTTGAATTTCATGCCGTTTTTGATAGAAGAATGTTTGGACCAGATGCGAAATCTTCTTTAGAAATCGATGAAATTAAACAATTAGCAGAAGGGGTAAGAGCAATCCAAACTTCCTTAAACAACCCTATTGACAAGTCAGATAATTCAGTATATACTGGATTAAAGAAAATTTTTGAAAAATCCCTAGCCATTAATAAAGATATTGGTGAAGGAGAGATCATAACCTTTGAAAGTTTAGAAGCAAAAAAACCCGCAGAAAAAGGAATTCCTGCAACTCATTTCAAAGAGATTATTGGGAAGAAAACAACAAAGCCTTTATCTAAATGGAGTTTTATCAATTGGGAAGATATTAATTAGAAAATGAGTAAAAGAAAAATAAGCGCAGTTGTAACTGCCCGACCAAGTTATAGTAGAATAAAAACAGCTTTAAGAGCTATCGATGAACATCCTGATTTGGAGTTACAACTTATAGTTGCAGCTTCTGCATTATTAGATCGTTACGGTACAGCTGTTAATTATATGGAAAAGGACGGATTCATTATACGAGCAAAAGTATTCAATGTATTAGAAGGAGAAAACTTGACTGCTCAAGCAAAGACAACAGGTCTTGGTATATTGGAATTAGCAACTGTTTTCGAACGTTTAGAACCCGATGCTGTCATAACAGTTGGGGATCGATTTGAAACAATGTCTACAGCCATTGCAGCTTCCTATATGAATATACCACTTGTTCATATTCAAGGAGGAGAGGTGACTGGGAATATTGATGAAAAGGTTAGACATGCAATAACGAAGCTTTCGGATTTACATCTTGTTGCTTCAGAAAAAGCAAAAGAACGTGTCATAAAAATGGGCGAGTACCCTGAAAAAGTATTCAATACAGGATGTCCTTCAATCGACTTAGCTGAAGAGATACGACAAAATCCTGCACTTGACTTTGATCCATTTGAGCGTTATGGAGGCGTTGGTAAAATTAGCAATTGGAAAGATGGATATATTGTTATTTTACAACATCCAGTTACAACAGAATACAAAGATGCAAGAAGACATATCGAAAAAACACTTCAAGCAGTATATGAATTGAAAATGCCTACTTTCTGGTTTTGGCCTAATGTAGATGCAGGATCTGATGGTACATCTAAGGGGATTCGTTCGTTTAGAGAACATCACAATATTGATTTTATCCACTTTTTTAAGAATATGGAAGGAAGAGATTTTTTGAAACTACTCTATAATTCTAAATGTTTAATTGGAAATTCTAGTGTAGGAATACGAGAATGTTCTTATTTGGGGATTCCAGTCGTTAATATTGGAACACGGCAAAGTGGGAGACAACGAGGACATAACACAATTGATGTAGAATATGATAAAGATGCTATTAAAAAAGCAATTACAACACATTTAGAACATGGACATTATCCGACGGATAAAATCTATGGGAAAGGGAATAGTGGCGAAATAATAGCAGATCTATTGTGTAGTGAACCTCTAACATTTGATAAAAAGTTAAGATATTAAAAAATGAAGGACGATAAAGTTATATTTCTATTCCGTCTTTTAAAGTTTGCTTTACCAATACTTATTATCTTAGGAGTAATAAACTTTTTATTACCAACTTTTCCTAATAATCTTAAATATAAAAAACAACTAATACTAAATGAACCAAACATTATTTTTTTAGGTTCATCACATACTTATTTTGGAGTGAACACGGATATGATAGAGGGAGCTGCCAATTTAGCTTATGCTTCTCAGTCACTAGATTTTGATGCTTTCATAATTGAAGATAATCAACAAAGCCTGAACCAATGCAAATATATATTCATAGAAGTTTCCTACCATAGTTTACCCTATTTATTAAAAAATAGTAAAGGAGGAATTGAAATTTCTCAGTACCGCCATTTTTGGAATTATAATGAACCCACAGGTGCAGGGGTTTTAAAAGATCATATCGTATTATTTTCCTATGGAATTAAAAATGCAGTAAAAATCTTTGTGAAAAATCTTCTCTTAAGAAAGAGTTTATTAAATACAGGAGAAACAGGATGGACACCAAGAAAAGGAAAGAAAGATTTGGTTGAAACAGGAAAAATAGACTCAAAAGGACACAACAAGTTGTATCTAAAAGATGAAAAAAAGGGATACGAGGTTTTAGATTTTAATATTAGGAATATAGAAAAAATAATCTCTATTTGTAAAAAAAAGCAGATCACGGCAATACTTTTTTCTACACCTTTGACCAAGTATTATTTAGAGCATTTAGATGAAAAATATTTTAATAAATATCTAAAAGTTTGCAAAACGATTGCAAGCCAAAATGAAATTTCATTCTTTGATTTGTCAAATACAGCAATGATAAATTTAGAAGAGGAACATTTTCAAGATTCTGATCACCTAACTCCTCAAGGTGCAAAAATTTTCACACAATATCTCATTGATAATATTATAGACAAATAAACAATGTTATTCAATTCTCTTGAATATTTAATATTTCTACCAACTGTATTTATTTTATACTGGTTTGTATTTAACAATAACCTAAAATGGCAAAATGTATTATTGGTTATTGTTAGTTATGTTTTTTATGGTTGGTGGGATTATCGTTTTTTGTCTTTAATTGTTTTTAGTTCTATTGTAGATTATACCATTGGGCGAAGTCTAGAAAGTACGAAGCAGGAAGGAAAGAGGAAGGGGTTATTGATATTAAGTTTAATTGTTAATTTAGGGTTACTAGGCTTTTTTAAATACTATAATTTCTTTGTAGAATCATTTATAAATGCTTTTAGTACTTTAGGAATTCATTTAGAGGCATCAACCTTAAATATAATTCTTCCTGTAGGGATTAGTTTTTATACCTTTCAGACGTTGAGTTATACCATAGATGTATATCGTAAAAAACTAGAACCTACAAAAGATATTGTTTCTTTCTTTGCATTTGTCTCTTTTTTCCCACAGTTAGTAGCTGGTCCAATTGAACGAGCAACCAATCTTCTGCCCCAATTTACACGAAACCGAGAATTTGATATTGTAAAAGCTAAAGATGGTCTTCGACAAATTCTTTGGGGTTTATTTAAAAAGGTTTTGGTTGCAGATAATTGTGCTTTATATGTAAATGAAGTTTTTGCAAATTATGAAACACTCCCTGCAAGTACTTTGGTAATGGGAGTCGTACTTTTTGCCTTTCAAATTTATGGTGATTTTTCAGGTTATTCAGATATTGCAATAGGAACAGGAAGACTATTTGGTTTTAGTTTAATGAGAAATTTTGCCTATCCTTATTTTTCAAGAGATATAGGAGAATTTTGGAGAAGATGGCATATCTCTCTATCAACATGGTTTAGAGATTATCTGTATATCCCTTTAGGAGGAAGTAGAGTCACAACAAAATATAAACTCTTACGAAATGTAATGATAATATTTTTAGTGAGTGGCTTTTGGCATGGAGCAAATTGGACTTTTGTGGTTTGGGGGGCGATTAACGCTATTTATTTTATCCCCTTACTTTTAAGAGGTAAAAATAGAAGTAACCTAAATACTGTAGCAGAAGGAAGTTTATTGCCTTCCTTTAGTGAGTTTTTCAACATTCTTCTGACATTTACACTTGTTTGCTTTGCTTGGATATTTTTTAGGGCATCTTCAATTACTGAAGCCTTTAGTTATATCGGACATTTAATGTCAGGTTGGAAAGGTTTAGTGACAATTCCAAAACTAAGCATTGCATTTATTTTTGTAGGAATACTAATTGTATGTGATTGGATTCAAAGAGACAAACTCCATCCATTAGAATTAAATAATGTACCATTTATTGGTAGAATGTTGATATACTACACCTTAATTGGTTTGATCCTATTCTTTAAACCTGATGAAGTAATCGATTTTATTTATTTCCAATTTTAATTATATTGAGAGTACTAGCAATCATACCAGCTCGTGGAGGCTCGAAAGGAGTAAAACGAAAAAATATTAAGTTATTAGGGGAGAAACCACTAATACAATATACAATTGAATCAGCAAAACAAGCCATAAAACTTAGCAAAATTATGGTGAGTACTGATGATGAAGAAATAGCAGAATTTAGTCGCTCACTAGAGGTTGAAGTGCCAGAACTTCGACCCAAACACCTTGCTTCGGATAATTCTCCAACTATCGACACTGTAATATATACGTTGGAATATTATCAAAAAGAAAAAAACGAGTACTTTGATGCTGTTTGCTTGTTACAACCAACCTATCCCTTTAGGAAGTCGAATTCAGTAGATGAAGCTATCCAAACATTTATAGAAAAAGGAACAGATAGTTTAATTTCTGTTGTTACTGTTCCTCATGAATATAACCCCCATTGGGTTTTTGTTGAAAATGAAGTTGGTCATCTAAAAATAGCCACAGGTGAATCGACGATAATTACTCGACGGCAAGCACTTCCAGAAGCATATATTCGCGATGGTTCAATATATATAACAAGAGTGCCAGTTGTACTAGAAAGCAAATCGCTTTATGGTACTTCCACGTGTTGTTATAAATCAGATACATCGACATATGTAAATATTGATACAATAGAAGATTGGAAAAAGGCAGAGGGTTTATTAAGGAAGCATGATTAGAGTTAACTTGAGTATAACCGTAATTAACAAAAAATTGAATCGCATTTAAAATAAAAGAAAAACTTGGAAGATCGTTTTGATATAACATATATGGCCGTTCATGGCTTTTCGGTTAGAATGCTAACACAAACCAATCTACTTGGAAAATTAGTTGAAGAAGGAAAGAAAGTAGCACTTATTGTACCAGATATAAATGACGACAATATCAAAGATTATTGTTCAAAAACAGGGGTAGTGCCTTTTCAATTTAATTTACAAAGTCCTCGTTGGACAGAACAATATCACAATGCAAGAAGATATTTTTTAGAAGATATTAGAAACAATACAGCACTTTGGGAAAAACATATATGGTCTATAAGATATAACACATCTAAAAACCCTTGGAATCATATTAGACCATTTCTTTTATATTTCTGTTATAAATTAGTTAAATTCTTTCCACAATTAAGAAGGTGGTATAAGAAGCGAGAGGAATCTTTTTTAGCATCAAAAGATGCTTATGAATTAATTGAAAAAATCAATCCTAAAGTATTAATTTCTACATACCCAGTTGCTTTTCAAGAAGCCATGTTACTCAATGCTGCAAAACGGCAAAACATAGAGCGAATAATACATTTGTTAAGTTGGGATAATATTTCTTGTAAAGGACATTTTCCTGAACTAGCAGATGAATATATAGCGTGGGGACCCATTATGAAACAAGAATTTATGGAGTATTATAATATTCCAGAAAATAAGATATATATGTGTGGCGTCCCGCATTTTGATTTGCACATTAAAAGTCGTAAGAATCCTCAACCAGAAAAACACCTTGAAGCATTAGGGCTTGATCCGAGTAAACCCTATCTTTTTTTTGGAATGAGTTCTCCTCGTTTTGCACCTAAAGAAATCGATATAGTAGAGTGGTTAGCAAATGAAATTGAAAAAAATACTTTTGGAGAAAATATGCAATTAGTTGTTCGTCCTCATCCTCAAAATGTGCAAGGTAATTTGGCGGATAGATCATGGCTTCCTCGTTTGAAAGCTTTATCAAAAGGTAAAGTAGCTGTTGACTTTCCAGTATTATCGTCTAAAAGCAAATTGCCTTGGAGTATGCAACAGAATGATATGAAAAGGCTTTCAAATCTTCTTGTAGGAAGTGTTGTAAGTTTGAATTCAGGAAGTACCATGAGTATTGATGCCTTAATGTGTGGAGTGCCAGTAGTACTTACTTCTTTTGATGGGGATACAAAATTAAACTATTGGAAGTCTGCTAGAAGGCTGATAGATTACCCTCATCTGAAAAAATTAGTGAGTTATGGTGGAATCGAAGTTGTAGATTCATTCGAATCAATGAAGAATAAAATTCAAATAAGTATTTCAAACCCAAACCATATAATGGACAAAAGATTGGATGTTATCAATCAACAATGTTCAAATTATAATGACATTGCTACAGATAAGGTAGTTCAAGTCTTATTAAAAAAATAGAACCTTGAGTCAGTTAAGAAGAAAAACATTTCAAGGAATACTTTGGTCTGGTCTTGGACAATTTGTAAATCAATTCCTTAGGATAGCACTCACGATTATCCTTGTGCGTTTAATAGCCCCAGATGAGTTTGGACTAATGGGAATGGTGATGGTATTTGTAGGCTTTGCAAATGTATTGGTCAATTTTGGATTTGGAGCCTCCATTATCCAGATTAAAGACATTAATGAAACAGAGCTCAATACAATTTTTTGGACAAACCTTTTATTTGGAGGTTTTATTGCATTCCTGCTAGTTGTATTTTCAGGTGTAATTGCTTCTTTTTATGAAGAAGATCGATTAAGAAATTTATCTATTTTTATATCATTGACCTTTGTTTTTTCATCCCTCAGTTTAGTACAAGATGCACTTTTTAGGAAAGATCTGAATTTCAAAGCCCTAGAAATCCGAAGAATGATAGCATTAATTGTAAGTGGAGTTATCGCAATTGTTATGGGAGTTTTAGGGTATGGTGTGTGGAGTTTGGCGGTTTCTCATGTTGTAAATTATTTGATAGCAGCAGTATTAATTTGGTATATAAGTTCTTGGAGACCTAAATTTATCTATAAAATTTCGTCTCTTAAAAGAATTTTTAAATTTAGCTTTGCCATTTTTACAAATTCTAGTATTAACTATTTTGCATCGAATCTTGACAATTTGTTAATCGGAAAATATATCGGTTCTACAGGTTTAGGATACTATTCAAAATCTTTTTCCATTATCTCTTTACCTGTATCGAATATTTCTAGAGTACTTTCAAGAGTGATGTTTCCTTCTTTTTCAAAAATTCAAGAACAAAAAGAAAAAATTCAAGAAAATTATTTGAATACCACTAGACTTGTAATCTTATTCTCATCTCCTTTGATGATATTAATTTTATTATATGCTACATCGTTTGTAAATGTGTTTTTTGGTATAAAGTGGATTGAGATTATTCCAATTGTAAAAATATTTTGTATCTCTGCTATTTGTATGTCTATTAATGTACTTCTAGGTACAATTGTTACTTCACAAGGGCGATCAGATTTGATTATTAATGATGCCTTATATAAAAAATCATTATTAATTATAGGAATAATTGTAGGGCTAAATTGGGGGCTGATTGGAGTTGCTACTGGAAAAATGATAGCAGATATTATTTCGGTTTTAATTACTTTTTATCATACAAAAAGAGCGATTAACCTCTCTATATACAAACAAGTGTTAAATGTTGTTGACCTAATATTTTTATCATTAATAAGTGGTTATGCTTCCTTTTATCTTGTAATAGGTTTACAAATTGAATCGCATATACTTAATTTTATATTGGGAATGTTCGTTGGTTTTCTAGTTTATGGTCTTTTATTACTAATTTTTTTAAAGAAGGATCTTATGTTTTTTAAAAATAAGATTATGAGATTAAGGAAAACTTAGATTTTATGAATAGAATTTTGATAATTATAGGGATGCATAGATCAGGAACATCTATGGTTACAAATTGGCTAAATAAGTGTGGTTTGAAAGTTGGTGATAATCTATTAGGGGCAAAGGAAGGAAATGTAAACGGGCATTTTGAGGATATAGATTTTTTAAACTTTCATGAAAACATTTTAAGATATAATAAATTGAATTTTAAGGTGAAAGCTCAAGATAAAATTGAATTACCTGAAAATTTTAAACAAGAAGCGCAGGGATTAATAAAGAAAAAAAATAAACTAGAAGAGTGGGGTTGGAAAGATCCAAGAACCTGTCTTTTTTTATCAGAATGGTCAAAAATAACACCAAATGCAAAGTATTTAATTATTTTTCGAAGACCTATCGAAATAGCATCTTCGATTTATAGACGAGAACTCAAATTTGCAAAAAAACATAAAAATTTTATTAAGGTATTGAAAATGAAATTGAAACAAAAAAAGCAATTCACCAATAACCTTGAAGTTTGGTATAGGTATAATCTTGATATCCTCAATTTTATAAAAAAATGTTCTCCTGAAAAATATATCCTTTTAGAATATTCTGATATTGTTCAATCTGATGAAAAAGTTATAAAATCAATAAATGAAAATTGGGGCTTTGACTTACAGAATTATCCTATCAATAAAATATTTAATCCCAAATTGCTGAAAAAACAAGTTACAAACAGTATTCCCCTACCTAATAAATATAGTGATTTATATGAAGCATTACAACTCCATAAAACAAAGAATTTATTGGATTAAAAGATTGAAATTATTTAAATGCTAAAATTATTTTTTCTGAGAGTGTTTGTGTTTGTTGGCTTTGCCTTTTATGTGATTTTGAAAATGGAAGATTTGGTGATAGCCAAAAAACTACCTCAAAAGAAGGTGGATAGTCAAGAATTAATCATTTTCTTTACTTATAATACTGTACTATGAAAGTAGAACAACCTTTAGTTAGTGTCGTTGTCATAACTTATAACCAAGAAGACTTTATTGAAGAAACACTTATAAATATTGTGAAACAAAAAGTTAGCTTTCCAATAGAAGTCTTAGTAGGGGATGATTGTTCAAAAGATTCGACTAGAGAAATATTGAAACAGTTTGAAAAAAAATACTCATTTATTAGAGTTTTATATCATAAAAATAATTTGGGCTTGGTAAATAATTTTATTCAAACGATTTCTGCTACAAAAGGAAAATATATAGCTATTTGTGAAGGCGATGATTATTGGGTAGATGAAGACAAATTAGAACGACAGTTTAATCTTTTAGAAAATAAAAAAGATTGTTCTGTTTGTTTTCATTCTTGTATGATTACTCAAAATGGCAAAAATTTCATGCCTCCAACTAAGATAAAAAAATGGTCTAAAGATAAAGAGTTGAGTCTTATTGATGCCTTGAATGAAGGTGTCGGATATACTCTATCTATGATGTTTCGACGAGAAGTTTACGACAGATTGGATAAAGACCTCTTTCGTAAATATAGTTTATACGATTGGATACTAAAATTTCATTGTTTACTTGCAGGACAAGGATATTTTCTGAAAGATAGAATGGGGGTTTATCGAAGACATGAACTCCAACAATCTCTTGTCCTTATCAATAAAGTATCGGTTTATAATATTAGAAAGTCTTTTTTAAATGATTTGTTAGCTTCTTTTGAAGGAGATAAATTTGAAAAAGAAAGAACCTTGATCCAAGACTATCTAGCTCGTTTAGAGTTTTCAATGTGTCGATTCTTTATGAAAAAGTTTAAACCCATTTCAGCATTAAAACATTTTTATATTTTTTGGAATAAATCAAAAAATATAAAAACCAATAATATTATCTGGGATGCTCATTTAAAAACACCTGTTAGTAGAACACTAACAGCAAAATAATATAAATTTGTTTTTTTAACCAATATTAATAATTCATGAATAGTCTTTTAGTTACAGGTTCTTCTGGATTAATCGGATCAGAAGTCGTTCGTCATTTTGATGCCTTAGGCTGGAAAATCTATGGTGTCGATAATAATATGCGTGCAGATTTTTTTGGTCCCAAAGGAGATACAAGATGGAACCAAAGTCAATTACTTAAAAGTTGTAATAATTTTGAACACGTAGAGTTAGATATAAGAAATAGGCAAGGTGTCTTGGATTTATTTAAAGAACTGCGCCCTACACATATTGCTCATACTGCAGCACAACCCAGTCATGATTTGGCAGCATCCAGACCATTTGATGATTTTGATGTAAATGCAGTTGGAACACTAAATCTGCTTGAAGCTGCTCGACAGTTTTGTCCTGAAAGTCCATTTGCTCATATGAGTACTAATAAAGTATATGGAGATGCACCAAATAATCTTAACCTTATTGAACACGAAACAAGATGGGATTATGGTGATGTAGAATATGAAGATGGAATAAAAGAGTCTTTTACCATTGATCAATCAAAACATTCTCTTTTTGGAGCTTCCAAGGTAGCTGCTGATATTATGGTTCAAGAATATGGTCGTTATTTTAATATGCCAACTTGTGCTTTGAGAGGTGGATGTTTAACAGGACCTAATCATTCAGGAGTAGAATTGCATGGCTTCCTGAGTTATTTAATAAAAGTAAATATTATTGGTGGAGAATATACCATTTTTGGGTACAAAGGCAAGCAAGTGAGAGATAATATTCATTCATATGATGTTGCTCGTTTTATAGAGGAATTCTTTAAGGCTCCCAGATTTGGAGAAGTCTATAATATTGGCGGTGGAAGAGATAATTCTACTTCAATTTTAGAAGCATTTGATAGAGTAGCAAATATTACAGGTAAACCCATGAATTATAAATATTCAGAAAAAAATAGAGAAGGGGATCATATCTGTTATATCTCGGACTTATCTAAAATGAAAGATCATTATCCAGATTGGGATATTACAAAACCACTTCAGACAGTTTTTGAAGAAATTGTGGCATCTTGGGATAAAAGATTAGTATCATGAAATTTTTTGTCCATATAGAAAAAGCGGGTGGAACAAGTTTGCACCATTGTTTATTAAACTCATTTTCAGATTATACTATATTACCCCCTGTCCGTAGAGGCTATGGTAAAAGGTATGAAATAGATGACTTTAAAAAAATAGAACGTTTCGTAGGAAAGGCTACTTTTTATGGAGGTCATCAAGTATCATCTATACCAAATCTTTCAGATTTTGGAGACAATCATCAATATATTACCTTTATCAGAAATCCAGTAGAACGCTGTTTATCTCATATTAACTGGTTGATGCATACAAGAAATGATTATACCATAGATGAATTACTCAAAGGTGATCGTTTAGACAATATTATGTGTTTTAGGATTAGTGGGAAAAAATCATTTGTAGATACTAAAGAACATATTCTTAATAGACAATATTTTGTTGGAATTATGGAGCGTTTTGATGAATCCATTTTTCTATTATCCCACTGGTTGGGGGTTAATAATATGCATTACAAAAAAGCAAATGTGTTAAGAAAAGAACAAAAACAATTAAAGACAGAAGATTTAACAGAGCAGCAAATACAAAGATTGAAAGAAAAAAATGAAGAAGATATTAAGTTATACAAATTTGTTTTGGATAATTTATATCCTATGGTTAAATCAAAGCTTCTTTTTGATAAGCAAAAATTTGAGACTTGGAAAATGGAGAACCAAGCGTTTAAAGGTGTTGGTAGATGGTTGGTTTTAAAAAATAAATTAAGAGGAAAAATAATAAAAAAAATAATCAGTTGAGTAGAAAAATATTATTAGTAAGTTGGGCAATTCCACCTATAACTGGAGGATCTGCCGAAATTGTAGAGAATTTGGCTCAAAATTTCTCAAAAGATGAATTAGTTGTACTAGGAGGGAAAAGATTATTTCATAAAGATCCAGTTAGAAGTCCTCAATTTCCTAAAGTATATTATCACTTTACAGAAATTAATGTCAAAGGACGAGGAGATAGGTATTTTAAAAAAATTAGAGCTTTTCGGTTTAAATCTCTTATAAACAGAATAAAAAAGATTATTGATGAGGAGAAGATTGATTATGTTCTAGCAGTATATCCAGATGATTTTTATTGTCTCGCAGCTTGTCGAGCAGCTAAGGAAAAAAAACTACCTTTTAGTTCGTACTTTCACAATACGTATGTAGAAAATAAGGCATTAAAAAATCCAGAAAAATATAATATTCAAGATGAAATTTTTGAGTATTCTCAAAATATTTTTGTGATGAGTGATGGGATGAAAAGGTATTATGAAAGTAAGTATAAATACGATAAGTTTATTTCGTTGGTTCATACGTTTAATGCGTATCCAGATAAAAAATTACATACGGGTATACCAGGTAACAAAAAAGATCATTATAAATTAGTAGCTATAGGGAATTTTAATGATTCAAATATGGATGCTACAACTAGATTTCTTTCTGTTATAAAAAACAATCCCAAATACTCTTTAAGTGTGTACACTCATGTACCCAAATTATTGTTGAGACAGAGAGGTTTAGATGTCAATCATATTAACCATATGGGATTAATTGATCCCAAAGAAGTTAACAAAGCTTTGCAGGATTTTGATATCTGTATTTTAACACATGGTTTTAAAGGAGATTATGGAGAAGTAGAGTATAAAACTATTTTTCCTACTAGAACGATTCCTTTTTTATTATCAGGCAAACCAATCTTTGCTCATTCACCAAGTAACTCGTTTTTGAATGATTTTTTGAACGAAAATGAATGTGCAATGTTAGTAGACAAAGCAGACAAAACTATAATTTTAGAAAACTTAGAAAAACTATGTTCTGATAGTACATTGCAACAAAAACTTGTCGATAGAGCAATTAAAACTTCAGAGAAGTTTTATGGGCCAAATATATCTAAAAAATTAATAGATTGTTTGTGAAACTTTTTTTTATTTAATGAAGCTGTTTAAAAATAGAAGACTCCATTATTTAGAAGTCATGGTATCTCAATATTTCAGCTAATTCTTTTCACTGTAGCTAAGGCTACAAAAAAAGAATGGAGCTTTAGCTTGAAATACAAGCACTTCTAACTAAAATAATCCTTTATTATTAAACGACTTCAATTGGAAAAGCAATTTATTCTAAATAATGAAGTTAGAAAAAATAGTAAAAAATATAATTTATATATATGTTTTTCTAATTCCTTTTGAGCATATACTTGAACACTTTTTTGGAATAGATACTATATTTAAGCCATATCGAACTTTCGGTATGATTTTTATCATTTTTTCATTCCTATATATAATTACTAGAAATAAGAAGATAGTTATAAAGAAAATAGATATACCTCTTTATGGTGTCTATGTTATAATTCTCTTAGTTTCCTTTTTCCAGATGTTTTTTGGGGTCTTTAGTATGGCATTGTTTCTAAATGCTATAAATCAGGTTTCTTTATATATTTTGATCTTTTTTTGTATGAAAAACTTTGATTGGACCTTCAAAGAAATAATAAAAATATTGATTTCTGTTTCAATTGGTATTACTATCAATAATATATATACGATATATACATTAGTAGAAATTGGTTCGTTAGCAGCATTACTTACCCGAAGTCCAGGTTTTATGGATAACTCTAATGGTTTTGCATTAGCAAATTGTATCGTTATTATTGTTTGTATTTTTGGAATGTTAAAGTTGAAAAATAGGATTTATCCTATTCTTATCTTTCCCTTTCTCCTCCTTTCTTTAGTCTGTATTCCACTATCAGGTTCTAGAACTGCAGTACTTATTATTGGAATGATATTTCTTATGGTGTTTTTATTTTATTTCAATTTTAGAAGTAAGCTCATAACAATAGGTGTAACTGGATTAATTCTTATATCAGTTTTCAGTTCCTCACAAATGAGTATGCTATTTTATTCTACTTCTATTGTTGAAAGAGCTACTAATGTAGAGCATACAGGGGGGTTTCAAAGGGACGTTAGACTGTATATCTGGGAAGCAGGAATAAGTGCAGGGAAAGATTACAGCTTTATGGGATTAGGGTTAGCACAATTTCTAAACTATGATAACTTTAAAAAATATATGTTGGATATAAATCCTTTCTTGGCAAATAGAGGCACAGGATTAGGATTGCATAATGATTATTTGAATGTTTTAATTGAAGGGGGGGGCGTAGCATTTATAATGTTTATTTTTTTTTGGGGTAAAGTGTTTTTACAGACATTGTTAAGAAACTTAAGAAAGAAAGTACACAAAAATGATAAAATCTTATCTCAGATTCAGTTACTTTTATTTTTTAGCTTGTCATTGTTTGGTTGTTTTACTGTTACACAACTTAGCCCTTTGAATTGGCTAATGAAAGGATTAATAACTATCATTCCAAATGATTCAGACTATTAAAAATAGAACAATTGACAATCCTTAAACAAGCTCTAAAAGAAAGACCTACTTTTTATCATCTTTGATTTAATGTTATTATAAGTGAAACTAATAAAAAATAGTATTTGGTTTAGAGGCTTTGGAGTATTAAGATTTCTTTTTGTAAAAATCTGGTTTTCTAAAAGATTTGTAACTAAAGGTCTATCCTTAATAGGTAGTAGGTGTTCTATTCTTATTAAGAGAGAAGCCTGCATTACTTTGGGCAATAAAGTAATACTAAGCGAAGGAAGTGAATTACAAACAAGTGGAAAGATAGTAATAGGCTCGAATACAAGCATTAATAAAAATTCTAGAATTATTGCATTAGAGAATATTACAATAGGTGAAAGAGTTGCAATTGCCCAATTTGTTACAATACTAGATCATGACCATAGTCTTGTAAAAAAAGAAAATAGATTTCAACTGGAGGGCTACATTACTGCTCCAATTACTATCGGAAATGATGTATGGATAGCAGATAAAGTTACCATATTAAAAGGGGTGAGTATTGGTGATAATGTAATTATCGGGGCACATTCTGTTGTAACTAAAGATATTCCTTCTAATTGTATTGCAGCAGGAATTCCTGCTAAGATTATAAAATATTTAGATTAAATAAAAGTGAAAAAAATACTACTTGTTGGACCATATGTAAAGAATAAGCAAAACAGCAAAGCTTATGGAGGAGGAACAGGAGGATATGTTCGTAATATGATTACCTATATTAATTATTTTAAATCTCCTAATTTTAAAATAATTCCTTGTTTCAATACCTTTAGAGGGCAGTTAAAACTTGACTTTTTTGTTTGGCGTTTTTTTATAGATAGTACAAATTTTATTAAAGAAATATATAAGAATAAACCCGATGCTGTTCATATATTAGGGCAATATAGAACTGCTATACCAAGAGAGTTTTTTATATGTTTTATTGCTAACTTAATGAGCATTCCAATTCTATATGAGTTAAAAGCAGGTGATTTTATTAATTGGTATACCCGCACCAATAATAGAATATTTAAATGGATGGCAAAATATGTGTGTAAAAAATCTGGTAAATTACTAGTAGAAGGGGTAAAATATATTCCTTTTTTAAAAGAAGAATTTAATCTTGAATCAACCTATTTTCCTAATTATATTCCAAGCGCTATAATACCTCAAACAACTACATCTAAATTAACAGGAAATTCTTTAAAAATGCTTTTTGTAGGATATTGTTATAGAGGAAAAGGTGTCTTTGAACTTATCGAAGCTTGTAATATTTCTGCAAAAAAAGGAATAAAAATAGAGCTTACTCTTGTAGGGCAAGAGCACGAGGAATTTTCACAATGGTTAGATAACAAGGAAATTAGTGAGAACCTTACGATCAATCGAAAAGGGCGACAATCCTATGATTTCGTTCTTGACCAATTCTCAAAAAACGATGTTTATTGTTATCCTACTAGGCATTCAGGAGAAGGGCATAATAATACTATCAATGAGGCTATGATGTTTGGATTAATTATAATAACAACCAAACAAGGGTTTTTAGGTTCTATTATTACAGATAAAAACGGTTATAGTATTGATACAATCGATCCACCAGTAATTGCAAAAACAATTGACTCAATTATAAAATTTCCTGAACTTGCAAAAACTAAAGGTCAAAAAGCTAAAGAAACGTTGGTCACTCAATTTAGTTCAGATAAATTATATCCAATTTTAGAAAAAGCATACTTTACTCTAACCTCTAAATAGTAAAATGATGGTTGACATTAAAAAATTACTTTATTTTCTTGGGTATTGTTTAATCATAATAAGTTGTAATCAATCAACAAAAGAGTCTATGGATGCAAATAATAAAGATAAAATTAAAAAAGACAATTCCATACGGTTAAGCTCTTTTAATGAAAGGAATAGAAACTATAATTATTCGAATGTTATTGGTAAGAAATTAAGTACAATTAGTAAAAAACAGATAAAAGTATTAACCCCAAACTTATATAAATCTTGGGGGGAATGCTTAAAAAAGAATAAGGACATCAAAGTTTTTATACTTAAACCAGGAACATATACAGATTGGCAAAGGGTCTCGTTACATCCCAAAATGCCCAAATTAGATAAGGAGATATATATTTTATCTGAAAAACATTATCAGGATATTTTAGATAAAAAAAAATTAGTACATCCATATAATTATGAAGAATCGGATAAGGTTTATGCTGCTGGGTTTTATTTTATTGATACACGTAAATTTTATATGGGAGGACTTACTTTTTATTCTAAAAATGTAGAAAAAAAAGGGATCATAGGTACTCAAGGAAATTTACTTAGAGATGATAGCTCTTACAATATAATAGATTATTGTTATTTTAAAGATATATGCAAAACGAATGCAATTGTAATAGGTAATTCTAGCTTTAATAAAATCCAAAATTGTGTATTTGAACAATCCCATCCGTCTTTTAATACTGACCTTGGTGCAATTTCTATTAGAGCTAATAGAGGGAAACAGAGCATAAGAAATGAGATCCTTAATAATGAAATTATTAATTGGAATGATGGGATGGGCATTGTAAGGCAAATATCTAAAAGAGACCCAAAATTTGATAAAGTTGGTTCTGGTGCAGGAACAGTTATAAAAAATAATGATTTTTATTTAACAGATATAATGAGAGTGAAAATTGGCGATGAAGAATTCGCTTATGCAGAAAATGCAATTGATTGTAAACAAGGGACTAAATCGAATTTACCAGAAGACAAAATTCGAATTATAGGAAATCGATTTTGGGGGTATAGATATACAAACAGAAAATATGGCTCAAGTGGATCAGGGGGAAGTGCTATTGCTTTACATAGAGATGCTTCTAACTTTATCATTGAAGAAAATATAATATTTGATTGTCCAGTTGGTATTAGAATTTCTAAAACTAATCCTAGATATCCTGATGAAAAAACTGAAAACATAACTATTAGAAATAATATCTTCTACAACATAAAAGACTATAGTAACTTTAAGTATGATGGAACTGCTTTCTATCTTGGGCGAGGAGCCGAAATAGAAGGAAATATTATAGTAAATACTCCTAATGAAATGATATTCCGAACCCCTAGAACCTCACTTGAATTTAATTCCAATGTGATTATTAATAATGAAAATAAATATGTTCCAAAATATAAAAAACTTGAAAAGACTCAAGATTTAAGGTATCTGAAAGTAAAAAAACAAGGAAAGGAAAGAACTTTTAGTTGTATTATTAAACAATGGACTAATCCTGAAACTAAATATTTTTGGAACCTGCCTAAAAATATAGATTTAAAAAAATGAATATACTAAACGTAGTAGGTGCAAGACCAAATTTTATGAAAGTTGCACCACTCCACCGTGCTTTTGTAGCACACCCACAAATCAACTCTAAAATCTTACATACAGGACAACATTATGATGCAAAAATGAGTGATGTTTTCTTTAATCAATTAGGGCTACCCAAACCTCATTATTATCTTGGAATAGGAGGCGGTTCGCATACTTGGACAACCGCTAATATCATGCTCAAGTTTGAAGAAATATTAAAGGCAGAACGTCCAGATTTAGTCCTAGTTGTTGGAGATGTCAACTCAACAGTAGCCTGTACTCTAGTCGCAATAAAAATGGGAATCCCTGTAGCTCATGTAGAGGCAGGATTACGAAGTGGAGATAGAACAATGCCAGAAGAACTTAATAGATTAATGACGGATTGTGTAGCTGACTACCTTTTTGTTACAGAACAAAGTGGTATGATAAATCTTGCAAAAGAAGGGGTTGAGGATGAAAAAGTATTTTTTGTAGGGAATGTGATGATAGATTCTCTTGTTCACTTTCGAAAAAAAGCTGCTGAATCTACAATCTTAGAAGAAATTGGAGTGAAAACAAAAGAGTATGTTCTTATGACAATGCATCGACCCCATAATGTAGATAATGATAAAGGACTCAAGGATATTATTCAAATAATTAAGGATACTACAGTACATAAAAAAGTGGTATTTGCTATACATCCTCGTACTACTAATAGTATGAAAAAACATAACCTTTACGAAGAATTGGAATCTATAGATGGGCTAATTTTATTAGGGCCACAAGGTTATTTAGAGTTCTTAAAACTGATGGATAATGCAGCATTGATTATAACGGATTCTGGAGGTATTCAAGAAGAAACTACTTTCCTTCAAGTTCCTTGTATGACGTTTAGAGATACAACAGAACGTCCTATAACGGTTGATTTGGGAACAAATTTCTTGATGGAAGATCTTAACCCCCAAACGGTTAAATTACAAATGGAAAGTATCATAAAAGGTAATGCTAAACAAGGTGCAATTCCTCCACTCTGGGATGGAAAAACATCAGAACGAATTGCCAATATTTTATCAGAAAAACTAGCATAATATTTTAATGAAACAAATTATACAAGACTTAAAGAAAGGAAACACTATCTTAGAAGAAGTTCCAGCACCAAAAGTAAAAAAAGGCTGTGTTTTAATTCAAACAACAAGAAGTTTAGTCTCTTTAGGAACAGAACGGATGCTAGTTGAATTTGGAAAAGCAAATCTTATCTCAAAAGCTAGACAACAACCTGATAAGGTGAAAATGGTCTTAGATAAAATTAGAGCTGATGGTTTATTACCAACACTTAATGCGGTGTTCAATAAGTTAGAACAACCATTACCGTTAGGATATTGTAATGTAGGAAAAATTATAGAAGTAGGAGAGGGGGTAAAAGATTTTAAAGTAGGAGATAGAGTAGCATCTAATGGAAACCATGCCGAATTTGTCTGTGTCCCACAAAACTTAGTGGCACACATACCTGATAATGTTTCTGATGAAGCTGCTGCCTTTACTGTTATTGGGTCTATTGGTTTACAAGGAATTCGTCTACTTAATCCAACACTTGGAGAAACAGTTGTCGTGATAGGTCTAGGATTAATCGGTCTGATCACAGCAGAATTACTTAAGGCAAATGGTTGTAAAGTTATCGGTATTGACTTAGATGATAATAAAATTAAAATCGCTGAAGAAAAGGGCATTATAACCATTAATCCTAAGGATGGTGGGGATGTAGTGAAATTTGTAAACAGTCAAACCAACGGAATTGGCGCAGATGGTGTAGTCATAACAGCTTCTGCTAAAACGAATGATATTATTAGTCAAGCTGCTCAAATGAGTCGTAAACGAGGAAGAATTGTTCTAGTGGGAGTCATTGGTTTAAATATTAGTAGAGCAGATTTTTATGAAAAAGAATTATCGTTTCAAGTTTCTTGTTCTTATGGACCAGGACGTTACGATGATGATTATGAACAAAAAGGCATTGATTATCCGCTTCCATATGTTCGATGGACAGAAAAACGAAACTTTGAAACAATTTTGGATGCGCTGTCTTCTGGTAACTTAGATGTTTCCCCCCTAATCACAGAAATTATTGATTTAGACAATTATCTTCAAATATATGGTGAAATTGGAGCGTCTAAATCTATAGCATCTATTATTAAATATAAAGAGGATGCTGTTTATAATAATACAGTTACTGTAAAACAGAAAAGCTTCCAAACTTCAAAAGGAGTTTTAGGTATAATAGGAGCAGGAAATTTTACGAAGATGACAATGTTACCAATACTTAAAAATGCAAATATAAAGTATATCACAAGTCAAAGAGGAGTGAATGGAACAACAATGGCAAAAAAATATGGAATTGCCAATAGTACCACCAACTATAAAGATATTTTAAAGGATGCTGATGTAGATGCTGTAATTATTACAACACGTCATAATCTTCATGCAGAGATGACTATAGAAACACTAAAAGCAAATAAACATACATTTGTTGAAAAACCACTAGCTTTATCTCAAGAAGAACTAAATAGAATCATAGAAGCACATGAAAGAGCATCTGGAACATTAATGGTTGGATTTAATAGACGATTTTCACCACATATTCAAAAAATTAAGGCTTTACTCTCTCCCAAAGTACCTAAAAATATGATCGCTACAATGAATGCAGGAGCAATTCCTACAAATGTGTGGATACATGATATGAAAATTGGAGGAGGAAGAATAATTGGAGAAGCTTGTCACTATATTGATCTACTCATTTATCTTTCTGGGAGTAAAGTCAAAGCAGTTTGTATGAATGCTTTAGGTACTAATCCTCCTGAAAATACAGATAATGCTAGTATTCATTTAAAATTTGAAAATGGCGATCTGGGAGTTGTGAATTATTTTGCAAATGGTCATAAATCTTATTCTAAAGAAAGAGTTGAAGTTTATTCTCAAGAAACTACTTTCATAATGGATAATTTTAGAACTACAAAAGGCTATGGTGTAAAAGGGTTTACGTCTTTAAAAACACAACTAGATAAAGGACATAAAGCACAATTTAGTCAATATGTAAAACGTATTCAAGAAGGCGGAGAGCCTCTAATTCCATTTGATGAACTTGTAAATTCTGCAAAGGCCTCTTTTGCAGCAATGGAGTCCTTAAAAAAGGGAACTTGGGTTGATGTTTAATATACAAAAGAAGTACCTTAATAATGTTATCTAAATTTAAGTTTCTCCTTCAAGTTTATAAAAATATGGGTTGGCGATATGTCAACTTTCGAGCTGGATTTGAATTGAAAAAAAGAGTGGGCATTTTGAAAAGAAAATTTCCCATTAATCCTGTTCAAAAACAAGTTATTAGCCTTGAGGAATGGAAAAAACTAAAAGTTAAATACTTCTTTTCAAGTAGAGAATTTGTGAAAGTCGAAAAGAGACCTAATAAGGAATTAAAAGAGGAGTTTGAGAAATTTTTAAATGGAGAAGTATTATATTTTAATGCGACCTATCATAAAATAGGTAAAGATTATAATTGGCTCACCAATCCTTCTAATGGTTACCAACATGATATAACCAAACACTGGTTAGAGATACCTGATTTATCAACAGAAGCGGGTGATATAAAATACATTTGGGAAAAATCTCGCTTTTCCTTTTTGTATACTTTAATGAGATATGATTTTCATTTTGAAGAAGATCATGCTAAAATCGTTTTTGAGGAGATTGAAAGTTGGATTGATTCAAATCCTATAAATCAAGGCCCAAACTGGATATGTAGTCAAGAAATCTCTCTTAGAACAATGAATTGGCTCTTTGCACTCAACTTTTATAAAAATTCAAAAGAGTTAACTGAAGAGCGATTTCAAAAGATAATTCATGTTATATATTGGCAATTAAAACACGTTTATGCGAATATTAACTTTTCTAGGATAGCGGTACGTAATAACCATGCTATTACAGAAGTGTTAATGCTATATATTGGGGGGATGTTGTTTCCTTTTTTCCCAGAAGCTAAGGTTTGGAAAACCAAAGGTAAAAAATGGTTTGAAGAAGAAATTGACTATCAAATCTATGAGGATGGAACATTCTTACAATTTTCTCATAATTATCATAGAGTAGTTATCCAATTACTGACGCTTGGTTTCAATTTAGCAGAGTTGAACAATGAATCATTTTCATCAAAAACCTATGATCGAGCTAGAAAATCTTTAAACTATCTATATCAATGTTGTAATGAGAGTGATGGTCATCTGCCAAACTATGGCCCAAATGATGGAGCACTCTTTTTTAACCTAAATGATGAAAATTATAGAGATTATCGCCCACAACTCAATGCACTAGCCTATTTCTTTAATAGAAAATATTGTTTTGAAGATGCAAGATTACAAGAAGATGGACAATGGTACAGTTCTAATATTGCCACAACTTCTCAACAAGAGCCAATAACCTTGTCCTATGAAAAGATTAGTACTTTTGATGTTGGAGGATACTATCTTATTAGGGATGATAAGAGTTTTGCTTTTATAAAATGTGGAGCATATAAAAACAGACCCACTCATGCTGATAATTTACATTTTGATTTGTGGTATAAGGGGGTTAATGTACTAAGAGATGCAGGTTCATATCGATACAATACAGATAAGTCGCTCATAAGTTATTTTAAAGGTACAAAAGCTCATAATACAGTTGTTTTAGGAGAAGAAACACAAATGAAACAAGGTCCTCGATTTATTTGGTTTAATTGGTCACAATCCATTTATGTGTTACTAAAGGAAACGATTGAATCTATAGTGTTTGAAGGCAAAATAAAAGCATTTGGACACCTTGATCCAAATATTACACATGAAAGAAAAGTAACAAAATCAAAATATAAAAATGAATGGATTATTCTTGATTTTGTAGAACATACAACAGATTTACCCCTAAAACAATATTGGAATATTAGTAAAGAGTTTGAGACAAATTTTGATATTGAGGCGGTTAATGAACAAGGAGATAGTATACCTAAGACTTATAATAAAGCATGGTATTCGAGTTTTTATGGGGTGAAAGAAGAGAGCAAAGCAATTGTTTTTGAGTCTTATGGTAAATACATCAAAACTATAATTAAAGAAAAATGAATATTTTATTAGTACATCAGTATTTTCATGACAAAGAAGTTGTCGGAGGATCACGATTTAATGAGATGGTTGATTTTTGGGCAAAAAAGGGACATAATATCACAGTCTTAGCAGGAATGATTCACTATGGTGCGACGTCTAGTTTAGAAAAAGAAGACAAGTACAAAGGAAAAATATTATATAAGGAAGAATATGATAAAAATATAACGGTTATTCGATGTCATGTTTCAGAATCATATAATAAAAATTTTTTAGGAAGGCTATGGGGATATATTTCCTTTACATTTTCAAGTATTTGGGGCGGAATAAGGGAGGCAAAAGATAAATATGATTTGGTTCTAGTAACCTCCCCTCCATTGTTTGTAGGTTTTACAGGTTATTTAGTAAGTCGCTTGAAAGGCGTTCCTTTAGTATTTGAAGTAAGGGACTTATGGCCCGAATCAGCCATAGATGCAGGGGTGTTAAAAAATCGATTCATCATAAAAGGTGCTTATTGGTTTGAAAAATTTATTTATAAAAAATCAAAGCTAATCAACGTACTTACACCAGCTTTTGAGAAAACAATGTTGGAGAAAAAACAAATACCTAAGGAAAAACTAATCTTGATACCTAATGCAACCGACTTTAGAATGTCAGACGAATTGTTTGCTAGTTTTGATACAACTGATTTTAGGAAAGAATTAGATTGGGAAGGCAAATTTGTAGTGATTTATGTAGGGGCACACGGAGTTGCAAATGACCTAATTCAAATGGTACAAACGGCTGAGATATTGAAAGAAAATAAAGATATTTTATTGGTTTGTGTGGGAGATGGTATGCAAAAGAAAGAGGTCGTGGAAGCCGCCAAGGAACGGAAACTCGAAAATATTAAGTTTTACCCTTCAGTTCCTAAAAGAGAAGTGCTTAAATATATAATGGCAGCAGATGCTGGAGCATCTGTTCTTAAAAAGGTCGATGCTTTCAAAACAGTCTATTCCAATAAAACTTTTGACTATATGGGGTGTAAAAAAGCTATTTTGATGGTAATTGATGGGGTTTCTAGAGAACTGGTAGAAAAAGCAGAGGCAGGCGTTTATGTAGAACCCGAAAATCCTAAAGATTTTGCTGAAAAAATAAATTACCTTTACCAAAACCCCGAATTAGTCAAAAATTATGGAATCAACGGTTATAAGTATGCAAAAATTCATTTTGATAGAGAACGTCTAGCAGAAAAATATCTCGATCATTTAGAAACGACGAGTAATAAAAAAAAGTAATCCACCTATGTCTGCAAAACCAAATCTTTTTATAATTGGAGGACCTAAAACAGGCTCGACTTCATTACATTATTATTTATCACAGCATCCAGATATTTATATGAGTGAAGATAAAGAGCCGCATTACTTTTCTGAAGATTTGAGAATAGAGAGTGACGATTTTCATAAACGGCAAAAATATTTTCGTATACGAACTCCTGAACAATATGTAAATTGTTTTATCAATGCCAATGATCAGAAAATTATTGGAGAGGCTTCTACAAGTTATATCTACTCTAAAAACGCTGCCAAAAATATAGCACAATACAAACCTGAAGCTAAAATTATTGCTATTTTGAGAGAACCCGTAGATATGGCTTATTCTTGGTTTTTTTGGGAAAGATATAAATCTCAAGAGTCTCTAGAAGATTTTTATACAGCTATAGAAATGGAGGAAAAACGAAAACAAAATCCTGAATTAATTCCTAAAAATGTAGATTTTCCTTGTTGTGTTTTTTATAGTGATATTGTTAATCATTATGAAAATCTAAACCGTTATTTAGAACATTTCCCTAAAGAGAATATTTTAGTCCTAATTTATGATGATTATAAAAAAGATACGGTTAAAACATATCAACAAGTATTAAAATTTCTAGAAGTAGATACTTCTTTCCTCCCCGACTTTTCACAACAAAATGTTACAACTACCGCTCGATTTGGGAAATTAAAATATTGGTTAGATTATGTTATTTTAGATAGAATTAAACTAATGTTTTATAATCAAAGGAATAATGTTGTATTCAAAACTTTGGGAGCTATATATTATAAGTCTTTTTCTCAAAAAGCGACTAGAGAGCCACTTGATGAACAAACCAATAAACGTTTACAAAAACGATTTTATAATATGGTTGAACAAACAGGTGAATTACTAGAAGTTGATCTTTTAACAAAGTGGAATTATAAATAGACATTATTCTATTTTTATATTTAGGAACTTCTTTTTTAAGAATAGAATTTTATAAAACTGTTAGTAGTATGAACAATAATATAATATCTTTGCCAAAAGAAATAAATTACTGTTCAATTATTGAAAATCAAGTAGATAACTAAAATATTATAACAATGAGTTTAGAAAAAATTGAAGGATTAATTATAGAAATCCTTCATGAATTAGCAGAAGAAGAAAAGTTTAAAAGTTTTCTAGAGGCTAATACAGATACCCCCTTGTATGGAGGGAGTTCTCTATTAGAGAGTATTGATTTAGTAGGTTTATTGGCAGACTTAGAAGATGCAGTAGCAGATGAATTTGATATCGATATTATTATTGCGGATGAGCGAGCAATGAGCCAACGAATTTCTCCATTTAGAAGTGTTCGGAGTTTAACAAATTATGTTCAAAAATTGATTGACAAAGTTGAAGTAGAATAAATTTCCTTTATTAGTAACGACTGAAATAAGAAAATATAACATGAAAAGTGAATCAACAGAACTAATAACTATAATTACAGGAACACGAAAAGGACTAGGAAAAGCACTAGCTGAACATCTTTTGGGGAAAGGACATCAAGTCGTAGGATGTAGTAGAAGAGAAGGAACAATTGAACATGAAAATTATGAGCATTTTAGAGTCGATGTTTCCGATGAAACGTCTGTTAGAAAAATGATTAGAGCCATTGTCAAAAAATGGGGAAGAATCGATGTATTATTAAATAATGCAGGAATGGCTTCTATGAATCATTTGTTGTTAACTCCCACTCGAACTGTAGAAAAAGTCTTTAATACCAACTTTTTAGGCACTTTTCTATTCATTAGAGAAGTGGCTAAAAAAATGCAAAAAAAGAAATTTGGACGTATTGTTAATTATACAACAGTAGCTGTTCCTTTAGACCTTGAAGGGGAGGCAGTATATGCCGCAAGTAAAGCAGCAGTCGAATCTTTAACAAAAGTAGCAGCCAAAGAGCTTGGGGGATTTAATATTACAGTTAATGCTATTGGTCCTACACCTGTTGCTACTGACCTTATTAAAAATGTGCCAGAAAATAAAATCCAAGAATTACTAGAACAACAATCTGTAAAAAGAATGGGAACAGAAGAGGATGTGATTAATGTTGTTGATTTTTTTATAAAACCTGAAAGTGAGTTTATCAATGGACAAATTATATACCTTGGAGGTGTTAATTAAATTCTATTGATTAATATGAGGTATCTTAAATAGGTAAACCTACTTAAACAGCTTCATTATCATTTATATGATTAAAATAACTTCCAACTATAGTTTATGTGGTTAACAAACAAGTTTATAGAAGAATATGCAGAGAAAGAAGCTATTGTTTTTGATGGTAAGGTGTATACTTATCAAAATTTATATGATAGGATAAAACATTACCAAAAGATCATAGACCAAGAAATAACAGAAGGTCAAGTAGTGGCTATTACATCTGATTATTCTTTTGAAAGTATTGCCCTGTTTTTTGCTTTGGTACACAAAAAAACAATAATAGTACCAATTGCTTCAACAGTACAAGAAGAGATTAAAGATAGAATAGAAGAATCTAAAACAGATGTCGTATTATCTTTTGATAAAGAACAGCTAATCTTTAAGAAAAGAGATCCCTCTGAAAAACACGAAATCATCAATAAATTGTCAACCAGTAAGCATACAGGACTTATACTTTTTAGTAGTGGAAGTACTGGGCGCCCTAAAGCAATGGTTCATAATTTAGATAATCTCATTAATTCATATCAGGGAAGGAAGAACAAAAGACTTGTCTTTTTAATTTTCTTAATGTTTGATCATATTGGTGGTCTAAATACCCTTTTTAATTGTTTGGCAATGGGCGTTAAGATTGTCATTCCGACGGACAGAACCATTGAAGCAGTATGTAAATTGATTGAAGATCATAAGGTAAATATTCTGCCTGCTTCTCCTACATTTTTGAATTTAATTTTAATTGGAGAAGGTCATGTTAGATATGATTTATCAAGTTTGAGATTGATTACCTATGGTACAGAACCGATGCCCGAAAGCCTCCTACTTAGACTTAAAGAAAGTTTTGGTCGAGTTAAATTCCTTCAAACTTTTGGAACAAGTGAAACTGGTATAACCAAAACACAAAGTAAAAATAGCACAAGTACCTTTATTAAGATAGGAGATGAAAATTCTGAATATAAAATAGTAGACGGGGAGCTTTGGCTAAGAAGTAAGACTCAGATTTTAGGTTATCTTAATGCTTCTATGGAACGGTTTACAACTGATGGTTGGTTCAAAACAGGTGACCTTGTAGAAGTAGCAGAAGAAGGATATTTAAGGATCATTGGTCGTAATAAAGAGATAATTAATGTAGGAGGCGAAAAAGTATTGCCCTCTGAAATTGAATCAATACTATTGACACATCCTGATATTATAGATTGTTTGGTTTATGGTCAAGCAAATGCGATTACAGGACAAGCTGTTACAGCAGATATAGTACCTAAAAGTACAAATGAAGTAAGGCAACTAAAGCGAAATATTAAAAAATTCTGTAAGGAACGTTTGGATAGATATAAAGTTCCTGCTAAAATTAATATTGTAACAAAAACCAACTTTAGTTCAAGATTTAAAAAGAAAAGAATTCAAGATACCTAGTAAACAAAATAAATGAAACAACTCTTAATCATTGGTGCGGGAGGTTTAGGAAGAGAAGTATATTGTTGGGCAAAACAATCAAAAGACTATCAAACGAAATATGAGATTAAAGGTTTTTTAGATAAGTCCAACACTCCATTGGATAAGTTTGATTACCCTGTAAGTATTCTTGGAGATGAAGATGAATATAAGATACAAAAGGAAGATGTTTTTGTCTGTGCTATTGGTAATCTATCTATTAGAAAAAATGTAGTTGAGAAGATGGAAAATCGAGGAGCTGTATTTATTAATATTATCCATTCAAGTTGTGTTTTTGGCGAATCTGTGGAGTTAGGAGTTGGGAATATTTTTGCCCCTTTTTGTCTGATTTCTTGTGACACCAAGATCCAAAACCATAATATTTTTAATGGTTATGTATTTCTAGGACATGATGTCTCTGTAGGAAGTTATAATCAAATAGATGCGTACAGTTTTTGTGGAGGTAATGCTCAAATAAAAGATGGATGTAATTTGTTTCCACATTCTATCGTCACTCCTTCAGTTAAAATTATGGAGCAATCTAAGATAGGTGCTGGAAGCCTTATGCTAAGAAATGCAAGACCCAATACTACTTATTTTGGATTACCTGCCAAAAAAACATTTCTATAAATTCTACAAAAATAAAACCATGATACCACTATCATTACCTCATATCAATGGAAATGAATGGAAATATGTAAAAGACTGTTTGGATACGGGCTGGGTATCTTCAGCAGGAGCCTATGTTTCTAGATTCGAACAAGATCTCGCTAAGTTTAGTGGTGCAAAATATGGCGTAGCTGCTGTAAATGGTACTTGTGGATTACATCTAACCTTACATATGTTGGGGATTAATCAAGAGGATCATATCATCGTGCCAAACATCACCTTTATTGCTTCTGCTAATGCTGCTGTATATACCAATGCAACGCCAATTTTTATAGACGTTGATGTAGACACATGGCAAATGGACTTAGATTTGTTGGAAGAATTTCTAGTAAATCAAACAAAACAAATAGATGGGAGATGTTTTTTATCTTCAACTAATAAGTGTATAAAAGCGATTATGCCTGTCCATGTGTTGGGGAATATGTGCGATATGGAAAGACTTATGGAGATCGCAAATACACATAATATTTATGTTGTAGAAGATGCTTCAGAATCTTTAGGAAGTTATTGGAAAGGACAACACTCTGGTACTTTTGGTATCATGGGTGTTTTTAGTTTTAATGGGAATAAAATCATTACGACAGGTGGAGGTGGTGTAATTGTTACGAATGATGAGCAACACGCAAAACGTGCTAAACACCTCTCAACACAATCAAAAGTTAATCCTGAAACCTATTATCATGATGAAATTGGTTTCAATTACAGACTAGTTAATGTCTTGGCAGCTATTGGGGTAGCTCAAATGGAACAACTTCCTGGTTTTATATCCAAAAAGAAAGAAATTGATGCCTTCTATAGAAAAGAACTAAATGGAGTAGGGGATATTAAATTTCAAAAAGTAGTGGACGAGGTTGACCCCAACTGTTGGTTGTTTACCTTCTATACATCAAAACAAGCAGAAGTACTTGCTAAACTCAAAGAAAATAAAATCATTGCAAGACCGTTTTGGACACCAATGAACCAACTTCCAATGTTTACAGAAGAGTTATATATTCATAAAACAGATAATTCTAAAGATATTCATGCCAATTGTTTAAGTATTCCTAGTTCTGTTAATATTACTCAAGCCGATCTTGAAGCAGTTGTTGCTTGTATTAAAAGTTGTTATTAATAATTAATTAGTTCAGAAAAAATCAAAAATGAATATTATCAATGTTAGTGATTTCATAAAAAGACGTATTATCGATAGGAAAGAGAGTCTTTTTCAAAAAGATATTGAAAATAATAAAGGGCAACTTTCTAAGGAAATTAAAAATAAATCGGTCTTAGTCATTGGAGGAGCAGGAACTATTGGTAGTAGTTTTGTCAAAGCTGTACTTAAATTTAAACCTAGCAAACTATATATTGTAGATACCAATGAAAATGGACTCACTGAAATTACCAGAGATTTAAGAAGTACTTTAGGACAATATATTCCAGAAGACTTTAAAACCTATCCCATGAATTTTGGTGATAAAGTCTTTTCTAAAATGTATCTGAATGAAGGACCTTTTGATATCGTAGCCAATTTTGCTGCTCATAAACACGTTCGTTCAGAAAAAGATCATTATTCTATTGAGGCAATGATTGATAATAATGTATTCAAAGCAAAACGCTTTTTGGACTTATTATTAGAACATCCTCCAAAACACTTCTTTTGTGTTTCTACAGATAAAGCAGCCAATCCAGTCAACGTGATGGGGGCTAGTAAAAAATTGATGGAAGAAACCATCATGGCATATAGCAATCAGTTGAAAATCACAACTGCACGATTCGCTAATGTTGCTTTTTCGAATGGTAGTTTGTTAGACGGATATATTTCTAGATTATTGAAAAAACAACCAATTTCATGTCCTTCTGATGTAAAACGATTTTTTGTTTCTCCTGAAGAAAGTGGTCAAATCTGTATGTTAGCCTGTGTATTGGGGATTAGTGGAGATATTTTCTTTCCAAAATTAGAGGAAAAAGAAATGGTGAACTTCAAACACATCACAGAAGATTTTTTCAAAGATATGGATATTCCAATTGACTATTGTCAAACACCAGAAGAAGCCAAAGAAAAAGCCACTCACCTTACCGAAAACCCTGTATCATATCCTATTTATTTTTTTGATACTGATACTTCAGGTGAGAAATTGTACGAAGAATTCTATACAGACAAAGATATCGTAGACTTAGAATCGTTTGAGAGCTTAGGAGTGGTTAAAAATGCCATTCGTCCTAACATCTCTGAAATAGAGAAAAGTATTAATAAATTAAATTTGCTGATGGAGTCGAACCAATCCAGCAAGGCCGCTATTGTAAATGTGCTTAATGACTTAATTCCAGATTTTCAACATATTGAGACAGGAAAAAGTCTTGACCAAAAAATGTAATATTAATGTACAAGCTATTCAAACGCACACTAGACTTAATCATAACATTAGTAACGATTATCTTATTTCTTCCCTTACTTATTCCTATTATGATAGGTCTTAAACTAACAGGAGAGGGGTATATATGGTACTTTCAAGAAAGGGTAGGATTCAAAAATAAACTATTTGATATTTGGAAATTTGCCACAATGCTCAAGGACAGTCCTAATATAGGAACTGGATTGATTACAACCAAAAAAGATCCTCGTATAACTCCAATGGGTGGTTTTCTTAGGAGCTCTAAGATAAATGAACTCCCTCAATTAATTAACATCCTAAGAGGAGAAATGAGTATCGTTGGTCCTAGACCTGTAATGAAAAAAAGTTTTGAACAATATCCTGAACATATCCAAAAAGTAATCTATAATGTTACACCAGGTCTTACGGGAATAGGTTCTATTATTTTTAGAGATGAAGAAGATTTGATTACAAATGTAAAAGAAAAAGGAGGGGACATTTGGGATTTCTATGTCCATAAAATTTATCCTTATAAAGGAGAACTTGAATTATGGTATCAAGAAAATGCTTCAATCTATACCGATATAATGATCATATTCTTAACTGCTTGGGTAATTATTTTTCCCAAAAGTGAACTTTACCATAACATATTTAAAGATTTACCTAAAAGAGCATTTTAATTTTTTAAACCTTTTTCTAAACTATTCAATACTTCTATAGGTCTATATAATAGTGAAGTTGTTTGAGAATTAATGTATAATCAAAATAGAAAGTTAATTCCACTAGACTTCTATTCAACTAAATATTTTATTGGTAAACATGACCAAATTGCAGATTCAACAGACTATAGAAAGACAATTATCTCAACAAAATTATAAGGTCGTTGAAAAAGATATGAATCGTCCTTGGGGAGGTTTTTTTGTCATAGATGAAAATCAAATTCAAAAGTTTGCAAAAGATTTTTTTCCAAATATAGATTGGTTAGAAATTTCTCAAAAACAAAAACTAAGCCCTAAGATCCTCCTTGTAGCTCCTAAGAAACGGTTATCTTGGCAATATCATAAAAGAAGATCCGAAATATGGGCAGTACTTCAAGGGAAGGTAGGAGTAATTAGAAGTGATAATGATAAACCAAGAAAGTTAGAACTATTTGAAGAAGGTGATACGATTATGTTATCACAAGAAGAACGACATCGTTTAGTAGGTTTAGATGATTGGAGTATTATAGCTGAAATTTGGCAACATACAGATCCAAATAATCCTTCAGATGAAGATGATATTATTCGATTACAAGATGATTTTGGACGATAGATTAATTATATTATTGTATAGTGTGTAAAATTTAGAAGCATTTTTAGATGTTACTTATTACAACACAAACAGACACATGAAAAAAGCACTAATCACAGGTATTACAGGACAAGATGGGGCTTATCTTGCCGAATTTTTACTGAGCAAGGGATATGAAGTGCATGGTATAAAACGACGATCTTCCTCTTTTAATACAGCTAGAATAGATCATTTATATCAAGATCCTCACGAACAAAATATTAGGTTGAAACTTCATTATGGAGATCTCTCAGATTCTACAAATTTAATTAGAATTATCCAAGAGATACAACCCGATGAAATATACAATTTAGGAGCTATGTCTCATGTTCAAGTAAGTTTTGATGCTCCTGAATATGCTGCCGATGTAGACGGAATTGGAACATTAAGAATTTTAGAAGCTGTACGGCTTTTAGGTTTAACAAAAAAGACAAAAGTTTATCAAGCCTCAACTTCTGAACTCTATGGATTAGTACAAGAAATACCTCAAAATGAGAAAACGCCTTTTTACCCTCGCTCTCCTTATGCTTGTGCTAAACTGTATGCGTATTGGATTACTGTCAACTATCGTGAAGCCTATGGTATGTTTGCTTGTAATGGCATTCTGTTTAATCACGAATCTCCTCTTCGAGGAGAAACCTTTGTTACTCGAAAAATTACAAGAGCTGTAGCCAAGATAGCTCTAGGACTACAAGATCGATTTTATTTAGGTAATATGGATGCCAAAAGAGATTGGGGACATGCAAAAGATTATGTAGAAGCCCAATGGTTGATGCTTCAACAAGATGAACCAGAAGATTTTGTCATCGCTACAGGAATTACCACTAAAGTAAGGGATTTTGTTCGTATGTCTTTTGCTGAAATCGGTGTAGAGCTTCGATTCGAAGGAAAAGATGTTGACGAAGTCGGGATTGTAACAAAATCCAATAATCCTAAATATCCACTTCAAGAGGGTAGGGTAGTAGTTTCTGTTGATCCACGTTATTTTAGACCTACAGAAGTAGACTTACTCATTGGTGATCCAACAAAAGCAAGAACAAAACTAGGATGGAAACCCAAATACGATTTAAAAACACTTTGCAGTGAGATGGTTCGAGCAGATATAGAATTATTTAAAAAAGACCAATTTTTAAAAGAGGCAGGTTTTGAAATAAAGAATGAATTTGAATAAGAGTGCTAAAATATATATCGCTGGTCATAGAGGGATGGTAGGTTCTGCCATTCTAAAAAAATTAAAATCGGAAGGATACCATAACCTCTTGTTTAAAACGTCTAAAGAACTAGATTTAATTGATCAAGTAACTACCCATGAGTTCTTTGAACAAGAAAAACCAGCATATGTGTTTTTAGCAGCAGCAATGGTTGGAGGCATTTTAGCCAATAATGCTTATCGAGCGGATTTTATTTATAAAAACATAATGATACAAAGCAATGTTATTCATGCAGCATATCAAAATGGCGTGAAAAAATTATTGTTTTTAGGTTCATCATGTATTTATCCTAAACTAGCTCCACAACCTTTAAAAGAAGAATACCTTTTAACAGGAGAACTTGAGCCAACCAATGAACCTTATGCCATCGCAAAAATTGCAGGTATCAAAATGTGTGATGCCTTTCGGGCTCAATATGGTGCTAATTTCATATCGGTTATGCCTACAAATTTGTATGGCTCTAACGATAATTATGATTTACATAACTCTCATGTATTACCAGCATTAATTCGCAAATTTCATACTGCAAAACGAGATAAACATCCATCTGTAACGATATGGGGAACAGGAACACCAAGACGAGAGTTTTTGCATTCAGATGATTTAGCAGATGCTTGTTGTTTTTTGATGGAACATTATAATGAACAAGGACTTATTAATATTGGAGTAGGAGAAGATATTTCTATTTTAGAATTAGCAGAATTGATCCAAGAAATTATTGGGTATGAAGGTATAATTGAACATGATTTCAGTAAACCTGATGGTACTCCTCGAAAGTTAATGGATGTACAAAAGTTGACAGACTTAGGATGGAAAGCAAAAATTTCTTTACGAAAAGGCATTCAACAAGTCTATCAAGAATTATTAGATAAAAAAATTGTAACTGACTGGTAGTACACTTCTTTGTTTATGAATAACACAAAATCAAAAAATACTTATGTCGCCATTATGGCTGGAGGAATTGGTTCTCGATTTTGGCCTGCTAGTCGTGTTGATCGTCCAAAGCAATTTCTAGATATATTAGGAACAGGACAATCCTTGATTCGCTCAACATTTGAGCGTTTTCTACACATTTGCCCAGTTGAGAATATTTTTATTTTAACCAATGAAGCTTACAAAGAACAGGTAAAAGAACATCTTCCAGAATTAAGCAATGAACAGATTCTCTGTGAACCATCTAGAAATAATACAGCTCCTTGTATCGCTTATGTTGCCTTTAAATTATTCCAGCTCAATCCAGCAGCCAATTTTATTGTTGCGCCTTCGGATCATATCATTTTAAATGAAATTGCTTTTTTAGGAAGTATAGAAAAAGGGCTAATATTTACAGCTCAAAATGAGGCACTTTTGACATTGGGAATTCAACCAAATCGACCAGATACGGGTTATGGATATATTAAATATCAAAAAATCAACCCTCAAGAAGATACTGTTGTTTTTAAAGTAGAAGAATTTAAAGAAAAACCAGATCTTCCAACTGCTCAAACCTATCTAGAAAGTGGTGATTATGTATGGAATGCTGGTATTTTCATTTGGAAGGCCTCTAGTATTATTCAGGCGTTTAAAAAATATAATCCTGTAATTTATGATATATTTCAGTCTATTTCTGAACAACTGAACACTAGTGAGGAACAGGCAGTAATCAATGAAAAATATCCAAATTGTCCAAGTATTTCTATAGATTATGCTATCATGGAAAATGCCCATAATATATTTACTATCCCATCAGAATTTGGATGGTCAGATCTTGGTACTTGGGCATCACTTTATGCAGAAAGTTCTAAAGACAATACTGAAAATGTACTATATGGTGAAAATATTGTGACAATTGATACGAAAGATTGTCTGATACGAGTGCCAAATGAGAAATTAGTTGTTTTAAAAGATTTAGATAACTATATTGTAATTGATGAAGCAGATGTTTTGCTCATCTATCCCAAAAACAAAGAACAAGAAATTAAAGCATTAACAAATCAAATAGCCCAACAAAAAGGGAATCATTTTCTGTAATGGAAAAGAGGAAACTATTAATATTTGCAGATTGGTTTGAACCAGGAATTAAAGGTGGAGGAATAATTCGTTCTTGTGCTAATGTCGCTCAATTGCTTCAAGAAGATTTTGAAGTATATGTATTTACTAGAAATACAGACTGTAATACAAATAAAGTATATGCTGATATAAAAAGCGATTGTTGGACAATATTTGATAAAAAAATACATATATACTACTGCTCAAAACGTAACCTTACTTTCTTTACTGTCAAAAAAATACTCTTACAAATACAACCAGATACAACTTATCTCAATAGTATGTTTTCTTACTATTTTACATTTCTGCCCTTGTTCTTTAAGAAAACAAAAACAATAGATAGTAAAATTGTTCTTGCTCCTAGAGGTATGTTACATAAAAGCGCACTTCAATATAAATACCTAAAAAAAAGGAACTATTTATCTTTTTTAAATACGATGAATTTTTTTAAAAATATTACTTTTCAGGCTACGAGTGAAGCAGAATACGATTTTATCGAAAAAGAACTTGGTAAACAAAATATTCAAAAAGTCCCCGATCTTCCTAGTGTAAAAGAAAAAGCTATACAGATTCCTATAAAAAAACAAAGAGGTATCTTAAAGTGCATCTTTGTCTCTAGAATTAGTCCCGAAAAAAATCTAATCTTTTTACTAGAACTCCTTGCCAAAGTCAAATTTGAACTAAAATTAGATATTGTAGGGAGTATTGATGATTTAAAGTATTGGAAAACTTGTCAAGAACTCATTCAAAAATTACCCCAATGTATTGAAGTCTCCTACTTAGGGGAAGTCCCCTATAGTGAAGTCAAAACCCTAATTTCGCAGCATCACTTATTTATTTTGACAACACTTGGAGAAAATTTTGGACATACCATCTATGAAGCGCTTTCTGTAGGCAGACCTGTTTTAATTAGCGATCAAACGCCTTGGCAACAACTTGAATTACAACACGCAGGATGGGATTTACCTTTGAACAATAAAAAGAAATTCTTAGAAAAAATAGAAGATGTAAAAAGAATGACACAACAGGAATATAATGAATGGTCAAAAGGTGCATCAACTACTGCAAAATCTTTTTTAGAATCTGCTAATTTTAGTGGACAATATCATGCTCTTTTTAAATAATGTATAAAATCAAATCACCTATTGGAGATATTATTGAAATTCCTGACGAGGTCAAATCTAAGTATCCAAACTTAGAAAACACAACATATATTCGAGATTATTATCTTGAAAATGGATATGTTTTAATAAAAAATCTTATTCCTAAAAAAGAGTGTGATATTGCTTATCAAGCCTATCTTCAGGAAGTAAAACCTTATAAGGGGTTTTTGTATCGACAAGCAAGTGGAAATCCTGAAAAGCATATTTTTACACCTAAGAATTTACTACTAAACTCTATACTTAATGTACAAAGTTTGAGTAGTAAAAATTTTCCTAATTTTAAGGAACAAAGTACTAGAATATTAAGCCATTCAAATATTCAAAAAGCACTCCAAATCCTTTTTAGGGAACAAGGTAAATTGGTTCAAAGTATGTTTTTTGAGGGAAATCCTTCAACTTGGGCACATCAAGATACCTATTACCTAGATGCACAAGAAATAGGAACTATGGTTGGGGCTTGGGTTGCCTTAGAAGATATTCATCCTGGAGCAGGTCGTTTTTATATCTATCCGAGCAGTCATAAAATTGATATACAAAAAAATGGTGGTGATTTTGATATTGCTTATCATCATAAACGATACAAACAACTTATCATTGATATTATCAAAAAGCAGCAACTAAAATGTGTTGCACCTATGATGGAAAAAGGAGATGTGCTCTTTTGGAATTCTAAAACAATACATGGAAGTCTAGAAACCACAGAAGCCCAATATCCTAGAACCTCCTTTACTGCCCATTATATTCCAAAAACGATGGAATTGTTACAATATCAATCAAAAATAAAGTCAACAGCATTGAAAATCATTAATGGTATGCCTATCAATATGCCCAAAGATCAAGATAGATGGTTAAACCAATTGATTTTTAAGGTTGAAACTACATTTCCCAAAACTTTCCAAACATTTAAAAGACTTGGGATAAAACTTATCACCAGATAAAACTACGAGTACTTTGGAAAAAGTCGATTTATCTAAATTTGACAAAAAAAAATATAAGCATGGTGCTTCTATTTTTAAATATTACCTTTGGCATCTTGTAAACCAAATGTTTTTTATTTATCCTGTAAATCCTTCAAGTCGATTGAAAGTATTTTGGCTCAGGCTATTTGGAGCAAAAGTAGGTAAAGGGGTTGTAATGAATAAACCCAATATTAATATCAAATACCCTTGGCGACTTGAAATTGGAGACTATGTATGGTTAGGTGAAAACACTTGGATTTATAATATGGATGATATCAAAATAGGTAATCATGTCAATATTGCTCAAGGAGCTATGCTTTTAACAGGAAATCATAATTATAAAAGTCCTACATTTGATGTAATGACTGCTCCTATCACAATTGAGGATGGTGTTTTTATTGGTGCTAAAGCCGTTGTTTGTCCTGGAGTAAGGTGTCACAGTCATTCTTTATTAACAGTAGGTTCTATAGCTACTCATAACATGGAGGCCTATACTATTTATCAAGGAAATCCAGCAAAAAAAATAAGAGAACGAGTAATTCAGTGAGTATTTCAATTATAACAGTCACTTACAACTGTCAAGAACTAATCGAGGATACCCTCCGATCAGTTACGAGTCAAGTATATCCTGATATACAGTACATTATTATTGATGGTAATTCAGAAGATAATACCATTGATATTATAGAAAAATATAGAGCTAATTTTCCTTTCATTCAATTAGTTTCAGAGGCTGATAAAGGACTCTATTTTGCAATGAATAAAGGTTTATCACTTGCCAAAGGCAATATCATTGGCATCCTAAATGCTGGTGATTTTTATACCTCTCCTCAAGCATTGAATAAGGTTGCTAATGCCTTTAAAAAAAATCCTACTGATACCCTGTATTCTGATTTGCAATATGTTAAACAAGGCGAAGGAGATAAGATAATTCGACATTGGGAATCTGGACATTTTGATCGAGCTAAAATATATATGGGATGGATGCCGCCTCATCCAACATTTTTTGTTAAAAAAGAAATTTATGCACAATATGGTTTTTTTAATACTAGCCTAAAAATATCTGCAGACTATGAATTGATGCTTCGTTTATTATTAAAGAATAAAGTTAGTACTCAATACCTACCAGGGGTACTCGTAAAAATGCCTACTGGTGGTACTAGTAACGGATCACTAACCAAACACTTTAGAGCAAATATGGAAGATCGGCAGGCATGGAACATCAATAAACTAAGCCCACGAATTTATACCCTTACCCTTAAACCCCTATCTAAACTCCAACAATTTTTTAGAAGAAAGAAGATTTGAAACTTATTCTTTTCTTTAGAAAACCAATAACTGGTATCCATAGTATTGAAAAACATTTCGATACCATAAGACACTATTTAAGCCCAACTACTTCTGTAGAACAATACATTCTGGAACAACCTAGTAAAGGTGTTTTCTATCGTCTTAAAAGTATATTCTCCGTCCGAAGATTAAAAAGTGACGTCTATCATATTACAGGAGATGTTCACTTTATAGCTTTGGGACTTCCCTCTCGAAAAACAATACTAACAATACATGATTGTGATCTAGCAGATAGCCCTTCTTTTTTGATTCGTTTTTTCTTTAAATTATTTTGGTTATACCTTCCTATTCGATTTTCTACTATTGTAACAACTGTATCTGAAAAATCGAAACAAGACATCTTACGCCATGTTCCTTCCTGTCCTCCTGAAAAAATCCGTATCATCCATAGTCCACTTCATCATTCTTTTAAGAAAGAAGATTCAAAAAGCTTTAATGCTGACTATCCGACCATTTTACAAATCGGTACTCGTGAAAATAAAAACCTAGAAAACGTCATTCTTGCATTAAAAGATATCCCCTGTAAACTGGATATTATAGGAATATTAAGCAAATCTCAACTTAAAATGTTATTACAATATAATATAGATTATGAATCTTCATATGATCTAAATGATGAGGAAGTCTATCAAAAGTATTGTCAATGTGATATTCTTGCTTTTGTCTCCACTTTTGAAGGATTTGGAATTCCTATTATTGAAGCCAATAAGGTGGGGAGAGTCGTCCTTACTAGTACTATTGAACCGCTTAAATCGGTTGCCCAAAATGCTGCACATTTAGTCAATCCAAATAATGTTAGTGGCATAAAAAATGGGTTTCAAAAACTACTTACTGATAATGCTTACCGAAAACAGCTTATTCAAAATGGGTATAAAAATGCAATACAATATGAACCACAAAAAATTGCTGCTCAATACGAAACTACCTACCTAGAAATATATCATCAGAACCATTAGTCTTTTAATTGATACAATAAAAAAGCATCAACCTTCCCACCTGTTACTTCAGGATATTTTGATAAAAATTGATACGCCTTTCCTTGTTTATTGACTAGTACATAATCTACTTCTGATGCTTGTAAAGCGGCTTCAATAACTGTTTCTTCTGCTTCTTTAAACTTCCAATCTAAAAATCCATAAAATTTCCATCCTAAATGGTATGCTGCCATTTGATAAATTCCATTAATTTCAATCGTAGTTACTCTAGTCGGTTTTTTCAATTCTAAAGCCTTCACTATTCTATTTTCTGCTATTTCCCAACTCTCTTTTCCTGTATTGGCATGACGAAATATCTTTTCTATAGGTATAAAAAAAATTGATGCCCCAAAAACAATACCGATTAATGTTTTCTGGAAAGCATTAAAAATTCCTTTTTTCAATAACCAATCCAAGACCACAATTTGAAAGAACATCAGCATAAAGAACCATATAAATATATAACGATCATGTAAAAAGAGTAGTAGGTATCCTGCTACAGATAAAATGGCACAACACCATATTTTAAATAAATCTTGATTAAGAATAGCCTTAAATCTTCTTTTTTCAAAGATTATAAGTAATACTCCTAACACCGTAAAAATCCAAAGTGGATTGTTTCGAAAACTTATCCAAATAAATTCATTAAGGTTAGTGAAAATGGTTTTTATTTCGAATTTAAAAGCTGACCATGAATCAAACGGACTCCACACTTCTTTAAAATTTCGATAGCTTGCTGGATCTTCCCAATAAGCAAAAGCTGTTGGATTGGGCAAGGGTAATAAACAATAATATTGAACCAATTCTGCACGATGTGGGCTACTTAGTTGAATATTATAATTGCTAGAGTAGGATAATGAAAAGTATTCGTATTTATGTTTTACTTGATTTGTCCATAGGAGAGCTATTCCTAAAAATACACCCATTACTAAAATATAATGTGGTATTACCTTTTTCTTAAACGATTGGATGATTTTTATAAAAAATAAAATAAAAAAATACATCGAAAAAAAAGGTAAAAAATAAGCCTTGGATAAATAACCTAATCCCGCTACTAAACCCAATATGATGGACTTTGTCCATTTTTCAAAATCATATCGAATACTTAAGTTAGCAATCCAAAGTATAAAAAACGAAGCCAAAATATCTGCTCCTGCATAAATTGGAGCATAAAACCATACAATGGGTAAACTTACTAATAAACCCAATAAGTAAATTTTATGTTGTATCTTAAATCTTAAACAAAGGCTGTGAATCTGGTACAAAATCATTCCTCCTATTCCAAAATTGATGCCCTTTAAAATCAATACAGGACGTATCTCTAAAGATAAAAAGGGTGCTAATATCCAAGAAATTAAGGGCGACCAATATCCATTTAGCGCATTCTTAAAATCACCTATCCAATACTTTTTAGCAATATCAATATAGTACATCGTATCTACCATCTGATATTGTAATAATGGAAATACCAATACCCCTCCTAACAGATACAAAGGTAAAATACAATTGAAAAACCCAATTTGATTTATATATTTATCAATATTCTGTCTCATTCTTTTTTCAAATGGTACATTCTAAAACCAGATACCTTTCCTTCTGTAATGTCGTTGTATTTTTCAAGAAAAGAATATCCTTTTTTGTTTTTATCAATGATAAGGTAATTTACACCTTTTGTTTTCAATTTTGCTTCTATACTTTCCTCTGTTGTCTCTTTCATACAATTTTCCAAAAAGCCATAATATTTCCATCGTTGGTAGTATATTGTCAAGTAATGTAAACGATTTAAATTCATTAGAGCAACATTGGATTCATCATCTAATCTTATGTCTAATGCTTCAATTTCTTGATGATACTGCCATGCTTCTTGATTGAAGTTTTTATACTTCAATATTTTCTCTAGTGGAATGATTATCAGTAGTAAAAAAACAAAGCCTCCTAATAAGTATTGTTGCCCTTGATTTAAAATATTCGTTTTTAGGATGTTGTCTATTATAAATGTTTGTATAAAAATCAACATAAAGAACCATGTATAAAGGTAACGATCATGGAAAAACAATAGGAAATATCCAGCTACAGTTAACATCAAAAAAACAATCATTCTTGTTAGTTCTTGCCTTATTACAATCTTGAATTTTTCCTCTTTTAAAACTATCAAACATAAACCGATTATAGACACTATCCAAAAAGGATTATTTCGATTTAAGATGTTTAAAAATTCTCCAATATTACTCAATATCAATTTTAATTGAGCAGTAAAGTTGCCCATAGAAGAAAATGGATTCCAAGTTGTTGTATAATCTTTATATAATAAGGGATCTTCCCAATAAGAGAAAGCCGTTTCATTTGGTGGTTCAAGCAAACAAAAATCATAAATTACTTGTTTACCTCCAGACTGGATAAGATGAATATTATAATCCCCTGAGTAGGACATTGAAAAGTAACCATACTTGGGTACAAGGAGCATATTCCAAATTACCACACAGGATATAAATCCTACTAGTATAAAAATAAATTGTGGTAGAATTTTCTTTAGTTGATGGTTAACGTTTTCTATAAAAAAAAGAAGGGTAATATAGGAAATGAAAAAGGGTAGAAAATAGGCTTTTGACAAATAGCCCAAGCAAGCTACAAGACAAATTAATATTGTTCTATAAATATTTTCAAAATGATAATTGGCTGTAAGATTATATATCCAGATGTAAAAAAAGGCTGCTAGTATATCTGCACCTCCATAAAGTGGTGCATAGAACCAGATTGTTGGCAGCCCTACTAACATTCCTAGTAAATATAATGGTTTTTGAATCTGAAACCGTTTGAATAATTGGTCAATTTGAAAGAAAATTATTCCTCCAATTATAAAATTGAGCATCTTCAATAATAAAATTGGTTCTTTGGGAATAAATAAAAAGAGTGCCAACAACCAAGAAATCAGAGGAGACCAACAGCCATTAAGTGCATTTGAAAAATCTCCATTGAAGTATTTTTGAGCAATGGTCACATAGCTTGTAGTATCACAAATTTGGTGTTCTAATAATGGAATAACTACAATTCCTCCTAGTAAGTATATAGGAAGTAGAAAATTAAAAAATCTTAGTTTTGATATTATTTTATGAAAATTATTCACGTAGTAATGCTTTGAAAATCTGTACTACGGTTTCAGCTCTTTTCGTATAAGTATAGCCTCCTTCTACTGATTGCCGCCTTGCTGCTAATCTAATATTATTTGCTTTTGTCTTCTGTAAATTCAAGATGTTTTTGGCATTTTGTAGACAGGCTTCCATATTTTTATAATAAAAAGCGGTTTCATTTTTTTTAAAAAAAGAATCTTGTTCTTGGGTATATTGACTTAACATAATACCACCAACAGCAGGGATTTCAAATGTACGCATATTATGGTTATCCTTATTATGTTCTCTAAGAAGATTTAGTTGTACTCGATACATTCGAAGGGTTTGCCAAAAATCTTTCTCATAAACTGCTTTATAAACCTTAATGTTTTTTTGATTTTTAAAATACCAATTCCAATCATCACCATAAACATCTATTTCTAGACCTCCTTTTAGTAAAAATTGTATACTCTTTGCTCGTTTTCTATCTGCTTTTCCAATAAAACAAGCTCGTTGATATTCTAGTGTTTTATCCAGTTGATTATATTCTTCTAGTTTGATACCATAACCAAAAGGTATTCGTTGTACAGGTATTTGATATTCGTTTTTAATTTTTTTAATAATACTATTAGCATAACTCAAATGCAAATCATATAATCCTATACTATCTGTTATATTCTGATTACCTCCCCCAATTCCTTCGAAGATAAAGGGATGATCAGGATTAAAATTAACCAGTTTGATACCTTTTGATTTTATCTTGATTAGTGTAGAAGGTAAGATTTCTGTTCCTCGTATAATCCAAACAATATCAGGCTTATATATTTCAATTTTCTTTAAGAGCTTTTGATTAATGGTTTTATAAATCTTAGATAGTCCACTTCTAAAATAAAGTTTGTTGAATATATTTTTATAATAAAAATCCATAAAAACATCTAATGAAGGGAAGGTTTCTACCATATCAATATTAGTCGATAGATCGTCTAAATAATAATTTAGTAAAGCGCCTTTTGTAAAACTCCCTGTAATCAGAATTTTCATACTTAACTCATATAATACATAAAAAAACAAGGGCAAAAGTAGTACTTTGCCCTTGTAAAATATGTTTTTATCATAGAAGTTCTTTCTAGAACTTATATCTCTAACGAAGAATCATCATCTTACCAAATCCATTTTTAAAATATTGATTGGTATTGGTGTCATACTTTTCATACTCTGCATCATCTTTTCGTGTAACAACTCTATACAAGTACACCCCATTTGCCAGTTTATCTCCATACTCATCTGTACCATTCCACTTGAATTCCGTCATATTATTTCCAACCTTAATTGGTCCTAACTCGTCCATTGTAATTTCTCGAATGATTTTTCCTGATACTGTCATAATCTGTATTTTCATATAATCAGGCACAGACTCTCCTGTTAATGTAAATACAAATTGGGTAGAAGTTGAGAAGGGATTTGGATAATTTAATACATTAGAAACCGATGTTTTTGTAATAATTTCGAAATCGACTCTATATTCAACTTCACCTGATTTATTCCCTGCAGCATCTTCTGCTCTTACAACTAATTGATAAACACCATCTTCTAGTAAATCAGGATTAAATTCCATCCTTGCTTTATTATCACCTCCTATACTTGCAGGATAGAAAGATAATATATTACCATCCACTTCATACTCTACTAGTTCTTCCTCTACATCAGGAAATCTTAAAAACACCCTAAACAATGATGTATCAGACAATAATAGATAATCATTATCATCTAATAAGGTCATTATAATTTCAGGTTTAGAAGAAACAATATCTCCATCCATAATATGAACACCATCGAAAGTTACATCTAAGATTGGATTACGATCATCTTTTACAACAAAAAACTCTTTAACTGCAATATTATTAATATGAGTTAATTCAGCTTGATCATCATTAGGGTTCATATCAATAATAAATTGATTCTCTCCTAATAAACTTACTGTACTATATTCTAATTTAGCAATTGTAGAATTCCCTGCTCTTAAAGGAGCACCTCTTTCTAAAATATTAATAGGTTGTCCTCCCTGATTTACAATAGTATACTTAATTAGTAAACTATCCATATCAGAATCACTAATATTATCTATCTGCATTTCAAACTTAAGAGGTTCTCCTTGATAAAGTGTATCTTTATCAAAAACAAAAAGTTGATTAGGAACAAGTGCTGCTTCTGGAACTCGATCATATAACACTCTCCAGAAATTTAATTGTGGCATTGTTCTATAGGTGAGATCTGAAGATATAAGTCTTAATCTTATATAAGGATATTGATTCGCATCTATCCCTGTAAGAGCATGATCAAAATCACCCGCCAAAACTGTCTTTATAACAGATTCGTTTTCATCATTATCTATTCCTATTACCTCTATTTTTACATCATCTGTAGCAGAATCATAATCTCCTAATTCCCAAACTAAGGATTCCCATTTCTTAGCTGGACCGATAACTGTTGACTCTAAAGAACCATTATTCCAAAAACCTTCAATAAGATAATTTCCTTCTAATAAAACAACTACTGAGTCTGCTACTAATTCCTTAGTTCCTTCAAAACTTGGATTTCCTTTCTGATAAAAGTAGGAGTATGGTCTAGGATTTCCTACAAGACTTCTAATTTGGGTTGCACCATTAGCTTCTAAAACTTGGAAAAGATTTGAATTATAACTTATAGAATCTTCTCCCCATGATTCAGGAAGGTAATCCATATACCCTTTGCCAGCCTCAAAGATGACATAACTACCATCAGGAATAATATTCTCTAAAAGATTAATTGCATCTTGTCTCCCCTGTACTTCTTGCGTATTGTATGGAAAAAAGTTTAATTCTGGTTCTCCTCCTGTAGTATAATGGCTACCATATAATCCTTGTGAACCTCCTATATTTTGATTTTTCCATGCTTCAAGGCTATACTGATCAAAAACTACAATATTAATTCCAGGAGGAGCAAACCACCAAAAATTAAGCCTTATATTATTATGAAAGAGTGAAATACTAGCATTTGGGAATCCATTATCTCCTGTACCAAATGGTCCTGTATAGTTCTTAATTTCTGCTTCATTTCTAGAAAAGTTAAATATTCTTTGTTGGTTAATTTCAACATTGTCAAAATTATCTTTTTGATATTGATAATAATGAGACTGATTCCAACCTTTAGATGCTCCATCCAAATAAACAAATGAACGGTTGTTCCATTTAAATCCATTTCCTTCTGTTAAGGTGCTATCAATACTAACTCTCCAATAATAGACTGTATTATTGATAGCCTCTATACTAGGTTCCCATTTTAGAAGACCTCCTGATTGTGTTATAACTTCAGATGTAAATAAAGGACTATCAAAAGTTTCAGTAGTATCAATTTGGATATAATAATTTTGTGTACTTTCTAATGTATTGACAGTAGATGCTTTCAATACAAAAGAAGGAGTTGACTCAATTCCAAAATTTGTTGGTGCCATTGGTAAAATATCATTAGAAACAACATAGAATGGAATAGAATAACGATTGTTTTGTTCTGCTAAAGGATCTGGTCTTTCCAAAACTACATCTTCTGAATCAACAAATAGATGAATCTTATTTAATCCAATAATCGTTTTATCTAATAATGGGATGGTAACCATAACTGTATCTTCAAATGTTGGTGCTTTGAACTTATAATTATCAACAAATTGGATACTTCCATTTGGATACTCATGTTCAACTTTCAATGTAATTGAATCTGTAACTACTGAACCAATATTAGTAACCGTACAAGTTAATTTAAAACTATCTTGGCTTGTATTTACTAAAGAAGAACTCAAATAAGTTTTATCTTTATCTATTATATAGTCTGCGCCTATATGTGAATTGAGTTTTATTGCTGGATCTCCATGAAGAATAAGTACTTGTTTCAATTGTTTTGCGTAAAAACTACTAGAAAGTGTAAAATCTTCAATAGTTGCTTTTATAATATCTCCCAATCTATCCCCATAATTATCTTTAGATATCTTTTTATAGATTTCTAAACCATAAGCACTCAAATTTCCTAATGTTGTTTCCCAAGTAGCTCCTAAAAATGCAATTGCCCCTTTATCTTCAACCAATACCCAGTCTTCAGCTAAGGTAATGGCTTCTTCAAACATTCTATTGGTATGACAACCAATAGCATAAATAAATGGATATTTTCCTTTATTATCATAGTCTTGAGGATCTCCTAAATCAAAATCAAGAGTTGTGGGTGCAGAGTGTCCAAAGAAAGAAATTATTGATACACCATTATCAATTGTATTTTTAAATAATTCGTCTTGTCCTTGAACAACATCTGTACTTGTTTTATAAAATGAGATAACATTTGCACCAAATTCATCTTCCACAATAATATCTTCTAAGGCTTCTAATCTTCCCCTTACTGTATTCTGAATTGCAATATCTCCTCCCCCTAAATGCATTACATTTTTCATCCAGGATTTATCTTCAATTGTTTGAGGGGTATTAATTAATGTGTTTTCATATTCAAGAACTTTATCATAATATAGTTTGACATGTTCTGGAGTACGAGCAGCCAATCTACCAATAGGTATTTTTGGAATATCATCATAATTACTTGTAGCAAAAAGGTGATCCGATTGAGGCGTACCAAAACCAGGAACAAAATGCCAATCTTTCCACTCTTCATATTGATACCGAACATTCAAATATCTCATACCTTTACCAATAATAAATAAGTACTTTGTATCCCAATTTTTAATAGCATAGTGTACAAAATTTCGCATAGAGATTTCATGGAAATCAATACCATAAGCAAATTGATCATAAAGTTGATTAACATCTACTACAATAGGATTGAATCCTCCTCCTAGTGGTGTAGCTCTATAATCTGCATATTGTTGAACATAATTATCATTACCATATAGTAAGGGATGACTCACTATAACATAATCATGTTTGAATTGACGGTAGTCTACAAAATTTCTCTTTTCAATTCCTTCTAGTGGACGATAAAAATCTCCCCTTAAAAGAACGAGTTCTCGATCTTCTAATGATTCTGGCAGTCTAACCTTAACCAATGCATCTGTAGCATCATACATTGTTTCTATCCTAATATCATTTGTAAAATCATATAGAACAGGATTTAGTCCATTTGTATTAAAATTGGAAATCTCTAAATATTTGTCTCCTGTACTACCTTCCAATTTGAAAAAGAATATAGAATCATTTGTAAAATCAAATACCCTTGGATACTCTAAAGAATACTTAATCAAAGCATGTTTATCATCAGCAGAGTAATTCCCTTTCAAATCAACTCTATTTGTTGCTTTTAAGGTTGATGCAGGTTGCTTGAACTCATAATGTTTAATCGCCCAACCATTATGAGATTCGGTAAGAACACTATTGGTATTCCAAAGTATTTCAACATCATGATTCCCCCCTTCTGTATAAATACTTGTTTTAAATGTCGCATCTGGCCCTGTAGAATAAATGATAGAAGGATGTGTTCTTGCTCGAACAATATTACTTACTGCTAACCTTCTATTACTAGGACCTTCTCCTACTCCAAATTGACAAGAATGAGAGCCTCCTGCACCTGTTTCTGATTCTCCCCACCGCCATTGATTGAAATATACTTCTGATATTGTATGCATACAATATTCTTCCTTAGCAGGAGCTCCTGAGAGGTTGTTGTTTTGGGTGATAATCCTTTTAGGTGTAACCGAATTATCTAATCGCCATGTTAGAAAATATGCTGCAGTAGCATTAAAAAGACACCAGTCTGGATTAGTATGTTCCCCTGGTTTATACAAAAATTTATCTATCTCTCCTCTGGCCTGTTCTCCATAAAATTCAATATAATCGCCTGTCCCAAATGTTCCAGAGGTTGAAACATAAATAGGGATTTCTTCTCCTAATTTCATCATTTGGAAGTCCTCCCCTTTAGGTGCATTTGCTCCTGAGAAAACACCCACTTGTACTAAATCATTATAGGTAAGTCTATAAAACCCATCTATAGAAACTGGAATTTTATAATATTCTTGTTCATAATTTATCCATTCATTCCCATATAATGTATCTACACCCACAACCATCTGTCCAAACATTGAAGTTGAAAACAACCATGTAGAAAAGATGAATAAAATAATTCTTAAATTCATAACTTGAAGATTTAATATTGTTCTAAAAACATTTACGAAAAATTGCAGAATATGTTCGATAACAGTTTTTAGATTCTATATTTGTCTTGTCACAGAAATGACAATTGAAGTATATTTGACAAAAGTATTAACGAAATCTTAACTTTTTAAGTATAATACTTAAAAAGTTTCTTTTTAGTCAATACCAAGACAATCTATACTAAATTAGTAGATTATATTTTGTTGTAATAGTCATAAAAGTTGAACAAAAATAAAAAAATGTAATATGGAAACCCTTTTGAACAACTTTAAAACACTTGAAATTATTCAGTACATCTTTACTCTAAACCTCTCTAGTAAAACGATATAACTCATCAATATGTTGGTTCTTCAGCCTTGCGGAGGATTATGTAATCGATTACAAGCAATAGCTTCTGCTTATGCTCTAAGTCTAAAGCTACAAAAACCTTTACACATCATTTGGGAAAAATATCCTTTATTAGATTGTGATTTCCATCTTCTTTTCAAAAAGAATCAATCTTTTTCAATAGCAAATACTTCCCAACCACATTGGTTATTTAGGCAGTTCAAAAAACTTGCCAATAATGTTCAGTATGAATCTTTTATTTATTTAAAAAAATTTGAACATCTAGTTCTAAACCAATATGATTTCACTCAATTGGACAAATATAATTCTACCTATATTGTAGGATATAATAAATTTTATCCGTTTGAAGATTACAATATCTTTCAACCTCTTCCAAAATTACAAAAAAAAATGAATGAACTCTTATCAAATACTGAGAATATTATAGGTTTACATATAAGACGAACCGATCATATCCATGCTATTCAGTATAGTCAAACTAATTCTTTTATCAATATAGTAAAAAAGGAACTTTCTCTTAATCCAAAAGTCAAATTCTTTCTAGCAACAGATGATCCTAAAGAAGAGCAATTGTTTAAAAATTTATTTCCCCAAAAAATAATTATAAACTCGAATAAAGATTTTAACCGATCTTCTATTAAAGGAATACAAGATGCTGTAGTCGATTTATATACTTTGGCTGCTACGCAAAAAATTTATGGTAGTTATCAAAGTACCTTTTCCGAAACTGCCGCAGAAATAAGACAGATTCCACTAGAAATTATAACTTCATCTTCCTAATTTGGTCTTATGTTTCATAATAATGGTAAGGTAATTCTTATAACATTGATGATGTATTTATTTATGGTATGGTTTTTATTTCCATATTTTAAATATAGTATTGAACCTGATGGTATAGCATACATACAAGTTGCCAAACATTATGTTAATGGTGATTTTCTCACAGCTATCAATGGATATTGGTCTCCTTTAATATCCTGGTTATTGATACCTTTTATCTACTTGGGACTACCCACCCTATTGAGTTTTAAAATCTTAAATATTCTTGTTGGTATAGGAGTATTATTCAGTTTTAAAACACTTTTAAAAGATTTGCCCTACCCACTACAGTATATAGGAATTTTTTCCACAATTCCTTCTACTATATATTTTGTAATACACCTTGCATATCCAGATCTTCTAGCAGTTTGGTTCTTATTAATCTATTTTAATATACTCCATAAAAGACAGACTTCAGTAAAACAATCAATCACTCTTGGACTACTCGGAGCTTGTTGTTATGTTGCCAAATACTACTGTTTAGGTTTCTTCATACTGTTTACAAGTTTATGGTATTTTATTCTATACCTTCCCAACAAAACCTCTTATAAACAACTCTTAAAGAGTTATGGTATTATAATGTTTGTCTTTTGTTTATTGAGTGGTATTTGGATAAGTTTATTGAGTCAAAAATATGGTTATTTCACCTTCTCAACAGCAAAACAATATAATCAACAATTGATTTATAAAAGTCAAGAAAAAGGTTATCTCCATCATCCTGAAATTTATGATGGGTTTTCTATTCCTACCCATAAGAATAAAATTAGTGCTTGGGAAGATCCGAGTTTCACTACATTTAATAATGTCCCTTTATTTAGTTTTTTTGATCAATCAAAATTAATTTTAAAAAATACCATAAAACTTTTTTTCTATTTTCTGCCTAGATATAATCTATTTGCTTTTCTCTTACTTCCATTAGCTGGTCTAATCCTATATACTCATTTTTATAAAAAAAGTATTCCGAATATCATTCTTGATTTGCTACTCTTTACATTCATTTTTCCTTCTGGCTATTTATTATTATTTCTTACAGAGCGATATTTAATTATTTATACCTATTTGATAATGGCATTGGGTTTATACCTTTTTGCCCATTTTTTTTATCTTGAAAACTATTCTAAGTCAAAAAAATGGGCTATTCTTGTAGTTTTTGTCCTAGCACATCTATATTTTCCATTTAAAGGTATAGTTGATAATTTTAATTATTTTGAAAAACAATATCAACAGGTTAAAGTACTACAACAATTAGATTTGTCTTCTAAAGCCCGAATAGCCTCAAATGATGGTTATTATTTAATGCATTATTATGCTTTTCATCTAAATTGGCAGTACGTTGGACAAAGTACTCCTTATAAAACTGAACCTGAATTTCAAAATGCTATTAATAATGCTAATATTGATTATTTTTTCAATGTTTATGATGGTGTAGATTTTCCTTTTTTAAAAAAATATCCTGTTGTTGGTCATCTAGATTTTCATGATATTCTCATTTATAAAATTCAATAAGTCATACCATGTCTCAAAAAGATTATGCTGTTGTGATTCCACTTGCCAATGAGTCAAAACTCTTTGACCAACTGGTTGAGTTGTTGTATGGGGTATTGGATCAGACGCCAGAAGGTACAATTTATTTTGTAGTTGATAAAGCAACAAAAGACAATACCTTGGAGCTTTGTCAAGCAGTGTCTACTAGAGACACCCGTTTTATAACGATCTGGGCTCCTGAAAATAAGAATGTGGTAGATGCTTATCTAAGAGGTTATCAAGAAGCCTACCAAAATGGTCATCAAATAATTATCGAAATGGATGGAGGATTATCACATGATCCTAGAAGTATCCCACAATTTGTTGAAGCATTACGAAATGGTTATGAATGTGTTTTTGGTAGTCGATTCCTAGAAGGGGGAAGTATTGATGGTGGCAATCCTAAACGTCTATTTTTGTCTAGGGGCGGAACGATGCTTTCTAACTTGTTATTGGGTACTTGTTTTAATGACATGACCTCGGGTTATCAGGGGTATCATGCTGCTATTGTTAAAAATATCCTTGAGTATACGTTACTTTCTAAAGCTCATTTTTATCAAACAGAATTGCGTTATTTATTACGGCATCGAAACTATTTAGAACTGCCCATCCATTACCAAAACCCTTCTCCAAGTGTTTCGAATTTTGCAATTCGTAATGCCCTCTATGGATTATTTTCCTATTTCTGGCAACGGATTACTTTTAGGACAAAGCGTCTATAATTAATCCCGATTCAAGCTTTTATTTTTCTATATAAAAAACAAAGAACATAATTAGAAGCACTAGAATAACAAGATTAATTGTCGTTGCTAATATGAGTCCCCAAGCGATTTCTAAGAGTTGAAATTCCATGATTTATAGTTCAAGTAAAAGATATACTTTAGTTGTATCATCTACTATTTCATAATTCAACTCCAATAATTCATTAACCGAGTACGTTCTAACTAATACATTACCTTTAAAAATTTCAATTCTCTTATCTCGATCTGCATCAGATTCCTTAATTTTAAACATCCCAAACAAATAACTTGTACCATGTAATTCTGGTTCTATATCTAATTTGAAAATCCCACTACTTTCTTCTAGGAAAGTTTGACCGTTTCCCCTTATATTAAAATAAACTTCATCATAATTACTAGATAGGGGTTTAAGAAGGATTGTATGGTGACCACTATAACCATGTGTATTGATACAACTCGTATAACATAAACAAATAGTAATCAAAAGAATATAATTTTTTATGGACATAAACTAATTATTAATCCTAAACTCCTTACTTACAAAAAAAATCCTCTTTATCTTCTTCTGATTATTAGAAAGTCCTTCCCAAAATATCTTGTCAATATTCTCTGTATCTTTTAAGAGATCCTTTTCACTAACTGCTTCTTTCAAAGAATTGTATTTTTTAGGGAAACACAGGAAGTTAACAACATGAAGAAAAAGGCAAATATGGGTAGTCTTCTTTTCATAGTTTTTGATTTGTTTCTAGCAAAATAGTAGAACTATTCCATAGTATAGTTACTATAGAATAGCTCTAAATTTATAAGTACAATCTTCTGTTTTATTCTGCTGTGTAGAATCTTACTGATTCACTAATCTTCTAATCTCCTCTTCATATATTTATAAAGAGTCCAAAGAAACTTCAAGATAAAGAATATTATTATTAACCAAACAACTGCTAAGACAAGATTGAGGATAACTTGATAATTAGTCATAAAACATCTTTTTATCTTACTATAATATTTACTGAATTAAATCTTTGGTAGCCTAGTAAGACGTCTTAAAAATAATGGAAAAAAGCAAAAAGAATAATATTAATTGTTGTTACTAGTATAAGTGTCCTCCTTACTTACAAAAAAAGTCCTCTTTATCTTTTTCTAGGTAAAAATTGAAATTCCATGATTTATAGTTCAGGTAAAAGATATACTTTAGTTGTATCATCTACTATTTCATAATTCAACTCCAATAATTCATTAACCGAGTACGTTCTAACTAATACATTACCTTTAAAAATTTCAATTCTCTTATCTCGATCTGCATCAGATTCCTTAATTTTAAACATCCCAAACAAATAACTTGTACCATGTAATTCTGGTTCTATATCTAATTTGAAAATCCCACTACTTTCTTCTAGGAAAGTTTGACCGTTTCCCCTTATATTAAAATAAACTTCATCATAATTACTAGATAGGGGTTTAAGAAGGATTGTATGGTGACCACTATAACCATGCGTATTGATACAACTCGTATAACATAAACAAATAAAAATTAAAATAATAGCGTTTTTCATGGACATAGAGTTTTTGCTAGTTCTGAAAAAGAATCTGCATTTGTAAGTTGTTGAATTGTATTTAGTTGACTATATCCTGCTTCCCAATCATAGGCCCAATCACCAGCTATATAATTTAAATGAAAAGACTCATGGATTATTGTACCTGCTTGTTCACGACTTGAAGAATTGAAAAAAGCTGGATCACATAATCTAATTTTTGTAAAATGAATAGCAGGATAAGACCAAGCAATAGTAGATGAACTACAGAATCCTTCACCATTTAGCTCAGTTTTATATCCTTGATTATAGAGGTGCCAACCTACATAATCAAACATCAAAGATAAATAATCTGCTAAAGCTTGATTGCATGTACCACCATAATTGGTTTTTAATGCATTAGAAACAAAAAAAGTTGGTGATAATTCATTATAATCTTTCAATAGATTTGATGTACACTTGATCATATCTAATGCTTCTTGATGAGCATCATTCAATATTTCTTTTTGATATTGAGAGCAATTTTCACATGTAGCTATTCCATTTTCAGTCTCTCCTCTATACATATCTACTATCTCGTCAAAAGATAAATTAAGTTGTGGTACTATTGCTGATACTTCACCATAAAAAAGATCTACTGCTAAACTAGCTGCCCCATCACTTCCAATCTCAGGTAATTGATTGTAAAATGCAGAAAAGTTCTGACAAAGCCAAATATAATCTTTTACATCAGCGACTGCCTCTGAAGATGAGGTGGCTGAATCTAGATAATTGTCAATCATAGGAAACGCTTCATCCAAATTATCAATCATCCAGTCAATCTCACTTGCATCAAATGCTGGATAAAAACTTCCCAAAGCGATTTGTACTGTTTCCTCTGGTGATAAAGAAGGACTTGTGCTTCCAGAACTACCTCCAGTACTTGAACCATTATTATCTCCATAAGCTGTTCCTGAATGTGGATCTGTGTAACCTCCGCCATTTGGCCAAGAACTACCACCACTTGGACTAGGAAAATAATAACAATCTGAAGAAACTGTTACCCATGTACAACTTTGAGAATCATCTAGAGTCGTCCGTGCTTGTAACAGACATTCTTGTTGGTCAACACACACCTCATTTATCGTTTTTCGACCAATTACCCCATCTTCTGATATACTCAAATTTATAGGTGGAGGGGTATCTTCTGAAAAAACATGAATATTAAAATGATCCTCATAAACTTGTTTGAGTTTTCGGTCATCCAATACGCCTTCAAAATGATTTTCTGACCAATTTAAGAACAGCCTCCATCGATCTCCCTTTTGACGTAAACCAAATAAAACTGCTCGAATACTGGTATCATCTAATTTTGAATAGGGAACTAAAACAACATCTCCATATTCTCCCTCAAATCCTTTTCCATGATCCCATATTGGATAACCTATTGTACCCATATGGTATTCCAAATCTTCTTGTGGGGTATTGAAGGCAAGTGTAACTTGTCGAACATCCTCCACTAAATGTACATCAGGATCAATCGGTTTTTCAAAAACATTAGGATTATTGTCTGAAACATACGACCATCCAAAAAATTTCTCTTGTAATAATTCATATTCCGTTTTTTCTGGTAGGATGGGTTCAGTATCTTTGTCTTTCTCACAGGCTGTTACTACGAACAAGAGCATACACAGTACTGAAAATAATTTTAGTTGACCCAATGATGGTCTTTTTACAAATGTTAATTGGTTTTTTACTAAAAACATAATTAAATTAGGTTTTGTATGATATGTGGATATATCAAATAATTAATAAATAAATTTTACAAAGGTAGTATTTTTATTATTTTTAAACAATTTTATTACAAAAAACTACTCTAGATATAAGTCTATCCATTTAGTCTACAAAATGTAATCACCCCATTGCATTTTTTTCAAAAAATTTCTTTAGTTCGTATCATTTTTATCTACTTCTCATTACTTATACTACTTTTGTGTAAACAAAACATTAAAAAACTATCTTGACACATTTATGGCATTTCAAAATACAGCTCTAGTTATCACTTCTATCGCTCCACCCAATACTGTCTTACAGGGTTATGCAGCGGCTTGTTCCAAACAGGGCATTCATTTCATTGTGATTGGAGATACTAAATCTCCTAGTGATTTTAAATTGGATGGTTGTCATTTTTTCAGCATCGAGCAGCAGTTAAAAATGTCTTTTCAAACAGCACAAATTACACCCACTAAACATTATGCCCGAAAAAATATTGGTTATCTAGAAGCCATTCAAAATGGGGCTACTACAATTATAGAAACAGATGATGATAATCTTCCTTATGCTTCTTTTTGGGAACAACGGAAAAAGACTTGGGAGGTTGACTTTATAGAACAAAAGGGTTGGCTCAATATCTATAATTTATTTACCCCAAAGAAGATTTGGCCTAGAGGTTATCCTTTAGAATTCATTCATCAAATTGCTACTGAAAGTGGAAGCCCCAAAACGATTGATTGTCCGATTCAAGCAGGATTAGCCAATCAAGAACCTGATGTGGATGCTGTTTATCGACTAGTTATTGGAGAGGAAGTTACGTTTGAAGATAGAGCACCCATCGTACTAGGAAAACATACTTGGTGTCCATTCAATAGTCAAAACACCACTTGGTTTAAAGAAGCATTCCCTTTATTATATCTTCCTGCTACTTGTAGTATGCGTATGACTGATATTGTTCGAGGTTTTGTAGCACAACGTATTGCTTGGGCAAATGACTGGTATATCCAATTTCATAAAGCTACAGTCTATCAAGAACGGAATGAACATAACCTCATACACGATTTTAAAGGAGAAATTTCGGGTTATCTGAATAATGATAAAATTGTGAAGGCACTCTCCGAACTAGAACTTATTCCGAATGACTGTTTTACGAATTTAGATCGTTGTTATCAATGTTTAGTGGAACTAGAAATTGTTACTATTGAAGAATTAGACATTTTAAAGGCTTGGAAAAATGATCTCAACTCCATCATCTAAGACTCAATTTTTTTGGTCTTGTATTATCATCGTCTTTGCATCGATTATTTATCTTATTGGTGTAAATAATTACATCAAAATATATTTTGATGATGCTTATATGTTTATTCGATATGCCAAAAATTTTATTGCTGGGCATGGTATGGCTTGGAATGCGGGTGAGGAAATCGTTTATGGAAATACCAGTCTCCTCCAGTTCTTCTACATAACATTTTTACGTTGGATTTTGCCTTTTTCAGATGGAACTGTCCTAGCTATTGCCTCTGGTACAATGGGGTATTTGTCTATTGCCTTGATTGTTTATACTTGTATAAAATTTAGTACTTCTGATCTTTTAAAGAAACAATATTTACATTATTTCATAGGATTATTGGTATTTAGCTTGATGACTCGGAATTATATCTATATTGCATCTACTGGTATGGAGACTATGACTGGGATATTTACCAATATTGCTTTGATCTATTTTACACTTCAATTTGTAAAACAACAAAAATGGTTCACCTTTGCCTTTGTTGTTTTATTGAGTTATTTGACAACTTTAGCACGTCCTGATAGTATTTTTTATGCTTGTCTTTTTCCTAGTATTACCTTTTTAACCCAGTTTAATTCAAAAGATAGAATTAAGTATTTTCTAATTTTTGGCACACTGTTTACCATACTCTTTTTTACAGATTTAGGCGTCAAATATTATTTCTTTAATGATATTTTCCCCCTTTCTTTTTATGTAAAAAAATATAGCTTTTTTGATGGCTTTTTAGATTATCCGATATGGAGTCCCATCAAATTTATGTTTGACTACTTTATCCTAGCCCTCCCTTTTTTCTTATTGGGTATCTTGATGTTTTCTAGACGTTGTTCCATCATTTGGGGCTTCTTAATTCCCTTCACGATAACAATGGCTTATTTCCTTACGGTTAATCAATTGATGGGATTGTGGTCACGATTTTACTTGCCATCTCTTCCTTTTTTGGCAGTTGGAGCAGTTCTTTCACTTAATCATTTTCTAGAACAAAAAGCACTTGATTATAAAACTTATTTTCTTTCCTTTTTTAGAGTTGCTGCATTTTTACTTTTCTTTTTCTGTATTGCTACTGCTGATATTTTAATTATAAAATACGAACTCTTCTTTATGCCTAAAGTGACCGTTTATGAAAGTGATGTAAAATATGAAACTACTAGTACTGAAAAATTACCCAAATTGGCTTGGGATACCATAATGAACAATATAACAGTACTAGCCCAAAAAGCACCCAAAGGTTTAAAAATCGCTACGACTGATCATGGTTATTTTGGAGCTGCTGCTACTCATATAAATATTATAGACATGGCTGGTCTCCATGATAAACATACTGCCTATAATGGTTTTTCAGATACCTATTTAATGGATAAAAAACCCGATATAATATTCCCTTTTACCAGTTATACATTGATGAATAAGCAATTATTTGAGAACGAAGATTTTATAACAAATTATGACTTTTATCCTAGTGCTTTCTGGTATGGGTTAGCTATTCGAAAAGACTCTCCCCATTTAGAAAAAATACGTCCCCTCATACAAAAAACATGGCAACGACTTTATCCCAACCATCCTATGAATTTATACAAAGGAATACCTGAAAAAACTGAAGAATAACCTCTTGATGGTCATGTATGAATATTCGTAAAAAAATACTTAATCAGCTCAAGGATAGACCTATCCTACAAAAAACAATAACTAATTTGTTGTGGTTATTTAGTGAAAAAATATTACGACTAGTGGTCGGTTTCTTTGTGAGTGTTTGGGTTTCTCGATACTTAGGACCAAGTGATTTCGGGATATTTAGTTATGCCCTAGCCTTTGCTACTATTTTTGCCGCTATTGGCTCTTTAGGACTTGACCAAATTATTATTAAAGAGTTTGTCAAACAACCCCAAAAAGCAGAACAGATCTTGGGAACTTCTTTCAGATTACTCTCCATAGCAAGTTGTGTTACTTATGGATTTTTATTGATAAGTATTTTTTATTTTCAATGGGATGATAAACTCACATTGATAATGACTTCCATTATAGGCTCTTCTATTTTTTTTAATATTCTTAATGTTATACGATGTTTTTTCGAATCAAGAATAGAAGCAAAATATAATGTCTGGGTTTCGAATGCGGCTCTCGCCATTATCGCATCTATAAAAGTTGTTAGCATTCTTCTAGAAGCTCCTCTCCTTGTTTTTGGAATTATTTATGCCTTTGAATGTTTCCTTTTTGCGCTTGGTTATTTTATCATGTATTCTATAAAAATAGGGAAGGTTAAAAAATGGGCTTTTAATAAGAAGTTATCAAAAGATATTTTACGAAGTAGTTTGCCTATGATGTTTTCAATCATACTATCTACTATATATCTAAAAATTGATCAGATTATGATCAGTGAATATGTCAATGATAAAGAAGTAGGTTTATATGCTGTGGCTGTTACCCTAACTCAAATATGGTTTTTTATTCCTACGATTATATACAATTCAATATTTCCTTCTTTATTAAAGACAAAAGAAAATAATGAAGCACTTTATTATAAGAGGTTGCAAAATTTGTTTAACATAATGACAATTATAGGCTATATTTTAGCTATCCCCATCTCAATCTATGCTTCTTTTCTTATTACGACTATTTATGGCATTCCATATGCTGCTGCTGCTCCTATGTTTGGTGTACTAATTTGGGTTTTACCATTAGTTAATTTAAGTACATCTCGATTGGTTCATATCCATACCATGAACTTAGAAAAAACCTTCCTCTATATTACATTGATGAGTTGTATCATAAATATTGTCTTGAACCTCATTTTTATTCCTTTATGGGGAGGTTTAGGAGCTGCCATAGCGACTTTTGGCACTCATCTGTTTTCTGCTTATCTTAGTAATTTACTCTTTAAACCTTTGAGAAAAATTTCTTGGTTAATGACAAAAGCAATCATTTTTCCTAAATTTTTATAATGCAAATTACAGTAGGTATTCCAACATATAATCGAACCAAATACTGGATTCAAACTACTCAACAAATTTTGGATGCTCAACACTCTACTGTTTGTGAAATCTTTATTGTTGATCAAACCCCTAATATAAATATCTCTAGTACTGAATCTCTTTTGATACAAAAAATACAACAACATCCTCTTGTTAATTATATAAAAAAAAATGAACCTAGTTCAGGTGCTGCTAGAAACCATATTATAAAATATGCAAAAGGTGAAATTATATTATTTCTAGATGATGATGTATTATTAGCTCCTAATTTCATTGAGGAACATTATAAAATATATACAACATCAACAATGAAAATTATAGCTGTGGCAGGACTTATTTTTCATAGAACAGTCACCCTAGATATTCATCCCGATAATATCAATTTTTCGAACTATAAAAAATATACTCATCCACATGATAATGAAAAAGCCTATACTGAAAATTGGAAAAAATGCCTAGTAGGTGCTAATTTTAGTGTATTAAAATCTCATGCTATTTTTGCAGGTGGTTTTGATGAAAATTATATTCCTCCTGCTTTATTAGAAGAAGATGATTTTACAAAAAGGCTTCAACAAACATTGAATGAACAACAAACTATTAGTTATACTCCCAAAGCCTACCTCATACATCTAAGAGCGAGTCAGGGAGGAAATAGAATCGAACAAAAAAAACAAACCGAAATAGCTATTACTCTTGGCTATCATATATATGCTTGGCGACATTTAGAAGGTATCAATCGATGGAAATTTTTCCTCCAAACAATTCGTTATGGTCCTTTAAGAAAAGAAAATGTTCTAAAATTATGGAAACAACCGTTAGTATGGTACGCTTTTTTCTCCTCTATGTTCAAAGCATACTTATTAAAAAATAATATTAAATCACCATTTAGAAACTAATTTAAATTATACTTTCCTCTCTTACTTATAGTAAAACATTATAGGTTTTAGTGCTATGTCATCCAAAATACAATTGACAAAATTTAACTGAACAAGTCAAGATAAAATACTGTTTTTTTTCTATTATTGTGGTGGAATTCTTATTCCATATTCTTGCCTCTTTTTATCAAGTGAGTCTCAAACATTTTATAATCAAAAATACTACTCAAATATGAAACGTAACTTGCGTTTTATTCACTTGATCCTGATCCCATTTTTTTCAATTTGTATAAATACTCAACTAGAAGCACAATATTCTTCAAGTGATGTATACTCTCTTTCTGTTACAACTGTCAAAAAAGGGGAAGAAAAACCACATAGATTAACATATGATGGATATAAAGCCTATCATTTTGATATAGAAAACTATCTACTTCGAAATTTAAATCATAAAAACTGGATATTTTATCGTATCACAACAGATACTGTACAACACACTTATCGATTTAATCCTAATGAAGATATAGATATTTCTCAAGTAAGACATTTTTGTTTGGAACACGTAGAGACTGAAAAAATTGCACTCTTAGGAGTCAATGTGAGTGATACTCCTGATTTTAATGGTGTATTTATAGATGGAATTTTAGATAACCCAACTACAGATGCTCATGTTTTTGAAGTAGGTGATATCATTATTCAAGTGAATCAAGATACTATATATAATACTTGTGATTTGACCAAAGCCATTATCAAACACAATGTTGGAGATTTTGTAACCATCCAAGTCTTAAGAGGGAATCAAATTATCGAACTCCAAGTTTCACTTGGTTATCGAATTTCACATACTTATTATTGGATTCCTTGTGAAGATCAAGTAGATGAACCTTTTGAGAAACCTGGAAAAGGGGAATCTCCAATTAATTTATTTCCAAATCCAAATACAGGAGCTTTCCAAGTTCAGTTTCACTCTAAATCAAAAGAAGATATCAGTATCCAGATATTAGATATCTTAGGTGAAGTTGTTTATACAGAAATGGTAGCAGATTTTGGAGGTTGGTATAATCGTCCTATTTTCTTAAATCATATTGCTTCAGGTATGTATGTTATTTATATCAAACAAGGGAAACGTACTTTTGAACAAAAAATGGTTATTCAACGGTTTTAAAAGATGGTTATTTTAATTTCTTATATAAATTAAATTTTCCTAGCCCCATTCTTTGTAGTAAATGACATAAGGATACACGAAGTACACCTAAACCATACTTAGCACTTCTTGTAAAATTTATAGACGAGGCTTCTTCAAAATATTTTGTAGGACATGTTACCTCTGCTATATGAAAACCTGCATAGATAATCTGAGAAAGCATTTCATTATCAAAAACAAAGTCATCTGAGTTTTCATTAAAATTAATTGTCTCTAAAACCGCTCGATTAAATGCCCTATACCCTGTATGATATTCTGATAATTTATAATTAACTAAAAGATTTTGTGTAAATGTTAGAAAACGATTGGCTATAAACTTATAGATGGGCATCCCTCCTAATAATGCTCCTTTCCCTAAAATTCTAGAGCCTAAAACAACAGGATATAAGTCCTCCCCTATTATGTTTACCATTGTGGGAATCAATTTAGGTGTATACTGATAATCAGGATGTAACATAATGACAATATCTCCACCTAGGGCTAATGCCTTATTGTATAAAGATTTTTGATTTCCACCATACCCCTTATTTTTCTCATGAATGATGATATGTTTGATCCCTATTTGAGCTGCAAGTTTTGAGGTTTCATCCTTACTGGCATCATCACATAGGATAACCTCATCTACCAAATCAAAAGGTATTTCTTTATATGTTTTTTCAAGTGTTAATGCGGCATTATATGCTGGAAGGACAACAATTACTTTCTTATCTTTATACATCTATTGGAACTATTATTTCTCACAAAAGAACAAATTCAATGCCTTAAATTCAATTTTTTAATAATAAATTATTCTTAAACAGTTAAAACGAATTAACTTCGTTTCACAAACCATTAAATTCAACCCTTAGAGTACATTTAAAGATGCCTAAAAATAGAGATATATTCGTACAAGGAAAAAAAATTCGATTCATTCCTAATGAAGATGATTTCATCTCTTTGACTGATATTGACTCCAGTTTTGAAGGAGGTGGTTCTCATATTGAAAATTGGATGCGTAACCGAAATACCGTTGAATTTTTGGGTGTTTGGGAAAAGGTTCATAATGAAAATTTTAATTCCGTCGAATTCGACGGAATATTCAACCAAACAGGTCTTAACCGATTCAAATTATCTATCAAAAAATGGGTTAAGGCAACCAATGCTGTAGGAATCAAAGCAAAAGCAGGGAGATATGGTGGTACTTATGCTCATCCCGATATTGCTTTTAATTTTGCTCTTTGGCTCTCCCCTACTTTTAATGTATACATCTCTAAAGAATTTCAACGACTTAAAATCGCTGAAGCAAAGTCACAAGATGCTCAATTAGATTGGAACTTGAAACGAACCTTGTCTAAGATCAATTATACTGTTCATACCAATGCTATTAAAGATCATCTAATCCCCAATCGCTTTATTCAAAACAAAGCTATTGGAAGAATCTATGCTGGAGAAGCTGATATTTTAAATGTTGCTCTATTTGGTATGACGGCCAAAGAATGGAAAATGCAAAACGCTGAACTGAAAGGAAATATGCGTGATCATGCCACAACTGAGCAACTATTAGTACTTGTTAATTTAGAAGCCATCAATGCAGAACTCATTAATCAAGGTTTGAGTCAAGATGAACGTATTATTCGGCTTAATGACGCTGCTATCTCCCAAATGAATGCTATTTTAAACGCTCCAAACACATCCCAACTGCTATCAAAATCTAAAAAAGAATGATTATGGCAAAAGCAAAAAATAAAACAACTGCCAATAAAGGAAGTGTTACTGATTTTCTAAATACTATTGAGGATGAAAACAAAAGACAGGATGCTTTAAAAATTGTAGAACTAATGCAATCCATTACTCAAGAAGAACCTGTTCTTTGGGGGACTAGCATTATTGGGTTTGGTAGTTATCATTACAAATATGAAAGTGGTAGAGAAGGTAATTTTATGAAAGTCGGTTTTTCTCCTAGAAAACAAAACCTTACTTTATATATAATGCCTGGATTTGAACAGTATGATAAATTAATGGCTCAACTAGGAAAATATAAAACAGGAAAATCTTGTCTTTACATTAAAAAATTGGAGGATATAAATCGGGAAGTATTGGAAACTCTCATTAAAAATTCTTTTGATTATATGACAGACAAGTATGGTTAAGTAAAGTTGAAATAATAAAATATTTCAATCTACTGTACCTCTCTTTATTGAATTGTTCTCCTAGCATCCATCTAAAAATTCTAGTAATTAATAGAGATTTCTTGAGTTTCTTACTCGTTTCCTACAAATTTGAAGTATTGAATTTATTCATTTCAAAACACTCAATTTATGGAATACCGTATTATTAGAATGACCAACTTATTTTCTACTTCAGCCCTAAAACGAGAAGTAGAAAGAGAAATTAACTTACTTGCTGAAGAGGGTTGGGATATTGTTAGTGTATCATTCAGTTTTACAGCAATGTTAATCTCTGCTGCTTTTATTACCATAAAAAGATCAGATAAGGATACTCTATAAATGTTATTTTTACATTATGGGAATGAATAACTAGGGAACAAACACAAAACATATTAAGCTAAAACCTCAAAAAACTTTTTTAAAAAATTTATATAATTCATTCCTCCATTTCGTTCTATTAACCTTCTAAAAAGAGAAGTCTGTATCTAAAATGATTGGATTAGATAAGTAACAATTTTTAGTATCAAAATATGAAGAACTGATCCAAAAAGGAGACCGATTAATCCTAAAGAATAATCTTAAAAGTGCTATGTTAAAATTAGAAGTTGTCAAAAGCAACTTTCAAAATCGACAAGAAACCATCTCAAAATTGATAAAATTCCATCTCACTTAAACACCAAATTAGTTGGTAACAAATCAAAAGTCTGTTAATTCTTTTAGTGAATTAACTTGAGGAATATCATATTTTTGACATACAATGTCAACGTTTCCTTTACGCCAATATCCTTCAGGACAACAAACTAAGAGTTTAGTTGTTCTAGCAAATAGTCCTAATTCTAGTAATGAGATTGGTGCTTTAGTTAGTGGGTCAAAATACATCAAGATTTTATCTGCTCGTTCTAAAGCCTCTAGTTCCCATTCTACTTGACCTCTAAATTCTATATTTTCTATGCTTTGTTTCCAAGAAGCATCCCATTCTTTTCTTCTTGGGTTCAAAATGGTTATATCCCTACTTAATAAATTTTGGATTATATAGTTTTGCCAATCTATGGCTTTATCCTGTTCAATACTACCTGCTAAAAAGACTGAATAATATTGGATATCTAGTTTTTCTGGAGCTGTAATTAATTGCATATTTATAGACTTACATATTTATGTAAACATTAATAAAAAATTAAAAATCAAGTTATTACATTTTATTTCTTACGCTTTCTAGGAGGATAATATCCCTTTTTTGTTAAATCTGGTTTTACCAATTGCTCAAAAATATATTCTACCATATCAATTTCTTCAAAGAAAGAATAATCCCTTAATGCTCTATGCAAATCCTCATCAATGTTGAAGGTAGAGCGTTTTTTTAGTGGAGGTGGTGGAGTACTTCGTTTAGGAATTACAACTTCCTTTGGCTTCTTTATAGGCGTTTTAAGCGACTTTTGTGTCGAACGCCTTCTACTTGGCGGTTTCGGCTTAATAATGCTCTCAGCAGCCTTTAAATCAACTTCTTTCTTAAAATCAACCTCATTTAATCCTTCTAATTCTATGATTTGTTTCTTTTTTGCCATTTTAATCAAAATTTTAAGTCAAAAAATCAAATTTGCTTGATGGTTCGAACAATGTCATTCACTAATCCTTTTATTTCCTCCTTAGCTTTGTTATCATTATATTCTAAAACGCCTTTTCCTTCATGGGTTACCTCTGCATAAGCAACTCGATTGTGTAACTTTGAAGGAAGTAGACGTTTACCAAAGGTTTTAGACATCGATTCTGCAAAATTTTTATGCAAAGAAATACGACCATCATACTCATTTACAACAAAATAGACTGGAATTTTCTTTTCTTTTGTTATCTCTAAAGAACGCACCTTTCGGACAAATTGGTTGATAGTGTTGGTCTCTTGTTCTCCTTTAGGTAGTAATGGTACTATAACCAAATTACTCATCAACACAATCATATCTGAAATAGGGACTTGTGATGGAGGGCTATCAACAATAACTAGATCATATTTTTCATTTAACTCCTTGATTTTGAATGCAATTTCTTCTTTATTATTTTCTCTTATTACTTCAATTTTAGGAAGAGAATCTGGTCTTTTTTTTGCCCAAGAGACTGTATTTGCTGAATCATCAGCGTCTACAATACAGACTGAACGTCCTGCATGTGCAAAACAAACTGCTATATTTTCTGATAAAGTAGTCTTCCCTACCCCTCCTTTGTATGATATTAATGAAATAACCATGATTTTTGAATTTGGAATGAATATTTGTGTATATAAATACATACATTGAAGCGTATGTACATACAAATATACATATTTATATACATAAAACAATATAAATTTACATAATTTTATAAATACATACACTTATACGAACAAACATACATAAGACCATACATCTTTTTTTATGTAAGGATAGACATATACCAATACATATTTATGTAAATACGTAATTACATACAGCAATAATTATGCACAATGAACCTTCTATTAAGATTTATTCAATGCTTCTTTTAGTTTTTCTAACTCTAATTCTTGTTGTCGAATTAATTTAAACTGATCAGGGTAGGCTTTTGTAATTAAAAGATGAATTTGTGACTTCACTATAGGATTTCCAGTATGATAATTTTCTAACGCAGTTTTTGAGTCATCATATGATTTTTGAAAAACATGTGATTTTTTTCCTTGCACAATCGCCTCCATCAAAATATCTAGATCCAATTCTACTAGTTGTTTGACTAACTCCTGACGTTGTTCACTAATCGATTTACTTAACTTTTCAATCTCTGTTTTCTTAGCCTTTCGTTTTTCTCTTTCTGATTTGATTTTTTTATCTATATTCTGTTCATTCCAAACTACATCCATTTTTTTATTATGATAATCTTCTTCTAAAGATTTTATAAAATAACCTTTGGGATTTTTCACCTTTCCTTCTAGAATTATATCATGCAACATTTTTAATTTATAATCAAAATAAGCATCAATATCTTCATAAAACTCAATAGCTTTTCTTCTTTTATTTGTATCTTTTAGCCAATCAAATCCTTTTTTATAGATTTCTATTGCTTTTTTACTAGAATATCCAATATTTTTTATTCTAGATATAATTCCTTCATTAACAACTTCAGTAGCCACTTCTAAACCTGCAATTCGTTCTGATTTTACATTTTTATTCTTATAAATGTAAAATTTTAAGTACTTCACTTTTCGTTGTTCTCGTTCTTCCTCCAATTCAAAGTAAATATCTGATCGTTCTTTCAACTCTTTTTGAGCTTTTTTCAATACACTCCTTTTGAATGCTTTATATTCTGCATATTTGTTTTCTAATCCAAGTATATATTTTAAATTATCTACCTCATAAGTCACCTCACTCTTAAACTCATGTGATTTTAAGATCTCATACAAACGAATAGAATAACCACTCTTTAAGTGTAATATATTTTTAAACTGATATTTAGTAAAATGACTTTTTAGTTGAAGCAAATAGGGGCGAAGTTCATCTGAAAATTCAAATGTAACATATCCTGAATTAGGTTTAATATTAGCGGAAGCTATCCAGTTAATAATCAACTTTTCACCATTATCTTTTATAATCCTTAATGGTTTTGTATTAAGAGAGTAGATTATATCTTCTACATCCTTATAAATAGAACCCCATTTAGAATTTCCTGTATTCAATACTTTCTCTATCTCCTTAACCTTTACTTTCTGATAACGAAAAATTTTATCGTCTGGTTTTATTAAAGACGCTACATATAATATAAACTTTTGTTCCCTAATGTTTAATTTATATCTAGCCTCAATAATTTTATTGGACTTGACAACAACAAGTTCTTGATTATTTTTTTTATTCACAGATTATAATAATTATATCTACACTTAATTAGTTTATCAACTATATCTCTCAACAAAAATAGTGTATTTATTTATAAAATATACACCTTTCACCCCTTTTTTATACACATCTTCCCCTAAAGTATTACACTATTAACCCTGTAAAAGTACACTAATCTCCCTGTTTCAGTACACCTTTTACCCTGTTTCAATACACTTTCATAAAACTAAATAATTGAATTTCAAATAGATACTAAGCCCTTAAAAAAGAAAAAGTTAAACTATATAATAAAACAAACATCAGTTTGTATATAAATTATAAGAAAGATGAAGAATTTTTTCTTTGAATTAGATGACTCTATATAAAATGTAGGAAAAAATAATACAAACACCCTGTTTTAATACACCTTTCACCCTGTTTTAATACACTTTATTCCTTTTTTTAGTAATTTTTTTGTGTATTTATTTTGTTTAAATCCTATTATTAAGATAACACTTATCATTTAGATGGAGTTAGGATCATTAAATAAACTTTGAAGAGAACATTTTTCGTAGGAAAATGTAGAGAGAGAGTATCAATTCAGTTACAAAAGGTGTATTAAAATAGGGTGCAGTAGTATAAAGCAATGATATGATTTTTAATCATAGAAGCTAAAAGGAAAGGCTCTAAGACTAAAAAATCATAAAAGTAAATTAAAAGTCAAAAGACTACTAAACAGTTGATTATTAGGTTGAAGTTTTATTTATAAGGTGTATAAGTTTAGGGTATAAATATTATAATGGATGTTAAATTTTTTAAATAAAATAGTCAAAGTTTTTGTTGTGTATAGAAATTGAGTAATTTTGTTGCACAATTTTGATTATGATAGAAACATTGATTTCATCCAAAACAAGAATAAAGCTGATGTTGAAGTTTTTTTTAAACAGCAACACAACGGCTTATTTACGAGGTTTGGAGAGTGAATTTGGAGAATCAACAAATGCTATTCGTTTAGAATTAAATCGTTTTGAAGGAGCAGGAATGTTGTCTTCATATACAAAAGGAAATAAGAAGTTTTTTAGAGCAAATACTAAACATCCACTATTTGGAGAAGTTCATAATATTCTTTTAAAATATGTTGGTTTAGATAAAATAATCAAAAATGTTATCAATAGTTTGGGAGATGTAGATCGTGTATTTGTTGTAGGTGAATTTTCAAAAGGACTGGATAGTGATATTATTGATTTGGTATTTGTAGGCAATATTGATAAAATATATTTACTCAAACTTATAGAAAAGACAGAAGATTTAATTAACCGAAAGGTTAGATATATCATATATACAAAAGAAGAATCTAAAAATATAGATTGGGATAATTATAACCCAGCTCCTTTACTTCTATGGAGTAAGGATTGAGGAAGTAGACTAAACAAAAAGAATAAGACACCTTTAAATTTTACTTTGATTATTAAATAGGGTGTTACTTTTCATAATAAAGGTGTTTTATTTTTTTGTTTTCCAACTATGACAAAACTTAAGAAAAGAGATACATAATGTTTGATGCATTACAAAACAAAACGAAAAAAATATCAGTCATTGGTTTAGGATATGTAGGATTACCATTAGCACTAGAATTTGCTAAAAAATTTAGTGTTATTGGCTTTGATATTAATGAAGACAGAGTTGCTTTAATGAAAAAAGGGATAGATCCTTCCAATGAACTTGAGGCTTCTGCTTTTAAAGATAAAGATATACAGTACACTTGTGATCCAGAAGAATTGAAAAATGCTCATTTTCATATTGTTGCTGTACCTACACCAATAGATGAACATAAAAACCCAAATCTTAGACCTATTATAAGTGCTTCAAAAACAGTTGGAGCAATATTGAAAAAGGGAGATTATGTTATCTTTGAATCAACAGTTTATCCAGGTTGTTCAGAAGAAGATTGTCTCCCTATATTAGAGGAATTATCAGGTTTGAAATTAGGTGAGGACTTTAAAATAGGTTATTCTCCTGAAAGAATTAATCCAGGAGATAAAGAACGTACAATAGATAAAATACTCAAAATTGTATCAGGTAGTGATGAAAGTGCTTTAGAAGAAATCTCTAAAGTATATGGAGCAATCATATCTGCAGGGATATATAAAGCTTCTAGTATAAAAGTAGCAGAAGCTGCAAAGGTAATTGAAAATACTCAAAGAGATTTGAATATCTCGTTTATGAATGAGTTGTCAATCATTTTTGATAGAATGGGAATAGATACAAGAGAGGTTCTAGAAGCAGCAGGAACAAAATGGAATTTCCTGAAATTTTCTCCAGGACTTGTTGGAGGACATTGTATTGGTGTTGATCCATATTATTTATTACACAAATCAAAACAACTTGGTTATGATCCCCAAGTGATTTTAAGTGGAAGGAGGATTAATGATGGTATGCCTGCATTTGTTGCGCAACGATTAGTACAAATGTTAATCAAGAAAAATAAAGTTCCTCAAAATACTAAGGTTTTGATGATGGGGATTACATTTAAAGAAAATGTATCTGATATTCGAAATTCAAAAGTAGCGGATCTAGTTAAAGAGTTGATGCAGTATTCTATCAATGTACACATTGTAGATCCTCAAGCTTCTCCAAATGAAGTAGCTCATGAATATGGTTTAACATTAGTTGATAAAGTATCAAATGATTATGATGCAATTATCATTGCAGTTGAACATAAAGAGTATAAAACCCTTTCAATGGACTATTTTAAAACTATTACAAAAGAAGATCCAATTATTATGGATTTGAAAGGGATTTATGAAGCACCCAGCCAAAATGGATTATTATACTGGAGGTTATAATCCCAAATTATGGAAACACTAAGACAGGTCGTTGTTGAAAATCATTTAGATAATAAAGACGCTAAATGGTTTGCAGTTTATACAAGATATAAAAGAGAAAAGGTTGTTGAACGATTATTGAAGGAAAAAGGCATAGAAGTATATCTCCCCATTCAAAAGCAGACAAGGCGATATACTCGTAAGGTTAGGATAGTGGAATTGCCTTTGTTAAGTTGCTATATTTTTGTAAAAATTGTAAAAGCCGAATATGTAAGTGTTCTTGAAACAGAGAATGTAGTTCGGTTTATCCATTTTTCAAAAAACTTACTATCTATTCCAGAAAAAGAAATAAATCTGATGCAACGGATTGTAGGAGAAGTAGATGAATTAACTGTTTTAGATAGAATATATACAGAGGGAGATATAATAGAGGTTGTTGCTGGAAACCTTACAGGACTAAGAGGAAAGTTAATATCCAGACAAGGGAAAAAATGCTTTTTAGTGGAGTTAAGTACTGTTGGATATTCTTTACAAATAAATATTGAACCTCATTTATTGAGAAAAGTATAGAAATTGATGCTTTAGGAGTGTTAGATAATTCTATTACTGGAGTATCAAATAAATTGATGGATTTAATTTTTAAATTAATCTATCATTAAATACAAAAATATTTTAAAAGTTACTGATAGTCTTTGCGACATATCAGAGGCGAAGCCATGTTATAAATTATAAAAATACAAACGAATGGAAATAGCTGTTGTTGGAACTGGTTATGTTGGTTTGGTTACAGGAACATGTTTTGCAGAAACAGGGAATAATGTAACTTGTGTAGACATTGATGAAAAGAAAGTAGAACGGATGAAGAATGGGGAAGTTCCCATATATGAACCAGGTCTTGAATTATTATTTGATAGAAATACAAAACAAGGTAGATTACATTTTACTACAAATTTGGGTGAAGCTATTGAAAATGCTGAAATCATATTTCTTGCATTACCAACACCTCCAGGAGAAGATGGTTCTGCTGATTTATCCTATATTCTTGGTGTAGCAAAACAACTAAGTTTTTTAATTAAGGACTATAAAGTCATAGTTGATAAAAGTACTGTTCCTGTTGGTACTTCAGAATTAGTTCATGCTGCATTAGTTAAAAATCTTGATGAAAATCTTTTTGATGTAGTATCTAATCCTGAGTTTCTTAGAGAAGGAGTAGCCGTTGATGATTTTATGAAACCTGACAGGGTGGTTATTGGTTGTAGTTCTGATAAAGCTCAACGTATTATGAAACGGTTATATGAGCCTTTTGTTCGTCAAGGAAATCCAATCATTTTTATGGATGAACGTTCAGCCGAAATGACAAAATATGCAGCCAATTCCTATTTAGCAGCACGAATTTCATTTATGAATGAAATTGCAAACCTTTGTGAAAAAGTAGGAGCTAATGTAGATATGGTTAGAAAGGGAATGGGAAGTGATAATAGAATAGGAAAAAGATTTTTATTTCCAGGAGTGGGGTATGGTGGAAGTTGTTTTCCAAAAGACGTTCAAGCATTAGCTAAGACAGCAGAAGAAAACGATTATGACTTTAAGATATTGAAATCTGTTATGCAAGTTAATCGTATTCAAAAAACGGTTCTTGTACAAAAGATAAAAAGTAAATTTGGAGCAAATCTAACAGGAAAGACCTTTGGAATTTGGGGACTAGCTTTTAAACCAAATACAGATGATATTAGAGAAGCACCTTCTCTTTATATTATAGATGAATTATTAGAGGCAGGGGCAAAAATCAAAGTGTTTGATCCTGAAGCAATGAAAAATGTTGAAGCTATTTATGGTGATAAATTACAATATGCTAATGATCAATATGAAGCAGTTATAGATGTAGATGCTTTAATTATTGTTACAGAATGGAGTGTATTTAGAACACCTAGTTTCAAAGTGGTTAGAGAACTTTTGAAAGAAGATATAATTTTTGATGGGCGAAATTTATATGATATAGAACGTATGAAAGAACAAGGAATCTATTATGAAAGTATAGGGAGAAGTACTGTCGAAATTAACCAAGAAATCACAAATTCTTAAATGCAAACAAAAGAATTGAATATACAAATGGTTGATCTTAAGAAACAATATCAAAAGATCAAACCAGATGTTCAAAAAGAAGTACTTGAAGTATTTGAATCAATGGCATGTATTAATGGTCCAAAGGTTAAACAATTTCAAGAACATCTCCAACAATATCTTAATGTTAAACACGTCATTCCTTGTGCAAATGGAACCGATGCCCTTCAAGTTGCATTAATGGCATTGGGCTTAAAACAAGGAGATGAAGTTATTGTCCCTTCTTTTACCTATGTGGCTACTGCTGAAGTTATAGGTTTATTAGGTCTCAAACCCATTATGGTTGATGTTGATCCAGATTCCTTTAATATCACAGCGTCTATCATTGAAGCTGCTATAACACCAAATACAAAAGCAATTGTTCCTGTTCACCTTTTTGGACAGAGTTGTGATATGGAAGATATTATGAAGGTAGCTTCTAAGTATGAGTTATATGTTGTTGAGGATAATGCACAAGCAATAGGAACAGATTATTTTTATAAAGATGGAACATCTAAAAAAACAGGAACAATAGGACATATTGGTTGTACTTCATTTTATCCATCTAAAAATTTAGGTTGTTATGGTGATGGTGGAGCAATGATGACCAATGATGATGATTTAGCTCAGAAATTGAGAACAGTTGCCAATCATGGTCAATCAAAAAGGTATTACCATGATAAAATTGGGGTAAATTCTCGTTTAGATGCTGTACAAGCAGCAGTACTGAATATTAAACTCAGTCATCTAGATGAATACAATACAACAAGAAAAAAAGCAGCAGATTTTTACGATACGGTATTACAAGGACAACCATCAATAAAGATACCTACAAGGATAGAAAATTCTACTCATGTATTTCACCAATATACATTATGTATAAAAGATGGTAAAAGAGAAGAACTACAAGAGTATTTGAGGACTAAGGGAATACCTAGTATGATATATTATCCAGTTCCTCTATATAAACAAAAAGCATTTAAAAAGTATATACCTGATAATTTTGAATTACCTATAACTGAAAAACTATGTAAAGAAGTCATATCTTTACCCATGCATTCTGAATTAGATGAAGAACAATTAGATTATATCTGTTCTGCTGTATTAGCCTTTTTTAATAATTAGAGGATGGAGAAATATTATGCACATCCAACAGCCATAATTGATGAAGGAGCAGCTATTGGAGAAGGCACAAAAATTTGGCATTTTTGTCATTTGATGAACGAATGTAAGATAGGTAAAAACTGTAATTTAGGGCAAAATGTATTTGTAGCAAACAAAGCCATTTTAGGAAATAATGTAAAAGTTCAAAATAATGTATCTATTTATGAAGGGGTGATATGTGATGATGATGTTTTTATAGGACCATCTGTTGTATTTACAAATGTTATCAATCCTAGAAGTGTAATCAACAGAAAAGATCAGTACCAACCAACTAAAATTAAAAAAGGAGCTAGTATTGGAGCTAATGCTACTATCATATGTGGTAATACAATTGGGCAGTATGCCTTTATAGGTGCAGGTGCAGTCATTACAAAAGAAATTAAACCATATGCTTTAGTTGTAGGAAATCCAGCAAAACAGATAGGGTGGGTTAGTGAAAGAGGACATCGTTTAGATTTTAATATAGATAGTAAAGCAGTAGATCCTGAAAATGGGGAAGTTTATATTTTAATAGATGACTATGTCGCTAAGGCTTCATATGTTTAAAGAAATAGTCTCTAATGCCAGATACAATAAAATTTGTAGTTCTAGGGTGTGGTAAAATTGGTCAAGAACATATAAAGGCTATTCAAGAAAATCCATTTTCAAAGTTGGTAGCAGTTTGTGATAATAAAGCAAAGTATAGACACCCTTCAATCACACACTTTGATAGTCTTGAAAAACTTTTGCTTTCAGCCTTAGATTTTGATGTAATGTGTATCTGTACACCAAATGGATTACACGCAAAACATTCAATAGAAGTATTAAAACATAAAAAACATATTGTCATTGAAAAGCCAATGGCATTGACAAAAAAAGAAGGAGAACAGATTGTCTTTGAAGCATTACAAAATGCTAAACACGTATTTTGTGTAATGCAAAATCGTTATACCAAAGCAATGCAATTTTTGAAAAAAGCAGTAGAAGACAATTTATTTGGGAAAGTCTATTTAGTACAGATTAATTGTTTTTGGAATCGTGATGAACGTTATTATACTTCAGAAAGTTGGCATGGAACAACAATATTAGATGGGGGTGTTTTGTACACACAATTTGCCCACTTTATTGATTTAATCCATTGGTTGTTTGGAGATATTAAAAATATACAATCTCATTTTAAAAATTATAAACATCAAACAACAACTGATTTTATAGATACAGGGATAGTGAGTTTTGAATTTAATAGTGGAGGTTTGGGTAATATGACATTCACTACAGCTGTTGCAAGGAAGAATTTTGAAAATATAGTCAATATCATTACAGAAAAAGGAACAGTCCAACTTAAAGGACAATACATGAATGAAATTAGTTATTGTGATATTGAGGGACTCTCAAATACATTAATAAAAGAAGAAAACCCTAAAAACCACCAAAAAGTAATAGATAATGTTGTAGCTGTTTTACAAAACAAACAAACAATTACAACAAATGCATTAGAAGGTTTAAAGGTTGTTGAAATCATAGAAAAAATATACAGAACATCATAATTTATGGAAAAAGTACTCATTACAGGCGCAGCAGGTTTTTTAGGTTCACACTTATGTGATCGTTTTTTAAAAGAAGGCTATCATGTTATTGGTATGGATAACCTAATTACTGGAAATTTAGACAATATAGAACATTTATTTGCTCTTAAAGAGTTTGAATTTTATAATCATGATGTAAGTAAGTTTGTACACGTTCCTGGAGATCTAAAATACATCTTACACTTTGCTTCTCCTGCTAGTCCTATTGATTACTTAAAAATGCCTATCCAAACCTTAAAAGTAGGTTCTCTAGGAACACATAATTTACTTGGTTTAGCCAAATCTAAAAATGCTAGAATTATTATAGCCTCTACTTCAGAAGTATATGGCGATCCTCTAGTGAATCCACAACCTGAAGAGTATTGGGGAAATGTTAATCCAATTGGTCCTAGAGGGGTATACGATGAAGCCAAGCGTTTTCAAGAAGCCATTACAATGGCATACCATAACTATCATGGATTAGAAACTCGGATTGTTCGTATTTTTAATACTTATGGTTCTAGGATGCGTGTAGATGATGGACGGGCATTACCAGCTTTCTTTTCTCAAGCGATAAGAGGAGAGGGAATTACTGTTTTTGGTGATGGCTCTCAAACTCGTGCTTTTTGTTTCGTTGATGATTTAGTAGAAGGAATCTATAGATTATTAATGAGTGACTATCATTTACCTGTAAATATAGGAAACCCTGATGAAGTGACGATCAAAGAAGTCGCAGAAGAAGTACTGGCATTAGTTGGAAATGAAAAAGCTCATATTGTATATAAAGATTTACCAAAAGATGATCCTAAAGTAAGGAGACCAAAAATTGATAAAGCAAAAGAAATATTAGGATGGGAGCCAACTGTTTCTAGGACAGAAGGGTTAAAAAGAACATTTGAATATTTCAAAAAAGTAGTAAAATAATAATGACATCTTTCAAAAAAGAGTCACACCTTAGAAGTCTTTTAAAGGGGATTACTTGGAGGCTTGTAGCGACATTAGATACGTTTCTAATTGTCTATATAGTTACATGGATAATAGATGGAGAACCTAGTATAGAGACTGGAATTAAGATTGCAGGAGTTGAATTTTTATTGAAGTTTTTGATCTATTATTTACATGAAAGGGGTTGGCAGTATATATGGAAAGATAAAAATATCACAAGAAAAGATACTTTATATAAGACGATTTCTTGGCGATTCATTGCTACATTAACGACTTTTATAATATCAGGAACTGTATTAAACTCATTTTCAGGAGCAGCTCTTGCAATAGCAATTGTTGAAGTTTTTACAAAGTTTATTCTTTATTATGGTCATGAACGAATATGGGAATCATTACCAAGAGGAACAATAAGAAAAACAATCAGTAATTCAGAATAATTAAAATGAATACAAATAATATACATCCAATTTTTGATCGACTCTTACAAAGAGAAGATCGTGAGAAAAGACTGGAACAAAAAAGTAAAGTTTTATGGTTAACAGGTCTATCAGGATCAGGTAAAAGTACGATAGCTGAAGCCCTAGAACGTAAACTTTATAATGAAGGATTTTTTGCTCAAGTATTAGATGGTGATAATATTCGTTCTGGTATTAATAACAATTTAGGGTTTAGTATTGAAGACAGGAAAGAGAATATTCGAAGAATTGCAGAAATTTCTAAATTATATCTTAATAGTGGTGTAATAGTCATTAATTCTTTCATTAGCCCTACTATAGAAATTCGTAATTTTGCTAAATCAATTATTGGTGAAACAGATTTTATTGAAATATATATTAATACCCCACTTGAAATTTGTGAACAACGAGATGTAAAAGGACTGTATAAGAAAGCTAGAGCTGGTGAAATTAAAGGGTTTACAGGGATTGATTCTCCATATGAAGCTCCCCTTAATCCAGCTTTAGAAGTAAAAACCATTCAAATGTCTGTTGAAGAATGTGTGGATTTTATTTATAAATATATTTATAACCATATTAATTTTTAAACAGCTTCACAATTACAAACTAATTTAAAAAATTAAATTAGAGTATAATTCTTTCCAAAAGCATCCTAATAGAAATAAGTACATCAAAGCAAGGTTGAAAATCTAAGCTTTTGATATAATTTAAAAAATAATATCCTAACTATATGTCCAAATTTGTTCGAACAATATTAATTACAGGAGGAGCAGGTTTTATAGGCTCTCATGTAGTCAGACATTTTGTGAAAAAATATCCAGATTATCATATTTGTAACTTAGATGTGTTGACGTATGCAGGTAATTTGATGAATATTAAAGACATTGAAAACAATGATAATTATACATTTATCAAAGCTGATATTACAGACTTAGAGGAGATGAGAACATTATTTAAACAATATAATTTTGATGGTGTTATTCATTTGGCAGCAGAATCTCATGTTGATAGATCAATTACAGAACCCTTATCTTTTGTAAAAACAAATGTATTAGGAACAGCAGTTTTATTACAAGTTGCTAAAGAAACATGGGGTGAGGATAAACAAGGGAAATTATTTTATCATGTGTCAACAGATGAAGTATATGGCTCATTAGAGTTAGAACAGGGCTTTTTTTATGAAACAACGCCCTACGATCCGAAAAGCCCATATTCTGCCTCTAAAGCAAGTTCTGACCATTTGGTAAGAGCATACAATCATACATTTAAGTTACCTGTCGTTATATCGAATTGTTCTAATAACTATGGTCCCTATCAATTTCCAGAAAAATTGATTCCTCTTTTTATTAATAATATTATAGAAAAGAAAGCATTACCTGTTTATGGTAAAGGAATTAATGTAAGGGACTGGTTATATGTTAAAGATCATGCTGTTGCTATAGACACAATTTTTCATGAAGGAAAAGATGGAGAAACCTACAATATAGGAGGGCATAATGAATGGACAAATATTGATTTAATACGATTGTTGTGTCGATTAATGGATGAAAAATTAGGGAGAGAAAAAGGTTCATCAGAGGCATTAATTACTTTTGTTAAAGACAGAAGTGGACATGATTTAAGGTATGCAATAGATGCTTCAAAAATAGATGATGAATTAGGATGGAAACCTTCAATTCAATTTGAAGAAGGGTTAAGTAAAACAATAGATTGGTATTTAGAAAATCAAGGATGGTTGCAAAATGTAACATCTGGTGAATACCAAAATTATTATAAAAAACAATATTCGTAAAATAGAGTAAACCAAATTTTAGAGTGCTGTATCAAACAATAACAGCCAAATTATAAGTTATGAAACGTCCATGATTAAATAATCCTTAAATACACAAGGAAATGATTATTTAATCATGGTAAGTTCCATCTGACCTTAACAGAAAA
>JAHDBJ010000054.1 GCA_020630435.1 Saprospiraceae bacterium
ATTTTTTATTATATAATACTGAATTTCAGTTCTTTAACTGTGAACCTCACGTTAAAATTAATTTCAATTAATTGAAGTTGTTTAATACGTTTTAAGACTAAAAAATATTAACTGAAATTTGAACATTATTTTTCGTTCAATAAGACAAAAACGCATACATAATAGCTATCCTCCTTGTTAACCACAGATAGATAGGCATTTTCAACGCTGTTGAACGGAAAAAGAAATACAAACTTGTTAATGATAGTTTAGTTAAAACTTATGATAATTATCTAATAATAATGGTGGGCGAATGTATATCACATTTAGCCACAACCAGTCCAATATTGTTATTATTTTTATATATCGTTCTTGATTCTTTATATTTATGAAGCCAGACTTAACTTCGTTTACAGTTTGTTATATTTGATTTATTTTTTACCTCTTTACATAGCTAATCCAGCCAAATTTGTTACAATAAATTAAATTGTTCCAAATTAGTTTAATGTTTCTACACTGTTATTTCACTTGAATAAACCGATGCCTATTCCCTTTATTTCTTGAGAAACAAATAGATTTCTTATAAGAAAAAAATTTTAATTGGGGTAGATTTAAATGTTCCTATTTATCCAAACTTGTCTAAAATTGTAAAATTAATCGTAATCCATATTGAATAGCATATTTTCAATTTTTCAACATAATGGATTTAAGATAAATTCTTTTGAGTTCCCAGTTGAATCCATTAAATAACTATAGAACTTTCTTAAATTTCATTAACGTTACTAATTTTAGCCTAAAACAAAGATTTAATATTTAATTTGATAATTATCAGTAAATAGACAAAAACTGCTTTATTCTCTACCAAATTGGCATTAACAATTAGATAAAAGCTTTTTATCCAAAAAAATGGCAGAACTTTAAAATGAGATAATATTTAAAACCTAAATCGTGTCAAAAGACGCTTTAACTTTTACGCAGTATTTTTCCCATTTTTACATCCTTTAGCTAATTCATTAAATTTGATGATTTTTTCTTAATTCAAGCTTCATTTTTCATTTGATTTTTACAAAAAAAATTTTACTTTAACTTCATAATAAAGTTCCAAAATTGAAGAAAGGCTGTTTTTCTTCTTTACTAAGGCATATTCAGCAATAAGGGTACAGGATTCCCTAAAACAAATTTAATATAAAAATATTGGCTATTTGATCTTTTTAGAGCCAATTTCGACTTGTATCTGTTTACTATTGTGTTGAAGCCTTTGCGAATTCTTATAAATTCCATATATCAAAAATAAGGGGATGAAGATATAAAGAAAACCAAAACCATTCTTTGCAATACCATACACGATAACACCGATTAAAAATCCGATTATTATAGCAGAAATGATTTGATTCCTTTTAATCTTTTTTTCTTCTACTATCAATTCTTCAAGTGTTAATTTAGAATAATCCTTATTATCCATCATACCTCTATTTTAATTAACAAATTTATATTCTACAGGCTATCAACAACTAAATCACTATATGACTTGTCTATAAATGCATTTCGATCTAATTTTAAATAGTCAATATAAGCATCACATTGAGCAGTAAGTTCTGTTTCATTGTATTTCTTATCGGAACTAATGGCTTCAATTTCGACATATTTTCCTAGTCCTTTTACCGTATCAATATGAAATTTAACATTATCAATAAAAAAAATCTTTCTTCGTTTATCTACGACTTTAAATACCCCAAACAAATTGGTGAGAATATCTTTTAATCCTGTATTTTCTTTACCTAGTTTTTGCAGCTTTACAACGGATTTTTTTAGGTTTTTTGTTTCTTCACGCTGATATAAAATTAAGCTATTTTCAATATTTCCTTCTCGGAGTTTTAACCTCCCTCTAGGAATCTTGAAATAGGTGTCGATTTGATGATCTTCTCCTATATATTGAGCATTTTTTTCAAGCAATGCTGCTTCGATTTCTTTGGAATTATTAACTTTAATTTTGATTTCAATGTTCAATATATTCATAGTGGCAAAGGACATTTTAACTTATAAGAAATTCTATTTTTAGCAATGATTATCAATAAAGATTGAAAGATATTTAATAAAAATTATGTTTGCTTTCGTTTTTTTAAAACTAGGTGCGAATAAGAAAAAAAATATTATAAAAGCCTATTTTTTTTAATAAAAATTTTGTCATAAAGTGAAAAATATTGCTTTAATTTGTTTTAAATTCCGTTTATTCATGATGAATTATATAAGAAAACACTCAATTCAACAGCTTTTAAAGCCTCTGCTCACCACACTTCTTTTATTCATATGCCTCAGCCTATTCGCCGATACTGAACCTACTGATTTTATGAGAAGTACAGGGAAAATATATGTATGTGTTGCTGTTATTGTGAGTATTTTTATAGGAATTGTGCTTTTTATGATAAGAATGGATAGAAAATTATCCAAATTAGAACAACAAATTATAGATAAATGAGTACAAAACATGTTAGTTTTTTCGCTAGTGTAGAAAAAAACTTTGACAAAGCGGCAGCCCATACAGGGCTTCCAAAAGGACTCCTAGAACAGATTAAACTCTGTAACGCAGTTTACCAAATGCGATTCCCTGTTAAAGTAGGAAGAGAGTATCATGTAATTGAAGCCTACCGTGTACAACACAGTCACCATCGCTTACCAACTAAAGGAGGGATTCGTTTTAGTTTAGGGGTGAATCAGGATGAGGTTATGGCACTCGCCGCCCTAATGACGTACAAATGCGCTATCGTAGATGTACCTTTTGGTGGTGCTAAAGGAGGGGTGAAAATCAATCCTAAAAACTATACAACGCCTCAACTTCAAAAAATTACTAGGCGGTATACAACAGAGTTGATTCGCAAAAACTTTATCGGTCCTGGTATTGATGTACCTGCTCCTGATTATGGAACGGGTGGTAGAGAAATGGCATGGATACTAGATACCTACCTAACCTTCCATCATGGAGAAATTGATGCTGTAGGTTGTGTAACGGGTAAACCAGTAAGCCAAAATGGTATTCAAGGTCGTACAGAAGCAACGGGTAGGGGAGTATACTACGGACTTAGAGAACTCGTCAGTTTTAAAGACGATATGAAGGCTATCGGTCTAGAGGAAGGGATGGAAGGTAAAACCATGGTCATTCAAGGATTAGGTAATGTGGGATACCATACTGCAAAAATATCTCAGCATGAAGGTGGCGCAAAAATTATTGGTGTAGCAGAATACGAAGGAAGTATTTCTAAACCATCAGGTATAGATATTGATGCTTTGATGAAACATCGAAAAGAAACAGGCTCGATTTTAAACTTCCCAGGTGCTGAAAATTTACCCACTAGAGAAGCAGCCCTAGAGTTGGAATGCGATATTTTAGTGCCTGCGGCTTTAGAAAATCAAATAACCGTCGAAAATGCGCCTAGAATCAAAGCAAAAATTATAGGAGAAGCTGCAAATGGCCCAATTACAGCTGATGCAGAAGAAATCTTGTTGAAAAAAGGCATTGTGATAGTTCCTGATATGTATTTGAATGCAGGTGGTGTAACGGTTTCATATTTCGAATGGTTAAAAAATCTTTCACATATGCGTTTTGGGCGTATGGAAAAACGATTTAATCATAATACCTATGAGAATATTATCGCAACAGTAGAGCGTTTGACGGGTAAACGTATTGGGAAAAAAGAACGTTCTGTAATTACGAAAGGAGGGGATGAAATCGATTTAGTAAATTCTGGACTAGAAGAAACGATGATTACAGCTTATCGCCAAATTCGAGATACCGCAAAAAGAAATAAAAAGATTACAGATTTGAGAACGGCAGCTTTTGTTTGTGCTTTAAATAAAATAAGTAGTGACTACTTAGCCCTAGGTATTTTCCCATAAAACATATATTTAAGCCACATACAATAATTTGTTGTAGCGCCATTTTTTCATGTGGAAATAAAATTAACATTGGTTTTTTTACCAAAAACTTGAAAAATATTTTTTTGTAGCATAACTTGCGTGCGTTTGCAAGTTTAAAAAATAATTGATATGTCAGATAGTGTTACGAGTAAATTAGACCCCATTGATTTACAGATATTAAAAATTTTACAGGAGAATAGTAAAATTACAAACCTCGATTTGTCACGACAAATTGGTCTTTCACCTGCACCAACGCTCGAACGTGTGAAAAAGTTAGAAACTTCAGGTATTATTGAGAGTTATCATGCCTTGGTTGATCCCCAAGCTATTGGGTTAAATGTAAAAACCTTCGTGCTTGTATCTTTGGCTTGGCAAAAAGAAAATGCGCTTAATAATTTCTTAGAAAAAATGCAGCAAATTCCTGAAATTGTAGAATGCTATATTATTACAGGTGAAGCAGATTTTCTTATGAAGTTAGTTTGTAAAGATATTCCTTCTTATGAGAAATTATTGTTTAAAACACTATCTCAAATCGAAGAAATAGAACGTTTGAAAACATTGATGACCTTGTCTACTGTAAAATCTTCTAAGATTTTACCATATAGTTATGATGAAGCATAAAGTTTGCTTTAAATGTTTTAAAAAATAGATCGTTTAAAAGCACTTACTATTCTGTAGTAGGTGCTTTTTAAATAATAAAGAATCTCTCATTCAAATATTTAAAACTTTAATACACCAAGAAGCTGTTCATAGACATCTAGATCTTCTCTTTTTCCACGCCCCCATTGAGGGGCATAGCCATTTTTGATTTTATAATAATCGGCTACAATATCTCCTTGCTGCTCAAAATTAAAAGATAAAAGACTTTTTCCCTCTTTTACAGCTTTGTAGAGCGCATTTACACCACCATAATTATATTTTAAAGCTGACTTTTGAGCTTGAATAGCTTTTAACATATATACCGAGCCAAATTTCTCATATTGCCAAATATGAATAAATTCATGTAGTAAAACACTATTGGATAGGGTATTCCAACTATTGATAGAATGGAAACTGACATAAGCGAAATGCTTTTGCTTCGGTCCCAAAAAAGCACGATTATCAATACTTACTAATTGCCACTTAATGGAGTCACCAAAGATGGTTTTGCCAAGTTCAATTTCCCAATCATATAAACGGCGAGTATTAAATTTAAACAAGTCCATAATCGTATCATGGAGCTCTCCAATACCGATTAAGTCGAGTAAATATAATATTAAAGCGATCCACCACCGAAAAAAGCTTGCCCATGTTTTTCCTTGTGTAAGTTCGGTATACCATTCCTTGGAGTCGATTCTTAGACTTAGTAAACCTTTCCAAATATGTTGTATCAAACGCCAAAAACGAGTCGGTAACGATAAAATAAAGTACATCATTCGATTTATTATTCCAAGTACCTTTTGAAATAATAAATGAAAAATATATTTCAGATTAAAACCTCCTTTATTTTCTAACTGTCTTAAATACATTTATATTCGTGAATCATTTTAAAATGAAAATTTTGACGAATGGCAAAAGTAGAATTATGGCTAATTGGAAAGACCAATTTTAAATATTTGGATGAAGGTATTGCCATATATCAAAAACGACTTCAGCATTATTTGAAATTTGAAATGAAAGTTATTCCTGATATTAAAAATACCAAAAACCTTGCCCAACATCAAATTAAAAACAAAGAAGGTCAGAAATTATTAGAAAAATTTAACATAGAAGATTTTGTTATCTTACTAGATGAAAGCGGAAAATCGTATTCTTCTCTAGAATTTGCTACTTTTATTGAAAAAAAAATACAACTATCTTATAAAAAAATTGTTTTTGTCATCGGTGGCGCTTATGGTTTTGATGAAGCAGTCTATAAACGTGCAAATGGTAAACTATCACTATCAAATATGACTTTCTCGCACCAAATGATTAGACTACTGTTTGTTGAGCAACTTTATCGAGCCATGACAATATTGAATAATGAACCTTACCACCACCGTTGAATCTAAATACTATACACAATGTCTTTAACACTTATTATAGTCATTATGACCTGCTTGATTTCATACCAATGCTTCGAAAATCAAGCGATGTTCAATAAACTTAAACACTGGCCCTTTGTTGTTCGTACAGAAGGTCAATATTATCGATTTTTGTCTTCAGGCTTTGTACATGGGAGCTGGATGCACCTCATCATCAATATGTTTGTATTGTATGAATTTGGTACGGCAGTTGAGTTATACTTCTTAGGCTATTTTGGAGAATTGAAAGGGCGATTATTTTATTTACTTTTATATTTATTAGCTATTGTGGCTTCTGATTTGCCAACTTATTGGAAGCGAAAAGATACACCTTATTATTCTAGTATTGGGGCTTCAGGAGCTGTATCAGCTATTCTATTTGCTTATATCATTCTGAACCCCTGGGGACAAATTTTGCTGTATTTTATTATACCAATGCCCATTATTGTAGCAGGGATATTGTACTTGATCTATTCCTCTTGGGCTGCTAGAGGAAATGTAGCGGACAATATTAATCACGATGCCCATTTTTATGGGGCAGTGTTCGGGTTTTTATTTACCTGTGCCCTTAGTCCTAAGTTGTTTTCTAATTTTATAACCTTATTAAAGGATGGATTGCCCTTTTAACTTTGCCGAAGGGCTTCTATTGCTTCAATAGTTTTAGCAATAGGAGGACCTAGTACACGATGTCCTGTTTCTGTAATAAGGACATTATCTTCTATACGTATACCTCCAAAGGTCTTATAAGACTCTAGTTTATCATAATTAATGAAATCAGTGAATTTTTGCTCGGCTTTCCATTGATCAATTAATTGCGGAATAAAGTAAATACCAGGTTCAACAGTTAAGACAAAACCCGATTGAAGTTGTCTTCCTAGTCTTAAATAAGCCGTTCCAAATAATGTACTGCGCTGAGTTTGCTCATCATAACCAACATAGTTTTCTCCTAAATCTTCCATATCGTGAACGTCTAAACCTATCATATGTCCTAGACCATGAGGAAAAAATAGAGCGTGAGCGCCTAGTTCTACAGCATCATCCGTAGTGCCTTTCATTAAACCCAATTCTTTAAGCCCATCGACTATTATAGTGGATGCTAAATCATGCATTGTTCTGTAGGAAACACGAGGTTTTAATTGTTCGATGACTTGCATCTCAGCAGCTAAAACAATATTATAAATATCTTTTTGTAAAGTAGTAAAAGTCTTAGAAACAGGAAAAGTTCGTGTAATATCTCCAGCATAACAACTAGCTGTTTCTGCACCAAAATCTCCTAGTATAAGTTGTCCTTCTTGTAAAATATTGTGATGATGGTGATTGTGCAAAATCTGTCCATCTTTACTTAGAATAACGGGGTAGGCAAGCCTGCCGCCAGCACTAATAGCGATACCTTCTACTATTCCTGCTATCTCAGCCTCTGTCATACCAACTTTAGCAATTTGCATAGCAGTAGTATGCATTTGATGAGTAGTACTTAAGGCCTTCTCCATCTCCTCTATTTCTTCAGTAGTTTTAATAGAACGCTGTTTTACAATCGATTTAATAAAAGGAATAGATGCTTGAGATTGAAGGTTAGAGATAGGAATGTCTAACCATTTCGAAAGATTGATTTTATTTTTGGCACGATATGGAGGAAGAAAATGAACAGTCCTGCTTTGTAGATAGGTAGAGATTTTATTATAAGGTTTTACTTCATGGACACCTACGGCGGTGGCTAAATCGCTCAGACTTGGTTGATCACCCATCCATACAATATCTTCCATTGTTAGTTCATTTCCAAAAAGAATTGTGTTACCCTCATCAATATCTATAATGGCGATTAAATGGGGCTGGTCGATACCAAAATAATATAGGAAATTGCTATCTTGCCGAAAAGGATAAGTATTACTTTTATAGTTCATTCCAGTTTCATCATTACCTAAAAAAAGTAAGATGCCAGATTGGAAAGATTGTTTTAAAATTTTTCGCCTATTCGTATATGTATCTTTGGAAAACATAATTTATATAATTATTAGCAATGTATTATTTTCTAAGCACAAATATAGTCAAAATAAGGAGTACTAAAAGCAAACCGATATTGGCATATTTGAGATGAATTTCTCCAAGGTTATAAAGATTTATAGTATCATAAACCATGAAGTTGTTTAATAATGAAGAATTATTTTAGTTATAAGTGCTTGTATTTCAAGATGAAGCTCCATTCTTTTTTCGTAGCCTTAGCTACGGTGAAAAGAATTAGCTGAAATATTGGGATACAATGACTTATAAATAATTGAGTATTCTATTTTTAAACAACTTCCATATATACCAACCAACCTATACACGTTAGAACCCAGCTATAAAGATAAGCGATTCCATCAAATATATTTGAATGGGGATCAGGGTCTTTGCCTAAGTGTTTAGGACGAGCAGAACTGATTTTTATAAATAAACTAGCTAGAATAAATACAACAACTAAATATCCAATTTTCCAAAGTAGATGAATGATAATGATTTTCATTCAAAAGATTTTCTGATGATCAACTGTGAAGCCTATGTTTTACGTTTTTTCTTTTTTGCTGCTGGGAATAGTACATTGTTTAGAATCAGACGATAACCAGGCGAATTTGGATGAAGGTTTAAGTCCGTTTCTGGATCTTTTACGTAATGCCGATAATCTTCAGGATCATGCCCGCCGTAGAATGTCCAGAACCCCTTACCTGCAATACCATGAATATACCTTGCCTCGTCAGCAGGAAAGTTTTGTCCTAGAAGTAACACATCTGATTTTATATGTTTTTTTGAAAAGGCAGTAGTTTGACCCATAAATCCTTTTACAGTTCTGGTATGACATTGGGTGAGCATAGTTGGTACGGGATCCCATTTGGCAGAAAAATCAAATAAGGTAAAGTAATCTACATCTGCTGGTACTTTACGTCCATTTTGATCACTGTTATCTATTGAAGAATATTCGTATTGTAAAGGGTTTTTAGTCAATTTGAAATCCTTAAAGGCGAAAGTATTATTAAAGTTAAGTTTGCTTTGTGCGCTTGGGTCGATAGCGTCACCATCGTACATATGTTCGCAAATATCCACTCCATCTGCCGCAAGTGCTATGTCATAAGTATCTGTTGCCGAGCACATAGCAAACATAAAGCCACCACCAACGACATATTCTCTTATTTTTTTGACTACTGCTAACTTCATCTCTGAAACCTTTTGAAAGCCAAGACTTTTAGCAAGTTCGTTCATTTTTTTAACATTGGCTTTGTACCAAGGACGAGAACGGTAGCTAGCATAAAATCGACCAAACTGTCCAGTAAAATCCTCATGGTGCAAGTGGAGCCAATCGTACTCTGTAAGTTTATCTTTCATTACATCTGTATCGTATACTGTTTCATAAGGAATTTCAGCATATGTTAAGACGAGTGTTACAGCATCATCCCATGGTTGAATGCGTTCTCCCTTAGCATTAAATTCAGGGGTGTAAACGGCGATCTTAGGTGCTTTTTCCAATTTCATATCGTCCATATTTACTTCGGGATCACCAATATCTAGAAGCATTTTATTGAATTGGGCGTCAGGAATTACTTCAAAACTCACATCTCTTTTAATACATTCTTTCTCAAAAGCAGGATTGTGTGGAAAGGCAAAACTTCCCCCTCTATAATTTAATAACCAATGTGCTTCAATACCTTTATCCAAAACCCAATAGGTTATACCATAGGCTTTTAGATGATTTTTCTGCTTCTCATCCATAGGCAATAGCATATAGGCCGCAGATAAAAATTGAATACTAACAAATAGAAACAGAAAACTTACAACTAATTTTTTCATTTATCTTTTTTTAAAAAATATAAAATACAAAAAGGCTATTTGGGTAATGTGAAACACAATTTACTACTAAATATTTGCTTATGCTAGCATAAAATGATTCTTATAACGACTTCTTAACAAAAACTGTACTAAAAATTGATAAGAATGGACATTAAAACGGCATGAATTTTGATACAAAAAAATGTACTATTGTGACATAGTAAAAAAACAATAACATACAATTATTAAATACATTGACAATGAGAAAACTTTATCTATTAATTTGCATTGCTTTAGTTGCTAGTATTCTATCTTCTTGTAAAGATGATGAATCTTTAGGAAGTGGAAGTGGTGTACAGCAAGACTTAGATGTTGCTTTAAGAGATGTGCTTATTGAAGCATCAGACGATGGTTCTACAGATTTTTACCAATTGCCTAGTAGCTCTGATTTCCAATCCATTCCTCAAGATCCCAATAATCCTATTACAACTGAGAAAGTAGCCCTAGGGAAATTACTTTTTTTCGAGACAGCTTGCGCTCAAAGTCCTAAGAAAGAATTTTTGAGAGGAACTTATTCTTGTGCTTCTTGTCATTCTACTAAATCAGGATTTCAGGCGGGTAATATTCAGGGACTAGCAGATGGTGGTCAGGGATTTGGAAATCGAGGAGAGGGGAGAACAAAGCATACGTTGTATAAAAAAGATGAAATTGATGTTCAACCTATACGAACACCCTCAAATATGAATGTTGCCTACCAAACAAATGTGCTTTGGAATGGTCAGTTTGGAGCAACAAACCTTAATGTTGGAACAGAAGCCCAATGGGAAGAGGGAACTCCTAAAGCAACAAATCATCTTGGCTTTGAAGGTGTAGAAACACAAGCCATTGCTGGTTTAGATGTACATCGAATGCTAATAGAAGGAACGGATATTATTCATAATCCAACGTATATTGATCTTTTTGAGAATGCTTTTCCTGGATTGACGGATGAAGAATTATTTACTCGTGAAAATGCAGGTTTGGCAATTGCGGCTTATGAGCGAACCTTACTCGCCAATGAATCCAATTTTCAAAAATGGTTAAGAGGAGAGCATGAAGCCTTAAATAGTATTGAAAAAAAAGGAGCTATATTATTTTTTGGAAAGGCAGGATGTGCCAAATGTCATACAGGTCCAGCACTCAATTCTATGGAATTTCACGCCCTAGGAATGGCAGATTTGTCAGAAAATAATGGCGCTTTCCATGTTGATCCTGATGATGAAGCACATAAAGGTAGGGGAGGTTTTACAAAAAATAGTGCTGATGATTATAAATTTAAAGTTCCTCAACTCTACAACCTTATTGATTCACCTTTTTATGGACATGGTGGAAATTTTAATTCCGTAGAAGCTGTAATACGATACAAAAATAATGCTCAATCTCAGAATCCTAATGTTCCTGAAAGTCAATTAGCAGAAGAATTTACGCCTCTGGGCTTAGATGATGAGGAAGTATCACAGATTGCTGCGTTTATTCGTACAGGCTTATATGATCCGAATTTAGCTCGTTATGCTCCAGAGGAATTACCATCTGGCAATTGTTTTCCGAATAATGACTTTATTTCAAAGGAAGATCTGGGATGTGATTTTTAAGAATACAAGAGGAACTGAAGGGAAAGTAAATTATTTTAAATTGCTTAAGTCAAATTGTACGCTAAGCATTTCAAGTCGTTTTTTTACTATTTTATCCTATGGTAAGGTTATGAATTTCCTACGACAAAATGGGATTGAAAAACAATAAAAAATTAATGGTAAGTATTTTATCATTCCGATTGAGAACTGCTGAACTTGTTCCAATTCCTTCCAATTAGCTTTTCCATTAAATTATTGAAGAAAGGGTGAAATCTAAATCGATTATTTGTTTTCTGAGAATATTCGTTTTTAAATTGATTGTTATATACAATTGGTTATAAATAAATAAACTCGCTTGATTTTTTTATATAAACAATTAAAATTAAATAGTTTGTATGTATGTATATACGTTTTAGAAATAAATTTTAGCTTTTTTTTGTCTTTGCTATAATTAGCAATAAATAGGAGTTTTAGTGAAAACTAAAAGTAGTTTAACATTATTTCTTAATTTAAATAGACTAAAATGAAAAAAATTGATCTTTTTAAAAAAGCTGAAATTATTAAATCTGAAATGTTAATTAAAATGCTAGGTGGTACTACATCTGATCACTATGATGAAGGAGATAGTCTTTCATTTGATGGTGGTGATAGTAATAGTCATGACGGTGGTGATAGTTTTAGTTATGATAGTGGTGATAGTACTCATGATGATAGTGGAAGTAGTACATTTAATGATAGTGGGGAAAGCCAGCATAATGATAATAGCTTTTAGGAAATAAGAATAGACATATAGTATATCATATTATTAAAGAATAGTTATGATATACTATATCATATTTTTTAATAATATGATATATGATGAAATTTTTATTTTTAAGTACAGATTCTAAGGAGACACTGATAGAAAAAACCATTTTGTTTTGTTTAAAAAATGCTATTCAAGTTGTAAGATTAAACCTTGAAGACTTAATACCGAATAATCTAAAAACGCCTAAAATAGCAATTAATCAGAATGATGTACAATTAACGATCGACAATGAAGTACATTATTTGAGCGAATTCGAACTTATCTGGAAGAGAAGAATAGATAACAATTTTATTTCAGGACAAAGAGTGTTAAAGAATTATCGAGGAATAATTCCTAATATGCTTATACAAAAGTTAATCAAAGAATTTTATGAATTGAGAGACCTAGTCCTACACTTTGCAAGGTCAAAAGGAATAAGAATCATAAATGATTTTGATAATGTATGTTTAAATAAACCTTTTCAATCGATAAGAGCAAAAGATTTTGGGTTAAATACTCCAAAGATATTAGTTTCTAACTCCACAGCTAGTATAAGCACATTTATAAGTTCTAATAATACAATTACGAAGCCTATCGGAAGCCTAGGGTATTTTGTGGAGCAAGGGCAAATTATGAGTATCAAGACTGCCAATGTAAATCTAGAGGATATAAATACAATAACGTCCAATGAAATTTTTCCTTCTTTTTTTCAAGAGTATGTTAAATCTTCATATGAGTTGAAATGTATTTTAGTTGGGGACAATCTTTTTTGTGTTAAACAATTCTGTGAAATAGGAATTATTCCAACAACAGATATTAAAGAGGCTTATAAAAATAAGCAAATAAAAAATATAGAATATGCATTAAATCCAGATATAAAGAAAGATATAATAAGGTTGTGTCATAGTTATAAATTGGATTTATGTACAGTTGATATTATTAGAAATTTGAAGGGGGAATATGTGTTTATTGAGATAAATCCAGATGGTATTATAGAATATTATGGTGAATTTCTAGAAAATTCTATTCATAAAAGCATTTTAAAAATGCTTCTTAAAAAATCTAAGCAAAACTATAAACTAAATGGAGCAAAAAGAAATTAAAGAAAAGTTTATTAACCTTGTAAATCAGGGTAAGATCCCTGTTATGTTCAAAATAATTGTATTTGAAAATCCTCGAACAAATCATGAATTGAAACTAAGAAGGAATTTTCACTCTTCAATGTTCAATAACCAATCTTTAACTTTTAGATACACTGAAAGGGCATTAATGATTTAACCTTCATTTTATGAAAGAGTCCATATATATAGTCAATGGTAAGAATAAAAGTGCATTAATTAATTTGGCAACATATGAGATAAGATCAATTGCCAATATTGAGCTTTCTCAGCTTGATGATAATATCTTGTATGAAGAAGATATAACTAAATATATCAACAAAAAAATAGACGTTTTTGAAAAGGAGATATTAGATATCTATATATCAAAAGAAACATTTAACCATTATCCAGATATAATAATATCAAGAGGAAAAGTTAGTTACCATAATGTAAGAATTGTTTGTAATAATACTGAAAATGAAATAAAACTTAGTTATATAAAGTCATTGATTAAGTGGATTAATGAACACATTTACCATTTTGGAGTCGTCATTGTTATATACGAATCTTATAATATTGAAAAATATAAAAAAGAACTTCATCCCTATAAATTAATTGTAAGAAAAAAAGAATCTAAAAAGCGTAAATATAGACCTAAACTTTATGCCTTTCCTACTGCAATTTATATATCAAAGAAGAATAATTTATATCATTATTCAAGAGATTCAATCTTCATAAATGAAGATGGTATAGAATTTCTAGACCATGATGTTTATAATATTTCTAAAAATAAAATAGAAAATTGTAAAAATTGTGAGTTCCGATTAAATTGTTATGATTTTAGGGAAATTCACGAATTGAATGGAAAATATTATTATGACACAAGTTGTATTTATGAGTAAGTAGGGAATAAAGAAAAGTTAATAAATATTTGATTCTATTTTATTATGCTATGATTTTATCAGATAGTTGTTCTGTTTTTGTAACATTGTTTTGATCCGATATCAATTTAGATTATTTGTGATGCGGTCGGTTTGAAGGAGATATTTTTCGATTGACTTTTTCTCAAAAATTTGGCAACAAAAAATTAAAATCAGGTGGTAAAAGACAAACAGGGTCAGAAGAAGAACGCCAATGGATGAACTAGGCTGTTTTTAGTGATATTAAAAAGTAAATAATGCGTGATCATGGACTATACGATGGATGATGAAGATCAAAAATGCAGTACTCATCCCTATAATAAATATGTTTAGCGATATTCTAATGGCTCTATATTTTCTTTCCAGCTTTTGCCCTAGATAATACAAATCTCGAATCATTGTACCATAGAGGTAATCGCTGTCATTAAGCATTTGCAGCATTCCCCATTCATAATCTTTGAGGCGCATTTTATAGAAATTACCAAAAAAGAGTAGATTACCACCTTTATTTCTAATTTCTGACTCTGTAAATTTTCCATGTTCTACCGTTGGTCGTATGGAAATGACAGCAAAAATGATAGAAGAAATACTCGTGAAACCCAGAATCAAAATAGGTAAGATTTGTAAAAATTCGGCATCAGTCGGAGGGGTTTTTCCTGCTATCCCTCCAATGATTAAGGATAGAATGATCGAGTTGACCGTTATCATTATATTCGCCTTCTTATCGACCATCTCATTTAGCGTGTAATGGTTTTTAGACGTTGTTCTGAACATCGTTTGAATGCCTCTATCGTCTCTTCCTTTAATGGTTTTAAGGCTTTTTTTGAGACTTTTGAGTTCTTGATCACTAATTCCTAGCTCTTGTTCTAAAACGATATTTTCTTGTTTCTCAATATTCTTTTTTTCCTTTTGTAAATCCTGAATGATTTGTATGATTTTGGGTTGGATTTCTTTTTGACCATAGTTGGTATAACAACTAAATTTTTTCATCAAATTAATAATAGTCTCATAATATCCTTTTTTACTTAAACTCACATCTTTAAGCAACAACTCTTCATAAATTGATTTTAGGCGTTTGTTTATTTTTCCTTTTGTAATATCCATTAACGTCGCATCTACAAGGACACTTCCACAAGGAGTTTTATCCAGTATTAAGATATTTGCTTGTTCCAACTCGTTCAATATCTCTTCCTGACGTTTAGGATTGATAGGGTTTTTTTCAAAGAATTTTTTTGCATTGTGAATAGCCACTTTCTCTAGATTTCCAATAAATTCTCCATCTTTGATATCAATATCTTGATTGCCATATCCTGTAGCGACGAACCAAGCTAAAATCAATACTTTTTCTAACTTATCGTCATTAAACCCTTCACCTCGTGCAATTTTTTCAACGTTTTTTATTAGACGATGAGCGAATTTAATATCATGATAAACAATATTATCAGGAAAAGAGGAAATTGTTTTTGTAGCAAAAATTTGTACTTTTTCTAGTAGAGGTGTTTGAAAAGATTGAGGATTATTTTCCATAAGGTAATACGTAAAATTTAAATGTAAAAATACCGTATTCTATTTAGAAGTAGATTGAATTAGGATAATAATATTTATAATTTTGAAGTTGTTTAATAATGAAGGTTCATTTTAATTATAGGTACTTGTAATTAATTCATCATTCTATTTTTAACTTCTTTGCTCAAGTTATTTTAAATATTTACTAGGAGGACTTAGGAAGATACCAATTTTAAAAATTAATCCATTTTCAATTTTTTCAATAGAATAGTTCGATTCGGATTCAGATAGTTCTAATTGAGGTGGAAATTGAAACTGATAGCCACCTTCAAGGTTTAACCAAAACCAAGTACTTAGTTGTTGTTCATATTTTAACAAAAGATTGATGGATTGGTTTCTAATTTCGAAAATAGTAGTTTCACTTTCATGTAAAGCGTCGAAAGAATATTCCATTGCACTATATGTTGCCCCAAATAATAAAATTGATTGTTCTGAAAAATTACGACGTCCATAAACTTGCACAGGAATTACGGATTCAACCCCCCATTTATCTGAAAAGGTTTGATAATAAAACCCAAAAGGGTAAAAACTACGCCGTCGAAATCCATCTTTGTAATATAAGCCTAATCCATATTCCTTATCTTCTGTCTTTTTTATACCAAAAGAAGCTATTGTTCTAAAGGTTCGAAACCGTTCTCTAAAATCTATAAATTTTTCAAAACCACCATTGTATTCTAAAGAACTGACCACACTAATATAGAATTTATTATTAAGGGGCTTTACAAAATAAATAGAGAATCTTGCATTCTTATATTTCTCTTGACTTAGGCTTTGGATGATACCATCGGTCGTATTTTTAATGTCAAAATTAAAATTTTCGAACCCATATTGGAATCCAGTTAGTATTTTTAAATTACATTTATTCAGTATAGGAATTTTAATTTTACCAAGAAAACGTTCAGCTCGATTTAAATGTTCTGGAGTAGAAGATTGATTCGTATAATAATCTCTACCTGTATTAAATTGGTATTGTAGGAGAAGACCTTTACTTTTAGATTTATTTTTTACACCAGGTTTACAATAATTAATTCCCAGCTCTATTTCTTTTGAATAGTTATCTGGAAATTCTCTTTGCGCTAGTAAATCTTTACTAGGCAAAATCATAAAACAAAAAAGGAAAAATATTAACTGTTTCAACATGAACCCAAAATAAGGGACTTTAAAATATAAAATTAAGGATTTAAGCCAAGCTTAAAAGATATTTTTGAACAACTTTGTGTATAAGGTGCTAAAATTAATGCATTATGAAAAAATTAAAAATATTCTTACTCGGATTACTTTTATTAATCTTAATGGGAGGCATTCTTTTTTACCCAAAGCTAAAAAGAATAAATCATGTATTGCATCTTTTTGATGAAGATAAAATAGTGGAGAATTTTCGAACCTTAGGAGAGGTTTACCCTAAAAGCGAACTTAAACCATCTCCTCATCCTACAATATATTCTCAAGGAACTCGTATTGATTTGCCTGCTACGTTTCTTTATGAAGGTAAATCTTATAATATCCAAAAATTTATAGAAGATTCTAGGACAACAGGTTTATTAGTGCTTCAAAATGATAGTATTGTTTTTGAAAAATATTATTTAGAAAATACGCCCACTACTAAAAATATTTCATGGTCGATGGCAAAATCTTTCATCTCTGCATTGATAGGTATAGCGGTTGAAGAAGGACATATTAAAAATGTTATGCAGCCTGTAGACGAATACCTTCCAAGCTTAAAAGGATCGGGTTATGAAGGTGTACCAATTAAACATATCTTACAAATGTCTAGCGGGATAAAATTTAATGAAGATTATGCAGATTTTTATAGTGATATAAATCGTTGGGGAAGAGCTTTTGCCTTTGGGCAATCTCAGAACGAGTTTGCAGCCAGTTTAAAAAATGAACGCCCTTCAGGGACTTATAACCATTATGTGAGTATGGATACCCATGTATTGGGGATGTTGTTAACAAAAGCAACAAGTCAATCTATTACAGAATATATGCAGGAAAAACTTTGGAATCCACTAGGTATGGAACATGAAGCATATTGGATTACAGATGATTCTGGCATGGAGGTTGCTCTAGGCGGCTTAAATGCAACATTAAGAGATTTTGCAAAAATAGGCACCTTATATTTAAATAATGGCTATTGGAGGAATCAGCAAATAGTACCTAAGGAATGGATAAAGGCATCCATAACGCCTGATGCGCCACACCTCATGCCTGGTGAAAATGAATTGTCTGGTCATGTCTTGGGGTATGGTTACCAATGGTGGATACCAGAAAGTAAGGAAGGAGAGTATCTGGCTATGGGGGTTTACAATCAAAATATCTATATCAATCCTACAACTAGAACGGTTATCGTTAAATTATCAGCCAATCACCAATTTAATGATAAGGACTATATTCCGTCTAGAATTGACTCAATTCTAGAATTTTTCAGGGTTATTGCGCATTCATTTAAAGGCTGAAAATTTAATTTTAAAATGACTGATTTCTCTTTTTTTAAAAGGAATATCCCAATTTCCATCGTATTCAATGAATATGGGGATATACTTTTCATTGTATTTGCCCAATCCAATATGCATCTTTACATCAAAATCAAATGCAGCAGTTGAATAAGCTAATTCATAATTTCGAGCAAGTACTTGGAGATTCGATTTTTCAAAATAGGTTTCTAGATATTTTATGATTGTTTTTCCTTGTTTTTTAGTTTGAAATTTAGGTTTGACTTTTACTTTAAAAACATAACAATCTATACCTTTATACTTCTTTGAAAGGATAGCATAATCATAATATGCCATCATATCTTCCTCAAAAATGGCTGTTTTTTGACCGATTAGTGGGATATTTGCTTTTTCTCCAGGAGAAAAAATTAGTTTTTTGAGCTCGTTTACATGCTTTTCCATTCCGCTTTCCTCCTTGTCCCTTATAGTCTCTTTAGGATTTTCTTCACCACAAATTTTGCCTTTTGTAAAAAATAGACGTTCATACATCTTAGAAGTATAGTATCTTGTTTTCTTTCTTTTTTTATAATAATTCCCCTCAATAGTCTCATTCTGACAAAGCATTTCTCGACAAGTATTGTTATACAATTGCTTACAGTTGCTTTGATAAAGAGCCTTTATTTTATCTCTTTTATCAAAAAAAGTAATATCATTTGAAAATGAATAATTAAAAGAGCGGAGATTTCTAAAGGCGGTATAAAATGTTTCATCCGTTTTTACCATTTCAATAAAATCATGGACATCAAATCCTTTTTTAGCAGCAACTACTACAAAAGAGTCTAGATGGATGACATTATAAATACCGTTATAAGTCGAATCGACTTGACCTATACTATTTGTATTTATAAATATTAGGATTAAAAATAAACAGAGATTTTTTTTCATGGCTCAAACTTATAAAAAAAACAAATTTTATAAGTGAATAGGGTATAAAAAAACGCCGTGTTGTTTCCAACACGGCGCAAAGAACATTACTGACATTGCTTCATCACTGATGAATAATTTTGATAGGGTT
>JAHDBJ010000020.1:0-52868 GCA_020630435.1 Saprospiraceae bacterium
CATTATTCTACAGGATTTAATAGGATTAAAATTAGTCTTTTATTTTTTCTCTTCGTCTTGTACTCACCTTAATCCCTTAGGGGATTAGGCTCTGTGCATTCCTTGAGCAAAATCAAAATCCTTAATTTTCTTCTATACTAAATTCCATAGAATAATGTCTATTAAAGGCTACTTCTTATTTTTATTTTTTAAAAAAGAGACAAATGCTCCGAGTTTGGCTCTTACAGAAGGACTCCACCAAACCTTAGAAACCTCTTCTAATTCCTGTTGAGATGCTTCTTCATTTGTAAGATTGGCAAACCATGTTCTCCTTAGTTTTGCTTTTGTATTTGACCAAATTGTAGGTTCTGCCTGAAGATACACTTGCATTTTCTTTTCTGCTTGGTCTAATACTTCTTCTAGTGGAACAATCTCATCCACTAAACCTGTTTCTAGTGCTTCTTGAGGATTCATTAATTTTCCTTCCATTAAGTAACGATAGGCTGTTCCTCTTCCCAACCAATAGGTGTATGCCTCCACAAAATTGATAGAAATCTGTACATTAACAGCCATTTCATTCAAGCCAATTTTATATTTTTCATTATCTGCCATCACTCGATAATCACTTGTAACCGTAATGACTGTCCCCCCTGCTGGACAATGTCCTCCTATGGCTGAAATAAATGGTTTTGGAAACATTGCCAATTCCTTGTGCATACTCCCAAATGCTAGAAAAAACGACCCCATCTGAGTTTCATCAAAATCATATAACTCTATCAAATCCAGCCCTGCTGAAAACACACCAGATAAACCCGTTAGAATTACACCTTTTACAGTATCATCTTCTCCTAATTGCTTAAAGGTTTCCCGAATCTCCTGAACCATTTGAAAATTAATAGCATTAACCTTAGGGCGATTCAACTCAACAATCACATAACCTTCTTCTTTCTTATCTATTTTTATAAAATCCATATTCATTTTTTATTACAAAATCATACAAAAGTAATCATATCTTTTTCTAAATGGGGCAGTTCATTAAAACTGAGTAAATTGAAATTATTTTTATTGTATAAAAAAGTAGTAAAAGAGGTATTCCTTACTGAAAAATTCATTTCAGCTACTCGCTTTTCATCCTTGAGATAAAGTGCTTCTGCCACAATACAAGAAATTGTTCCACCTGATGTAAATGCTCCAATAGTTTCTCCTTTATTCGTTTGTTCTAGTATTTTATCTAGACCTTTTTTAACTTCTTTTCTAAAAACATCCCATGTTTCTAAACCATCTACTTTAAGATTTCCACAAGCCCACTCTCCCATCAAATGTTGGAAGATTAAAAGGGTATTTCTCTTATATAATTTAGGGTTTTGTTGGGCTTCAGTAGCCCATTGCTGCACTTTCGAATCTGTCTTCATCAATTGTGGGACAACTTGTCGAGTTGCTTTTGTACCAGAATGTTCTTTCAATTCTTCTAGAAGAATTGGGTTAGGAATAAATATTTTATTTTTATTGAAAACTTCAATAATAATCTCAAAGGTATGTTTTTGACGTTGTAAAGGTCCTACAAAAACCTTGTCAAACTTTATCTGTTGTTCTATTAAATATTTTCCCAACAAGGCAGCTTGTTCTTCTCCTTTTTTAGATAATTGATCATAATTATCACTTCCAAAAGAAGCCTGTGCATGACGAAAAAAATAAAGTTTGCTCATTGGGAATTATTCTGGTAGAACCTTATTTAAAACAACTGTAATGATACAAAGTTATTTGTATCTTTTTAAGTGGAGTTTAAAAATAATCAATCAATGATAAACTTTACAAAGAACAATTTTTATAAATAGAATGGGCATTTTAAAAACTAAAATCAATTGTTAGATTTAACGTTCCATATTTTTTATAAAAAATCGAATTCCCTCCCAACCTTTCTGATTCTATCTACGTGAAGATATAATTATAAGAGTGTAGTTAGTATAAATAAAGAGTCCCTCCCTTCTAATTAAGTTAGCTAATTACTTCATTATTTTATGTTGTATTTATACATTTTTTAACTTTTCAACTAATAATCTACTATGAAACAGCATCTTTTTAGTCAACAAACACTACAACCATTCCTTCAGATTTTTTCCTATTTACCGACAAAGGTACAAGATTTGTCAACCTACATTGACAGTACTTAAAAATGAAGCAATTCTAAAAGAATTTTAATTTAGCTATTCCTTTGATTTCAACAAACAAAATACAATAAAATAATTTTATATAAACTATTTAAATACAGGAAAAACTATATATCCTTTCTTACAACTTATTGAGTAAGTAAATTAATTCAATTCATATAAGTACTAAGTTTGGTATTTATCAAGAGGTAATGACATTTGATGTGATTGTTAAGGTTTTGGGATATTTATCCTGTTTTAAAAAAATAATATTATGAAAAAATTTATCCTTAAAATGTGTTTTTGGATGATTGTTTGTATTGTTTCTTTGCAAGTCAATGGTCAAAACGCTATCAGCGAAAAAATAAATGCGAATCATGCAAGAATCGCCAAAACTAAATCATTCAGTATTTTTAACCTAATCAGTAATCGATCTTTGAATCGATCAATTGATGACTCTATACTAAAAGAAAAACAATTTTTAGAAATTCAAGAAGATGTCATACAAACAATAAAAAAGAATGATGCAGAATTTTTGCAAGTTTCTTTACCTCTTGAAAACGAAATTATAGAATTGTCACTCTACAAAGCCAATATTTATGCTCCAGATTTTAAAGTAGTAACAAATTATAAAAAAGAATTTGAACCAAACCAAGGACTTCATTACTGGGGAATCGTAAAAGATGATCCTAATAGTTTGGTCTCTATCTCTTTCTTAAAGAATGAAATTGTAGCATCGATTAATGTAAACCAATCGAACTATACCATTGCTAGATTTAAGGATAGCGACTATCATTTATCTTATAAAAGAAATAATTTGAATTTCACTCCAAATTTTCAATGTGAAAACATTACAGATGAACTCGAATTAATTACAGAAAGAGAGAAGAACCTTCCTCTTATAAAAACTACTTCTACAGGCAAATGTGTGAGGATACATATGGAAGTAGATTATTCTCTTTATCAAGATTTAGGTTCAGATACTACTGCTGTTGAGAATTATATCAATGGGTTATTTGCTCAAGTAAGTCTGCTCTATGCGAATGAAGATGTAGGCATTCTTTTAAGTTATTTGAATATCTGGACAGAACCCTCTCCCTATACTTCTGGAAATGAGCTAGATGATTTACGAGAACAAGGTTATCGTCGTCGTCATGGTGATTTGATACATTTAGTTCATAGTAATGGTTATTATGGTATAGCTTCTCGTAACACTTTGTGTTTTCTTTGGAATAATTCTGCGGCTACAGGAGTAACAGGAAGTTATAATCTTGTTCCTACACCTTCATGGGATGTTTTTGCTGTAACACATGAAATAGGTCATAACTTGGGCTCTTATCATACTCATGATTGTGTTTGGAATGGTAATAATACTCAAATTGACGGATGTGGGCAAGCAGCTGGGCATAATGGAACTGGACCTGATTGTCATAATTCATACCCTATACCTACTGCAGGAACCATCATGAGCTATTGCCATATATTGCCCAGTGTTGGGATAGATTTTACACTAGGTTTTGGTCCACAACCTGGTGATGTTATTCGTAATGTGGTAATGAACAGTGCTTATTGTCTTACAGATTGCTCAGAAGGTATAAGCTGCTCAGATGGGTATCAAAATGGTGATGAAATGGGGATTGATTGTGGTGGATCAAGTTGTGATAATCCCTGTCCTCCGACATGTGAAGATGGTACTCAAAATGGTGATGAAACAGGCATTGATTGTGGCGGATCAAGTTGCGATCCTTGTCCTCCAACATGTACAGATGGTATCCAAAATGGGAATGAAGAAGGGATTGACTGTGGAGGTCTTAATTGTACTCCTTGTTGTATTGTTCAAGGCAATGAGTTTTTTGATTTAAGCATTTATGGTACAGGATATGACCCTACAAATTTAGATGGTGTAACTTGGCAAATCACAGATTTATCGGACTCTATAATCTACCAAGGAGCTTACTCTGGACTTAATATTACTGAAGAGTTATGTTTATCTCAAGAATGTTATAAGCTTACTATCGATGATAATGGTGGAGATATGAATCTTAGATATTTTATTTCCACTAAAAACGGAAATACATTAACATTTGGAAATGTAGATTATGGTTATACAGAGTCTAGTACATTTTGTATTTCTAATACTTGTATTGATGGTATCCAAAATGGGGATGAAATAGGTATAGACTGTGGAGGTAGTAGTTGTTTTCCTTGCCCTACATGTGATGATGAAATTAGAAATGGTGATGAAACAGGTAACGATTGTGGTGGACCTACCTGTCCTGCCTGTAGTTGTGATGGAAAAGGATTAACATTAGTAGGTACTATAGAATACCAAAATTATGGTAATTTTCTTTATATAATTTCTGATGACTCAGGTTTAACTGTAAACTCAGGTTCATTGTTCTATTTTGATAAAATAGAGAATATTTGTGTGCCTCCAGGATGTTATACCTTGACTTATTTATCTACTCTAGACCTTTCAGAAATTAAGATAATTGACGAGTATGGTAATCTTTTAGTATCTGAAAATTCAATTAATGATGATGGTTCAATCAATTTTTGCACCACAGAGCCTCCTTGTGATATCATTTCTTTACAGGAAGGTTGGAATATTGTGTCCACAGATTGTATCCCTACTAATCCAGCAATGGAAGCTATCTTTGCGGATATTTCAAGTGATATTATTCAAGTAAAAGATCTTACAGGAACATTCATTCCTGACTTCAATATTAATTCAATTGGTGATTGGGATTATAAAAGTGGCTATTATATCAAAGCTTCTCAAGCTGTAGATTTACCTATTTATGGAACTAAAGTAGACACCGATAATACTGATATTCCATTATATGAAGGTTGGAATTTAATAGCTTGTTGGTTACCATCATTAACACCTCCTGAAGATGTTTTTGCTACAACACCAGAAATAATTGAAGTTAAACACTTAGAAGGCTCATATATACCAGCCCTCAATGGATTGAATGAGATGGGGAGTAACCATATGCAAAAAGGTTATGGTTACTCTGTTAAAGTAAGTGCAAACACCAGTCTTTCTTATGGAAATGATTCAAATGGTTTAAGAACTATAGATCCTACTAACGCTCTATTAAGACCTTCAACTTACAAAGATACATTCTCAAAAACAGTTTCTATTTTCCCTAACCCTGTAAAAGACAGACTGATTTTCAATAGTACTGAAAATTTGGAAAATGCTGAAGTACAACTGTATAACATGGATGGAAAATTGGTTCTTACACAGAATATTTCTAATAAGGAAATAAATGTACAATCTCTACCTAATGGTGTATACATTTATGCACTATCCCAAGATGGTCATTCATTTCATCAAGGACGAGTTGTTGTTCTCCACTAAAAAAAATACTTCATAAACCAACACTCAAAACAAATAATATGGGCTTAATGAAATTTCTTTCATTAAGCCTTTTTTAATATGATAAATGCATTTTTTAACTAAAAAATGTAATCTTCACACAAATCTCTTTTATAATCTTTTTCGAGTATCATTTTTAGAAACATTACGCTTATTTTTGACCTTCCCATTTTTAGAAAAACGATAACTCAGCCACAAACGAATTGTCCTTGTTTTGGGTTTAGTCGCATGGCTTGTTTCAAAACCATCAAAGTATCTAATATTTTTAAAATCTAGCATATTAAACACATCGGTGATATATATTCTACTCATCAGTTTTTTATTAAAAAATGATTTCTGCAACATTAAATCTACTGAATAATATCCTAGTAACTTATAAATCGCTTTTTCATATGTAGATACATAAAATCCAGATAATTCGAAGTTGGTTGTTTCATTGATTTTAAAATTATTACTTATATCAATTTGTCCACTTGTTCTTCTAAATAGTTCTCTATTTTCTTGATTGTACTTCCGTTGAAAAATACGAGCATTCCCTTTTATAAACCACCAATTGTATAGATGACTGTTCCGATTGTATTCAATACCAACCTCTGATTCCTCCCCTCCATTCCGTCTTTGACTATAGGTTACACCATCTAATATATCTTTATGTTGGTAATTGACGCCTGTTCTGACTATATAATAAATAGACGCAGTCTGTGGTTTTTGTTGATAACTAAGGGCTGCCTTGTGGATATACTCAGGTTGTAAGTCTGGATTGCCCTGAAAAATACTAAAGTCATTCAACCTTAAAATATAGTTACTTAAATCCGTATAGGCTGGTCGCCTTAATTTCTTATTATACGAAATTGAAACACTACTTTCTGGTGTAATCGCTCTAGAAAAATAAACAGAAGGTAGCCAATTCAAATAGTTTTGTTCTAGACTTGACACATTGGTAAAATCGATCTTCTCAAGTTTTGTATTTTCTAATCGAAGACCAAGTTCTAGGAAATTTTTATTTATTTTTCTACTTAAAAGAACATAAATAGCTGAAATCTGTTCATCATAATTGAATGCTGAAGATTGATTATTTTCTATCCAAACATTATTGGTCAAGGTCTCCGAAAACACTCCATTTTGACGTTCTGTAAAAGTAAACTTAAGACCACTTTTTAATTTAAATTTTTTAAAATCTGGATATTCAAAGTCTAATTGTGTTGTAAAAATATTAGTTTTTGCTTCTGATTGTGAATGTTCTATATGTGCTTGAAAAAAGGAGGTATTATATTCAGAAGTTCCCAGATTGTTACTAATAAAATCATGTTGAGCATAATCCAAGAACAGTTTAATATTTGTTCCTATTGTATCTAATTTCAAACCATAATTGACTGTAATATTATTCAAATCATAGTTTCTATCATTTTCATAATACATATTCCCAGAATCGAGCTCAGATTCATTTTCTGAAATATGAATATTCCCATTTTCTGTACTAGGGTAATCTCTTTTTGTTCCAAAGACCTCTACTCCAATAGTTTGTTTACTATTTGGCTCTATCACAAATCCAAGCTGGTAGTTATGTCTATGTTCATTCATTGTCCAGTCCAAATCTGTTTGTACCAATCTTGATGTATTATAGTCTAGAATATGTCTTTTAATAGCATTGTATCTATCATTACCAACATAGTTATAAAAACCGTAAACATTCCACAATTTCCTACCATAATTAAAATTTATACCTCCAAATGCTTTATCGTAATTTTCTCCTCGAAAGGTGTAATCTCCCAATAGTGTTATATCTACTCCTTGTACTTTCGCTTTTAATATTATATTGATAATCCCCCCTGAGCTTTCCCCATCTGTTTGTACAGTAACATTCTCTTGTACTTCGATTCGTTCTATATTATCAGATCTCAAATTATTAATATAATTGTTTAGTTCTTCTCCTTTAAGATTAATAATTCTACCATTAATCATAATAGTGGCTACTTCATTTCGCATTAATATCTCCCCATCTATCCCTATAAAAACATTTGGTGTTCTTCTCATAATTTCAACACCATCATACCCATTTTTCAAAGGGCTACGGCTTACATTAAAGACTAATCTATCATCCTTCTTTTCTAGTATATCCCTACTAGCAACTACTGTAATTTCTTCTAAATTGTTTATCCCTTTTTGAAGAACTATAGGCTCTAATACTGTCTTGGAGTTAATTATATTTATTTCCTTAGAATAATCTTCATACCCTATAAAACTAGCCCAAATTTTATAGTCTCCTAATAGGTCTATCTCTAATTTAAAATGTCCATTGATATCACTTGTAGCACCTATTATTGTTTTTTCCTCTAGTAGTGATTGGAGATAGATATTTGCAAACTCTATTGGCTTTTTATTGTTGTCTACAATTGTTCCTGATATCTTAATTTGAGCAATAGTTATATTTACAAAAAACAATGAAAAAAAGATAAGTAGAAGTATACATTTTGAATTTCGTTTTGTTTTAGAGTAGTATTGTGTCTTACAAACTTTCATTAGATTTATTTTTAATAAAAAAATGTCTCCAGTAAGAGGAGACAATTGAAATAATATTTGTTTGCAAGTTATTCCCATTAGGGATTTATATTCAATTTTATTAGGATGGAAAAGAAATGGGAAACAGGGTGGAAATAGGTTGTACACCCTAAAAATGAGCATTTATTTTTAGGGTATTTCATAAAACTATCATCAAGACTCTTGTAAATCACATACTTCTCCTATACTGCCCTCCTACATCAAATAAAGCATAGGTAATTTGTCCTAAAGAACAGAACTTGGTTGTTTCCATTAATTGCTCAAAAATATTTTGATGTTCTAAAGCCGCTTTTTGTAGGCTTTTCAAACTATCTTGGGCTTTATCATTATGTGTTTGATGTAAGGTTTTCAAGTTTGAAATTTGTATTTCTTTCTCCTCTTTCGTAGCTCGAATGACTTCTTTAGGAATAATTGTTGGAGAACCCTCAGAAGACAAGAAGGTATTGACTCCAATGATTGGATATTCTCCTGTATGTTTTAGCATTTCATAATAAAGACTTTCTTCTTGGATTTTACCTCGTTGATACATTGTTTCCATTGCACCTAAAACGCCCCCTCGTTCTGTAATGCGATCAAATTCAATTAAGACGGCTTCTTCCACTAAGTCAGTTAATTCTTCTATTATAAATGCCCCTTGTAATGGGTTTTCATTTTTTGCCAAACCTAACTCATGGTTGATGATCATCTGTATCGCTACTGCCCGACGTACTGACTCTTCTGTTGGTGTTGTAATGGCTTCATCGTAGGCATTGGTATGCAAGGAATTACAATTATCATAAATCGCATATAATGCCTGTAAGGTTGTACGAATATCATTAAAAGCAATCTCTTGAGCATGGAGTGATCGTCCTGATGTTTGGATATGATATTTTAATTTTTGGGAACGGGCATTTGCATTATATTTATACTTCATTGCCTTTGCCCAAATTCTTCTAGCCACTCGTCCTATCACAGCATACTCTGGATCAACACCATTAGAAAAGAAGAAGGACAAATTTGGTGCAAAATCATCAATATCCATTCCCCTAGAAAGGTAGTATTCTACAAAGGTAAAGCCATTAGATAGGGTAAATGCCAACTGAGAAATAGGATTTGCCCCTGCTTCTGCTATATGATAACCAGATATGGAAACAGAATAGAAATTCCGAACACCATGATTAATAAAATATTGTTGCACATCACCCATTAATTTTAAGGAAAATTCTGTAGAAAAAATACAGGTGTTTTGTGCTTGATCTTCTTTTAAAATATCTGCTTGTACCGTTCCTCTTACTGCTTTTAATGCTTTAGCTTTGAGTTCATCATATACCGATTGTTCTAGAACCTGGTCTCCTGTTAGTCCAAGTAACAACAATCCCAAACCATTATTTCCTTCTGGCAAATCGCCTTCATATTTGGGACGTTCTAAAGCATTGTCATCATATAAGGCTTTGAATTTGGCTTCTACCAAATGTTCCAGTTTATTTTCTTTTATATAAATTTCACATTGTTGATCAATCGCTGCATTCATAAAGAAAGCACAAATAGTCGCTGCTGGACCATTAATTGTCATGGAGACAGAAGTCTTAGGATTGCACAAGTCAAAACCTGAATATAGCTTTTTTGCATCATTAAGAGAACTAATATTTACACCTGAATTGCCTACTTTACCATAAATATCTAGGCGATAATCGGGATCATTACCATATAAAGTTACTGAATCAAAAGCGGTTGATAAACGTTTTGCAGGCATCCCTTTTGACAAATAATGAAATCGTTTGTTTGTCCTTTCTGGCCCTCCTTCTCCTGCAAACATTCGAGTAGGATCTTCTCCCTTCCGTTTAAAGGGGAATACGCCCGCAGTAAACGGAAATTCTCCTGGCACATTTTCTTGTTTACTCCATTTGAGTATTTCGCCCCAGTCTTTATATTGAGGTAATACTATTTTAGGAATTTTATTTTGAGAAAGCGACTGTGTATAATTTTCAACTTTAAACACTTTATCCCTTACTTTATACGAAAAGTATTCACTTTTATAACTTGCCTTTTTAGTTTCCCAGTTTTCAAGAATTTCTTTATTTTCCAGACTTAATTGTTGTTCTAAATCTGTTTTGAGTTTATTCAGTATCTCTATAGTAGTTTCATCTGATAATTGACTCAAGGTCATGTCAACACTAAATAATTTTCGAGCAATCTCGCTCTGTTCCTCTACTGTTTCATCATATTTTTTAATGGTTTCCCCTATTTCTGACAAATATCGAACCCTTGAAGGGGGGATAATATATTGTTTCTCACTACTTCCTTCTTCTAATGTTTCTTTTATCTCATCTGCAAAAAGACGTTGCATCAATTCATTGAAAACGGTATTGATTCCTGGGTCGTTAAATTGTGAAGCAATAGACCCAAACACAGGCATTGTTTCTAAAGGTTCGTCCCACAAATCATTATTCCGTTGATACTGTTTTTGTACAGCTCTTAAAGCATCTAATGCCCCCCTTTTATCAAATTTATTTAAGATGATAACATCCGCAAAATCCAACATATCTATCTTCTCCAATTGGGAAGCCGCACCAAACTCTGGTGTCATTACATAAACAGATAAGTCTGCATGATCTACAATCTCACTATCGGATTGACCAATACCTGATGTTTCTAAAATAATTAGATCAAAAGCCGCATATTTTAAAATAGAAATAGCAGAATCTATATCTTTGGATAAAGCTAAATTATATTGTCTTGTCGCTAAAGAACGCATAAAAACCCGATCACTTGCGATAGCATTCATACGAATCCTATCGCCCAACAATGCACCACCTGTCTTCCGTTTAGAAGGATCAACTGATATGATTCCTAGTGTTTTAGTTGGAAACTTTGCTAAAAAGCGCAATACCAATTCATCCACTAAACTTGACTTCCCTGCTCCTCCTGTACCTGTAATTCCTAATACAGGCACTTTGCTTGTAGTAACTTCTGATTTAAGTTTTTCTAACCATTCTTTATTTTCTGCTGGATAATTCTCTGCCGCAGAAATGGCTTTTGCTATAGATACTGAATCTTTACTAGGTACTGTTTTCAGTTGTCCATTCAAATTGACTCCAACAGGAAAGTCACATTTCTCTAAGAGATCATTAATCATGCCTTGTAAACCCATCGCTCTTCCATCGTCTGGAGAATAAATTCTAGTAATTCCATAGTCATGTAGTGTCTCAATTTCTGTAGGTAATATTGTTCCTCCTCCTCCTCCAAATATTTTAATATGTCCTGCTCCTTTTTCTTTTAGTAAGTCGTGCGTATATTTAAAAAATTCATTGTGTCCTCCTTGATATGATGTGATTGCTATTCCTTGTACATCTTCTTGTATAGCAGCATTTACAATTTCATGGACTGGACGGTTATGTCCTAAATGGATCACTTCTGCACCAGAGCGTTGAATGATTCGACGCATAATATTAATTGCAGCATCATGTCCATCAAAAAGAGAACCTGCAGTTAATATTCTGATTTTATGTTTGGCTTTATATGGTTCTATTTTTTTCATTTTAAAAATGAGATTTAGTTGGTTAGGTTGGCTAAAATCTATAATGGAATATTACCATGTTTTTTCTTAGGGAGTTTCACTACTTTATTTTCTAGCATGGCAAATGCTTTTATCAGTTTTCGTCTGGTATTCTTTGGAAGAATAACTTCATCTATAAATCCTCTTCTAGCTGCACGATAGGGATTAGCAAATTTATCTGCATATTCTGTTTCTTTTTCTGCTAATTTTTCAACAGGATTTTTAGCATCATTTATTTCCTTACGGAAAATAATTTCACTTGCTCCTTTTGCGCCCATTACTGCAATTTCTGCAGAAGGCCAAGCATAATTCAAGTCTGCTCCAATATGTTTAGAATTCATCACATCATAAGCTCCTCCATAGGCTTTTCTAGTAATGACAGTCACTCTTGGAACAGTTGCCTCACTCAAGGCATATAAGAGTTTTGCTCCATTCGTAATAATTCCATTCCATTCTTGGTTTGTTCCAGGTAAGAACCCTGGTACATCTACCAAAACCAATAAAGGAATATTAAAACAATCACAAAATCGAGTAAAACGAGCTGCTTTTTTGGAACTATCTACATCTAAACAACCTGCTAGATTCATAGGTTGGTTCGCTACTATTCCAACACTTCGTCCTGCTAATCGTATAAAACCTACCACAATATTTTCAGCATAATTTGAATGGATTTCAAAGAATGTATCTTCATCAGCTATCCCTTCTATTACCTCTCGCATATCATAGGGTTGATTTGCATTTTCTGGTACAATATTTTCTAATTGTTCTCGTACCTCACCTTCTACCATATAAGGTAATTTAGTAGGAGTATCTTCACAGTTTTGAGGCATATAACTCAATAGTCTTTTCACCTGTTCTAAACAATCTATATCATTTGCCGCTGTTAAGTGTGTTACCCCTGATTTTGTTGAATGAGTACTTGCCCCCCCTAGTTCTTCAGAGGTCACTTGTTCATTAGTAACTGTCTTCACTACATTAGGACCTGTTACGAACATATAACTGGAATTTTCTACCATAATAGTAAAATCTGTCATTGCAGGAGAATATACAGCCCCCCCAGCACAGGGTCCCATGATAGCTGATATTTGTGGGATAACTCCAGAAGACATAACATTTCTATGAAAAATATCTGCATATCCTCCTAAAGAACGTACCCCTTCTTGTATCCTTGCTCCACCGCTATCGTTCAAGCCTATTACAGGAACACCGACTTTCATTGCCATATCCATAATCTTACAAATTTTTTCAGCATGGGTTTCAGATAGTGAACCTCCAAAGACTGTAAAATCTTGAGCGAAAACATAGACTAAGCGTCCATCGATTGTTCCATATCCTGTTATGACCCCATCTCCATAAAAAATCTGTTCATCCATTCCAAAATCAGTCGTACGATGAGTAACTAAAATTCCTATTTCTTCAAAAGAGCCTTCATCTAGTAAAAAATGAATGCGTTCTCTAGCTGTTAATTTACCTTTTTGATGTTGTTTCTCAATCCTTACTTGTCCCCCACCCTTATATGCTTCTTGGATTTTATCTTCTAGTATTTGGACTTTATCTTTCATTATTTAGTTCGATATTGTTTTTTATTAAAATCAACGATTGACACTCCAATTAGATATAGGAGTATTGGGTACTTTGAGTTGTTCTTTATTCTCTAAATATAATTGTAATCCTAATAAAGCAGCAACCTCTTTTTCTTCATTTTGCTGCACCTCTAATTCTTTTGGATTAAAATATTTTTTAACAAAATGGGTGTCAAAATTGCCTGATATAAAGGCTTCATGATCACAAACAAATTTACCAAAAGGTAAGGTAGTTACCAATCCTTCAATTTTATAATCATCAATTGCTGTTTTCATTAATTGGATTGTCTCCATTCTTGTTTTACCATAAGTAATCAATTTGGCAATCATTGGATCATAATAAATAGGGATTTCCATCCCTTCCTCATATCCATCATCTAGCCTTACCCCCTCTCCTATTGGTCTTTGATAAGTTTCTAACGTACCAACACTTGGCATAAAATTATCCATAGCATCCTCTGCATAAACTCTTATTTCTAGTGCATGACCACTTATCGTTAAATCTTCTTGTTGGAAAGAAAGTTGTTCTCCTCTTGCTACTTTGATTTGTTGTTCTACCAAATCAATCCCAGTAATCAATTCTGTAACAGGATGCTCAACTTGTAGTCGAGTATTCATTTCTAAAAAATAAAAATTCTTATCTCCATCCAATAAAAACTCTACTGTTCCAGCTCCTACATAATCACAAGCTTTGGCAACATTAATAGCCGCTTCTCCCATTGCTTTACGGATACTAGGAGTCAATATCGTTGAAGGGGCTTCTTCTACTACTTTTTGATGCCGACGTTGGACACTACATTCTCGCTCAAATAGATGAACGATATTTCCATGTGTATCTGCTAGAACCTGAATTTCGATATGACGTGGTGAGGTAACATATTTTTCAATAAATACAGAGCCATCTCCGAAGGCTGAAGTCGCTTCACTAATAGCACGTTCCATTTGTTCTGGAAGTTCTTCTATATTATTCACTACTCTCATTCCTTTTCCTCCTCCTCCTGCTGATGCTTTTATTAATATAGGAAAACCTATTTGAGTCGCAATTTTTTTAGCCAATTCGACATCAGTAATAGCCTCCTCAATACCTGGCACCATTGGAATATTATAAGATTTCACAGCTTCTTTAGCAGCTAATTTACTACCCATGATACGAATAGCATGAGGACGAGGACCAATAAATGTAATGCCTTTGTCTTCTACCATTTGGGCAAAAACTGCATTTTCACTCAAAAATCCATATCCAGGATGGATACCATCAGCTCCAGTTTGTTGGGCAGCTTCTATGATCTTATCCATTACTAAATATGACTCTGAAGAGGGTGCATTACCTATATGAACGGCTTCATCAGCAAACCGAACATGGGGAGCATTCCGATCTACATCTGAATATACTGCTACTGTTTTAATACCCATTTTTTGAGCCGTTCTCATAACTCTAAGGGCTATTTCTCCTCGATTAGCAACTAAGATTTTTCTCATTTTAGACAATGTGGTGATTGGTTCGTTTTTAATTATTTTTAAAACTCAAAAATAGTCATTTTAATTGGAGTTATTAAGTATGCTTAAAACGGTTTTGGTATTATATACTAATTTTATAAAATTTATACTACTTTAGAGTATGTTTTTATAATGATATTTTATCTAAATATTTAACCTTAAACATGGAAAATGGAATCGTAAAATCTGTCAGTAAAAGTAGTACACATACTTTCAATAAATACACTTGTGATAGCATTAACCTACTTACAGGATTAGGGGTAGAAGGTGATGCACACATGGGTGCTACTGTAAAACATCGTTCACGGGTTCGAAAGGATCCTGGTCAACCCAACTTGAGACAAGTTCATTTGATTCATTCAGAGCTTTTTGAGGAACTGAAACTAAAAGGTTTTCAGGTTGAAGACGGACAAATGGGAGAGAATATAACGACAATGGGAATCGAATTACTCCACTTACCCAAAGACACTATCTTAACTATTGGAACAAAAGTTAAAGTAAAATTAACAGGATTAAGAAATCCTTGTAATCAGATTAATTCTATACAAAAAGGTTTAATGAATGCTGTTTTAGATAAAGATGAAGAAGGAAATATTATTAGGAAATCGGGTGTAATGGGAATTGTTTTAGAAGGAGGTAAAATTAAAAAAGGGGATACCATTAAAGTCGAATTACCAAAAGAACCACATATAAAGTTAGAACGTGTTTAAATATTTTTTAAAATAATTTTGAGCTAATCATATACAAACCACATTTATAAATGGAAGCATATATATATGATGCCCTTAGAACAGTACGAGGAAAGGGCAATAAAAAAGGAGCATTGATGGGCAATACGCCTACTGATTTGGCGACACAAGTTTTAGTAGCTTTAAAAGACAAACATGATTTAGATGTAACACAAGTCGAAGACGTTATGTTGGGTTGTGTAACACAAGCCAAAGACCAAGCCGCCAATATTGCCAAATCTGCTGCTCAACAATCTGGTTATGGTGACCACCTTTGTGGAGTTTCATTAAATCGCTTTTGTGGTTCTGGTCTAGAAGCCATTAACCAAGCTGCTGCTTATATAAAAGCAGGCTTTAGACAACTGATTATTGCTGGTGGTGTAGAAAGTATGTCTAGAGTACCTATGGGATCTGATGGTGCTGGTTTTTTGATGGATCCTGCTCAAGCCATTTCTGGACATATTGTACCACAAGGAATATCTGCTGATTTGATCGCTACTAAATACGGTTATTCTAGAGAGGACGTTGACAAGTTTGCGTATGAATCCCAAATGCGTGCCAGTCATGCAGAATCCAATAATTACTTTATTTCAAGAATTCCTGTTAAGGATATTAATGGTATAAATGTATTGAATACAGATGAAAATATCCGACCATCAACGACTCTTGAAGGTTTGACCAAGTTAAATCCTTCCTTTGAAGCTATGGGTGCTATGGCTGGTTTTGATGCTGTTGCTATCGATCGTTACCCCGAAGTTGAAGTGATGAATCATGTTCATCATGCAGGAAACTCCTCAGCCATTGTTGATGGTGCTGCCTGTACATTGATTGGTAATGAGGCGATTGGAAAAACATTGGGATTAAAACCACGATTTAAAATTCGAGCGGCAGCTATATATGGTACTGACCCTACGATTATGTTAACAGGTCCTGCCCCTGCATCAGAAAAAGCACTAAAACAGGCTGGGATGACGATAAGCGATATTGATTTATTTGAAGTCAATGAGGCTTTTGCCTCTGTTCCTATGTTATTTATGGAAAAACTAGGAGTTGATCATTCTAAAATAAATGTCAATGGTGGCGCAATTGCCTTAGGACATCCACTAGGCGCAACAGGCTGTATGCTTACAGGAACATTAATGGATGAATTGGAACGTAGGGATTTGAATATTGGTTTGGTGACTTTATGTATTGGTGGCGGAATGGGAATAGCTAGTATTATTGAACGGGTTTAAATTTAGCACCTCATGCTAAAAATGCCACTTTTAAACAAGCTCTAATATCAATTTAGAGAAAACACTATAAAATCAACTTATGTCTACTTATAAAAATGATTATTTAGAATACACCATAGAAGATAATATTGCCATTATCTCTGTCAATCAAATCAACGAGCCTGCCAATTTATATAGTTTTGATTTTATCCATCATTTTTATGAAGCTGGACAGAAAGCATTAGCAGATAACACCATTAAAGGTATCATTGTAACTTCTAGTCGTCGAATGTTTATGGCTGGTGGTGACCTCAGAATGTTGTCAAAGCCAATAGAAGATCCAAAAGTTTTCTTTGATGGGATGATGGAAATTCATAAAAAAATGAGGTCTTTAGAAACAGGAGGAAAACCGATTGTTGCAGCTATCAATGGTATTGCCTTAGGAGGAGGCTACGAACTTACATTAAACTGTCATCATCGAATTCTTATCAATCATCCAAAAATTAAAATTGGATTACCTGAATCCAAAGTTGGATTACTCCCAGGTGGAGGTGGAACAGCAAAATTACCCTATTTAACAGGAATACAAAAAGGACTAACTTATTTGTTACAAGGAAAAGAATTGAGACCACAACAAGCCCTAGCTGATGGTTTAGTCAATGAATTGGCTACAGATAAAGAAGATATGATGCTCAAAGCCAAACAATGGATTGAGCAAAACCCAAATGTTATACAACCTTGGGATAACAAAAAATATCGTATTCCAGAAGGTGGGTTCTGGTCACCAACTGGTGTACAAACGATTATAGGCGCAAATGGAAATGTATCTAAAATGACACATGGCAACTACCCTGCTCAACGATATATATTGAGTATTGTACATGATGGTATACAAGTTCCTATTGATAGAGCCTTAGAAATTGAAGCTAGATATTTTACAAAGATTGTCTCCACAAAAGAAGCTAAAAACATTATCCGTACTGGATTTTTTGGTATTCAAGCAGCTAAGAAAGGTAAGAGTAGACCCAAAGATCAAGCAGCATATCCCATAAAAAAACTTGGTATTCTAGGGGCTGGTATGATGGGTGCTGGTATAGCCTATGTTTCTGCGAAAGCAGGAATGGATGTTATATTAAAAGATACTACTCTTGACTTAGCAGAAAGAGGCAAATCTTACTCAAAAAAATTATTGGATAAAGCCATTTCAAGAAATCGTTCAACACCAGAAAAAGCTACTGCATTACTAGAACGTATCCAAACAACAACCGAAGTGCAGCCTTTCCACGATTGTGATTTAGTAATAGAAGCCGTATTTGAAGATCCCAATTTAAAGGATAAAGTCACCAAAGAAACAGAAGCTGTATTGAGTGAAGATAAAATTTATGCTTCTAATACCTCAACTATTCCCATTACTTTACTCGCAAAATCTTCAGCTCGACCTGAAAATTTTATAGGCATCCATTTTTTCTCTCCTGTTGACAAAATGCCTTTAGTAGAAATTATTGTAGGAGAAAAAACATCGGATAAGGCGATTGCTGCTGCTGTTGACTATACGACTACCATTGGAAAAATCCCAATAGTGGTCAATGATAGTAGAGGATTTTATACCTCTCGATGTTTTGGAACATATATTAGTGAAGGGATGTTCTTACTTGAGGAAGGTGTTCCAGCCGCTATGATAGAAAATATTGCTAGGAAAAAAGGAATGCCTGTAGGTCCATTGGCAGTTCATGATGAAGTCACCATTACATTAAGCAAACACGTTTACGAGAGTAATCCTGATCCTAAACGTCCTTATCAAAAACGATTGCATAAACTGGTTTTAGATCTAATTGAAAGTGGGCGAACCAGTAAAAAAGATGGTGCAGGATTTTATGATTATCCTAAAGGAGAAAAGAAACGACTTTGGACAGATCTTCAAGAAAAGTACAATTCTAAATATGATACTTTAGACGAAGCAACCATTGCAAAACGATTATTACACTTTCAAGCCTTAGAAAGTTTTCGTTGTTTAGATGAGGGAGTAATCCGTTCTGTTATAGATGGTGACTTAGGTTCTGTATTGGGTTGGGGGTTTCCTATTTATACAGGAGGTTCTCTTTCCTATATTGACTATGTAGGGATACAAAAATTTGTAGCAGAATGTGATGATTTTGCGCAACGGTTTGGAGAACGATTTACTGTTCCTGATCGATTAAGAGCATTAGCTGAAGCCAACAAATCTATTCACGATTTTGACAAGTAACTTATGGGATCATTAACAGGGCTAAAAGTCATAGAGATGGCAGGTTTAGGACCTGCTCCTTTTGCGGGTATGTTGCTTGCTGATATGGGAGCTGATGTGCTTGTAGTAGATCGTCCTGAAAACACTAAAAAGTTTAGAGTAAAAGATGGTACACATCGAGGAAAACGATTTATCCATTTAGATTTAAAAAAAGAAAATGATCTAAATATTTTACTAAAATTAATAGAAAAAGCAGATGTACTTTTTGAAGGGTATCGCCCAGGAGTAATGGAAAAACTAGGGTTAAGTCCAACGCTCTGTTTTGAAACAAATCCTCAACTTATCTATGGTAGAATGACAGGTTGGGGGCAAGAAGGGCCCCTAGCTAAAACTGCTGGACATGATTTGAATTACATTTCCTTAACAGGTGTATTAAATGCGATTGGTCGTACGGGTCAAAAACCATCTATTCCTTTAAATTTGATTGGTGACTATGGTGGTGGTTCTCTATTTTTAGTGGTAGGAATTTTAGCCGCTCTTTATGAGGTTAAAACTTCAGGAAAAGGGCAGGTCATTGATGCTGCTATTACCGATGGTTCTGCCTTATTAATGTCTATATTTCATACCCTTACTGCTTCTGGTTTATGGACAACTACCCGAGGTGAAAATTGGTTAGATTCTGGATCACATTTTTATGAAATCTATGAAACAAAAGATGAAAAATATATTTCTATTGCTGCTATAGAGCCACAATTTTATAATTTATTAATCGAAAAATTAAATCTGGATAAAGCCATTTTTTCATCCCAAAACGATCCAACACAATGGACAAGTCTAAAAATAAAATTTCAGCATCTTTTTAAAACTAAAACACAAACAGAATGGTGTAATTTACTAGAAGGAACTGATGTTTGTTTTGCGCCTGTACTCAACTATCTAGAAGCTACTCAACACTCTCATAATAAAACTCGTCAAACATATATAGAAATAGATGGTCTTATCCAGCCTGCTCCTGCCCCTCGTTTTAGCCGCACTCCTTCTATTGTAAAAACTAATAATGATATTTCTCCAATTAGTCCTAATGATATTTTAAAAGAGTGGAGCTAAATAAGATTATCCAATAAGACTGTAATACAAAGGATTTAGCTATATTTGTACTGTATAGTGAGACAAGTTTAGCCCCCTCCCCTCCTTAAAATATTTAGTAGGTTTTTGATTGATTTTATGACAAAAAAAAGAACCTTTTAGTACATAAAAAAATATTAATCAAATCTTTATACATTATTTAATTTTCAATAAATCTCAATTTTTTTGAATTTTGTCATTTCTTGTACAATCTATCTGCTTTATTTTTGAGGTATTCATTTAAACAACACTTATAAAATACACAAATTATGAAGTCTAGATTATTGTCTATTATTTTCTTATTTTTTATTTCTTTTTATGTTAATGCACAAGGTTCTGACCAAGTAGAAATTGATATTAGTATGAATTTCTATGGCTCTTGTCAAAGCCCTATTATTCCTTTTGGGTTCTACATATCTTCTGTAACAGATTGTACTATTCTATTCAACATTAATTCTAATTCTCCTTATATGGATGAACTTGATTATAGTGGTGTATATCCTGGAATTGGCTATACTATCTATTTAAGTAAAAAAAAAGGAGGTTTATATCAAGCTGATATTGTAGAAGAATACCATAGACCTATCTCTCAACGAAAAGAGGAAATACAACAAGCTGATCCATTACATACAGATATGATTGTCTCTATTGGAGCACTTAAAAGAGAGGAACATGAAATAGGGGATTTTTTTGTTAATATGACTATTCTTAGTGTTAGTTTTTCAAGTCCAATATACACAACTGGAACAGTTACTAATGGTTATCTTACTTGTTATTGGCCTAACGAAAATAATGATGTTATTAATAATAGAATTAATTATATATCTAAAAATACTGTACACCCTAATCCTTTTATAGATATGATGAATATCAGCTTAAATGCACAAAGCAGTATAATAATAAAAGATGCTGTAGGAAAGGTAGTAATGACAAAAGAGCTAGATAAAGGTAATCAACAAATATCTGTAGAATATTTGCCTAAAGGCATTTATTTTTTATCTATCATACAGTCTAATAAAAAAGTTGTAGTTCATAAAATCTTAAAACAATAGGATTCTTTTTCTAAGCCAAATCCGAGCGTAAACATTCTCGATTTGGCTTAGTTTTTTTTGAAGCTCTTTTTGATTCATTTTCTTGTTATATATATTTTTCTCTAGAATTGTTACAAACCGAATAAAATTTATCAATTTTTCCTTGAGTTGGTTAGACATTTCTTTATGTCTATGTATATAAGCATAAAAGGTATCTAAAAAATTTTTCAACAAAACATACTCCTTATTTTCATAAAAACACATAATTGTTAGAACTTTCATAATAATATCATAATGATAATTTTTTTGATAATCAACCTGCCTCAGAAATTCTAATACTAAGTCATATTTTTTAAGACTTAATTGTAGGTATGCATTTGAAAGTAGTTCGATATTGTGTTGATCATTATTAGGCAAATCACCAATATACTTTTCCATAAACTGTTTTACCCAATCTTGTTCATCTAAAGCACATGCCGCTTGAACTGTAGATAAAAATATAAAGGGTAATATATGACCATTGAAGTATAGAATTTTATTCTCTATTCCAAAACAACAAATTTCAAAATATTCTCTAGCTAAATCCTTAGTTCCCTTCTCATGTAATTGTTGTGTGTATTGCAATAACAATATAAACACATTAGTACCTTCGTTTTTACCTAATATTGAGAATTTTTTAAATATATAGTGTTTCACTTTATCATAATCCTCTCTATTAAAAACCCCTTTATCATTAAAATATTTAATAAAAAATAGATAGGCACTAAATAAAGGATTTTCAGAAAATTTTGACTGATGTGCTGCTTCATAAATAATATTCTCAATTAATAACAAGTCCCTTTCTTCCTGTTCAATAAAATTTCGATTCAGAATGATTAACTTTTCATTGAGTTTTGCGCTTATAATAAAAAGATCCAAATAATCATTTTTTTCTTTAAGTATAGAATTTTGTTTACCATATAATCTGGATGTTTTTGAATGTCTATAAAGCAACGAATGAAGTCGATATTGTAACAAATAATGATTAATATCTATTTTAAATTCCTTATCAAATTTCTTTTTTACTGTTTCCACTTTATTGAAAAAATAGTGATCTAGACCTCGTTTTTGATAGGCTTCTAGATTTATCAACGCACTATTATATTGGTCATCTTCTACTGCTTTCCATAAAATATAAGCCTCTACACATTTGGTCAAATTAGACATTGGGTATTTCAATTTGGTAATATGTTTCGAATCTTCTTTACCGTATATAAATTTAGCAATTTTCTCTTTTTGTAATCGTTGACTTTCAAATTTTGGGTAGTAACGTTTAAGGTATAAATATATTTTGATAGCATCCTTATCTTTATTGTGGCAAGGACATTTTACAAAGTATTCAAATTCATTAAATTCCTTCTTGGTTAGGCTCTTAAAAAGTTGGATTAATTTGCTTTTTTCCATTGAGTAAATCTATTGTATTACTGGCTCAAAACAAAAAAATTAACTATTCTTTACTTATACTTATGTTAAATCCTCTTAAACTAAGAATAGTTGCCTTTATTAATACAACTTATTCAAAAAGTTTAACGAATGTTAATTTTTTAGATGAAAGATTTTTAATTTTTGATAAAAAAAGAGAACTACCAATTAATGGCAGTTCTCTAAAATACACAAACATTTAAACACTTATCGAATAAGTCTTTTAAAAATTAAGACTTTATCATTTTATGACTATACTTTATACCTTCCTTATTTCTAATTTTCAGTATATATAGTCCTTTTGGAATTTGATTCAACTCAATTATAATTTGATTATTTCCTTTAAATGTTTTGTTTTCTTGAATATGAATCTGTTGTCCTAATGTATTCAATATTTCAATAGTAAAGTTATCTTCTTTTTCTACATAAAAATCTATAGTAATATTCTCATTAAATGGATTTGGGTACACCTTAAATTCATCTATTGATTGAATTGTTGTACGTAAACTAGGACTTACTACACTTTCACACAAAGAAACTATATTCTTGACATAGACATAATAACTTGCTGCTTCTTTACCCTCTAAATAATACTTAGAAAATACATTAAACCAATCTTCTTGATTATACTTATGTTGAAGAAGTAATCTCTGATTAACCTCATATCCCATTGTTTTTAATGTATTAATAAATATATTCATTTTTTTACTAGGATATATATTCAAACTAATACCAGAGATAGCATTGTAATTGGATAATTCATTTAGAAATTTTTGCCATTTTGTAGCTCCTCCAACTCGAATTAAATCTACCATTGGTTGATAAAGATTGGTGTTAATTAAATTTTCCCAGTTAATCTTCTTACCATCTATACAAGTACAGATATTTTCTTGTTCTTTCGTAATCGTTTTAATTAAAATCTTGTAAGTAGTCACCTCCAACAAATCATTTAAAACCAATGCTTTTAACAAAACCTTCCACTGTATTATGGACAGCGATTTTTCAAAAAGGCTATTCTCTAAATCTAAAGATTTTAAATAATCTATATATGAGTGCTGTGTATAATTATTAAAATAATTATCCGTCCCTTCTTTTTTCAAATAATTTGCTATATAATAAAGCGCATCTTTGTTAAGTTTATTCAAAACTTCATCCATCCCTGATAGATCATATAAATCATAAATACTCATATACAAATCTTCCCCTAGTTTTTCAATACATGTCTTTTCCAAACAATCTAAACACCCTTCTATACATTGAATTGTTTTATTTTTAGAATAGCAAATTCTTACACTACCACTTCCTCCTTCAAATAGTGCTTTACGAACATCAATCTGTATATTATCTGTACGTCCTGTAAGAATACTCTCCTTTTCTGAATCACAGTCTCCTTTATGTTTATATATAGTATAAGCATAACTCGAAACAGATTCTATTGGATCCCATTCAATACGAATCAAATCGCTATTTCCACTACATCTTGGACTTGTTTTACCACTACCATCATCTTCTTCAACAGGATGACATACTGTCTCTGATACTGAACCACAAGTAAATACTGATGAAGTTCCTGATTCACATCCTGAGTCATTAGTCGGTCCTGAGACTGTAGGAGCACCATTTAAAATATCATCCACTTCTACTTGTAAATTATTCAATGTTGGAAAAACACAGATAAATTTTTTACGACATTCAAAACAGTCTGTACAATTATTAAGAGGAACTATATCATCTTCTTCTATTGTATATCCTTCATGTGTTTCTATAACCTGACCATTATTTGGACATTTATAGGTGTAAATACAATTATCTTTATCCAATACCTTTTCAGGTTCGTCCTCAAATGTTCCTATAAAAAATTGTTCGCCTTGGATAATACATATTTCGTCATACCTTAGACAATTAAAAGGATAATTATAAAATTTTTGTATGTTTCCATGAATAATTCTTTCTTCATCTCCACAAACCAATCTACGATAACAATTTCCATTTGTTGTTTCATTAATAACAAGCGGATCTCCTATATTCGCTACTGTAAAAGTAGCTGTTGAATAGCATTTATTTGCATCATAGACTGTTACAGTATAATTTCCTGGATAAAGATTATCTATAGAACTTCCTGTCGCATTTCCATTCCAGTCGTAGGTATAGGGTGCCTTACCTCCTTGAACAGATAGACTTATTGACCCTGAGTTGAAACCATTACAAGTTGGTGTAGTTGTACCATTTATAGAAATAGTTACTAGAGAGCAATCCACTACCTCAAAACACCTTGTTTTTGAATCACATCCATCTTTAACAAAAACACAATACGTTCCAGGAGCTAAATTATCAATATCTTCATCTTCAGAGGTAAAACCATTTGGTCCTGTCCATGAATAATTATAATATTCCAAACTCCCTGTTACTGTTAAATCAATTGACCCATTATTTGCACCAGTAACATATATAGGTGTTACATCTCCTAGTACTACCATATTCTGTACATATCCATCAGGTGTACAAAAAGTACTGGTATTATTTGAAGTTTCAGGAGTAGCCGTACAACAACAGATGGGAACAGTACGACTAGTTGTACAACCCTTTGAGTCTACCACATTCAAGACATAATCACCAGCAACACATAATTGATTAATATCTTGAGTTGAAGCTGTAAAACCATTTGGTCCCGTCCAAGTATAAGTGTATGGTGGCACTCCCCCTTGCATACTAATATCAATATTTCCTATACAGCCTGTTACAAAATTTTCACAATATTCAACATTGTTAAAATCATCTACTTTAATCTCAGGTAAATTGTGACTAACTTGAAAACATTCTTCATCAGTACAACCATTGGCATCTGTAACAACCACACAATAACTACCAGGAGCTAGATTATCTAATCCTTCTGGTTTATCTTCCAATAAAGGATTGAATGTAGAAGTAACGTCATTATCCCACTCAATCGTAAAAGGCCCTATTCCTGATGCAATATTGATTACTATCCTTGCATCATCACCACTACATACATTAAGTGGTTTTCCTGTAATTTTCACCCCTTCTAAATTAAAAATATAAAAACACTCTTCAATTGTACAACCATTGGCATCTGTAATCGTTACACAATATTGTCCTTCTCCTAATTCTGAAATTGTTGCCCCTGTCTCGCCATTATCCCAAGAAAAAGTATAAGGTGCAACTCCTCCAGAAGGATTTAATGAAATCTGTCCTTTTTCGTCACCACAGCCCTGTTCAACAGTACTATTCGCTATAATATCACTATTTTCTACAGAGAAACATTTATGATTACTACAGCCATTTCCATCTGTAACAGTCACACAATACTCTCCCGCATATAATCCATCAATTGAATTACCTGTTTCACCATTCGACCATTCATAAGTAAATTGTTGCCCATTATATGGGTATGGAAAAACGTATATTGACCCTTTATTTTCTGTAAAACAAGACGGTTTTGTATTTCCATAAATTTCAAAATCGGGTTTGGGGGAATCAACTGTTATATTATGACTTGTAATACAACCATCTGAACTCACAATTAAGACATTATATACTCCTGCTTCAAGATTTTCTAGTGTAGTGGATTGACTACCATTTGACCATAAAATTTGATATGGTGCTATACCTCCATTAATACCTATTTTTATTTTTCCATCATCTTTTCCAAAACAACTTGGAGATTCAATTTCCTTGTCAATTGTTAATTTACAATCAGGATTAATATCAGGAATAGTAATACAAATTTCCTCTTCACAACAACCATCTGAAATCGTGACACAATATTGTCCAGATTTAAGGTATTTTAAATCTTTTGATTTAGACACAAATCGACCTGGTCCTCTCCAAGTATATTCCATTTGTCTACTTCTAGTAGATTCATCCATGACTAAAGTAATGCTTCCTTCTGACCCAAATTTAGAAGGTGTGGTTTTAATATCTCCTAAAAATCTATAGTTTTTATCTTCACAAGGATATGGAGCATTAATTGTACTTTCTACAACTCTACAATCAGGACCAATCGCAAGTGTCAATAATATATTTTCTTCAAGGACTTCACGCTCCTCATTTCCATTACAATCTCTTGTAATTCTAACTTTTTGACAATATTGTTGAAATGGTCTATAAATTGCTTCCTTACAAACTCCTCCTCCTGCTGGTTCACAAGGATGATCTACACTATATTCTACACCTGTTGTTGTTGTATATTCACAAGAAGCATTTAAATTAATATAATCTCTTATTAATTGAATATCTGCTCCAAGAGATACTCCTGTACTGTATTGTACACTAACTGTACCTGTATAATTAACTGTACCACAACAAGCCCATGTTGTTGCAGCAGCTTGACCAGGTATTGGTTTTAACACAGGACTTAGTTTTTCTGCTTCTCCCCAAAACAATTCTCCTTGTACCCCTGGCATAGGCTCTATAAAAGTTGTTTCATCTCTAAATAGATTGACCGTATGAGAAGCGGTTCCTATTTTACCCTCACTATCTATAACTCTTAAACGAACATTATATGGGGCTTGATATGCAAAGGTGACAACAAAATCATACGTCAAGGTGAGAATATCATCATTTGATTCATATTCTTTATTTATAATATAGTATCCTCCCACATCAATAGTCCATTGAACTTGATATGGTGGTACTCCACCTGCAATTGTTGCATAAAAGTCTTTTTCACAGTTTATAGTTGCTGAATCATCTCCTATGATTGAAAATTGTAAATCACCAGTTCCTTGTCCTTTTGCTAAAAACCCAAAGAACATTAAACAGCAAATTAAACTGTTGTATATTAATATTTTTTTCATTTTTAAATTTTAAGTGTTCTTTAATAATGAAGTTGTTCTATAATTCGCTGTTGAGCAATGAAAATGCAAGAATTGAAGTAAAAAGGCTTTTTCAGTAGCCCATAAGCTATTTTTGAACAGCTTCAATGTTTCATAGATGTTTTCACCTATTCCATAAAATTATAGAGGAGAGATCATAGTTCTATTACTACTAGCGATTGGTCTTGAACTACAATCCGACTCCTCTAAAATTAAATTTCATCAACTGTTAGAATTCAGATTAATCAAGTGTCGGCCCTACTGAATCATCAACTGTCATCACTCCAATTTCTGCAATAATAGGAGGAGGTAATTCTGTACCATTTTTTCCTCCAATGATAGATTTTTTCTCAATTTTGTTAAGTTCTACTGATTTTGTAAAAACAAATTTTTTGATTTTTTTCATGATATTTTTTTTAAATGTGTTAATAAAAAAGATAAGGTGTTCTGGGTATATCAAAGACATAAAACGTCCTTATATACATTGTATAATTCCAAAACTGTTATGTTAAATTTTATTGTTTTAAACCTCTAGATAAGTATTATTTAAAAAATGCTCTACTATCTTTACGATTAGTCTATTATTTGACTTTCTCATAAGATTGATTAACCTAAAGCAATAGGTGCTAATGAGCAATGTTTGTAAATGCCAAACCTGTCGTAAGGTCAATTTCTTCTTTTTGATAAGAATGAAAAATCCAAAAGCATCCAAGTAGTAATAAAAATATTTTTTGATGCTGTTTTTTAATCTTTAAAGACATATTTTTGATATTTTTAAGTGAATAAAATGTATGTTATCTACTCTTTTGATTGTTCGGTTTGTTTCAATTTGTAAAACAATAGTTAGTATCAAAAGACAATTGCAATATCTTACAGATTAAAAAAGAATGAAACGACAATTTCTAAAAAAATTGAATTATTTTAATTAAAATAATATATCTAAATAAATAGATTACAAATACTTATGTTTAGAAATAACAAAAACTCATTCTTATAAAGATTACATTTTGATCATTTCTTAAAAAGTTATTAAACATTATAATTATTTATTTATTTAATGTTTTAAAAAACAAATAATTAAATCATTTAATCTTGTACTACTTTTTGTAAAAAAATGATAGATGAATATTGAAAAACTTCATACAATAGGAATACTTGGTGGAATGAGTTCTGCTGCTACTGGTGAATATTATAAGCTCATCAATCAAAAAGTAAAGGAAATTAGAGGTGGATATACTATTGCTGAGATCTTAATAAGTAGTGTCAATTTTGCCAATATTGAATATTTTGTACGTAATGATTTGTGGGATGAAGCAGGAATGTATTTAGGAACTAAAGCTCGACAACTAGAATTAGCAGGAGCTTCTTGTATTTTTTTAGGAACAAATACAATGCATCGAGTACGTGACCAGATAAAATCTACTATTTCTATCCCTTTTATTGATATTTTTGAAACTACTGCTCAAGAAATAAAAAAGGATAAGAAGAAAAACATTGGGATATTAGGAACATATACTGTTATGACGGATGATTTTTATAAAAAATCATTTTCACAATATGGGATTAGTTTAATTAGTCCACTTGAAGAAGAAAAACAAGAAATAAATCGAATTATTTGGGATGAGATGACAAATCATCAATTCTTATTATCTTCCAAAAACTATTTTATCAAAGTCATTCAACATCTAGAAGAACGAGGTGCTGAAGGTGTTATATTAGGTTGTACCGAAATCAAAATGTTGATTCATCAAACAGATGTTCCCAATATCAATTTATATGACACAACAACATTACATTGTGACCTTGCAGCTAAAATTTGTACAGATCTTATTGATCCTAATATCTATTTAAAATAAATTATCCAATCGTTGTAATTCAATAGCCCTTTGTGCAATATTCCCACAACCTTGTACCACAAAATTGAGGTTCTTGAATCGTTCATCTTGAGTAAGTCCTTTTTTATAACGATAGTAAATTTGTTGAACAATGACAGCTATTTTAAACAAACCATAGACATAATAAAAGACAAAATCACCAACCTCTCTCCCACTCTTTTGGGCATAGTGTTGGACAATTTCCTCTCTAGTAGGATTTCCAGGAAGAGTCGTAGGGTTAAGTCCCATCTGTTTCATAAAATCAGGATCATTATGGTTCATCCAATACCCAATACTTGTACCTAAGTCCATTAGTGGATGCCCTATCGTTGCCATTTCCCAATCCAACACCGTCTTAATTTTTGTCCAATCATTAGAATCTAATACTAAATTATCATATTTGAAATCGTTATGGATAAGTGTTTTTGTGTTATCCTTTGGCATATTATCCTGTAACCATTTGGCTACCTTTTCAATTTCGGCTATTTCATCTGTTTTAACAGCCATATACCTTCTTGTCCATCCTTCTATTTGTCTTTGAATATAGCCTTCAGGACGACCAATATCTCCTAGTCCTACAGATTCATAATCAACCTCATGTAATTCTACAAAAGTATCGACTAGACTTTCTGCGATCTTTCGCATTTTTGCTGGCTCTGGAATCATTTCTTTAGGCATCTTCGCCCTTAAAATCACGCCTTCAACTTTTTCCATGATATAAAATGGAGTCCCTATTATTTCTTCATCTTCTGTATAGATTATGGGTTGAGGAACTTTTGGATATGCTTTTACTAAACCTGATAGAATTCGATATTCTCGCCCCATATCATGTCCAGATTTAACTTTTGCACCAAACGGTGGACGTCTAAGAACAAACGATTTATCTCCTAGCTCTATCATATACGTAAGATTGGAAAAACCATTTGGAAATTGTAACACATTTAATGTTCCTGAAGCATCTTTTAAATGTGTATGTAAGAATACTTCCAAACGTTTTAAATCCAATTCTTCTCCTTTACGGACTTGAGTAGGGCGGTCTATCATTTTTATTAAAGTTTTATCAGAAAAATCTATTCTATTTTTTTAATTACAACATGATGCAATAGTGATTGTATTTGAGAGATTGCAATTTCATTCAATTGCAGTAATCGTTCTTGATTAGAAATCCCCTGTCCTATTAATAAGGCATTTATACTTTCTAGGTTAGATAATACAACTAATTGCTCTAAAGTGGCATGATCTCTTATATTGCCTTTTACCTCAGGATACATTTGTCGCCACTCTGCTGCTGTCATTCCAAATAATGCCACATTCAACAAATCTGCTTCTGAAGCAAATATATAAGATTGTTGTTTTTTAGAAAGTTCTGGTGGAATTAAATTTGCTTTAATGGCATCTGTATGAATGGTGTAATTTATTTTTGCTAAGGTTCGTTGTAAATTCCAAGTTAATTCTTTTTGTTCACTCTCTTCACTTTTTAATCGTTGAAATTCTTTGATGAGGTATAATTTAAACTCAGGACTAATCGCTGAACCAAATTCAAAGGCAATATCTCTGTGAGCATAAGTCCCTCCATATCGACCCTTTTTCGCAAAGATACCAATAGCATTTGTTTTCTCTACCCACTGTGTTGGACTTAATACAAAGGTGGGAAGACCCGCCTGACTTTTAAAGTGGTCAAATTCGACCACTTTAAAAGTTGGATTATAAATTCTTTCCCAAGCACCCAAAAATTCTAGGGTCGTTCTTGTTCTTATCCAGTTTTTAATAACATCCGCAGCTCTTACACCATCTGTTTTTGCTTTTGCCATATCTGTAATACAGATGTAGTCCTCACCTTTATGAGAAGAAATGCTTACTTGAGTCGTTTGAACATTAATTTTTTTATTTTTTGCCATACTATATACTAAGATATACTGAATTATAATATCACTTTTATTAAAACTTATCAAATTTTTCAATTTTCCACGTGAAAAATTGAAAAACAAAAAAGGCACTATTCAATATTTTTAAAATAATTTTCTAATATATCATTCAATACATCTGACAAACGTTTTCCTCTTTGAGCTGCTAAAATGCGAAGTTTCGTTTTGTTCGATTCTGTTAAAGATGTGGTTAATGCAACTCTTTTGACCTCTAAAGGTTTGCGTCCCCCCTTGCTCTTTTCTTGCCCAGGTTTTTGATTTGATTCAATTTTAGGAGGAGTTACATTTGTTTTTAAGATGCGTTTTTCAACTTCTTCAGGGCTAGGTAAAGGAACTTTTGCTCCTAGTTTTCCCAAAGCTTTTATTTTTCTTGATTTAGCCATTTGTCAAGGTTTTAATAAATTCATTTAGAAATACCATAAAATTAATTTTAGCATTGTCTGTTGTATCTTCTTGATAATAACTTGTCAATGTATCTACATCCGCAAAAAGAGATAAGTCTCCTAATCTATTTTTTAAAAACTCTATTCCTGTTGCTTTTTTAATAGTATCAACTTCCAATAACAAATGTTGATTTCTCCTAGAACGACTTCGATACTTATTTATCAGTCCTACTATATTGAGTGGTCTCGGACTATCACTTCTTGTTGCTCTTACTTGTAATAAATACTGCAAATATTGAATGGATGCATCTAAGGCAAACGAACCACTAATAAATGGAAGGAATAAATAGTCTACATATTGCAAAACTCTAGTGACTTCTTGCTCTTCAAATGATATATTTGTATCTAACTTTCCAGGTACATCTATAAATATAAAATCGTATTCAGTATCTAATTTTGAAATTTTTTGTTGTAACGTTTCAATGTTATAAGCTAATACATCATAAGGAATAATTCCATTAAAGTCTTCTAAATTATCCAACCGTTCATTCATAATAGATTTTTGATAATCTGTATCAATTACAAGTACTTTATAATTAAAGGGCGTTTGTGAAAGTGCGTTTGCACACATACAAGTAAGACAGGTTTTTCCAACACCACCTTTTAAATTTCCAAAGGAAATAATTAAACTCATATTTTCAATTTTTCAATTTTTCAATTTTACACGTGTAAAACTAAAAACACTTATTGTATAATAATATTAAAAATGGCTCTAAGCTATATTTATTCTTAAAAGATAGACACATATTCAGCTTTTAGCAAAAAGTAGCTTAAATAGGCTATTTTTTAGCTTAAAAAGGAATGTCATTTCACTTTAGTTAAGTGTATATAACTTAAAGCACAAAGATAATCATATTTTCCCAATTTCACACGTGAACAGTTTTTCAATTTTTAAGTTTTTCACGTGATAAATTTTAAAAGGCTACTTTGTAAACTTTTAAATCAGAATGTTTACAGTCTAATCTAAAAACTAATAAAAAAAGGATAGCATATAAAACATTATAACACTTTTGGGATTAAGCTATAACACCTTTGGGAGATAATTGAATAAGCTATAACACTTTTGGGAAGTTTTCAAAAAAAAAGGGCAGTGTCTATACAATTGCTATAACACTTTTGGGAAAATTCCTATTTTCATTTATTTACCAAAAGCTTTTTTAATAGACAAGACTCAATGAGTGTATACATTAAATTTAAAACTGTAGGTTAAAGATGTCTTTTTATTTTCAAAAGCCAATTTTAACTATAAAAAAGAAAACAACAAATGCCTATAGCTTCACAAAATTTAGATTGATTGTATTTTTGATTAGGTGAACTATGGTGCAATAGTTGATATTACTTTTATTGTTTATTTATTTTATTATTCTTTTATTTTGTTATTTAAAGCCTTTAACTTCTTGATAATAAAATACTTGAGAGGATATCTATAACATTTTTGGGAAGAGTTATAACATTTTTGGGATTCAAGTGTAACACTTTTGGGATTGGAATATAACACTTTTAGGACCAATCTGTAACATTTTTGGGAGAGCTATAACATTTTTGGGATTCAAGTGTAACACTTTTGGGATTAAGCTATAACATACTTGCTAGTACCGTTATCTTTTTGTATTATTACAATTTATTCTTATTGATAATTACTATTCTTGAGAAATGGCTACAAAAAAGAATATTAAAAACTATACTGTTGTTCAAGCAAATGATCTAATTCGTAATAAAAAGGATTTTTCACTATGGGAATTACGTGTTTTTGCTTTACTAGCATCTCATGTCAAGAAAGAAGATGACGATTTTCAGACATATCGTTTTAGAATAAAAGATTTATTAGACCTATTTGAAACAAGATCGAATAATTTATATGATGAATTAAAAAACATACCTGAGAAACTTCATGCTAAAATTATAAAGATTCCTTATCAGGATAGTAAAGGTAAGAAAAGAGTAAGGCGTTATAATTTAATTTCAATGTCAGATGTTCCCAATGAAGAAAACATTGATGAAGGAGAGTTTATTGAACTAAGATTTGATAAGGACTTAAAACCACTAATGTTAAAATTAGGGGAACATTTTACAGTTTATAAGTTTTATAATATTCTCAAACTTAGGAGTCCATATATTTTTCAGTTGTATGAGTTGTTAAAATCAGAAGAATATAAAGGGGGTAAGAGTATAGATATAGACTTAAAAGAATTTATGCAGATTTTACAAATTCCACCATCTTACAAGTTTGGAAATATTAAGCAACGAATTTTATCTCCAGCACAAAAACAATTTAAGAAGCATACAGATATAGTTTTTGATTATACTGCTGTAAAGGGTAGGGGAGGGAAAATTGTAAAACTACGATTTCGTATCGCTAAGAATTTTAAAGCAACCTATATAGATTTAGAAGGGGGAGTAAAAGATAAAGAAGAAGGGATAGTTCAGGAAGAATCAGAATTTTTTAGTGTTTATTATCCAAAGGTAAGTCATTGGATAGAAGTTTCTGTGTTCAAAAAAATGATGGAAGATTATTCAGAGACACAAATAAGTCGAGCTATTACCTATACTCTAAATAGACTAGAAAAAGGAGAGGACATTCAAAATGTAGCAGGATATATTGTGGCGATGGCTCGACAAAAAACGTTGTTTGATCCTATTGAGAATGAGAAAAATAAAGTTAGTGCCAAGAAAGAAAAACAAGAACAAGCAGACAGAAGAAGAAGGGAACTTGAAGTACAAAAAAAACAGTTGCATCAAGAATTGAGACAAAAGGAAGATGCTATAATTGCTGCAATTTTTATTGAAATGCCAGAGAAAGAAGAAGAAATACTTCAACTGACTAAACAAAACAGATTTTCTCATTACAAAGCAGAGTTATCAGATACTGAAAATTTAACTGATCCGATATTTAATGCTGCTTATCGAAATATTATTAAAAAGTCATTTGCCACTAGATTTAAGACATTAGACAAACAGTACAAATCAAAGCTTAAATCAATACAAACTGCTTTAAATTTACTCTAAAAATTTAAAGTGGTCAAATTTGACCACTTTAAGGATATATTATCAGTTTTTCAATTTTACACGGGTAAAATTGAAAAACTGGCTTGTTTGTGAAATTATCCTTCAAATATGGCTTTTCGTTTTTGAAGATTTGCTTGGAATGCTTCCATCAAATCATTAGACATTAACATGGAGGCATTCCAAGAAACCATATAATCAAGAGCATCTTGTACTGTATGATCTCTTTTATACAAAAGTACCTCTTTTATACCTCTGATGCATAAAGGAGATTTTGAAGCAATCATATTTGCAATATTCATGGTATGTTCCATCATTTCTTTTTTGTTGGTAAAACATTGATTACTTAAACCAATACGAGTTGCTTCTGGGCCAAATACTTTACGACCAGTATACGCCATTTCTGCAACCATACCAGTGGGAAGGACTGTTGGAAGACGCTGTAAAGAACCTAAGTCAGCAACCAAACCAAGATCTATTTCCTTTATGGAAAAGTAAGCATCTTCGGTACAATAACGCATATCACAAGCAGCAACAATATCCAAACCACCTCCAATACAAGCTCTATGAATTGCTGCTAGAACTGGTTTACGACATTTTTCAATAGCATTAATGGTATTTTGAAGTTTGAAGATAAACTTTCTGAGTGCTTCTCGTTTTCGTCCTTCACAAGGAATAGTTGTAAAACTTTGGATATTCATTAAAGTTTCTAAATCAATGCCTGCACAAAAATTCTTTCCTTCACCTGTTAATACGATAACACGAACCTCAGTATTTTCATGTAATGATTCGAAAATATCCTGCATTTCTTCCCAAGCTTTAAGGTGTAGTGAATTAGCTTTTTCAGGGCGATTAAATTGTACTAGGGCGACATGATTTTCAATATCTATTTTGAAAGAAGTATATTCCATTTTAGAAAAAATTTGATTAAGGATTGCCATCAAGTTAAAAAAAAGTATGGATTATTCTAAACTTTTGAATGAGAAGCATGAACTGTAATTTTGAATGCTAAATATTAATGATATTTTTACGCTATTCAGACACTAATTAAAAAGATAAAAATGGAATTTCAAGATAAAGTAGTATTGATCACAGGAGCAAGTTCGGGTATTGGAAGAGTAGCAGCATTGGCTTTTGCTAGAGAAGGTGGAATTGTTGTAGTTGCAGATATTAATGAAGAAGGAGGAAATGAAACAGTAACACAAATTATGAACGAAGGAGGGCAGAGTTTTTTTATAAAAACGGATGTTGCAGATTATACAGCAGTAGAAAAAATGGTACTTGAAACCGTGAAGCAGTATGGGAGATTAGATATTGCAATTAACAATGCAGGAATAGCAGGGAATCTATCTAAAACGGGAGATGCCACAATAGAGAATTGGGATAAAGTGATGTCGATTAATACTTCAGGAGTTTTTTATGGTATGAAATTTCAGATTCAACAAATGCTTAAACAGGGTGGGGGAGTGATTCTTAATACATCTTCGGTTGCAGGATTGAGAGGCTTACCAAACAGTTTAGCATATACTGCTAGTAAACATGCTGTAATAGGGATGACTAAAACTGCAGCAATGGAATATGCTAAGAAGAATATTCGTGTTAATGCAGTTTGTCCAGTATTTACAGTAACACCTTTATTTGATCCAAAGATGATGGATATGATTTCAGAAGGTTTATCTGAAAAATTAAAATTAGGAATTCCTATGAAACGTTTTGGGGAAGCAGAAGAAACCGCAAATGCAATGTTGTGGCTTTGTTCAGAGAAAGCTAGTTTTGTAACAGGTCATGCGATGCCAGTAGATGGGGGGATGATGGCATAAAATCATTACTTAACATAATTAAATTTATGAGGCATTCTAAATTCCTAGAAAATCTAAATAATTAAATGACTTTTGATTTAATTATTACTCACCAATTTAAAATACTTATCACTACTAAAAAATAAGTGTAGTAAAAACGTAAGAATTGCAAACTTTATAATGATGTTCATCATCATTATAAAAGTCTGTATTTAATAAACTTTGAAAATACCTACCCAATAAAGAATATTATAAATTGACTTTTTGATTTTAAGACCATCTTTGAAAAATAACATTTTTTGATCGTCAACTGATTTGCAGTATTTAAAACATTATTTAATATAGTTATATGTTTGAATTTGCAAAAAAAATGTCTTTTATCTTCCTTATAAATACACTGATATTTGAAGTGTAATTCAATTCTTCCCAGTCATAGTATTTAATTTTTCAAAAATAAAAACTCTACGTGGTTAGAACAAAATTAAATTATTTTTTAAAACGATAATAAATTATATTATGAATATTAAAACTATTCAAAAAATCTCATGCTTTATTATTTGTATGAGTTTTTTAACATACCAATCCTCAGCACAGTTGACGGTGAACGAATACAACAATGTGGGGATTAATGATCCTGATAAAGAAACTACAGATTCAGTTTCTCTATTTATTCACAATGAGATATTACCAGGTAGTTCATTCAATCATGGGATATATAATAAATTAACCTATGAACCACCTTCTGGTTCATCCTACAGTTATTCAGAAAATGAGTCTAAAACAGGGATGACAAACTTTCTTGATATTAATACAAAAAATGAGCAAACAGCGGTGAAAAACATTATTACAAGTAAGGGTAAAAGTAATAAGATAGGTTTAACAAATAGTATTACTCAAAAGGGTAATGATTGGAATAATTTTGCTATTGGAGTAGAAAATAATATTGTTGAGGGTGTGGGTAAAATTTATGGGATACATCAGAATCTTGAACATATAGGAACAACTGCAAATAAAGAGGTTATGGGGATTAAGAATGATTTTCTTAGTGAAGGTTTAGCAAATATTTATGGGATGAATAATTTGTTTCAATGTAATCAAAGTGGAAATACAGCTTCCATTTATGGTTTAAGGAATGAATTTCAAGATAAAAACAACCAATTAAATAACCATAAATTTGGAGTTGTAAATGTAATTAATGGAAGAGGTTATAAAATAGGTTTTAAAAACTATATGAGAGCTACCGATGGTGGATGGCGTGGTTTAGAAAATGATATTGTATCAGATTCTCATGGAGGGATAGCTATAGAAAATAATATCACTTCAAATGGTTGGACTGCGATAATTAAAAATACTTTAACAAATAATAGTACTTCAGATAATTTTTTTGGTATTGACCAGAATCTCCAACCTTCAAGAAATCATACAAAAAGTGCTATTGGAATAAGAAATGTTATAGGGACAGTAGGTAATTCTGGTACTATATATGGAACGCAAAATTTATTAACTTTATCGAATATAAATCGTAGAGCGGGGACATCTTTTGGAGCATATAATAGAGTTACAAATAGTAATATGGATGGAGTATCTTTTGGGACTTACAATGAAATACGTGTAAATGCTCATAATCAATTCAATATTGCAGTTACTGGAGTTGTGACCCGTGAATCAGGTTTTAATACTACTTTGGGAGGAACACAAATAGGTGTTTTGGCAGAATGTATCCCAAATGAAGCAGAAGGTTATGCAGCGTATTTTTCAGGTCATTCTGTAAATTTAAATGGAGCAAGCCTTTTGGGATCAGATAGACGATTTAAGAAAGAAATTAATAACCTTGAAGATGCTTCATCAATAATTCAAAAATTAGATGGTACTAGTTATAAACTAAAATCTGACACTAATCAAAGATCTGCAAATGCTGAAAAGCTACATTATGGATTTATAGCACAGGATGTCAAAAAAGTATTACCCGACTTAGTATATGAAATACCATATATTAAATCTACTACTGATGGAAAGATAAATATGGAAGATGATAAATATCTTGCAATTAACTATAATGGGGTTATTCCAATTTTAGTAGAAGCACATAAAGAATTAACAGCAAAAAATGAGGTGATTATAAGAGAAAATAAATCATTAAAATCAACTTTAGAAAAAACAATAGCTGCACAAACTGAAATGTTAGAGACTTATAAAGCTTTAGAAAAGAAAATTGAAATATTACAGGCTCAAGTACAAGCGATTGATAATTGTACAGACTGTATAAGTGAAAGTGCGGATGTATTGTATATGTCCAAAGAAAGAATTACAGAAGATAGAGGAACATTAGTTTATCCCAACCCAGCAACTGATCAAGTTGTAGTAGAAACAAAAGGTATAGAAGGAGAATACAGTATCCACGTTATTGATATGCAAGGTCGTATCCTTTCTACTACACATTCAGAGGAGACAATGAATGTTGTTAAGACAGGACACTTAGCAGCAGGAACATATATTGTAAGAGTAGAGCAGGATGGAGAATTGATTAAAAACCATGAAATTGTTATTCAACGATTGTAGTAATTATAGTCTCATGATAAAGGGCATTTTAACGTCACAGTAGATGTAGTAGCAATAAAGCCCTTGGGGCTACAATATTGTAGCCCTACTTTTTTTCCCCCAAGAAGAAAAATTTAATCCTATTATCTATGTGAATTGCTTTATAAAAGCAAAGGACAATCTATGTTTAATCAATAGGATTTAACAACGATTTGATAAAATTCTAATATTTAAAATAATATTTTCATGAACATTAAATATTTAACTCTAATATTATTTTTACTACTTAGTATTAGTGTAGATGCACAAAATGTTAATAATAACATTAATAATAATCTTGGGGCGATGAGTGAAGCTAGTATCTCTGGATTATATCAAGGACAACCAGACATTACCATTCCTATTGCCACAGTTTCTGATGAAGGTATTGATATTCCACTAAATCTTCATTACTCTTCTGAAGGAGTAAAAGTTGAGAGTCGACCAGACTGGGTAGGAGCAGGTTGGTCTTTAGGTTCTTCTAATAGTATTACTAGAATGATTAAAGGTATTCCTGATGAGAGAAGCTTTTGGTATGAGATCTCGACTCCTCCATCTGGATTTCATCAGGACGATTGTCAAAGTGTTTTTGAAGATTATGCTACGTCTCCAAATCATGTAGATCCACTATGTCATCCTAATCCATGTAATGTAGAAAAAAAAGTAGGCTTTTTTTATAATTATGATAAAATTGATACAGATAACATTAGTGATTTAAAAGACATATTAGCTGAGAATATGGATGGTGATAATGAAAATGTTGACTTAGAACCAGATGCCTTTTATATAAATGTACCAGGACTATCTGCTGAATTTTATCTTGGAGAAGATGGAGCGTTTCATGTACAAGGGAGACCAGGAGTGAAAGTTGAAAGATATGGGAATTATTCAGTATCAAATCCTAGTGAATATTCTGATTATCATGAACAAGACCCTGGCTATTTTTATTCTAGAATTGCTCAACCATATACACATATGACTAAGTGGCAAGATCTTCATTTATGCTTTAACTATAGGTTTTATAACTCTTATAGTTTACAAGGATTTAAAGTTACAACAGAGAATGGAATGATGTATTATTTTGGTAATTATAATCATCCAGGACTTAATAATGGAAGTATAGATGCTTGTTCAAAGAATGTTAGTTTTATTGAACGTTCTCCATTTGATCCTTTTATATCATGGCACTTAACAGCAATAGTTGAACCATATAATGAAAATAATGCAGTTTTTGAATATGAAAAAGATGGGCATGAAATTACAAAACATAGATGGTATAGGTATTGGGAAAAAGATCAGGGTGCTTTTCTTAATACAATTAATGGTTTTTTAGAATGGATAGCGCAACTTATGGATGGTCATTTTTCTCTACCTGATGCAGATGGGTATACTTTTAGAGCAATAGAAAATGTTAAGTTAACAAATATTACCACTCAAAATTATGAAATAAATTTTGAAGTTGGTGATGTACATATCAATCATCAAGAATATTATAATCCAAGTAAAAGTGATTTTGAAAGTCATTTTGGTGTTAATTTTATTACAGGGACACCATTTTTTTATGGTGCTGACTTACAATGGAAAGATGAACCTATTCCATTAAAAGCAAATAATCAACTCAATAAAATTGTCATTAAAAACAGGCACACAGGAGGAGAGATTGATACATATAATTTTCAGTATTCATATCAAGCAGATAAACTAACGTTAGACCAAGTAAATCGGAAAGGTTATAATCCATATATATTTAATTATTTTTACTTTGCTCCAGAAGAAGTAGCGGGTAGTAATGGCTCTATAGGTACAGATCATTGGGGATATCATAATGGTTTACCTTATTATACCAATAGTCTCAATTTAATATTTGGAAATATTTTTGATGATGATCATTATGATTATGTCTTAAGTAGAAAAACACCTAGTGATAAGGCAAAGCATGGAATATTAGAAAGCATTATTTACCCAGATCATTCAGAAGTATCCTATGAATGGGAAAATCACCAAGCAACTAAAATGTACAGACGATTCTGGACTCAGAATCCTTATCCTCATACGCCAATATCTTCAACAAGTATAGCAGATCTTACACAAAATGCTTATCCTTGGAGTACTTTGAATACAGCTTATCAATGGGTATTAGATGCTCATATTACTTCAGATAACAAGTTTAAAGGAGGAGGGCTAAGAATAAAAAGTATAACTAAAGACTCAAAGTGTAATTCCTCTCCTCCTCAAGTAACTGAATTTGAGTATGAAGGTGGATTTTTGAATCATCATCCCCTAGAATATTATCGCCACAAAAATCTGAAAATTGGACGAGGTGTTTCAGGTAGTGCTATTATTGCTCCTTTTGACTTTTGGTTTTTTGAATATGTGACCAGTAGTGCTTCAGGGTTTAGAGATGATGTATTTGAAATAGGCTATTCTAATGTAAAGGTTATCTTACCAAATAATGGACATACAGAATATGAATTTACCAATTATGATGACACACCTGACAATAGCTATCTTCATGCCATATCTGGTATGGTTAGCGTTCATACACCTTATGAAAGTAATCATGTTGGAAGAGGATTAGTTTCACGAAAGATTGTTAAAAATGAAGATGGAGAGACTTTAGAGGAAGAATCTTATGAATATGAACGTTCTGGAGTTTCTACTAAAGCACTTCAGAGTTTTAGAATTGGCAATCCTGTTACATATAATTATAAAGAGGTACAAGGAACGCTATATGAGATATTTCATGGTAGTTATTTACCTGTTTCCAAAACAACAACATTACATGATGGAAATAAAACTTTAGCTAAAACTGAACTCTATACTTATGATGATTATCTAAGATTAACTGGAACTTCAATTAATGATGAATTTGGAATACGTACTAGAGTAATAGTCTTTAGTGATAGATATGAAGATCCACAAATACAGCAGTGGTTTGAAGATAAAAATATTATAAGTTTACCAATATCAATTTCTGAGGCATCTGGTAATTTTAATTTCTCTAATTTTCAAATGTTAAGTGGGGATAAGTATGAATTTAGTTTTTATACAGAAGAAGGAATACCAGTCAATTATATTACTCCTTTTGTAAGAATGGAAAGCACTTGGGCATATATAAAAGATAATTTAGGAGATGGTACTATTTATAGTGAAGAAAATTGGGTGGAATTATCTAGAATAAAAGAGTATGATACTTTCCATAAGGACAAGCCCAAAGTTATAGATGTAATAGATAAAGATGTAGATGAGTATTTTACATACTATCAAGGAGGATCTAGTAATGGAAAATTACATACTAAAGCACTAGTAACGCCAGGAGAAATAACAAGTACTTATACCAAAAGCTACCTTTATTGGGATACTACAGGTGATTTAAAAAGAGTAACCAATCATGATGGTACTTCAGTTTCGTACGAATACTATTCTTCAAATGATGTAGTGAATAATAATTACAGAATGTTGAAGAAAGAAATAGATAATCAAAGAGGAGTCGAAAAAGAATATTCTTATAACATAAATAACTTTGGTACATGTAATGCAGGAATGAATAAGATAACTACCATCACCTTCCCTGATTTTGGGGGTACATCTATGTCAATAGAAAAACAAGAATATTTCAATTCAGATGGTAAAACATTACAGGTAACACAAGTGGGTAATTCGAATGATGGAAATACAGATGCGAATACTTATTATGCTTATGATGAAATAGGAAGATTAGAAAGTATTACGAATCCTTTAGGGGATGTTATTACTTATGAATACTATCCTAACCCATTAGCAAGAATCAAAGAAGAAACAAACCCTCTAGGCTGGAAAAAAACATATGAATATGGACTGGATGATAGTAGTCATATTAATGGTTATGCAACTACTTATGAGCCATTGATTAAAAAGACAATGACTAATCCTGATGGAGAGAAAGAAATTACATTTCAAGATAAGTTTGGTAAAGAAATATTTAAACAGAAGGGGGTAGAAGGAGATTTGGCTACAACTAAATTTAACTATGATGTCAAAGGAAGAGTGACTAGTATCATACCTGATGGTGCTCCTTTATTAGGATATGATAATGATATGATTTTTACATTTACTTATAATGGGTTTAATAAAGTCGTAACTAAAAAAGTACCAGACAAAGCCTATGAAGAATATTTCTATAATTCGAAAGGGCAACTTGTTGGAATGAGTGATGATAATTCAGGCTTATTTTATATTACTGAGTATGATGAACATGGGCGAAAAATAAGGTATGGAATAGGAGAAATTCAAGATGGAGAGGGGGTAATATTAAATGATCAGTGGCTTGAAGAGTTTATTTATCAACCAGTTGATGATTTACCAAGTACTATTTATAAAGGAAAGTTGATTACATCTCGGAATAGAGTAATGAATGGAAATGATATTGGAGATAATATTATTACGACTCATTATGAGTATGATTTACAAGATGGTGATTTAATCCGTAGTTATGGGACAAACCATCTAGGTCAACCATTTGACTATTCTTATACACATGACGCTGCTAAAAATGTACGAACATCTACGAAAGTTGAAAATGGAGTAACCATTGTAGAAACTTTTGACTTTGATCATGTGAATAGACCTAAAAGCCATAAATTTTCAGTTAATGGTGAAGAAAAAACGATTTCAGAATTTGATTATTCTTTAATAGATCAGATCGTAAATAAAAATATTGGTGGTTTACAAAATAGAATCTATACCTATAATGAAGCTGGCTTATTAACGGGTATAAATAGTTCTAGTATTAATGATTCGGGAGTTGCACTACCAATTTGTGGAACAACTAGTGATATTTTTAATATTAATGCAAGTTCTACTACCCCATTATATGCACAAAAGTTATTTTATGAAGTAAATTCTCCTGTCTCTAAAAAGAATGGTTTAGTGTCTATCAAACATGCTCAAATACTAGGCAGAGAGAAGATGACAGATACATATTCTTATGATGGTTATAAAAGACTAACTTCAGTATTAACAAATGATAATTTATATGATACTCATATAACATACAAAGATAAACTTGGAAATATTGAGTCTATTACAAGAAAGGGATTAGTTGGAAATGGAGTATGTTATGAGTCAGTCTTAATAGATGATCTTAGTTATGAGTATTATACAGGTAGCAATAAATTAAAAAGAGTAAGAGATGCTGTTTCCCCATTGACAAGATGTCAAGATTATTTGAGTGTCCCATTAGTACAGAGTGATGGTGTATATGGTGCAAATATTAAAGTAGATAGTGATGCTAATATTAATGGCACCAATACTAGTTTTGTAGCAGGAGAACTCGTTGAAATGAATGCTGGTTTTTCTTACCAAAGTAATATTCAATCCCAATTTCTAGCAACAATAGGAAATTGCCCTACAGATAATGCTGCAACAATAAAACAGTACGGATTTAACAAAGCTTTAGGTGATACTGGTGATTATACCTACGATGAAAAAGGGAATATGACCTATGCTCCTAATAAAGGATTTGTGTTTGAATATAATCACTATGGTCTTCCTATTTTAGCGTATAAAGTGGGACAACCTGATACTAAAATAGAATGGATTTATTCAGGTTCTGGTAAAAAGTTAGCACAAATTACGACACTTCCAAGTGGAGAATCTTATAGAAGAGATTATTTGCCAAATATGGAGTTACTTGATGGTACAGTATCTTTTATTCGTCATCCGCAAGGAAGGATAGTGACATTAGATAATGATGCAAAACAGTGGGAATATTTCTTAAAAGATAATCTAGGAAACGTAGTACTAACATTCTCTGATTTAGACAATGATGGTCATATCCGTATTACAAATGATCCTACACAAACAAGTGAAGTACTAAGTGAAAACCATTATTACGCATTTGGTATGTTGAAAACAGGGCCTTGGGTGAAAAATAATAAAGTAAGTCAAAGGTATTTGTTTAACTCTAAACTAGAACGTATAGATGACTTGGATTTAGCAATTGATTTGACGACTTATAGAAGCTACGATCCTACTATTGGAAGGTGGATGCAAGTCGATCCTAAAGCGGTTAACTTATATGATTTGTCTCCTTATGTGGGTATGAATAATAATCCAATCTCAATCACTGATCCTGATGGAGATCTACCTCCAGCAGTATTTGGAGTTATTGCTATAAAACTTTTAAAAGCAGCGGTTATTGGTGCAGCTGTTTCTGGAGGAGCGTACATATTTAAAGTATCGGTATTAAGTGACCATGATTATTATGGTGGGGATTTTCTTCGAGCATTAGCTAGTGGGGCGATATCAGGATTAATAACTGCTGGCTTAGGTATGGCTATGAATGGAATACCAACAGATGCTTCATTTCTTACAATGAAGGCTAATGTTCTAAAGAAAACTCCAAATTTTAAACCTTATGGGGGAATTCCATTTTTGAATTATTCAGGGTCAAGTTTATTAAAGAGAGTGGCTTCTGGTTGGGCTCAAAATACAATAATTTCAGCAGCATTTGTTGGTAAAAACTCAATATTTGGAGAGCATAAGAAATCATACCGTGAACTCGGCCTTTGGAAGACAGATTTACTTAAAGGATTTGCAGGAGGTTTGTTGAAAAGTTTTGTAAATATTGGAATTGATAATATTAAATTAACATCTAAATCACCTTTTGGATTTACGATAGTTTTCTACCCACGTCCTAGTCATAAACAGTTTTTGAAGGGCATAGCATCAGGTGCCATAGATACTGTGATTGATGTTTATGTATTTATAAACTCTCAAAAGAGACATGTAGAAAATGGTATAGAAGATCGTAATGGAACTAATAATGCATCACTGCTTCCTTCTCCTGAAAATAGTGCTGATGCTACCAGAGGGATTGATACTGTTGATGAATTAATAAAAGATAGAATGTTTGATGCTACAGTGTCTTCATTTATAAGTGCATTCTTAGATCCTAATGGATAAAGTATATTATAAATTTGATAAAATAAAATAACATTAATAATAATGAAAAAGATAATTTATATAATCTGTTTTATGATAATGGGACTTGGTATAACCGAAGCTCAAAACCCTTTATCAGAATTTACAACTCCTAGTGCTAATACAGCATCTCTAGGAAGTTATGGAGGGATACCTATCAATTTATCAACAGGTACACCACAAATTAGTTTACCCCTTACTACTGTAAAAGATCATAATTTGAAAATTCCTATTAGTCTTAATTATAGTACTACAGGTTTAAAGCAAGAACAAAAGGTAGGTTGGTTAGGACAAGGTTGGTCATTGAGTAATACAAATTATATTACAAGAATAGTTAAGGGACAACCTGATGAAAAAAGTTATACGCTTAAAAAGGGGAATGATAATCAAGGAAATTTCTATCCAGGATTTTTTTATAATTATGATAAGTTAACTCCTAACGATTGGGCTAGTAAAGAAAAAGTAAGAGATGCTGCTAATAGAGATGCTAAAGCTACTTATGAACCATTAGATGATTTAGAAAGAGACGAATTCATCATTAATATTGATGGTTATTTCGCCAAATTTTATTTCAGTCATTCTGAAATAGTTCAAGAAGATCTAGAAACAAAGTGGATTGTACAAGGAGATCCTGGTGTTAAAATCAAAGCTACTATAGATAGATACCATAATGAATGCCATGATGTTCATAGTTCATTAATAGATAAAAAATTCACTATGCATTTTAGAAAACTTTTTGGAGCAGGAGATGGTAATGACTGGAAAATATGTAATAGAACGTTTATTAATGGATTTGAAGTAACATTACCAAATGGTTATAAGTATTATTTTGGTAGATTTATTGATAATGGTCAAATAATAGGTCACCATAATGCAGTTGAATTTAGCAAATCTTTAGAATATGATGATCCTACTTCAGCTCATCATACTACTTGGTATTTAGTAAAGGTTGTTGAACCTTTAACAGAAAAGGAAGTAAATTATACTTATGGTAGACATTCTGATGTGGTAATTCATTGGGGGGTATCCTTAGAAAAAGACAATATTAATGGTATAATAGATGAAAATACTAATTTAAAACATTCTGGTAATTGGCTACTAGCACCTTATCTAGCAAGCATTGAAACAGACAATTATATGGTAGAATTTGAAAAAAGCACCATTCAACAACCATATGATTGGAAATGGTTTTTTGAAGATGAATATATATATACAGGATTATTTAGAACTTCAATAGAAACATCTAGTCATCATTATGTCAATGGGAATTATAATCTGATGAATATGGAACCAGATGCATTTAAATTGGACGAAATTAATGTGTTTTTTAAGAAATCCAATGGTGAACAAAAATTAATTGACAAGTATACCTTTGCCTATAATACAGATCATAATGACACAAGATTAAGATTGCTAACTGTATATGATATTTCCAAAGACGGAACAGCAGATTATCTCAAATACGATTTTGATTATAATTTAAATATTAATTGTAATGGAGAAATAATTAGTGACTTCCCATATCTTAATGATTTAAACGATAGGACAGATCATTGGGGGTATTTTAATAATATAGAATCACCTATTCCTGCTACAGAATTTGGAGATTTAAGTGATTATACAGACGCTGATTTTGCATATTACAAAAACACTAAAATTGCAAATGATTGCAGCCTATTAGGTGTTTTAACAACCATTACATATGCAACAGGAGGAGAAACAAGGTTTGAGTGGGAGCCAAATGAATTTACTGAAAAAGTAGTTAGAAGTGAAACTACAGGTGATATAAGTTTATCTACTGTTCCTTTAACGAAAGGAGGTGGTTTAAGAATAGCCATGATGGAGGATGATCCTAAAAATGGTAATGATGATGATATTATTACTAAAACTTATTCATACGGTAATGGTGTATCAGGACATGATTTTCAATATTGGTGGGATAATTTGAAGATGAGGGATAATTTAGATAACATAAATGATAACTCAAGCAATTCGTATATAGAATATGATGTTTTTACCACAAGAAGTTTAAAACAAGCAAGTTTTACGCATGGTTCATTTGTATCCTATTCAAATGTTACAGAATACCTATCAGACAATGGCAGAATTTATTATATTTTCACAAATTATACTACTGATTATTCTGATAAAAATGATGCAAACTATCAATCAACTATCAATATTAATACATCAGCATATACACCACTTGAGTCACGCTCTCTAGAAAGAGGATTAGAAAGACATAGATATATTTATAATGAAACTGGAGATTTAGTGTTTCATCAATTAACAGAATATGAAGACTTATCTTCAGTCAATAATGTATTACAACTTAAAAATATACAAGCAAATGCCTATAATCAAAAATATGTGGATCCTGACAATTACGTATATACTGGAGCAGCTTACTATACAAATATTTATGTCAAAAAACCAGTAAGAGTCCGAACAGAGTATACGCCTGATGCAGCTAATAATCCAAATGGAAGTATTACAAAAAATGTTTTCTATGAATATAATGATATGAATTTGTTAGAATCAGAGACTAAACTTAACTCTAAACATGATTATTATAAAACACTTTATAGATATACTTTTGAAGAATCTGATGATGATAAATTGGATCGATTTGAAGCATTAAATCTAATTAATTTAACCAAATCTACAGAGGTATTCTATTGCCCTACTAGTTTTTGGAATGGTGGATGTGCAGAAATAGATTTAGAGAAAGTTGATGGGACTAGAACGATTTGGAATTGGTATAATAGTGATGGTGTTTTAACAGGTTCATCTAATGATACTTATTTATTACCATCTTCTACTGAAAAATATTATGGTAATCCAACCGATTAATATTTAGAATATAAATCTGAATTCATTAATAAAATATGTAGTGATTTGGCATCTCAGTTGAATCATAGCAGATTAACAATTTCAAAAAAATGAAAAAAATAATTATATTATATATATTAATATGTATTTGTGTTAATATACAAGCTCAAATACAAGATGAAGCTTTGTGGACAGAATTGTCTACAATAGAAGAGTACAATGTAGAATTTATGTTACCAACTCAAACTGCTGTACGAGGTTGGGATGACCGTTTAGAGCTAAGCTATAGCTTGACAGGTAAATTAGAAGAAGTTACGTTTAAGGATCATACAAAAAGTATAATCTATCGACCAGATGATGATTTATTGGAATCAATGACTGACGTAGACGGGCAGATTACGACATATGACTATGATAGTCAGTTACGATTAGATTATATTAGTAGAAGAAATGGTAAAGTGACTACAGCAATAGAATATGGCTATCAGCCAAACTATATTAAGACAACTAGTTCCTTTAAAAATACGGTTACTAATGCTATAGAAGTAGAAAATATAGTCAAAGAGAACTTTGATGGTTTAGGACGGACAGTTTCAACAGTCTTAGAAGGACATACCCAAGATGGGAGTGATGTAACACTATCTATTACTTATGATGAAATGGGTAGAGAAGAGTCTCAGACAAATGCATTAGGACACACATTTACTACAGACTATTATAAAGATGCATTAAATCGTGTTGAAACGAAGACTGATGCTATGGGTTTTGTAACAAGGTATAGTTATGAAGCAAATCCAACTACAAATTATACTTATACACCTAATTCATTATTGAAAACGACGATTACTGACCCAGAAGGATATTCAGTTAGTAAATATACAGATGATTTAGGACGCTTGATAATGGAGCGAAAACAAAAGGAAGGTTCATCATTATTATCAAGTATCCGAGACCAATTTTATGATTACGATAAGAAGGGACGTGTAAAGCGAATCACCCCTCCTGGAGGTTTAGAGAGTGGGAATAATTCAAGTGGCTGGATACCTTATCCAGAATTGGTATATGAGTATGAATACGATGGAGCAGATAATATATTGAGTAAGAAGATACCCGATAAAGGGGTGACAGACTATAATTATAATGAAAGAAATTTGATGATAACAATGCAAGAACCTTTGTTGGAATCGGAACTATCAACCAATGATTATATGTGTTATGAATACGATTCTTATGGGAGATTGAAGAGACAGGGGATAGGAGATGGAACAGGAGTGATAGACGATAATCGAGTAATGATAGAAAATTTTTATGATGGAGAAGGGACAGGTAACATTAATAATATTATCTACAAAGGGAAGATGGATAAAAAGGTGGTAAGTATATTAGAAGGATTTTTGCCAGGAAGTGAGAATGTACAGACGACCTATGCCTTTGATAGCTATGGACGAATAAACATGGAGACACAGTATAGAAAAGAAATAACGAATGGAATACCCGATACCTATGTAGAAGGGCAAACGAATTATACTTATGATGGGGCAGATAATGTAAAGGAAAAAGAGGATGTTATTACTTTGAATACCTCAACACTAAATGCGATAAGAAGAGTTGAAACAAATACATATGATTTACAGGGTCGCTTACGAACAAATAGTTTAAGGTTAGCAGATCCAAATAATACAAACTTATTTGATGAAACAAAAGGCATAATAAATAATGATACTTATGACGTCTTAGATAGAGTGGTGTATGGAGTTGTTGGAGATAACTTGCATCATATGCAGTATAGTTTTAATGCTAATGGATGGTTAACAGACATAAACCCATGGTCATGGTCAGGGGGAAGTGCAGTTAATCCAACATGTACAACATCTACAATGCCAACAGTAACAAATTCAGATACGAATGTAAGATTATTTTCATTAAAGTTAAAATATAATAACCCCACACAAGGAGGTCAAGTGTTGACAAATGGACTGATATCAGAGATGCATTGGAAGGTCAAAGGAAGAGAAGGTCAGTATTATACCTATCAGTATGACAATGCTCAACGCCTATCGAATGCGACCTATTCAACAGACTCGGACGCTACAAGTGGCTTGTACAATACCAGTTATACTTATGATAAGAGGGGGAATATAGAAACATTAACAAGAGATGGATTGGTGAAACAAGAGGAATGTTATATTCCTATGCGGATAGATGATTTGACGTATGAATATGAACCAAATACAAATAGATTGATAAAGATAGTAGATGAAGCTATTCCATACTGTCCAGATTATTTACGAGTAGAGAATCCTTTGATAAAAGCAGGGATATATGCAGCGAATATAGCATTAGAGAGTAATGCAAATATACCAAGTAATAAGAATGTAGAGTATAGGGCGAATGAATTGGTGACTTTAGAGAGTGGTTTTGAGTTTGGTTCAGATGGAGGGTATGGCTTTTTCCTTGCACAAGCAGAGGATTGTCCAGAAGAAAATGCAGGAATAGATAGTTCAATAGGTTGGGGCTTTTTAGAAGGAGCAGGAGACCAAACCTATTTTTATGATGTGAATGGAAATATAATAGAAGATAAGAATAAGGGATTTACCTTTGAGTATAATATATTAAATCAGCCATATAAAGCGATGAAAGGAGGAGAGGAGAACAAAATAGAATGGTTGTGGACAGCAGATGGAAGGAAGTTAAGGAAGGTAGTAACTATAAATGGAGCAGAAGAAACAAGGAAGCGATATATAAAAGGAATAGAGATTAAAAATGATAGATTGGATGCTATCTATCATGGATCAGGACGAGTAAAGTATGAAAACAATAATTTAAGATGGCAGTACAATTTGACTGACCATTTGGGAAATGTAAGACTAGTGATAGAGGATAAAGATGGAAGTGGATATGTCAATAATAATTCTGAAGTTCTACAAGAGAACCATTATTATCCATTTGGGATGCAGATGACAGGAGTATGGTTAGAAGAAGAGGGTATAGAACAGGATTATGGTTACAACGGAAAGGAAGAGACAACAGACTTGGATTTGGGCTATTTGGATTTTGGTTTCAGACAGTATGACCCCACCATTGGAAGATTTACAGGAGTGGATCCAATTTCAGAGCAGTTTTCTCATGTGAGTACTTATAATTATGCAGAAAATGAACCAGTTGCTAATATTGATTTATGGGGATTACAGAAAAAGACTAGGATAAGAACACTTGAGTGGAAAGGAACTGCCTCTTTTGCTGTGTATTCAAACCAAGGAGGAGCACCTCTTTATGATAGCCCAACCGCTAAAACTCCTAGTGGAGCATTAATGCTCAAAGCTAATTCAGAACTTATTTTTGGGGGTGAGGCAGTAACTACTCAAGATGGAAATATAGTTATTCAAGCTATTCCAGAAGGAGACGAACGAAGGAATAAAACTTCTGGAGGAAAACTTTCAAACAATACTGTTGGTGCGCAAGCTGAATATAATCATGAAAATGGAAAATTAAAACTTGTTGGAAATATTAAAGCATTAGAAATAACGACTGTTGTTGATGAAAATGGTATAGAGTCAATAAGTGGAGTTTTAAAAATTGGTACAAGTTATGAATTAGGTGTTGGAAAATATGGCATTGAAGGAAAGTTAGAAGCAGAAATTCCTCTTAATAAAAATAATCTTGAACACGTACTTGAATATCTTTCAATGATGACTCCAAATATGAATAATACAGATGTAGTAGATAAAATCAGAGAGGTAACTACGAATGCTCCTTCATTTATAGAACGAGTAAATCAAATATATAATGAAATACAAAGTACAAATCAGGCAAAAGAGACTAAGGGGGCTACTCATACTCATGTTCAATCAATTTATTAACCAACAATAATAAAAGTGAAAAAAATAATTGTATTTTATATCTCTATTTTCTTATTATTAAGTGTTGCTATACAAGCTCAAATACAAGACGAAACTTTGTGGACAGAATTGTCTACAATAGAAGAGTACAATGTAGAATTTATGTTGCCAACTCAGACTGCTGTACGAGGTTGGGATGACCGTTTAGAGCTAAGCTACAGCTTGACAGGTAAATTAGAAGAAGTTACGTTTAAAGATCATACAAAAAGTATAATCTATCGACCAGATGATGATTTATTGGAATCAATGA
>JAHDBJ010000020.1:52968-81042 GCA_020630435.1 Saprospiraceae bacterium
CTGGATACCTTATCCAGAATTGGTATATGAGTATGAATACGATGGAGCAGATAATGTGATAAGAAAACAAATACCAGATAAGGGAGAGACTGTGTATGTATACAATGAGCGTAATTTGATGATAGGGATGCAGGATGCGTTGTTGAAATCAAAAGCGGGTTCGAATAAATATATCTGTTATGAGTATGACCCTTATGGTCGATTGAAAAGACAAGGTATAGGAGGAGCTACAGGTATTTTAGATACTGATGGATTAATGATAGAGAATTTTTATGATGGAAAAGGGACAGGGCATGAAAATGAAGCTATCTATATAGGGAAACTGGATAAGAAAACAGTAAGTATACTAGAGGGATATTTACCAGGAGAAGGAGCAGTAGAGACCACATATGCCTTTGATAATTATGGTAGACCAGAATTAGAGACACATTATCGAAAAGATATAGAAAATGGGACAGCCTACACCTACATAGAGGGTAGTGTCTCTTATAACTATAATGCAGCAGATAAGCTTACCTTACAAGAGACCTTAACAAGTTTAACAAATGTATCGGATATAGATTATATTGGAAAAGTAGAGAGCCATGATTATGATATACAAGGACGTTTACTATCTACAGATACAAGGTTATATAATTCAGGTGGAGTAATTCCATTTGATGAGACAGAGGAGATATTGAGTAATAATACCTTTGACAAACTGGATAGAGTACGTTCTATGGAAATAGGGAATGGTTTATATACCTATTCTTATGATTTTAATCCAAATGGTTGGTTAACAGAGATGAATAGTTGGGCGGCTGGTTATGCTTTAAATCCATTATGTACAACAGAAAATTTACCATCGATAGATGATAAGTTTTTATCACAAGAACTATTCTCAATAAGATTGAAATATAATACACCGACTAAAGGAGGAACTTCCTATACAAATGGTTTAATATCTGAATTACATTGGAAAGTACAAGGAAGAGAGGGACAGTATTATGTATTTGATTATGATGAAGCCCAACGCTTGAAAAGTGCTACCTATTCGACGGATTCAGATTCAGATAGTGGTTTATACAATACAAGTTATGCGTATGATGTAAGGGGAAATATAACAAGTTTAACAAGGGAGGGTTTAGTGAAGAATGGGACTTGTTATACAGCGACTCGAATAGATGACTTAGAGTATAGATATGCCAATGATGGTAATTCGAATAGATTGATAAAGGTGATAGATAGTGCATTACCATACTGTCCAGATTATTTACGAGTAGAGAATCCTGTAATAAAAGAGGGAATTTATGCAGCGAAGAAGGAGTTGGATAGTGATGCGAATGTACCAAGTGATAAGAATGTAGAATATAGAGCGAATGAATTGGTGACTTTAGAGAGTGGTTTTGAGTTTGGCTCAGATGGCGAGGATGGCTTTTTCCTAGCACAATCAGAGGATTGTCCAGAAGGAAATGCAGGAATAGATAGTTCAACAGGTTGGGGATTTTTAGAAGGAGCAGGAGACCAGACGTATTATTACGATGCGAATGGGAATATAATAGAAGATAAGAATAAGGGATTTACCTTTGAGTATAATATTTTGAATCAGCCATATCGAGCATTGAAGGGAGGAGAGGAGAACAAGATAGAGTGGTTATGGACAGCAGATGGGCGGAAGTTAAGGAAGGAGGTAACAGTAGGAGGGGTATTGCAGACGAGTAAGCGATATATAAGGGGAGTAGAGATAAAGAATGATGAGTTAGATGCAGTATATCATGCTACTGGACGGATAAAGTATGAGGATGGAGACTTGAGATGGCAGTATAATATAATAGACCATTTGGGAAATGTACGATTAGTGATAGAGGATAAGAATGAAGATGGGATAGTATCAAACAATGAAGAGGTATTACAAGAGAACCATTATTATCCATTTGGGATGCAGATGACAGGAGTATGGTTGGAAGAAGAGGGTATAGAACAGGATTATGGATATAATGGAAAAGAAGAGACAATAGACTTGGATTTAGGGTATTTAGACTATGGCGCTCGATCATACGATCCAACTATTGGGAGATGGAATGCAGTTGATCCATTAGCTGAAGAATATCTATCAATAACACCTTATGCCTATGTTGCAAATACCCCTACAAATGCCATTGATCCTGATGGAAGACTAATTATTTTTATAAATGGGCAAACTGGTTCAAATGGTGGTACAAGAGCATATTGGAAAGATAGTAGTGGTAATGGACGATTAGACGAAAGAATAATGAATAGGGTTGGAGATAGACATAGAATATATTATGATGGTTCTATAGGTGGTTGGGAATCAAGAGGTGAAAATTTTCCTGCGGAATTGCGAATGGAAACAGGCAGAGCTGATGGGTATCGTGATGCAGCAGATATTATAAATTCCTTAGAAGAAGGAGAAACGATAAAAGTATTTACACATAGTATGGGAGGAGCCTATGGAAAAGGTTTTGTTCAAGGAATACTAGATTATGCTAAAGAACATGATATTAATACAGATGGATTATTTGAATATGTGGTAGATATGGCACCTTTTCAATCATATGTATTGGAAGCAATTGAAGGAATTCTTAATATAGTTATTGCTCATGATGGGGATTTAGTTGCTGGTTGTGCTTATTTAGAAGGTTCATGTCATGTTGTAACCAGAGAAGATGCAAGTTTCAGTCTAACTTTTGAACATAAAGTAGACAGTTTTACTCAAGATGAAATTGATGAGCATGTTCCAACCTCTAATTCAAATAGTTCAAAAGATAAATATATAGAAAAAGGAAGGATGCATTTAAGACAGAAAAAAAAGGGTCTTTTTGATAAATTCTTTTAGAAACTATAATACTTTATCTCCCCTTTTATCAATCATATGATTTTAAAAAATGAAAATAAAGGAGAGATATTAGATCGTATCTACATCAAAAAAATTAAACCTTTTCGGATATTACATTGAATGAAAAAGAAATAGTATAACTAGAAGTATTTTTTGGAGAGGAGACTGTTCACTAAACTGTGTCATACACACTTTATTGGATAGTCCCATCCTGAATTTTATGCTTTTGGGTTAAAAAAATGAGGCCGTTCCTTTTTTGAGACAGCCTCATTTTTAATATAAAGAGATTATAAACGTTGCCCTACAGAAGAGATTTGGTTATTCCAAGTTTTAGAAGGAGTCATTTGATAATCATCAAGATCAGGAATCAAACGAAATTCATCACTCAGGTTATAGAAGACAATCAGATGGCCTTGTTCATTTTCATGTTCGGATAGTGCTATTTTGGATTTTGGATGAAGAAAAAAGGAAGATATTCTATTGTCCCAATTATCCTTTGAGTTGGCACAACCATCAATTAAGGCATTACAAGTCATCTCATTTGCCCTAATTCTGATAGATTGACCTCCTGCATTTTTATATTCATAAAAATTAGCTGTCCCCCACCCTACCAAGATTCTGTAGGTAGCTCTAACCCTTTCGATCCATTCTTTCGACTCAGGATGATTTTTTTCTAAAATATCATATTGCTCTAATTCATTGTTCAAGACATGAACAGTATTAGGATATTCAAGATCAACAAATAGAATTTGTTTTGTATTTAAAGTCTCTTTGATTTCATCTTTTGAGTAGATTTTATGGTTAAAAAGATAAGTGATTTTGTGTTGAGATAATCCTTCTGGGGCTTCTAGAGAATTGTCTTTTTGACAAGATAAAACTAATGTTATTAGTGCTGTAAACAGGATACTGTTTCTAGTGAAAATATTCATTTTGAAGATTTTTAGATTATGAAGTTGTTCAAAAACTACTTACTAGGCTATAAAATGATCTTTAAATGAATATTTTCCTCTTTTTTGTTGTCCATAGCTCAACTATGCACTCTAAAACAGCGTTCAATTTTCCTTTAAATCTCTATTTTTCGTTACTAGTAGTAATTCTTAAACAACTTCTATAAATTAGGTTAATTTTTTATTGAAAATTATTTAGATCCTTTTTGTGTTTAGTATTGTTTAATCTTAAAAATATAAGGTCTACTTGGATCTTGTCCCGTAATCAGGTAAAATCCTCCAAACGTTAAATTGTCCATTCTTTGGAAACTACCTAATTCGTTATCCATATTAATATCAATACCTATGGTGCTAAGTTGAAGTGAATTATGTTGACTGACTTGAAATTCAATAGGAGTAGAACCGCCATTTCGCATAATTTCTAATGTATTTTGGATTAGTATAATTTTTTTTGAAGAGAAGGCACTTTCTATTTTTGAAACATAACGATAATCCGCTGAAACACCTTCTTGGGACATATAGTGGTCATCTAATGAAATATCTTTTTCCCAAGTATTAAGATGATTTGCTATAAATTCTTCTGGTAAGAGTGCTGTATTATAAAAATAAACTTTGCCATCAGTATGTTTTGCTACATAGTCGAACTTGATTTCAATTCCAGACATCCTAACCATTATATTGGAAGGCATATAACTATCATCAGAATTTGGAATAATCTGTGGACTTAAATCAGTCCATTTATCAGCATTAGAAGCGGACATATATTTTTCAAATGTTTTAGCTCGTCTTAACTCACAGTTTAAACATTTACTGTTTTCTGGATTTTGATGTTCAAAGAGTTCCATAAAGTCACTATACGAACTTTCTACAGGGATATTATTATCAATCATATCCCATGCTCTTGCAGGATTAGCAATAACCTGCATTAATATATAGTATCGATAAGGAATAAAACTATTTTGCCAATTATTTTCTCCTCCAGAGCTATATCTGAAAAAATGTTCTTCCTTATGAACAGCCGTCTTAAATTTAGCTAGATTGTTATTATTTATGTTCATCGATGCTTGATTATCAATTGAATGAATTTTAGCTATACATTCACTAGCAATTTTTGCTGGATAAGAATTGAAAAGTTTTGTCATTAAACTTTCTTTATCAAAAAAAGGAATTGGATTTGATATGTATTGATTAAGGGCTCGTATATGACTAACAAATTGGAAGTCGGCTCTTAGTCTAGGAGTTAAATTGGATATGGATGACCAGGCTTCAACATAAAATTCATCAAGATATATTAAGTTGTCTATGAAGAATTCCCGATCTTTGTCTATCCTAATATTTCCTGTTTTTGCTAAAATCAAGTCATCAAAAAATTGTAATTTTTGAGCTGGCGTCAATTTATAATTTATATAATTTACAACACTAGATTCATTCAGTTTGTAAGCATCTTGAATTGTTGCCAGTTCTTGTGCCATTAAATTAGTAATTTCATAGTTTGCTATTAAATTAGTAATAACATCATTATCTGTAAATAATTGATCTATTCCTATTACAAACTCTGGTTGGTCGGGATTATCTCCTGTATAGTAATATAGTCTAAAGTCACCTCTATAATCTTTGTTATCATCAAGATTAAGTAAGTTATTAACAGGAAGCTTATCTAAAGTCTGAATCACTTTATAAGAATGTTGAATCTGTTGTAACTGGCTACTTTGTAGGTAGTATTTAGAGGTAAGTTTAACCTGTGTTTTATCAATGTAAGCCCATATTTGTTGTTGTGTAGAATTAGCAGGATCTAGCCCTCTCTTAGCTTGAGAAAGGGTTATTATTTTTTTATTATTTTCAATAATTGTTCCTAGTGCCATATTTGTTTTAGATAATACTTTACTAAGGATTGAAGGGGCATTCATTAGGCTACCAAATTTTGCTACAATACTTCCTGCTTTTACAATAGATGTAAACGGAGCTACAACGGCTATAACATGAACAATATCTTTTGCAATAAGATAGAATAATTTAGGTGCATTAGGATTATCGATATCGGCAGCCGTAAGATGTTCTTCAAGAACCGATTTACCTAATGTGTAGTATAATTCTGGGCGTATAATGTTATTGCCAATAGTTCTTAACCTTTCAATATCAGCAGAATTACCACCTAGAGCTCCTAATAATAATCCAGACATTTCAAAAGCACTACCCAATTCACTCAAAAATCCGTTTATTGAACCACAAAAGGCCGCAAAAGTAACTTCTGATAATTCATTATTTAAAGTAATTGTAGTGATTAAAATACTTAGATTTTCATTATCAATATGGTTGTTTAGTTGATTTAGCATTGTTTCAACAATACTAGTCAATATAGATGGTGGGAAAAAATATTGATAGTAAGGGCTATAACCAATTACTTGAGGATCATAAACATAAGGAGGAATTTGGAATACTTTAAGTGCGCTTCCAACCATTCCAATAACTCCACCTAATAGTTGAATATGAACCTTATCTATTATCGCTTCTGAAATGACCAATCTACTTATAGCTTGGTTAATAGATAAAAGATAATCTATATTATTTTCAGCACTAACTTTTGAAATATCATCTATAAGTCTCTGAGAAAAAATGACTTCCCATTGTAATTCTTTATTCACATTGTTTAAATGAAACCATATAAGTATATTATCATCAGGTAAAGCTTCTTTTAGTTTTTTGGCTTCTTTTAAGAAATCTTTTTTTGTATCAGGATTTGTTATGATTGTCCGAACGTTTAGTATTGTATTTGTCTGAGCCAACATTTGATTTAGAGTAGACTGTAGTTCTTGAACTTCTGTGTTTGAAAGAAGTCCAGCATCATCTAGTACAGTCTTTGCCGAATCATTGAAATCTGTAACAGGTATATTCCGACTACCTTGAGGTAAACTGAAATTTGCAGGATAAGTAAATTTATTTTTTAAATCAACCAAACTCTTTATACAATGGGAATTATCTGTATTGGTTGTACTTATTTCATTTGTTGTAATAAAATTAAAAGCATCCTTAATATACCTTCCTGGATATTTTTTCATTTGATTTAGGCTTATAATATTAGGTGTTCGATAAATATATTTGACTTGATGTTGAACTTGATTTGTAGAAATTGTACACAAATCGTATGAATTGTCTTTAAACCATTTTGGATACATTGTAACTACTTGCCCCACAGTAATAGATGAGGGAGGCATTTTGTACCAATTATTTACATCAGGAAATAGTGAACCATTAACTAATACACTTGGGGCATATCCTAAAAAAAAAGGTTCAATTGTTATTAAGTTGCCATCTTTATCCACCCATGATTGAGTATGCATCCACCATCCTACATGTATAATATATTTACTTTGTATAGGATCATATATTTCAAAAGCTCTTAAAGCTCCTTTCGGCCATCTAGGCCAAGAACTAGGAACAGTAGCATTGTTTTCTACTAAATCCAGAGGATAATAATCTACTTTTGTAAGATTACCATTTACATTTTCTGGTAGTTCAATAAGTTCTTCTGCAGGAGTTAAGGCAAGAATATTTCCCGAACTACTGTTTGATGTTGAGGAAGAATTTGCTGCTCTTGAAGTTGTTTCACTAGCAAAGAAAAAATCAGGACCATCATCGAATCTCAAAACTTCACTATTCGTTGAATAGAGTTCTCTTAAGTCTAATTCACCATAAATAATTTGATCAAAAAAATATAGTAGCTTTTCTAGACCTGTTTTTTCTATTAAATAGTTATGTTCTATATTGTTTTCCTCAGAAATTTTGTCATTCATTACTTTCTCTACTATAGTATTTATACCTACTCTTTCTTCTTCAGTTAACTCATTGAAAGGGATGGATTCCCAATCTAATTCTAAATGAGTCTTATAGATTATATTATTATTATCATCATGAAATTTAGTAATGAGGAAATAGTTAACTTGTGACTGGTTTAATACTTCTATTTCTTTTGTAAATAATTGTTCAAAACTATAATCATAAGTTACCGATTTCAGAACAGGATAATAGTCAACACTAAAGACTTTAAAACCATCAAGAGTTGCAATATAATCATTAGGTCCATCAGTAGTAAGTAGTTCTTCTATATCACAAGCTATACGTTCAAGTTCTTCACTATTATTAGGATATAAAGCTTGATAATATCCTGTATGAGACTTCAGTACAGTATAACAAGAATAGGCTTGTGCATTTAATGTTGTACAATAAAATAATACAACAACAATAAAGAAATTATACTTAATAAGTTGGATATAATTTTTCATACAAAATATTTTTGTCTAGTCAATTTGTTAATTTTGTCTATCATCCTACGGCACTCTTACAATAAGCGTTTTACTAAAACTACTTAGTCCCCCATCTTTATGTCTAGCAATAATTTTATAAAAACATTGTTGCCCTGATTCTACTTCTTCATCTAAGTATCGATAGAATGGTAATTGTTCAATAGACACTGTTTTGTACAACATCATGTTGCTTCCATTGAGGCTTCTATAGATTTGAAAATCTTGTAAAAAGGCTTCTTCAGTATAGCCCCAAGTAAGTTCTACCCTTGCGACTAAATTATTGCCCCAGACTTGCATTTTTTTATTGGATAAAAAGACATAAATATCATAAGGATCTTGTCCTATCAAAGAATTGTATTCGTTTGATGTGATAATAGACCAAGGAATGAGCAATGCTAAAGAATCGAAACTTATCGTTTCTAGATCTTCATATGTCTCAAGAATACGTTCTAGAATATCAAAGGCTGGTTGATTAGCAATTATTTCTTTAGGAACACATTGAATATCGGTATTAAAATTTAAAATATCTCCTCGTTTTCCAGAGTCAAAAGGTCGTATTTTTACAATATCCGAACTTCCTACATTTCCAGACGAGTCATATGCCAATAATCTATATTGGTATTCTCTACGTTCCAAAACAGTTGTATCTATAAAGTTGGTTGAAACAACCTCATTTGGGGCAAGGTTTTGTTCAAAGGAGGATTCATCATTGACATTAACTTGAACCACCTCTATCCACTCAGGTGCATTGGTTGGTTTTCGTTCTAGTATATGTTTCGTTACATCCTCACTTTCACTCAATGTCCAACCTATCTGTACGCCTTGTGGTGTAGGGATAGTTTTGAACAATATGGGAGATGATGGTCTAAGTCTATCAGGTGTTTTAATGGCAAAGACTTGTGAAAAATCGGAAGTATTTTCTCGATAATCTAACGCAAATATTTTAAAATATAGACTATCAATATGTAGCTTTGGAGACATTGTATAATAGAATGCTTCTGTCTTTATAGGTTTCTTGGTAATTTGAGTGAATGTCCCATTCCGATGATTTCCAACAAAAACTCTATATCCCTTTAAATCGGGTTCTTGATTTGGATTCCATTGAAGTTCTATTTTATTTTTTGTTATAAATTGACCTGTTAATGCTATAGGAATACTCGGTGGAGTATTATCTTTTATCTGTGCCAATTTAGGGTTTGAAACATATTTACGACCATTATAATCTGTTGCTATTATTTTATAATATGCTGTAGTTAATGGATTAGGATCTATTCTTTCCGTTGAATTACTAGATGAGAGTCCAATAAATGTATATTCACCATCAACTTTATCGGCTCTATAGAATCCTACATTTCCAATTTTATTTTGTAGTGCAGGATCTATTTTATAGTATAGTGTAATTTGACCATAACCTTCATAAATACTATCAATGCTCATTGTTAGATCAAGCCGAGGTTCTACACCTTGTATTTCAACCACATCAGAAGCAGGTGTTTGTACTCCAAAAGGACTAATTCCCCGAATTTTATAATAATATGTTGTATTATTATCGATGAGTGTTGTGTCCTGATATAGGGCGGTTTCTGTATTTGGATCATCTGAAAAGAAGACAAAAGGCAAATTGTTTAATTTTGTAAAATTTTGTCCATCTGTTGAACGTTCAATATCATAGGCAGTATAAAATTCCCCACATTCTTGTGTATTCCATTTGATAGAAGCTGTTTTATCTCCACCAACCCCTTTGAGGTTTTGAGGTTGGGGCAAGTTAATAGGCTGGTTCATATCAATAATGGCATAAGCATGGGTATTTTCATAGGCAGGATCATTAGTATTTAATTGTATTGTATAAAGTATTTTACTTGCTATAGGAGCTTGATAATTGGCATGAAAACCGAGTCCCATTCCTTTGGCAACTTGAAAATCTTGATCTGCAATATATGAAGCAAAGAATAATTTGGTCTGTTCATATTTTTCCATTTGAACATAATCACCTAAGGTTGAATTTGCATTTAATATTGGTGCTTCAATATTATTGGGAGAATATATCAATCCTTTTGCAACTTGTGCAAAGTCATTATTGTTATAGATAACATCATCCCATGCCGTTTCAGTGATAGGTAGAATATAAGTTGACCACGTATTTCCATAATGATTATTAGGATCTAGTGAAATGATAGATAGTTTATAACCAACCTCATTTCCTTTCTTCCAAATATTAGTTTTGGAAGAAGCCCATCTTACGTAGATATTATTATCATCATAAAATACTTTAATTCTTAAAGCATCGGAGTCTAATTCAGGAATATAAATAGGACTGATATTTTCAGTTGATGTACTAGAGTATGTTGGCGTCTCTGTAGAAGATAATGGAGTTCTAGAATCAAGACTCAGAAATCTTTCTTGACCATTTACCTGAAGATTAAACAGACAATTTAAAAAAATTATAAAGAATAATATTTTATATAACATAAGCATAATTTTCCAAATTTGATTTTACCAAAAATGAATACAATTTTGTCGTATGAATGTGACTGATATTAGGTGTAATTCCTAGATTTTATTGTTTTGTAAAATATAGGGATTCATCAGATTTGTCTCCTCGATAAGTCACTCGATAACCTAATAGTTGATCTGTAGGTAAAGGGGCTATTCCTAAAGCACCACTAACGGTACAGAGGTAACTAAGTGGAGCATCTTGATGATCAAGATTTTCATTTATACAATCATTATATACTGTAATTAAGTCACTAGTCTCATCAAACCAATCAAAAGAAACATCAGGAGGAATATTTTGGTTTAGTGTGTTGAGAATTTGTAATAAGGCTGCCTCAGGTTGATAGTAAATTATATTTGTAGGACTAGGATTAATCGAACCCTGATTAAAATCCTCTAGTGTAATGAGGGATATAGGATTTATTTCAAAAGAATTTTTAATAAAATAATTTTTATACAAAATTTCACCATTGATTCCATAATCTTCATTAAAAAGTGCATCATAATTCTCAAGTAATGTGTGTGCATAGCCACCTTCTTCTGACCAATCATTCGTTGTTAAGGGTTTAAGTGATAATAAAGGAGCATAGTGTTCCTCTTTTCCATTGATTTCTAGTTCATCAAAGGGTTCAATTTGCTCAACTTTCATTTTATCACTACTCGTGTTAATTCTGTTTTGTAATGAAGCAATTTTAGCATCTATTGTAGCATATTGACTAACTCTAAAAACCATTGTATACAATGACTTTTCTGCTATATTACTCGTTAGTGATATGGGCGTACTTTCGTTACTAGGTATGGTTGGATGAGAGGTAAAGACATCATCAATTATAGTTCCTGAACTTGCAGTATTTGGATTAGCATTATTGGGTAAAGTAATTGTTTGAACTTGAACCAACTCTAATTTATACATCGTGTTTTCTAAGAGTTGATCTTTTGGGAGTGCAAAATTTATTTCTTTCATATCTTGTAACAACTCAAAGTCATAGTATTGGATCACTCCGTCTTGACTTGTTAATTTTACTTTGGTTTCGTAACCACTAGGAAGGTTGAAGAATAAATAAGGTTGTGCTTTTATTAATTTTATATGTCCATCTAAGGTGTTTGAATAGGATTCTTGATCTTTATATACATTGCACATACCATCAATAGGGAATGTATTCCTTACATTAGTCGTTGCAATTTTTGATTCAAAATTTGATTGAGTCCTAAAGGAAAAAGATTCTGTTGCATCTTCTATTAATGTTTTATAACCATTACCATCTTTTTGATAAACTTTATAACCTATCTGAATAAGGTATTCGGTATTCGGTTTTAGTTCTTGCTTTGGTCTGAGCGTCTGTTGCGTGCCATCAATAGATAAGTTATAAGCGTAATCGACTGCACCATCAGTATAAATAGATGTACCATTTTCTATTAAATCGTTTTTATATACTTGAATAAAATACTGGACATTCTCACCATTCCATGCTTTATAACTTACATCTTCATGTATAGGTAGAGCATAGGTTATTTTTATATCACTTAAGGTTGAAACATCTTGTTCGTCATCGTTAGGGGTAACATTGGATATAATATCCATACCAATCAAATCACTAATATCATCAGTAGTGAGGCTACAATCTTCTCCAACTTGTACTTTTACATCTACTTTAAACTTTGGTCCTATAAAAGGTTTGGCATAAGCACCTACAGTTGCCTGTGCCCAAAAAGGATTAGGCAATCGTGCTTGTAAGACTGCTGCTAAACCCGCATCAATAATATTTAAACCAAACAATTTTAATTCACCTGTAAGATATGCCCACATTTGACCAGAGGCATACCATCCATCTATACCAACAGGGTTATTATTACACATTAACCCCTCATATCTTTTTAACATTACATCATACCCTACTCCACCATTGATTTCTGCATCCAAGAATAACACTTCTGCCTTAGCTTTAACATCTCCTCTAGCTCCGAAAATAATCCCTTTTCCGTCTCTTCTGAAACTTTCATTATTATTTACTTTTGTTGCTATTGAAGTTACCTCTTCAGGTAGTGATGCCATTGAGGGCATATCAGGAGCATTACCAACCATAAAATAAGCCTGTAAGTTCACTCCAATATTGTCTGTCAATTGAGCTCTAATTCCTGCGGGTTGACTGGGTGTTCCTATATAGGTATACCAAAGACCCGATTCAAAATGTGCATGAGCGTCAACAAATTTTCCATGATCATTCATTGTTCCTTTTAAAAAGGGAGAATCTAAAAATGCTGTAAATGTTCCATCAAAAACGCTATGGGTTACATCATATCTAAGATCAACATAAGCAGATAGTGGTGCATCTATACTATTAGGTTTTGTTTGGTTCGCCTCAACAACATCGAAACCTGATAAATCTGGACTAATGCTTAAGTCTTTTCCTCGTAAAAATTGTCCTGCCCCAGATAATGAAAAAACATCTAAAGAGCCTATGCCACCATTATTATTGTCTTTAAAAGTCATACTCATGGTTGCCACCCCATTGAAGGTATAATCATCTACAGTTGCTAGAGATATAGAGGCACTAAGTCCTAATGATGCAGGTTTGTGAGGTTCATAAGTAGCTCCTGATATAGAAGTACCTAGACCTTGTGGTAAGGGAGCAACGGTATTTCCATATTCGTCTTCTGTTGTATCTACAAATCCATTTGCAAAGGGATTTGAGGGGGCTGTTCTAGTCATATTATAAGAGACCCCCCCTCCAAAACCAGTTAACTTTAACCCTGTTGCACCTGTTGGATTAACAGCTTCAGGTAATGTACAAAGTGCGTCTACAAAAAAGTATCTATAGGTATCTACCCATGGTGTTGCATTACTGTGTATGGTTGTTCCAAATTGTCCAATAGCTTCAATACCGCCTCCAAAACCAGCAATTTGTAAGTCGGCAGTACCTCTAAACCCTTTGCCCCATTTTGAGTTTGGACTAGTATCTTCATACCATTCTAATGTTGCATCTAGCCTATCCACACCAGGAAAATTACTAGCATTTATTCTAGCCGCTTCTAGAGAGATTCCCCCAAAAGTATAATTTTCAAAACCATCATTATCCAAACCTTTGTCAACAGACAACTTAAAATCACCATTAGCAGAAAGCCCTAATTTATCCGTTGTTGCGGTTAGTTTATAATTTACATTAAAGGTTAATCCTAGTTGAGTAGAATTATTAAATAAACTAATATTGCCAATATCAAAACCAAATCCCTCAATACTATAATCACTTAATGAATTTGTGTTGAGGACTTCCCACTTTCCTAGTTCAATACCTTCCCTACTACCGATCGTAAAGTCTGTAAATTTTAGTTGGGGAAGTTTGAGGTTTCGAGGTAAGTTAGCATTAAAAGAAAGTTTTCCATTTAGTGTAGCATGAGCAAATAAACCAATACTTGGTTGTTTGTCTACTACAATTTTGCAATTTCTATCCAAGTCAATTGTCGCTAAGAAAATATCAAAAGGACGAGGATCTGTTGGGACATCTACAGAAAAGGTATAACTGTTTCCATTTTGGATGCTTGCTTGGTAGTTCCATGATTCATCTCCTAATAAAGGAATGGTCAACTTTCCACCTAGTCCTCCTCCTGCAAATTTGTTGTTTAAAATATTAAAAGAAAAGCGTTCAATGGTAATGGGCCATTTTCCAGCCTTCCCTTCATATTCATTGTCTACGGGCAAGATAACCGCAACCCCTCCCGTGAAGCCTCTCCTATCAATGAGTATATCTTGACCATTAATGCTTAAGTCTCCACTACTATTGTTATTAAATCCTTTGAAGTCTGTAACTTTTGCTAAGATACTATCTATATAAAATCCTTTCCAAGCAGCACTCATTGTGCTTCCATTCCAAAAGGGAGACACATAACCATTAGCAGGCTGAAATGATGGTGTAGATTCACTACTAAGATCCAAAACAATATTAGAAAAATCCCAGATTACATTATCGTGTTTAGTTACTACAAAAGGACTAGGACTATCAAATGTAGTTGTAAAATCCAACCAATTGTCCATCCTTGCACTAATGTCTAATGAATATCTTTGATCTTCAGAAAGGGGCTGAAAATTTCCATCAAGAGGTGTAATGAATTCTCTACAAAATTCAACTTTTCCATCAATACTAACGGTTTCAAATCCTTGACATCCCCATTCTATAAAATTTAATCCATCTGCGGCTGTTAAGGTTAACATAGCAGCATTATTCAAGCGGATTTCTACATCATTCTCTAAGATTAATTTTGAACTATGTACATCACCTAACAAACCATTATTTCCAAAAGGAATTTGTTCTCCTTTGAAAGAGAGTTTTCTACCTGATTCTGGATCTTCTATAACCATATAGGCATCAAAAGTACCTCCAAACCCTCCAGATAAAAATTGAATATTATCTAGATATATATTGTATGTTCTATTCCCTCGGATAGTCGGAATCTTTACAGGTAAAAGACTCTCACTCTCCTCATCTTGTAATGCCTGTTGTCGTGCAAGCTCTTCCAAATAAAATGCTCTTGATACACCATTGATATATTTTTCACCTTGTAGGAAATCAAAAGAGGCTTGTTCTAGAGTATATTTCTCGTTATAAATTCCAAAATCAGGGTTAGTTGAGACAATCGCTGTACTTTGATTGAGTCCATGATCGATTTTAAAAATGGATTCTAGATGTTTTTTATAGTGTCTTTCATTTGGTTGTTCTTTGTAAAGATTGGGTTTATTATAGGCATAACTGACATCTAGACCTGTTTTTTCAAGAAGAATCAAACCAATTGACCTTTTGATGAATCCTTCTGTAGCATTTTCATTATTAAGATATAATGAGCATTCATAGGTTGTCCATCCTGCTATTAGCCCTCTAATCTGGGTTTCTAATGCTGATAAATCTATAGTATTTAATTCATTTAAAAACCGACTAGCTCCATAAAATGTCTTATCTGCATTATAAAGCTCAATGTGCTTTGCTTCTATTTGTTTGATGTGTTCTTGCCTTTCAAGTAAGCCATCATTTGTAAGTATTTTGGGTTTAGTATTAAATTGTAGATGCATATTTTGATCAAACAAAATATCATTTTCTCCAAAGAAAAAAGCTCTTTCTTGATCAAGTGCATTGTATGTAATTAGAGTATTGAGTTCTCCCTGAATGGTGCTGAAATTAGTACTATTTATCTTATTGGTATACTCATTTTTGAGATTATTGATTATATCCGTAATCATTTGAGTGATGTCTGGATTTTCAGTACTTTGGGCATAAGTTATTGCATCTGAACAACCACCTGATCCTACTGTACAATGTTCCCCTTCTTGTGTTAAACCATCTCTACTACAGCCTCCAGTACCATCTTCGTTTATTGGAGCGTAAGGAGTACCTGTATCTTTATGAATACCATTCGCATCATAACCATTTGGGTCGTATATTGTATTTGTAGAATAATGTAGACCTGTTTCAGGATCAAAGCCATAATCATTTGATCCTGTTAAAGGATCGACACCATTTTCATAATCTGGCACAACATCATCAACAATACATATTTCTTGATTTGAATGATAGGTATCTGTTACAGGATAAAAATCTGGATAAACTCCTGGATTATCTGATACAGCTCTTATAGAACCACCATTATTTATTTTTATAACATATCCAAATGTTCCATTGTAAACAGACACCGCATCTAAAACAACTTTTACAGAAACACCTGTCAAAAAAGGGAGTCGAATTACACCTTCTCCATTCATTTCATCAGGTTCACAACTCGTTGTACAATTGGTAATAAGTATAGGAAATCCTTGAAACCAAGCTAGTTGGTCAATGGGGACATGACTAACAAGTGTTAGATTGGTTTCATCTGTTTCTTCATTATCCTCTGAGCAAGAAAATAGAGGTAGATCTCCTAAGCTATTCACTTTTGCAGGAGAGAAGGTAGGTGTAACGATGGGTATTTCGAATTTAGTTTTACAGAATTCCCCATTAATTAAAACTTGAGCAAGGTATTTTTTCTCTGTTGTATTTACATTTTCTATTGGAAAAGACCAATCGATCACATCAAAATTAATATCCACATTAGGTAGATGTTCACTTCCAATAAAATCAAACGAAGTTCCATTTTTATTTTTTGAAAAAAAGTCAATCTGAATATCTTCGATATTCATACTTTCCACTATCTCTGAAAACTCTCTATCCGATAGATTAAAATAAATCATAAGTGTATTTCCACCAATAACCTGTCCTTCTAACCATGTCTCTAGTTGAAGAGCTTCAACATTATGAGAGGGATTCGCAACTAATGTTATATAGGATCCAATATACAGAAGGAAAGAGAATATATAAGTCTTTTTCATACTGATTATTTTTATATTTTTATTTCAAACAAATAACTTTTTCACTATACAAGGTTTCTCCATTAGAAGTGATACTCAGATAATACACTCCTTGTGCGAGATTTCTATTAGGCTCTATGGATAGGATGTTTTTTCCTCGTATTAATATTGTTGTATTTTGATGAACACTTTTTCCTATAATATCCTTTAGCTCGATTTCAATAACTTCTTTTGTATTTGTTGTGTTTATTTCAATTGTTATATTAGATGTAAATGGATTGGGAAAAATTTTGGGAGGGGGTTGTGGAATATTGAAATTCAGGTGGGTTTTACGTAAAGTATAAGTATTGTTGCAATTGTTCAAGTCCTCAATGTAACTTGAATTAGCAGTATTATTAGGTGTTCCAGGTGTTTCATCTTGATCAAACATACCTACTAAAAAGTTACTTTTATCTTTAGCTTCACCAGTTGTAAAAGAGTAGTTTTTATTTCTACTACTAGCCTCCTGAATCAATAGGTCATCTGATCCTCCATTGATGTAGGTACTGTTACTACCATAACTTATCCCATGACAATATTCTCCATTGGGATATCGAACTTGTATGGCATCATGGTCATTAAAACCAGCAATAAAGCCCCATGCAAGGGAATGACTTTCATAAACGAGCTGTCCATATTGATAATCATAAGGTTCTATAAAAGAAGGCACAAATTCATTACTTTTTAAATAAGCACTAGAGATAATATAGACACCATCTTCATCATTGTCAGATACATCTTGCTCTCCAATAAGTGGATTTTTATCTCGATTATTATATATCACAATCAAAGAACCTACTGGCACATCGTTATAAAAGGAGTAGTTTGGAAATTTTAGATGTCCAGCGGATATGCCAGAACCTTGAATTTGATTGCTATAATCTCCATTATTATCATCAATAATAAATCCTCGCATATCAAAGACACAGTTTTCGCCATTTCCCACTACTAATAGTTCTATATACTCTTGTTGTGTTCCATCTTCTCCACTTGAAAACTCATTAATAATAACTGGTGGATTATTTGGACCACATTCATTTAATAAATCTTGAGTAAATTGCTGATTTTGGGTATTATTGGATAAACCAGGTGTCTGACTTTGTGCATTAGTAACACTCGTTATAGTATAGTTATTTATATTTTTATAGTCTCCTCCTTTAAAAGAGAAAACCCTTCCATATCCACTATGAGGAATTCTTAGGTTGTCTGGTCCTCCTGTCATTTTATTTTGAGATATATCATAACTAAAACCATGACAATAGGTGCCATCAGGATAACGAATTTGTGCGGCATCTTGCTTGTTTCTTAATTTTATATATTCCCAACTTCCTGTACCATATCCAACATTTGAATAAGAATCGTTACTTATTCTAGGTTTAGAACCTGCTCCTTCTATTCCACTATCATTGATTGGCAATATGTAGATATTATCATTATTAGCATCAGTAGGATCATTTGCGAGAGTAATCGAAGGATCTTTATTATAATTATTATAAAGTAATATCCTAGAACCTAAAGGAACATTTGTCCAGCGATCGATGTATTTAAATCTATTGTGTCCTTGAGCGATACCTGTTTGATATTTGAAGAGATTAGGATTAGAAAAATCTCCATTATTATCATCAATGATAAATCCTCGTATATCGACATCATTACAAGTGCCATCACCAACAACTAACAATTCAATATACTCTGCATCCATACTACTTGCACCCCAATTTTGTTTTCTACTAGAAACTTCATTGACAATTATGGGTGGATTTTGAGTATTATTCGTCTCATTATTATAAGTATCATGAGGGTGGGCAGGTGCAGGAATACAAGATGAATTATTGTTTGCACTTACGTTAAAATGTTGTACTCTTTGACAATTAGGTACTAATGGATCTATAATGGTAACAGAATATGTTCCAACAGATAACTCTGTTATGGGATTTGTTGTAGCCCCATTAGACCACTCATATATATATTCAATAGGACTTTCAATATTCAAAAATTGAACTTCTAATGTTCCTTCTGGTGCTGAAGTTATAGTACAATCATAACCATTATAAAATAAAAAATCTTCATTATCAAGATTGCACCAAGATCCTGAACGATTGACAGTAGCTTCCAATGCCCATTCACAACCATTTACATCTGTGACTGTAACAGTATATATCCCTACACATACTCCTAAAAGGTCTTTCGTTGTAGCTCCTGTATTCCATAGATATGTATGTGGAGCAGTACTTGAATCAACATTTAATTCTACTGTCCCATTACAATAACTATTGTTATCTACATCTTCAATAAGAGATACAATATATTGAGCTTGTATGTTTTGTGTTAAAAACAGTATTGAAACGATGTATATAATGCTATTTTGTATAATATTCATAACATACCTTTTTAAGTATATGACATAGGATTAAGGTCACAATGGTTACATTATGTAATCCTTGTAATAGTGTATTCTCTATACACCAAATCATTTTGTATGAAATCTAATTTATGATTACCAAGCTTGTGAAGTTGTTAAATATCTGGAGAATAAAAAGAAGTAAAAACCTACTATAAAGTGTTGTTCAAGGATAATCACAATTATTGAACCATTGTTCAATAGAAAAAGTAGGATTTTTACTTCTAGAAAATTAACTTCACATTCTAAAACTAATTTAAATACTTAGTCAAAAACTAATATATCTTTGACACTTAGCATTCAAATACTTAAACTGAAACTTACTATTTCTATTCTATTGTTTTAATCTTTATTTTTATCTAGAAATGGACTATAATCTTATCATTAAAAACTAAAAGCCTGTTTCCAAAAACACTATAGTGTATTTCAAGTTGGTTACACGTATGATTCATACGCCCCTAACTAAAACAGGACTTTTAGTATTATTTTTTGTAGTCTTAAATTTTATTCTACTTGATTTTTTTAAAAAAACTAAAAGCTCGTTTTTAAAAGCACCATAGTGCGTTTCAAGTTGGTTACACGTATGATTCATACGCCCCTAACTAAACAGAGCTTTTAGTTTATATCTTTATATTGTAGTTATTTAAAAATAACCTCAAATTTTCCATTTAAACCATCTATTAGGTTTAGAACACCTAATCTATCTTTTAGAATTTTATATAAATTTTGTTTTGTTTTGTTTTTGACTGTTCCTTTAGATTGTGTACTATTACGTGTCCAGTGTTCAGCAAATAGATTACCTGTTAAAAAATCAGTTAGTTGTAAGACATCATCCTCAACAACATTAATAGGCACATATGTTTTTCCTGTTTCTTGCTGAAAGTTTTGTTGAAATATCTCTCTTGGACCAAAAGAAGATTGACTTTTAACAATGACATTATAAATACTTCCTCTAGGGACAGGAATAAGAGTACTTGATAATAATTCTTTGTATAAATCTATTTTCTTTATTTGTATCTGTCGCTTTGAAACATTTCCATTAGGTTGTCTTTGCAAATTTGAGTACTCAGATTTATCAACTATCATAGCCATAAACTTACAAGATGAATTGATAAAGCTATTGATCGCATTCACCCCATAATCATATTTAAACTTATCGGTGCTATTGTATGAAAATTTTGTGCGATAGTTTGTTTTACTTCTAGTAACAGCTAATTTACTTTTTAATATATCATCAGATACAATTAATACACCTAAAACAAACTTATTGTGTATTCCAAATATTCCACTTTCACATATATAAAATAATGTTCCTGTTGTTGTAAAGTCATTTATTTTAGGTGTAGAAATATCAAGTGTACTGCCAAATAGTTTACTAGGAGATAATGCTGCTAGCAAAGGGACAGAATAAATAGAACCAGTTAAAAATTTCCTACGCCCTTTCATGAAATTCAACTTATTTTTATTTTGTCTTTTTGCCATTTTTTTAGATTTATGTTTATCTAATTGCATTTCTAAATTGTACTGTAAATATCTGAAGAGTTATAAGAAACAAAAAGAACAAAAATTGAGCTTTTTTCATTAAAAGGTGTTAAAATTATATTTATAATTAATTATTAATAAGTGAATTAATATTTATTTGTGTGGATTTTATCTTTGTGGAATACTTCATTTTTTTATGAAAAAAAAGTATGGAAAAATAAAAAATGGAGGATTCTTTTTAACTTTAGGAAAATTGTTCAAGTATATGGAAAAGAGCAAACTGTTTTTATTATTAAATAGTTTGAATAAAAAAGAATTTTCTAGGTTAGAATCTTTTGTAAAAAGCCCCTTTCATAATAAAAATGAGGAGGCTGTAAAATTATTTCTTTTATTACAAAAAGTCTTCCCAAGACTTGAAGGGTATAAAGTCCAGAAAGCATATTTAGCAAAAAAGATATTTGGTGATGGAACAATTAAAAATCAAGAAAAACTTTCTTCTCCTATATTCCATCTAACAAAATGTGTTGAAGCTTATATTCTATGGCTTGAATTAGAGAAAGAAAAAAACGACAAAGATGTTCTTTATCTCAAAGCTTTTCTTTCTAGAGAATTGGATAAACTCTTTTTTCAAAAAATTAATGGAATCAAAAGAGAAAATGCTAAAACTAAAAGGATAGACACTAACTATTATATGTTTCAATACATATTAAACTCAATGCTTTATCGACATCCCAAAACCAAAAAATTATCCACTAATATTGATGACACACTAGAAATTAAAAATCATTCTTTAGATTTATTTTATTTTAGTGCGAAGTTGAATGAACAACTCATCATTTACAATAGAAATACTGTAGTTAATGAAGAACGAGAATTAATATTTATTGATGAAATCATAAAGGAGGTAGATAATAATCCTCGTTTTAAGAATGTCCCTCTACTATCAATTTATAATTTTTTAATAAAATATCTAACAAAGAAAAATGCTTTTAACCTTAATGATTATCTTGAAATAAAGCATTTAATTTTTGAGAAAGTGAATACCTTAGGAGAGATTGAAAAGTCCAATATTTTTATTCTTTTTTTACAATATGTTATGCCATTAGCAGATAATGGGAAAATCAATCTTTTACAAGAGTTATTTGATTTTTATACATTTGGGATTGAACATAAAATCCTCTACGATGGGAAATATATACTTCCTTTTATTTTTTACAACCTTGTACAGGTTGCTTGTGAATTAGATAAGCAAGGATGGGTTGAAGATTTTATTGAAAAATATTCTAGTCAATTGCCTATAGAATTTCAAGATAATATTACTTTATCTTCTTATGCTTACCTCTATTGTAGTTTGTCAAACTGTGACAAAGCATTAGAATACCTTCGAGAAATTAACTATAAAAAACATTATTATTTCGATTTGATTGTAAAAACAATTACGATTCGTTGTCTATACATACAAAATGATTCAGCATTTCTGCACAACTATCTAGATACCTTTTATGCCTATGTTCGCCGACATACAGAAATGTCACCTGCTCTAAAAAAACGTATAATTAATTATGCTCGTATAGTAAGTCTTCTGGATAAGAGTCGTTATTCTCGTAATGTGAAATTAGAAGAGCTGATAGAAAAAATAAACCAAGAGAAAAATATCTATTTTCGCTCTTGGTTATTAAAACAAGTTTCCTAAAAAATTTAAAGATGGACGCTCTTTATAATTTTAATATTTTAAAGATTTCTCTATCTTGCTCCTTGCCTATTAGTGTTACAAAATACATTCCTGTTGTATATTTACTTACATCAACTTGATGTTGTCCTATAGATAAACGGGTCTGTAACATTGTTTTATTCAAAGCATTCTTAATGAGAAGATTTTTATCTTCTGAAAGCTTAATATTTAATACATCATTAATAGGATTAGGAAAAACCTCTGTTAATATCTTTTCTTTTACTAGTCGTTCATGATTAGAACAATCATTATCTACTGATTGAGTATTAAGATCTGAATTTCCATATCCATAATTAGCAGATAAGATAGTTAATTTAGCTGGAAAAGAGTCTGAGACTTTTCCACCTCCATCCCCATCTTCAACTTGTCCTCCTAAAATCACAATCATATCAGGACATCCTGCTTTTTCGTCACCTTGTATACGAAAGTATTCATAGGGAGTATTAAAAATTACACCATAAACACCATTTGCAGCATTAACACCTATAATTTCCACATCACCACAAAAAGCTCCTGTTGCTATAGTTCTTGGACTTCCATCTATAAGATTTGTGGCTCTTATAAGTAATGAAATTTTTTCATAACCATATGGATTTCCATCATACATTTTAAAACCAGCTCGTGCAGAATTACAACTTTTAAAATAAGGTGTAATAAATACTCCTTCATTATTTTGTGCTAATATTGTTGATGAAAACAATAAGCAGAATAAAGTAAGTTTAATGGTGTTTAGTTTTAATAAATTTAAATGTTGAATCATTTGTTTTGTAATTTGTATGTTATATTATTTTTATTAAGTATATAACATTTAGGTTAAATATAAATTTGTGTTTACCCTATTGTTGATTGCCAATAAGTTATAGGGTTTTGAGAGGGAACATCATGAAATAAAATTAGATGTACTTCTATATAATGATAGATGAGATCTTATGACCATCTATTTTTATAAAAATAAAAGTTTATCTACCTTGTCTCGATAATAAAATTACAAGTTTTTACTAGAAAACAGTCTGTTTGTACTAAAATATTACTTTGAATGGCTCCCTCTCTTAAAGTTTATGTAAGATAAGACGATAATAAATTATGTGAAAGGACAAAATTTCACTAAATTTTTAATACATTTTGATAAACTCAATGTGTTAAGTGTTATTTTACAAATAGATATTCTAAGATTTTAATATTTTACGAGCTTATTATTATGCTGATTTAAACAAAAACATGATAGTACTAGAGGATTTAATAGAAACTGTTCGATTTCTACCAATAGAATTGACAATGGACTTTTTAATAGAAAAGTCTATTCCAATTATAGACAGAAACAAATTTACGAACAATAAAAAAAACTGTTTCAATGAATTGAAACAGCTTTTAAACTAGGTGCTCATTGTGGCTTTAATACATCAAATAATTTTAATAACCAAACCAGGATATTTTTTGTCATTCAACGTGATTCTATCAATGTAAAAAATATCTCCTTTTTCTACCTTAGAAATAAGATTATCAAAACAAGTAGGACTAACACAAGAAATAGGATCACTTCCTTTTCTAACCCAAAAGAGTTCTAAATTAGGTACTTTGTCTTGACCCAAATTTGGTTGTGTACTCTTCAAACTTAGAAATTCTTCTGGTGTCATTTCAATCGCATTTTTTTGATTAAAATGTTTAAAATTGACTAACAGTTTCCCCCATTTAAAAGTATCATCATCCAATTTTACAAGAGGTTGTTCTGCTACCTTTTCAAGGTAGTTATCCAATTCAGTAATTGGATTATCTGTCATGTTATCTAGTAAGTTAAAAGAAAATAAAACCATCAAGGTTCCTAGTAATGGAAAGCTTAAAAGATATTTAAATTGCTTCCATTTTTTTGATTTTTTTTTGCTCAACATAGCTAATCTTTTTTTAGTAAATGAATTAAATGTGTTGACCAATCGATTGGAATGTTGTCCCTTACTTTCTTGTACCAATAATCTAGCATAGTCTGTGAGAGAACAACTCGTACAGACTGCATCGTCTGCTATATACTCATGTACTGCTTGCAAGCTATTTTTGTACAGATATATCAAAGGATTATACCATTGCATAATAATACACAACTCCAATAAGAGTATGTCTAAAGTATGCCATTGGCGTGCATGAACAAGCTCATGTTCTAGAATAATTTTGGAAGAGCTTTCATCCATTTTATGACTTAAAAATATATAATTAAAAAAAGAGGCACCCTTAATTTCTTCATAAGGGTGTAGTAAGGTAAAATTGGTTTGCTTTAATTTTTTAGCGATATAAATTTGTTTTACTACCATAAAAATGCTTCTGAAAAGTTTAATACTCATCACCAAAACCCCAAGTAAATAAATAAACATTAAGAACTCTCCAATTGTAAAATACTCACTAGGAGTAATCGTTAGGGGCTGCCAAACTAAGGATTCTACTTCGTTAATTTGAATCAATGTTGGAACAATATATTCTAATGTTTTAGGTGAATTCTGAGCTATTGCATTTATATGGATTAATGGAATCCCAAAAGAGACTATTGGAGCTAATACCAAGTATACCCGATTTAGTTGAAAAAAGGTTTCCCTTTTTAATATTATGTGGTAAAAAGCATAAAATACAATTAAACAAAGGCTACTCTCTATTAAATATTGTGGATTATATATCATTGTGTTGTGATTTATCTTTCTCAATAATTTTATTCAAAAGTTCATCGAGCTCCTTAGGATTTACCTTTTCTTCATTGACAAAATAGGATAAAACCTTTTCAGGAGAACCACCAAAATAGTTCTCTAAAAATTGTCGAAAATAAGACTTACGATAGGCTTCTTTTTTTAGTATAGGAAAATAACGATGGGTTGACCCAAAGTCTTCAAATCCTATTATCCCTTCTTTTACAAGTTTTCGAACCGTCGAAGAAACTGTATTATAAGGAGGTGCTTCCTTCCCCATTTCTTTTCTAATATCTTTGATAAAAGCTTTTTCCAATCGCCATAATATTTGCATAATGGCTTCTTCTTTATGTGTTAATAGTTTTTTCATAAACTCCCTTTTTACAAAGGTATGAACTATTTTTTAATTATTCAACTATTTTTTAGTTAAACGACGTAAAAATAGTTTTATTATGTTTTTTTGTAACCTATTTATACTGAAGCATAAGGTAAACCAACAATTATGACCAAAACAAATAAACTTACACAAGTATTTTGTAATTTGACTTTTCCTAATAAAACGATAATATCATTTTATGAATTTTGAATACACCGAAAAATCTAAAGCCTTACAAGCTAAAGTTGATGCCTTTATGCAACAACATATCTTTCCTCTAGAAAAAGAATACAGCACATTTATTGTCAATAACCTTTGGCAAAATTTCCCCAAACTAGAAGAACTTAAGGCTCTAGCCAAAAAAGAAGGATTGTGGAATCTCTTTTTACCCAAAGATTATGAAAGGTTTAGTCCAGGATTAACCAATCTAGAATATGCTCCTCTAGCAGAATTGATGGGTAGAGTCTTATGGTCATCCGAAGTATTTAATTGTTCTGCTCCTGATACTGGAAATATGGAAGTCCTTGCTAAATATGGGACTCCTGCTCAACAGGAAAAATGGCTACATCCCCTAATGAATGGGGCTATCCGCTCTGCTTTTTTAATGACAGAACCCGAAGTGGCTTCGTCCGATGCTACTAATATTGAAACCTCAATTGTTAGAGATGGGAATGAATATGTCATTAATGGTAGAAAATGGTGGTCTTCGGGTGCGATGAATCCACATACAAAAGTCTATATCGTGATGGGTAAAACCGACCCAACAGCGCATAGACACGTTCAACAAAGTATGATTCTTGTTCCAAGTGATGTTGTGGGGGTTCATGTTATCCGCCCATTACGGGTATTTGGGTCTGTAGATTCTCCAGAAGGGCACGCAGAAATTGAATTGAAAAATGTACGTGTGCCTGTTGAAAATCTACTGGTTGGAGAAGGTAGTGGCTTCCAAATTGCACAAGGGCGACTAGGTCCTGGTCGTATCCATCATTGTATGCGTTTGATTGGAGCAGCACAACGTGCTTTGGATATGATGTGCAAACGAGTAGCCCAACGAGAAACTTTTGGTAAAAAGATTGCTCAATATAGTAGTATCCGTCAGGATATTGCCAAATCAAAATGTGAAATCCATCAAGCTCGATTGTTAACCCTAGCAGCGGCAGATAAGATTGATCGTTTTGGTAGTAAAGGTGCAAAAGATCTTATCTCTATGATTAAGATTGTTGTGCCAACTATGGCTTGTACTGTTGTTGACCGAGCCATTCAAGCCTTTGGAGGGATGGGCGTTTGTCAAGACACTCCCCTTGCTGGTTTTTGGATCTATGCTCGTTCTATCCGTATTGCTGATGGACCTGATGAAGTGCATATGTATCAACTAGGAAGAAATACGATTAAACAGGCAATAACAGAAATACCATAAATTTTAATTCGTAATCACAATCTTACCTCTAACTTTTCGATTCATCATGTCTTCTAGTGCCTGAGGTGTTTGAGCTAGAGGATAGGTTGCATGAATATGTGGTTTTAGTTTGCCTTCACTATACCATTGCATCAATTGTAAGATGTTAGCAATGTTTTCATTGGGAAATTTCATGGCAAAGTTGCCCCAGAAAACACCAACGATATCACAACCTTTTAACAAAGGAAGATTCAATGGTATTTTAGGTATATCCCCTGCTGCAAAGCCAATGACTAAGAACCGTCCTTTCCAATTCGTGGCTCGAAGGGCAGCTTCACTATACTTTCCTCCAACTGGATCATAGATAACATCAGCACCATTTCCATCTGTCAATTCTTTTATACGATTTTTTAAATCCTCTTTACTATAATTGATGACATCATCTGCACCATAAGATTGACACAATGCTAGTTTTTCATCGGTTGAAGCGGCTGCAATTACCCTTGCGCCCATCAACTTGCCCAGTTCTACAGCTGCTAGTCCTACCCCACCCGATGCCCCTAATACAACAAGCGTTTCTCCTTCCTTGAGTTTTGCTCTATCTTTTAAAGCATGGTAAGAAGTGCCATAAGCCATCATAAATGACGCAGCTATGGGATCACTCATATTTGGAGGTTTCGGAAAAACTGCCCTAGACTCTGCTATCACCTCTTCTGCAAATCCACCCATTTTCACAAAACCAAAAACAGCATCTCCTACGTTTACATTCTTCACTTTTGCCCCTACTGCTTTCACCACACCCGCAATGTCATTCCCTGGTGTAAAGGGTAAGGCTGGTTTGAATTGATATAAACCTTGAATAATTAAAGTATCTGGAAAATTGACACTACACGCTTGTACACTTACCAATACTTCTGTCTCTTTAGGAATAGGACTATCTAATTCTTTTAACACTAAATCTGATGGAGGTCCAAATTTTTCACAAACAATGGCTTTCATAACTTGATTTTATTCTTGAAGGTTAATAGACATTATTCTACAGGATTTAATAGGATTAAAATTAGTCTTTTATTTTTTCTC
>JAHDBJ010000055.1 GCA_020630435.1 Saprospiraceae bacterium
GCTCAAACTCTTGAACTTCGGTAGAATTAGAGCTTAATTCTTACCGTACTATTGATTAATACCCCTTACTTAAAATAAATTGAGTACGTTTATTTTATCACGAGTTTTTGACTGATATTTTTTGTGGAAGATTGCATTTCTACTAGATAAATGCCCGTCGAAAATTTATCAGCATCCACAAAGAAATTTTGATGCCCAATACTTGTTTTTCCTTCAAAAATTGTTTTGAGCGTTTTCCCGTGAATATCTCTTAAAGAGATAACGATCCATTCTTCTTTTTCGGCTACTACAGGAATAACTGTAATGGCAGATGCAGGATTAGGATATATTTTTTCTAAGCTTAATATTGGAGCATTTACATCATCTGAAGAAACCACATCATCCACTAAAAACTCAAAGTATCCTTCTGGTGCGGGTAAGGGACGAGTAATTTTTTTACCCGAATTTGAGATAGCTTCAATATAGTATTGAATTCTCGAACCAGCAGCTTGTTCTGGAATGGTAGCACTCCAGGTATCAGTAGCAGCATCGACTAAGGTCATGGGAATAGCTATGAAACTAGGTTCTTCATTCGTTTGATACCAAAGTTTGGCAGAAAGAATTCCCGAACGATGTTTAATAATTGCACCAGCGGTATAACCTTCTACCTGGGCTTGGGGTACATCCATTAATTTTTCATGAGCTATCCACAATGGATCATCTACTCCTACTTCTTTTGTTATACAATGAATCGCCCCACCATAAGGAATAATTGAGTTACAATCAATGCCCACCACATTATACCCTGGCATACTTTCTTCCCAAATGCGTAAGGCGGTAGTATCAAATTCTTCTTCATAAGTGGGTACTAAAATAGAATTATTGACAAAAAGCGCATTAGCATAAGTCCGATAATCACCACCTTGATGAGGATAACGTCCATTTTCATCTGGAGGCATTGGAATACGTATGATATCAAAAGCTGTATCATAAGAAGTCGTAAAATTATCTAAAACATATTGAATATTCGCTTCAATTTGAGGGCCATCTGCGATACCTGCTGGATATTCTCCCACTAAAAGGGTCGTCTCATCCAACAATTTCATATGCATATCTATGTGATGAATACCATCATAGGGCAAGGTTTCCATTTTTACATATTCGGAAATCCCCATAAAATCTTGCATGATCGCATTCACGTCTTCAGGTGTATGAACACTTTCGCCCCAAGTATTTGGAAAAGCATTTTCTTCATCAACTAAGGTGGATGAAAAACCTTTACCTAATCCATCTGCCATAAAATTTCCTCCTGTATGCACTAAATCAAAAGGCGCAGCCAATGTTTGATACAAAGGAATATCCAAATATTCCGCTACTGTGGTCGGTATATCATCATCATGTGGGCGAGGTCGATTATAAATCCAATCTATCATAATGAGTGAATCGACATCATTCGTATAGACTGGATTGCCACCATAATCGCGCACCCAAAGACTGTTAGAATTATCTAATAAAAAAGTGATGTTCTCTTCAATATCTATATCACGATCGAGTAAATAATTTTGTGTAGACGATATATTATTGGTAACTACAATAACTTCACATTCTTTTTGAGCAGCTCGTATAATTTCTGTTAATAAGGGTAAAAAAGAACGAAATGTAACTACTATAGCTTGCATTTCCTCCCACTCTGCCATTGTACGTACTGGTGAGGTTGGTGGGGTTAATATTCCATTAGAATTTCTAAGCGAACTTTCTTGTAAATAAGAAGGCATTAGACGATGTTCTTCATCAGTCATGCCAATAGGTAAAATCAATTCTTCATTTTGTGTGAAAGCATGATTTGCCAACGCACACAGAATTATACAGAGATAAAGTAGTCGCATAAGCAGAGTTATTTGTGTTAGCCTTTGAAGCTTTTAACTTTTATATCAAGCCTTAATATGAAAATGTCAGCCCTAAACTTGGAAGAATAGGCAATTGATCCACACGATTATAGGTAACTCGATCAAAAAAGAAGATATTATTACGATTGTAAGCATTCGTTACACTTGCAATAGCTTCTAATTTAGCATATTTCCCGAATTTAAAGGTACGTTTGAGCGACAAATCTAAACGATGATAATCAGGTAATCGACCAGAATTTCTTTCTTCGGAGAAAATAATTCCTACATTATCTGGATTATCCGTGATGTAATCTGTTGTTATACCATCCGTAAAATAATTTTGATTATAGAATCCCTGTGTTAAGGTAAACGGAAAACCTGAACCAAAATTAAAGCGCATACTCGCTTGCCAATCTTTTTTCTCGCCAAAGTCATAGGTAGCCAAAAAATTAACATTATTTCTACGATCAAAAATGGTTGGATAGGTTTGTTCTCCATCAAAACGGTTTACATAACCATGAGAATAGGTCAACCATAAATAAAGATCATCTTTATCATAACGCACCAAAAAATCTATACCGTAAGCATCTCCTGTTTCTGTGGTAAAATTGGGATCTGTAGCTAATAATTTATTTCGATTTACTGCAATTAATTGGGTGAATCGTTTGAAATAAGGTTCTACATTAAACTCTAAGTTGGGTGTAATATCTACTTCTACCCCAAATACACCTTGAATAGATTTTTGCAATTTATGAGGTGCAACCTCCACTCCTACTTGCCCTGGTGTATAAATCGTTTCGCTTGGCCCAGATAAAAAACCTACAAATAAATTAACGATATCTTCTTCATTTACAGAACTTAATAAATTTTGAGAATAGAGTCCACCTCCTAATTTAAAACGTAAATTGTCTGTAGCATTCCACTTTATTCCCAAGCGAGGCTCAATAGAACCTTCCGTCAATGAAGCATAATATTGCATTCGTAAACTAGGTTCAATAATTAAGGGCCCTGCCTTCTGTTTGTATTTGAAATACCCCCCTATTTCTGTGGTAAAATCTTCTTGTTGAATACTAACATCTAAGAAATTCACAAATCGAAAATCGGTATTAAACCCATTGATTTCAAAACCATATTTAAATTCATTATTCCCTCCAAAAGTCGTAAAGTTCAAACCTGCATTGAACCCATTTATCGAACTCATCCGCGGACGATTATCGCCTTCATCAAGACTAACGGTATAATTTGAAAAAGCAATTACCCCATCCATGGTGATATTCGAATTAGAGGGTATCAAACTAAAGTTTAACCCTCCCCCATTCGATTTCCAATCTAAGTCGGCTACGCCTCCATAATTCACTCGATCCAGAAAATTAAAGCCAAAAACATTGAATTTGCTACCATTTCCAGCTACAAAAGATAGTTTTCCGTACAAATCTGTGAATCCATAAGGTAATGAACCAATGGTGTCCGTTGCATATTCATACAATACTCTTGAAGTTTGATCAATATAGGAATGTTTACCTGTGAGAATAAAAGAAGTACTTCCTCCACCTGCTTCTTTTAAAGGAATAATGGGACCTTCTACCAATAATTTAGATTGAAATGGACTAGTAGATAAAACTCCTCCAAAACGTTTTTTATTTCCTTCTCTCGTTTTAATATCTACTACAGCTGAAATTCTCCCGCCATATTCTGCATTGAACCCACCTGTTAATACGTCTACATTTCGAATAATTTCAGTTTCAAAAACAGAGAAAAAACCAATAGAATGAAATGGATTATAAATCGTCATTCCATCCAAAAGCACTTTATTTTGAATGGGCGAACCACCTCGAATATACAATTGCCCCCCTTGATCTCCCGTAAAAATGACCCCTGGTAAAACGGAAAGATATTGTGCTATATCAGGTTCTCCACCTGTGGAAGGGAGTGCTTTTATTTCATTAGAAGTAACCGAAATAGCGGATACCTTGACATCCGATCGCGCCTGTTCTTTACGAGCAGATACATTAACTACTCCTAGATCTATCCCTCCAGATGAAAGTTCTAATTGTTTGTAAACAATGGCATTAGCATTTACTTTGATGTCTACAGTGGTACTATCATAGCCAATATAGGTAGCCACCAAAGAATAGTCTCCTGTTGGTACATTTGGAATGGTAAAAAAACCATCAAAATCAGTAGTTGCGCCTAAGGTAGTACCACCTAAATAGACATTCCCATAAATAATAGGTTCTCCTGTATCTTGGTCAAATACATTTCCTCGAACCGTTCCTGTTTGCGCAGCTATATTGGAGAAAAAAAACATTCCTAGGATGAAGGAAGTAATTATAGATCGAATCATTAAAGACTATTTTTTATGTTTCTAGTTTTTTAAACATACAAAAGTACATTTTCTGTGGGAATTCAAATAAAATGAATTTGTCAAACTTCAAGCAAATCTATAATTAGGATTGCAAAAGCCAGCAATAGATCATTTCACTTTACAGTTTTTATCCTTGTTTAACGATTTATTGTTATTTTATGAGAGGAGTTTAGGTAAGTATTGTATCTTGCTTCTCATTGAACAAACAGTTCGATAAATGACTTTTTGAATAATTTCAAGTCTAAACGGACGTACTCTTTTGACCCATAATCTGTAGATAAGATTTATCATTTTATGAACGACATACTTAGCCAAGAACTTAATAAACAACGATTACAAATAGACGAAATCGTCAAAGATTTACACGATTTGACAACGCAAATTGGTCACGAAGAACTCGCCAATACGGTTAGTGAATTGCGTAATCGAATCAAAGAACCCTTCATGTTTGTGATTGTGGGGGAAGTAAAAGCTGGGAAAAGTAGTTTTATCAACGCGCTTTTGGCAACGGGTAAAGAAATTTGTAAAGTCGCCCCGCAACCCATGACGGATACCATTCAACAAATCATTTATGGAGAAAAAGAGGAAATTATTGAGCTCAATCCTTATTTGAAACGCATTCATCAACCTGTTGATATTTTAAAAGAAATCGCCATCGTTGACACCCCTGGTACAAATGCTATTGTAGAACATCATCAAGAAATCACAGAACGTTTTATTCCAGCTTCTGATTTAATTGTATTTGTATTTGAATCTAAAAATCCATATCGACAATCGGCTTGGTCATTTTTTGATTTTATTCATTCGGAATGGCATAAAAAAATCATTTTTGTGTTACAACAAAAAGACTTGATGAATGAAGCAGATTTGCAAGTTAATATTGATGGCGTAAAAGAGTATGCTGCAAAAAAAGGAATCGACCAACCCAATGTATTTGCGGTTTCGGCGAAAGATGAAATCGAAGGAAAAATAGAAGAATCTGGTTTTGTTGCCGTGCGAGATTATATTACCTCAAATATCACAGGAGGAAAAGCGCCTTATCTAAAATTACAAAATAATATTACCACATCTCGATCTGTCAATACGCGTATTTTCAATGGTTTAGAAACTAGAAAACAACAATATCATGCTGATGTGGAGTTTAGAACAGATATTCGGGAAACTTTAGACAATCAATCCATAAAATCCAATAAACAAGTCGATATTTTGGTTGAAAACTTGATCGCCACTTATGATCGAGTGACCAATAAAACAGCACAAGAATTATCACAAGGATTAAATTTCTTCTCCTTAATTCGACGTTCTTTTAGTTCTCTATTTTCTAAAAAACAATCCGCTAAAGAATGGCTGAGTGGGCTTGCTACTAATTTAGAAAAAGACTTAAACTCTTCTTTGAAAGATAAACTCAATGAAGGAGTATTGGATATTGCCGATAGTATCCAACAAATGGCAAAATTAATTGACTTAAAAATCAAAAATAGCAATACCATTTTAAAAAATGATCACGAAATCTTTAGTGATATTGCTGAAAAACGAGCAAATGTACTTCGTGATCTTCAAGATACCTTTGAGCATTTTTTAAAGCAATCGGAAAATTTCACCGAAGAAGGGCTCTTTCCAGAAAAAAATGCCTATTCGCCTAATTTAGCTACAGGTGGAGGTATCGCAGTAGTTGGCGTTATTTTGACAACCCTTACTAATATGACTGTTTTCGATATTACGGGAGGAATATTGACGACGGTGGGTTTACTTTTTGCGGGTGTTTCTGTAGGTTTACAAAAGCGAAAAATCATGAATGCTTATGAAGCAGAAATTGCAAAGGGAAGATTACAATTAGAAGAAGAAGTAAGCTCCAAACTCAAGCAATATGTAGATAATATTAAACTAAAAATTGATGAAAATTTCGGAAAATTCGATCAATTATTAGTCAATGAAAAAACGCAAATCCATCATCTCCAAAATCAATATGAATCGATCGAAGATCGCTTGGATACGATGGAAGCAGCATTAGGGGAATTGCAGCTATAAAAAAACGGTGAAGTTGAACAACTTCACCGAAATATAAGATTTATGTTTTTTATCTTAGGCACGCGGAGAAAATAAATTTACTTTCCTTGAAATAGTGAAAATTACCCGCCTGTCATGGCGGACAGGTAAGTCATTGAAAATGAAGTTAATTGAGCTAATTCGAGGAATTAAGTATGTAAATTTATTCGTACCCCACTACTTATAGACAAGAATCAAAACAAAATTGAATTTGTACTTGATTCTTGAACTTGCGCTTGATCGTTTCTTTACGCTCCTACCGCCATTGACGCTTCTACTTTAGAAAACGCCTGCTCTAAATCTGCGATGATATCATCAATATGTTCGATACCGACACAAAGACGTAATAAATCTTGTGTAACTCCAGCTCCTTCTTGCTCTTCTACCGTCATTTGACGATGTGTAGTTGAGGCAGGATGACAAGCCAATGATTTTGCATCTCCGATATTTACCAATCGTTTGAATAAACCAAGGGCATCATAAAAAGTTTCTGCTGCATCATATCCTCCTTTTATACCAAAAGTCATTAAAGAAGAAGGTGTACCATTACAATATTTCTTAGCTAAACCATGATATTCACTTGATGCTAAACCTCCATATCGTACCCAACTTACCAATTCATGTTTTTCTAAGTACTCCGCTACAGCCATTGCATTTTCACAATGACGTTCCATACGCAAACTTAACGTTTCCAATCCTTGTAAAATTTGGAAGGCCGCCATGGCAGATAATGCAGAACCCGTATTACGAAGTGCTACCGTACGAACCCGCGCAATATACGCCGCTACACCAAATGCCTCTGTATAGACCACCCCGTGATAAGAAGGCTCAGGCGTACTAAATTGAGGGAAGCGATCTTTATGCTCTGCCCAAGGGAAATTTCCACCATCTACAATTGCACCACCAATTGTCGTCCCGTGTCCACCAATATATTTAGTCAAAGAATGAACAACAATATTAGCTCCGTAAGCAATAGGATTAATTAAAGCTGGGCTTGCTACCGTATTATCAACAATCACAGGTACGCCCTTTGCATTCGCCATTTTTGAAATTCCTTCAATATCACAAATATTTCCAGCAGGATTACCTATAGATTCACAATAAACACCTTTGGTTTTATCGTCAATCAATTTTGCTAAATCTTCAGGACTAGAAGAATCTGCAAAACGTACTTCAATGCCTTGAGCAGGCAACATGTGAGCAAATAAAGTGTATGTTCCACCATACAATTGAGGTGTAGAAACGATATTATCCCCAGCTACAGCAAGGTTCAAAATCGCATAATTGACTGCTGCACTTCCTGCACTTACTCCAAGTGCTGCTACTCCTCCTTCTAAAGCTGCAACGCGTTGTTCCAATACATCTACAGTCGGATTCATGATACGACTATAAATATTTCCAGGTACAGCTAAATTAAAAAGATCAGCGCCATGTTGGGCATTATCAAATTCATAAGCAACAGTTTGATAAATAGGTACGGCTACGGATTTCGTAGTAGGTTCTGAGGTGTATCCACCATGAATTGAGATGGTTTCTTTTTTCATTTTATTAATTTTTGACGATCAAATAGTGTGGGATGTTCCACAAGAAATAAGGTATTAGAAATGGCTAGGTGAGTTTTATACGTAAAAGAAGCGTATAATGCTTCAAAGGTAGAGGCTTTCTTTAAAAGAAAAGAATTTTTAAGAAGTTTTAAATATGAATTTTATGTCATATTTAAAGTCATTTAATGGTGGCATAAAAGTATATTTTTCAAGTAAAATCTATTTTTGATTTTGATTTATTGTTACTTTTTAGTTTTCCTTTTTATGAAATTGGCAAAAAGGATATTACTTTTTTTATAGCATTATCAATTAATGAATTGATATCAGAAGAAATTTTCCAAAAATAAGCAGTAGGCAAATAAATAAGTGCAAGCAGTACCGATCGTACCATAATATCAAGATAAGGATTACCTACAGTAGGAATTAATATCACTAAACCATAAGAAACCAACGCTAAAAAAATGATTTTCAGGCTAGCCCTAGTAAATGGTTGCATCTTAAATTTGTAATAAATAAAAGCCATTTTTAATAAATTAAACAATACTCTTGAGCAGAGTGTAGCAATAGCCGCACCAACCAATCCAAATTCAGAAATGAAGATATAATTGAAAACAATATTAAAAAAAGCTAGAAACAATAAAGCATATAAATTAAACTGATAATGTTTAGAATAGCCAATAATATGCGAATTTACACTCGTTAACAGTTCAAAAACCAAGCTTAATCCTGTAAAAAACATCACATATTTTCCTTCCATCATATCTTCAGAATCTGGCATTATTTGAATTAAATCATCAATTGACAACCAGATTCCAAGAAATATAAAACAAGCGAGAAAAAATAAGATAGTTGAGGATTTTTTATAAATTTTGTTAATTTCTGTTGTATTATTATTCACCCAACTCTCGGAAATAATAGGAGAAGCAATGCTATACATTCCATTCGCTGGTTTCTGGATGACTTGTGTCATTATGTTAATAATGCTATAGATCCCACCAGCGGTAAGTCCGATCATACTCGTCACCATTATGATATCAATACGCAAAACAAGTTGGCTTGCAAGTATGGACAAAATACTGTAGCTAGAATATTTCCCTATTTCATTGAAATGCTTTTTTTTCCAAAAGGCCCAATCAATTTTAAATTTTAATTGCCCTAAACTTTTTGTGTATAGAACAAACAAAAAAGCCATAAAGAAAAAGTAAGCAATCAATCCAATACCAAATCCATAAAAATAAATATAATTATAGATCGCCAAAAGACACAAAAAAGGAATAGCCAGCTTGGTTAAAAAATCTTCTATTACAATAGGAATGACTATTCGATGAAAAGTAGAAATATAGCTTCTAAATAAAATAATTAATAACTGGGCAAATATTAAAGGAACAATAAAAATGAAATGTTCTTGAAGAGGTAGTACCTTAGAAAACAATACTTCTTTACTCAAATATTCAGTAATAGGATAACTTATTAAAAAAAGCAAAAACCCTACTAGAATTGTAATTAATCCTAAAGATAGAAATCCATGATGCCCCGTATTATCATCCTTAAATCGAGGCATGAATCGGATCATCACAGCTGAAATTCCAAAAGAAAAAAAACCAGAGAAAAGAACAGTAATACTCACCAAGACTTGGTAAAAACCATATAAGTCTTTGACCTCAGGATAAATGTATAAAGCACTAATGATACCCACAAGCACTCCAAGGTAACTAACAATTGAATATTTGATGGATTGACGTTGGATGACCCCCATAGAGATGGTTTAGAAAAAAAGGTTATAACATCAATAAACCATGAATCGAATCTTTAAGTTGTAAGTAGGTGGAAAAAATTACCCTTTACATTATTTTTTTTGAGCTATTAGACGAATAACAACAGGATCTTCTGTTTTGTATACTGCTAATCCATTAGATTCTAAACTATACAAGATATCAAAACCACTTTTAGTGAGTGATTGTTCTAATTCCGCTTGTACTATAAATCTTCTATAGTGATCTGTAAAATAAGCATTATTTCCTAATGCTTCTCCTTTACCACAAAGTTCGTCTTTTACGCTTCTTACTTCAATAAAAAATAAACCATTTTTATTTAGATTTTCAGCAGACCATTCAATCAAACGTTTTTCAGCTTCCTGATCAATAGCATGTATCGTGAATCGTGAATATAAATATTGAACATCAGGTATAGGAGGAAGATTAGTCATATCACCATCCATAAATTTGAGATGATTAACTGCCTCAAATTTTGAATTTAAATAATCCAATTCTTCTTTACATTGATCGACAGCAAGGACATTGATATTCTCCTTTGCAAAAAATATACTATCCCTTCCATTTCCGCATCCCAATTCTACAATTTTCTTTCCTTCTTTTAAAAAAGGAAGTACAAAACTAGCGAAAGGCGAACAATGAGTAGGGTCTCTATGCTCATTATAATAACGCTCCCAGTAGGTCAAGGATGTTGATTTATCCATTAGTTGAATTTTATCTCGTTGCATACTTTATTCGTAATAATTTTTGAATTTAGTGCATCATCTGGTGTATACCAGTTGGTAACAGGAATACGATAATCTTCACCATAGGTTTCTGTAAGTCGTAAGTTTGTATCTTTTGGAATATTAAATTCTGTATTTAAAAAATGTACTTTTTTAAAGCCTGTATAAGTAGTGTATAATTCTCGTATTATGAATTCTTTATCCTCATTTAGTGGAAACAAATGACAATAAGCTACTTGATCATTGTTTAAAGAATAATAAAATATATCAAGACCAACATTTTGGTACGAAAATCCTTGTTCAAGCGCATATTTGCCATCATCTACTACTAATTTGCGCTCATATTTAAAGCCATACTTTTGCATAACTTCCTCTATTTTCGGAGAATAATCATTCAAAAAAACAGCAATATCAATATCAAAATCGTGAGAAATCAACCTCCCATCTCTATAGACACCTAGCAGTGTGCCAAAATCCAACCAAAAATGTATATTAATACTCTCTAGTGCTTCTTTGGCTCTTAGTAAAACATCATTGCCATGAGTATTCAAAGCCTTATTTTGCTTTTTAAATTTATACCTATGAATGAACGGTAAATAATAAGGCTTTAACCACTCTTTTATTTGATAATAGATTTTCAAAAGATGTAAAATTTAGAAATAAATAATTTAAAACCTATACAAAAATAGATTCTACAATATGAAGGCTAGCTTAAACCACGAATGCACGAATTTTTAGTGAATATTACTCGAATTCTTTTTTAAGAAGCGTTCATATATGACTTTTATAAAATATTGTTGGATTAAGTAAAAAACTGTATGGTTTCAAGATAAATAATAGTATACTGATAATGACACAAATAAAGTAATATATTACTAAAATATTTAACTTTTTAGAAACTAAATAATACTCCTTACTTATTTGTTTGATGGTTCTTAGACAAAAATTATGATTTCAATGAAATCTGCCCGCTACAAAATATTTAGTGCTTGGGCGGGTAATTTTCGCTAGTTCAAGAAAAGTAAATTTATTTTCTCCGCGTGTCTTAATACTTCATTCTAAACTGAAAAAACATTCTAAACTTAATAGTATCCAATCCATTAACAAAAATATACTTACTTTTGTTATTGATGATTGAACAACAAGAAGTAAAATACGTAGAATAGATAATCGATAGTCTAGATCTTGATTGGAAAAGCTTTTTTTATAAAATTTCTGAGACTTGATCTATCTATAATCCAGAAAATTCTCAAAAACTCAGCTACTATTATCCCCCTATATGAATCTTCGCCGTTTTCTTAAAAATCCTATCCATTCTTTACAAAAACAAGTTTTGAGTTTCAAAAAAAAGATATTTATTTATCAAACCAATAAACACATAACTCAATTAAAAAAACTGAAAAATCCTTCTATAAATCTAGATCAAATATTTGTTGACCAACGAGAAATCTACTCCAATAAAGTAGAACAAATAAAGTATATTGGGACTAAAATCCTAAGTATGATACATTATTTATCTATAAAATATGAGTTCTCTTATTTCTTAGCTTATGGTACATTACTTGGAGCTATTCGCCATAAAGGTTACATACCTTGGGATGACGATATTGATATTATGATGTCTCAAGATGATTTTGCTAAATTTTCATCCATCAGCTATGAATTGCCTGAAAGTATTCGTGTTTTTGCAAAAGACTATAAGTTTGTAAAAGTAATGGACAAATTTTCTAAAATTAGTTTTGATGGACAAAGAGGTGTGGCTGTAGATATATTTATACTCGACAATGAAGCATCATCTAATTATTCCTTTATTAATGTTCATACACAAAAAAGACTTTATTTAGAAAAAGAAGACTTATTTCCTTTACACAATCATCCTTTCGAAACATTCACTTTTTCAATTCCTCAAAAGAGTGATAAACTTTTAAGAATGATTTATGGTGATTATATGGTCTTACCTCCTGAAGAAAAAAGAATTTCGCACCATACTAACAATGAACATATCTTTATTTATCCGTTTAATTCAAACAAAGCCATAAAATAAAAAATGCTATAATCAAATATTTATGTTTATATCAATCATAATTTGTACTTATAATCGTGCTGATATATTAGAAAAATGCTTAGCATCTTTACTAACACAAACTACCGCATCAAGTGAGTTCGAAGTACTTGTAATTGATAACAATTCTAAAGATCATACTGCAGAAGTTGCTAAAGCTTATGCCCCTAAATTTGAAAATTATAAACTTATAAAAGAGCTAAATCAGGGACTAAGCTATGCCAGAAATACAGGCTTTAAAGTAGCACTCACCGATTGGATTGTATATTTGGATGATGATGCTAAAGCTCGTCCAACTTTTGTAGAAAATATCATAAAAATAGCAAAAGAGAATACCTTTAGTAGTTTTGGTGGAATCGATATTCCTTATTATCCTGAATTGAAACCCTATTGGTTTAAAGACAAATACATTCAATCAAGACTACCTTATGATAAAACAACTCAAATCAAAAAACATGAATTCATTACGGGTTTTGCAATGATAATCCATAAACGTCTTTTCAAAAAATATGGGTCTTTTTCGGTAAATTTAGGTATGAATGGAAACAAAATAGCCTATGGAGAAGAAACAGAATTTCAAGTTCGATTGCATGCCAATAACGAACCAATTGGTTATGTACCTTCGATTGTTGTAGATCACCTAGCACCTGAATACAAACTCAATATCGATTGGTTTTTTAAATCTTATTTTGCACTAGGTCGAGACCAGATCGAAATGGGTATTGCCAAAACAAATCCCTTTAGTTTACTGCTCACTGCTATTATTTTGATAGGTATGATTACATTACATCTCCTATATTATACGCCTAAATTATTATCCAAAAATTACTACATTCAAAACTGGTTAATTGATGTTTTTAAAAAACCGACAAAACGTATAGCAATTCTTTATACTGCATTGCTTTATCGATCTAATAATAAGCACAACAAGTAAATTTAGTAAATGAAAAAAGTTCTCATCATCACTTATTATTGGCCTCCTTGTGGTGGAATTGGCGTTTTACGTTGTTTGAAATTTGCGAAGTACCTTCGAAATTTCGGTTGGGAACCTATCATTTTTACAGCTGAAAATGCACATTATCCTAATATTGATGAATCTAATTTTAAAGATATTCCTGAAGGCATTAGCATTTTAAAACAAAAAATTTGGGAACCTTATCACATTTATAAATTTATTACAGGTAAAAAGAAAGACGCCAATGTCAATAATGTTTTTTACACCCAAAAGGAAAAGTCGAGTCTTATGCATGATTTCTCCGTTTGGGTACGCTCTAATTTCTTCATTCCAGATGCTAGAGCAAGTTGGATCAAACCATCTGTAAATTACTTATTCAACTATTTAAAAGAACATCCCGTAGATGCCATCCTTTCTAATGGCCCTCCGCATTCTAATACTCGAATCGCAACCATCCTTTCCCAAAAAACTGGCATTCCTTGGTTAGCTGATTTTCAGGATCCTTGGACTCAAGTTGATTATTATCAATTATTACACTTAACCAAATGGGCAGATCGAAAGCATCGTCGATTGGAACAAGAGGCTTTTTCTAATGCTGACCATACTACAATTGTAAGTCATCATTGGAAGGAAGAGTTAGAACATATTGGTGCAAAAAATGTATCCGTTATTCCTTGGGGATATGATCCAGATGATTTTAAATCTATTGAGGTAGAAAGAGATCAAAAATTTACCCTTACGCATCTAGGTATCATGGGCTACGATCGAAATCCTATTCATCTGTTCCAAGTAATTAAAGTCCTTACAGAAGAAATTCCTGATTTTGCTAATTTTATAGAATTGAAATTAGTAGGACAAGTGGAACAGTCGGTAAAAAATAGTATTGAAGAGGCAGGCATAGCTTCTTATTGCAATTTTGTAGGTTCTGTAGATCGAAAAACAGCTTTGGAATTAAGTTGTCAATCCAATGTTCTACTTCTTTTATTAAATCAACAAGAGAATGCCAAAGGGCGTATTCCTGGAAAATTATTTGAATATTTAGCTGCTCGTCGCCCAATAGTTGTATTAGGGCCAGAAGATGGAGATGCCTCCAACATTGTCAAAGAAACTAAAAGTGGTGTAGCATCTTCTTATGATAATTTTGAAAAAATCAAACAGATAATTACTAATCTTTATCATCAATACAAAAATAAAGAATTAGTCCATTCTTTAAATAATGAAATAGAATCCTATTCTAATTTTCACACCACCAAAAAAATTGCTGAATTGTTACATCATATTTCATCTTAATATCTCGTTATTGAAAAAGACCACCTCAAATAAATCTTCTTAGTTTTCAACAAAAAACAGTATTTTGCGACGCATTTCGTATAATATATGAATACACCTTATTTTATTGCTCGAAAAGTTGCTCTCGGCGGACAACAGTCGTTTAGTCGCCTCATCATTCGCATTGCGATTGTAGGGGTTGCTTTGAGTATGACGGTGATGATCGCTTCTACGGCATTAATTCGAGGTTTTAAAAGTGAAATTACGACTAAAATATTTGGCTTTTGGGGACATATCCATATCACGGATATTGATATCAATCGTTCCTTTGAAGAAATTCCCGTAGAAAATAGTCAAGACTTTTATCCTGCTATTGATACCATTGAGCAAATTCAGTATCGTTCGCCTTTAAGTTTTATGAATTTTGAGTTGGATGAAGATAATCTTCGTCTATACGAAACGAAGGGCGGCATTCGCCATATTCAATTGTTTGCTACTAAAAAAGGGATCATTAAAACCAAAGAAAATATTGAGGGCATCATCTTAAAGGGCATTTGGAAAGATTTTGATTGGGAATTTTTCGATCAATATCTCGAAGAAGGTAGCGTTATTGAATTTCCTGATACTACTGCATCTGAACAGATTTTAATCTCTCGTCAAACTGCTAATCGCCTCAAACTAAAACTCAATGATAAATTCATCATCATTTTTGTCAAAGATAAACAACAACTCAAACGACGCTTTTCAGTCGGAGGGATTTATAAAACAGGCTTGGAAGAGTATGACAAAAGTTTTGCTCTAGTCGATTTACGGCAAATTCAAAAACTACAAGGCTGGAAGGAAAATCAAGTGAGTGGCTTTGAAGTATTCATAGATGATATTGATGATTTGGAAATAATCAATGAGTATTTGTATGCAGAAGTACTTCCACAAAATTTATTTTCTGAAACCATTCGCAATAAATTTCCTAGTATTTTTGAATGGCTCGAACTCCAAAATATCAATGAAATTGTGATTATTTTACTCATGATTTTGGTTTCGATTATTAATATGACCACCGCTTTGATGATTTTGATTTTAGAACGCACCAATATGATAGGTACCTTAAAATCTTTAGGCTCTACCAATTGGGAAGTACGAAAAATTTTCTTGTATTATGCAGCTTATATCATAACGATAGGTTTATTTTGGGGAAATGTAATTGGAATAGGATTGTGCTGGCTACAAGATAAATTTCAATTTATTAAACTCTCTGAAGAAGATTATTATCTAGCCGTCGCACCAGTTGAACTCAATTTTTGGATAATTTTGCTTTTAAATGTAGGTACTTTATTATTGACTGTTATTTTTCTAATTGTGCCTTCGCTTTTGGTGACGAGTATTTCGCCTGTGAAAGCTATGCGATTTAAATAGCATTATATCGAATCTATGAGAAGTATTGCATTTTTTGATTCAGGTATGGGAGGCTTGACCGTTTTAAAAGAAGCACAAAACTTGCTTCCAAATGAACATTTCATCTATTTTGCTGATACCGATCATGTCCCTTATGGTACTAAAACAAAGGAAGAAATCATTCATCTTGTTCAACATGCAGCTCAATTTCTCACTCAGTTTTCACTTAAAGCATTAGTCGTTGCCTGTAATACCGCTACAAGCGTGGCAATCAAGGAATTACGTGCTACTTATGACTTCCCTATTATAGGTATGGAACCTGCCATCAAACCTGCCGTACAGCAGAATACAAGCTTAAAAACAATGGTCAGTGCCACAGAATTGACACTAAAAGAAGACAAATTACATCGTTTGGTACAAGACTTAGATGCTGGTGCAAAAGTCGATTTTTTATCCTTGCAAGAATTAGTTGCTTTTGCAGAAGAATTTCGATTTTATCATACGGAGGTTTGGAACTATTTAGAACAAACACTGAAACAAGTAGATTGGTCACAATATGATTCCTTAGTTTTGGGTTGTACACATTTTATTTATTTTAGGAAACAATTGCGCTATCTTTTGCCACATCATGTGAAATTAATAGATGGAAATTTAGGAACGATTCGCCATTTAAAAAATCAAATTCATCTTGAAAAATCGCCTCATCAAACACCCATCCAGTATTTCCAATCTGGTCGTAAAAAAGAGGCTATTTATTTCGAACGGTATTTAAATAAGAACTTTTAAAAAGTGCAAAACTGGATCGAACATATTAATCGTAAATTCATAGATAGTTTCCGTCGATTTGGGATGATATTCATTTTGTTGCCCAAACGTATTTCTCGATTATTGCTCCATTTTAAAAAAGGAATACTTTATTTTCTAAAACCCATTTTTCAGCAATCTTTAAAAATAAGTAGTCGATTATTTCTAAATTGGTGCTTGGAGTTGTTTTTCTTTCTATTGGATATTTTTGGAATAGGTGAATTGTATGAAATCTTCATTGACTGGATCAAATTCAAGACGCGCCCTTTAACAGAACGAGAAATTTTACTAGGTAAATCTATTTTCAAAGATCAAATCAATTATTGGCGCGTACGCATAGATGAGGGAGCTTATATTGGCAAACGACAACACATTTTTTATGTGAGTATTTACACCATAAATGGATGGGGAAAAATGTCAGATCCGCTGTTTTTACACGAACTCACCCACGTTTGGCAATACGAGCAAATGGGTAGTGTCTACATCCCACGAGCCTTACGCGCTCAATTTACCCAAATGGGCTACAATTATGGCGGTTTATCAGCCCTACAACAAGCAAAAACAAAGCAAGAAGGATTGAATGCCTTCAATTTGGAACAACAAGCAGATATTATAGCTGATTATCATCGACTTTCAGTAGGCGGCTGCCCTAGATGGGGTGAAGCAACAAAAGATGATTTAAATCTTTATTTCCATTTTTTACCTTGACACAACCTATAACTTCTTTTTTCACAAATTAACTCACAGTAATATTTTTTCAACAAAAAACACTATAAATTGCTTTTAAAGTAAATATTTTATATATTTGCAGCAGTTCTTTGAATATTATAAAAGTTGTAATCATAATATTTTTTGTAAAGTAGACTATTTCGTCTATAACTCTAATAAGAGTCTATAGCCCTACAAATCTCTTCTAGAGAACCCAAAGCGCTATAAAAAAAGAGGTGCACTAATATTAATGAACTTTCTATAAATATTTGATTACAACTGTTTGATTACAAGATAATTGTAATCAAATTTTTTATTTTTATGTCTATAAATAAAAATACTTTCGATAGAATAATACTTGGTATTAATACTATCATTTCAAAGGATCGAAGTTCCTTATCGGACGAAGATGTACATCTTTTAAAAGAATGTCTGGAAGTTCTAAATATTTGTAAAGAATATGAAGAGCCTGTTCCAATTGAACAAATTTTAAGGATTATTCAACTTTTAAGCCAATTTTTTGTGCTTTCTGACAATTTAAAAGATTTATTTTGATGTCCTGCACCTCTATCTTTTTTACTAATAATCAAATTATATTATTATGGATTTGGGAAAGGCCATAAAAGCCTCACGTAAAAATATTGGACTTAAACAGAATAAATTTGCTGAAATTTGTAATATTACCCCCTCTTATCTGTCTCAAATAGAAAATAATTTAAAAGACCCCAATGTTTCTACTCTTAAAATAATTTCAGAAAAGTTAGGAATCCCTTTACCTATATTATTTTTTCTATCTTTAGAAGAATCTGATGTTTCCCCTAAAAAAAGAGACGCATTTAATATGATTTTCCCTTCGATTAATACCTTAATATCTGATTTTTTTGGCAAAGAATAATAAATCTCAATTAACACTATACAAATTTCTTCAAATCATTGGAATTAAGTCTAATGAATTAGACTTAATTTTATATAATCTTGATTTATATTATTTTCAAAAAGAAGAATTTAAATTAGATGAAAATGGTATTCAACGATATAATTCAGAAGGAATTCCTTTGAAAAGAATCTTATGGCCCAGTAAAGGCAAACTCAAGCAAATTCAGAAAAAATTAGAGTTTAAAATATTTAAGAAAATTAAATTTCCAGAATATGTTCAAGGTGGAATTAAAAAGAAAAGTGGTGTTACAAATGCAAAAATTCATCTAGGGAAAAAATTTAAATTTCTAACAGATATTAAAATGTTTTATCCTTCTATTGATAATCTTATTACTGAACGGTAAATTTTTGTAATATGTTAAAAATATAAAAAAAG
>JAHDBJ010000021.1 GCA_020630435.1 Saprospiraceae bacterium
AAGATTTGTCTACTATGGAATTTATTCATATTGATATGTGGACAGCAGATGCTACTGATGTCAAATTTACCCCAATTAGTGCTAGTACAGGTGAATTTTTAGTTGGATTAACACCAATAACTTCAGGACAATGGGTAAGTTATGACATCCCACTTTCTGATTTCACAGGAATATCCTTTAATGATATTATGCAGTTGAAGTTTGATGGACAAGGTGGCACAACGCCTTCTAACATCTGGCTCGACAATATCTATTTTTACAAAACTTCTGGTGGTGGCGGTGGAACTTGTACCCCCATGAATCCAAGTCTAACCACTTTCCCGATTGATTTTGAAAATTGTGAGGATTTATCAGGAGTCTTTGAAGAAGGTGATGGCGTAACTGGTTTCCCAACAACAAACCCTGACCAATCAGGTATTAATACCTCTAGTCAAGTTTACCAATTCAATAAAGTTAGTGGAGCTGCATGGTATTCTGGTATTTTCCACATTTTTCCAGCAAATTTTGACATGACCAACAATAAAATATTTAAACTAAAAATATGGTCACCCAAAGCAAATGTTATCATTAGATTTCAGATTGAGAAAGAAGGTAATCAAGGGCCTATAGTGACTTTTAATAAAACTCAAACTGTAACAACCGCAAACACATGGACAGAATTAACATTTGACTTTTCTTCTGATCCATTAACTGGGCCAATTGAATATGATAAGATAGTCATTATCCCTGATGATGAAGATAATGGTCCTGCAGATGGATCGATTTATTATATAGATGATATTACACTAGAATAACTTAATAAATTCTAGGAACTAATTAGACATTATTCTATATAAAGTGTTATAGAATAATGTCTATTAAAAGATATTCTCTTTTAGTTAGTTCCATTTTAAACATAGAAGTTGTGTTAAAGGACAAAGCTTATTAGAATAGTCAAAAAATTGTACTCATAGTTTCTGTTCAAAAGATAGATTAATCCTCCTTGTTTACACTAACCGTTTGTTATATAGTGTTCTAATCTATTATCTAAGGCTATATTTTTAAGTTTTGTCCTACACAAAAAATTTAAAAAATCTAATAATGACATGGAATAACTTCATTACTAGTCTATTTTACATCATTATACCTTTACTTTTTCTTGGGTGTGATGATGATGAAAAAAACTGGCAACTGGTTTGGCAAGATGAATTTGAAGGAACAGCAGATCAGTCACTCGACCCATCTAAATGGACTTATGATATTGGAACAGATTGGGGAAATGCTCAATTAGAATACGATACCAATCGACCAGAAAATGTATCGTTAGATGGAGTAGGTAACTTAGCTATCGTAGCAAGGAAGGAAAACTTCTCAGGTTCTGCTTATACCTCAGCCCGAATCACCACAAAAGGCTTATTTGAACAAACATATGGCCGTTTTGAAGCTCGTATAAAAATGCCTTCAGGACGAGGACTATGGCCTGCTTTTTGGCTATTGGGTTCTAATATTGACCTCGTTGGTTGGCCAAAATGTGGAGAAATCGATATTATGGAATATCGAGGACAAGAACCTACAATTATTCATGGTTCTATTCATGGCCCTGGCTATTCAGCAGGAAATGCGGTAACTGACAGTTATATCATTCCTAATAATAGATTTGATACAGACTTCCACACCTTCACCATTGAATGGAATCCTGATTACATTGATTTTTTTGTAGACAATATTTTTTATCAAAGAATTACACCGAGTGATGCTAATGGCGAATGGGTATATGATCATCCATTTTATATTATCCTAAATGTAGCTGTCGGGGGCAACTATGTAGGTCCCCCATCAAGTGAGACCTCATTTCCCCAAACAATGCTTGTAGATTGGGTAAGAGTATATCAATAATCAAGTTTATCGTTGATTATGATGGAAATAACATTGTAAATCTTATGATTTTTAATAAAAAATAATCCTCCATCATTCTTAATAAACATACTAAGTATAAACGACTTATTACATCGATTTTTGTTTGATCCAAAAATTGACTAGTAATCTTTTTATACAAATCTATATATTTTCAATAATAGTCTAATGAAAGTTGAAACCATTAAAAATACAAATGAAATAAGCTATATTCAAATAGCTAAAGATAAATACTATAAGATAGCAAATAGTAATCATCTTCGTCCCTTCTTTATGAATATTGTAAGCAGTGGTAACCACTGGATGTTCATTTCTAGTAATGGAGGACTAAGTGCAGGACGAAAAAATGCTCAATATGCATTGTTTCCTTATTATACCGATGATAAAATTACTGAATCTGCTGATATAACAGGTAGCAAATCTATCTTTCAAGTACAACTAAATAATACACTCTACATTTGGGAGCCTTTCTCTTATAGATATGAAGGAAAGTATCGCATATCCAGAAATTTATATAAAAATATTTATGGCAATAAAATCCTATTTGAAGAAATAAACCACGATTTAAAACTCACTTTTAGATACTCTTGGAATTCTAGTAATAACTTTGGTTTTGTAAAAAAGTCAACCTTAATCAATAATTCTTTAGAAGATGTAAATATTACAGTATTAGATGGTATACAAAATATCTTACCATACGGTGTGAATAGTGATTTGCAAAATCAAGTAAGCAATCTTGTTGATGCCTACAAACGCAATGAACTACTCAAAGGAATTGGACTAGGCATTTTCTCATTGAGTGCGATTATTGTCGATAAAGCTGAACCAAGCGAAGCCTTGAAAGCAAACATAGCTTGGTCATTAGGTTTTGACAAACCTAAACACCTCTTATCTTCATCACAATTAAAAAACTTCAGAAAAGGTTTGCCTCTAGTCGAAGAAATCGATATTAAAGCAGAAAAAGGCGCTTACTTTATTAATCAGGAAATTTCACTTTATGCAAAATCCGAAAAAGAATGGATGATCATTGCGAATGTAAACCAAAATCATGCTGCCATTGCCCAATTATCTGAAATAATAAAACATACAGCAAACCTAGAAATGCTTGTAAAGGAAGATATTGATTTAGGAACAAAAAATTTAATCGCCTTAAATGCTGCTTCTGATGGATTACAATTAACCTCCGATAAATTTAGAGATACTAGACATTTCTCCAATGTGTTATTTAATATTATGCGGGGTGGTATTTTTGACCATAACTATGAGATTGAAAAAAGAGATTTTAGCAATTATCTTTTCAAGGCAAATAAAACCATTTTTAAAAATGTAAAAATCCTACTAGAACAATTACCAAATACATTTTCTCTTTCGGTATTAAAGAAAGAAGCAGACAAAAGTACAGATGTCGATTTCAGAAGGCTTTGTACCGAATACCTCCCTTTAAAGTTTAGTAGGCGGCATGGTGATCCTAGCAGACCTTGGAATAAATTCTCTATCAATACCCTTAGTGAAATTGATGGCTCTAGAATATTGGATTATCAGGGCAATTGGCGAGATATTTTCCAAAACTGGGAGGCTTTAGCACACTCATACCCCGAATTTATGGAGAGTATGATTTATAAATTCTTAAATGCTTCTACATTCGATGGATATAATCCCTATAGAGTAACAAAAGATGGTTTTGACTGGGAAACGATAGAACCCGATAATCCTTGGTCTTATATTGGGTATTGGGGTGACCATCAGATTATATATTTATTAAAGTTCTTAGAATTTATCGAAAAACACGCTCCTACAAAACTAGCATACCTTTTTGATAAAAATGATTTTGTATATGCCAATGTTCCCTATAAAATCAAACCTTATCTAAGCATTCTAGACAATCCCAAAGACACCATTGAATTTGATCACGAATTAGATAAAAAAATCCGTCAACACAAAGCGGTGCTAGGAGCTGACGCTGCTCTAGTTCATACTATAGAAGGTGAAATATACAGAGTGAATTTTATTGAAAAAATACTAGCAACTATACTTGCTAAGGTATCAAACTTTATTCCTGAAGCTGGCATTTGGATGAATACACAACGCCCTGAATGGAATGACGCCAACAATGCCTTAGTAGGAAATGGTGTGTCGATGGTAACACTTTACTATTTGCATAGATTTTTACATTTTTTTAAAAATCTTTTTTCTAATATTGAGAATGATAAGACAGTCGAAATCTCTAGTGAGTTAGCTCTTTTTTATAAAAACACCCATAAAACACTCCATAAATATGAACATCTTTTAGTTGGCAAAATAAACGATAAAAATCGGAAACTAATATTAGATGAATTAGGACAAGCTGCTAGCGATTATAGACATCATATTTATATCCAATCCTTTGAAGGGAAAAAAGATTCTATAGTTTTTAGTGATTTGAAACAGTTTTTAACTATCAGTCTAAAACATCTAGAACACAGTATAAAGGCTAACAAAAGAACTGACAATTTGTATCATGCTTATAACCTGATGACTGTTGAAAATGAAGCAGAAATCTCTATTTCTTATTTAGATGAAATGTTAGAAGGACAAGTCGCTGTATTAAGCTCAGGGTACTTATCTTCACAGGAAGCATTGGATGTTTTAGATGCTTTGAAAAATAGTGCGCTCTTCCGCCATGATCAGTACAGTTATCTACTCTATCCCAATAAAGATTTACCTCGTTTTATGGAAAAAAACAATATTCCGAAAAGAAGCGTAAAAAAATCTAAATTACTTAGTCAATTGATTAATATTGGGAATGTTCAAATTATTGAAAAAGATGTTAGTGGAAACTATCATTTTAATGGGAATTTTAAAAATGCTAATGATCTAAACGATGCACTAGAACAATTTTCAAGCAGTCCTTATCAAACACTTTTAGAACAAGAAAAACAGCAGATTCTAGATATTTTTGAAGCTGTTTTTAACCATAAAGCTTTTACTGGTAGGTCAGGTACATTCTTTGGTTACGAGGGCTTAGGTTCTATCTACTGGCATATGGTTTCCAAACTACAACTTGCCGTTCAAGAAGGCTGTCTAAAAGCGATTGAAGAGGATAATTCACCTAGATTAATAGGCAAACTACTAGAACATTACTACGAAATAAATGAAGGTATCGGTGTACACAAATCCCCTTCATTGTACGGTGCTTTCCCTACGGATCCTTATTCTCATACTCCTGCGGGGAAAGGAGCGCAACAACCAGGCATGACAGGACAAGTCAAAGAAGATATTCTATGTAGATTTGGAGAATTAGGCGTTTTTGTCAAACAAGGACAATTGTATTTTAATCCTTGTTTATTGAGAACGAATGAATTTTTAAAGACCTCAAAAACATTCAACTATGTCGATATTCACTCTAACTTCCAACAATTAGAATTGGAGCAAAATAGTCTTTGTTTTACATACTGTCAAGTCCCCATTATTTATAAAATTTCATCAAAAAACCGTTTAGAGATTTTTAATAACGATAACACTACTGATACCGTCGAAAGTTTAAGCCTTAGTACTAATAGTAGCCAAGAAATTTTTAGACGAACAGGAACTATTAACAAAATTATTGTCTATGTACAGGCAACAAAATTAAAATAATATGAAAAAGTGCTTAAGGAACTATTATATGATTTGCTTAATCTTTTCACTAGGTTTTTCTTGTGATATGACAGATACTAATAAAAAAAATCAGAAACAAAATAAAAAAGACGTGACGGCAAAAGAGATACTAGGAAATCCTGATTATTTGGCAATATCCTACGGAGGGTATCGTCAAAACTCTAGAGACATACAGCCGACCGTTGAAGAGTTAAAAGAGGATATGAAAATCCTCGCTGCAATGAATATTAAATTATTACGGACTTACAATACACGTCTCAAACATGCTTCTAACGTTTTGAAGGCTATCCACGAATTAAAAACCGAAGATCCAGATTTTGAGATGTATGTAATGCTAGGAGCTTGGATAGATTGTGAAAATGCTTGGACGGATCAACCTCCTAATCACGATAAAGAAAATGCGGAGGCCAATGAAGCTGAAATACAGCGTGCCATTAAACTTGCTAAGTTATACCCAGATATTGTTAAAATAATTGCCGTTGGCAATGAAGCTATGGTCAAATGGGCAACGAGTTACTATGTACAACCTTGGGTCATTCTAAAATGGGTCAATCATTTACAAAACCTAAAACAAGAAGGAGAACTACCTAAAACCCTTTGGATAACGAGTTCGGATAACTTCGCCTCTTGGGGCGGGGGGGATAAAGAATACCATGTAGAAGATCTGAATAAACTCATAAAAGCAGTAGACTTTGTTTCTATGCATACTTATCCAATGCACGACACACATTATAACCCTCAATTTTGGGGTATATTAGAGGGAGAAGATACGTTAACTACGATCAAGAAAATAAATACAGCAATGGAGCGTGCAAGAGATTATGCCATTGCACAATATCAAAGTACTACTGACTTTATAAAAAGTATCGATAGCACTAAACCTATTCATATTGGAGAGACGGGTTGGGCAAGTGCCTCTAATGGTTTTTATGGTAAAGAGGGTTCTAAAGCAACTGACGAATACAAAGAAGGTATTTATTATCAATTAATGAGAACGTGGACGAATAAACATAACATTTCCTGTTTTTATTTTGAAGCCTTCGACGAGCCTTGGAAAGATGCTAATAATTCGGGTGGTTCAGAAAATCATTTCGGACTTTTCCGAGTCAATGGAGCAGCAAAGTATGCTGTTTGGGATTGGGTAGATCAAGATGCTTTCAAAGGACTTACTAGAGGAGGAAATCCTATAATAAAAACATATAATGGAGATATAGAAAAATTGTTGGATAAAATTGAAATACCTCCTATAAAAGAGAAAATTCTTGTAAAGGTCAAATAAAATAATTGTAAATGAGCCTAAAAATCATTATTCATTTTAGCCTATTTATTTTTATAACTTTTCTTTTTTACACCTGTAAAACAAGTAATAAAAATTATACATCTCTTAAAATGAAAGCAGATATTTATGAAACTTCAGCAGGGGGCAATCAGCTTAAAAAATTGGATACTTTTTCGTCTAAAGAAAATAGCAAAATCATAAAATTGCATCCTAGAAAAACGTTTCAAACAATTACAGGATTCGGTGGATCATTTACAGAAGCATCTGCTTCTTTATTGAATAGATTGAGTAAAGAAAAGCGTCATAAAATTCTAGAAGCCTATTTTGGAGCATCTGGTGCCAAATATTCTTTGACTCGTACGCATATGAACTCTTGTGATTTTTCACTTAGCAATTATTCTTATGCTCCCATTGAAGGTGATATAGAATTAAAGCATTTCTCAATTCAAGAAGATAAAGACGATATTATTCCAATGATAAAAGATGCGATGGCACTTTCTAAGGATGGATTTAAAATCATTGCTTCTCCTTGGACAGCCCCACCATGGATGAAGGATAATAAGAAATGGGTTGGTGGAACACTACTACCAAAATATTATGATACTTGGGCTTTATTTTTTTCAAAATACATCAACGCCTACCAAGCAGAAGGTATTGATATTTGGGGCATAACCGTAGAAAATGAACCACTTGGAAATGACAGCAACTGGGAAAGTATGCATTTCACACCAGACAAAATGACAAATTTTGTAGTCAATCATCTAGGACCAAAATTAGAAGCAGAGGGGAAAGGGGATTTAAAAATTTTAGGCTATGATCAAAATAGAGAGCACTTAAAAGAGTGGATAGATTCTCAATTTAAAAATGAAGAAACGGCAAAATATTTTGATGGCACAGCCATACATTGGTATGCTAGTACTTATGAAGTATTCCCTGAAGAATTACAATATGCCCATCAAAAAGCCCCTAATAAACTTCTAATTCAAACCGAAGCCTGTGTGGATTCGGAAATTCCTAAATGGAAAGACGATAAGTGGTATTGGAGTAAAGAAGCTACTGATTGGGGTTGGGATTGGGCTGCTCCCGAAGATAAGTACTTACATCCAAAATACGCTCCTGTCTATCGTTATGCTAAAGATATTATTGGTTGCCTAAATAATTGGGTTGATGGTTGGGTGGATTGGAATATGGTACTCGATACTAAGGGCGGCCCTAATTGGTTCAAGAATTGGTGTGTTGCACCCATTATTGTTGCTCCTGATAAAGATGAAGTTTACCTTACTCCCCTTTATTATGTAATGACACACTTTAGTAGATTTATTAGACCTGAGGCGGTTAGAATTGGATTTGACAACCCTGATACATCCATCATGACAACTGCTGCCCTTAATCCTAATGGTGAGCTTATAGTCATCGTTTTCAATCCTAATATGGAAATTAAAAATTTTGAAATCAAATTAGAAGAACAATCTTTTGCCACACAAATTAGTGCACAGGCACTTCAAACGATTGTCATTCATCCATAAAAATTTAAATTATGTCTGCATCTAAAACACTGATACAACATAGAGTACCCCTAGGACAAAAAGCTGCCTTTGGAGCAGGGCATTTAGTTTTAAACTTACTACCTGGTGCACTTGGTATTTTCTCATTCTTTTTATTGACAGCTTTTGGAATGGATCCCTTCCTTGCTGGTTTATTAGGAGGACTACCACGAATTTTTGATGCCCTTACGGATCCGCTTATGGGATTTATTTCAGACAATACCAAATCTCGTTGGGGGCGTAGAAGGCCTTATATATTCGTAGGAGCGATTTTGAGTGGTATCTTTTTTATTCTCCTATGGCAGTTAAATGAAAACAATTCTCAGATTTATAATTTCTGGTATTTTTTGATTTTTTCAATGGTGTTTTTAATAGGGAATACCATGTTTGCTACGCCTCTCGTTGGCTTAGGGTATGAGATGACCTCAGACTATAATGAACGTACCCGTTTAATGGCATTTTCAAATACGATGGGGCAAATTGCTTGGATGATAGTGCCTTGGTTCTGGGCTATCATCGCCGATCCAGAAATATTCGAAAATCAAGCTGTCGGAGTACGAGAATTATCCTTTATTGTAGGAGCCGCCTGTATAATATTAGGTGTATTTCCCGCTATTTTCTGTAGAGGAATTGATGCTTCGAATATGGAAAATAGAAAAGAAATATCCTTTAAGACATTAGGTTCAAATATGAAAGATCTTTTTAAAGGGATAGTCCAAGTTTCTAAAAACAAACCATTTATGAAACTCTGTGGTGCTACATTTTTAGTTTTTAATGGTTTCCAAATGGTGGCTGCCTTTAGTTTTTACATCATTGTATTTTATATGTATAATGGAAGTTATGGCGATGCAGGTAACTGGCCTGCTTGGTTTTCTACTTTAACGGCTATAATTACAGCATTTTTAGTAATTCCAATCATTTCTAGAATAGCTAATAAATTTGGAAAGCGGAAGGCATTTATTATTTCTACTATTATTTCCATCATAGGTTATATTCTCAAATGGTGGTCTTTCGATACCGATCTAAATAATAAATTTAACGAAACAGGATTAGGACAAACCTTAAATCAAGGGGTTAGTTCTTTATTTGCTTATTTAAATCCTTATTTAGAAAGTATGGGTATGTCATGGTTTAGTATTGATGTATCTAATGGTGCTCCTTGGCTTATTTTCCTCCCTATTCCTTTTATGGCATTTGGTTTGGGGGGCTTATTTACCTTAATGATGAGTATGACTGCCGATGTTTGTGATTTGGATGAATTGGAAAATGGGATGCCTCGTAAAGAAGGAACATTTGGCGCAATCTATTGGTGGATGGTAAAATTGGGACAAGCATTAGCATTAGTTTTAGGCGGACTCGTATTAAAATTAGTTGGTTTTATTTCTGATGCTCCTACTCAAACTGCTGAAACAATGACCAACCTTCGTATCGCTGACGTAATAATTCCTGCGGGAACGGCACTCTTAGCTATTTTTGTGATGTGGAATTATAGTCTATCGGAAAAAAGAGCAAAAGAGATCAAAGAGGAACTCGTAAAAAGAAGAGGTGAACTATAAATCAAAAAACCAAGACTATGTCATTCAAAGCAGAGAAACAACTAGCACTTACTGGACTAGACTTTAATAATAAAACAAACAACGATCTTCATAAACTTTCTCGTCAAGTCCTCAAAGAGGGTCTACATGGCTTATGTTTTAGTGCTTATGAAGAAGGACAACAACCTGGTGATATTTTAAGTCGGACGCAGATACAAAAAAGGATGAAAATACTTGCACCGAGTACAAAATGGATACGTTCTTTTTCGTGTATTGATGGCAACGAATTAATCCCTCAAATAGCACATGAGTATGGTCTCAAAACTTTGGTTGGAGCTTGGTTGGGAACGGATAAAACACTCAATGAAAAAGAGATAGAAGGTTTAATAAAGTTAGCGGAGGATGGATTCGTGGACATTGCTGCCGTAGGGAACGAAGTACTCTATCGAAAAGATTTGGAGGAAGGCGAATTATTAGAATATATTTATCGTGTTAAAAAGGCAATTCCTAGTATAAAAGTCGGTTATGTCGATGCCTATTACGAATTTACACAACGACCTAAAATTGCTGAAGCCTGCGATGTCATCCTATCCAATTGTTATCCTTTTTGGGAAGGGTGTCACGCTGACTATTCTTTACTGTACATGAAACAGATGTTTCAACAAGCGCTTCGAGCAGCGAGTGGTAAACCCGTAATTATTACGGAGACGGGTTGGCCTAGTGCTGGTAGTAATTGTGGGGCGGCTCATCCTTCAATGGAAAACGCTTTGAAATACTTTCTCAACACACAACAATGGTCTAAAGAAGAAGCGATTGATATTTTTTATTTTACCTCTTTTGACGAATCATGGAAAATCGATTCCGAAGGCGACGTTGGTGCCTTTTGGGGCTTATGGGATAAAGATGGTAGCTTGAAGTTTTAATACATCTTTAAACTCTTAGCTACTCTTTCAACTCCCAGACCCACTTTCCTTCGGTATCAAAATAACCTATTTTACCGCCTTGTTCTACACGATAGAGTCCATTTCCTGCATAACTCACATACTCATATTCTGCGGGAACTATCGTCTGCCCTTGTAAATCTGTAACGCCTTGAAAACCCGATATTTTAATCGCTGCATAACCATTTTCAAAGGTGCCAATTTTATCGTATTTAGTAGGAACAACAGGGATTCCTTTTGTATTAATGATTCCCCATTTACCATCTATTTTCACAATCGCTATTTTATTTTTAAACGGTCGAGCATCTTGATAAAATCCTTCATAAGGATCACCACTTTTAGAAATGAAATAGTAGCGTTTTCTTTTATCACACATTAATCCTCTATCTTCGCTGTACGCTAAAATTTTATTTAGTTTCGGTTCTAGGATAAAATCGCCTTCTCTATCCAAAACGCCTCCCTTTTTGGGACTTTCAAAGACCAGAGCTGTTCCATCTTGATAATCCTCGCATTTATTAAATTCTAGTGGTACAATTATTTCACCTGTAGTATCAATATAGCCACATTTACCCTCCTTTTTCACCCATGCTCGTCCTTCTGAAAAATCTCCCACTTTGTCATAGTCTGTTGCTAATAATAAATGACCTTCCACATCAACAAAGCCATATAAATTATTGTCTTTCACTTTTGCTATGCCCTCGTTAAAAGAAAATATTTTTTGAAAACTATGTTTTCCAACCCGTTCACCTCTCCTATTGACCAAGATATACCTAATTTTATTCCCTCCTGTTTTGACGATTGCGACATCATTTTTTTCAAAAGCCGAAATATCTCTATATTTTGGACTCAAGATAAATTCTCCAGAACGCATAATTAGACCAATTTTATTCCCGACTTTCACCCTCGCAATATCACTATTAAAATCATAGGCTTTATTAAATTGAGCGGGGATCGTAAATACCCCTTTTTTATCAATAAATCCTACACCTATTTTTGTAGCTACCCATGCTAAACCCTCTTTAAAATCACCTACATGACGATATTGTGTTTTAATGATTTGATTACCTTGTAGATCAATGAATCCCCATTTTAGCCCATTCGCAACTGCCGCCATGCCATTACTAAAGGGACGAATTTTCTTAAACCGACAAGGAACTACTTCTTTTCCATTTTGATCAATAAAACCCCAATAGCCTTTACGTTTAACAGGTAGACGTCCCTCCGCAAACGTTCCGATTTCATCATACATAGTAGCTGCTATCAATCGTCCTAATGTATCAATTACCCCATATTTTTCCTCCTGTCGAATTAGCTTTACCACATTTTTATCTGTTCTAGCCAAAAATTGAACTTGTTGATATTCGCTAGGAATCAATTCTTTTCCCTTTTCATCTATCATTCCCCATTTATTATTTTGATTTTTAACAATAATAACACCATTCGTCAATTCTTCAGAATAGGGATACTTAAATGCAATTTTTTCTTCAGCTAAGGTATCAATAAAACCAAATAAACATTCTGAACAATAAAGTTGAGCCTTTCGCTTAAATCGCTTGTCATATTTTGTAAAGTCCTCCATATCTTTTGGACTATCCACTCTACTAAGAAAATGCTCTAAATATCCCAATTCAATGTTTTCTTGTTTCATTTTACCTGATAATCTTCCCTTTTTACTTGCTCTTGCAATTCCTTGATTAAACGTGCCGATATAAGCGTATCCTTTGGCAATAATTTTCCCACTTTTTTTCATCAAACCAAACCGTCCATCACTCGTCCATATCCTCGCTACATTTAACTCCTTCCGATTAAAATCTTCCAACTGAATATCTAGCATATTTACGGGCGTTGTCATTCGACCATGCTTATTATTGACTACACCATATACTCTATCAAATCGATAAGTTGTTCTTTCAAAATTATATTTAGAGATTTTATCAACAAAAACAACCGTTAATCCTAAATCTCGTTTAATGTTTACACCATCAAATACAGGCTTTATCTGTATTGATCCGTCTTCTAATTTTTTTAATCCCCATTTACGAATCTCTGCATCATAATACCATTCATAATCTCCTATAACATAGATATTATCAGGAGCGAAACCACCACTTCTACGAATGACCGGTCGTACATTTCGCTTACGAAGTTTGATTTGAGCATACTTTTTAATTTTATCCTCTTCTTTTATTTCACCATTTTCATCAAATAAGATAATTTCTAGTGCTTCGTTTAAGAATGCATTGGCTTTATCTTTTTTTAGATTTATTTTATAAAATTTAGCAGGTACAACTTCTTTACCATCTATATTTAAAATACCATATAATGGATCTTTCTTGAAGACACTTACCCTTTCATTCAAAGGAGAAATATAATCATAAGAAAATGGAGCTATTTGTTCCCCACCACTTTTTACAAGTCCCCAAAAGCCTCCTTTCATTACTCTGAATTGTTCAGATGCAAATTCTTGAATTTGTTGATAATTGGGTTTTAATACTTCATTACCTTCCAAATCCATTAAGCCTACTTTTTGGTTTTGGGTGACTAGAAGCAATTTCTCATTTAGAAGTTGATAATCTGTGTAAATGTTTTTATTGACAATTTGTTCTTTTTTAATATCATATAAATCTACATTAAATTTATTTTTAATTAATTTAATATAATGGAACATTGGGCGATAATGGTTGTATTTTTCATCTATAACTTTAGTCCCTTTCTTGTCTACAGCCCCCCAAAATCTATCTTTTTTATAAAAAAACAATTGATCTTTATAGATGGTAAATGTCTTATAGATTGGTTCTAGGATAACCTCTCCTAAAATGGTAGCTAGTCCAATACTATCCCCCTTTTCAAGTTGAAAATAGCTATTTTTATAAATAAAAATATCATCATAAAGCGGGGCTAAAAGTTTTTGTCCTTCAAAATTTATGCAGGCTCTTTTTTCATTTTGAGTATAAAAAATGAAGCGATTTTGAGCGATTTCAACTTCGGAAAAATCACCTTCTAATAATTTTGTTTTAGTGCGATTGATAATATAACGCTCTCCCTCTTTTTCCACTATAAATAAATCCGTTTGTAATACCTTAAGGTCATCAAATTGAGGAGAAAACACTATTATCCCATCTCCATTAATCAAGCCAACTTTGCCATCATCCTGCACTAGAGCATAATTATATTCATTAAATTCTCCAATAATATCATACTGAGGTTTATGTACGATAGTCCCCGATTTATCCATTAATCCCCAAAGTCGATTAACTTTAATAGGAAAATGATCTTGAGCATAAAGCTGCATAGCTGTTACAAAAAACAGAGCTAAAAAGAAAAGGCGCATGAGAGAGTTTTTCATAAAAACGAAGAAAAAAAGATAATCTATATGTGTGACTGCAATAAAAATACGTGGTGCAACCAATTGGTATATCTATAATAATACAGAAATACCTAAAAAGTAACATTATCAATAATAAAATAGAAAATATGCTGTTTGGGTTCAATCAATTTTGACTAAGTATAGATTCTTTTTGATAACATTGTTCAATTTATTCCTTCTCTTTTTTTAGCAGAATCACTATATTAGCTCGTTAGTTTTTATACACCGAATCGACTTACAAACTTAAACTTACAACTATGAAATTCACTTTTACTTTATGTGTTCTTTTATCTTGTTTCTCTTTATTTGCACAAAAGTCGCTAAATCAAGAAGATATAAAAATTTCTCTTAATAAGTATTTTAGTGATGAGGGCTTACGTTTATACCCCGATGAACACGCCTCTCATGCAGACTATCTGTTCAAACAAACAACCTTAGATAAAATAGAAATTGACGGTCAAGCGACAAAAATCTTTTTAGATATTCCTCAAAAAACATTGCAAAATGATTTTGACGAACACGCCATTGAAGACTATATTTTAGTATTACAAAATGAATTATTCAATTTAGGCGCGAATAGAGCTACTTTTTTAGTAAAGAATGATTCCAATGATTATGTTGACTTAGTAGAATATATTCGAAAAGAAGAAGCACCGAGCCCTGTATATGTTACGCCCAGAAATGATGATCCTTTCCCTAATAGAGCTGGAGATTTAGAAAGAATAAAAAGTCGACGTTCTAATTTCCCCTATTTTGGTCAAGCACAGCCCTCAGGAGCTTTATCTGGTAAGACAGTATGGCTCAGTCCTGGTCATGGTTGGATTTATTATACATCATTGGGAACATTTTCGACTCAACGTGGTGAGACAAATGATATGGTTGAAGATTTTGGTACGACGGAATGTGTAACGTATTATTTGCTCAATTATTTGTGGAATGCAGGTGCAAATGTATGGATGGTAAGAGAACGTGATTATAATACAAATGAGGTAATTGTAAATAATGATGATGGATCAGGGGGAGGCTATACAGAAACAGGTGCATGGACAACAAGCGGAAGTGGCGGATATAATTCGACTTATCGTTTTGTCAATAGTGGTTCTACTGAAAGTGCTACGGCTACGTTTACCCCTACCATTCCTGAATCAGGCTGGTATTGGGTATCGGTTTATTTCCGTGAGGGGGCAAATCGCTCAGTAGATACCCGTTATACTGTACATCATGCTGGAGGTCAAACAACTGTTAGTGTTAATCAAGAAGTACATGGTCAGACATGGAACTATTTGGGACAATTTTATTTTGATGCAGGTAGTACAGGAAAAGTTGTTTTATCGAATCAATCTGGAGAAACGGGGCAGGCAATTATTGCAGATGCTGTTCGATTTGGAGGCGGAATGGGTAGTGAACCTGATTGTGATGAACCTGCTCAAGGGCTATCAGGTAAGCCTCGTTTTGAGGAAGGAGCCCAATTATATACGCATTTTATGGGTTACCCTTCTTGTTATGGTGATGTATCCATTCGTCCTAGATATGCAGAATGGGAGCTTTCTAAAGGTGCGGCATCAGAACAAAATGATTTAGCCAATGGCGATGTCAATTCTTTATATGTCTCATGGCATACCAATGCTGGAGGTGGTTCTGGAACGTCTTCGTTCATTTATGAACCAGGTACTGCTGGGACAAGTGATTCTGGTAGTCCCACTAACTGCACTGGAAGTGCTGGTAATGCCAATGCTAGTGGTTATTTAAGAAATTATATCCATGATGAAGTTATTGATGATATCCGTACCTACTACGATGCTTCATGGACCAATAGAGGTAAAAAGTGTGCTTATTTCGGTGAAATCAATCCTAGTTACTTGACAACAATGCCCAGTGCTTTATTTGAAATGGGATTCCATGATAATGCAGCAGATGCCGAGGATATTACAACGCCTCGATTTAGGATGGTCGAAGCAAGAGCGGTCTATCAAGGAATTGTCAAATTTTTCAACCACTATGATAATAGTATTCCTACGGTTTCGATTGCTGATGCCCCGACTCATTTGGTTGGTAAAAATGCTGGCTCAGGGCAAATCACCTTGACTTGGGATGCCCCTTCTACAACTGATGATGGTGGTGCTGCAACTGCATATAAAGTCTATATGAGTACACATGGTAAGGGTTTTGCTGACGGCGTTGCTGTTGGTGGTACTTCATATACTTTTACAGGTTTAGCGCCTTCTACCAATTATTACTTCCGAGTAACTGCTACTAATGCAGGAGGAGAATCTTTTCCCACATCGGTTGTCGCTGTTCGGACGCCTCCAGCAGGTTCAACTGTAGCTCCTATTCTCATTGTAGATGGTTTTGACCGACTACAGCGTTCCCAAATGATTATTCAAACATCTAGTTCTCAATTAACCGATTTAAGAAGAGGTTTTTTGGAACGAATGAATAGTTATACGTATATGGTAGAACACGCTAAATCAATGTCTAATTGTATAGATTTAGGGTTTGATGGTGCTACAAACGAGGCTGTTATTGCAAATGATATTGCATTGACAGATTATGACTTAGTTGATTGGTTTTGTGGTGAAGAATCAACTAGTGATAGAACTTTAGATGACACAGAACAAGCTAGAGTTCAGACCTTTCTTGACGGTGGTGGTTGTCTGATTATCTCTGGTGCAGAAATTGGTTGGGATATTGGTCGAAGTACTTCGGGGAATGCCGCTGTTTCTTTTTACAATAATTATTTAAAGGCCTCTTATGCTGGAGATGATGGCGGAACATATAGTTTCTCTGGTGCTGCTGCACCTTATTCAGGTACGAGCGGTACATTTGATGATAGTTCTTTGTACTATGATGTAAATTTCCCTGATAGGCTTGGAGCAGCGGGAGGTTCGAGTGTGGTTGTAAACTATTCTGGTGGTACAGGTGATGGTGCTGCAACAGCTTATAAAGGTACAGATTTTGGAGTCGTTAATTTTGGTTTCCCCCTAGAAACAGTTACAAGCGAAAGTGTAAGAGATGAACTGATTTGTAATGCACTTAATTTCCTTTGTTCCGAAATATTAGCTGTTGAAGGTTTAGAACTTACAGGAACTGTAGAAAAGCGTCAAAACAGGCTACAATGGTCTACATTAATAGAGACATCAACCGATTATTTTGAATTGCAAAAGAGTATTAATGGCTTTAGATATGAGACAGTTGGTAAGGTGGCTGCTGCGGGTAATAGTACTGAGCAACAGTTTTATGAATTAATTGATGAGTCACCATATCCTAAGACCTATTATCGAGTTAAAGTTATTAACCTTGATGGTACAGTAGATTATTCTAATGTCATAGAGTTAAATCAAAACCAATTGTTAAGTGTTTCCTTATTTCCCAATCCAGCTTCAACAAACTTTATTAACCTGAGTCTTGATACAGATATTCAAGGTGCTGTAGAATTCCAATTGTTTGATGCCTTAGGAAAGCTAGTTGTTCAACAAAAGTGGGATAATGTCCAAGACAATTTCTATTTTAAATTGCCTACTCTTTCTAGTGGCGTTTATAATTATAATATAAAAATTGACGACTTAGCCGTAAAAGGAGGAAAGTTTGTGAAGTTGTAGATACTAAAATGGTACTGATAGATATATAAATTATGCTCAAATATATCTATCAGTTCTTGCTTAAGGTTCATATTCTTTTTCTAATTCTAGCAATATTTCTCTTTTTTCTTTTAAATTATTAAATATACTAATTTCTTTGTCCCTTTGTTGCAAAGCATATTCTCTAGATATATCATAATCTGCTTTTCGTATAGTTGTGCCTTCTACTCTTGAACTTCGATCAAAATGTTCTTTTATCTTTTTAATTGTTCCGAGTTCTTGTATTTTTTCTATGTCTTCAACAAGATTTTGTTGTATTTCATAAATAATATGAAAACAAGTTTTAAATAAATTTTTATCTATAGTTTTAGAAGCAAGATCATTATTTTTATCTGCAAAAAAATCGAACTCTTCCTTTAGATCTATTATCAATCTTGCTACTTCATCATTATTTGGTCTATTGTAGTCTACTGTATCAATAAACAAGATGTTTGGTATGGCATCTTTACGTTTATTATATCTAAAATACTCTGTTATAAGTGATATCTCATCAACTAATATATAAGTGTATAAACGTGCAGGAGAACTTAAAACTCTTAATCTAAAATTATTCCCAAGCCTATAAAAACACGATAAAATATGCTTAAATTTCTCTACATTCATAATACTTATTGCTAATTGACAAACAGAGTCAATAGAAGTCCCTAGTCTAATCACTCCAGAATATTGATACGGAAGTTGAAGAATTCTTGTATATTTAAAATCCTTATTAGCTTGTATTTTATCTTCGCAAAGTTCCATTATTTTTGAATAATATAAATCATAAGAATCTTGAATTTTCTTAAAACTTTCCAAAGGATACGATTCTTCAAAATAGTCAAAAACTCTTATATTTTGATTTACACCATGCAGTACATCTATAACCTTACCATGATACTCTTCAAATTTATATTCAGTTTGGTTATCATTTATTTTTTTTACAATCGAATTAATCTGTACGATTTTACTTTTAGGTAAAGTTGCTTTTAAAGCTGGAACTTGTGTTAAAAAAATACTATCACTTTTTCCAAATACACTTGGCTTAATATTATATAACAGAAATAATAATGCCAACTCGCTTTTTGTAAATTCCTTCTTTTCTAAAAATCTATGAACAGTTGAATATGAAATTCCTAAATCTTTTGATAATTGCAATTTAGAAAATTTCACTCCTCTACTTTTAAGAATTTGCTCTAATATATATCCATCAAATTTTTTATCCATATATCTTAAAAAAGAAGAATATTAGTTGTTAAAAACTATAAATAGCAAAATTATAATAAAAAAAAGCATTTTATTATAATTTTTTTTTTCGTCAAATGTATCTGTTTAGTTTTATCCAAAATTATTTATCTATTGTATAAACAAAATACAACACAATAAACAAAAATCATTTTGACAAAAAAATTAAAAAAATATTATCAAAAAAAGGAAAAAGTATCAAAAGTTATCCATTTTGAATATTTTAAAAAAATTCATTTTGAACATTGAATGTTTTTTTAAGTTTTTCTCCTATTATGGCATTTTTTGTAATTATCATATAAAATAATTAACTTTATTATAAAATTTTTATACAAAGGTATAATTTAATATAAAAAAGGAGATCCAAATAAATGAACCTCCCTATGGTTATGATTACAAACCAAACATTCGATTGCAGTATAAAAGTTTGCCGCTTTAGTCAAACAATCGAACAATAGTATAAATCTACTAAAAAATTCTTACCCATAGAAGTTTATCCATTTTTTATTTCTCATTTTCGATATTATTCTGACATAACTTTCCAGCTAATTATTATCTAAAAAAATTTAATGTCTGATTAAATCATAAGGTCTCCTTTTCATCTTTTAATAATTTTATTTTGATAACTCAAAACTTCTTTAAAAATGAAAAAGTCGTATTACAACGTAAAGCTTTTAAGAGCTTGTGGTTTATTTAATGATGAGAAGCCCAAAAAAAAATTCAAAAGTCCAAACTTAATTTCTATTTTATTTAAGGTAAATCCAAGAATTAGTTTTTTTTTCAAAAAACTCAACATATAAAAAATTTGAGCATATTAATTGAAATAATATCTATTTACTCTTTAGATTATCTTCAAATAGTTTAAATTAAAACTAATAAAATGGAAACAATAGTAGCAATTCTCATGGCAATTATTTTAGGGATCCTATTAGGAGTCAGTCATACAAATAATAATAATAGTAATAACACAAATTTTCTTTTATGGATTATTCTATTACTAATAATAGCCTATTTGATTACAGACCATCAACTCTTTTTTTCTATAAGAGATAATTATGATTTTTCAATCAAATAAAAGGAGGAAAGTTTGTGAAGTTGTAAAATACTACAAAACCCATAAATAAAAAAGAGGCTGTCTCCTAAAAGAGACAGCCTCTATACAGCTATTCCTAAAATAAAGTCTATCTCATATAGACTTGTACAAAAACAAAAATTTCCTATTAACCTCTCTTTTCTTTTTATTTTTATCCTAAAAAATAAAAGTAGAGTGACAAAAAATTTATTAATACAAGTATAAGGGTATTACTAATAGAAAAAAACTTAAAATGTATAAACGCTCTTATTTGATGTATATCTGCATAGTTTTATCTTTTCATATTTTTTCTAGGAGTAATAAACATAAAAAATTGGTCTTGTTCTGTGGATGTAACAAGACCAATTTTTTAGCTAAGAATTTGTTTAAACAAGCTTTAATTACAACGATTTATTTTCAAAAAATACTTTATTTTTGTCCTATATGCACAATTTTATGAGAAGATTGTTTTCCACTACTATCCTTTACATTAATTTGATATATACCATCTGGCAAATTTTTATCTGGTGTAATCTGAATTAGATTTTTGGCACTGTCCACGATATGCTCTGCTTGATAAATGCGTTCATTTAAAACATTATAAATTTCTATCAATAAATTATCCTTCTGTGCTGATTGAATTTCAATATTTATCTGTTCCGTAAATGGGTTTGGATAAATGGATTGAACGATATTTAATGTTGTATTCGTTCCATCTGTTCTTAAAGCCCCCCTAGTATTTAAAACTTGAGATAAATTATCTTTCTTACCTGCACAATTTTTAAATGAATTAAGTAGCTCATCTGTACCAGGATCATAGACTCCATTTCCATTTTCATCACAATAAATATATCGAACACCACACATACAATCACACAATTCATCGTATTCAGCAACTATTTGATTCATATATATCCATTCACTTGGCAAGTCATGGGTTAAGGGTTCGAAATTATTCTCAGGCATAGCTCCAAATTCACAAGTTCTTATTCTATTACACCAATACCAAGTTCCCATATATAGTGTTGCATCGTCAGGGTGAAATCCATCTTGAGTAGAACCACTATAAAGGGTTTCATTTAGGTCACCCGTATACCAGTTGAATGAATGCTCAGAGCCTGGACAAAAAATTTCAACTTCGCAATCATTATTATCGAATTTAAATTCCAAATCATTTCTGAATTGTACTTGTGGTTGCATTACTTCATCTGTTGTTAAACAAACCAAATCTAAGTATTGACAAAAGTCTGGATTGGGTCGCAACTCCGTCTCTCCTTCTTCATATAAAGCAGTAACTTCTTCACCATTACAGAAGTATCGAATCCCACAATCATAGGTATTGGTTATCTCTTGAGTCGTCAAAGGATTGGAAGTTCCAATGGTAAAAGTACCTGATATTTCACATCCTTTATCATCCGTAATTGTATAGTTATAGGTTGTTGCAGCCATTTTTAAATTAATGTCTATGTAACTATTGCTCTCATCAACTATTCCACTAATAATATTAATCGATCCAGGTAAATTAATTGAAACAGTATAAGGCGCTACACCTCCAGAGATTGTAAAAGATACATCACCATGAAAAGGAGCATCTGGACAAGCATCTGTTATATCAAAATCTACACTCATTTCGTTAACTTCTCCAACAGTAAAACAAGCATCCGATAAACAATCATAATGGTTCGTAATCGACACACAATAGGTTCCAGGAGCGAGATTATACCTATCTCTACTTGTATTTCCGTCAGACCATAAGTATTCCCAACCTAAATCATTGCCACTTAACGTTTCCAAGACGATAGAACCATTATCAATATCTGGGCAACTTGGTTCTATATCTGCGGTGAAATCAGGATCAGATAAAGCATAAACAAACATACTAATAGCTTTATAACAACCATTATTATCTGCAACGGTTACAGAATGAATTCCTGCTGTTGCATTTTCTACACTAGAACCATCTTCTCCTGCAACGGTACTATTACTATTCCAATAATAAGTATAAGGAGGTGTTCCTCCTTCTACTGTAAGACTAATACTACCATTACCTGGTATTTGAGCACAAGAACTAGATGCTGAATAAAAAATTTCTGGTCCATCACCAATATCAAAACATTCTGTACTATAGCATCCTGTATTTCCATCTGTTACGGTTAAACAATACTCTCCTATAGAAAGATTATCACGATGTTGAACTGTTGCTCCATCATTCCACAAATACTGAAAATTACCACCACCACTTGGATATACATGAATATATCCTAATGTAGGCGTAAAATAGGCATCATAACAAACACCTTGTTGTGAAGTGCCGATATTTATAGGTTGACAAACACTCACATAAGTATCTATAATTGTTTCACAATCTGTATAATTATTATAAACACTTACTGTATAATTCCCAGCACATAACCCTTCTATATCTTCTTCAGTTGAAGTAAAACCGTTTGGTCCCTCCCACTGGAAACTAAAAGGACCAGCACTTCCATCAGCTATTATATCTATTGTCCCATCACATTCTCCAACATTACTTGGGGTGCTAGCATCTAATTCTATCTGAGCATCAATTGTAGAAGCTACTAACATTATTGAAAACAACATTAGATATACATTTAGATTACACATTCGAAATATTTTCATAATATTATTTTTTAAACTAGTTATCAGTTGGTACTTCTTTTTTATTACGAAATAGATTATCTAATTTTCGTCTTTCTTTCAGGTATTCTCTTTCCGTCAATAAGTTGTTCTTCATTTTTCTATATAGAATACTATAGAATAAAGGCTTTAAATATTTTTGAAGAACTTTCGATTCTTGAATTTCTATCCCTTTAAGTAAATTGTGTGCTTTTTTAAAGTGTTCTTCTTTCGCCATTTCTTGGGTATTTGCTTGATAGATTAAGTATTTTACAAGTTGTACTTTTGCCCAAGTCGCATATTTTGATTTTGGATACTTCTCAATGATAATATTTAGCTCTTCTACCATCTTTTTATTTCCATCTTTAAAAAGCCCCCAACTATCTCTTAAAATTGGATATTCATATACTAAATGTGGCACCGCACGAGTCTTTAGCCATTTTTGAGCTTTAGCTTGCTCCTTGTTTTGGGGTTTTAAATTTAAACTAAGTTCGTTAGATACAATTTGATTTTTTTTGTCCCCTATAAATGGATAATAAACTGCTCTTATCCGATATTTTTTATACTGATTTAGTAAATAATTCGTAGAATTTGCATTACCTTTTGAAGCTAAATAGACAAAGTCTTTGGAAATAGATTCTTTAGGCTTTAAATCATTTTTTTTAATTTTAGTGAACCCTTTATGAATACTTGAACTGTACTTAATGCGATAGCTAATATCAGAACCTTTAAGTTTGATCCACTTTTTTTTCTTTGAGTCATAGAACTGCAACTCAGGTAATTGTTGTAGGGCAAAAGGTGTTTTTATCTGATAAGAAGCACTATCAGAATGATTTTCTAGGCTTATTTTGTAAAAAATCGGTTCAATATATGAGGATATAGGCTCATTTAGACTAAGACTCAATTTTACATCTGTGAGCAGATTTTCTATATCCTCTTGTGCGTAACTGCTCAAACAAGTTATTAATAAAAAAATATTCAGCAATGCCAATTTTATATTACTCGAATATGTCATATTATCTTCTTTTAATTTTTTAAACTTTTTCTTTCTACACCATTACTCCTGTCCTGGACTATTCATTCTTGACCGAATCAGATTGATATGTCGAGGGATGAAAGAATTTGGTTCAGCATTATTAGCATCATTAGACCCCGATCTCATCAATCCTATATGTGGGTATTCTGATATTTGAGATCCAAAATCAAATACTCCATCTCCATCAGAATCTATCTCGTCTCCATGTGTAAGTCCAAATTGATGACCGATTTCATGGGCAACGGTATGAGGTTCAGATCTAACAGAAGGAAAATTTAGTATACCATCATGGTGTGTCTCTACAAAATACATTGATAGATCTCCTCCTACTGATAAATTTTTATTATGTGCCTTTCCAAGTGTCAAGCCCAAAAGATAATCTTCACTATTGGGATCTCCATCGACTTTAAAATCCCCCTGCCAACCTGACGAGATGTAAGCCACCCAAAAATATTGTGTCTCAATAGACTTAGATTCATGCACGGCATTGAGGTCAGTTTCAAAATCATTCGTATCAATTGAATAATTCTCTCTAAAAGGAAGTTTATTTACATTTCCACCATTTTCTGCTGATAATCCTCCTCCATCATTTACAGGAAGGATATAGGCCTTACTAAAAGCCTTTATAGTAGTTGACAAATCGACATTATGTGGTAATGCATTTGCAGATTCTTCTTGATCATCATCCCTTACAACAATTGGTATATAGAGGTTATTTGTCAATAAGGTATTTTCATTTTCAATAGCCGTGATCATACTATTAATACCAATAATTGAATTTCCTATTCTAATAGTCCCTCCTAAGAACTCTGCTAAAGTTACTCCTCCAGATAGGTTTAACTCCCATCTATAATTGGTATTCACTTTCGTTATATTACCAAGGGTAGCTTGAATGACATAGCCCGCTTCGGGATGGGTGAGTTCGCATTTGAGTCCCGAAATACTTAATGGATTTATAAACGTAATACTAGTATTATCATTAGATTCGATATTTCCTGATGTAACAGATCCTGTATCTGTATTGCCTTCAAAATTTGTAACTCCAAAAATCACTTTCCCATTCTCAAAACGTCCCCCGATGCTTGGATCTACTAATGTGCTAGTCGGATTACTAAGGTCTGTATTTACTGTTATTTTCTTTATTTTTGTAGGGTCGTCAGTATCTAGTTTTAAATTTCTTGCATATGTAAAAATTTGCTGTGTATACATTCCATATTTAAAATTTAGCATCGACTCGCTTTCTATATGTAATAAGCGCCATACTGTAAGAACTGGCGAAGTATATTTTTTCGACTTTTGAACTGTGCCTGCTTCAGGATCTTTTATATCAAAGCCATCTACTTTATCCTTATTCCTAAGGTTTTTTAAGAAATCATAATCTCCATTGGCGACTAGGCGGTAATTATCTCCTGCAAATTGAGAAGTTTTAAACCAACGCTTGATGGATGATAAATTGGGATTAACAGCGATAGCGACTATACCATTAAGATCCTGACCATTTATATAGCCAAACTTATAGGAATTTTCGCCTTTGGTGACAACTCCTCTGTTGTCATTTTCCCTAGTATAGGTTAGTCCTGTATTCCCTGAGTATTTTCCTTCGTTTGTAAAAATTAACGCTGTAGGATTATCATTCGGATCGATGAATTTAGTATCCTTGGAGGGATCATCTACATCTAAAGTTCTAACATATATTTTAGTTCTTCTTAAAAAGGGAACTGTAAGCGTAACTTTGAAGGAAACATAGTCTTTTGGCTTAGTAGGAGCTTCTTTACGTGCATCTGGAAATACACGATATCCCTTTAGCCCTCCTTCAGGAAAATTGGGATCGACATCCAAAAAATCAGACGTGTGATATGGATGAGCATAACCATTTTTATTTCCAAACCACTCTATTTTTTCTATACCAATAATTGTAATAGCTACTTTATCTGTACAAGATAATTCATCTTCTAGTGTAAGCAATTCAAGTACTGTGGCTTGTTGCTCAATATGAGGCTTTATGCCTTCTACCCATAATTCTCCTTTATATTGATTGCCATCTTCTTCTAATATAAGCGTAGTACCTAATTCATATAGATCTCCTTTAGATTCTTTTTTAAATATTCTAATATAATCCTTGCCTTCAAGAGCCTTGATAATTACACTTTCTTTACTTGAATTTATTTCTAATCGCATTAATTCGTCATCTCCTGTTTCGACTATTTCACTCTCATTATCAAAATATTTATTCTCATCGTCATTGTCTAAATTGACAAAAGTTTGAGCGCCGATAGACTCTTCTTCTTCTTCTGAAATAGGTAGATATTCTTCATTATCATCAAAAGTTACTTTAGCATCATAAATTGTTAGATTCAACAACTCATCTATTACATTTACTTCAACCTCTTCTGTTGCAATAAGCTGCCCATCATTGTTTGTGACATTAAGGCGATAAGCTGTTGATTCTTCTGGACAAACTATCGCTGTGGAGGCTGTTGAAATTGTATTTGATGTATCATCTATCCATTTATAACAGTAACCATCGATTGGATTTTTTCCTAATTCTACACAACCACCTCTACAAATTTTTTGGTTTGAACCTGTATAAACTTGACTGTAAATCAAAAACGGGGAGGTGAAAAATAAGATAAAAACTAAAATAGTTATGTATTTCATATAATTCCCTTGTTTAAGTTGTAAATAAATACTATTGCCCCGGACCTAATCTCCTAGAACGAATTAAATTAATATGACGAGGGATAAAATAATCTATATCAACGCTGTTTAATTCATTTTTCCCACTTTTCATTAAGCCGATATTAGGATACTCTAATATTGCAGGACCATAATCAGGTATTCCATCTCCATTATTATCTGCATCATCTCCGTGAGAAAGACCAAACTGATGACCAATTTCATGGGCAATAACATTAGGCTCAGGCATTTTTTGTACTGAAGGACTGTTAAGCATATAATCATGTTGTGTTTCCATAAAAACCATAGATCCATTTCCACCAGATTTTAATTCTTCATTATGGACAATAGAATAGGTAAGCCCGTTAAGAAAAGTTTCTTGATTATTATCTCCATCAGCTAAAAAATGATCTTGCCAACCAGAAGAAATATAAGCTATCCAGAAAAATGGAGTTTCCTTTGTTTTAGAATGATGAAAGTTATTTATATCATTATTAAAATCAATCCCATTAGAATCGTAATTTTCTTTAAAAGACAGTTCATTTACATTCCCTCCTTCTTCTTCTGTTAATCCTCCACCATCGTTAACAGGCAACACATATGCTTTACCAAAAGCACTAATTGTTATAGAGAGATCTAATTGATGTGGTAATATATTTGCAGTCGGACTTCTATCATCATCTCTTACAACAATAGGGATATACACCTCTTCTGTCAATGCCATATTTGGCTCTTCTATTGAATTTATGATAGTACTAACACCCAAGTCTCCAATTTTTATTGAACCTCCTAAATAGGGTTCTAGGGTTATCTCTTCAGGAAGACTCAAGTCCCATTTATAATCATTATTTATTTTCGTTAAGTTATTGATAGTAGCTTGGAGGATACTACCATCGATTGGATTTGTTATTTCGCAGGCAAGCCCTTGTATACTTTGAGGATTTTTAAATTTAATATTATATTCTTGATTTTCTTCTATCAGTCCTGATGTTATGGAACCTGCATCTATGCTACCATTTGTACTCGTTACACCAAAGTGTACATATCCATTTTCAAAACGCCCTCCAACACTTGGATCTAATAAAGAGCCTGTGGGATTAGTAAGGTCTACATCTACAGAAATTTCTTCAATTTTAGTAGGATCTGTATTAGCTGATTTAAAATCTGTTATATAAGTAAATATTTGTTGTGTATATAGTTCATATTTGAAATTTAGCATTGATTCGCTTTCTATATGTAATAATCTCCAAACTGTAAGTACTGGTGAGGTATATTTTTCCCATTCCTGTACAATACCTGCTTTGGGATCTTTTATGTCTAGACCATCTACTTTATCTCTATTTCTAAGATTTTTTAAAAAATCATAGTCTCCATTTGCTACAAGTCGATAATTATCACCTGCATAATGAGAAACTTTGAATACTAGATGTATATTTGACATATTAGGAGAAATTAGCACGGTAGCAATTCCATTTAAATCTTGTCCGTTGATATATCCAAACTTATATGATTGTTTCCCAACATTAATCAATCCTCTATTGTCATTTTCTTTAGTGTATGTCAGTCCTGCTTTCCCTGAATATTTACCTTCACTAGAAAGGATTAGAGATAAAGGATGATCGTTAGGGTCTATAAATTCTGTATCCTCTGATGGATCATCAACATCTAACGTTCTAACATAGAAGATTCCTTTTCTTACAAAAGGAACACTAAGAGTGATATAACAAAAAACAACATCTCTAGGCTTAAGCGTATTTTTTGTCCTTGCTCCTGGAAAAACACGATAACCTTTTAATGTACCTGCTGGAAAATTTGGATCAATATCTAAAACTTTAGCTTCATGATTTGGTGGAGTAAACCCATTGTAATTGCCCAGCCATTCTAGGCTTTCTATTCCTACTATAGTTATCGCAACCCGTTCTCCACAAGCTAATTCATCCTCCGTAGCAATCAATTCAAGTATAGTAGCTTTTTGTACTGTATGTGCTTCTATACCTTCTACCCATAGCTCTCCTTTATAAAGTCCTCCATCTTGCTCTAGCTCTATTTCTGTACCTAATGTATATTCTTCACCTTTAGTCTCTTTTTTAAACACTTTAATATATTCTTCACCTTCAATGGCATCTACTATTACACTTTTTTTGCTTGAACTTATTTCTAGTTTTATTAATTCATCATCTTCCGTTTCAACCATTTCGCTTTCATTATCAAAATATTTGTTCTCATCATCATTGTCTAAATTGACAAAAGTTTGAGCACCAATTGATTCCTCTTCTTCTTCACTTACAGGCAAGTATTCCTGATTATTTATAAAAAAAACTTTGGCATCATAAATTGTTAGATTTAAAACTTCATTTATAACGGTTACATTGACTTCTTCTTCGGCTATAAGTTGTCCATTACCATCTGTTATATTGAGAAGATATAATTCCGATACCTCTGGGCAGGCTGTAAGAGTAGAAGAAGTTGAAAGTGTTTCTCCCGCCTTATTTGTCCATTTATAACAATAATCTTCATCAGAATCATATCCTAAGACTACACACCCCCCTTTACATATTTCCTGATCTGGTCCTGTATATTCTTGAGCATACATTGAATTTATAAAAACGAAAAAGAGAATGGGAATAATAATAGTTATCTGTTTCATGTTATTCATTTGTTTTAGTTAGGCATATCTATTTTTACTCTTCTTGTCCAGGGCTTAGTTTCCGAGATCGAATCAAATTGATATGTCGAGGGATAAACATAGAAATTTCTGTACTATAGACCCCCATTAATCCCATAGCAGGGTATTCGGGTACATTTGGATCTCCATCATAGAGACCATCACCATCCAAATCCGCTCCAGTATCTCCATGATCTAAGCCGAATTGATGACCAATTTCATGAGCAATAATGCTCTGCTTATAATTATTAGGAACTTGAGCATCTTTAATTACTTCTTTTAGATAAATTGAAATATCTCCACCTTTTGAAAGATTTGTATTATGAACGGTTGCATATGTTTGACCAACAGGTACATATTTTTCATCATTTGGATCTTTGTCAACATCATAGTCTGCTTGCCAAGCAGCCGCAAGATATGATGCCCAAAAATATTGAGTTTCATTCGTTTTTGAATGATTTACCTCCTTAAGCTTTCCTGTATAATCATCTGTTGTTATATTTTCTATAAAAGAAAGTTCATTTTTATTTTCTACACCAGCGCCATCAACAACAGGTAAGACATAAGCCTCTCGAAGTGCTTTTTTAAGCACCTTGAAATCAGACGCTAATTCTTCATGCTTTTGAGGTAAGACATTATCTTCAGGGCTTTGATCATCATCTCTTATTATTACTGGAATAAAAAGTTCTTCGGTAATACAAGAAGTATTATTCTGTATTTCCGTTATATCCATTTCGATTGCTGTTAATTCTGAACCAAATCGAATAGTTCCTCCTGCAAAATTGAGTAAATTAAATCCACTAGGAAGCATGAGATCCCATTCAAATGTAGTATTTCCTCCTGCAGAAATTTTGATAATATTATTGATTGTTACATCTGTCGTTACGGTTCCTGTAGCATTTGTTATTTCACCGAAAAGTCCAGCAAGGTTTAAAGTAGACTCAAACTCAATACTATTTGCTTCATTTTCTTTTATTAGACCAGGAAAAATTTGTCCTCCTCCTCCAGAATAACTATTCGGAGCGAAAATAACATAGCCATTTTCAAATCTTCCAAATCCTACAGAAGAATCAACCATGCTCCCTGTTGGATTTGTAAGATCGGTTTCGACTGCAACCACCCCAATAGATGTTGCCTGATTAACACCTTCTAATGATACAAAATTTGTAACATAGGTAAATATTTGTTGAGTATATAGACCATATTCAAAATTTAGCATCGATTCACTTTCAATATGTAATAACCTCCATACAGTAAGGACAGGAGAAGTATAATCAGATTCATTTTGGACAACCCCTGACTTTGGATGTACGATATCCATACCATCTAAAACATCAGCATTTCTTAACTTTACTATAAAATCTCTATCTCCATTTGCTACTAGACGATAATTATCACCAGCATAATGAGAAACTTTAAATTTTTGGATAGAAATGTTCGTCGTTGGATTGAAGAATAGTGTCTTTATGCCATTATTATCTTGGCTGTTCATAAACCCAAATTTATATCCCAGAGCAAATCCTCTATTATCATTATCTATATCATATTCTAGTCCAGCCTCTCCAGGATATTCGCCATTCCCTCCCTCATCATTTGGATCAATAAACTTGATGTCAGTTGAAGGATCATCAATATCAAAAGTTCTGACATATAATCTAACATTTCGAACAGGTTTAACTGTCAAAGCAACTTTAAAGACAACCCAGTCTCTCGGTTTTTTTACATCTTCTATTCGAGCTCCTGAAAAAACTCTATAGCCTTTAAGCTCACCAGTTGGAAAACTTGGATCTATATCTAAGATATCCGAATCATGAAATGGCTCTTTAAACCCGTTTCCTTTGCCGTTCCAAGATATTTTCTTTATTCCTAGTATCGTAATGGCTACTTTATCTGTGCACGAAAGTTCACCTTCTAAAGTCATTAATTCTAGTATGGTAGCCTTTTGTTCCGTGTGTGGTTTTAGCCCCTCTACCCATAATTCCCCCTTATATAAACCATCACTATCTTCTTCTAAAAAAAATGTTGTACCTAAATCATATGAGCCATCTTTCATTTCTGTTTTAAATATTTTAATATAATCCTCCCCTTGAACTGCTTGAAGTATAATACTTTTCGCACTAGAACTTATTTCAAGCCTAATCAGTTCATCATCTCCACTTGCTATTACATTAGCATCATCATTATCAAAATATTCATCTCCATCATCGTTATCTAAATTTACAAAGGTTTGAGCACCGATTGATTCTTCTTCCTCTTCTGATACAGCTTGATATTCTTCCGTTTGACTAAACGTTACTTTAGCATCATATACGGTCAAATTTAAAACCGCATCAATAACACTTACTTCAACTTCTTCTTTAACAATAAGATCTCCTTTTTGATCTGTAACATTAAGGTAATAATTTTGTGTCTCTTCTGGACAAACCGTTATGGTAGAGGATGTTGAAATTGTTTCCAACGATTGATTCATCCATTTATAGCAATAATTAGCTACAGGAGCTTTGCCAAGTATGACACAACTCCCTTTACATATTTTTTGGTTTGGTCCTGTATAAATTTGACTGTTTGCTTCTTCTATAAAAAAAAAAGAAAATACAATTAACAGTAAAGTACTGAAATACTTCATAGTCTATTATTAGTGATGTACAAATGAACGAGATATATTTACCTTATAAATTTTGTTACTATATGTAAAATCAAAACTACTTAGATAAATAAGAGGGGAAAATTGTAAAGCCAATTATATTAAATGCTCTCTTTGACATAAAGTTATTTGAAAAAAAAGCGAATTTTGAGCAGCGATGAATAAGTGTTTGACTTTAACAAATAAGTGCATTGTATTAATAACATCTGCGTTAGTGATAATTTTTAAAAGAATGTTGATTAGTTTATAAAAAAATATGGTCTCACTTTTAAAAAGTGAGACCATATTCCATTCAACTAAAACTATTAAGTAAGAGTAGTATCTACCTTGTTAAGATTTGCTTTCCTAAATATCCGCCTACCCCTTCTAATTCTTCTTCGATTCTAAGCAATTGATTATACTTTGCGATACGATCAGAACGTGATGCTGAACCTGTTTTTATTTGACCTGTATTAAGTGCTACTGCTAAATCAGCAATAGTTGTATCTTCTGTTTCGCCTGAACGATGACTCATGACACTTGTAAACTTGTTTCTGGTTGCTAAGTTTACAGCATTAATCGTTTCCGTTAGCGAACCTATTTGGTTTACCTTTATCAATATAGAGTTAGCAGATTTTTCATCAATCCCTCTTTGTAATCGTTGTGTATTGGTTACGAATAAATCATCTCCTACAAGTTGAACCCGATGTCCTATAGATTCTGTCAATTCCTTCCAACCCGTCCAATCATCTTCATCCAAACCATCTTCAATCGACAATATAGGATAACGTTTTGACCAATCACTCCAATACTTTACCATTTCACTACTTGTGAGTTTATCACCAGTTGATTGATGAAAGTGGTATACTTTTTCTTCTGCATTATAGAATTCACTCGCTGCTGCATCCATTGCAATAAATATATCCTCCCCTGGACGATACCCAGCTTTTTCTATCGCCTGTAAAACCGTCTCGACCGCTTCCTCATTAGACTTCATATTGGGTGCAAAGCCGCCTTCATCTCCTACATTTGTAGAATATCCTTTATCGTGTAGTACTTTCTTTAAATGGTGAAAAATTTCTGTTCCCATTCGTAAACCTTCTGAAAATGAAGGTGCGCCTACTGGCATTATCATAAATTCTTGAAAATCAATACTATTATCCGCATGAGAACCTCCATTCAAGATATTCATCATAGGAATAGGTAAAATATGAGCATTTACCCCTCCGATATATCGATATAATGGCTGTCCTGCCTCATGTGCTGCTGCTTTTGCTACAGCCAAAGAGACCCCTAATATTGCATTTGCACCAAGTTTTGCTTTATTTGGTGTACCATCTAATTCAATCATCATCTCATCTATCGTAATCTGATCAAATACATCAGCACCAATCAACGCTTCCTTTATAGATTCTTCAATATTGGCACAGGCATTTAAAACACCTTTACCCATAAAACGTTGTTTGTCGCCATCTCTTAATTCAACGGCTTCGTATTTTCCTGTTGATGCACCAGAAGGAACAGCCGCACGTCCTAATACACCATTAATAGTAAGTACTTCTACCTCTACGGTAGGATTCCCTCTTGAATCTAGAATCTCTCTAGCTCTAATATCTAGTATTGTACTCATGGTTTTTCTTTTGTTTATAATAGATTCTATTTAATGAAATCTATTTTTTTGTAGTAAAATATTCTAAATTAATATGTATGTTTTTGGATAAAATGCAATGTTGTATAATGAAATTGTTTAATAAAAAGATTGACAAATCACTTATAAGTTATTGTATATCAAAATTTTAGCTAATCTTTCCACTATAATAAAGGTTACTAAAAAGGATAGGGCTTTATCTTGAAATACAAGCACTCTCCCAACTCAACCTTCATTATTCAACAATTTCAGTTTCAACATGACATAATTCCTATTTTTCTGCTATCATTTGAATAAAATCATCAAATAAATACCTTGCATCATGTGGTCCTGGCGCAGCTTCAGGATGATATTGTACAGAGAAGGCTTTTTTGCCAATTACTTTTATCCCTTCAATGGTATTATCATTTAAGTTAACATGAGTGACTTTCACTTTATCTTTATTATCATTGATAGCCTCAGGACTTACTCCAAAGCCATGGTTTTGGCTTGTGATTTCACATTTTCCCGAAATCAAATTTTTAATCGGATGATTGATGCCTCTATGCCCATGATGCATTTTATAGGTAGAAATGCCTATTGCTAAAGCTAAGATTTGGTGTCCTAGACAAATACCGAATAATGGTTTATCTGCTTTCAAAATTTCTTTAACTGTAGCTACAGCATAATCCATAGCAGCGGGGTCACCTGGTCCATTTGAAATAAAATAGCCGTCTGGTTTCCAAGCTGCTAATTCTTTGAATGGTGTCTTAGCTGGAAAAACTTTCAAATAGCAATCTCGTTCCGCAAAACAACGAAGAATATTTTGTTTTACACCTAAGTCTAAAACAGCAACTCTGTAACGAGAATGTGGATCACCTTTGAGGTATGGCTCTTTAGTTGTTACCTTGGTTGATAACTCTAAACCTGCCATAGAAGGAACTTTTTTCAACTCTTTTTTCAATTTGTCAACACTATGTATTTCAGATGAAATAATTCCGTTCATAGCTCCCTTATCCCTTATATGACGTACTAATGCTCGGGTATCTACATCTGTAATACCAACAAGATCTTCTCCTTCAAAGTATTTTTGAATCGACTGATCAGCGATTGGTCTAGAATAGTTTACTGTAAAATTTCTACAAATCAATCCTGCTATTTTAATGCTTTCTGATTCTGTATCTTGGTCTTTTGTTCCATAATTCCCAATATGTACATTGGTTGTAACTAACAATTGACCATAATAAGAAGGGTCAGTAAACACTTCTTGGTAACCTGTCATACCTGTATTAAAACAGATTTCGCCTACAGTTGTACCAATTTTACCTGCGGATTTTCCTTTAAAAATAGTTCCATCTTCAAGTAGTAATATTGCTGGAACTTGAGATACTTCAGCCATGAAATTTAGAGTTTAAGGCTCTGGAAAGGACTCTACATTTTTAGAAACTGCCATTTATTATACAACAAATGTTATTCTCAATTTGTGGTGTAACATATGATACAATTTCAATGTAACGGTGCAAAGATAAAATTTATCTGAGCTATACAAAAAAGAAAAGGTGATATTTCCTAGAAACATCACCTCAATATCTTTTATAATAGAATAGAAGTCATAATTAAGATTATTCTTCTTCTCCTGAATCTACCACTTCTTCAACTGTGTCAACTGCTGTTGCAGCAGCTACAGTTTCTTCTCCTCCTTTTCTTCTTCTTCTTCCTCTTCTAGTACGTTTCTTACCACTTCCAGCATCGGACTTGCCAGAATAGACTTCATTATAATCAACAAATTCGATCATTGCCATCTCTGCACCATCTCCTTGTCTAAATCCTAATTTGATGACACGTAAGTATCCACCTGGACGGCTCCCTACTTTTCCTGCGATTTCACCAAATAATTCTTTAATTGCTTCTTTGTTTTGTAGATAACTAAATACAACTCTTTGAGAGTGTACTGAATTTGTCTTAGATTTTGTAATTAATGGCTCTAAGTACTTTCTTAAGGCCTTTGCTTTTGCCAAAGTTGTTTTAATTCTTTTATGCTTGATTAAAGCATTAGACAAATTTTTCAGAAGTGCTTTTCTATGCCCTCTTTGCCTACCTAAATGATTAAACTTTTTACCGTGTCTCATTATATTTTAAAATTTGTTAACCTCGCAGCACTATCTGAGCTTTCTTAATACAAAGATGTCAAACGGTTGACTGCTTTATTTTATTGATTTTTTTATTCTTCGTCTAATTTATATTTAGACAAATCCATTCCGAATGTTAAGCCTTTTTCTTGTAATAATTCTTCGATTTCTACAAGGGATTTTTTACCAAAATTTCTAAATTTCAATAATTCATGTGTATCATATTTTACCATTTCACCCAACGAATTGATCTTAGCAGCTTTTAGACAGTTATATGCTCTTACAGACAAGTCTAAATCTTCTAAAGAAGTCTTTAATAATTTTCTCATATGTAAGATATGCTCATCAACAACATTATCTTCTTTGTTAATACCAGTCTCAAAAGTGATATTTTCATCAGATATTAACATTAAGTGTTGAATCAATATTTTAGCTGCTTCTTTAACGGCATCTTCTGGATGAATTGTTCCATCTGTTTTAACGTCAATTATCAGCTTTTCATAATCTGTTCTTTGCTCTACCCTTGTATTTTCAACCTTATAGGCTACATTTTTAATGGGGGTATAGATAGCATCAATAGGAATCACTCCTATTGCAGCATCTTTTGGTAGATTTTCATCTGCTGGGACATAACCTCTTCCTTTTGTTATGGTAAATTCCATCTCAAGATTAACAAAAGGCTCCATTTGACAAATTACCAAATCAGGGTTCATTACTTTGAAGACATTTGTATGATCTTCAATGTCTCCAGCCTTAAATTCTTCTTTCCCACTAATTGTCAAATAGATTTTCTCAGAATGAATTTCTTCATCAGGAATCAGTTGTTTAAGACGAATCTGCTTAAGATTTAATATAATTTCGACTACATCTTCAACTACTCCTCGGATTGTAGAAAATTCATGTTCTACACCCGCTATTCTAACTGACGAAATAGCAAAACCTTCTAGGGAAGAGAGTAGGACTCTTCTTAATGAGTTTCCAATAGTTTGACCAAACCCTGGCTCGAGCGGCTTGAATTCGAATGTTCCATCGAAGTCTGTAGCTTTTTGTAAAAGGATTTTGTCGGGTTGCTTAAAATTTAAAATACTCATATATATTTGGTGCTTTACAGGATATTTTTGCTAAAAATATTAGATCGGAATTGGTCTGATAACCTATTTGAATATCAGACCAATTTTAAAAAAAGCGATTATTTAGAATACAATTCTACAATAAGCTGTTCGTTGATATTCTCAGGTATTTGGTCTCTTTCAGGATATTGAAGAAAAATACCTTGTTTTTGTTCTGGATTCCATTCTAACCAAGGATACTTTCTTACTTCTGATTTTGTAGCAATGGCTTCTTGAATAATATTTAGACCTTGAGACTTCCCTCTAACACCGATTACATCTCCTGATCTTAGTTGCATTGAAGGGATATTTGTAACAACTCCATTTACAACGATATGTTTATGAGAAACTAGCTGTCTAGCCGCTCTCCTTGTAGGAGCGATACCTAATCTAAATACCACATTATCTAATCTAGACTCTAACAACTGAAGCAACAACTCACCTGTAACCCCACCTCTACTACTTGCAGTTTTAAATATATTTCTAAATTGACGTTCTAAAACACCATAAGTGTATTTAGCTTTTTGTTTTTCCATTAACTGTACAGCGTAGTCTGATTTTTGTTTTCTTCTACGTGTATTTCCGTGTTGACCAGGAGCATATTTTCTTTTCTCAAATGAAGAGTCGAACCCAAAAATAGGCTCTCCGAATGCTCTTGCTTTTTTAGTACGTGGTCCAGTATATCTTGCCATTATATTTATAGATTATTGCTTTTGACTAAACTCTTCTTTTCTTAGGAGGACGACAACCATTATGTGGTATTGGTGTAACATCATGGATTACAGATACTTTGATGCCCGATTGATCAACAGCTCTGATCGCTGCTTCTCTACCGCTACCTGGTCCTTTTACATAAACTATTGCTGTCCTTAATCCTGCATCATAAGCTGTCTTAGCCGCTTCTGATGCTGCTATCTGTGCAGCATATGGAGTATTTTTCTTACTACCTCTAAACCCTGCCTTACCAGCAGATGCCCAAGAGATAACTTGTCCCTGTTTATTACACAAGGAGATAATAATATTATTGAAACTCGCTTGGATGTTTACGATTCCTTCTGTTCCAACTTTTACCTTTCGTTTTTTTACGACTTTTTTTCCTTTTGCCATATCGAAGTACTATTTTTGAGAAAACAGATATTTTCTATTTCTCTATATCTACACAGTTTTGGAATTATTTACACTTTAGATTTTATTTGAGGCTAACTATTATTTAGTTGCTTTCTTTTTATTCGCTACAGTCTTACGCTTACCTTTTCTTGTCCTTGAGTTATTTTTTGTTCTTTGCCCTCTAAGTGGTAGCCCTTTACGATGTCTAAGACCTCTATAGCATCCTATATCCATCAAACGTTTGATGTTCATTTGAACTTCGGAACGTAATTCCCCTTCCACTTTGTATTCATCCTGTAACATTCTTGCAAGCTTCTTAACCTCATCGTCTGTCCAATCTGATACTTTTTTATCTCTATCAATTTTTGCCGTATCCAGAATTTCAGCAGCTAAAGAGCCACCTACACCATAGATGTATGTTAAACCGATGATACCTCTTTTATTTTTTGGTAAATCAACTCCAACTAAACGAGCCATATTAATCTTGTAATTAAAATTTTAAGAATTATCCTTGACGTTGTTTGAATCTAGGATTTTTTTTATTGATAATATATAATTTTCCTTTACGCCTCACGATTTTACAATCGGCAGTACGTTTTTTAATTGATGCTCTTACTTTCATTTTATTTGCTTTTTATAAATATATTGCACTACACAAAATTTAATAAATCATTAAATGATGGTAATACACCACTTATTTATATCTATATATAATTCTTCCTCTAGTTAAATCATAAGGAGATATCTCTACAGATACTTTATCACCTGGTAATATTCTGATATAATTCATTCTCATTTTACCAGATATTGTTGCTATAATTTGATGATCATTTTCTAGACGCACTCGAAACATTGCATTTGAAAGTGCTTCATCTATTGTCCCATCTTGCTTAATTAAGTCTTGCTTGGCCATATATTTTCTTTTCGGAGTGCAAATATCTAACTTTTTATTGAGATTTCCTTAATTTCGGGATTATTTTTAATCGCTTCTTCGATAATTTTATGATTTGAAAGGATATCTGCCTTATTTTTACGTACAACAACTGTATGTTCATAGTGGGCAGAAGGTTTTTGGTCTTTTGCAATGATTGTCCAATCGTCCTCTGCTTTTGTTATATCTCTTTTCCCTAAATTGACCATAGGCTCAATAGCAATAACTAAACCGTCTTGTAATTTTATCCCTTTACCTTTTCTTCCATAGTTTGGCACTTCAGGAGCTTCATGAAGATTTCTACCTATCCCATGTCCTACTAATTCTTTCACAACACCATAATTATGTTCTCGTTCACAGAAATGTTGAATAGCATAACTAATATCTCCCATTCGTCTCCCCACTATTGCTTGTTCAATCCCTCTATATAATGAGTCCTTAGTTACTGTTAGTAACTTCATAACTTCTTCTTTCACGTCTCCTAGAGCAAATGTATAAGCAGCATCCCCATAAAATCCGTTTATAAAAGTTCCACAATCTACTGATACGATATCACCGTCTTTAAATTCTTCTTTTGAAGGTATACCATGTACTACTGCTTCATTAACAGATATACATAATGTAGCTGGGAATCCCTGATACCCTTTAAAACCTGGTTTTGCTTTGTGATCTCGGATTAAAGTTTCTGCTTCTTTATCGATTTGAACGCCTGTTATACCTGGTCTAATAATACTTGCTACATGCGTCAATGCTTTACAAACCAGCATACAACTTTCTCGGATGAATTCCACTTCTTCATCTGTTTTATAGAAAATTGTAGATTTATTATACTGATTCATAATATTTATTCTTCAAAAATTTAAATAAAAACAACGGGTAGCAAATTATAGTTACCCGTTGTTTTTAAAGATATATTATATTTCAAACAAAAGAATGGTTCATCCTACATAGGAGCTCCGATTCCTTGCATACCACTTCTTCCTTTTAATCTTCCTGATTTCACTAAACCATCGTATTTTCTCATCAATAGATGACTTTCGATTTGTTGTAATGTGTCTAATATCACACCAACGATAATTAATAGTGAAGTTCCTCCAAAGAAAAGTGCAAATGCTTGATTTACTCCCATCATTACTGCAAATGCAGGAAGTATCGTAATAAGTCCTAGGAATATTGACCCTGGAAGCGTAATTCTAGTTGTTACCGCATCAATAAAATCAGCTGTATTTTTGCCTGGTTTAATCCCTGGTATAAACGCATTTTGACGTTTTAGGTATTCAGCATATTGTTGAGGATTAACCAATAAAGCTGTATAGACATAGGTAAACAATACAACTAAAAAGAATGCAAAGATACTTGATGTTACAGAAAACGGATCCATTATCTCTCTCATAAATCCACTAGTTGCGAAATCTGGATTGTCCGCAGCAAAATATTGTCCGATTGTCGCTGGTAAAAACATCAATGCTTGTGCAAAAATAATTGGCATTACTCCTGCCGCATTTACTTTTACAGGGATATAATCTCTAGCTCCAGAAGTAGGTACCATACTTTGTCCTCTTCCTACCATTCTTTTTGCAAATTGAATTGGTATTTTTCGTACTCCTTGTACAAGCAATACTGTTGCTAGTACTACTAGGAATAATAAAGCTATCTCTATAATAAAAAGGAATAACCCTGAGCCTTCTAATCTAAATTGAAATTCTGCTAAAAACGCTACTGGTAAAGAGATTACAATTCCTACTGTAATTAATAAAGATACACCATTTCCTACACCTTTATCTGTAATTTTTTCTCCTAACCACATTGCGAATATTGTTCCTGAGGTAAGAATAATAATATTCGATAACCAGAATACCCCCATAGGTACTTGTGAAGATATTGCACCTGGTACGCTTTTAAGATAGGTCAAATACCCCCCTCCTTGTACAAGACATATTGCAACGGTTAGAAGGCGTGTAATTTGATTTAGTTTTTTACGACCTGCTTCTCCCTCATGTTTTTGTAATCGTTGAAAGTATGGAACTGCAAATCCTAGTAACTGAATAATGATTGAAGCCGATATATAAGGCATAATACCTAGTGCAAAAATTGCGGCTTTATTGAACGCTCCTCCAGTGAAAGCATTGATTAAGCCTAGAAGACCACCACCACCACCAGAGTCCAGATATTCTTTAAGTACATTAGGATCTACTCCTGGTAAAACAACATTTGTTCCTAGAACAAAAATAAAGAGCAATCCAAGAGTGAATAAGATTCTTTCTCTAAGGTCTTTAATGCTCCAGATGTTCTTAAGCGTCTTAAAAAATTGATTCATTGCTTAATTTTATACAAGGTTTATAGTTCCTCCTTTAGCCTCAATAGCAGATTTTGCTTTTTCTGAACACGCATGTGCAGATATAGTTAATGCAGATGCTAATTCTCCATTAGCTAATATTTTCACTTTATCGTTTTTCCTTACAATACCATTTTTTACAAGCGTATCCAAATCGATAGTCGTAAGGCTATATTTCTCTGCTATATCTGAAAGTCTATCAAGATTTAAAGCTACGAAAGCTACTCGGTTAGGATTTTTAAAACCACGTTTAGGAAGACGCATTTGAAGCGGCATTTGCCCCCCTTCAAAATTTCTTTTCCTCTTATACCCAGACCGAGACTGAGCTCCTTTATGTCCTCTTGTCGAAGTTCCGCCTCTTCCTGACCCTTGACCTCTACCAACTCTTTTTTTATTCTTTACAGAACCTGCTGCTGGTTTTAAATTATGTAACTCCATTTTTTGGATCTATTTTATAAATTTCAATTATTAAGTAGTGTAAGAAAATTCAATCGGACTTTATAACTCTTCTACAATTACTAAGTGATTGACTTTTCTAATCATTCCTAAGATTTGGGGCGTCGCCTCATGTTCTACAGAATGGTTTATTTTGCGTAAACCTAAAGCTTTTATTGTATCTTTTTGTCTTTTCGGACGATCAATAATGCTTTTAACTTGTGTTACCTTAACTTTAGCCATGTCGATAATGGTTTTAATTGCTTCTTATTAACCTTCAAATACTTTCTCTAGAGATATTCCTCTCTGTTTTGAAATATCAAGAGGACTTCTTAACTTTTGAAGTGCATCAATGGTTGCTTTAATTACATTATGAGGATTTGATGAACCTTGAGACTTTGCTAATACGTTCTGTACGCCCGCAATCTCAAGTACTGCACGCATTGCACCACCAGCGATTACCCCTGTACCATCAGAAGCAGGTTTTATCAAAACTTTTCCTGCGCCATACTTGCCTCTTTGCTCATGTGGTATAGTTCCTTTAAAAATAGGAACTTTAATTAAATTTTTCTTAGCATCATCTACTGCTTTGGCAATAGCCTCAGAAACATCTCTAGCCTTACCTAATCCATGTCCTACAGTACCTTGTCCATCTCCAACCACAACAACAGCGGCGAAGCTAAAAGTTCTACCCCCTTTCGTTACTTTCGCAACTCGGTTAAGACTCACCATTTTCTCCTTTAACTCTGTCTCTGTGGGTTTTACTCTATTTGGAGTTTTATTTGCCATTTTGTATTAAGTTTCTTTTATATTAAAGGTTTTCCTTTTTAAAATTGTAATCCACCTTCTCTAGCTCCTTCTGCTAAAGCTTTAACTCTACCATGGTATAAATATCCGCCTCTGTCGAATAATACATTTTTTATGCCTTCAGCCTTAGCTTTTTCAGCTAATGCTTTACCTACAGCTTTAGCTTGTTCTATTTTAGTATCTCCATCAATATCATGCGAAGAAGCTGACACTAATGTATGCCCTTGTAAATCATTAATAATTTGAGCATAGATAGCTTTATTACTTCTGAATATAGACACTCTAGGTCTTTCAGTAGTTCCTTTTATACTTTTTCGAATTCTTTTATGAATTCTTTTTCTTCTATTTGCTTTAGTCAATTTCATTCTTGAGCTAATTAATATATACTTAAATATAATTGAAATTTGTACAGTGTAAAAAACTACTTAGCTGCAGTTTTACCTGCTTTTCTTCTCAATTCTTCACCTTTGAATCTGATTCCTTTCCCTTTATATGGTTCGGGTTTTCTAAATGCTCGAATTTTAGCTGCCACTTGACCAATTAATTGTTTATCTGAACCTCTTAAAATAATTGTCGGTCGTTGCCCCTTTTGCATTATAGTTTCTACCTTCAATTCATCTGGAATATAAAACATAACAGGGTGAGAATAACCAAGAGTTAACTCAAGCAAGTTACCTGTATTATTTACTCTATATCCTACACCTTCTAGTTCTAGAGTAATTTCATAGCCTTCAGATACACCTTGTATCATATTATTAATTAAGGATCTATACAGACCATGCATTGAACGATGTCTTTTTTGATCTGTAGGACGAGTTACTGTCAATGTACCATCCTCAATTTCTATTTTAAGATCAGGGTGGATTTGTTGAGACAATTCACCTTTAGAACCTTTTACAGTTACTAAATTCCCTTGACTTACTTTTACTTCTACTCCTGATGGTAAACTTATGGGCGCTTTTCCTATACGTGACATTCTAATCTATTTTTAGAAACCTTAATAATATTAATTAATAAATATAACAAAGAACCTCTCCACCTACATTTTCCCTCTGAGCTTTTCTTCCTGTCATTACACCTTTAGAGGTTGATACGATAGCAATTCCAAGACCATTAATAACTCTAGGAATTTCATCACGCTTTGCATATTTTCTTAAACCAGGTTTACTTATTCTTCCTAATTTTTTAATAACAGGCTCTCCTGTTTTTTTATCATATTTCAAAGCGATTTTAATGACACCTTGCTTTCCTTCAGCATCATCAAATTTATATTTCAAGATATATCCTTGATCATAGAGTATCTCTGTAATATGTTTTTTCATGTTAGAGGCAGGAATCTCAACAATTCTATGCCCTGCTAACTGTGCATTTCTTATTCTTGTCAAATAATCACCAATTGGATCTGTAACTGCCATTTGATTATATATTAAAAATAATTAAGAGTTTTTATTCAAAAGTCCTTGTTACGGTGAAATGGTCTAGGACTAACTTACCAACTTGCTTTAGTAACACCTGGAATTTTACCTTCCAAAGCCATTTTTCGGAATGCTACACGAGAAATTCCAAACATTCTCATATATCCTTTAGGTCTCCCACTCAATTGACATCTATTTTTAAGTCGAATTTTAGAAGAGTTTCGAGGTAACTTATCTAATGCATCATAATCACCTTCTTCTTTTAGGCGTTTTCTTAATTCAGCATATTTCGCTACTAATCTTTCTCTTTTTCTTTCACGAGCTACTATTGATTTTCTTGCCATCTTATTATAAATTTTAGCTTCTTTGATTTTTGAATGGTAAACCTAATGCTTTTAATAAAGCTAGAGCTTCAGCATCTGTCTTAGCAGAAGTTACAAAAGTAACATCCATTCCTGTAATCTTATTCACTTTATCTAGATCTATTTCAGGAAATATAATTTGCTCTGTAATTCCCATAGAATAATTACCTCTACCATCAAAGCTCTTATCATTGATACCTCTAAAGTCTCTTACACGAGGTAGGGCTACACTTATTAGACGATCTAAGAATTCATACATTCTATCCTGTCTTAATGTAACTCTAGTACCAATAGGCATCCCCTCTCTAAGTTTGAAGTTAGAAACTGAGTTTTTAGCTTTAGTAACCACAGCTTTTTGACCTGCAATTTTTGTCATCTCATCTAGTGCATTGTCAACTAGCTTTTTATCTGAAGTAGCAGCTCCGACACCTTGATTTAAACAAATCTTAAGCAATTTTGGGACTTGCATTACAGTTTTATATTTAAATTGTTCCATTAATTGAGAAACAATTTCATCTTTATATTTCGTCTTAAGTCTAGGTTTATAATTACTCATTAGTCTAAAATTTCACCTGTTTTTTTTGAATATCGAACCAACTTTCCATCAATTAATTTTCTTCCTACACGTGTTATATCTCCTGTTTTGGGGTCAACCAATGCAAGATTAGAAATATGTATAGGAGCAGGTACTTCATTGATACCACCTTGACTTTCATTTGTCGGTTTTAGATGCTTCTTTACTATATTAATTTTGTCCACTACAGCTCGGTATTTTTTGCGATTAACTTGTAATACTTCACCTTGCTTCCCTTTGTCTTTTCCCGTTAAGACGCGTACAAGATCGCCTTTTTTGATGTGGAATTTTTTCGGGACATTTATTTTTTTCATATCGTTCTAAAATTTCAATTAGAGTTAAAGTACCTCTGGAGCTAGTGAAACAATTCTCATATAATCTCTATCTCTCAATTCACGAGCAACGGGACCAAAAATACGTGTTCCTCTTGGCTCTCCTGCGGCTGTAAGCAGTACTACTGCATTATCATCAAAACGGATATAAGAACCATCTTTACGACGAATTTCTTTCTTCGTTCTTACAATAACCGCTTTAGAGATAGTTCCTTTCTTGATTCCTCCAGGGGTTGAGTCTTTTACCGTAATAACAATCTCATCCCCTATAGAAGCATATCTTCTTTTAGTTCCACCTAAAACGCGGATACATAATACTTCTTTTGCACCACTATTGTCAGCTACTTTTAGTCTACTTTCTGCTTGTATCATAACTTTAAATACATTTCATTTGGATGAATACACCCAAAACTTAAATAATTAAGATTACTTAGCTTTTTCAATTATCTCAACTAAACGCCAACGCTTGCTTTTACTAAGTGGGCGAGTTTCCATAATTCGAACCAAATCACCTTCATTGCACTCGTTTTTTTCATCGTGTGCATGAAATTTTTTGGATTTTTTTACGAATTTACCATAGATAGGGTGGCGTAATTTACGATTCACCTTGACCGTTATAGTTTTATCCATTTTACTAGAGGATACCACACCTACTCTGGTTTTTCTTAAATTTCTTTGAACTTTCTCTTCGCTCATTATATTGAGTAAATTTTAAAGTGTAATGTTCTTATTTTTTTCTTCTTGCACGAATTTTAGAACGTTTGGCTAATTGTGCATCTGACATCGCTACCAATTCTCTTCTTCTAACTTCCGTTTTCATTCTAGCAATATCTCTTCTTACTTCTCTTAATGCAATTGGGCTTTCAAGTCCTACAAGCACATTATCAAACTTCATCTTCTGATACTCTGCTTCTGTTGCAGTTAATTCTGCTAGTAGATCTTCTTCTGAGAAGCCTTGCAATTCTGTAAATTTTTCAGTAGCCATTGATAATAAGTTAATTTATTATGGAACTATATAATTTATTAAATCTAATATTATTGAAAATCCAAACTTGTCACAATCTTACAAGGTAGTGGTAATTTCTGAGCAGCAAGTCTTAAAGCTTCTGCACCTACATCGTACGGTACACCATCTAGCTCAAATAAAATCCTACCAGGTTTAATCTGTGCAACATAGTGATCCAAACCACCTTTACCTTTACCCATTCTTACTTCTAAGGGCTTTTTAGTGATTGGTTTGTCTGGGAAGACTCTAATCCAAACTTTTCCTTCCCTTTTCATATATCTAGTCATCGCAACACGAGCAGACTCTATTTGGCGATTTGTCAGCCTACCTGCTCCAAGAGATTTTAATCCCATACTACCAAAAGCTACAGAACTTCCTCTATGAGCTAAGCCCTTTATTCTGCCTTTCTGTTGTTTACGATATTTTGTTCTTTTCGGTTGTAACATTACTTATTCAAGTTTAAAATCCAGGAGAAATATATGTTTAAAATTTCTTCTGAAAAAAGTTTGGCAAAGGTACGAAATTTTAATGATTTTTTTGATAAAAAAATTATCGTCTTTTAAAATTTCTTCTATTTCCTCCTCTATTTCTATTTCCTCCTCTATCATTTCTTTTATTATTCTTTTTAGCAACACCAACATTTGGAGATAAATCTCTCTTACCTAAGACCTCTCCTCTACATATCCATACTTTTACCCCTATCTTACCATAGACTGTCAATGCCTCTACAAGCGCATAATCAATATCTGCACGGAACGTATGCAACGGTGTTCTTCCTTCTTTATACTCCTCTGAACGTGCCATCTCTGCACCATTTAACCTTCCTGAAATCCTTACTTTAATACCTTCTGCACCGACACGCATCGTAGACTGGATAGCCATTTTAATTGCACGCTTATAATTTATCCTAGCCTCAATTTGTTTAGCTATAGACTCACCAACGATATGGGCATCTAATTCAGGTTTACGAATTTCAAGAATGTTGATCTGTACATCTTTACCAGTCAGTTTCTTCAACTCTGCTCTAATACTATCAACTTCTCTACCTTTTTGACCAATGATTATTCCTGGTCGAGCGGTATGAATTGTAACTGTCACTCTTTTAAGTGTTCTTTCAATTACAATACGAGCTATTCCCCCCCTTTTAACCCTAGCTCTCAAATAGTTGCGGATTTTCTCATCTTCAACAACTTTATCAGCAAAGTTTTTACCTCCAAACCAACTGGAATCCCATCCTCTGATGATTCCTAAACGATTGCCTATTGGATTTGTCTTTTGTCCCATAAATTTTTTATTAATTGAACTTAAATGAATCTGCTTTTACATCGCACAATCATTATTTTATCCTACTTGTTGATTATTATTCGTCTACTGATTCTAATTCTTCTTCAACTTCTTCTGCGCCTTCAGATACAAAAGGAATTTTGTTTTCAACAATCAGTGTTACGTGATTGGTGCGCTTACGAATACGATGCGCTCTACCATGAGGAGCTGGCTGAAAACGCTTTAACATCGTCCCTTCGTCTGAAAAGATTGTTTTAATATACAAATCATAATCTTCTGCATTGAAACCTCCACCTGTTCCTTGCTCCCAATTTGATACTGCAGAAAGCAATAATTTTTCTAACCAAATAGCTCCTTCTTTCTTTGTAAATTTCAAGATGTTGAAGGCTTCGTCTACTCTTTTACCTCTAATTAAGTCAACTACCATTCTCATTTTACGAGCAGACATTGGACAATTTCTAAGCTTAGCTCTAGCTTCCATTGTATATATTTTTTATATATTCTAATAATCGAGGATAAAAATTCCTCAATATTTCTATACTGATTATTTCTTTTTACCTCCGTGTCCTTTAAAGTTACGAGTTGGTGAAAACTCACCTAACTTGTGACCTACCATATTTTCTGTAATAAAAACAGGTACAAATGTTTTCCCATTATGCACAGCAATTGTCTGCCCTACCATATCAGGAATAATCATTGATGCTCGTGACCATGTCTTTATAACAGACTTTCTTGATGATTCTTGAGCTTTTGCCACTTTTGTTAGTAACTTATGGAACACGTAAGGTCCTTTTTTTAATGATCTTGCCATTGATAAAATGTTTGAAGCCGAGATTAAATTCTCAACCTAATTACTACTTCTTATTCTTTTTCTTCCTTTTTGAAATAATCAATTTAGAAGAGTACTTCTTAGTATTTCTAGTTTTTTGTCCTTTTGCCATCACTCCAGTTCTAGAACGTGGGTGACCTCCAGAAGCTCTTCCTTCACCACCACCCATAGGGTGATCAACTGGATTCATAGCAACCCCTCTTACTCTAGGACGACGACCCAGCCATCTCTTCCTACCTGCTTTACCAAGTACTTGAAGACTATGGTCTGGATTAGAAACAACTCCAATTGTTGCTTTACAAGTTGCTAGAATCTTTCTTACTTCACCTGAAGGCATCTTAACAATTACGTATTTACCTTCTTTTCCCATTACTACACCATAAGTACCAGCACTTCTTGCTAAAGCAGCTCCTTTACCTGGTTGCATTTCTATAGCATATATCGAAGCTCCTAAAGGAATATCTTTTAAATATAAAGCATTACCTACTTCTGGTAAAGCACCTTCACCAGACATGATGGTATCCCCTACCTTAATTCCATTAGGTGCAATAATATATCTTTTCTCTCCATCTTGATACTCACAAAGGGCAATCCAAGCAGAACGATTTGGATCGTATTCAATAGATTTTATTGTTGCAGACATTCCGTCTTTATTTCTTTTAAAATCTATGATACGGTATCTTCTTTTATGCCCTCCACCTCTATTTCGCATTGTCATTTTACCAGCATGGTTTCTACCTCCTGTTCTTTTTAACGGAGCTAGTAAACTCTTTTCTGGTTTGGATGCTGTTAATTCTGAAAATGCGTTTCCAACTCTAGTACGCAATCCAGGTGTAATCGGGTTATATTTTTTAAGTCCCATTATATTCAGTTTTTAAAATGATACTTTAATTTAAAGTATAGACATTCTACATTTCACCGTATAAATCAATTTCTTCTCCTTCTGCTAAAGTCACAAAAGCTTTTTTGAACGAAGGTTGCATACCTACAACTACTCCAGACTTTGTGTTTCTTCTTTTAGCCTTAGCAGGGCGAATCGAAGTATTTACAGATAAAACAGACACGTTATACTGTGCTTCGATTGCTTTTTTTATTTCGATTTTGTTCGCTTTTTTATTTACAACAAAGCTATATTTTCCTTGCTTTTCAGATAAATTTTCAGCTTTTTCAGTCAAAATCGGTTTAACTAATATTGTCTTCTTCGCCATCTTTTGATATTTTTATATTATCAACTAGAATGATTCTTTGATAGATTCTACTGCACTTTCAGAAAGAATGACTGCTCCTGAATTCAGAATTTGATACACATTTAAATCTTTAGCCGTAGAAACATTAGATGTTTTGATATTTCTACTTGACAAGTAAAGTATTTTATCATCTTCACTCGTAACTACTAATGATTTTTTGTGTGCTACATTTAAGTTCTTCAAAACATCAATATAGCTTTTAGTAGAAGGTGCATCGAAAGCAAAATCTTCAACAATAAGTACTTGTTCATTATTGAACTTGCTCGCTAAAGCTGATCTTCTGGCTAAACTTTTAACTTTCTTGTTTAATCTTATCCCATATACTCTTGGTTTAGGACCGAATACACGACCTCCACCTCTAAACAATGGACTTTTTAAAGAACCAGCTCTAGCTGTACCTGTTCCTTTTTGGCGTTTTATTTTACGAGTAGAAGCTCTAACTTCGCCTTTTTCTTTTGACTTATGAGTACCTTGACGCTGGCTAGCATTATATTGCTTTACAGCAAGATACATTGCATGTTCATTAGGTTCGATACCGAATACTCCTTCAGGAAGCTCTATGGTTCTACCTGTTTTATCGCCTTGAATATTTACAACATCTACTTTCATTATTCAATTTACTTTTCAACGATTACGAAAGATCCTTTAGGACCAGGAATAGCCCCTTTAATAAGGATAAGATTTTTGTCAGCGAATACTTTTACAACACTAAGATTGATTGTTTTCACTCTTTTGCCTCCTGTTCTACCTGCCATCTTCATTCCTTTTACAACTTTTGAAGGATAAGACGCAGCACCAATTGAACCTGGAGCACGTTGACGATTATGTTGACCATGAGTAGCTTGACCAACACCTCCAAAACCATGTCTTTTCACTACACCTTGAAAACCCTTTCCTTTAGAAGTTCCGATGACATTTACAACATCACCTTCTGCAAAAACTTCCTCGACCGTAATACGATCTCCTAGCTGTTTATCAATATCGAAATCTCTAAACTCTGCTAATTTTCGTTTTGGAGTAGTTTTAGCATTACTAAAATGCCCTAACATCGGGTTTGAAGTGTTTTTTTCTTTTGCTTCACCATAACCTAACTGTAAGGAATAGTAACCGTCACTTTCTTCATTTTTCACTTGAGTGACAACGCATGGACCTGCTTCTACAACTGTGCAGGCAACTCTTTTGCCTGTACCGTCGAAAACACTAGTCATTCCAATTTTTTTTCCTATTAATCCGTTCACTATATATGGATTTTTAGATTATACAATGATAGACTTTAGACCGAATGATGTCATTCAGCTCTAACGCTAATTACTTGACACATTAATGCATCAAGGGTCTAAGTATCTGTTTATCTAAAAGTTTCTTTTTTCGAAAGAAGCTTTATGTCAACTTTACTTGAATATCTACGCCACTTGGCAGCTCCAACTTAGACAGTGCATCTACCGTCTTTTGAGTAGGAGTGTATATTTCAATCAAACGCTTGTGAGTGCGCATCTGGAACTGCTCGCGAGATTTCTTGTTGACGTGCGGTGAACGTAGCACGGTAAACACCTTTTTCTCGGTGGGCAGTGGAATCGGTCCAGTAACAACAGCACCACTACTTCGAACAGTTTTAACAATCTTTTCTGTAGATTTATCTACAAGATTGTGATCGTAAGAACGCAGTTTAATTCTGATTTTCTGATTCATACCTCTGTTTAAGAATTAGTATTTTTAGAATGGCTGCCAAAAATAATTACTATTTTACAGCAACCTAAAATTTTTATTATTGTTCAGTATAAAACTTAACTGACTAGAAATATCAATTAAGCATCAACTGTACCTTTTGCTTTTTCTATTACTTCCTTTGATATACCACTTGGTGCAGGAGCATAGTGAGAAAATTCCATTGTAGAATTCGCTCTACCTGACGTAAGCGTACGCAAATCTGTAACGTAACCAAACATTTCTGCTAATGGTACATCTGCTTGGATAGCGATTACACCACCCATTTTAGTTTCCTGTCCTTTAGGAATACCTCTACGTCGATTTAAGTCTCCAATTACAGCTCCAACAAATTCTTCAGGAGATGTAATTTCTAGCTTCATGATAGGCTCTAGAATTACAGGTTTACATTTAACAGCCGCAGCTTTAAACCCTTCCTTTGCACATAATTCAAATGCGATAGGCTTAGAATCTACTGGGTGTGTAGAACCATCATAAACACGGACTTTCATACTGTCTATTCCATATCCTGCTAGTATTCCATTATCCATCATCGCTGTAAACCCCTTCACAACTGAAGGTAATAATTCTCTAGGTATAGATCCTCCTACAATATTGTTTACAAATTGTAATTTAACCTTACCATTTTTGAAATCATCACTTTCTAAGAATTCCTCATCCGCAGGTCCTAACTCGAATTGCATATCTGCAAAAAGTCCAGCACCACCTGATTGTTTCTTCAATCTTTCTCTATGATCAACAGTTGACGTTAATGCTTCTTTATAAGATACTTGAGGAGCACCTTGATTACACTCTACACCAAATTCTCTTCTTAATCTATCTACAATAATTTCAAGGTGCAATTCTCCCATACCGCTAATTACGGTTTGGTTTGTGTCTTCATTATATTTTACTTGGAATGTTGGATCTTCTTCAGCTAATTTTGCTAATGCCATACCCAACTTATCTAAATCTTTTTGAGTTTTCGGTTCAATTGCCACACCAATAACTGGCTCAGGGAAAACCATACTTTCTAGTACAATTGGGTTATCAATATCACAAAGGGTGTCTCCTGTTTTAATCGACTTGAATCCAACTGCTGCTGCAATATCTCCAGCTTCAACTCTATCCATCTGATTTTGCTTATTTGCATGCATTTGATAGATTCTTGATATACGTTCTTTTTTCTCTGAACGAGAATTAAACACATAAGAACCCGCATCAAGAGCACCTGAATATACTCTCATAAATGCTAAACGTCCAACATAAGGATCTGTAGCAATTTTGAAAGCTAAAGCAGCAAAAGGCTCATCTACAGAAGGCTTTCTAAGTTCTTCCTCATCTGTTTTAGGATTTTTTCCTGTAATACCATCTACGTCAAGCGGAGAAGGTAAATATGCACATACTGCATCTAGAACAGCCTGAACTCCTTTATTTTTAAAAGCAGAACCACACATCATTGGAACAAATGCCATATCCATTACTGCTGCTCTTACTGCCGCTCTAATCTCTTCAACAGAAATAGAATCAGGATCTTCGAAGTATTTTTCCATTAAGGTCTCATCATACTCTGCTACAGCTTCTAACAGTTCCTCTCTACGCTCTGCTACAGTTTCTTTTAAATCTTCAGGAATTTCAATCACCTCGTAGGTCATTCCCATATCGTGCGTATTCCAAACGATTGCTTCATTTGTGATTAAATCAACCACCCCTTTGAAAGTTTCCTCTGCACCAATTGGTACTTGTAAAGGAATCGCTTTAGAACCTAATTTTTCGTATACATCATTAACTACAGAAAAGAAATCAGCTCCTGATCTGTCCATTTTATTAACAAACCCGATTCTAGGCACTTTATAATTATTCGCTAAACGCCAGTTTGTTTCAGACTGAGGCTCAACACCACTTACTGCACAGAATAAAAACACTAAGCCATCTAAAACTCTCAATGAACGATTAACCTCAACCGTAAAGTCAACGTGACCTGGAGTATCAATGATGTTGAAATCATAATCTTCATCTTTCCACTTCCAGTTTGTTTTTGTTGCAGCAGAAGTAATGGTTATACCACGCTCTTGCTCTTGTTCCATCCAGTCCATTGTTGCCGCTCCATCATGTACCTCTCCGATTTTGTGACTCATCCCTGTGTAATATAATACACGCTCCGTTGTGGTTGTTTTTCCCGCATCAATATGGGCAGCAATACCGATATTTCTGGTGTATTTTAAGTCTGTCTTTTTAGCCATATCTTTTTATATTCTTGCTTGGTGTCTAGAAAATAACTTCAAATAAGGAATTAAACTTTAAAATGAGCGAAAGCTCTATTTGATTCTGCCATTCTGTGCGTATCTTCTTTACGTTTTACAGCAGCACCTTCATTTTTACTCGCTGCAATTATTTCAGCAGCCAACTTTTGAGCAACTCCTTTTCCACTTCTTTGTCTAGCAAATTTAATCATCCATTTGATTCCAATAGAAATCTTTCTATCCGCACGTATTTCTGTAGGAATCTGGAAAGTTGCCCCTCCTATTCTTTTACTTCTAACTTCTACCTGTGGCATTACATTATTCAATGCTTTTTTCCAAATTGCATGCGGATCTTCTCCCGTCTTTTCAGCAATGATGTCCATTGCGCTATAAAATAAGGCTAAGGCAGTACTCTTCTTTCCACTAAGCATTAGATTATTAACAAAACGTGTCACTAATGGGTCTCCAAATCTTGGATCATTTGCTAACACCCGCGCTTTTGGCTTTCTTTTTCTCATCTTTATTTAAGATTTTAATATTCTCTTTGACTGATTAGGTAATTATTTTTTAGGTCTTTTAGCACCATATTTAGAACGACTTTGCAAACGTCCCTTAACCCCTTCTGTATCTAAAGCACCCCTTACAATTGTATAACGCACCCCTGGTAAATCTTTCACCCTTCCACCTCTTACTAACACAATTGAGTGTTCTTGTAGATTATGTCCTTCTCCTGGTATGTAAGCAATAACCTCAATCCCTGTTGTTAATCTTACTTTAGCAACTTTCCTCAAAGCTGAATTTGGCTTCTTTGGTGTTGTTGTGTAAACACGTGTACAAACACCACGTCTTTGAGGGCAAGCATTTAATGCTCTTGACTTACTTTTAGAGATGATTTTTTCTCTTCCTTTTCTTACCAGTTGGTTAATAGTTGGCATATTACCTTTTTAATTATCTGTTTTTGCTTAATTTCACTAATTATAAAGAGTGTATTAAAACCTCTCCTTAAAAAGCGAGGGCAAAGATAAAATTATTTTTCCTGAAAACAAAAAATACAAGTAAAATAAAATCAATTAATTACTCAAAAACCTTTACGCCTAAAAACGGGATCAATTCTTATAAATTAAGTTACCTAATATTATTATGATTAAGAACAAGAAACAACAATTTATATTTGGTCTATTTTTTAAAATAAAAAACAAAAAAACTCGACCTCTAAAATCTAGTAAATATTAATATTTGAAGATGTATTCGTTGGATTGTTCATAAAATAAAGTATTAATGATAAAGTTTTTTAGAAAAATTAGGTATAAATTGCTCTCTAGAACTAGGATTAGAAAGTATTTGGTGTATGCTGTTGGTGAAATCGTATTAGTTGTGATAGGAATTTTGATAGCTCTTCAAATTAATAATTGGAATGAACAACGAAAATCACAAATATTAAGTCATGAAATGGTGCTAGAACTTAAATCTGGCATAAAAAGTGATTTAAAAGAATTGAATAGATTACTTGATTCTCAAAAAGGAATACTCAAAAGTCAAGTTATTATTTCAAATTGGTTAAAATCCGATACTTCTTTTGACGATTCTCTTTCATTTCACTTTCTAAAAACCTATATGACTTCAGATTATACTGTAAATTATGCAGATTATGAAACGCTAAAAAAGTTTGGCTTAAGGAGAATACCTAATGATTCTTTAAGAATATCTATCGCTAATTTATATGAAGTGAAATATCCAACTTTCATAAAGTATACGGAGATATATCAAAATTTTCTTGACAAACTTTTAGGAAGCACCCCAGAGCATTTTAATGAACTGAACTATACGAAAACAACAATGCGACCTTTGGATATTTTTTCTCTAAAAGAAGATGGTGTATATACTTATAATTTAAATAGTCTTAAGAATTTTAATCAGCTATTAATTTTTCAAGGTCAACGTTTAATGAGTGATATACAAAAAGCAAATTCCAAATTTTAATGAAACCAGATAAATATATAAAGAATTATATCGACGGTGCCTTACAACCTTCTGATTCAGGAGAATATTTAGATAATTATAATCCTGCAACAGGAAAAGTCTATGCTCATCTTGCTGATAGTGCCACAGCAGATGTACAAAAAGCCGTAGAAGCCGCAGAACGAGCTTTTCCTGAATGGTCAAACTGTGGAACAAGAGTACGATATAGAATCTTGAGTAGACTTGCTGATATTATAGAACAAAACCTAGAAGCCTTTGCCCGAGCAGAATCTATTGATACGGGCAAACCTTTTACAATGGCTCGAAGTGTAGATATACCTAGAGCGCAAGCCAATATTCGATTTTTTGCAACAAGTATCATTCACTTTGCTTCCGAAGCCCATTACTCTGAAAATGAAAGCATCAATTTCACCCTACGACAGCCTTTGGGTGTAGTGGCTTGTATTTCGCCTTGGAATCTTCCACTTTATCTGTTTACTTGGAAAATCGCTCCAGCCCTAGCTGTAGGTAACTGTGTTATCGCTAAACCTTCTGAATTGGCGCCTATGACAGCTTATATGCTTGGAAAAGCAGCTATTGAAGCCGGTTTACCTAATGGAGTCTTGAATATTCTTCATGGTTCGGGTTCAAAAGTTGGGCAGGCAATGATAGAACACCCCAAAATACAAGCCATTTCTTTTACAGGTGGTACAGCTACAGGGCGTGAAATCGCTAGAATTGCAGCACCGATGTTCAAAAAACTTTCCCTGAAACTTAGCGGCAAGAATGCCAATATTATCTTTGATGATTGTGATTTTGATAAAGCTATTTTAGGGACATTGCGCTCTTCATTCTCTAATAATGGCCAACTTTCATTGAGTGGTTCTAGAATTTTTGTTCAAGCGGCTATGTATGAAAAATTTAAAGACGATTTTGTAAAAAGAACTCAATTTCTAAAGATAGGTGATCCCTTTTCTCCTGTTACAGATTTAGGTGCCTTAATTTCGCTTGAACATATGGAAAAAATCCTAAGTTATATCGCTTTAGCCGAAGTAGAAGGCGGTAAAATACTTTGCGGTGGTGACCCTATTCCTATGAAAGGACAGTATGAGTCAGGATACTTTATTCGTCCTGCTATTATCGAAGGCTTATCGCCCAATAGTCGTGTCAACCAAGAAGAAATATTTGGCCCTGTTGTTACAATTATGCCTTTTGAAACAGAGACAGAGGTGATTGAGTTTGCTAATGCTACAGAATATGGTTTGGCTGCCTCAATATGGACGAAGGATATTTCTAAAGCAACTAGAGTCGTAGAAAAACTAAAAGTCGGCGTAGCATGGATCAATGATTGGAATAATCGAGATTTAAGAACTCCTTTTGGTGGTTTGGGTAAATCTGGTATTGGTCGTGAAGGCGGTATGGAAGCCCTACGTTTTTTTACCAATGCAAAAAACGTAGGAATCAAGTATTAAACTGCAACTAGGCATTATCTCTAGCTTTCATTGCTTTTGTTTTTTCCTTTTTGGCATCGTCCCATTTGCGTTTCAATTTCTTTAGTTTCTTTTCTTCTTTTTTAATTTGTTTTTGTGCCTTTTTCTTCTTTTTAGCATAACTGTTGGCTTTTTTAGAAGCTCGACCTGCTTTGGATTCAATTTTTTCAGCATCTTCCAAATCCTCCGCATTCCCCGAATCTAAGGCATCTTTCATTGCTGCTTCTGCTTTACTATTTTCCTTCTTCGCTTTTTCGCTACTTTTTTTAGCCTTTCGTTCATTTTTCTTAAGGCGTTTTTTAGCAGATTCAACTCTTTTCAATTGATTTTCATACTTGGTTGATGCGTCCGCTTCTGCTTTGATGGCTTTTTCAACGGCTTCATCTAAAGCGCTTGATTGTCCCATCAGTTGAGTTGAAACTATAATCAATAACAACATCATTATTGTACTGCCCATTTTTTTCATATTAAATTATTTAATTATCTGGTTAAAAAACTATTCAACGCAAATTAAGGAATATTTATTACTTCATTTTAGTTGGTTCTGCTTCAATCTATTTTCTGCATCGCTTGGTTTTTCAAACAATGCCTTTCTTTAAAACCCTACTAGAAAAGCATATGGTATCTTTAATAATTTATTGAGTGCTGAACATCCAAATACTAAAGTCCTTTATACCGACTTATCCTGCACAAATCGCTATTCTCGTGTTTATAATGAACATCTACTACATATTTCTTTTGTTCAATTAACACATATTTCTTAAAAGTGGGTATTTGTCGATATAGTCAAAACTTGTCTCTCCTATCGTATTCTACAGTTGAGTTGGAAAGTACTTCTACTATCAAGGTTGGATTTTTGACATACTGCTCATTTTCTCCTAGTGCTTCTAACCCCCTACAAAAAACCATAACATCTGAATAAACATAGCTGTTTGTAGATTCTATAAATAATTTCACATCGTTATTAAACGGGAGACAAGTAGAACCTTTTTTTTATAGTTCGATTCCCAACTCTGCATAGGCATTACCGTTTATCAATCCATGATTAATCGTTTCTCCTGCTAAGGGATTGATTCTACTGTCATGGTACTCATACTTTATATTGGATTCTCTTTCTTGCTGAAGGTATTCTCTAACGGATAAATTAGATAACTTATGTGCCTTCATACCTATTTTTTCAACAAGTTAGCCAATAAATAAGAACTATTCAAGGATAAATATTTGTCTTTTTATCACAATCGAATTGTTCTACATATCTATTTTAAGATACTATTCAATAATATATTCTAATAAAGTCTCCGCTGTAAACATCCCATAGCCATTATCAATATTGGAATGTACGGTTACAGGTTCTGTAAAAGGATTGTACTGTGCCTCATCATAGATAGCCCTTGAACGCTCAAAAAGGTATTTATCCCTTGTAATATTTTTAACGATGATCATCACCTTCTCTTCAGTAGAATTCAAATAAATATTCGTAGAAAAAAGCATCGAATATTCATTACCATTAAAGGAAGCATCTGAAAATATAATATCTTCTTGAAACCCATTTTCTACAATAGGATCAAAAGATTCTAGATAATAATAGCCTGTGTAGGAAGTTTCTCCATTGTTCTCTACTACAGATCTAACTTCTACTGCATAGAAATTCTCTTCATCGGGATTATCATCAATAACAATTTCGACTTCATCTTGCTTACTTCCATCGGGGGATATTGTACCATTTTCTGTATAACTTGCTTTTTTGATGGAAGGCATACTCGGCATCTGCTGAACAGCAGAAGCTACCCCTAAAACAGGATGCGTCGCCTCTAGCTTATAGCTTGAGCCTGGTTTGAGATTAGCGGGCATAGGAGTTCTGTATGATCCATTTCGCGATTGATACGATAGTTCGGATATCTCTACTCCGTCTTCGTAGAGTTTTACAATAGCATTTGATTTGGGTTCACTGTCGGCATCTTCCAAAATACTTTGGCTCTCGGATACATACACTAAGAAGTTATCAAAGAAACTTGATAAATTGCCCGAAATAGCCAGTCGATTTTCGTGTTCAGGAATATCAATATTGACGACGGTTGTAAAATTATCTTCTTCACAACTTGACCAAACGATGGATACAATAACAAGAACAATTAATTTATATAAGGTATTCATTTTTTTAAAATTTAAATTTGTAGGAAACAGATGGGATAATCGGTAGAATGCTAATCTCTTTGAAGACAGGCTTTGAAGTACCTGTGGCAGGATCGTATTCATTATCGGCGATAATATAGTATGGGTTCTTATGCCAGTAGGTATTGTATACTGAAATTACCCAAGCTCTCTCGTAGCGTTTTTTCTTTTTGACAAACTCTACACTTAAATCCAATCTATGATAATCCGACATTCTAAAGGCATTTTTCTCGCCTAATGACTGTATCTGTTGGATACCAAAATTATTTGAATTGGAAGAATAATTGGTCAATACAGGATATTGATAAATTGGAATGGTTACCGCATTTCCTGTTCCATATATCCATGCCATAGAAGCATTAATTTTGGGTGTGAACTCGTGGGCAACGACCAAAGATAAATCGTGTCTTCTATCATAACGATAGGGAAATTCTTTTCCATTATTAATAGCGTCAAATTGGCGGTTGTTCCACGCTAAAGTATAACCTAGCCATCCTGTAGTTTTTCCTCGTTTCTTTTGTATAAATAATTCTAAGCCGTAGGACTTCCCAAAACCTTGTGTCACTTTATCTTGCCAATCATTTTCTAAACCTAGTAGAAAACTAGCCCCCTCTTTAAAGGATATGACATTGTCCATTTCCTTGTAGTATCCTTCGAGACTAATTTCATAATCTTCCTTGAAGGTTCTAGCGATTCCTAGTGCAGCTTGCCAAGATTGTTGGGGTTTAACCCTGTCCGTACTCGGCACCCATAGGTCAGTAGGAGAACTTAAAGATTCACTGGTCAATAAATTAATGTACTGTGTCATCGTGCTGAAGGATGCTTTGAGTGCATAATTATTATTTAATAAATACCTTAAGCCCAGACGAGGCTGAACCGAAAAGTAATTTTGTCCTTCAACACTAAATGCGGAAGCATGAACACCGACATTGGCTTTTAATGCGCCCCATTTGATATCATCTTCAATATAGAGCGCATATTCCATCGAGTTGATATTATCTGAACCAATAAGTGTATCAAATTTAACTTCTTCAAATTCTGAATCTAAAGTTAGGGCACCTGGGCTATAATTATGTTGAGTGGCACTCGCTCCAAAACGCACATAATGGTTTGGGTTAGGAATATAGTCAAAATCTATTTTTCCTGTCCAGTCTCTAATCCCCGATAGGTATTTGGCAGAGAAACTTGCGCTTAGCTCGTCTTCAATTTCTTTAATACCAGATACAAAATCTATTTTATAACGACTGTATGTAAGTGTGGTATTGCTGAATAATTTTTTATTGATTTCCCAATTCCAACGTAGGGCAGCTATCAAGTTGCTCCAATCAATGCCGCCTTCAAATTCCGTAGAAGAGCTGCCTCCCCCATTGTTGGATTCTTTAATGATTGATTTAAAAACATCTGCTCCTGAATAAGCACTCAAAAATAAGCGATGTTTCTCATTAAACTTGTGCTGAATTTTGGCATTTAAATCATAAAAATAAAGCGTTAGATCTATGTCTTCGCCACCATTATTCGCTTGAGACTTTATAATAGGTTTGGCTATAAAGTCGGCGTATGTTCGTCGAGCAGATACCAAAAAGGAGGTTTTATCTTTTATGATAGGTCCTTCCAATGTTAGTTTGGAAGTGATGAGTCCAATTGAACCTTCCCCATGAAACTCTTGGAGGTTTCCTTCTTTCATATTAATTTCTAAAACAGAAGATAAACGACCACCATATCGTGCAGGGAAACCACCTTTAGTAAGGGTTACATTTTTTATAGCGTCCGCATTAAATACCGAGAAGATTCCTAGCAAATGGGACACATTGTAGACTGGTACTCCATCCAGTAAAATAAGGTTTTGGTCGGGGCTTCCTCCCCTTACATACAATCCCGTTTGTCCTTCTCCTCCTGACTGTACTCCTGGTAATAGTTGGATAGTTTTTAAAACATCTACCTCCCCTAGTAAGGCTGGTAATTTTTTGATTTGTTTGATCGGAACTTCTACCTTACTCATTTGTGTTTCTTCCTCAATTCGTTTTTGCCGATCAGCTACAACTTCTACGACTTCCAAATCTAAAGAGGAGGATAGCTTTATTGTAATCGACATATCTTTATCTAGATAAATCCGCTGTTCCTGATCCTGATAACCAATATAGGAGCTTGATAATACCACAGAATCTTTTGGTAAAGTGATACTAAAAAAACCGTAGGTATTGGTTACTGTTCCGCTACCTGTAAATACATCGTATACGTTTGCCGCAATTAATTTTTCCCCAGTATCGGCATCTTCTACATAACCGCTAATGGTATATTTTTCGGATTGAGCTTGACATTGTATGACGATACCAAAAATCAAGAATCCCCAAAGCAATATTTTTTTTATCATAGGTGTTAATCTCTATATTTTTAATATAATATACTTAAAGTTAGTTTTGTATTTAGAATAGGCTTAAATATGTTTCTCTAAAGATATGTCGGTAAAAATTGGCTTCCCCCCTAATTCAATCTTGAAATAATTTTAAAAATCTTCATAGTAAATACGTTTTAAGGTTTCAATACGTTGGCTGATTGGATCAAATAAAATCTTACTATTTTTATTAAAACCCTTTCCTAGTATTTTCTGAGTTCAATTCCAAAAGTATATTAAAAAACGACAAAACCATTATTTTTAATCAAAATTTAACATTACACAATAGATTGAAATTCAATATTTTAAAAATAACAATTGTTAAAATAGGATTTTAACATTAAAATAGTGTAATAAATACACTAAGTATTTGTATATTTGCCCCTGAGAACGCACAACACACTTCACTATTACTGGTATTTTTTAACAAAAACCATAAAAATTAAACTGAACTAAAATGTTCTACGAATTAGTACATTTTCCCACATTTCAGTAATCAAATAAAACATTTACTTCATTTCCCAAAAAAAAATTTAAGATGAAAAAGATGATTAGCCTTGTCTTTTTAAAGACATTCTTTGTCTTTATTTTACAACAAAATATCCTAGCACAATTTTGTGGAAGTCATGGAACACATGATGAGACGTTTGAGCGACTCGTACATGGAGCAGAGTTTAACACAAATTTGCGTTCTAGCGATCAGAAAATATTTGTCCCTGTCATTTTTCATTATACTATTAAAAATGATGGCAGTATTGATGATGAACTCTATAGTAGTAGTCAATACGAATCTAGCCATTTTTTACAACGATTAAATGCTGCCTTTGCGGATTCAAAGCTCGAATTTTATGAGCTACAAGCTGCCAAAACAATCCCAGATACAGAATTATATCTGGGACAAAATAGTGCAGCAGTCTCTTTGCGCTTACAAGAGCAATATGGTTCTACACGGGTATTAAATGTCTATCTTGTTAAGCATCCTTATTCAAACTACTCAGGTATGGCATCCTTTCCTTCGTTTAACCTAAAACGGAAAATGTGGATCTACTTAAGATACCAGTATGAAAGTGATGACTATAAAGTATTGGAGCATGAAATTGGGCATAACCTGCACCTTTACCATACACATGGAACGAGTAACTATGGCTATGACAAAAGTGCCTTAGTCAATAATACAAATTGCGAAACAACTGGAGATTTTGTTTGCGATACTCCTGTAGATCCTAATCTTTATGCCAAAGTCAGTTCTAGTAATTGTAGCTATCCTGTTAATAGTTTAGGGAAAGATTTGAATGGCAACGATTATGCACCTGATCCTAAAAATATTATGTCTTATACCCCACTTAGTTGTCAACAACATTTCACGCTAGGACAATATGAACGAGCAGAAGAAACAGCAGTCAATGTTTTTCGGTATTCTCAATATAAGGGATTTACTGTTTATGTGAAGATTCCATCCCAAGAACAGATTCCCAGAATCTATTATTGGGATATAGAAGGAACGACACTACCTTCGCCTACTTGGCATCTAGAATCTCAAGACATTATGACATCAGAATCTGAAGGTTGGTACAGTATGAGTTTTCCTAGTGTAAGTAAATTAAATTGCTTAATTCGATTTCCCAACCGACAATCTATAGATTTGAAAAATATACAACAGGATACTTGGGTTGTTTTAGATGAAAACACCTCTTTACAAAATGGACAACAGAAATATGGTGTAAAAGAAATGCTTCATACGATGCCTATTTCTGGCGATTCCGATCCAAGGTCATCTGGTCTTAAGCTTCGTGTTAAACGTTTGGGTACAAACGAAACACCACAAATACATGCTTGGCATAATGATTTTGGCTCTGATATAGCTATCACTGATACTCATAACTGGCCACAGCATCTTCCTTATATGAATGGTATCAATGATGGGTGGTTTGAATACACTATTAGCAACTATCATTCTGTCGCTTGCTTATTTAAATATAATGATACCCAAACTGCTGACTTCAAATATTTTGAACAGGATACTTGGATTCTACTTGACGAGCAAGGCAATTTAATTAAACTATCCGAACAAGAGCCTAGCACTGATTCTAATCGCTTTACTGTTTATTTTAAAAAGCCCAAACATTGGAATACAAATCCACAAATTTTCTTTTGGGATATTCAACCTACACAACCTAGTATTAGTTGGGAGCAAAGCATTGAAATGGAACATTATGATGGAGATTGGTATAAACATACTTTTGAAAATGTAGAACAAGTCAATGTAATCTTTAATAATGTCAATTCTGGTAATGAGCAGACTAGTGATATTTATGCTATTTTGGAAGATACTTGGTATGAATGGGGTGGAAATTTTCAATTCCCTTCTATTGTCGACGCATTTAACACGGGAATTTCTCCCCTAGCATTTGTAGGAAGTCAAGACCTCAAAATTTTCCCTAATCCTGCGCAAAAATATTTAAATATAGAGCTTACTCATCTCCAAGGAATTGATGTTCGTCTTTATAATCTAAATGGTCAACTCTTGTATCATCAAGCGTTTTTCAATCAGCGCAATTATATTTTAGATCTTAACCGAATCGGCCTCACTAAAGGTGTTTATCTAATCAACCTAAGAACCCAAAAAAGCCTTGTGAATCAAAAAATTGTAATACAATAAAAACGAGAAAATTAAGAAGCTACTCTTTTACAATAAAGGGTAGCTTCTTTAAATGAAGAAAATATCCGAGCTCTAGTTGTAATCGATAACTTTTTGTTCAAGGATAAATCCTTTTTCTGCTTTTTCGTGCCATGTTAGTCCTCCACAATCTTCTATACATTGTGTATCTAGAATTTCTACATAACGGTAAACCATGCCTACTTCTGGGGCATATTTTTCCATAGAAAATCTTTTTTCGATTAAGTTTTCTTCATCAGCGTGTTCGATGACCATAACATCACTAAAAGAAAGTGTCCCAATGGCTTCAGCTTTTTCAAAAGATAAAATTTCAGAAGACCAATTTTTAAACATAGCAATGGTTTCTCCTGCTACTACAATCGACTGCTCTTTATCAATAAAATCCGTAGCATCCCATGTTACACCAAGTCTAGCAGGAAATACCAGTTTCACCAATCTTAGGTTCTCTTCTACTACTTCTGCTTGAAACCGACCTCTAGTAGCATACCAAACATCTTTGATTACCCAAGGATCACTTTCATTAGCCTTTTCAAATCGTTCTAAGACATAGGACAAACGTCCTTGATTGTCTCTAAAGGTATCTACTAACTCTTCCCGTACAAAATTTGTACTGTTATAGACCAATTCAGTCCCATTCGGATCATATACGGTTGAATCCATCTGGTATGTTACATATTTACCGATTTCAAGGGGAAAATATTCATAGTTGTAATCTACTTCTAAGTCTTCTGTAACTGTACTCTCACTACAAGCAAAGAAAAAGGCGATTGCGATGAAGACGCCTAAAAGTAATTTTGTTATTCTCATGTTATTTTAACATTTTTATTTAAACAGTGTATATAAGTAGATTTACTTACATCTGTTGATTTAATACAGAAAATAGTTATTACTGTAAGATGTATTCCATTTATATTAATAGTAAGGAAACGACTGCTAAAATGCAAAAACTTTACCAAGTTATACGAATATAACTATTAAAAGTTTTTATAACATAAAAAAAATGCAGGCTATGCCGCATATGAGACTTATTTTAAGGGCTTAAAAAAGCCTTGAAATCCTAATTTTCTGAAGTATCTTATTCCAATAACTGTTTTAGGACAGCTTGTGCTGCGAAGGTTCGATTGTTGGCTTGCTGAATACAAAGCGCATTCTTACTATTTATAACGCTATCTGCGACTACAATATTTCGTCTTACAGGCAAACAATGCATAAATTTTGCTTCATTAGTTAGCTTCATTTTTTCATCATCTATCATCCATTCTTTTGCTGGGTTTAGGATTTGACCATATTGATTGTATGAAGACCAGTTTTTAGCATATATAAAATCAGCATTTTCAAACGCCTTTTTCTGATCATATTCTATTTTCACCCCTTCGACAAATTGCTCACTCAATTCATATCCCTGAGGATGTGTAAGCACCAAATCAAAGGGGCGGGTTTTAGCCCATTCTAAGAACGAATTGGAGACAGCTTGTGGTAAGGCTCTAGGATGGGGTGCCCATGTCAGTACGACTTTAGGACGTTCCGTTTTCTTATATTCCTCAATCGTAATCATATCCGCCAATGATTGTAAAGGATGTCGTATAGCAGATTCTAAACTGATTACTGGAACACTCGCATATTGAACAAAATTATGGATGACTCTATCTTCATAGTCTTTTGCCTTATCGTTTAGGCTCGGAAAAGTTCTAACACCTATAATATCTGCATATTGGCTAATTACGGCAGCAGCCTCCTTGATATGTTCTGCTTTATCCGCATTCATAATTGCCCCTTCCTCAAATTCTAGTTTCCATCCTTGGGCAGCATTCATACTTATAACAGACATTCCTAAGTTTAGACCAGCTTTCTGGGTGCTCAATCTTGTTCTGAGACTAGGATTAAAAAATAATAAAACCAATGTCTTATGACGTCCTTTATTCTTATATCTAAGTGGTTTGTTTTTAATTTTTAACCCTAATTTGATGAGCTTATCAATATCTTCGACATCCTTTACTGATAAAAAATTTTCCATAGTTGTGATTTTATCCAACAGTTATTTTTTCGATTGTTGTTCGCTTATTTTCTAATACTGTTTTTAATTTTTTTATAAAAAAATCTAATGCTGCTTTTTCAATATTTAGAGGTGGCAATATTCTCAATACATTTGGATTAGAGGATGAACCTGTGAATATTTTTTCTTCAAATAGCAATTGCGTTCTTAGATTTTTAATTGGAAAATCGAACTCGATCCCAGTCATTAAACCTAGTCCTCTGATTTCTTTTATTTCTGGAATCTCTTTTAATCCTTGACGAAGGTAGTAGCCCATTGTTTCAGCATTTTCTAGGAGGTTTTCTTTTTCAATAATTTCTAGAACTGCTAATCCTGCGGTACAAGCTAGATGATTGCCGCCAAAAGTCGTACCTAATAATCCATAAGTAGGTTTAAACTTAGGGTGAATTAAAACTCCTGCTATGGGAAAACCATTTCCCATGCCTTTCGCCATTGTGATAAGGTCAGGCTCTATATTTGCATATTGAAAAGCAAAGAACTTACCACTACGTCCATAACCTGACTGAATTTCATCAAGGATAAGCACAAAACCATATTTATCTCGTAATACTGCTAGCTCTTCCAAAAATTTAGGCGAGGGAACATGAATCCCTCCTATACCTTGTATCCCTTCCAAGATCACTGCACAAACATCTCCTTTTGCTACACTCTCCTCTACTGTCTCAAGGTTGTTCCATTTGTGAAACTCTACTTCAAAAGTCTTATTTATTGGTGCTTTAATACTTTCTTTATCTGTGGTATTTACGGCTGCTGATGTACGCCCATGAAATGCTTTTTTAAAGGCTATTACTTTGGTCTTTCCTGTTTGAAAAGAGGCTAACTTCAAGGCATTTTCATTAGCCTCAGCACCAGAGTTACAAAGAAATAACTGGTAGTTTTTGCATCCTGATAATGTTCCTAATTTCTTTGCCAATTCTACTTGCAAAGGATTTAAAACAGAATTAGAATAAAAAACCAACTCTGATGCTTGTTTTTGGATTTGCTTTACATAATGTGGATGGCTATGCCCTACTGAAATAACAGCATGCCCTCCATATAAATCGAGGTATTTTGTTCCTTTCTCGTCATAAATATATGCCCCTTCACCTCGAACTGGTGTCAAATTAAATAATGGGTAAACGTCAAATAGATTCATTTTTAAAATATTTTATTAAAATGCCATAGCTTTAAGTCCTAAACCTAATGTTTCAGGTAAACCAAACATTAGGTTCATATTTTGAACAGCCTGTCCTGATGCTCCTTTGAGGAGATTATCAATTGCACAGATTATCAATAATTTATCATAAATCTTCTCAACTGAAATAATTCCTTTATTCGTATTGACTACTTGTTTTAAACTAGGTGCTGTAGGAGATATAATTACAAAAGGTTCATCTTCATAAAAACGTTGATATAAGCCTTTTGCAGCGTCTTGACTCAATTCACAATTAATATACACACTAGCAAATATTCCCCTAGCAAAATTTCCTCGAACGGGCAAAAAGTTAATAGTCTGATCAAAATCTTCTTGGAGTTGTTCCAAACTCTGTCTTATTTCTGCAAGATGTTGATGTTTAAAGGCTTTATAAATCGATACATTATTGTTTCGCCAGCTAAAATGGGTTGTAGTACTTGGTCGTTGTCCTGCTCCTGTTGAACCTGTAATGGCATGGACATGAATTTCATCCTGTAATAAATTTTCTGAAGCCAAAGGCAATAAAGCCAATTGGATAGCAGTAGCAAAGCAGCCACAATTAGCAATATGTTGACTTGATTTTATTTGTTCTTTATTGAGTTCTGGTAAACCATAAATAAAGTTATGTGCATTATCTTTTATTCTAAAATCGCTACTCAAATCTATGATTTTCAAACTAGCAGGCACTTTATTTTCTTCTAGCCAAGTTTTTGCCTTACCATGACCATTACAAAGAAAAAGAACATCTATGTCGAAAGAAACTCCTGCTACAAAGATTAGATTTGTTTCTCCTATTAGATCATGGTGAACATCGCTAACTACGTTTCCTGCATTGCTTGAACTCTGCACAAATTTTATATTTGCTTCAGGATGCGATAAGAGTATTCTTAGTAGTTCTCCCGCAGTATATCCCGCTCCTCCTATTATTCCTATATTTATCATTATTCTTATTATTACAATATTTTTAATATCAATTTTTATAAAACACTTCTAGAATTTCTCAGCATCAATATGTTTATTTTTATTGACGAGATGATGAATTTTTACTTGATTTGCTAAAATCTTTGTAAAACCTCTTACATCTTCCCCTGACCATGCTTTATTTTCTTCACCATAGCTTCCAAAAGAAGATTGCATTAGGTCAAAAGGGGATTTTATCCCTTGCAATTCAAATCGATACGGTAATAGTTTCACTATTGCTTTTCCTGTAACTGTCTTTTGGGTATCTTCTAGAAATCCTTCTATATTTCGCATTACGGGATCGAGATATTGTCCTTCGTGTAATAGCATTCCATACCAATTTGCCAGTTGCTCTTTCCAATACTGCTGCCATTTTGTTAAGGTATGTTTTTCTAGTAGGTGATGTGCTTTTATTAAAATGATAGAAGCTGCTGCTTCAAATCCTACTCTTCCTTTGATGCCTATAATCGTATCTCCTACATGAATATCTCGACCAATAGCATAAGGAGAAGCAATCTCTGTTAGTGCTTCTATCAAAGCGACTGGATGTTTATAGACTTTTCCATTCAACGATGCGGGCTGTCCACTATTAAATCCTATTTCTATTGTTTTTGGTGCGGTAGCTCTTAACTGGCTGGGATATGCTTCTTCGGGTAATGATTCGTGTGAGGTTAGTGTTTCTGCTCCTCCTACGCTTGTTCCCCATAATCCTTGATTGATAGAATATTTTGCCTTTTCCCAAGACCAATTTATACCATGTTTTTTTAAATAATCAATTTCTTCTTGTCTTGATAAGCCATTATCTCTAATAGGTGTAATAATAGTTAAATCTTCTCCAAAAACACTAAAAACATAATCAAAACGTACTTGATCATTTCCTGCTCCTGTACTACCATGAGCAATGGTTTTTGCACCAATCAAGTTGGCGTGTTTAACAACAGCTAATGCTTGGAACATTCGCTCTGCGCTTACAGATAAGGGATAAGTATTGTTTCTTAAGATATTTCCAAAAATGAGGTACTTAATGCATTTTTCATAATATTCTTCTACAGCATCAATAATTGTAAAGGACTTAGCCCCCAATTTATAGGCTCTTTTTTCTACTTCTTTTAATTCTTCTTGAGAAAACCCTCCTGTATTCACGATTGCGGTATGCACCTCCAGTTTTTTTTCAAGGGTTAAATACTTTACGCAATATGAGGTATCTAATCCTCCACTATACGCTAAAACAACTTTATTATTCATAGGTCTTGATTTTTATAAAAAACATATAACACTTCTTCTATTTTGATTAAAAAGAAGTGTTATTGATTTTGAATGACTTGATTGGATAAATTAAATAATGGATCTTCTGATTTCGATGGTGCTAACATTCCTGTACAGATACATAATTTCCGATTATTTCGACTTAGCACATCATAATTTGGGCAACTTTGACAACCATTCCAAAATGTTTCATCCTGTGTTAACTCTGAGAAGGTAACGGGCTTATATCCTAATTCTGTATTGATTTTCATTACTGCTAAACTCGTTGTGATTCCAAAAACTCTAGCATTTGGATATTGATCTCTCGCATGGTTAAAGGCTTTTTGTTTGATCGCTTTCGCCAATCCCATTTTACGATAATCGGGTGCAACGATTAGACCTGAGTTGGCTACGTATTTTCCGTGACTCCAAACTTCAATATAACAAAAACCAACTAGCGCATTACCATGTAATGCAATGATGGCATTATTATTTCGCATTTTCTTTTTGATGTATTTTGGATCTCGTTTTGCGATGCCTGTTCCTCGAACTTTAGCTGATTCTTCTATTAATTGACAAATAGCTTCAGCATAAAAAGCATGTCCTTCCTCTGCTATTTGAATATCTATTTTCATGTGTTGTGTTCATTTTAGTAGATGGCATATTTATGCATATGAATTGAAGCGATTCAAAAATATATGCACAAGACCAATAATACCTTCATTTTAATTATTTATGACAATTTTGATTAGAAACATCTTTTATGTATTTCTAATTCGAGACAATCGCCTTTATAGATTTATTAAATATGCTAGTAAAGTGGTTAGGGAAGCGAGTAAAATAATATTTTACCCCTAAATTGGATAATATGTAATGAAATTGCCCCTAAGGGCGAGGACGAAATACACAACGACAAGTAGCAGGGCTACAACTGGACAAGAAGGGATTATATGTCGTCGTTTTAATCATAATACTAACCAAATCTACAATAGATTTATGACTTTTGCAACAAAAAAATAGGTTTATTGATAAAATGGTGAATAAATTAACTTTTTATGCGACTTTTTTTAAACGCTAATATTCTAATAAACATTATTGACCAACTCTAAAATAAAAAGACGCTTGATTTGAACCAAGCGTCTTTTTTATAACGTAATACCAATAAATTTCTAGTATTCCCAGAGGTCGTGCTCGAAGTTGAAGATTTCATTTTTCAATTTATCCGCTTCGAGTAATAACTCTACCCCAGTAAGATAATCTTCAATTCTTCTATCATACTCATTTGAGACTTTATAGATATAGCTCGAAAAGAATCGCATTTCAAAAATATCTTCCCAAGTCATTGGACTGGCATCGTTATAAGGATTAAAGGCTCTTTCTTTGGCAAACAACTCTCGTGCTTCAGGGTAATAAACCCAGAACATGGGTTGTTCATAACGGAAATTACCATTATCATCATATACTTCCCGAAGTGGTGCAATACCTAGAATTCTAACTTTCATAGTAGAACTCTCTTCGTCGAAGAACCAAATTTCTTTAATTCTAAAACGCTTAATATCTTCGGGATTTAGATCATTACGAACTACTTTGATTTCTTCTTCATACGTCTCAGGGTCGAATGTCGTAATCGTATCAACTGCAGACCCCATAGCTGCTGCTTCCATTGGATCGAGTTTAGCTGTAAATTTATCATCTTCTGTACCAAAAACTCTGATATCACCATCCATAGCTGCTGTCATAATAATATTAATGAAAGGATTACCTGGATATGAAAATGGTTTATTCATTTTTTCACGAACATCGATGACTCTCCACACTCTTTTTTCCCAAAAGATATCTGCTTCTCTTATTGGTTCATATGGCATTACACGTCTTTCGTGTGATATTGTACGTTCTACGATATCATCTAATGGTGCATCTTCATCTGGACCTTCCTCAGATTCAGATTCTGACGTTTCACTAATGATCTGAGCGTACATTGTAGTTGGTGCTGTAACCAGCAACATTCCCAATATTAACAAAAAAGAAATTCTTAACATGACCTTGATTTATGATTATAACGTTAAAGATTATACTTTTATTCTAAAATTTAAGGTATATTCTAGCGTGTTTTATTTTATCTTCCAAACCATTCCTGGCAACTTACGACCTGATTTATCACCTGGACACATGGCTTTAATTTTATCATAGTAATAAATATCTCCAGGCTTTGCAGAATTAACTAAGTTTTGTGCTCTTCCGCTATACCTCGCACCAGGATTGATTGCTGTAATTGGATCTTGGCGTTTAGGCACTTTGGTCAACTCAAATCCCATTAACTTACAACGAGCTTCAAAGTCAAAGTTTCTTAAATCTGCTAATACCCCTTGCATCGCCTTGAATGCTCCATTACCCATTGAGCCACTACCTTCACCACCAGGACGGAAACAAGGAACTGGATCAGGAATTCTTTTAACTCTGAATTCAAAGTTGGTTGGTGTCAATCCACCTCCTGAAAGTGTAATAGTTGCTTTAGCACCAGGTTGAGAAACTCTTACCGTTCTCTTAGCCCCTGACCCTGACATTGAACAACCACCACCAGAACAAGACGCTCTTAATTTATTACTAGAGACACCCGATGCCGTTAGAGAGACTGGGTTATCCACTCCCACGTAAAATACATTCATTTTATCCGCAGATACGTTCGCAGAACGACGGCCGACCTCATATTCAAAGCTTGAAGAACCTTTCATTACTTCTCCTGTCAAAGGATTTTTAACGACAGAATTTAATTTCAAGGTTTTCTTTCCTACAGAGCCTGCCGTTTCTGTATACGTTCCTTTTCCTTCGGAATTTAATGGAATACTTCGTCCATTTACAGTAATACTTGTTGATTTAGCAAACTGAGAACTATAAGCTCCTACTGCTACTTCAGCTTCGAATTTTTCTCCTTGAATCACATAACCATTCTTTGCATTAATTACTGGGAAAAATTTATCTAGTTTAATTTCAAAACTACCAATAATTCCTGCTAGACGGTTATTCACATCTGCTTGAGCATTCCTAGCATCAGATTGTAACTTAGATAATGTTGGCAAAACTGCTGCCAATGGCATTTGTCTAAATTTATAATCTGCCCAAGATGTTTTATCGGTACTTGTCCATGCAGAATCCACTTCCATTAATAAAGAAGATTCAAATTCACTTACAGCTTTATTGATGTTTTTCTTAGCACCTCCTAGTTTATCCCACTTTTTCTCTTTGATTACAGCCTGACTCGAAACTGATCTTCGATAGATATCAACTAATTTTTTCTTAATATCTTTTATCTTCCCTTCAAGCTCATCACCTTTTCCTCCCATTACTAGGACTCTAGTTGTAATATCTTTATCTTTTTTACCTTTCGGTTTTCCTGTTTTTTCATCGAGTCCACCTGTTGCTGTTATTAAAGTATCTTTAATACTTTCAATATACTCAATAAACTCATCAACTTCTTGCTTTGTAGCATCCATACCACCGTACAGTGGTTTTTTCAAAGCAGGTTTTTTCTTCAACATACCTGCTATACCATCTTTTGTGGTTTTAGAGGCAGTGTCAGCGATTTCCGCCGATCTCAACAAGGATTTATCCAAGTCAAAAAAGGCATTTATGATTTCAGCAGATACGTTCAACGCCAGCATTGCGGTAAGTACCAAGTACATGATGTTGATCATAAGCTGCCGGGGTTCCTTCGGTATTGACATATCCCTTTAATTTTAATTTTAGCTTATAAAAAATTGTTTCTCTAAAATATCGATACAAACGAAATTAATCGTTCCTTCCGATATTAGACATGGCACTTAACATACCACCATAAACAGAATTTAGTGATCCTAAATTTTTGTTTAAGGCAGACAACTGCTCTTTATATTGACGTGTATCGTCTAAAGAGTCGCTGATATTAGCCATTGCCTCGTTAAGGCTTGAGTAAAATTGATTTACCTTAGCGATTTGATCACTAACCCCAGAGAAATCTGCTTCTTGTAAAGCTTTAAGGGATGACATACTTCTAGACATTGTTTGTAACTCTGCTAGCATTCCGCTTAGCTGTTGATCTACTCTATCTCCATCTAAGCCTGGAAGTGCTGGAGAAGTAGCGGCACTCAAACTACTTGTTTCATCAACCTTAATTGGAGAAACTTTTGAGTAATATTTATCTAATCCAGGATATAATTTTTCCCAATAGTAATCTGGATCAGGACCAATAACGCCTAAGAATAAGAAGATAAATGCTTCTGTCATTAGACCAATAGTCAAAAAATCTGTCTTACCAACAATTGGTAATGTTATATTCATATCCCATGATTGAATTTTGTACAATGCTCCTAGCATTACTAGTGCTGCACCAACTCCGATTAGCAGGTTTTTCAAATATTTAAACCATCCTGCTCTTGTGAAACCAAATAATCCCATTTTAAATTATTTTTGTAGGTTAGTTATTAAATTAAGTTATTAAATCAAGCAAACACACATAATTAACTGAAGTAATAATGATGTTTAGTGTAACGTGTTTACTTTAATACTGTTTTTAATTAAATTATTAATTTATTTCGAAACAGTATCTTAGGGTTTTCAAAAAAATTACCTTTTCTTACAACACGTTGAAAACATAATGAAATTGTAAGAAAAGGCAACAACTATATTTTCACTTTTAACAAAATCTTAAGGAAATATTTTTAGAAATCATTCATTGAACGACCAAGGAATGTCAACGCACTTCGGAAGCCAATATAAGACTTAGCTGTATCTTGGAATTCCCAGTGTCTAGTACTATTTTGTAAAAAGTGTCCAATATCTTTCCATGAGCCACCTCTAATTACCTTTCTTTTGAATGCAATAGGATCTTCCTCTTGCGCATCATATTGGATATTTGGATTTAAATCATGGATAAAAGAATAAGCATTTTCATCGAAAGGTGAATTTGTCCATTCTGCTACATTTCCAGCCATACAGTAAAGACCGTAATCATTTGGGAAATAAGCATCTGCACGAACTGTATAAAGACCTCCATCTTCAGGATAATTTCCTCTTCCTGGCTTGAAATTTGCTAGAAGACAACCTTTTGCATTTCTAATATAATATCCTCCCCATGGGTAAGGAGCTAAATCATGCCCTCCTCTTGCAGCATATTCCCATTCATACTCTGTAGGTAAGCGAAAATCTTCTGTGTTTATACCTTCTTCGTTATAAGTATTCCAAAGATTTGTTCTCCAATAATTGAAAGCATTTGCCATTTTCCAATCTACACCTACAACTGGATAATCATCGTATGCAGGGTGGGAGAAATAATTTCTCGTCATTGGTTCATTATAAGAATATGCAAAATCACGAATCCAGCAAAGTGTATCAGGATATATCCTAGTTTTATCTTTATGGATATATTTTGTCCTATTATTAGGATTTCTATCGTGAGACATTCGATTCCAATCTTTCCATTGGAATTCGAAGTTTAACTTTTCGATGTTGATCTCTTTTCTGTTACCAAAGGCCATATCGCCTTGATAGTATATATCTTGTACGGTTTCATCAGACCAGTCGATTTCTTGATCCCAATCAATATACTGTTCTCCAGTAACTTCATCTTCGATATAATGATCCATCCAACTATGAAGGACTGAATCTCTTACCCAGAAAACAAATTGTCGATATTCGTTGTTAGTAATTTCAGTATCGTCCATGTAGAATCCCGTAATCGAAATTGCTTTTGGTCTTTGAACGAAGGTACTTCTTACATCTTGGTCACCTGCGCCGATGTGTAATGTTCCTGAAGGAATATATACCATTCCATAAGGATTAATTCCTTTCCATGATGGTCTATCAAGAACACCAATAAGTTGTCCAGACTCTTTCTTGCCACAAGATGTACCAACAACAATTAGGACACCGATTACTAAGAGCGTTTTTATATACTTTTTCATATTGTCACCCATGTTTCCGTCAGAATATTTAGAATGTTTAATTTAAATAGCAAACAAATATAGAATTCTTTAGAAAGAATAAAAAAAAAATAAGATTTTTTCAATCTATAACTAAATAAGCACAAGCAGATTTGTCAATTTCTTAACGTTGGCTTTGTTTTTATTAGTATGTTTGAAGTCATATTAATTTACTAGAGGAAGCGAGGATTGTAAATTATTTTTTCTGGTTTACCTTGTCCAATGATTTTATTCAAATTATAATTGAACATGATTTCATGCGAGCCTCTGGAGACCACATTAAGCCCAGATAAAGTTACATCGTACCCGTAAACTAATTTCAACTTAGAAGTAATTTGAAAACCTATTATTATGCCTAAAGCATCAATCGTGTTTTCATCATATCCTCTAAACGAAACTCCTCCTGTAATATTGTCATTATATGTTGTTAAAATTGAAACTTCTGTCTGTGTTTGTACTAAGTCCGATTTTAATAATATACTTGGTTTTACTACAAAATAAGTACCAAGATCAAATTTGGCGTTAAAATTAAAGAAATAATTTCGCTTTAACTGTATGTTTGTGACATTGTTTAAGGAATATTTAACGTCTGACTCTAATAAATTATTCGCTGACAGCCCAAATTCGAAAAATTCATTTTGAAAATATGCCCCAACACTTAATAGAGGAGCGATTCCTTGAACTAGCCCTTCTGGCAAATTTAGGTCATTATGTTGGATAACATTCCCTTCATAGATCCCTCCAGGAGCTCTTAGTTTTTCACCATCTAGACTTTTTTGAATAATGCCTCCTGCTACTCCTAAAGATAAAATTCCTTTATCTCCTAACTCCCTTTGATAAGCATACGATAAGGAACCACTAAGGTTGCGTTCAGCGCCTAGTACATCGTTGCTCAAACTTATGCCAAAAGCACCTCCTAAATAATATATAGGTAGATGTGCATTCAATGTCTGTGTACTAGGGCTACCCTCTAACCCTGTCCATTGTTTCCTAAATACACCATTGATACTTAAAGAGTTATTATCTAAGCCTGCATATGCTGGATTATAATCATATGGGTTCAGCATATACAATGAAGACTGTAATGCTTGCTGTGCATTTATTTGACTAAAAAAAATAAAAAATAATAGAAGAAATGTAAAATTAAGTTTCATATATGATTGGTTATATAAAAGATTTTTTCTCTCTTCACAAAAGGTACTTTAGGTTAATCGTAAAACCTATTATTATGAGTTATACAATATTATACGAATCAAGTTATTTATTCTCGATGATAGTCCAAAAAATTTCCTGCTACATTTCTAATAGATTTATTGAGTTTATCATTTTGATGTATAGTTTCTAATATAAGGACATAGTCTTGTGTCTTTTCATCACTTCTACCATTTATGATACGATTCAAGAGCCATATAGTATGAATAGCTGGTTTTGTTTTAACAGAATTAGCTACACACTTATTATAAAAGTCCTCATGCCCTTTTTGTACTCTTTCTATAAAATGCGTTAACGGCCCTGGTGTTCCAAATTCTACTAAAGGATTATCCTCCATTAATTTAAGTATTGGTTGGACAGCCTCTATTCCAATATTATTGGCTTCCATATTTTCTACAATTTCATACTGAATACAGATAAATTCTGGATTATAATCATCAAATTCATCCTCTTTAATATATTTGACTATTCCTTCTAGGTATTCTTCCATTATCAATACTAGGCTTTATTTATATATAGAATTCTTACGTTTTATAAAAAAACACCTATTTTCAAGCAGTTTCTAAAAATCAATTTTTTTCATCGTCTTTAATTCTTCCAAGGCTTTTTCAAGAGTATTATATGGCGTTTGACAAGTATAATTTTCACATATGTAAATTGATGTATGTTTTGACTTTGTCCTTCCTCTTAGGAGAGGATAGGCTTCTACTTCATTTAACGTTGCCATTACTATTTTATTTGAAATAAAATATCTGTTTATTTCAGTAGCCCATTCTATTGCTTTTTGACCAATAATAGCAATTTCTAATTTAGGCATTGTTATTTCAAGTAAGGCTTTTGCCCACATCCCCATTGAGCTAGGATATTTTTCAATAAAATCTTTTTGTTGTAATAAAGCGAGATTTGCTTTTTCTTTATACTCAATATTATCAAATATAAGCCCTAGACGTTGTAAGTTACGGATCATCACCGCATTCCCACTAGGCACAGCACTATCGTATATATCTTTTTTACGAGTTAGAATGTCTGTTTGGTTGGCAGAAACGAAATAAAAATCGGCAGAAGTTTCATCCCAAAAATTATCCACAGCAAGATCAGTGTATTTTTTTGCGAACTCTAAATATTTCAAATCAAATGTAATAGAATATACTTCGATAAGGGCATCTATTAAGTAGGCATAATCATTGATAAAGGCATCAATTTTTGCTACTCCTTCTTTATATGTGTGACATAAATTCAATTCATCTTTTTTATAAAAATTTATAATTAAAAATTCAATATTATTAATTGCTATATTTTTATACGATTCTAATCCCAATGCTTTATACGCTTTTACATATGCAATACATTGAAGTGCATTCCAATCTAAAAGAATTTTATCATCCAGACTCGGTCTAATTCTTTTATTACGAGCTTGTAATAATTTTAATCGATTTTCTTTTAATTGTGTTTTTAGTTGTTCAACATTATAGTTATTTCTTTTTGCAAACGTTTCGTAGCTCTCTGGTCTCCATAAAATATTTTGCCCTTCCCAATTTCCTTGTTCTGTAATATTATAGAACTCACAAAAAACTTTCGCAGATTCGCCTAACAGATTTTCAATTTCTAACTTATTCCAAACATAATATTTTCCTTCTATCCCTTCACTATCCGCATCTAAAGCTGCATAAAACCCGCCCTCTGTTGAGGTCATTTCCCTAGCAATAAAGTCTAAGGTTTCTATAATAGTTTCTTTATAAATGTCTTGCTGTGTGAGTTTGTATACATCGGCTATTAAACCTATCAAAAGTGCATTATCATAGAGCATTTTTTCAAAATGAGGTATCAACCATGCCTTGTCTGTAGCATATCTGGCAAAACCACCACCTAACTGATCATAAATACCTCCTTGTATCATTTTATCTAACGAAAATAATAAATGATTGAGGGCTGTTTGATTTTTAGTATAACCATGATAATGCAGTAAAAAGTCTAAGGCCATTGTTCCAGGAAACTTGGGAGCAGCGCCAAAGCCACCATCAATTTCATCGAAACGTTCTTGCAGCGTATAAAAAATATTATCTAGTAATACTGGGTTAAAGATCTTTGATACCTCTATATCGGAAAGTAAATTCTTTTTTAAAACCTTTCGATTTCCCCCTTTAATTATCGCTGTTAGTCGCTGTGCTTGGTTTTCGACTTCAGAACGAGTCTCTTGAAATGCTTTTGATAAATTTGTCAATACTTTCTGCCAAGAAGGGCGACCATATCTATCTTGTGGGGGATAATATGTGCCTGCGTAGAACGGTCTTCTATCTGGTAATAAAAAACAATTTAGCGGCCAACCACCTGAACCCGAAATAATTTGGACGGCTTCCATATAAATTTGATCTACATCAGGACGTTCTTCTCTATCTACTTTTATATTAATAAAATTTTCATTCATAAAAGCAGCAATTCTTTCATCTTCAAATGATTCTCTTTCCATCACATGACACCAATGACAAGTAGAGTATCCTATACTTACCAAAATAGGTTTATCTTGTTCTTCTGCTATGCGAAAGGCTTCGTCACTCCATGGATACCAATTGACTGGGTTATGGGCATGTTGTAATAGATAAGGGCTAGTCTCATAGATGAGTTGGTTGGAATGATTCATAGCATTTTTATATAATCTATTGAATAGTTCTTTCAAGAAAACTCTTCAATAGTATCTAAAGTTCGATTTTAAACAAGATACATTAAAATAAAGAAAAACAGTACATACTGATTTGTATAAGAATAGCAAAGGTTTAAAATAATTGTCTTTCAAGGTTAGTGCCTAATAAAGAAGTTGTTTAAATCGAACCTTGTTGACAATAAAAAAACTTTCGATTTATTTTTTATTACTCTTGTGCTTTAGTAGTAATAACTATTTTTTTAATGTTGCGTAATATAGTTTACTCATTCCATATAGAAGTAATGTATCATTGCTCTCATGCAAAATGCAAACACCATCGCCATTGTTAATGTTGTTTGCTTTAAACTTCGTATGCTCACTACCAATCGTCATTTCTATATAATTATAACCATAAGGTGTATAACCTCCGACATAATGATTTCCTGAATAGGAGTTTCCTAAAACTACTTTGTCAAAAGATTTTGGACTTCTTTTTAGATCCCTTATTGGATCTAGACTTTCACAACGCTTTTTTTCTATAACATCATTAAAAATTTCAATATGCCTATACGTTGAATGTAAGGCAATTTCTTTATCCTTGTACTTTAAGATACTTATATCTCCTACTATTGGAAAAATACAAATCAAATTCTTTTTAAGTGCCTTGATGCTATTAGAAACATTTTCCATTTCCTTCTCCATTGCAGCAATGGTTAAACTATCAATATAACTTTTAAATTTAATGTTGTCTTGGTTTTTGAATTTATATTTTAGTACTAATATCAATGAATCTCTAACGCTTTTACTCTCTCTTGGTCGTATTGTTAAAACATTCATCTCTTCTTTTTCAAAATGATTTTGTGGAGATCTTTTATAAATATCTTCCAGATTTAAATATTTATCTTTTTTGATAAAATATATATGACCGTCTTTACTGGTATAGCTATGATAGGTTAATTTATTAGAGATTATTCTACGGAATTATATAAAGACCATTTAAAATGAGCCTTGTATTTT
>JAHDBJ010000022.1:0-44640 GCA_020630435.1 Saprospiraceae bacterium
GTCAAACTTCATTCTAGTCGGAGATGCTCAACCTTTATCAAATTCCTCGAATTTTAGATTTGGTTGGGCTATTATACTAGGGCTATTGATGCTAATAATCTTTCTATTTGTCCGAAACAAGAAAGCCTAATTTTATCCATTAACACTCATTTTAAATCCTCTCTAATCGATTTATAATTTAAAATCGATCAGTTTTTAACTAAAACACAAATTAGTACACTTGCACTAATTTATATTTTTTAGTACATTTGTACTATATAATATTTTAAGCATAATGAAACGTCCATGATTAAATAATCTTTAGACACACAAGGAAATGATTATTTCATCATGGTAAGTTCCATCTGACCTCTTAATGTGAAATAAAAATAAACAGATGAAAAAAAGAAAAAAACATATCCTAGAAGCAGGTCTAGAGCTTTATAATACACTAGGAATAACCAATGTTAGTCAACGAACAATCTCTGATTTTCTAAAAATAAGTCCAGGTAATCTTACCTATCACTACAAAAAGAAAGAAGACATTTATAGAGTACTTTATTTTGAGTTTGTCGGACAGGTTCAAGAAAAAACACGCCTATTTTTGAATGGTAAACGTGACCTGAAATCGTTTGCAAACTTAATAGAGGAATGGTTTTTCTATATTTATAAATACCGCTTTATTTTTTTAGATTTTTCTACAATTATTCGTACAGATCCTACAATAAAAGAGAATTATCTAGCACTCGTTGAGGTTCGAAAATCTATCTTTTTAAAGACTGTTAATGAATTGATCAACCAAAAAAGTATGCGCCCCCAAGAAGTCCCACACGAGTATGAGCTGCTTTATAAACGATTACATATCGTTTCTGACTTTTTTCTGAATGCTAATGTCATGGATAGAAAAATTGAAAAACTAAATCACACAGAACATAAAGAACTCTTCTTTTATGCCCTATTTCCGTATTTGACAACCAAAGGGAAAAAAGAATTTTTAAAATTATTTGCTCTATGAAAAACTATCCACTAAAAGCCTCCGATCCAATCTCTATGATCTTACGCAATCAAGGTCTAAAAACTTGGGGGAAAGCGGTTGAATATATTCATTTGTTACCCTATGGACGTAATAAAAATCGCTCTGATCTAAGTTTAGTTCTTAAAGAAAAAAAAGGAACGTGTAGTTCCAAACACGCTCTTTTGAAACACATTGCGGATTCCAATCAAGTCCCTGATGTAAAACTCATCCTTGGAATATATGCAATGAATCATCTCAATACGCCAAAGATTGGAACGGTACTCCTAGAAAATAATATGGAGTATATTCCCGAGGCACATTGTTACTTAAAGATTAGAGGAGAATATTGTGATTATACAACGGAACATTCCGTTTTTGATAAAATTCAAAAGGCTATAATGCTTGAAAAAGAAATTGAAGCCGAACAGGTTAATACCTACAAAGTGGAATTTCACAAAACATTTTTAAAAAATTGGATTATAGAAAACAATCCGAATCATAATTTTGAAGCTATATGGGCAATTCGAGAACAATGCATTAAAAATATAGCCTCTTCAACAGCTTATTAAAATAAATTCACCATGGATATAAAATTAAATTGGAAAAGTATAAAAGACCATTTTGACGCATCATTCCGCAAAAACCTTCATGTTGTTTTTGCTTCTGTAGATAAAGACAATAATCCAATAGCTACTCCTATAGGCTCACTTTTTTTGAATAGTAATCAAACAGGGTTTTATTTTGAAAAATTTGTAAGTAAGATTCCACAAAATATTGAGCACAATAACCAGGTATGTATTCTAGCCATCAACAATAGAAAACTCTTTTGGATAAAGGCGCTCTTTCAAGGATACTTTAATTCCTATCCAGGACTAAAACTATATGGTCAACTAGGAGAAAGAAGACTCGCAACAGACAAAGAATTGAAGCGAATGCAAAGGAGAGTACAATCAACAAAAGTACTGAAGGGCAATAAATACTTATGGGGAGATATGAAGCACATTAGAGAAATAAAATTTATCAAAGTAGAAAAAATAAATCTTGGAAAAATGACTCAAGCATTATAAATATTAATCCTATGTTAGATAAAGAAATTTTAAAATATATTGACAAAAGCGTCTTATGTTGGCTTGCCACCGTTGATTCCAATAATCAACCAAACGTATCTCCTAAAGAGGTGTTTACTGTTTTTCAAAATAAGGCGATCGTCATTGCCAATATAGCTTCCCCTAAAACCGTAAAAAACATCAAACAAAATCCTTTAGTCTGTATCAGTTTCATAGATGTTTTTGTGCAAAAAGGCTTCCAACTTAAAGGCAGGGCAAGCATATTGGATAAATCAAATCCACTTTTTGAACCTGTAGAACAAGTCTTATTAAAAATAACAAAAGGTCTATACCCTTTCAGCTCTATTACTTATATAGAAGTAGAAAAAGTAAAGCCTATAGTTGCTCCGAGTTATTTCTTATATCCTGAAACGACGACCGAAGAGCAGCAAATAAAGAATGCCTTAAAAACATACGATATTCAAAAACTACTAAAATTATGAAACGTCCATGATTAAATAATCCTTAAACACACAAGGAAATGATTATTTAATCATGATAAGTTCCATCTGACCTCAACAGAAAATAAAAATAAACAGATGAAAATAACTAAAGTCAACTTTCCGAGCAACTCTTTATTAAACAATACAGTATACGAATATGTAGACAGTTATCAAGGGAATTATATAGATGCACAAAATCAAATTAGTTCAACAGATATTGGAAAAGCATTTTTCACTTCTGCACCTAACTGGACAGCCAAATTGTTTGAACTTCGAAATAAAATAGTCTCTCTATTCGGACTTAAAACGGATGGTAAAGTAAAAAATCGAAAAGAATTGCTAGATAATTTCAACTGTGAGCCTAGTGAACGATTAGGGTTATTTAAAGTATATCATAAGACCGAAAATGAAGTTATTCTAGGAGAAGATGACAAGCATTTAAACTTTAGAATATCTTTACTAAAAGAAAAGGATTTGAATACAGTAGATACTATGAAATTAACCATTTCAACAACTGTGAAATTTAATAATTGGTTTGGAAAATTATATTTCTTACCTGTAAAACCTTTTCACCAAATCATCGTCCCTAGAATGCTCAAAGGAATAATAGCACAACTTGAAGCCGCTTCTGAAGCACCTAATTGATTATTACTGAATATTTGCAAAGAATTTTATAGTTTTGAGATGACTTTATGGTAAAAAATCATCGAAATCAATACTGGAAATGAAACCGACAGCCTTAACTCTTCTTTCCTTTTTACTTTTAGGTGCTTGTACCAATAATATTGAAAGACAGATAGATTACTGCGAAAGATATAAAGCCGATCAATCTAATTTATCACGTAGCCATATGTCTAAAACTGAAAAAAAAGAACGGTTTGCAAAAAGACAGGCAATATTTAAGGAAAATTGGGAAATATTTAGTGATCTAATACAGTCTGACAATTTATCTGTCATCGGTAAAGATACTTGTTATACAGATTTTCTTTTGGTTACTCTCGTTCATAATGTACAAAATTTTCCAAGAGAAATCTTTAATAAAGAAATGATAGATTCTATTCAAAAAGAGATTGATAAAGGCAACATAGATTCTGAACACATAAAACTTACTCTATCAATGTATAAAAACTATACGTTAGATGATAAACGATGCATAGATATGAAAGAAATGGTCGATTATGCAATAGCTACTTGGCAGACTAATGAAAATTATGATGACATACAATATATTGATTGTACTCAAAAGGACAATTAGTTTCTAATTTATATTTTGTATAACTTTTTATTAATAAAAATTAAACAAAAATATTTTCTTTGTGTTTATATTTATGATTATTAAAATAGTCATCAATAATTAATCAATACAAATGAAAAGTTTTCTAGTCATTGGGGGGTCATCAGGTATCGGATTAGCCTTAACTAAAATCCTGAAAGAAGACAATCACCAAGTCTATGCCACCTACTTTAAAAATCAATTACAAAACCCCTCCCCTAATTTACATTATCATTTTTTGGATGTAAACGAAGATGCTTTAGACTTGAGTTTCCTTCCTGAAACACTAGATGGTATTGTGTATTGTCCTGGTAGCATCAATTTGAAGCCATTTGCTCGAATCAAGCCAACTGCATTTATAGAAGATTTTAACTTACAAGTTGTTGGAGCAATTAAGGTCATTCAGTCCGTATTGCCTAAATTAAAAAAGAGTCCGATTGCTTCTATCCTTTTATTTTCAACAGTTGCTGCTCAACTCGGATTCAATTTTCATTCACAAGTCGCTACTTCTAAAGGTGCTATCGAAGGCTTAACAAAATCACTCGCTGCTGAATTCGCACCTAAAATAAGGGTCAATTGTATTGCTCCTTCTTTAACAGATACACCTTTAGCTGCTAAATTATTGAGCAATGAAGACAAAAAAGCAACAAATGCAGAACGCCATCCCTTAAAGAAAATTGGAAGCCCTAGCGATTTAGCATATATGGCATCTTATCTATTATCTGAAAAAGCGGCTTGGATCACAGGTCAAATTTTTCATATTGATGGTGGAATGTCTAGTGTTAGGTAATATTCAAATAATTATAATTACATATTAAAAACTATAAATCATGTTTAATTTTTTTAAAAAGAAATCTCCAATCGATGTCCTACAAGAACAGTACAAAAAACTAATGAAAGAAGGGTATGATCTATCGACGGTTGACCGTAAGGCAAGTTCTATAAAGTACGCTGAAGCCGAAAAAATTCAAGAACAAATTGCTGCATTGGTTAAAGAAGGAAAAAAATAAATCAAATGGCATTATTCCAACTTTATAAAACACAAAAACTCGATGCCTCTGTCGATGAATTGTGGGACTTTATTTCATCGCCCAAAAATTTAAAAGAAATCACACCTGACTATATGGGGTTTGAAATTACTACCCCCGATCTCCCAGAGAAAATGTATACAGGAATGATTATCGCCTATAAAGTGAGTCCTATTTTAAATCTCAAACTGACTTGGGTAACAGAAATAACACACGTAGAAGACAAAGTCTTTTTTATAGATGAGCAGCGCATGGGCCCCTATAAATTATGGCATCACCAGCATAGGTTAGCCCCCCAAGATAGAGGGGTCTTAATGACAGACTTGGTTTCTTATCGTCCTCCTATGGGTTTTCTTGGAACAATTGCCAAACATCTTTTTATTGGTAAACAATTAGAAGATATTTTTGAATACCGTCGACAAAAACTCGATCAGATTTTTGGAGAAATTAAAACATAACTTTATCCTCTAAAAATCAAACTTCAAGCGTAGATTTATCCTTCTAGAAGTCAGGTTATTGGGAATTGCAAATTGTGTATTGGTAATCGTTTTAATCCAAGTATTCGAGGCTTCATTTGCGACCTCCATCAAATTGAAGACTTCTAAACTCAACCAAGTACTTTTAGAAAATCGTAGTGGGTGATTATCACGATTTCTCTCCCAGTTTCTATCGTATAACTGAGCCGAAAAACCTATATCAACCCTATGGTAGGGTTTGAAACGGTACGTATTCCTGTATACTTTATTTCGATTCGGAATACCAAAAGGCCAACCTGTCCCCACGGTAAAATTCAAGTGCATTTTGAAGTTTTCATTTTTAGGAAGGTAATCTTGAAAAAATATAGCCAATTGTAGCAACTGATCCGTTGGTCGAGGTACATCGTCAACAGGTGTTCCGTTGTCGCCGTCACCTTCTTCAACACTTAAATGTTGAACATCCAATAGATTTTCTCTTGCTCTCAACAAGGAAAAATTAATCCACGACTCCGCACCAGGTACAAACTCTCCATTTACACGCATATCTAAGCCCATGACATACCCTTTAGCATCATTTTCACCACTATAACGAATCCTTACATTATCCAAATCATAGGAGACAATATCCCATAAAGATTTGTAATATGCCTCTGCTATAAATTTGAACGGGATTTTGCCAACATCAAAATTAAAGGTTGTTCCAAGCAAAATATGAGCAGATTTTTGAGCTTTAATATCGGTATTAACGCTCCCATCCAACCGCCGCATCTCTCGATAAAAAGCGGGCTGAAAGTACATTCCTCCAGCAAGTCTATAAGACACATTTTTATCTTTCGGTTTATATAATAATTGTAATCTTGGAGAAATGATCGCCTCTTTGTTCAAATCCCAATAGGATGCTCTTACTCCTAGAGAAAACTTTGTCAAACCTACAGGATTATCTATTGTCCAAGTATCCTGTAAATACGCTGAAAAGCGATTCGAATTGATAAGGTTCTTTGTTTTATAAGCCGTTTGTAATAGGACAGCATTCGGATCATAAGGAATAGAATAACCTGCAGAGTCTAGTCGTTCCCACTCATTGATACGATCGTCTATATCTTCTCTTTGGTATTTTACCCCCCATTGAATAAAGTGGCTATTAGACTTATCTTGAATTTCGTCCTCCTTTTGAAATTCGATCCCTCCTTTATGTTCAACATTAGAAACATTATATTTTAAATAATTTCGAACATATTGATGTTGAGTGCCTGTCCCCAATGTAGCTACAACATCTCCAAATCCATTACTTCCTAAATCGGTTTCTATCTGATTCAGAGAATAATCTCCAATAATATCAATTCGTTCATTTTCATTACTTTGGAAAGTTGATGCTAATAATTTCAAATAATAAGGATTTTTCTTTCTATCGGGTAAATAAACCAGCGAAACGCCTGTCATATAGGTTGTAAAATCATCCACCTCTTGTCCTTCAAAGAAAGAACGGAATTGTAAAGCGAAATTGACGAGACCTAGTGTCGTACTGCTTTCTACAGGTTGAAATTGATATTCACTACGGTTAAAATTACCAATCAATCCTACTTGTAAATTTTCATTAATATCGTATGTAAAATAACCTTGAACATCCGCAAAATTTGGGGTATATTCTCCTTTTATATCCAGAGAACCTAACAAATATCGAGTTGTTTTATACCTTGCTCCTACTAAATATCTAAACCGTTCAAACCCGACACTATCCTTCTTGACGCTGCCTTCTATATGCGCTGAACCACCCAAAAAACTCAATCCTACAGAGCCTCCAAAATCCGTTGGTCTTTTATATTTTATATCCAAAACCGAAGACATTTTATCTCCATAACGGGCATCAAATCCCCCAGAAGAGAAAGAAAGATCTCGGATCATATCAATATTCGGGAAGGTCAACCCTTCTTGTTGCCCTGCTCTAATTAATTGAGGCCGATAGATTTCAAAATCATTAACGTAGACTAAATTTTCATCATAATTCCCTCCCCTCACACTATACTGAGAGCTTAATTCCCCTCCCGTTCCTGAGGTTGTTCCTAAGGCAATCTGAGGGAGTACTGCTTCTATATTCCCTGTTGTGTTGGGTAACTTTTTAAGGGGTTCGACATTTTCTCTAATTGTCCCTTTATCGTCTATGGATGAACCCGTTACTTCAGCTCCTTCAATCTCTGTAACTGAAGATTCCATTTTGATATTGAGTTTTCGGCGTTTGCCTGGATATAATTTGATGTTGGAAACGCTTTTTAACTCATACCCTGTATAAGAAAACTGAACATCGAACGTTTCATTAGAGGGTGTTTCTAAAATAAACGCTCCTGCAAAATCTGTTAGTGCCCCTTTTCCTGTTTGAGGGATAAAGACACTTACCGCCTCTAGAGGTTCTCCCGTTTTAGCATCCGTTACTGTTCCATATACAGCACTTGTGGTCTCTTCTTGAGAGAATACTTGAAAAGAGAGTAGTATAACTACAAAAGTAAATATATATTTCATTCGTATAGTTAAAGGTGATGTTAACTTAAAACCAAAGGCTTTGGTCTAAAATACCTATTGTAGAAGTAACCGCTAGTTTTGAACTATCTGTTAACAAAACGGCAAATTACACAAAGAAAGTATTTTGACCAATATTTTTTAATTGTTCTATTGCTTTCGTAGGATTTTTTGATTTAAAAACGCTACTCCCTGCCACTAATATATCGGCGCCTGCTTCTAAGATTTTTTCAGCATTTTGAAGCCCTACCCCACCATCAATTTCAATCAAAGTAGCTGTATTATGAATCTCGATTAACTGTTTGAGTTGTTTGATTTTTGGGATGGTCTGATAAATAAATTTCTGGCCTCCAAAACCAGGATTAACCGACATGAGGCAAACCAGATCAATTTCTTCTAAGATTGGTTCTAAGACCTCTGCTCTAGTATGCGGATTTAGGGCTACGCCTGCTTTAGCTCCTGTCGCTTTAATTTGCTGTAGTACCCGATGCAAGTGACGACAAGCCTCAAAATGCACCGTAATAATATCTGCTCCTGCTGCTCGAAATTGTTCTATATATCGTTCTGGCTCTACAATCATCAGGTGTACATCCAAGGGTTTAGTCGCTATTTTTTTCATTTGGCTGATAATGTTCATTCCAAAAGAAATGTTTGGCACAAAACGACCATCCATCACATCAACATGAAACATATCGGCTTGGCTGTCGTTGACCATTTTAAAGTCTGATGCTAAGTTTGTAAAATCTGCTGCTAAGACAGAAGGCGCGACTTGATGCTTTTTCATCTGTTTATTTTTATTTCACATTAAGGTCAGATGGAACTTTCCATGATGAAATAATCATTTCCTTGTGTGTTTAAAGATTATTTAATCATGGACGTTTCATTATTTCTATTCTATTAAGAGCTTATCTAATATTAAAACATTGTAAAAGTACATTCAAATCTTTTAACCTAAAAACAATGCCCTTAAATACTCCATAATTTTTATGATTTAATAGAAAACCAACCCCTATCTCCAGCGTTTGTTATTTTGTCAGCGGAAATTAAGAAATCACAATATATATTAGTCTGGTTTTGGAATTTCGTTTATATATTTAAAAATATTTTTCAACCTTTCTAAATCGAATCCAGAATTAATAATTAAAATACATAATAATATAAATACTAATAAAATAATTAATTCAAGTAATGAATATCGAACAGCCTCTAATTCAATAATTTTGAACATAGAAATACGGATTTTCTTTTCAGAATCCTGATTTGTATTATTTTTGTATATTTTATTTTCTTCCATAAAAAAAATCTAAATTGTACTCGGATCTCAAGAAAAAAAGAATTAATTTACTTGACATTCTCCTAAATAAATTGTAACTTGTAATTGTTTGATATGAACAATATCGACATGACCCTTACAGGGCAAGAAACCGAAGGTTTTCATTCGATATTGTTCAGTTCTACATAAAAAAGAGGCACAAAATCAGCTGATCTTGTGCCTCTTTTTTATGTAGAACTATTTAAGAATGCAGTTACCTAATTATCAGTCAGTAGTTTTTAAAAAAATGGCATTTTTTTAAAAGAAGCTGTTTAAAAATAGAATGCTCCATTATTTATAAGTCATTGTATCTCAATATTTCAGCTAATTCTTTTCACCATAGCTAAGGCTACGAAAAAAGAATGGAACTTCATCTTGATATACAAGCACTTATAACTAAAATAATCCTTCATTATTAAACAACTTCAAAATTAAAAACCCATAAGTGAACCTAAGCCTAGATAAAAAGACAAGGAAAATATAAAACAGGACTTAATAACTAGATAATCATATTTTTAGACACTCCTTAAGAGAAGACTAGATAGAGCTTAATTTAGTCGAAAATCTAAATCAATAGACAAATTGAAACCAAATTTAGATTGAATTGTATTTATCAATTCGATCAATTTTTTGTTAAATTTTCAAACCAGAATTGAGAGAAAATTATTTACTATATATCAAATGAATTATTATTTCAAAAACAAAATTGAAAAAACTTCCGCTAAAATTATGCAGAACTTCAATTTCTAATAGAAAACCAACCCCTATCTCCAGCGTTTGTTATTCTATAACCTTGTACGTGTATTCAAATTAAGATGCGATTTTACTTTTAATACCAGCGTAAAACAAGGGTCCCAAAAAATAATTCCACAAAAATGTCCAAAATCAATAACCTCAATTGTCTTTAGGATAAATATTATTAACAACTTAAAAATTTAAAGAAATGAAACAGTTTTTATTATTATTACATGAAGACATTGAGAAAATGGAAAACTTATCGGTAAAAGAAATGCAAGAATTGGTAAATGCTCATATGACTTGGGCTGAAAAACTAGCCAAATCAGGACATTTTATTTCGGGAGATGGGCTGCAAGAAAAAGGATACCTGATTTCAGGTAAAAATGCGGTTGTTAAAGATGGACCATATATCGAATCCAAAGAAATAGTAGGAGGTTACTATCTATTACAAGCCGAAACTCTTGAAACTATTATTGAACTAGCCAAAGATTGTCCTTGTCATCTTTGGGGTGGAACAACAGAAGTAAGGCAAATTATGGAGATGGAAAATTATGAATAAGCCAATTACTCAAACCAACTACCGAGTTTTATATGGTAAACTTTTTTCTACTCTAATTCGTCAGTTTGGTGTTCAACATTTTTCTGAAATTGAAGATGCTATCCAAAATAGCTTTCTAAAAGCTGTTAAGAACTGGAAGCCTGATAATACACCTAAAAAGAAAGAAAATTGGCTTTACATAACAGCGAAGAACGAGTTGTTGAATCAACTAAAACGAAAGCATAAGACAATCGGTTCGGAATCATATATTATTTCAAATGATTCCGAACCAACAACAACAGATTTAAGGCTGGAAACCATATTGCTTGTTGCTTCCTCAAGATCAATTTCAAAACAAGCCAAAATAGTTTTTATCTTAAAAAATATTTTTGGACTAAACGTTCGAGAGATTGCAGAAAACACATTAATAGGAAAAGAAGCCATTTACAAAATAGTCAAAAGATCTAAAAGCTCGCTTCAGAAAGAGTATAGAAACCAACAGATAGCAGAAATAATAAAAAACATAGGAGAAGAGGAAATTCATACGGTTGAAGAAATTTTATATGCTGTATTTAATTCGGGTTTTGATTCTTTTAATGAAAAACATAAATCAATAATAAACAAAGACTTATGCTTAGAATCGTTTGCTCTTACCAAAAAGTTGCTTAACGATTATAATAAACAATCCACAACAAGCAATCTATTGTCTCTTTTCTGCTTCCATATTGCTAGAATAGAAGCAAAAGTAAATGATGAGAAATTGATTTCCTTTTTCAAGCAAAACAGAAATAAATGGAATACGAAAATGATAAATCTTGGGTTTCATTACTTGAAAAAACCCGATATAATCCATAAGTTTTATATTGAAGCCTTGATTGTAAGCAAGTATATCTCTACAAGTTCATATAAACTCGATTTTTGGATCGATATCGTTAAACTTTATGAAATTCTGTTGCAGCTTTCGCCTTCCCCAATCATAGAAATCAATTATTGTTTTTGTTTACATAAAGCACAAAGGGAACAAGAAGCCATCGAATTATTAGAAAAACTAGAACATAAGCTGACTTCAGAACACGTTTATTTATCGCTTGTAAAAGCATCTTTTTTAAGTAAAACAAACCCCAAAGAATCGGAAAGAATAACCGCTAGCATCATTACTAAAATGAACCAAGATATACGGAAAAACTACCTAATGGAAACCAAAATTTATAATTTAAACTTTTGACTGACACCTTCTAACTAAAAGAATCCTTCATTATTAAACAACTTCTGAAATTAATTAGGTAAACCTACTTAATTTCAGAAGTTGTTTAGTTTGGATGGCTTTGATCAACAGGGTTATCATTCAATTTTGATACTAAATCATATATTTTATCTCCTGCAAAATATTTTTTATTTCCTCTTATTACTTCACCAAACATATTGACAAATATAATTTCATTAAGCTGTTGATTTTTAATTAATTTAATGGCAATTCTATAATCTTCTTGCATTGTAATATGCTTATTCATGACTGGGCAATCATCTATTTTCAACATAATTTCTGAGATGATTTTTGGCTTAGTAATCGTATATTTATATTTAGATTGATTCAATATATCCTCTTGACTTGTGTTCGTTGTTGATAATTCATAACGATCATTATATAAAATTTCGATCGTATCAATGTTATATGCTTTCTTTTTATTTTCACACTGAAAATTTATTATTATGCATAAATACAAAAAGAAATATTTTTTTATACACATCTATTATGTTTTCTAGAAAAGGTTGAAAAAATTGTTTAAAAAAGTTAATGCTAATAACCCCAACATTAAGCGTTAATTTTTTATTAAAATCTATAAAATACAAATATATTGTTTTGGATATTTGTATTATTTTATCTAGGTTTGAATATATACATTAATTTTTAATAACAAGAATTCTAAAAAACCATGAGTAAAGTACCAACTGATTTTACATTTAATTTTTTACCAGAACAAATATCAAAAGAAAAGATTAATGATACAATGTGGAAAATTACGAAACCGATTGATTGCAACATTGTATTGAATGAAAACGAACATCTAAAATATACTATTTTAGCGGGTTTTGAAACGAACTTTCGGACGGGACCTACTTGGCTTGAATCAATTGCTCCTAAAATCGGAGAACCTCCTATGGCAATGTCTTGGATGATTCACGATGCGAATTATGAAGGTTATCTCAATAGTAGAAAAGTAGCCGATCAACTATTATATTATATGCTACGATATGCTCAACATCCTCCTTTAAAATGTAGATTAATTTATATCGGATTACAGTTATTTGGTCAATTCAATTATAGTGATGAAAAATCGAATCCCTTTATTGTATACAATTCTACAATTGATCCCCGAACAAGGGGGTTAGAAAGTTATAAAGAAAATATCTTTGATAAAGAGCTAAAGTTTGATATAAATACCATGGAGAATACCAAAGCAGAATTTGATAAGCTAAAACAAGACTACGAAGACCAGTCTTTTGAAGCTTATTTTGAAGAAGGGGGAATATTGTAATAAAAAATATTACAAAGATTCGTTTTAATGGAACTAAAGCAAAAACCAAACCCTATCTCTAGAGCTTGGCTTTTGTGTGTCTTCTATTGCTGTATATATTTTATCCTTGTATAACTTTGCGAGCGTAAATTCAGTCAAGGTCACAGACCTTGACCATCACACATTTTTTTTAGTTTTTATTCTTGAACACTTCCTCCATCAGGGGCTTGGTTTTTGCTTTATCTTTTGTTACTGTATCGTATCTTGTCCTTGTGTGACCTTTGTAAGCGTAGGTTTAGAAAAAGTTGCAAACTTTTTCCATCCTGCTCTTTTTATTTTTTATTGGCTAGTCTTGAACTCTTTGACCATCATGGTAGTGGATCGCAGCCGTAGTCCTGACGAATACCGCTCTTCCCGCATCTAATATGGAGCGATATAAGCTAACTTCATTAATTCTTTATATAATGGATAAGAATCTTCCATTAGATTATCTTTATCTGCAACATTAATATCATAACCTAATGATTTATAATAGTAAGTTGTTTTGTTAGATTTTTTCATATAAAATACTCCATCAATGCCCCCCTCAACTAAGCAGTCTCTTTCATAAAATTTTAAAGGTAATTTTTTACTCAATTCTATTATCTTTCTAACTTTTTTATTATTAATTGAATAAGAATCATTCTTCCTTATGCCTTCTTTTTCAAGTAAATTAATAATGAAAAATTTCTGATCATCAAATAGAGCTAATATTATATAAGCATTACCTTTTTTTAAACCAGAATCTTTAGAGTAATATATTAATTCTGTGTAATCCCCTTTAAATTTGCTGTACACCTCTTTAGCTTTATCCAATAATTTGTTTTGTTGTTCAAGTTCTACTTCCTTGACATCAACCTTTGTATAGAAGCATTCTCTATATTTTGATTTTTGTACATGACAAGCAGAAATAAAAAAACATAAAAAAATAAAATATACTAATTTTAAAATATGCATATTATAAAGTAATTAATTTTAATAATAAATTTTATTCTGGTACAATTACTCTTTCATCATATTTCTTTCTTTCAGGTAATCCATTCGCTTTTCTAACTTCATTTTCAAATAATACTGCTCGGTATTCTGAAGTTTTAGGACCCCTACCATTTTTATCCCCAGGATCATCGCCAATAGGATCCATTGTATTCGGGTTAAGTATGCCTTCTGAAAAATCTTCGCTATGCTTTAATTCATGCCCTAATGTTGAGGTAGGAGTACCATCTGCAGGTCGTTCTAATTCTGGATTCATATCAATATAAAGATTTGAACTTGTTCCTTCTCCTGTTCCGACCATTTTTCCACTAGATCTTTCTGTTGCTAATCCTTCCTGTAAACCTGCTCTTTTAGCTGAAGCGGTTTCTTTTCCACTCAAATCTGCAGCTTTTGTTCCTGCAGTATTTAAAGCCCCTTTACTAATCTTTTTACTTTGTCCTTTTGTTACCTTAATTATCCGAACAATAAATTTATTCCCTTTGCTATTTCTATCTCTTTTTAGATTATTTACCAAGGTTTTTCCTGCTGATGATTTACTAATATTTCTTAATGCTTTTTTTACTTGACTTCTAAATTTAAATTGATACCATTTTCCAATCTTTATTCTCTTACCATCAGGTTTAGAAAAAGTTGCAAACTTTTTCCATCCTGCGCTTTATTCCAAACAAATAATCTTATATTTTTAAACAAAAAACCAAACCCTATCTCTAGAGCTTGGCTTTTGCTTTATCTTCTGTTGCTGTAGCGTGTCTTATCCTTGTGTGACCTTTGTAAGCGTAGGTTTAGAAGGAGATATAATCTCCTTCCATCCTGCTCTTTTTTGTATTGCCTAGTCTTGAACTCTTGTACCATCAGGGCTTCTTTTTTAGTTTTTATTCTTGAATACTTCCGCCATCATGGGACAGTATAGACACCTTGAAACCTAAATTCTTTATCAAACTTTCCTACTAAAAAAATTAAGTTGTACTTTTCTTTATAACCTGTATTATAGTTAATTTGGTATAAAGTATCTATCCCATTACCTTTTGAAACAGAATAGATTGTCTTAGGAGGAGGGCTTATTTGATCAATATAGTTTTTAAAAAGATCCTTAGCATCAATCATTTCATTAAATTTTTCCTCTAGACCACAAACTCCACATTTTATTGTATTATCCGAGTTACGAATCAAATGCTCTTCATTACCTATATCAATTGCTTCCACAAAACTATCCCAGAAATTAATTAGAGCTACATTTTTAGTAGGTTCTTTCGTAGAATTTATTTCACAACTTGAAAAAACACCTAAAATAAAGATAACTAAGTAGACTTTATTTTTTTTCATTTTTATATTTTTTATTTCATCTCCCAAAATAATACTTCCGATGATTTTGTTAAATCCGACATATCCAGATAATTTTCTGAAAAATCAGGAAAATTTCTTCTGAACCATGTATTAACAGTTCCTACACCTCTTAGCGTTTTACCCCACCATAAATCTATATGATCTCCTGTTCTTGCTTGTCCAGGAGCTCTTCGCCAATAATCTTTAAAGAAGATAATACCTTTTTTCCCTTTTACGAACTCAAAATAATTTTCTCCTGTAAGCTTTACAGCTTTTGAAATGCCATTAATTTTGTTGTTTTTCAACCAGTTTGCTAGGTCTTGAGCCCTAATAGTATGCCTAAATCCTACTGAACAACTCCAACACTTAGTACCTCCTGGTATACTCCCCCTTACCTCTCACCCCATCATAAAAAACAATGCCAAGATCTATTGCTAGAACTTGGCATCTGTTTTATTCTTTTCAAACTATTGAATTAAAAATCAATCCACTTGATATTATCACCTCTTAGTTGATATATTCCATTTTGAAAACGATTACTACAATCGTAATCAAAAAAAGGAATTATCTTTTGTTTTTTATTTCTGATATTGAAAATGACTAAGAGTTTTTCAGTGTTAAACACCAGTTCGCCATCATAGATTGAAGCATCTGAAAATTTAATAGGTCTAATTTCAGAAATATCCTCAATTTTAAATATAGTTTGTTTATTTTGATTTAATATCTCATGAGTCTTATTTTTATGATTAATAATATCATAAATCTCACCTGTTTTAATATCTAAAAGTTTGTTTTTTGCAACCTTGAAATCAACTGTATCACCTACTACATATTCAATTTCACAGTATTTTTTATTAAAAATCAAGGTATTAGACTTAGGGTTGAAGTAATAAGATTTATAATTAAAATCTTCTTCTAATACCCTTTTATTTTTAGGATAATAAAAAGTTAAGCTATCTATCAGCTCTAATTTTGCATTAAATCTTAAAAGTTTAATTGGTTTTATTATATCTGTTCTATATTTTAACTCTGAATCAAAATGTATTAATCCAATCTCATTATTTCCATTTATTAACTCTATTAAATCTGTTGGATTAATATTTATCTTTTGATTTTTTTTTACTTTCTGATCTATTCTAGATATTTGTAAAAGCCTATTATTCTCAAATAATATTAGATTGCTATCATTAAATGTATAATGGGTCTTATTTAAATCTTTAATTTCAAATTGAGTTAGGTTAATTTTATTTTCACTTTCATTGATTTCTGAATTTATAAAATTACAATTAACAATAAAACAAAGAATAAAAAATAATATTATATATATTTTAAACATAATTATTTTTTTTTAAAAATTTCCTTCCATTTCTAGCTTCCTTTTCTTCCTCTTTTGATTATTCCAAACTTTTTGTCTGAGACCTTTCATTGTATTCCATCTCTTAAAATCTCGATAACTACCTACACGTGAGTTTTTTGGAACACGGGGGGGAAGGGTTCCTGATGAAGTTGGAACTGTTCCATCTTCTAAGATTTCATTGCTATTTCTATCTCTAACTACATTGACATGGGTTCCATCGTTTGTCATATCTCCTGATTCTCTTTCTTCGAAATCACTTATATCATACATATCATTAAGGATTGAATTCGCATTAGTTCTACTATTTACCAGAACCTCAAACTCTTCAGGAGAATCTGCTTGGTCACTACTTGAATTGTACTTAGTTCCATCTGTCCCAGTAAATTCTATTTCTAAACCTTCTTTACTCGCATACCTAATTAATAACTTACAAGCCATATCAGCACAATCAGATTTCTCTCCATTTTTCTGCATATCTTTAATTTCAGACGTTACAAATTTTTGATAACCTTCTACGTCTTTAGCTTCCCATTTTCGTATTGGTGTCCAAGAAGTGTCAACTGCCATACCATCAGGATCTGTAAAAGCTATTGGATTATTCAAAACATAGTTATAACCAGAATAAGAAGCATACTTTTCCGCCAATGGATCCACGCTAGTCCACCTAGCGATGCTTGAATCATACCACCGAGCCCCATAATCGTTGAGGTTGATGTCAAAATCTGTGTTGAGTTCCTTTCCATTATACTGATAGGGAGTGACTTTGCCATTCACTCTTTGCGACCATTCTCCTTCCATATTCATTCCAAAGGGGTAATAGTGGTTTTGTTGTAGGATTTCGGTCTTGTCAATAATACCACTGCCATCTCTATCTGCAAAAGTGACTCTAGTATTTCCTAAATGGTCTTTGATGCTATACTCGTATTGCATACTACCATCAGCCTTTGGTGTCAAGCGTCCTTCACTATGATAAACGGCTTCTAACTTTCCATTAGTATACTCGACTCCTCCTATATAATCTTTGGTTGTTAAGACTGTTCCATTTTCGTCTTTTACTATTTTTCTCAACTTCACCCCTGCCGCATCGTATAAAAACGCTATGGTTCCTTTTCCATCGACTTTTATAAGCTCTGGTAAATTTAGGAAATTATATTGTATTTCCGTAATATCTTTATTAGAATCAGTTAACATATTCCCAGCATTATCATACGTAAAGGAGGTACTGCCTCTCTGCCCTTTGTTATTAGAAGCTGTATTTTCGGTTACACTTGATAATCGACCTCCAGCATAATTATATACTAAAGCATCAATATTTTGATACATTAAATCTCCATTATTATAATATTCACCTGTCCACCCTGTTCTATTTAAAGACTCAATGTCTCCTACTTTTGTGTAACTTCCTATACTCATATTATAACGACCTAATACTGGATTAACTCCTCCACTTTCTTGACGTACATAGGTCGTATGGTTGGCAGTTTTAATACGATCCAAAGCATCATATGTTATGTCATACCGTTGTTTATCTTCACAGATAATCTGCCAATCTACAGCATCAATGTTTGTCCCATTGTATTCTAATTTCATCGCAAAAAGGTCATTATCTCCTGAATTAACACTACTGTCATTACAACAATTGATTCGCTCAAAATCATATTGAGTCAAGTTTCCACTTGTGCCTTCTCTACCTTTTATGTAGTAAAACATTCGCTCTCCTTCCCAAAGAATTTCAATATGCAAGTATTTATCCGTACCATTGTCTTTGGTTTTGATGCCAATGTGAATCCCATCATGAATAATACCTTCATTGGTCAACCAAGCTCCTAATTCTGCTGCTAATCCATCATCATCACTAGCGTTGATAATATAAGGAAAACCTGTTAAATCAACCGCTTTGTGTCCCATCTGAATTTCATGGATTTCAAATACAGGATTGCTATTATTACTTAAATCTATTTTTAAATCATAATCACAAAGTACGGGTTTGCCACAGGCTATTAAATCATCGGAGATGGCATCCAAATCATTTAATTCAGTCATTCGTCCTGCATTGTCGTATTTAAAGTCTAAGTTCTGTAAATAAAACGTTCCATTAGGATTGCCATTGCCTTGATCTCCATGTATTTGCTTCCTAAATAGCCTATCATGGTTATCATAAGTCAAGTGGCTTAGAATTTGAGTACCATTCAGCCTAGTAGTTAATAATCGTTGGGCATAGTTATCGTAAGACATATTTATGCTATGATTATAATTTCCAAAGATAGATGATACGGCTAAATTTTCTATTTTTAGACTATTGGCATCATTGAAAGTATTTGTTACTGTACTACTTCCTCCTAGATGATTGTCTGTTGTGGTACTGACAACTCTACCTATATCATCATAACTCAGGTCTGTTTTTAGCATCTGACCAGTTCCTAATACCCTAGTTTCAGTATAATCTATCCATGTTTTGTTCGGTATATAAACCGTTTGGGAATAAACGGTTCCAATACTCAATGAATTGCTTACATAAGTATCAATATTTGGTAAAGCCCCCGTATATAAACCTGTTGCAACTGGTCGGTCATAATCATCATAATTGGTAGCTATTCGATTATCATTCGGGTCAACCGTAAGTACTAACCTATCTTTATCATCATAGTAATATTTAGTTGTTCCATTTTGAGGAATGGTCTTTTGCTTCAAAAGACTCCGATTATTATAAAGATATTCATAGTAAAGATTATCGGGACGATAAACCCGATACAATTGATTTTGGTTATTGAATTCATATTTGGTATCAATTGGTTGATTGGCATCATCAAATTTTCGCACCAAAACGGTTCGTCCAAGTAGATCTGTATAAGTTTCGGTATGGTGTCCAAGGGGGTCGGTTGTTCTAGTCATATTCAATGCGTTAACAGTATGAATATTGCTACCTATCGTCAACGGAAAAGTATTTGTCCCATAAACGATATCGGTATCTCCAATAGTTGGAGAACTTGTTTTTATCACTCGATTTAAAGGAGAGTCTTCATAGGTTGTAGTTATCGTTTCTTCTGCTCCTAAGTTTTGCTCTGTAACCTGTCGTCCATTCTCATCATAAGTCACTCGATGTGCTTCTACATCTGTACCCGTAGGCGAATACCCTAAGTTTTTGGTATATTTATACCGCCCTAATCCATCATAGAATTTACTACTACTTTGGGTATATCCACCATCTGGAAAAAGAACCTCTGTATTGACTTCATTTTCAGCAAATCCGTCTAATTTATATTTATACACAAAATCTGTTTTTATCGTTCTGCCTCCGTCGGCTGGAGCTATGATTTTATTTAACCGTTGGTAGTCATCATACTCATAGCTTGTCACTAGACCATTTTCATCGGTTATCGTTTTTAATAAGCCCGTATTCGGATAGCCATGGTAAGTATAGGAAGTACTTAAGTCCAAATAACTTTTGGACATTAATAAATCACCATCCCATACTAAAATGGTTGGATGAAGACGAAAACTAGCATCTGCTTTAGCTTTATAAAACCTTGAAACCTTACCATCATTAGTCCAGTCCGTTGCTTGACCCGCTAAGAAAAATCCCTCATTCCTAAAATCATAGAATTTGTGAGAAACTATATTTCCATTATCTAGTTTGAAATCTGATTTTGTACCATTTATTGTGACGCCATTAAGTATTTGCTTCGTTTCTAATGGCAAGGATAGGATATTTTTATTAGTTAAAAATTGATATTGGCTTCCAAATTCAAATGGATACTTATAGGTCTTTATCTCTGTTAAATTGGAATTATTGGATGTCGTTTCTGATTGTAACAAGTCATAACTGTTGTAAGCATACATTTTTTGTCTGACTATATTCCCATTGGAGGTATAGTTAATCTCTGTAGATGATGTTGGTTCATATTTATCTAGATATCTTACGTAAGATGCTGCTTCAATCGCATGTAAGGCTCGATCTTTTGACAAAACTCTATTTTTATATATAGCTCTTACTGGCTCTCTTGGATGAATTGATTCATAATTAAAAATTTCTTTTAACTGAAGTATGCCTGCATCATTATAGACTTTCTTTTCTAATAACTTCCCTCGTTCAAATGATTTGTTAATTAAGGGCATATTAGGTGAAACATCTATATTAAGCGTTGAGACAAAATTGTCATCTGGATTCGTCAAATTATTTGAAAATATATTTTCAACATAACCATTACCTTCTCCATGGTATTCTTTTATCTTCTCATAACTCACATATCGTCCATTTGTATAACTTGTAAAACCTGAGGAGTTACTTGAAAATGTTTTGATTTGGTAAAAACTATTCGCTCCACCTGTCACCACAGGGATATCATAAGTATTCCAAAAATATTTATACTCGCCTCCTAAAATTCCATTTTCATAGAAGTATATCTTTTCAATTTTTTCTGCTCCTTCTCCTGCATCATGCACTATCTTTTTAACCCTTACTCCTCCTCCAACTTCACTTCTATTCACTATGCTCAATGCTCCTGTTGACAAGTTTCTAGTCACTATTTTTGAATATTGATTCGGCTCAAATTCAAACCTTGTATAACCTCCTGTTGGATAATTTATCCTCTCTAGCATACCTACTGTACAAAGATTATTTGCTTTCCTTTTATCAAAATAATTCGAAAATTCTGCATCTGTTGGAGGAGAATTTACAAATGTTTGAGGCCCAGAATTCACTCCATTATAATAACCCCAATGGTCTGTTAAAATATCTCTAGGTAAATAATCTGGTAGTGCTATTGCATCATTATATTTTAAAATATAAGGAGGTTTACCTTCTTCTGTTACCTTTTCAAGGGTCAACCGTTTTGTTGAATTTTCTATATATTCAAAATTAAATCGTTTCCTATTATAAGCTTGTTTATAACGAATTGTTATTCCATCCAATTTCAACCACTTCACTTCATCCCAAATTGGTGAACCTCCATGTGTACAATCTGAAGCATTCCCCCAGCGTTCTTGACGTTCTATTATCCATTCAGATAGCGGATATTCTAATTGTTCTTGAGGTTCTTCACTATTTAATAACACTTCATAATTAGGTGTTGTAATACGTTCTAAATAAGATGGTTTTATTAATGAGCCTGAAAGATAATCTGGATTCCACTGGTCACTTAAACTGCTTGGATTACCGCCAAACCAATACCATTCGTTTATATCAGCCTCTTCTTGATGAAAATTTCTAGTCATGCTCCTACTAAAGGATACTGTTTTAACATCATCTCTATAACTGTAAGTCGTTTCTTTTTGATTATAAGGATTAACGACTTTTACCAAATGCCAAGTATTGTACTTTTTCATTGTATCATCAATATCACAAAGTGAAAAGAATTCCTGACTATATTCACAGGCTTTTAATTCATTTCCCTCTGTATTAAAGTAATCTCCAAAGTAATAGATAAACCCTGTCGGCATAGTTACCTTAAATCCAGCAATTTTATAATCTATAATATCTGTATTAAGCAACGTACCATTGCTAAACATATCATAAGTCTCTCCTTCTACTATATTTAATTCAATTTTTACATTTTTATTAGAAGCCACTTTCCACTCTCCATCATGTCCCATATAAAACTTCGCTGAAAAACCGTTGAAATTTAGGATAAATTCATCTGGTTCTGAGTCTACTAAAATTTGAAATTTAGTAATATCTTCATAATTACAAAGCTGCTCCATTGAACTTTGCGATGACCAATTAGCATTATTTAATGCATCTGTATTATAAAAATAACCATAGGAATGTTCATCTCTAATTGCTCCTGAGGAATAAATGACCTGTTGTTTTAGTTCATCCTCTATTCCTTTTACAACTCTTGTAATATGACCACCTGCGGATAAAGACCAACCCGTTCCTAACCAACCTTCATGTTCGTTAATCCGAATTCCTGATGAATTATAATCTAAATTAATAGGGATACTAAACCCTTCATCTTCTATTGTATATAAAGGAATACCTATATTCGCAGCTCCAGTTGCCATACTTACAGGTACATCTCCATAAGTTGCAAAAGAAGATACTGTTGAACTAGGGTAATTAATATTTGGAACATGTTGTGCATTTATTATCTGGAGTGATAATAGTAATAAAGTAATAATTGAAAATATTTTTATTGAAAATTTTATATCATAATATAAGTTCATAACAAAATGTTTTTGACTTTTCTTAAATATTATAAATGAATTAGAAAAAAGGTTAGACATTAATACGTCCCCTTCACCACGCGCTTCACCATTTGTTCGCCTTGTGTATTGGTTAATTGTAAATAATATACACCTGCTGCTAGGTTTTCAGGTGTATTTAATCGGATTGCCTGCGCCCCTTTTACGGCTTCATACGAAGTTTGATATACTGTTTGCCCTAGCAAATTGATTACTTGTATGTGAAGTAATCCTCCTTGACTAGATTCTAACTGTAATAAAAGGGTATTATCAAAGGGGTTAGGATAGACTTTAGTTATTTGGAAGTCCTTTTTTATATCATTCTGAGTTGCTTTTCTGGTAAGTTGATTAACAACAGTACCACAAACTTTTGTTAGATTTATAATTTGACTGGCATTCGAGAAGAGCGAAAAGTCGACAATCAGAGCAGCCGAACTTGTCAGGGTTGATTGGTAATCAAGTAGAACGTTGTCCGCATAATATTTAATTTTGCCACCCTCCACTTGTATTTTCAATTCCGTTGAACCTGTATAAGTTCCTAGCCCATCAGCTTTGAGCACTTGGTTTTCATATACAATTAATTCACCATTTGCATGAGCGTATAACGCATAATCAATTTCCTCCCAACTTTCATCTGCATTACTGTAGGATAATCCCAGTATCATATGTTTGTTCGCCGTTACATTAAACGTAATATAATCTCCATCCATTAGGCTGATATCCGTAGCTCCCCCAGCATTCCAACTACTGCCTCCTTGTGTTTTTGTAATCGTTTTTGACAATTCATCATACGCAATATTTACATCATCTACAATAGTATAATTGGTTGTACAATTCATACTCCCTGTATTACCACAGACTTTTGTTAGATTTATAATTTGACTGGCATTCGAGAAGAGCGAAAAGTCGACAATCAGAGCAGCCGAACTTGTCAGGGTTGATTGGTAATCAAGTAGAACGTTGTCCGCATAATATTTAATTTTGCCACCCTCCACTTGTATTTTCAATTCCGTTGAACCTGTATAAGTTCCTAGCCCATCAGCTTTGAGCACTTGGTTTTCATATACAATTAATTCACCATTTGCATGAGCGTATAACGCATAATCAATTTCCTCCCAACTTTCATCTGCATTACTGTAGGATAATCCCAGTATCATATGTTTGTTCGCCGTTACATTAAACGTAATATAATCTCCATCCATTAGGCTGATATCCGTAGCTCCCCCAGCATTCCAACTACTGCCTCCTTGTGTTTTTGTAATCGTTTTTGACAATTCATCATACGCAATATTTACATCATCTACAATAGTATAATTGGTTGTACAAATTATTCCTCCCTCAATCTCAACCTCTAAAACACTCTCACAACCATGACTATTCGTTACGACAAGTATATATTGCCCCAAACAGAGATTGTTAAGATTAGCGGCTGTAGCCGTATAACCATTTGGTCCTGTCCAAGCATAAGTATAGGGAAAAGTCTCTCCTTGTATAATATCTAATTCAATCGCTCCATTACAGTCTCCTGTATCGTCTGTAATCGTTCCAATTGTTACACTTCCATAACTTATCGTATAAGTAAGAAAAAAGAAAATAAAACAAAATGCCTTACATATAGGCATAGAGATATAGTTAATTCTTAAGTACATTATCTTAGAATTTAATAATATTAAAAAATATGGTTTACACTTTTTTATAAGCTTACTCTTAGAACTACGTTTTCTAGAACTAATGTAGTTATGTAGTACTAGTTTATATGATTAACCATGAAAAAGTGACCTCCTATTTCTATTTTTTATTCAACTATTATATAAACGAGGTAAGAAAGCAACAAAGAAATTTTGGAAAAAGATACCATTCATTTTACGAGGATGTTATTTTAAAACAGATGATTGGGGGTATACAGTAGTGTAATCTCAAAAGAAAAACATAAAGTTGGTAAAGATTTAACTTATTATATAGAGGTGTTCAATCCCACCATAAGGGCAAGAGTTAGTGATTGGTCAGAAAAACACTTTCTTTTTCTAAAAAGGATAAACGGTATAATTTAGCTATCGCTTGGTTCTTCTGGCAATTCAATTTAGAACGTCAACCTTACATTTAATACACCACCATTTTTTTTATGACGGGAACTAATAAATACAGGCTTCAACACAAAACCGCACCTTTTAAAAAAATTAAAAATCAAAATCTCTTGTAATCAATTGACCTACAAGGGGTTTTGATTTTTAAAGGTGGGTGATAGCAGACTCGAACTGCTGACCCCTGCCCTGTCAAGGCAGTGCTCTAAACCAACTGAGCTAATCACCCTTAAAAATGGAACGCAAATATAGTATTAATCAACTTAAATAACCTAAGGAACATCTAAAAAATTCCTGTAGATTGACATTAACCATAATATGAGTAAAAACACTACAAAAACAGCAGCTAGAACATTCAACCAATTTTTAAACTGATGCTTACTTTCATGTAATGATTTTTGATATAGTATTTCCTCCAGATCGGCTTCTCGAAAATCCTCATCTAGTTTTCTTGATTTATTGTAATCTAGCTCATCAAGGATTAATAAAACAGCATCAACATCTGATGCTTTAACATACAAACTTACACCTCCAGTTGCTATACTATAACCTGATAATAAGGTTGTAGTATTGGTATTCGTTAGGAAACAAGGAATACCTTCACTTTGCAATCGAGTTCGATAAAACTGTGCTTCTGTTTCAAAGTCAAATTGTTTTATTCGAACCAACTTTGATGATTTATCATCCCAATTTTCAAAACTATCGAGTATATCATCTTTCATATCTTCTTCCCATTCATACTAACAATCCCAATGGCTTAGGTTCTCAGACCATTCGCATCTAAATCCTTCATAAATTGTTGCTTTAGGTCGTACTGAAAATCATATATCACATCGGCTTCGTCGGATTCAATTCCATCACTCGCACTTCCTACAACTTCTAGTAATTCCAACAAAAATTCATATTCTGGTGATGGACCATAATCAACACAAGTATTTAAGGCTTTTTTATAAATATCTTCAACATCTCCTTTATTTTTCACCTCATAATTAAATGACCATTGGATTTCACTTGCCCAGCTATGGTCTTCAAGAATTTTTTCTAAAGCAGAAGTCTCTTCACGTTGAACAACCCCATCCGCAATTGCAACAGCATAAATCAACTCCCCAAATGCTTCATATAACTTTTCTTTATTAATATGCATAGCGTAAAATTATTTTTTATTTACTGTAAAAAAACAAATTTAAAGGATTTTAAAAAACTAGTCTTATCCTTGACAATTTTTTTTTTGAATATATACACATTTACAAATAGTTTTTAACCTAAAATATCCAAATTAAAACAACCTTTAATTCTCATCATCTAATCGATGTTCAATTTAATTGTAAACTTATTGTAAAAAATAATCTTATAAAATTTTGATTTATGATAAAAATAAAAATTTAATTTTTTAGCCTAAAATCGAATTCTAAAGGCAGCATATCTACTTTACAAGGCGTTTTACTAATACAACATGTGAAAATTTCAAAATTTTCCATGATGTAAGGTTTGTTTTGGTTAAAAAATTGTAAGGTTAGTTAGTAGCTCTTTGAAAAGTCAAAGAGCTACTTTTTTTTTACACGAAGTCTTATATTTACAACACTTTTAATAGCATCTTCGTTGTTAATAATAAAAGATAGATATTGTTTATTTATTAAAATTTTATAAATCAAAATCATCATAGATGAACCAAACCTTTACCTACCTGACAATTTTATTGTTCATCACTGCTTGTTCTTATACTCAAAAAGTCAAAGATGGTCGTACCGCCTTTGATAGGAAACAATATAGTGTTGCATTACCAATGCTAAAAAAAGAATATGGCAGCTCAAAAAGTCGTATCGAAAAAGGACGCCTTGCGTATATGTTAGGAGAATCCTATCGGCTTACCAATCAATCTGAGAAAGCAATAGAATGGTATAATAGAGCTTACGAATTTTCCTATGGTGTAGATGCCTTGAAAGAATATGCTTACGCCCTAAAAAAAACAGGGAAATATGAAGAAGCGGGAAAAGCCTTTAAAAATCTAGGATTAGAAATCGGAAGTCCTTATGAATATAAAAATGAAATTAACGCCTGCAAAATCGCAAAAACTTGGTTAGAAGAAGCAAAAGAAAGTGTCTATAAAATCAATATTTCAGCTTTCAATTCTCCAACTGCAGACTACGCTCCCGTTCTTTATGGCAAAAATGAAATCGTCATCAGCTCCGATAGAAGTAGTAGCACAGGAGAACTGAACTACAAGTGGACTGGCAATAAATTTTCTGATTTTTTTATAGTGAATCTTGATAATAATATGGTTTCCAGTTTTGATAAAAACATCAACACACCATATAACGAAGGTTCTCTTACCTTCAATAAAGATGGAACAGAGATGATATTTACACGTTGTGGTAGTAATTCCGAAAATAAGGATGACTTTTGTAAGTTATATATTAGTTCTAAAAGTGGTGATACTTGGTCTACACCTGAAATACTTGATTTTATTGAAGAAGGAATTAACTACGTTCATCCAGCACTTTCTCCTGATGGAAAAATCCTATATTTTGCTTGTAACCACCCCGATGGATGGGGAGGCTATGATATTTTTATGACAAAACGAATTTCTGGAGGTTGGTCTGAACCAACTATGATGAATAGAAATATAAATACGACTCGTGATGAACTTTTCCCTTCTGTTGATAAGGATACTTTATACTTCGCTTCTAAAGGTCATACAGGGATGGGGGGACTAGATATTTTTAAAGTTTATAAGTTTTCAAATGAGCGTTGGACCCCCCCAATAAACCTCAAAGCACCCATTAACTCTGGAAGTGACGATTTTGCTTTTGTAGTAGACAATAGAAGCCCTTTAAAAAAAGGAGAAGTCCAAAAAGGCTATTTTACGTCCTCTAGAAATACAGGAAAAGGAGGAGATGATATTTACCACTATCTGCGTAAAGTTCCTCCACCTCCACCACCAATTCAAACAACCCCCAAAAAAGATACTATACCAATAGTAAGAAAAACAACAAAACCGAAGCCAAAACCAATTGTATATAAATTAATTTTGGAAGGATATGTTTTAGAAAAAATATATAAAATTGCAAATAATCCAAATAGTAAAGTCCTAGGACGTAAGCCTTTGAGTGAGGCGGATGTTCAAATCAATTATGGTGGGAAATCAATGCGTATCAAAACGGATACAGAAGGCTATTTTTCATTGGAAATGGATGAAGGTACTGATTATCGCTTTTTTGCTTCAAAAGCAGGGTATTTGAGCAATGATAGTCGTTTTTCTACTAAAGGTATAGGGAAAATCAAGGAAATGCCAATTCAAAAATTCACAGTAGAAATTGTGTTGGATAAAATATTTAAAGACCAAGAAATTGTTTTAGAAAATATTTATTATGATTATGATAAATGGGACATACGAGAAGATGCCAAACCAACATTAAATAATTTAAATAATATTTTACAAAAAAATCCTAATATTAAAATACAATTATCCTCTCATACAGACTGTAGAGGTAGAGACGCCTATAATGAAACACTTTCTCAAAAAAGAGCGCAATCTGCTGTTGATTATTTAATCAGTTTGGGTATAGATCCTGTTAGACTTACTGCTAAAGGATACGGAAAAACCTTACCTGCTATTACTTGTGTTTGCTCTCGTTGTACAGAAGAAGAACACCAAGCTAATCGTAGGACAACCTTCAAAATTATAGACTAAAACATTATACCTCATACTAGAAAAACGAGATACCAATTTCAAGTATCTCGTTTTTTCTATATCCTAATTCCCCTACTCTACTTGCAATTAATTCCTAATTCATCTCACAAAACTGTTTCTTAAGTCCTCAAAATTTATTATCTTGGATATACAAGCCAAAACCCTAGACAACAGGACAAACCGATTTCATCCATAAACCAAAGTCCTTGTTCACAAATATTACACTTTTATACCTATGAAAAATATTCTTTCTCTTTTATTTTTACTATCTATACTTTCAGTCATTTCAATTGAAATAAAAGCTCAAAACTGTAGCAGTGTCATTTCTGAAAATAAAGAATTATCCAATCAACATATTTTAAAAACCAATCGACAACAGTTAGTTGTCCGAGGTGATTATAGTTATGACTTTTCTTTTGAAACAGGCGATCGAGGTATAACGGCTCTTTTTTATTCTAGAGCTGGAGTTGAACTAAACCAAAATGATGAAATTATTTTCATGGATAAATCCCAAACTCGAAAAGTATTCCGATTTGTAGCTATGGGAGAGATGAAAAAAGATGGTGGTGTTCCTACCTATGAAAATATCCTTCAATTGGATTTAGCTACTATCTCATGGTTTGCTACAACTCCGATTACTACACTTTACATTAAAAGTAATGCTAGTAATAAAATGCGAAAATTTACAATGACGCCAAACCGTCAACAAGCATTTCGAGCTACGGCTATCTGTTTTAATAAAACATTAGTTAAATCTAAAATTAAAGACAATGTACTAACAGACAATGTATTCTCACCTAGGACTACTGCTGGTCAAAAACGTCCTGTTAGCTCTACGGGCAGTAAAGAGCGTATTCGTAAAGTAGCCGATATTAGTCAACTAAATGATGATGAATTAAAAGATTTGAAAAAAGAACTATCCGAGGTTAAAACAAAAATAAGAGAAGAAATTCAACTTGAACGAGAAAAAGCGGATAAAATAAAACAACAACTTCAAGAAGAGGTTCTGCTAGCTAGAGAAAATGCTACCAAGAAAAAAGCAGAATTTGCACAAGAAGTTCTAGCAGCTAGAGAAAAAGCAGATGAAGAGATTAAAAAATCACATACTGCTTCTGGAGAATCTGTAAAAGAAGCTAGAGCAAAAGCAGATGAACAAATCGAATTGACCAATCAAAATGTAGTCGAAGCCAAGAAAAAAGCAGCCGAAGAAATTCAAAAATCAAAACTTGCATCGGCGCAAGAAGTAGCGAAAGCAAGAGAAAACGCTGCCGCAGAACTCAAATCTGTTAAGGAAAAACTGGAACAAGCCAAATTAGAATATGCTGACGAAGTCGCTACTGCAAGAGAAAATTCAAAAGCAGAGTTAGCCCGAATTAGAGAAGAAACCGCTCAAATTATTGCAGATGCTAGAGAAAAAGCTAAACAAGAAAGAAATCAAACCGCACAAGATGTTATCAACACCAAGAAAACGGCTGCAGAGCAAGTACTCGCAGCTAAAGAAGCAGCAGCGGAAGAGGTTGCTCAAATCAAAGAAAATGCCGTATTGGAAAAAGAAAAAGTGGCTTTTGACGTTGCAGAAACTCGACGAAAATCGGCAGAGGAAAAAGCCCTCATTCAAGAAAAATCAGCATCCCAAGTGGCTGAAATTAAAGAAAAAGCCGCTAAAGAAAAAGAGGCTACAGCAATAGAAGTACAAGAGGTTCGACAACGAGCTGCAGGGGAAATCGAAAACAGTAGAAAAGCTGTTGTAGCAGAAAAAGAAAAAGCAAAGATTGAAATAGAAAGTACTAAAACTGAAGCAGCGACAGAAGTTGCAAGTACTAAGGAAAAAGCAGCTCAGACCATTCAGTCCATCAATACTGAATCTGCTACTAAAATAGCAGAAGCCAAAGAACGAGCCGCTCTTGAAAAAGGGAAGATTGCTGAAGAAGTGAAAATTGCCAAAGAAAAAGCTGCTGCAGAAATTAAACGCATACAAGACGAAGTAAAAAAATCTATCGAAGCTGCTAAAGCAAAAGAAAGTGAAATCAAAAAAGCAAGTGCAGATGAGGTTTTGGCTGCTAGAAAAAAATCAGAAGAAGAAGTACTTAAAGCACAAGAAGAAGCACAAGAAAATGTAAAAGCAGCAAGTGATAAATCTCAGGCTGCCAAGGAAATATATGCTGCGGATGTTCTGAAAGCCAAAGAAACAGCCACGGCTAAAATTAAAGAAATACAAACAGAAGTTACCGAAAAAATAACTGCAGCTAAAGCGAAGGAGGCTGAAACCAAAAACCTTTCTGCCGAAGAAGTTATGGCTACTAAAGAAAAAGCGGCAGCAGAAGTTCTAGCAACTAAAGAAGCGATGATTAAAGCCATTGCCAAAATTAAAGAAGACGAAGCGACAGCTAAACAAGAACTAGCTGTAAATGTAGCCGAAGCCAAGCAAAATTCAGCCATTGCAGTTGCCGAAGCACAAGAAAAAGAGGCTTTAGCGATCCAAAAGATAAAAGAAAATGCTAGTACTGAAAAACAAAAACTAGCCGAAGACGTCGCTATGGCAAAAGAAAAAGCCGCACAGGAAATTGCTTTGACCAAACAAAACTCAGTTCAAGAGGTACAAACAGCGATGGAAGCTGCGGCTAAAGCCAAAGAAGAAGCGGCTTTAGCTGTCTTAGAAGCGAAAGAACAAGCCGCTACTCAAGTAGCAGAGACACAGGCAAAAGCTGCAGAAGATGTGGCAAAAGCAAAACAGACAGCCGTCGAAGAAATCCAAAAATCGAACGAAGAACTAACGACACAAAAAGCTGCTATTGCCCAAGAGCTAGCAGAGGAAAAAGCTAAATCAGCTGAAGCAATTGCATTAGAACGTGAAAATAAGGCTGCTGAAATTGCTAAAATTGTAGAAGAAAGCAATGCCAAAAAACAACAGTATAATGAGGAAGCCGAAGCTGCTAGAAAAACTAGTAATGATGAGATAGCTGCTGCCCAAAAAAGTGCTTCGAATGAAATATATGAAGCTAAAAGACAAGCAGCCGAAGAAATTAAAAAAGTAAAAGAAGATACTGCTCAACAAATAGCTGAACAACAACAACTTTTAAAAGATATAGAAGATAAAATAAAAGCGGCAGAAGATAAACTCAAAGAGTTGGAGGGAAGTGAGTAGCTAAAAGACCTATAATCTGTCGAGCTTTAGAACGATTTGAAAAGGGCGGTTTTTCTAAAATTGCCCTTCTTTTTTGAATATCCTTTTTCGAAAATTCTTTAGTGACTACTTCCTTAATTTGTGCTATAGCCTGCCCAGCAGTTTCAAATTGAAAACATAGCGGCTTCAAGTTTTCAATAGTAATAATATTCGCATTTCCTAATACAAAACGTCCTTGGTATAAGGCATTGAGGAGTTTAATTTTTAACCCTACGGCTTGATTGGAATACAAAATATTAATGTGTGCATTTTGAATCAACTGGCTCATCTCCTCATTAGAAAGATTTGGAAATAAACTGACCGTCTTATGTTTTTTCGCCTGTTGTTGTAAAATAGCACTAGGATTTAACCCTGCTACATAAAAAGGCAAGTCTATTTTATCAGCGATATTTTCCATCATCCAAAGCACTGCTTGTTCATTATCTATTACGCTCAAATCGCCATGAAATAACAAGTATTCTCCCCTCCCCTCTAAGCTATCTACTGTATCATTAGGATTGGAGGAAGACATATATTCAACATTCTTGTATTGATGTTGGCTAAAATATTTCTGTTCTTCTTTAGATACACAAAGTAGCGCACTAGCATACTGCTTTAATGTCTTTAGTTCGTATTTTTTTAATTTATAAGCCTCCCAATAAAAATAGATTTTCCTAAAAATATGCGATTCCATACGAGCCAAATTGTAGTAATATTTCCATTCTACGTTGTGCATACGCACCATTTTAAACCGCTCTTGTAACGAAGGATGCCTCAACCAAAAGGTACAATGTGTCCCCTCACATAGAATAGGATATTCATCTTGTTGTAATCGTTGTAGTAGTAGTTTATTTGCTCTTGTTTTCACAATAAAAGGAAAGCTAGAAAATAAATTTTGTTTTCGCATATCCCGCTCGTAATAGTATATTTTTTCACAATACACTCCTAGCATTTCATCAGCTTCCGCTCGCCCATATTGAAAACAATGCAATATAATCTCAACCCCCTCTCGGTGTAGGTTTTTAATGCGGCTAAATACATCAATTATCCCACCGTAATTGGCAGGATACGGGACATTAAAGGCTATGATATGAAGGGAATAAGGCATAATTAGAAGACTATTTTTTTAATCTTTCTTCTATATATTCTTTATGCTTTTCTGCTTCTCTTTTCACGATTTCCTCTATTTCTTTTTCTGAAAGAGGTTCATCATATTTTTTTTGATATTCTATATCACCCATCCTCACTTTATAATATTTTTGATTGAACTCAAATTCTATTTTTGATGAATAATCAAACTGTTCTACATCATATTTTTCATTTGAATAACAATATTCAATATCAATAGAATCTGCTCCATCTTTAATTAGATTTAAAAAACTATTTAACATATAAAAAACATATCCATTAGAAGTTGAAGTATTTGAACCATTATGAACTTTATAAAAAATATTACTATAAAAACGATCGAATTTTTCACAATACTGTATAAATTTTCTAAACAAAACCGACAAACTTTTATCAAAAAGCTCTGATAGTACTTCCTTGCTTTTTGTCTTTTCTATATTCTTTCCCTGTTCTTTCAATTTTTGTTCTAATATTTTCAATTCTTTATCAAAATCCTCTAATTCTTCTATATCTTCTCCTTTTGCACCTCTTACCATTAAATCTAAAGAGTGTACTAAATTCTTAGCTATATAATCAATAAATGGCTCTAGTACACCACCATCTGCTTGCCGTAAAACGGCATAATAATCTTGTTTATTTTCTGTTTTAATAATAACAGGAGGATAATCAAACTGCATTAAAATAAAATTCATTAATATTCTAGCCGTACGTCCATTTCCATCATCAAAAGGATGGATTCTAATAAACTTATAATGAAAATTAGCCGCTAAAATAATGGGATTAACATCCTCTCTTGTCAATTCATTTTTGTACCATCCCATTAAATCGTGCATCTGAGCGGGGGTTTCTTCTGGGCTTGCAAAACGAAATAGTTCCCCCGTCGAAGTTTTTACATGGTTAGACGTTGACTTATATTCCCCTATATTTATTTTTTTCTTGGTGGGTTTTCCTTCTGGAGTTATCGCATTTACCTCATAAGGTTCTTTTAGGATGAGTTTATGTAGCTCTCGAATAAAATTTTCCGTTAAAGGTCTCTTTTGTTTAACGACTTCTATAATCCATCTAACTGCTTCATCATGCCCTGTTATTTCAAAATGATCTTTTAAAGGTTTACCCTGTGCAGTGATACCATGAAGAATTAAGGCTTTGGTTTCGCCAAAGGTCAATAAATTACCCTCAATATTATTTGAATGATAATTCCAATCCAACCTAAATTTCTGCATTATCCTTATTTCGTCTTCTTTTTTTATTGGACGAAGTTCATCTAATTGTGTTTTAAGTCTTAATGCTTCTATAATATTATCCATTATTTTACGCTTTTAACCATCAACTTATTAAATACACACACCTATTTCGTAATATCTCTATCTATTTTCTTATTAAGTTTTGCTTCTCGGATATTTATCTCATCAATTACTTTTTCATAGAGGTTTTTCAAGCGGTGTGGATAAGAATCATAAGCATCTAGAGCCTCATACAAATCTTCCTCTTTTATTTCATTAAATTTATATATCTGTCCATACAAGACTGTCGCCATACTATCTTTATAAATACGAGGAAGCGTTTGCAAGGCTGCTTCTGCCAAATGTACATCAATTAAGACATTTATCATCTTATCTTCTGAAATAGGCGGATTAAATGGCTCTACTGTTTTTTGGGTACAGCTTTCTAAAAGGAAAAATATAAATATGGATAGAAATCCTATTCTTTTGTGCATCTTTTTATTTTTGTGTAAAAAAACAATGTTAAAAACCATACTCCAAGAATTAAGTCCTTCAAAAACCACTTTAGTTGCTGTTTCTAAAACCAAGCCCACTCCTCAAATCCTAGAGATGTATCATCAAGGACAACGAATATTCGGTGAGAATCGTGTCCAAGAACTGGTACAAAAGTACGAAGAATTACCAAAAGACATCGAATGGCATTTGATTGGTCACCTGCAAAAAAACAAAGTAAAATATATCGCTCCTTTTGTAGCATTAATTCATTCTGTAGATAGTCCGAAGCTACTAGAGGAAATCAATAAACAAGCCCTTAAACAGAAGCGAATCATTTCCATACTTCTGCAATTTAAAATAGCTGAAGAAGCTACAAAATTTGGTTCTAATGAAACTGAAATGATGAATTATTTAGCCTCTTCTAATTTTCAAACTTTACAAAATATACAAATAAACGGCGTAATGGGAATGGCAACCTTTACCAGTGATCTCAACCAAGTCCGTCAAGAATTTAAATCCTTAAAAAATATTTTTAACAAACTAAAATCGACTCATTTTACCTCTAACGAGCATTTCAAAGAAATCTCGATGGGTATGTCTGGCGACTACCAAATTGCCATAGAAGAAGGGAGTACGATGGTGCGCATCGGCAGTCTATTATTTGGTCATAGATAAATTCAAAAATTTTCAAACATGAAAAAACAAAACACCATCCTATTGGTATTCTTATTAATACTAGCCTGTAAGGATGACCTACCTCCTATTAGTTTAGATGTTGATAATATCTTCTCCAAAGATGTTTTCCAAATCTTCGACAATAGTGTTTCTAGTGCTAGAGAAATACTTAAACTGCCGAACCAAGAATACATCATACTCGGAGACAACGACAATGGCAGCATAAATCTAATGAAATTTAATAAGCAATTAAAGCTGATTTGGGAAAACGAATTTAGTGCAGATAACAACAACTTAAGTTATCAGTTACTACAGACATTCGATGGAGGGTTAGCCATCATTGGCACGACAGGAAGTCCTGGAAATCGTCCTAATGAACCCTATATTATCAAGACCGATAGCGAAGGGCAAGCACTATGGTCTAAAGTTATAAGCTCTAATAGTCATCATAATGCACGTAGTTTTATCCAAACGACTGATAATGGTTTCATTATTCTAAGTACAAAGAACAAAGAAAACACCTTTGATTCAGATATTCTTATTCTAAAAATTGATCAATATGGAGAAGAAGTTTGGAGAAAGATAATTGACGAAAGTTTTGATGATGAGGCATTTTCAATTATAGAAACACAAGAAAATCATTTTTTATTTTTAAGAACCACTCCTAATCGTAATGGCTTAGTAAAAGATCTAAGCATTGTTAATATAGATATGGATGGAAATATTATTTCAGAGAAATGGATTGGTGAAATTGACAAATTTGCTAGACCTAATAAGATAATTAAATTACAAGATAGTGGATTCCTTATCGGAACGGTTAAAAATAACGAGGGTACGAGTGGGAAAGATATAAATCTCATCCGATTAGATAAGGATGGGAATGTAATTTGGTCAAAAGAATATGGTGGAAACAGATACGATGTTTTTAATAATCTAATACAAACGAAAGATGGTGGATTTGCTTTTCTGGGACATGGCTCAAGTTATAGTGATGATAGTCATTTCTACCTTTTTAAATTAGATGCTAATGGTAATAAAATTTGGAATAATATTTACGGAGGCAAACAATTTGCGTTAGGCAACACCTTAGTAGAAAAAGATGCAGGAGGATTTATAATCGGCGGGACACTCGAAGGAGATGATGCCAATATTGATTTTGACATGATATTGGTCGAAACGGATGAATTTGGTATTCCTCAATAATATAATTTCAATTATTATTTTTTAGTAAATAAATACCTTTTTTCCCTAGAATTTTATACTTTGAGAGTACAATAAAACTAAACTATAATAAAACTTAAAACCTTGTCGAATTATGATAAAAATGGTTTCCATGATACTAGGAGGAGGCGTCGGTTCAAGATTATATCCTCTTACTGAACAACGCTCTAAACCTGCCGTTCCTATAGGTGGTAAATATCGCCTGATTGACATCCCAATTTCGAACTGCCTTAATTCTGGTTTGAAGCGAATGTTTGTCCTTACACAATACAATTCAGCTTCTTTAAATCAGCACATCAAAAATACGTATCACTTTGATGCCTTCACACATGGCTTTGTCGATATTCTAGCCGCCGAGCAATCCCATATGGGCAATCAATGGTATCAAGGAACAGCCGATGCTGTTCGTCAATGTATGCGCCATCTCCACAACCATGACTACGAGTATATACTTATTTTATCAGGAGACCAATTGTACCAAATGGATTTTGAAGTGATGGTAAAAGATCACATCAAACGCAATGCAGATATATCGATTGCGACGATTCCCGTAAAAGCGAAAGAGGCAACCAGTTTTGGGATTATGAAAGTAGCCGCAGATGGCATGATCTCTAGCTTTATAGAAAAGCCCAATTCAGACCTGTTGCCAGATTGGACTTCTGAAGTAAGCGACGACTTGAAGCAACAAGGCAAGCATTATTTAGCCTCTATGGGAATTTATATTTTTAGTAAAAAAATTATAAAAGATTTATTTGAAAAACATCCCGATGCTACAGATTTTGGTAAACAAATTATTCCATCTTCTATAACTTCGGGTCTTCGAGTAGCCAGTTATCAATACGAAGGCTATTGGGAAGACATAGGAAATATCGGTTCTTATTTTGAAGCCAATTTAGAATTAGCAGATAACTTACCCAAGTTCAATCTTTTTGATAATAAAAGAATCATTTATACTCGTCCTAGAATGTTACCAGCTTCAAAAATCTTTGGCACAAAATTCTCCAATGCCATGATTGCCGAAGGCTCTATTATTCATGCCAAAGAAATCAGTAGAACCTTAATAGGAATTCGCTCTAGAATTGGAAAAGGAACAGTTATTAAAGAAACAATCATTTCAGGAAATGACTATTTTGAATCTTTAGATGAGCTACAAGCTATTAAAAATCAAAATGATATACCTCTTGGTATTGGAGATGATTGTCATATTGAAAGAGCTATTATCGATAAAGATTGTAAAATCGGAAACAATGTTACCATAATAGGTCATGCCGAACTAGAACCTTCAGAAACGGATTTATATTGTATAAAAGATGGGATTGTTGTCTTAAAAAAAGGTGCAAAAATTCCTCATGGGACTAAAATAGGGAAGGTTTAGGTATTATAGATGTATTACAATAAGGCTTAATTCATCAATCTTTTGGCAATCTATTGCTGATTGATTAAATTTGTTAGTATCATATCGTTGATGTGATTTACTATCCTTATATTTATTGGCATTACTCAATCATTAATCTTCAAGACTATTTAAAAAATCTCAAACTATGAAGTTTAGAATAATTACACTAGTACTACTTTTCACAACTTTATTTTCAAATAATCTAATCAGTCAAGTTATTACGGCTGATCCTTCTTTCCCTACAGATGCTGATATGGTGACAATTACTTTTGATGCTAGTCAAGGAAGTATGGGATTAATAGGGCATACAGGAGATGTTTACACACACACTGGTGTGATTACTGATTTGAGTACAAGTAATTCTGATTGGAAATATGTCAAAACCAATTGGGGACAAAATACGGCTGATACAAAGTTAACTCGAACAGGTACAAATACCTATACCTTAACCATCTCTCCTGATATTCGTACCTACTACGGAGTCCCTAATGGCGAAGAAATTCAAAAATTGTCATTTGTCTTTAGAAATGAAGATGGCTCGGTTACAGGTAAAGATGTAGGAGAAACAGATATTTTTTATGATATTAACAATAGTGGTTTAGCTACGAGTATTACCTCACCTGATGGGGATTTTTTATTGGTTGATAATGTTGGCGATATGATTAACGTTGTAGCAAATGCTTCAGAAACTGCTGATTTAGCATTATATGATAATAATACACTAATTGCTAGTCAAGCAAGTGCTACCACTTTATCACATACCATTACCGTAAGTACTGGTGGAAATCACGAAGTATTATTTGTTGCCGATAATGGTACACAGAAAGATACTTCAAGCTTTACCTATATTGTTTTATCAACTGGAACACCAGCCGACCCACCTGCTGGTACGGAATATGGTATTACTTACCTTTCTGATACGTCAGTTCGACTATATTTTCAAGCTCCTAATAAGCAAAATGTATTTGTGCTAGGAGATTTTAATAATTGGAACTTAAATGCTTCTTATCAAATGACACAAACAACAGATGGGGAAAGTTATTGGATTGACATTACAGGTTTAACGCCTGGAGAAGAATATGGTTTTCAATACTTAGTAGATGGTTCAATTCGAATAGGCGATCCCTTTAGTGAGTTAGTCCTTGATCCATGGAATGACCAATATATTCCTGCCTCTACATTTCCTAATTTAAAACCTTATCCCCTGCCCACCAATGAAGGGATTATCTCGGTTTTACAAACAGCGCAAACCGACTATGTCTGGCAAGTTACCGACTTCCAGAGACCAGCTAAAACTGATTTAGTAATCTACGAACTATTGGTTAGAGATTTTGTTGCTAACCATGATTATAATACCTTGATTGACACTTTAGATTATTTAGAAAATTTAGGTATCAATGCAATTGAATTATTACCTGTTTCTGAATTTAGTGGAAACAGTAGTTGGGGATATAATCCTTCTTACCATACCGCTTTAGATAAATATTATGGAACAAAAAATGACTTCAAACGCTTTGTCGATGAGTGTCATAAAAGAGGTATTGCCGTATTTCTTGATGTGGTCTACAATCATGTTGATGGTTATTTAAGTCCTATAGGGCGTCTGTATTGGAATGATGCTACGAATAAGCCCTCTCCAGATAATATTTGGTTAAACGTTGATGCGCCGCACGATTTTAGTGTTTTCAACGATTTTAACCACGAGAGCCAATACACTAAAGATTATTTGGATAAATGTAATCGTTACTGGATGGAAGAATATAATATAGATGGCTATCGCTTTGATTTGACAAAAGGATTTACTCAAAATGAGGGAAAACCATTTCATGCTGGTGATTATGATGCTACTAGAATTGCTATTTTAAAAAGAATGGCAGACGTCATCTGGGATTTAGATAGTGAATTCTTCGTTATACTAGAGCATTTTGGTAATAATCAAGAAGAAAAAGAATTATCAGATTATGGGTTTATGCTTTGGGGGAATTCTAATCATGATTATAGTGATTGTTCTACAGGTAATGTAGCTAGCTCTGATATTTCTTGGTCATCCTATTTGCAGCGAGGTTGGTCTGAACCCAATGTTGTTGCTTATATGGAAAGCCATGACGAAGAACGGTTGATGTACCGCAACCTAAATGAAGGAAAAAATAATGGAGGGTATAATATCAAGGATTTGGCAACTGCATTGGAAAGACAAGCCTTAGTTACCGCTTTCTTTTACACGATTCCTGGTCCTAAAATGCTGTGGCAGTTTGGGGAAGTTGGCTATGATGTTAGTATAGATTTTAACGGACGAACAGGTGAAAAACCAATACGGTGGAACTACTTTGAAGAAGCTAATCGAAAACTCCTTTATGATATTACAAGAGACTTAATCCACCTAAAAAGCGATCTTGCCTTTACGGGGAATAATATTCAAATGAATGTTGGAAATAATGTTCCCGTTAAAAACATTAAGATTAATCATTCTTCGATGGACGTTGCCATTATTGGAAATTTTGATTTGACTAGTAAGACCGTAAACTTTACTTTCCAAGAAGTAGGTACTTGGTATAATTATATGTCAGGCACAAGTTTTGAGCTTACCGATCTTACACAATCGATTACGCTAGAACCTGGCGAATTTAGAATTTATACAACTAAACAAATAGCTCGTCCTAGCGGTGTTTATACGCAAGCGACATCTATTTTTAGACCAAATTTACAATCCTACGATTTATCTATAACCCCAAACCCTAATTTTGGAGCTTTAAATATTGCTTATACTCTTAAAGAAAATGCGAAAGCTGTTTCAATAGAGATTATTGATCTTGTTGGAAAAGTTATAGCACAGCCCATGACAAATACAAGAAAAACTATTGGCAAACATCGTTTTGAATATCAACATCAATTACCTAGCGGCACCTATTTTATCCGTCTAACTGTTGATGGGAAAATTGATGTTCAAAAATTAATTGTTACGCCTTAAAACTACAAAGTTTAAGTTTAGTATGGGTTTGTAGTGATTCTACAAGCCCATTTTTTATAATAAAATAATTGAAAATGCTCCTGCCTTATACTAATTATAAAACAGTATTTCCTATATCTGGAAATCTGATTTTTTTCAAAAAAAACGCTGAACAATCAATTCCTATTACACTACCTTCAGAAACAAGTTTCCGTATTTCTTTACTTGTGAACCCCTTAGATAAAATTATTAAAATAGATGACGTCTCTCCTACTCTTTTAAACGACTTTGAATTAGAAAATAAAGCATTTTATATCACCCTAAATCCTATTGATATAACAGAGAAGTGCGAATTAACTACTGATTTTGGACAAGCGATATATTTCTACGCTGCAAATGCTAAATATGGTGAACTTTCTAATTTTTCAGCACATGGCTTTGAACATGATGGTTTATTTTATCCTACTGTAGAACATTTTTATCAAACGCATAAATTTGAAGATGAAAGCTATTGCAATAAAATTCGTAAAGCCGATACACCTAAAATTGCAGCCGATCTAGGTAAAACTAGAGCAATTCCTATTCGAGAAGACTGGGAACGAATGAAAAACAAAATAATGACTCTAGCCGTATCACTTAAATTTAATTTAAACGATACAGCTAGAAACGTCTTAATAAATACCGAAGATGAATTATTAATAGAGAATTCTCCCTATGATAATTATTGGGGTATTGGAAGAACAGGAGAAGGCAAAAACCATCTAGGAACCATTCTTATGCGAGAACGCATAAAATGGGTTACCTCAAAATAGTTATTGTTCCATATAATAGTTCTCCATTATTTACATCAAATCGCATCATAAAATAATACGTTCCAGAAGGTAGAGGCTCACCATCTTGATTTGTTCCAGACCAATCATTATTGTAGTTACTTTCTTTGTATATAATATCTCCCCATCGATTGACTATTATCAACTCATTATTAGGATTCTCAAAAATATTATCAAAAATTAAGGTCTGATTAGTTCCATCAGGAGAATTTGGTGTCAATCCAATAGAATGTCCATGCCCTCGTTTAATCAATTTTTTAATATTTATTTGAACTGTTCCTATAGCACAGCCGTTTGGACAATTTCTATCACAAATTTCATATTCAAATTCTATATCTCCTTCAAAATTTCCTCTAGGAATAAAGACAAAGTTACCATTGCCTCTATCTTGTAAGATTCCATACTTAATAGTTGTCAAAATCTCTATTTCTATTTCACCTGAGGATATAATATCATTATCTAAAATATTAAATTCTATGGGTCTACCTTTTATAGCAGCTATAAAATCATCTACTGCTTCAACTCTATTTTCCGTTTTTGTAATAACTACTGTATCTGTCGAAAAATCAGGGCAGTCATTGAGCGATAGCGTCCAAATAAATATATACTCACCAGGTTCAGAAATGTTAGTTATTCTAGTATCAAATGTATTTGGATTATCAATAACTGCACTAGAATTTGTTGTCCAAATTCCTGTTGTATTAGTTGGTAAATTACTATTCAATTGAAAAACATTATCACAGGTTTCTTGATCTTCTCCTGCATTTGCCTTCAACTCATCCGTTGTAGAATTAGAACAATCACTACTGTTGCTCGCACATTCAGGAGCAATAAACGTTTCTACTCTAGAACAATTTTCACTATTTGTAAGAGTTATTTCTACACTTGAATCATTTGGAATATCTTTTATAGTAAATGTCCCATCACTGTTATCTACCACAATCCCTAAGTTACTCGATACCATTACAGCATCACTATTAATCATTACTTGATAGGTATCTGTATCTAGACTACATTCTTCCATTCCTTCTTGGTACGTAGGTAATGAATTGAGGGTCAAAACTATTGCCGTTCTTGGTGAAGCACATCCTGTTTCTGGAACTACGGTTTCTGCATAATATGTTCCTGCTGTATTTGCTAGATATGTTGCAGAATTCGTTATCAAAGGTGATGTACTAGTTGATGAACTATACCAATTTACTTGCAGTCCAGTTCCTACATTTACACTTAAAGGTGGTATTGTTTCTCCACTACATACTGTAATATCATCTCCTAGGGGTGCTTCAATTGAGCCACAACTACAATCTGGTGCTGTTACCAGTTCCGTTATTGTACAATTTGCCTCATTGGTTAAAGTCAAGGTTACAGTTGTAGCACTTGGAATATCGCTAATCGTAAATGTTCCATTATCATTATTGAGTACTGTTCCTCCACTACTCAATACTGTAGAGGCATCACTGCCTATTGTTACTTGATAGGTGTTTAAATCTCCACTACAGTCTTTTGTTTGTTCTTGATAACTTGGTAATGAGCTGATGACTAAGGCTATTGGCGTGCGAGATGAAGTACAGCCTGTTGAAGGGTCAATTGCTTCTGCATAATATGTACCGGCTGTATTCGTCATATATGTCGTAGAATTCGTTGCTATTGATACAGTTTCTGTTTCTGTACTATACCAATTAACTTGTAAGCCAGTTCCTACACTTACACTTAAAGATGGTATCGTCTCTTCACTACATACTAAAATATCATCTCCAATAGGTGCATTGATCACTCCACAATCACAATCTGCTGGTGTAATCACTTCTACTCTAGAACAATTTTCACTACTTGTTAGTGTTATTTCTACATTCAAATCATTTGGAATATCTTTTACAGTAAATGTTTCGTTACCATTATTTATAACCGTTCCAATATTGCTATCTGCCGTTGCTGCATCACTACTGACCATTACTTCATATGTATTCAGGTTTATATTACATATCTTATTCCCTTCTTGATACGTTGGAAGTGCGTTTATTAATAATCTAATTGATTTTCTTCGGGAGGTGCAACCTGTTTGAGGGTCAAATGCCTCTACATAATATGTTCCCGCTGTATTCGTTATATATGTCGTAGTGTTAGTTGCTAATACAGTTCCTCCTGTTTCAGTATCGTACCAATTTGCAGTCAACCCCAGTTCTACACTCACACTTAATGGAGGAATCGTCTCGCCAGCACATACAAAAATATTATCTCCAATTGGTTCTACAATTGGTTCACAATTACAATCAGGAGCAATAATTGTCTCTGTTCTGGTACAGTTTTCTGCACTTTCTAAGGTTACTGTAATATTTGTATTGCTTGGAATATTATTGATAGTAAATGTTCCATTACCATTATTTACAGCTGTTCCTGCACTACTAGATATATTGGAAGCATCCGAATTAACTGTGACTTGATAGGTACTTAAATCTACGCTACATTCTTTATTCCCTTCTTGATAACTCGGTAATGGATTTATTGTTAAGGTGATTGCTGTACGTGATGAAGTACAACCTGTAGATGGATCAACTGCTTCTGCATAATATATTCCTGTTGTATTGTCTTCATATATAGTAGAATTCATTGCTATTACTGTTGTACTAGAAGCCGTACGATACCAATTTACTTGTAAACCTGTTCCTACACTTACACTTAATGCTGGTATTGTCTCTCCACTACATACTGTAACATCATCTCCTATAGGTGCAGCAATTATAGCACAACCACAGTCTGGTGCTGTTACGGTCTCTGTTATTGTACAATTTGATATACTAGATAATGTAATTACTGCATTTGTTCCACTCGTTATATCGCTAATAGTATAGCTACCATCCATATTACTTGATACTGAACCTATACTGCTTTCGACGACTATAGCATCTGTACTAATTGTTACTTCATAGGTATTTAAATCCGCACTACATTCTTTACTGCCT
>JAHDBJ010000022.1:44740-79226 GCA_020630435.1 Saprospiraceae bacterium
ACAGCTGTTCCAATAGGTGCTGCAATAGGCAAACAACCACAATCTGGTGCTGTTATTGTCTCTGTTCTGGTACAGTTTGCGCCGCTTATCAGCGTTAAACTCACATTCGTGGTGCTAGAGATATTAACAATTGTAAATGTCCCATTTCCATTATTCGATACTGTTCCCACATTACTCGATACATTAGAAGCATTTGTACTAATTGTTACTTCATAGGTATTTAAATCCGCACTACATTCTTTACTGCCTTCTTGATAAATCGGTAAAGAATTGATGTTTAAAGTGATTCCTGTTCGGGATGATGTACAGCCTGTTACTGGATCAATCGCTTCTGCATAATATGTTCCAGCCGTACTTGCTGAGTAGGTCGTAGAATTTGTACTTAAGGCTGTACTACTTGATACCGAACTATACCAATTGACTTGCAGTCCCGTTCCTACACTTACACTTAATGGTGGTATCGTCTCTCCACTACATACCGTAACAGCTGTTCCAATAGGTGCTGCAATAGGCAAACAACCACAATCTGGTGCTGTTACTGTCTCGATTCTTTCACAATTTGTAGAACTTGTCAAGGTTAGTTCAATATCTGTATTATATGGAATATTACTAACAGTAAGTGTTCCATTTCCATTATCTGTAATATTACCTACTGTACTAGAAATATCTATTGTATTACTACTAATTGTTACTTGGTAAGTCCCTTGATCTCCATTACATATTTTATCCTGTTCCGTATAAGTGGGCAATGCATTAATTGTCAATGTAATGGCTTTTCGATCAGACGTACAGCCTGTTGTTAGATCAACTGCTTCTGCATAATATGTTCCTGCTATATTTGTCGAATAGGTTGTAGAATTTGTACTTAAGGCTGTACTACTTAACAAAGAGCTGTACCAATTGACTTGTAGTCCTGTTCCTATACTTACACTCAATGGTGGTATCGACTCTCCAGCACATACCGTCACATCATTTCCTGTGGGGATCGCCACAGGTTCACAACTACAATCAGCAGGTGTTATCGTTTCCGTTCTTGTACAGCTTGAACCATTTGATAACGTTAAGATGATACTGGTATTACTGGGTATATTGTTTATGGTATAAGAACCACCTCCATTATTTACGACATTACCCGAACTACTGGTTACATTGGTTGCATTACTACTAATACTTACTTGATAAGTGCTTAAATCAATGCTACAAGATTTATCCTGAAATTGATAAGTTGGTGAATTATTAATTGTTAATGTTATAGCTTTTCGGTTTGATGTACAACCTGTTAACGGGTCAACCGCTTCTGCATAATATGTTCCCGCCGTATTTGCTGAATAAGTCGTAGAATTTGTACTTAGTGCTGTATTGCTGGATAAGGAATTATACCAATTTACTTGTAATCCTGCTCCTACACTTACACTCAATGGTAGTATCGTCTCTCCACTACATCCTATCACATCATTTCCTATAGGTGCTGCTACAACATCACAAACACAGTCTGGTGCCGTAATTGTTTCTGTTCTAGAACAGCTTACACTATTTATAATCGTCAAGTTTACGTTAGAATTACTTGGAACATTACTGATTGTAAAGGTGCCATCTCCATTATTAGAAATTGTTCCCAGATTACTAGAAACATTTGTAGCATTACTACTAATTGTCACTTGATAAGTTAATAAATCAGCACTACAATTTTTATTCTGTTCCTGAAATGTTGGAACAGGATTAATTATTAAAGAAATAGCTTTTCGGCTTGATGTACAACCTGATACTGGATCAATCGCTTCTGCATAGTACGTTCCAGCAGTAGTGGTGTTATATGTTATTGTATTCGTTGCCAATGGAGTACCTCCAGAAGAGGCGCTATACCAATTCACCTGTAATCCTGCACTAACAGAGACACTTAACGCTGGAATAGTTTCACCACTACAAGTCACAACATTACTACCTGTAGGTGCATTAGGAATCGTAGGACACGAATTTGGACAGTCATTTCCTCCTATTGAAATAGTTATAGTTTGGTTTAATTCTACAGAACAATCATCAACTCCTACTCTTTCAGCTAATACATTATACGTGGTATTAGTTGTAATATTTGAAACCGTAAATGTAATTGAGCCATCATTTCCATTTTTAGAACTTCCTACATTTATATTCGTCGCAGCATTTCTTAATTGATATACAATACCTTCTTCACTAGATTCAATTGTTATTGCAGCACTTTCACCAGAACAAACCATTGTTTCATTGCTACTTATAGCCAAATCCGCACTTGGTGGGATACAAGAAGGATCACCCTTTTGACAAATCGTTACATTCACATCATCTACAAAAAAACTACTTGCAGTAGCAGGTTCTGAATCATTACTTGCTAAAAATCCAATTCTAACTGTCTTTCCCTTATATTCTAATAGATTAATATTTGCTTGTTCGTAGTTGTTCATAGCTAAAGCGCTACACATATCATATCTTTCTTTTAATTCATATGTGCCATCTAAATTATCATCAATGCCTACTGCTGCCCAATCGCTACTGCAAAACCATTCATTTGATAATATTAAAAAGTAATAATCTAATTGCGCTGTCGTTGCATTAGCAGGAATTGTTATTTCTTGACTTAGAACATTTACTTCTCCCTCTGCACCTCCCATCCATGCACAAAATGAACCATTATTGACAATTGCTCCTTGAGTCACTCCTGATATAATAGGAAATCCTGATAACGAATATTCAGTCCATGCTGTATTTTCTGCTTCAAAATCTCCATTAACTAGTGGTTCTGTACATGAAGGAGTACTACAATTTGGATCAGCTGTAGGCAAGACTCTTACACTAACTGTATATGAAGTCGAGCTACTTCCTGCTGGATTAGATGAGGTTAGAGTTATTATTAAATTGCCTGAATTTGCAACATTTATTATTGGATTTTTACTAGTAGAGTTTGAAGGTATTGGATTAGAAGAACCAGAAAAAGACCAAGACCAATTTCCATCTGTATTACTTGAAAGATTCTGTATAGTTATAGACTCACCAATACATACATCAACAGCTGTATTTGGGTAAAAATTGAGGTAAGGCTCTTCACAAGGATCAAAGACTTTGCCTACACCAACTGCATACCAAGCATCAGCTACAGTTTTATACTCATCAGAACAATTCCCATATAAAGCAGCAGTAGCAGCCAATGATACTGTTCGAGCTTCTGCAAAATTAGCTGTTGATGTAAGATTTAATTCTGTCTGATATGCAATATCTCTTCCTTTTTCAAATCCAAGGCCATTTACAGCATAATTATCTCCATTATCATTTACTCCTACTCCTCCCATCACTAATAAGTAATACCAATAGTTTAAGACACTACTATTAAAATGGATTCCTCCATTATCAAAACTTCCTGTTGAAGTATCTTTCCAAAATTCTCCTTCATAAGTATCTGGTGCATTCTTTAAATTAGGGTTTTCCATACTACGTAAAAAAAATCTAAGGCTTGACATCTCTTCTCCTATAAGCCATGGATTTTTACTATCTGGTAATGTAAAATTATCTAAAGCATATTGTTCAATAGTCGCTGCCCATATATCACTAAACCCTTCATTTAAAGCTCCAGTTTCTCCTTGGTAGTTTAACCCTGAAGTATACTGGCAGATTCCATGTCCGATTTCATGGGCAACAATATCAAGGCTTACTAAAGGATCGAAACTTGTTCCGTCTCCATAAAGCATATCAAACCCTGTCCAGTAAGCAAAATCAAAAGAACTATCTGTTGAAGATCTGTAATGGACATAACTCTTTATTATTGCTCCATTATCATCAAAGCTATTTCGCCCCATTTCATTATTCCAAAAATCATAAACTACCATAGAACCCCAATGAACATCAAGTGCAATCTGATCTAGATTTGCACTATGTTCAGCTTGTGTCCAGTTATTATCATTGTCTGTAAAATCTGTTACATTTGAACTAGATATATTTTTATCTGGTGTTAAATTAGAATTAAACGTCTGGATACCACCTCCTCGAGTAGGATCTCTAAGTACAAAATTTCCCCCTTGTTGTGTTGTTTCTATTGTTTGTGTACCACTATAACGAGTTGCACCAGTTCCAGCAATTAAAGTTGTTGTGTTTAACTTTTCAGTTTTTTCTTTTTCTCCACATTGGTGTTCATGGATATCTGAATGGTGAAAACAGGCTCTTAATAATGGGTTTCTATATATAATTTCACCTGTATGAGCATCAACAAATACTTCATCTGTTGCTAATGGTTTCAAAGAAGATAACGTAAATTTATATGCTAATTTTAGAGCGTTTCCAAATTGATTAGCTTCTTCTATCAAAACTAACTCCCCTTGAGGAACTGTATTATTTAGTGGCTCTACCTTACCTGTAAAACTACTACGAGCTGCGGTCAAAGCGGCTGATTTATTTAAGGTAGGCTGAGTAGCGATTTCTTTTATTGTATAAAAATTATGGTTTATAAACGATAACTTTCCTGCTTTAGCTAGTGCAATCGCTTGACCATGCTCAATTTTTACGCCTTTATAGTATTGCTGAAAACGTTGGATACTAGTTTGATTTTTAGTATTTGTTGTTTTCAATAATTTATAACTATCAACTCCTTTTCTCAGATTCAATGTCTTAACTAATGACTCTCCAACATTTTTGTCTGAAAATCTCTTCATTCCATTTTTTGAAAAATCAATTATTTTAGATGTTGGTTTTTTTTCTGTAAAGTTCGGAATTGTACGACTCTTTGTAATTTGTGATTGTTTAAACTTGTTAACAGATTTTACAGGATTTTGAATAGATTGAGCCAATCCAATTTCCATAAAAGCAACTGATACAATTAAATAAAGAATAAACCTCATTGTGTGTTATTTGTAAAGATAGGTTCATAAAATGAAGGGGATCCAAGAATTTTATCTACAAGAGTAAAATTCTTCTGCCTATTTCTTGGTTAAATTAGTGGTATTAATTCAAATACCATTAAAAATTATATAGGGTAATCAATTGTAAGTGCTTAAGTAATTAGGTAAACCTAACGCTATTTCCTGTAGAAAATCACTACTTGAAATTCATATGATTTATTGACAATCAAGATAGATTAAAAAATAATTAGTCATAAATGCTTGGGCATTGCTAATAATTTTCAACTATTTACAAAATGAATAATCTATATATCAATTGTCTAGAGGGGATAGAAATTTCAATTTTTGATAGTGAAGTCCGACAGAATTTCTATTTTGTATGTTTTTTCAAACGATGAAGAATTTTTATGAAATAAAATTCCTTATAACAAAAATAATCAATGATTGAGATAATTTGAACTTATTATATAAAAAACTTCTAATTATTTTGTCTAATGCTTTGCATTATCTATGGATAACATTAAACTTAATTCATGAGAACCTCCGAAAAATGCACCATAACTATTAAAAGAATAATCATAACTATATCCAAATCGAATATCGGTATTGTCCAATTGCATAATTTCACCAATCATTAAACCGAATTCTCCATGAAACGTCCTACTTGTTGCTCCTCCTACACCTATCCAAAAGGTTTCAACGAGTTGGGCTTTAACATTAATACCGATATTTACAGGTGCATTAGGAACATAACTTACCCTTAGTGTAGGCTCAATAAATCCATTTTCATAAACGTAGTTTCGCCATCCTACAAAACCATAGAAGTGCTGAACTCTTTTAGTATTAAAATCATTATTTGTATCCGAGAAAGTAAGATCCAGTCCTAATGTTTGAGGAATAGATATTCCTGCAAATAGCAAATCATCACCATTTCGACCATTTAAAAATTGATAATAATATACTCCTAGTCCAAAATCAGGATACCATTGATTGAGTGTTTCACTATCTAAATTAACTTGATCTCGAAACTCAACTCCATCTAATCGAATCCTATACTGTACCATACCTGCTTGGAGACCTACTGATATTCCCCAATCATCAACATCTCCTAAGATATAAGCAAACCGTAAAAATCCTCCAGTAAAACCTGTTGCTCCACTTTGGTCATTAATAAGTTGTCCTCCTAATAAAGCATTACTATTGGATAGCATCCAGTCAACATTAAAAATCTGGGTTTTAGGGGCATCCTCAATATTTACCCATTGGGTTCGATGATTTAAATTAAAATTAAGCCCGTAGTCAAAGTAAAGATAGTTTTTGGAAATTGCTGCTGGGTTAAAACTAGCGGTCATATCTCTGTATTGTGTCCATTGACTAAACTGTTGTCCAAACAATACAAAGCTAATACACGTAAATAAACATGTTGTAAACACTCCTCTCATAAGCATGATATTAAATTAAATAAGCATTTGTCAAGCAAGTAAGGCTTGTAATTTAGACCACTCTTAAAATTATTGGTATGATGTAGGGGGGAGCATCCCAAAGTTAGGAATTTTTCTTTAAATTTTCATAGAATTCAATTACAGGCTTGGGATGCACTTATCAAAGTCCTATATAAAGTCTAAGGTTTTAGCCTGTAATTGAATTATTTCTTTTAAAAAGAATCAATAATTTGAATAAAGTCATTCGCTTTTAATGATGCTCCTCCTACTAATCCCCCATCAACATCTTGCTGTCCAAATATCTCTTTAGCATTTGCTGGTTTTACACTTCCTCCGTAAAGAATACTTGTCGCATTAGCAATATCCGCACCATATTTATCTGATATGAGCTGTCTGATTTCATTATGCATTTCTTGAGCTTGTGTAGGAGAAGCTGTTACTCCTGTGCCTATCGCCCATATTGGTTCATATGCGATTACGACTTTAGCAAACGCAGCACCGTCTAAATGAAATAAACTTTCCTTGAGTTGCTGCGCAACGAATTCAATATGTGTTCCCGCTTCCCTGATTTCTAGTGCTTCCCCGCAACAAAAAATAGGTCTTAAATCTGCAGCTAATACAGTATTTACTTTTTGAGCTAGCAATTCGTTGTTCTCTGCAAAATAAGCTCTCCTTTCAGAATGTCCTAAAATAACAAACTCTGCGCCTACTGATCGAATCATATCTACTGATGTTTCTCCTGTATATGCTCCTTTAGTTAATTGATGACAATTTTGAGCAGCAATCTTAACGTTTGGGTTTGCTTTCGCCACTTCTACGGCTGTTTTTAAATGTATAAATGGCGTGCCTAATATAACCATTGTATGGCTATCTTTTACTTCGTGTGCTGTAATAGCTTTAGCCAGGTCAACCCCCTCTTCATAGTTTTTATTCATTTTCCAGTTCCCTGCGGCAATGTTCAGTCTTTTCATTTTTGTTTTATTAATTTATCCGTTGTTTATGTAGAAAATTTGAATGGTTCTAATTGGATTAAGTATTATTAAACTTTAATATTAATTTTTTCACCTAAAAACTTAGGTTGCTTTTTCAAGATGTAAATATCGAAAACAGCTTTCACTTTAGCTAAATATTCTCTCAATTCATTTCTACGATTTCTATATTTTGTACCTTGAGCATTAAAAGCAATCGCATCAATATCATATTGATTGGCAATAAATAAGGCTCTTGTATTATGAAATTTTTGGGAAATAATAATTATTTTATCTTGTTGGAACACTTTTTTTGTTCTCAAGACAGAATCTAAGGTTCGAAACCCTGCATAATCTAGTGTGATAGCTGACTTTGGAACACCTAATTTTATTAAGGATATTTGCATATCTTCAGGCTCATTGTAACCTTTTCGATGGTTATCTCCGCTCACTATAAAATGCTTTACTTTACCAGCATGATATAATTTGGCAGCAGCTTCTACTCGGTATTTAAAATATCGATTTGTATTACCATTTGTTAGCTTTTTGATTGTTCCTAATACAAGTGCTACCGAACGAGGGGGAATTTTTTCTGCTTCATCAAAAATTTGTTGCTGAGTAGAATAATTGACCCATATATTACAAATTAAAATAATCATTAGTACAATAGTAGTACTAATGATTATTCCTTTTAAAGCTTTTCTAAAAATGGGCATTTGTCCCTAGTATAATAATTGATTAATTTGACTTTTCACCCCTGGTTGACTTGGACGTTTTGCAGGACTTTGGGCTACATTTCCATCTTTATCAATAATTACACAATAAGGTAAGCGCTTAGCACCATACAATTTTGCTATATCAGAAGACATCCCACCATCAGCGTATAATTGCTTACCACCTATATGTACATTTTTAACAAAATTTTCCCACGTTTTTTTACTTTCGTCCATATTTACATATAAGAAAACAATATCCTTCCCTTCATAGTCTTCTTTTAATTTTCTAGCATTCGGAAAATCATTGATACAATATTGACACCAAGTCGCCCAAAAATCTATATAGACTACTTTTCCTCTAAAATCACTCAATTTTGCTTCATTGCCTTCTGCATCTACTAGATTAAATTCTGGTGCGGGTTTTCCAATTAACAAACCTTTTGTTTCATTATAAACCATTTTCACAACATCCTTATAAACAGGATATGATGCTTGATCTAAGAAACTTAAAATTTCATATCCCATCTCCCCTGCTCTTCCTCTCTGACATTCTAACACTAACTCTTTAGCTTTCATATATTCAAGGGCTTCTCCAGAAAGATATTTACTCGCAATTTCAGCTTTAGTCAAACCAAAATTTTCAGGCTCTCTAGCTTTATCATCAAAGAAAACATACAAGAAATTGGTGTAATGCTTACTAGGTAGTGCTCCATATGCCGAGCTATTTACTCGATCCATAAAGTTGTAGTAATTTTTTGGAACACTCATAGGAGCTTCTTGATCTTTATAGATTGGATGTTCCCATGGGTAGTTGATCAACTCATAAGCATACCAGTAATCAATTTCCGCTTTAGCATATTCATAAAATTTTGAACTAAATGGTCGTTGTCCACTAATTTGAGCAAAAAGTTGTTTTTTTGCTTCATAGATCTCTTCAACAGCCTTTTTAAAATCTCCTATTTTTGCATATTCTACCTTACGGCGAATTGTTTTATCTTCTTTTTTAAATTGCTTATTTAATTGTTTTAAGAAATTATTATGATTAGAACCTTGTCCTGAAAAGTATAAAGACTCCATGAATTTTGTACCATCAAAATAAATACTCAAATCATCTCCTGGCTCTAAGAAAACGTCAACTTTATTACCACCATAAACCAATTTACCTGATACTGGTTCAGTTAGGTATAATTTTGTAGTAAAATAGCCTTCTTTTTTAAGGTGTAAATTATATACTTTTTCCTCGTAGTTAATTGGATTTTTATAAATGATAAGTTTCAATTGATAACCTCTATGATTTTCAACCGAACCTCGAAAAGCTGTTCCTATAGTTGGTCTCACTTCTGGTCTAGCGTCAATCTCTACATAGGCATTTTGAGTAACACCCGAAGAATTAACAGTTGTTGTTCTAATTTGAGTTGTAGTTGTAGTTTGCTGTGTTGTTCTCGTAGTACTTTGAGTATCCACATTATATTTAGCAGCATTATCTAACTCCTTCAAAATATCTGCACTTATCCCCGATGCTCTTTCTCGTTCTTTTAATTTAGGATCAACTATGATTCTACTAGGTTGATTAGGGCTACCTATAGGTCTCTGAGGCCCATGAATAACTTTTTTAGTCGGTTCTTTTTTAACGATAGGTTGTGTTGTAACAACTGATGGTTGTGTTGAATTATTAGGTTCAACTTTAGGCATTCCGTTTGTTACAGGAGTAGAGGCTACAATCTTACTTGTAGTAGCTTTAGGAACAGTTGTCTTGCGCTGAGTTTGCGTATTTTTTTGTATTTGGGTCTTAGTTTGTGTTCTAACTGTTGGTGTAGTAATTTTAGATATTTCTTTTTTCTCAACAGTAGAGGGTGTTACTTTTGGCATCGCCTCTGTAATCACTTCTTTTTTAGGTATTGCTTTAGACTGTGTAATTACAATATCATCTGTATTTTTTTTAACACTAGGCAATGCAGTAGAGTACTTTGGCAATTCTTCTTTAATTGGTTTTACAACCTTCATACTACTAGGAACTGTTGTTCGTTTTACGGGTGTACTTTGACTAAGTATTGAATTTGATGCAGTATATACACCTAATTCCTTATGTTCGGCAGCTGTAAACGCATTTTGAACAACGTCATCATATTGTCTGTAAGGATTCATCCTTAAAAAACGATTAATATCTTTCTTAATCTGTCGAGTGGGTTCGCTCATACAACGATTATACATTTCGTTAGCAAGAACAAAATAATGCACTTTTCCTTTTAGTACACTTTGCTTGAATTTATCATCATTTTTTTCTCCATCAACTTCAATTGTTTCATAAACAGTCTTTGTTTCGATTTTTTCTTCCCATCTCACTCCTCCGCCAAATATCCAACCTACTAGCCCGTCAAGCGTTTGGACTTTAAAAAACGGCTCTGTTTTATTTGTATTTTGGATCGTATAGGTATATTTATTTGGACTTTCTTCATTCAAATAAATTAATTCATATCCTTTATTCAATAATGTTACAGGAGCTGGGTTAATTGGATTTTTTCTTATTTTGATATTATCTACATCGACAACAGGTACTCTCTTTAAAATATTTTTTTGGACAGCTATTTTTCTAGTAACTTTTGCAGGATTTTCTTCTCTATATTTTAAATAAAAACGGACAAAGTATTGGTAATAAGGATTTGAAAGTGCATTTTCGTTATTGATATTAACAGAAGAAAGATAATTATGATATGGCACTGGAAGTCTATAATTTGAAGACAAGCCATTATATGAAGGATACTCCCATTTATACCGAATCAAATTATACGCTTTCCAATATTCTATATCTGCGAAGATGTAATTTTGAAAAGCTTTTGTAAATGACTTTTTATGTTCGTAATCGTAGGAATCATAAAAACGTTTCTTTTGCTGATGGATATTGCTAATAAAATTAAAATAATCCATTGCTGAACGATTTGACAACTCGTATTGTATAAAGTTATCTGTAAACTTTTCAAAACGTTGTCTATAACTTTTCAAAAAAGTATTATGCTTTGACCTAGAACCTTCAAAAGTCAAGGAATAGGGGAAGTTTTTTCCTTCAAAATAAAGTTTTAAATGCTCTCTATTTTCAACGTATACTTCATAAGAATTCATATTATATTCTAAATGAACTAAGCTAGCATCTTCTCCTAAGTTAAATGTAATATCAAAATTACCATTAACAGAAACAGGCACTGTTAGCTCTTGTACCTCGCTTGTAATCGGGTCTTTTTTGAACTTTAGTTTTAGTTCATATGTGATAGGGTCTTTCACCTTACCTGATAGATGCACACTTTTGGTAAATGTTGAGTGGTTATCTGCTTTAAAAGCAAACGTTTGGCTGACCAAAAATAAGATAGGAAAAAGGGATAGTGTAATACGAAATTTCATTGATGAAGTGATATTTCAAAACTTAAAAAATAAAGACGGACGTCATTAGGTTTAATCTGGAAAATACTCGCAAAAATCGAGCCTGTTTTGAGTAAAAGGGGCTAAGTTTTACAAAAATGAGAAAAAATAGCTAAATATTAAACTTTATCCATATAAAAAACTTCCATAGGTATTGTTAATTTCAACTTTTTCTCCTTTTGCAGACTCTACGTATCCAATTATCTGTGCATCAATACTGAATGCTTTGGAAATTTTTACTATATCTTCTGCAAATTTGGCAGGAAGATAAACCTCTAACCGATGCCCCATATTAAAAACTTGATACATCTCTTTCCAGGATGCTCCACTAGAAGACTGGATGAGTTCAAATAGTGGTGGAATAGGTAAAAGATTATTTTTAACTATTTTCTTATCCTTTATAAACTTAATAATTTTTGTCTGCCCTCCCCCTGTACAATGTATAATTCCATGTATGTTTTTTTGATGTTTTTTCAACATTTCTTTCATTACAGGAAGATAGGTTCTTGTTGGTGATAAAATTAGTTTTCCGACATCGATTTTTTGACCTTTAACAATAAGCGTATCTGTCAATTTTTTATCCCCTATATAGATTACTTTTTCAGGTGTGTTTTTATCATAACTATCTGGAAATTTTTCAGCATAGATTTTATTCAAAACATCATGCCTCGCAGAAGTTAAACCATTGCTCCCCATCCCACCATTGTAGCTTTCTTCGTAAATAGCTTGCCCATAGGAAGCGAGTCCAACTATCACATCTCCTTCTTGAATATTATTCACAATGAGTTTATCTCTTTTCATTCTAGCAAAAGCAGTATAACCAACATCAATTGTTCTTACAATATCTCCAACGTCTGCTGTCTCACCTCCTGCTAAATGAACATTGACACCATATTTTTTCAACTCTTCAAGAAAGGAAGCTGTGGCGTTAATTATAGTACTGATAACCTCACCTGTAATCAGATTTTTATTTCTACCTATAGTAGATGATAATATTATATTATCTACACAACCTACACAAGCCATATCATCAAGGTTCATCACGATAGCATCTTGAGCAATCCCCTTCCAAACGCTTAAATCTCCAGTCTCTTTCCAGTACAAATATGCTAAGCTGGTTTTTGTACCCGCAGTATCTGCATGCATAAGATTGCAGTATGTAGCATCTCCAGCAGCATAATCTGGAAGTATTTTACAGAAGGCTTTTGGGTATAATCCTTTATCTAAATTTTTGATAGCTGCATGCACTTCATCCTTAGTTGCTGACACCCCTCTTTTGCCATATAAGTATTCATCTTGCATTGAACCAATTTTTGTGGTAAAGATAATCCTAGTTTTGGTAATAAAATGGTCTTTTCAAAATTATTCCATCATTTTTAATCTTTATAATCTTTAAATTGTTAAATAAAAGGGGATAAAAATTATAACTTTGTAATATTGACATTTTGTCAGTCATTCTAAAGAACACAATTATTACATGAACATACAATCTGTAAAACAACGTTTTGGTATCGTAGGGCAATCCAGTTTACTAGATCATGCTTTGGAGACCGCTATACGTGTATCTAGCACAGATTTAACAGTACTCATAACAGGCGAAAGTGGTGTCGGTAAAGAAGTTTTTTCTAAAATCATTCATCAACTCAGTCCTAGGAAACATAATAACTTTATAGCTGTCAATTGTGGCGCTATTCCATCAGGTACAATCAACTCCGAACTATTTGGACATGAAAAAGGGGCTTTCACAGGTGCATCAAGTGACAGGAAAGGGTATTTTGAAACGGTTAGTGGTGGAACGATTTTTTTAGATGAAATTGGGGAGATGCCTATGGATACTCAGGCTTTTTTGCTTAGGGTATTGGAAAGCGGCGAATTCATAAGAGTGGGTTCTTCTAAAACTCAAAGAACCGATGTTAGAATTGTTGCTGCTACGAATGTAGATTTATTAGATAAAATAAAAAAAGGGAAATTTCGGGAAGACTTGTATTATAGGTTGAATACGGTACCGATTAGTGTCCCTTCTTTAAAAGAAAGAAGAGAAGACATTTATTTATTGTTTAGAAAATTTGCAGCTGATTTTGCCGATAAATATAAAACTAACCCTATCCGCCTAGATGATCGGGCTCAAATCATTATTGAAAATTATGGTTGGCCTGGTAATATTAGAGAATTAAAAAATGCGGCAGAACAACTTTCTATTCTAAGTGAAGATAGAGCCGTAACTGGTGAGCAAATCATTGAACTTTTACCTAAATTATTAGATAGGAACTTACCTGCACTTCGTTCAAAACAAAATGGTAATGGCCAAGAAGATTTTCAAGAGAGAGAAATTTTGTATAAACTACTTTTTGATATGAAAGGTGATTTAAACGATTTGAAGTCTCTTATTTTCGAACTTATTAAAAATAATGATCTTAGTGTGCCTGATATTAATAGTTTAAGATCTTTACAAAAGGTTGGTACAAGTAGTTCTGGTTTCAACAGTCGTGATTTTCAAGATGTCGTACATAATGAACCTCAAGTTACTCGTCCCAATTACGACAATCACACTCCTTCTAATAGTGAACCTATTATTATTAATCATCCAAATGATGATCATTTTGAACCTGTAGAAGTTGTTGAGGAAAATCTTTCTATAGAAGAAATGGAAAAAGAGTTGATTGACAAAGCTTTAAAGAAACATAGAGGTAGGAGAAAAGAGGCAGCACAGGAACTTGGTATTTCAGAAAGAACACTTTATAGAAAAATCAAACAATACGGAATAAAAGAATAAAATAGTTTAAATTTGACACCTTGGGCTAAAAATGCCCCTGTTAAACAAACACTTAACTTGTCTTACTCCCTAAAATATAAAGTGATAATTTTTTAAACATTTTTTTTGAGATACTGTTACTATCTTTGTAAGATACTTTAAGTTTATAAATTCATAAATGATATGAAAGAAACATTAAACAAACCCGTTTCATTGACACAAGGAGCTATTACTCAGCTAATGAAAATAAAAGAAGAACAGAATATACCAGATGATTATGGTCTAAGAATAGGTGTAAAAGGAGGCGGTTGTTCAGGTTTTTCTTATATTTTAGGATTTGATGAGCAAAAAGAAAAAGACGACATCTATGATATAGAAGGTGTTAAGGTTTTTATGGAAAAAGCACACGCTATCTATTTGATTGGTATAGAAATAGACTTTGTTAGTGGTCTAAACAATAGAGGATTTACGTTTAATAATCCTAATGCTAAAGAATCTTGTGGTTGTGGAACGTCTTTTTCGGCATAGATTTTCAAGTGGTTTATTTTTGTTTCAACTTAATCCCTCGTACGAGCAATTTACTTGTTTCTAACCTTTTATTTTTCAAATATCGTTGGTAACTATTTGCTAATTGTTGGGCTTCTTTTCTGCTTTTAAACATTCGCTTAAAAATGACTGCATAATAAGGTGGAAGGCCTTCAAAACAATCTAACCAAATAATATATGCTTCAAACCCTCGCTTCTTAAGTTCTGTTTGACGTTTTTCTGCATTCTCTTTAATCGAATAGGCATTATCCTGTACAATAAATCGTTCTCCAATAATATTCTTAAAATAAGCGCAATCAGGAGATATACTTATTGTAGGCTCAATTACTGGTGCCGTTTTTTTGACTAAGCTATCGTAATCAATTTTTTGAATTTCTATTGCTGTTAGTTTTTTCTCTTTAGGTTCTTCATTCGAGTTTTTTTTAGGGTTAAGTGGGGGAATTTCTTCTAGAGGATTTTCTTTTTTGACTAAAGTATCTACTGTATTATTGTGTTTCCAATCTTTAAGGTCTCGTGCTTTAATTGTTTTGTTTTTTTGTCTATAATATTCTCGTCTAGCTTCTGCCTCCTCCGATTGTAGAGCAATATGAGCAGTATCAACCATGTATTTTCTATCTTCAGGCTCTCCTGATGTTTTTAAATCTTGAATTTCTTTAATAAACTCTTCTTTATCAAGGTGTACAATATCTAAATTATCTCGATATTCTTTATAAAAAACAGTCGATATTATAGTGAACACAGCACCGACAACGAATATTTGTTTGAAATAAAAATTTTTGAAACGATTTTGATACTGCCAAGGTATTCTCTCATTTGTCTTTTTTAACCACTCTCTTAGTTTAGAACCAGAACTAACCAATGGGATTTGCGCCTGATCGATAAATGTCAGATTTTCTCTACGCTTTAAAACTTGTTCTTTTGCTGGTCTGATGATTAAATGGGTATCATAATCCGTTTCAATTTTCAATAATCCAAATCCATTCTGTATGCATTGTTTTTTCAATTCTTTAAAGTAAGGATCAGCTGGATTAGCAAATACATCTTCACCAATCACTACCCATTGTTCGTCAGCATCGTAGAGTTTAAATTGTTCAATCGCATAGATTCTTCTATATCGAGCAGCTTTTCTAAACAATAAAAGGAATACAGATATAAAAAATATATAGGCGACCAATAAAAAAGCTGTTGCAGCAAAAAAACCAACAGTACTAATATGAATGTGTTGGTAGATATAGACATGAGCAAATACTAATAATAAGCATAGCGCAGCAATAGCCGAAGCATCCCATATAAACTTTCGCACTAAAACAGAATATAAGACTTCATGCTTAGTTGCAAAGGAAGTTGCTTCAAAAGTTGCTAAAAAGTGTTCTTTTTCTGAGGTTTGAAATGAAAGGTGTCCATCAGCAATTGTCCCATCGGTAGCTGCAACATCAAGTCTAGCTTCTGTCTCACTAATTCGAGGTCGAAACTTATAATACGTTTTAAAAAAACTTAATGCAGCTCTTTTTATACCTTGTTCGCTTAATTGCTCCATAACAGTATAAAAGTAGAAGATTTTTAGTTCAAAACAAAAAGAGCCAAAAACAAATGCTTTTGGCTCTTTCATTTATATTAAATATTTTGATAAAATATTATCTTTTACTTAATCTTAATGTAGTCACTACTCGTTTATTGTGATCCCAAAGGCGAACAAGATATAAGCCAGAAGGCAAATCAGAAATATTCATCCTATCACCACTATTGATATTATTAAATTCTTTAACTCTTCTTCCTACAAGATTGTGAACAACTACTCTTCTGATATTCTCACTATTTGTAATTTGGATGTGATCTTCTGCTGGATTAGGATAGATTTTTATAGAGTAAAACTCTTTAATAGGATTAAGGTCTACAATAGATAAATCATCATTTACAACAGGTACTATTTCAGTACTAGCACTTAATGTTAAAAAAGAAAATAAAAAAATTACAAGTAAAAACTGCTTCATAAGAGTTATTTTTTATTGTTTTCCAAATAAAAAGTACAATTGTTTCTGGGTACGATATTAGTAAAGGTATTATTTTAAATTAAAAATATCAACTCTAAAACTACTTTTATTTAAAAAACAATCAAAATTCCTACCAAATGCTACAATTTCTAAAATAAAAATTTCGTTAACCTATCTTTTTGTAAAATTAAAGACCGAAAATAAAGTTAAAAGAGTAATAAAACCTAATATTTTGTGACACAATAAAAATAAAATATTAAGATTTTTTCAATCTATTTAGCCCTGCTTTAGCTTGTTGATGCAGGCTATTTTTATACTCTTCAGGTTTTATTGAAAGGCATTTTTTAAAGTATTGTGCTGCTAGATTAACCGCTTTTTCTTGTTCATGTATAATCCCCATTTCCAAAGCAGCTTTACACGCAAAATAAAAAGGTTGGTTTTGTCCATTTTCTATCGTTTGAGTATATAATTTTTTCGCCATATTCATCTTATCTAGACCTTGAGAAATCCTAGCCTTTCGATAAGTGTATTCTAACTTGTTTTTTGGCGAAGAAAACAATTCAATAGTATTCTTTTCTAGTATATCATAAGCAGCTTGGTAATATCCTCCATCAAATAATAGTCTTGCCTTCAATAGATCTACATTAGGTATTTCTTTGGTTGTAGCAGCTCTCATTGCTTTTTTATCTGACTCTATTTGTGTATTCCCTTTAATCGAACACAAATACATATATTTTTGGTAACCATCCATGTTCTTATTTATCAACTCAAACCAAGCAAGTTTTTGGTAGGCTTCTTTTATGTAACTCTGACTTTTTGTCTGTTCAATAAATCCAAGAATAAACTTATCAGCATCCGTATCCAAACGATTAAGTTTAGCTTCTCCAAGCATCAAATCTAAAAAATGAAAATCATAATAGTCTGCTCCTTGAGGTCGATTTTTTAAAATGCGAATGGCTTTATCATTTTGACCTGTCCTAATCGCTACATTGGCTAAGGCAAAACATCCTAGTGGCGTAGTTGTCGGATCAATACGAGTAGATTGTATTGTTTGCCAAGCATCATCTCCTTTGTTTCCAAGATTTAATAAAAGCATGGCATACATAACTATCGTTTCTTCCTCAAAAGCAAACTCATGATTTTTAGCATATTGAAGTACTTCTTCAATTTCCCGTTGTCCTTGTGCAATTGTACCACTCATGCCTATCAGTTTAGCTCCCCATTTGTACTCATCAGGAATTGTACCTACTAAGGCATGGAGTATACCCAAACTTTTTTTATTGGGCATAAAATCTGGAAATTTATGGGCATTTTCCTCTAATAATTTGAATGCTCGTCGCACTTCTAATGCAGCATTGAAATATTCACCTAATTTCCCTTTAACAATTGCCCATTGTAACCTAATCTCGGCTTGTGAAAAAAGGAAGAATGGAGAGTTTTTATCCCCACGTTTAATAAGCTCAATTCGTTTTGAACGCATCGGATCAAGCTTTTTATAAAGTGCTTTATCTTCGTCAATATATATTTTTAATATATCTAAATAATTAGCCACATAAAATTGGAGTGCATTATCTGGTTCTTCTATTGCTACCTTCTTAAGTGCTTGTTCTGCTTTTGAAAATTTCAAACTCAATACATTCTTGTAAGCCTCTTCTAATCTAGGAGACATTTCAAAATAATCCTGAGCATTTATGCTTAACCCGATAAAACAAAATAATATTGAATAGTATATTTTCACAAAAAAATCATATTTAATAAAGTTCAAATAACCCTTCTATATCACGACTCATACAAACACAAAACGCTTGGTTAGTATAAAATGTTATCTAACCAAGCGTTCTTTATAATAGGGTGTATATATAAAATCTATTCGTGTAGTATTACTCTTTAGCAGGCACTTCCTGCCCAACATTTAAAATATAATCGTCCACCAGTACTCTTCCACAATGCTCACAAGAATTAATCTTTTTCCGTTGGCCGATTTCTAGCTGTAACTGAGGTGGTATTTTATTGAAACATCCACCACAAGCATCTCTTTCTACCATCACTACTGCTAAACGGTTTCTGTATGTTGTACGGATTTTATCGTAAGCTTTCAACAAACGATCTTCGATTTTTTTTCGAGCTCTTTCTGATTTACGTTGAAGTTTAGCCTCTTCCTTCTCTGTTTTTTCTATAATTTTAGCTAATTCAACTTTTTTATCTTCTAAATCTTTTTCTTTTTGAGACAATTTAGCTTCAGATGCTTCCAACGTTAATTGCTTATTCGAAATAGTTTGCTTTGCATCTCTGATTTTCTTTTCAGACAATTGTATTTCTAGACGTTGAAGTTCCAACTCTTTGGATAAGGCATCATACTCTCTGTTATTCTTCACTTCATCCAACTGACGATTGTACTTCTCAATCAGAGCATTTGAATCTTGGATATTCCCTTCGTGATTACTAACTGACTTATTCAGATCATCGATAGCCCCTTTATTATTATTGATACGTGTTTGTAGACCAGCAATCTCATCTTCTAAGTCTTTAACTTCTATAGGAAGTTCACCTTTTAGAATTTCAATTTTGTCTAGTTCAGAATCAATAACCTGAAGCTCATATATTGCCTTTAATTTCTCTGGAATTGTTAAATCTGCTGTCGATTTTGCCATATTCTATTATAAGTAATTTACAGGATTGGTATTTACTGTTGTTTTTCGGACTGCAAAGGTAGTAAATTTATTTTTTATAATCTCAAAAAGTAAATCAATTGTAAATTGTTCACTCTCATAATGGCCTATATCTGCAATAATAATATGTCCATCGGCGTCGAAAAATTCATGATATTTATAATCCGATGTTATAAAAACATGAGCATTTTGAGCAATCGCTTCCTGTAAAAGAAAGCCTCCAGCACCTCCACAGACGGCTATTTTTTGAATATTTTCATGAGTAATATTCGTATATTTAATACAATTAACCTCCATGACTTCTTTAAGATAGTTTAGAAAATCCATAGCTCCCATTGGTCTCTCCAATTCCCCTATCATTCCTGAACCAACTATCTCTTTTTCTGTTGAAAATGCTCTTTTAGTTAATAGTATTTGTGGTTTTTTCAAACCAATACGTTCTGCAATTCTAGCATTCACCCCTTGCTGTACATTATCTAGGTTTGTATGAATAGCATAAATGGCAATGTCATTCTTAATAGCTTTTATCACCACTCTTTCAATATAACTATACCCATTAAAACGTTTCATCCCTCTAAACACAATTGGATGATGAGCTATAACCAGATTACATCCCGTTTTAATAGCTTCGTCTATAACTGCCTCCGTTGAATCCAGACAAATAAGCAGCCCCTCAACTTCATCATTTGGGTGTCCTACAATTAATCCTGCATTATCGTACGATTCTTGGTAATGATTAGGAGCTATAACTTCTAAGTATGCTGTAATATCTTTAATCTTCATGTAATTTTATTTATTGCCATTCAAATTCTACCTCTTGTACTAAATCTGGATGAAGGCTAAGGGCTACAGGACAAGTAAGTGCTGCTTTTTCAAGTCGTTTTTTATCCTCTTCAGAAAAGGGTTGTTGTGGCATAGTGATTTTAATAATTACTTTTGCGATTCTTCTAGGGCCACTTGCCATAACTTTTGTAATTTCAAGATTCGTACCTTTAATATCTAAACTGTTGGCATCTGCTTTAATTCCCATAATCGTTACCATACAAGAAGCCAAAGCTGTGGCCACCAAATCTGTAGGCGAAAAGGCTTCACCTTTGCCATGGTTATCTGTAGGTGCATCAGTAATAATACTGTTTTGGGATTTTATATGGGTAGCAGAAGTTCTTAAATCCCCTTCATAGACTACTTTTGAAGTCATATTTAATAATATTTTTGTATTACGTGGAAAAATTCCAACAATTGGACGCATCCTTGCGTTTAAATGGGTAGTGGATCTATGTTTAAATATAACATTTTTGATTTGGTGTAGATAATCCCCTCTAACACATTATTTAAAAATGTAATTTCAAACATTACTCAATATAAAAGACGTACAAATTTAGAATTCTACTTCTTAAATAATGACTTTTTTAGTTTAATTTTTGTAAATTGTTTCTAGTACTATTGTGAACAACTTTTTTATATGAAGAAATCTATACCTCTTTATTTTACAATAAAAAATATCTTAACTATACTTTTGTTAATTTCTACATTACAATTAACAGCTCAAAGTGGTTTTGATAATGTGGTTAGGAAAGGGCTGGTATACGATAGGGAAACAACCGTTGACTTCAAATTTCATACACATGGCTACTTTGCCTTGGGTTTGAATATTGCCCGAATTAAAACATATTACAAAACTCAATTTTATCATATCGAATTGGGTGGTTTGCGGCATCCTAGAGAATTTAGACAAAATACTAATCTCGATCCAAATACTTTAAACTTTACGAATAAAACAATATTTGGCAAACAAAATAGCCTTTACGTTTTGCGTGGAGGTTGGGGAGAAAAACGTTATTTTTCAGAAAAAGCAGAGGATCGTGGTGTAGCTGTAGGTTTTAGTTATGAATTTGGTCCTAGTATCGGTATTTTAAAACCCTATTATTTAGACCTTAGATATGCTGTTGATGGAAGAATCGTTGTCAGTTCAGAAAAATATTCTGAAGACAACCATGATATTTTTCTTGATATCTCTAAGATAGAAGGCTATTCAGGCTTTAGGTTTGGTTGGGATGAGCTTGCTGTTCAACCTGGCGGTCATCTAAACGTTGCTGCTCATTTAGACTGGGGAGCATTTGATGAATTTGTTAAAGGTCTAGAAGCTGGTGTTATGGTTGATTTTTATTTTAAAAAATTACCTATTCTAGTTAGCGATGATAATCGTCCTTTCTTTATTAATCTTTATGTAACTTTGCAGTTTGGGAAACGGTGGTAATTAATACTCTACCTGTAATCCTCCTAGTACTTTATCTAATTTTTGATCTTACATAATGTTTGAATTACCTGTTGTACAAAAAGAAAATCCTAAACCTCGAAAACCTGATTGGCTTCGTGTAAAACTACCGATTGGTGAAGATTACAAAAGAGTCCGACATCTTGTTGACAAGTATAATCTTCACACGATTTGCCAGAGTGGTAATTGTCCAAATATGGGAGAATGTTGGGGGGCAGGAACAGCGACCTTTATGATCTTAGGCAATACTTGTACACGCTCTTGTTCTTTCTGTGCTGTAAAGACAGGTCGACCACCTGAGTACGATACCGATGAACCGAGACGAGTAGCCGAAGCAATAAAACTCATGGAAGTCAAACACGCCGTTATCACTTCGGTTAATCGTGATGAATTAAAGGATAGAGGCGCAGAAATCTGGTATCAAACAGTTGTCCAAACAAAAGCACTTAGCCCTCAAACTACAATCGAAACACTTATACCTGATGTAAAAGGAAATTGGGAAGCCCTAGAACGAATGATTAGTGGTGGTCAAGAAGTCGTCTCTCATAATATGGAAACCGTAGAACGACTTTATCGTAAAGTACGTCCCCAAGCAAAATATAAAAGAAGTCTAGAGCAAATCAAACGAATTAAAGCCTTCGGAAAACGAACGAAAACTGGTTTTATGCTAGGTTTGGGAGAAACCGATGAAGAAGTTTATCAAATCCTCGACGACCTTAAGGAACATGGTTGCGATGTGGTTACGATTGGTCAATACCTCCAACCTACCAAAATGCACCTTGCTGTATCGGAATTTGTACATCCTGATAAATTTGCTCACTTTAAACAAGTTGGATTAGAAAAAGGGTTTGATTTTGTAGAAAGTGGTCCGCTCGTTCGATCGTCTTATCATGCGGAACGACACTTATAATATCTTGTGAATTATCACATACTCCCCTATTCTACTTTGGACTATTTCAGGGATTTCTTCACAATTGTCCCATTCGCCTTTTTTATATTCAATCTCTAGTTTAAGGACTTTAATATCGCTCTTAATCGTAGTAAGATGAGCGGTTAGTTCTTCTTCCGTTATCTTACTTTCACACAGTTTAATATAATAATCTTGGATAGATCGTCGTAGATAATATTCCTTCTTATCAGTGGCTAAACCTTTTTTATTGATAAATGAGGTCTGTACAATAGGCGCAGCAACGATTTTATAACCATCTTTGGAAATCTTATCTGCCGTTTTTAATCTCTTTTTAGGTTTCATCTGATTTGTTTTTTCTTGGTTTGAACACATGAATGAGCAGAGTATCGTAATTAAGGCCACTAAGGATAGACTTAAATAGTTTGTAGGAAAAATTTTCATTTTTGAGGTTTATAAAAGAAGCTGTTTAAAAATTGATTACTAAATATAATTATTTTAAACTAATTCTTAGAAAGATTCTCCTATAAAAAAGTACAAGCCCGACTGTCGTTTATCCAAACCTGAATTTGGGTCGAGTCCTATCCCATAATCAATCCGAATATTGAGTTTTTGTTCTGAATTTATCAAAAATCGAATTCCTCCACCGACGGTATACCGCATATCGTTGAAAGAAAAATTTTCCCAATCAGGATATACTCTTGAACTACTCACAAAACCGACGATTCCTAAACGCTTCCAAAACTGCCAGATTTTAGAATCATAATCCAACCAGAGAGGCATTCGATATTCGGCTTGAATAGATAACATCTGTGCGTCTTGGTACGTTCCTTCAAAATATCCCCTAGCTTGATCCTTCCCTCCTAGCCTAGCCAAATCAAATATAGGTAATTCTAGTCCTTTAGAATGCGTATATCGTTGACGAGAAAGCAAGCGAACAGCGAACGTATGATTATCTTTTACATTAAAATACTTCCGAGCATCCAACGAAAGTGCCGTATAACGAAAATCACTTCCTAGAAATTTAAGGTAACTAGCGTGCCTAAATTGTAAATAAACGCCTTCTAATGGATTATTGACATTCTTACGTGTATCATAGGCAACGATAGCGCCTAAACCAGAACGACCTCCTTCAATTCTTTCCGTAGAAAATTCAGGAAACAAACTAATATCTTGAATAATTAAACTATCTGCTAGTGTATTATAATCCCATATTTTTTCATATTGATATTGAAGTCCAACAAACAATCCTTTTTTGATTCTTTTTAAAACCAAAGGTTTAAAAGAGAAAAAACGATATTCATAATCAATAAAATTGTATAAATCATTGGTCACCTCATCATCTTTGGTGTAATATTGGCGAACTATATTTCCAGCATCGTTCCCCATACCATAATCTCGATCGACATTATTTGCATATTTAATTTTCCAGTTAATGTAATAGTCTTCTCCTTTAGTAAACAACTCATTTTCAAATTCTAAAACCAATTGTTTTTTGGTTGTATAAATGGCGATTAAACGATATTTAGACATACGGGCATTAACATCTCCTTTTGCAAAATCGAAATAATAATCTCCTAGTATCCCAAACGTAAAGCCCGTTTCTGGTGTATATGCCAAAGCAGGAATAATACCAAAGCCACTCTTTCTTTTTTCTAAAGTTGTTTCTTGCCCCTTCACAGAAAAGCCTATGCCCATTAAAAAAAAGATAATCGTCAATGTTAAAAAGAGTTGTTTATGCATTTCTGTTCTATTTAGGTGTATATGTCTTTCTATTATTTGAAACTAAAATTAGCAATTCGTACGAGAATGAAGAAAACACTTAACATTTTGACGATTAGAAATTATCTACGAAACAATTATTTCATATCAAAACGCACTTATAGATAGTTATTCGATGAAATATGATATTTTACGATTACTTATCGAAAAAATTTGTAGTTTTCATAATATTTGATTAAATTCTGTGCGAGTTTATGACAGCCATTTTTCAGGCTACAACTGCTTTAGTTTAATACACTAAAAACTTATTTTTTAAAATCTTAAAAAGAAAACAAATAATGGGATTATTTGATTTGTTCACAGAAGAATTTATTGAGGTCATTGATTGGGTAGAAAAGGATAAAGAAACTGTATTGTGGAAATTTCCTGACAAGGATGCCAATATCAAATACGGTGCGAATTTAACCGTAAGAGAATCACAGATGGCAATGTTCTTAGATGAAGGACAAATGGCAGATATATTTGAACCAGGTAGATTTGAATTAACGACCAATAACCTTCCCCTTTTGACAACCTTACGCTCTTGGAAAATGGGTTTCAAATCGCCCTTTAAGTGTGATGTTTATTTTTTAAGTACTAGAACATTCACCAACTTAAAATGGGGAACACCGAATCCTATTATTTTAAGAGATCCTGAATTCAAACAAGTTCGTGTTAAAGCATTTGGTGTCTATTTTATAAAAATTTCTAATCCCGAAAAGTTTTTCAAAGAATATGCGGGTACAAAGCAATCGCTCAAGATTGGAGAAATAGAAGCGACACTACGTGATGTTGTTTCTCCTAAATTTGCAGAAGCTGTATCAGAGGCGGGTGTATCGGTTTTGGATATGGTTTCCAAATATACTGAACTAGGAGATGTGGTTGCGCCTATTTTACAAAAAGACCTCGATCCCTTTGGTATAGAACTTGTCAAATTCCAGGTTTCTAGCATTTCTTTACCTAAAGAAGTAGAAGAATTTTATGATAAAATGACCAATATGAACATGGTCGATAATATGAATAAATTCCAGCAATTTCAACAAGCAAATGCGATTGAAAAAGCTGCTGAAAATGAAGGTAGTGGCGCAGGTGAAGGTGTAGGAATGGGAATGGGTTTTGGTATGGCTCAAATGTTTATGAACCAACAGCAAAATCAAAATAATCCTCAACAACAACCTGTAAAGGAAACCAAAGAGGAAATTATGAAAACGCTCAAGGAGTTAGGCGCTTTGATGAAAGATGGGATATTGACGAAAAAAGAATTTGATGAGAAGAAAAAGGATTTATTGAGTCGGTTATAATCCTTGAAATCACCTTATACAATAGATGTCAGAAGAAACTGAATATTTAAAAAAAGCGAGTGCTTTTTCATGCCCCTCTTGTGGTAGTAAACTGAAGTACTCTGCTGAACATAAGAAAATAGCTTGTGCTTATTGCGGCTATACCGAATCTGTTAATCCTGCCAATGATCAAGTTATTGAACAGCGTTTAGATAAGGTTTTAGAAAGTACTGCAGAAGTTATCATAGAGAATTTTGATAAGAAGGTTTTTGACTGTGAAAGTTGCGGTGCAAAATTCATGGTTGAAGCGGACAAAGTCAATATCAATTGTGGTTTCTGTGGTTCTACTAATGTCAACCTTGAAGGGTATGAACATCGGTATATTCAACCACAAGGTATTATTCCTTTTCAGATTTCACGACACGATGCAGAGCAACGTTTTAATAAATGGATACGACAAGGTATTTTTCATCCCAATAAATTAAAATCTCTAGCCGCCTTAGAAAACCTTCATGGCATCTACCTTCCTTTCTGGACATTCGATGTTCATACAGAATCCGATTGGAGTGGCGAAGCTGGAACTTACTATTATGAAACAAGGAGAGTCCGCATTAATGGTCGAATGCAAACGCAGCGGGTACGACATATTCGTTGGCACCGTCGTTCAGGGCATCTAAAACACTTTTTTGATGATGTGCTGGTGGTCGCTTCTGGTGGATTGGATCAGCGACACATGAACCGTGTACTTCCCTTTTTATTGGATGAAGTTGTCAATTTTGACCAGCGGCTTATGGTCGGTTGGGAAGCTGAAATTTATAATATTAATGTAGACGAAGGCGCTCAAAGAGCAGATAACGTGGTCGATTATAAATTACGCTCTATGTGTTCGTCTCAATTGGGCGGTGACGAACAGCGTAATTTACACATCCAAAGTCATAAGTACGGACAGACCTTTAAACATATCATCTTACCTGTATGGATCTGTTCTTATAAATACAATAACGAAATTTATCATTTTACCATCAATGGTCAAACGGGTAAAGTCTACGGCAAAAAACCAACTTCCTACTGGAAGATTGCAGGGATGATTTTGCTTTTTGTTTTGTTTATTGCTTCTCTTTATTTCCTAAAAGAAAGTGGGGTGTTTCAGTAAGGTATTCCGCTATTAGTAGTTAAGAGTGGGATTGGATAAGAAACAACTATTCTATTTTTGAAATAAGAATGTTTATAAAATCTTCGCTCGGTAGACCGTAATAATAAACTGTGTTACCCCAACATTTCAGGATAACACAGTTTATGTAAATCATAAATTTCACTCTCTATTTACTTGGTATGAACTAAGCGTTGTTTGTGTTGTTTACCCATACTATCTATAATGATTATCTGATAAACACCTTCTGCCAAAGAAGTTTTAACTGTATTAATACTCAATGTATTAAATCCAATATTTACGTTATGCTTACTACTGTGTACAACTTTTCCAAGTAAATCATAAAGGGTAATATTGATTTCTTGTTCTCTAGTAGAATTAATATCAAAATGAATGGATTTTGTAAACGGATTAGGATATACCCTACCTACAAATACGGGTGCATTAGCTTTAATAATTTCACTATCCTTTGTTCTTATTGTAGCCCCACTGTTACAAATATTATTAATGAAAGATTCATTATCAATATTGTTTACATAACCTGGTGTTTCTACTCCATTACTTACATTATCATAATCGAAGTTTGCCGAATCGGTAAAGTCACCACTATTGAAGAAGAAAGCTTTCTTTGAACTACTATAAGGGCGTAATCGTAAATCATCTGGTCCTCCTGTCATATAAGATGAACCTCCATAACTCACACCATGACAATAGGTACCATTTGGATAACGAATTTGTATTGCATCTCTGCTGTTATAAAGTGCTAGATAGCTCCAACTTGCAGATCCATAGGTATGCTGACTTGGACTATAGTGACTATGTAAACTATCACTAGCTGCAACAGGAAGAACACTAACACCTTCTAGAGAGCTGTCTGTATGAGGTAGAACATAAACTTTATCCGCATCACTATCTGTTGGATCATCTGCTAGAGTAATTGATGGGTTTTTATCTCCAGCATTGTATAAGAGGATAATTGAACCAACTGGAACTGATGACCATTGAGAAACAAAGGCAAATCGAATATGTCCACCTGCTATACCAGAACTTGAATAACCACTACTTGTATTAGAGAAATCTCCATTATTATCATCAATGATATAACCTCTTATATCTACATTATTACATGAACCATCTCCTACAACTAATAACTCTACGTATTCTTTACTTCCTCCACTACCATTTGATACTTCATTGATAATAATTGGAGCAGAATTCGGTAAACAACTAGCATAATCATCAGAAGTTACATCTGTTAAAGATTCTATGGTGTAACATTGTTCAACAGAGCAATTTTCAGCGATATTGGTAATTGTTACACAATGACTTCCCGTTTGTAAATTGCCAGATTCTGTACCTGTTTGTCCATTCGCCCAAGTAAAGGTATATTCATTAGTATTACTAGAAGTGAAGGCAATTGAACCTGTACCACCTTCAAAGCAAACTGCTTGAATTTTTGGCTCAATATCAATTGTACATTCAGTAACTATAGCAGTAATTTCTTGTTGACAACCTCCACTATTCGTAATAACCAATGTATAAGTTCCAGCACATAATCCACTTAAATTTGCATCACTTGAAGTGAAATTATCAGCTCCAGTCCAACTATAAGTATTATCAGAAGAAGCATTTTCAGATAATGTAATTGTACCATTACATTGACCTACAAAAGCATGTTTGATATTGGCTACTTCAATACTCGATGTTTCTATATCTGTATTTAGATATTCATCAGAGATATACGAAATATAAGCATTTTGATTATTTTGAGTAAGATTTAAAAATTTATATTTCCCCATTATTGTTTCAACAGAGGTGCCTTTAATATCTCCTCCAAAATATAACAAACTCTTATTATACATTAATTTTGATAAATTTTGATCATCTGAATTTCCATAATTAGCATATCCCTCTACTTGTCCACATGAAGAGTATTTAATTAAAATTATATCTTCTCCTCCTGCACTCATGACTGTATTTTCATCTCCAAACGTGATGTTATTTTGGTAGGTTAAACCAACATATAAACTATTTTCATCTCCATAAACAATATCTAAGTGTTCAGTAAGTATTCCATTAGAATAATTAATCGTTTGTAACCATAGCATATTTTGAAGACTATCAGTTGTTAATAAAACAAGTTGATTATCAGTATAATTGTAGGTTTCAGAAGGTGTAATAATATCTCCATTTCCACTTAATAAATAAGTGATGCTATTATTAGAGGATTGTGCCGATTTTAATAATGTAAATCCACTACTGATATTAATAAACGGAGTTTCATTAGTACTTGTTCTTCCTGCTATATTACTTATAGATGTTGATGAGATACTATTTGTGGCAACTCCAGTATTACTAACTTCAAAATTAACTACATTCCCAATTGTTGTTGAATATCGAGCATTACTAATATCAATATCTTCTTCTGTAGCTATAAATGAAATTCCAACACCTTTAGCTGTTTCTGAAAAGTAAGCTTTATCATTATTAATGATGTAATTATCTATTAGGTTTCTGTCTTCGTTTAACGTAAGTAAAAAAGATGCTGTTTCTTCATTAGTAGTATTACCAAGTACTATAGAATGATGATTAATACTTCCTTTAAATTGTCCTCCTATATAAATAATATCATCAACCTTTGACAAATGATTTATATCAATATAATTATTGGAATAGATTGTTTCTTCCCAGGATGTTAGAGTATCTTCATATATTAATCTATATTCTTGGTTATCATGAGTAGTCTCAATAGCTATTTGTATATCATTATCCCAATCATCAAGATAAAAAAGAATACTATCCTCTGCTATATGTTCTATAGATTTAGCATGATGTGAAAAATCATTAAATCTATAACCTTCATTATCCATGAAGATACCTTTAGGCGATTTATAACCTTCAGTTGAAGATATTCCAAAGTTTACAAAATGAGTTGGTTTTTCATTTGTAATCCACTTGTCTTTAAATCCATTTGAAGCAATTCTTTGGTTAAATTCGTGGTAACTATATTCTGTGTATATATAGTGAGTAACAGTTCCTCCTAAACCTGGTGTACAACCTTCACAATTTGAATCAAAACATCGGACTTGAAGAATATCTGGTACTGTTGTGGTTATTGGATCGCAAAATACAATAGGAGGGCTATTAGGGGGAGGGGGAGTAGTAGTAGGGGGGTCACATGTTCCTAGTGTTACAGGAAATATGGTAAAGTCCGATTTACAAAACTTTATATAAGAACAAGGAAATCTTCTATGTATTTCTGGATCATTCCTAGAATCAAGGATGTAGTCATAAAGTTCTGAATCTGGATATGTATTTGGAAAATCTCTTATTAAATAATCATGCCACAGATCTATCTGGTGAAGATTATGATACGCTGGATTACAACTTCCACTAGCACCACTAGGATAATAATTTAGAAGTAAATGACTAGGTAAAATTTCATGAACACAATATCTTGGGTTTAAAAATGGGAATGTACACCCTGATAATTCATAACAATCCGCACCTAAATAATTATCTATTCCATCTTTACTATCAACAGTAAATACTGTCTTCATTTCTAAAGTAGCAGGGCAATATCTAACTTTCTGACAATCATCATTAACTTTGTCTTCAAATCTATTTCTTAAATGTACTAAATGCGAATAGCTATAAGTTTCTATTCCTGCAGCATATTGGTTTTCTGCTACAGTAAGAATATGGTTATATATAGCCGATCGTTCTTTTTTCTTACTATAACGAATATCAAATATCTTTACTTCATTATCTCTATCATCAGAGCAAACAGCTGGTGCTCCACATTTACCGAAACGTTTCCCATTTCCATAAGCTTCACTATAATCAATATTATAAGATTCTATTGCTCCATCCTCTCTTATCAAATCGTCCTCACAATATAAATCATAATGACATTTTCCATTTAAAGGAAAATTCCCTGGTACAAACTCTGAGAATACTTTCTCAATATCTTTCTCGCTTAAAGAAATAGTTGTTGTAGATTCACATTCTCCTATAGTAATCTTCAAAAGATAATGTCTAAAGCTCTCTAAATTTCCTCCAACAGTCATAGATGAAGTTGATTGGGGATAACTTCCTGAGAATACAGGTGTGCCATCTAACCAAGTTAAAGTAACATATATATCATCAGCAGGGTTAAACAAATTTAATGTTATACTCCCATTGTCAAACCCTTCACAAGGATCGTTTTCATCTATTTCAAAAGCACCTTGTATTGTAACACTCTCTTCCAATAAACAACCCACTGCATCTTGTACAGTAACAGTATATTCTCCTGATGCTAAATTTGTAATATTTTGAGTCGTTTCCCCATTACTCCATTCATAAGAATATGGAGGTATTCCTCCTGTAACATTTAAGAGTACTTGACCATCATCAGTTCCACACCCACTAATAGGCTGGATAGAAACTAGTTGAAGGGCATTAGTTGTATAACATTCAGACTCTTGTAAACCACAATTATCTGTAACTGTTATACAATATGTTCCATTCCAAATTAGAGGGGTACTAGCATAAAACTCTCTATCTTTTGTTGTCATATCGGAATCACTCCATTGATATGAGTATGGAGGTGTTCCTCCTTCTATTTCAATATAAATTGCTCCAGGATGTGTTACAATTGTTTGTTGTCCAATAATATTCCATACAGAACCACAAGGGTTCAATACAGTTTCTGTGATAGTTAAATTCCCTATACAACTCTCCAAATCTACTTCAATAGTTTGCTCACAAACCAACTCACTTGATACACTAACATTATAGGTGTCAGCACATAAACCACTAAAGGTATAACTACCATTAATATCTACAACATAATCTACAGATGTACCATCAAGTTCTGTTAAAGAAATATTAAATGGACCAGCAGTACCTTCTGCTTTTACCTCTATTGCTCCGTCACAAGCTCCATTTCCTGAAGTGTATGTGATATTAGAAATTTCAATTGCTCCATGAAGCGGGAAACAAAGCCCAAAAATAAGTAGGCTTAAAAAATACTTTAAAATATTATTCATTATAAAATGTTTTTTGTTTTGGAATTTTTTGAATCTAAAAACGATAACCTATATTTAAAAAGAACATTCCTGTAAAAGTTGGGCTAGCAAAGTCCTTATGTTTAGAGCTTGTATAATCAGATATATCGACACTTAAACCACTTGTAGGTTCAATAATAAAATGTTTTTTGAGTATGAATTTATATCCAGTAGATATACCAAAATCTAATCTTCTATAGGGTTTTTCTCTATACTGGGTATTATTAATTTCTTGGAATTTACTGCTATAATTAGGATCTCTGTATGTTTCTATTTCATGATAAGTATATAGACCTCCCCAAAAGCCTTCTCCTATTTTTTCAGATTCTTTAGACAAAAAGTAATATTTAGTTTCTAAATAAAAGATAATCACTTCTGTATCCACAAAAGAAAAAGTAACAGGTTCTGGATCAATTGACAAAAGTCCTGTATCCTCAAATAAATATCCAATGCCTAATTCAAATCCTAATTTCTTCTTAGGTATAAATTCATAAGCTAGTTTATATCCATCAGGTCTGGTTAATAAATTTACCTTCGCCTCATGCTTCACTTGCCCTAGTAATAACATAGGACATAAGAGGACTAGTATTGTGATTAGTTGTTTCAATTTGTTATTTTTGATATACATGAATTGTATCTTTTCTGACAACATTATCAATTGTGTTTCCATCTATAACTTTTTTCTCTAGGAACATATCAGAAGACTGAATATATAATCTATTGTTAAACCAAATAACATGCTTTGGTCTATTAGGAATGCTTCCTTTAGATTGAAAAATTTCTTCTATCTTGAATGTATGTCGATTAACCATTACTATATTTCCTCTGGTTGTGTAACCAATCATATAATCATCAAATACAGAAAATTGATTCATAAAAATACCTTGATCAATTACTTCTTTCATATCTAACCTTCGTAATTCTTTTCCTGTATTAGCATCTAGCTCAACAATATAATGGGCATTTTGTCCATATATCTTATTATCCAATATACTAAGTTGACGTATTCCATTTTCATTTGAACGTACACTTGTTTCTGTAAAAAAACATATTTCACCAGTTTTCACATAAAGACTTAATATTTGTCCTCCAGCCAAAGCCATGATAACTCTATCTTTATAGGGCAATATTGAGTCACTTAAACCTCCAGCTAATACATTTTTTCTTTCTTCAATGCCATGAAACTGTGTCCCCATATTACTTACATTGAAAGACCACTCTTTTTTTAATGTATCTTTATTAAAGCCTTCTATTGTAGAACGAAATCCTTTATAAAGGATTCCATCTAAATATGGTAATTGAAATTGAACAGGAATTTCCAATTCATTTATAGTCAAGTTCTTATTAAAACAACAATGTACAATATATTCGTTATCGTTTTTTTTCGTATCTATTCGGTTTATCCAAACTTCATCTTTAATAATTCTAGAATTTCTTAAGCTATATTTTCCTTTAAATGGATTTTTGATACTAAATTCATCATATGTAAATACTTCTTTAGGATCTTCTTGAAAAAAGAGTAAATCAAAGTGTTTTTTCATTATACTTATCTTTCCTGTATGCCTTATTATTTTTTCATTATTACCAATTTTACTAATTTGTATTAATTTATTTTGACCTCCTATATAGAGGTTGCCTTTAAATAGCTCAAATATGTATGCGTCAGAATAAGAATGTAATATTTCCATATTAAAAATTTGAATTAAAAATCATTTCATACCAACCATTATTATTTTGTAAATATTGTTTTAATTGAGTCGAATTATTAAAACTTTGCCCCGAATACATTTCAAATAATTCTCGCACCTTAGTCTGTTTAAGCAAATCTCTAGTATTGGATCCTATTACGTTACCATTTACAATATGCTCTACTTTCTTTGAAAATAATGTTATTATTCTATCTTTCGACATATTAGAACCTAAATACCTTAAATCAGCTAAGTCCTCAATTCCATGAAAATAACTTTCTAGTTGAGATTTCATACTATAGCTATTAGGTTTATTTGCACCAGCTTTAACTTCTAGAATTTTAGTATTCATACCCTTTGTTATAGATAAGTCCGCTACAGAAGTATTGATTCCAGCAGGAGATAGAGGAGGAGTTATTGGATTTTCAAAAGTTATATTATCTGCATTTTTAATAATATTTTGATTATCTTTTATCTTATTCATGGTTTCATAACCATGTCTTACTTTATATCCTGAGTTGCTAGCCAAATTCTCACCCCCAACAAACTTTAAAAAGTTTGTAATTTTAGAAGCATCTGGAAGATATTCCATTGTTTCTATTAGTTTATTACAAATATCTGCATATGATTTGTCGAAGGTAACTACTCCACCAACTTCAATTTTAGCGCCTTTAATTTTAGCCAAATCATTATCAGAAATTTTAGGCGGATCGAAAGCCTTCATGGCTTCTATCTTTGGATTTTTTCTAAGATTATGAAGTGCTTCAATAGCATTAATATTTCTAGTAAGTGCATTGGATGGATTGCTAGATAAGCCAGTTCTACCATTTGTTAAAAGCAAATCCCATGAATCTAAAAGCTCCGCATTTCCAATAGGTCCTAAATCTGAAAGTTTGGTAAATAACTCATCATTATTTTCAATATCTTTAAGAAATGCTTCTATTTTATTAGCAGTACTACCATCGTTTTTAGTAAAAGTGGTCAAATTATCACCATCAAGAAAAAGTTCATCAAACTTTT
>JAHDBJ010000023.1 GCA_020630435.1 Saprospiraceae bacterium
AAGGCTTTGGCACGTTCCGATTGCGCCTTGGCTTCTCGTTTGGCTTTTTCTTCTGCTTCCTTCTCCGCTTTCGCTAAGGCTTTGGCACGCTCCGATTGCGCCTTGGCCTCTCGCTTGGCTTTTTCTTCTGCTTCCTTCTCCGCTTTCGCTAAGGCTTTGGCACGTTCCGATTGCGCCTTGGCTTTCTTTTTCTTCAAAAAAGCTAAAGGATTCGATTTTTCTCTCTTCTCTTTTGCCGCCGTACTTGGAATAGTTTTCTTTTTTTCTTCTACCTTCTTTTTCTTCAAAAAAGCTAAAGGATTCGATTTTTCTTTCTTCTCTTTTGCCTTTCTCTTAGATTCTGTTGTTCGTTTTTCATTATTTCTTTTTCCTTTATTTAAAAAAGCAAAAGGACTTGACTCTTCGGTTTTATCTATATCTCTAGATTGATTCTCTACACCGTAATTTCTGGGCTTTGCATGGACTTTACTTAGTAGTTCCTCTTCTTTTTTTGTATTTGTTTCAGCGTCTACTCTTTGAGCATAGATGTCATCATAACTTTCTGGCACATTATCACTTATTGGTGCAAATGCTTCCTTAAAAGATTGACAAGATAGAAGCGAAAACAATACAAGACTAAATATGATATTACTAATTTTTTTCATTTTAATCTGATTTAGGTTTCTATTCAAGATCCCTTGATAGACGTTTTTATATATTCCTTGTTGATTCAATTGGTTGGATGCTCTGCTTCTAGGGTCAACAGTTCAAAACTGCTGTTGACCGTTTCTTAACCTCAAAAATACGTATTTATCCGTCAAGAATAAACATATTACACTATAAACTAAATTTCTTAAAATTTTAATCATCCTTTTTTCTCCAACTTATCGTTGTGTACTCGCCTTGATAGCTAAGACTATCAGACTCTGTCAAACCTCAATTTGAAGAAAAACTCATTGTTCAAAATGTCAATTAACTTAATTTATAGTGTATGTTTATTAAAAAAAAATTGAGATGAACTTATGGAATTTTGTAAACGAAAGACTCTTATATGAAAAAACATTAAAACAATGTATATGCAAGAATCTTTTTTACACTATTTATGGAAGACTAAACAATTGAACGACTTTAATTTCATCACAACCAATAATGAAATCGTAGAAATCCTATCCTTTGGAAAGCATAACTTAAATGCTGGTCCTGATTTTCTAGATGCTAAAGTAAAAATAGGAGAAATTGTCTGGGTTGGAAATATAGAAATCCATATCAAAAGTTCCGACTGGAAAACACATAAACATTATCTTAATAAGGCTTATGATAATGTAATATTGCATATTGTTTACAAAGAAGATATTCCTATAGTTAGAGCTAATAAAACACAAATCCCATGCATCGAATTAAAAGAAAAAATTCCGAAAGGAATTTATAAAAAATATCAAAAACTACTTAATAATACGAATTGGATTCCTTGTGCTGCTCATTTTAAAGATATTAATCTGTTTATAAAAAACATATGGTTGGAACGATTATTAATAGAACGACTTGAAGAAAAAACAGTAGTCATAGATACGGATCTAATTTTAAATACAAACGATTGGGAAACTGTTTTCTATCATTACTTAGCTCGCAGCTTTGGATTGAACGTTAATATTTTACCCTTTGAACTCCTAGCAAAGTCTCTTCCACTACATATTTTACGAAAACACAAAACCAATCTTTTTCAATTAGAAGCATTATTCTTTGGTCAAGCAGGGTTATTAGAACAACCATTAAACGATAACTACCCCAACCGTTTAAAACAAGAATACCAATTTTTACAAAAAAAATATCAGCTCATAGCTCTTAAAAAAGAAATTTGGAAATTTATGAGGCTTCGGCCTGCAAATTTTCCGACGATTCGAATCGCACAATTAGCGGCATTAATATACCAATCAGAACATCTTTTTAGTACGATACTCGATAGTAATAATGTAAAAGAAATTATACGATTATTTAAAGTAAAAATTTCCTCTTACTGGGAAAAGCATTATCTTTTCGATAAAGAAAGTAAACAAAAAATCAAGCCTATTGGTATCAATACCATATATCTTTTCATCATCAACACAATTGTTCCATTTCTTTTTTTATATGGAAAAAAAAGAGATTTGGAAATCTATAAAAATAAAGCGATTCTATTGCTTGAGGCTCTACCTCCTGAAAAGAATAACATAATCCTGAATTGGAAACATATCGACTTTAAGGCAACTACTGCCGCACAATCACAAGCATTATTACAACTAAAAAAACAATATTGTAATAAACAACGTTGTTTAGAATGCTCTATTGGTCATAGCATTTTGAAGTAAGCTCCCTTATAAATCATCCCTAACCAATACAGGACAATGATCCGCATGGATAATATTGTTAGAGTATGTTTTGAAAAACTTTATTTTATAAAAACTTTTTTGGAAAAAATACCTTCTTTTCCTATTATTTTAATCACATAAATATTAGGTACTACTTCAAAAGAAAACACTTCATTAGTTTTGGCTCTAGTTCTTTCTACAAGTTTACTTGAGGTATCGTAAAAATAAACATCAAACTTTTCTGCTCCTTTATTTGATTTGATCGTGAAATTGTTTCCTATATTCAATAAGTTATAGGGACTCTGAGTATTTAAATTTCTAACTGAAGTGTTAATATTTAATTCAATAGAATACAATTCCTTCCCGACATCTGAATCCATATTACTTAGGAAATACAACTTATTACCTAAAACTCCTAAAGGTACTACAGAATCTGTATCCCTAGAACTATCTGAATATTGATAAAGCTTTGTAGTTGAACCATCTTCTAAATTTCCATACCAAATAGAAGGATCAAAAAGATTGCTTGTGCCGTCAGCCCAAATCGCATATTTCCCTTCGATAATTACAGGTGAAACGTAAGGCTCTAAATCGGTTTGTTTTGTTGTTCCTGCTGCTGTTCCATCAGAATAATAAACTGCATCTGACGCAAAAAGAAAAGCTTTTCCATCCTTTATGCCAATAGGTAAAATACTACCTGAAAATAAATCAGCATATCCAGAAGCTATCAGTTCTTCTGTATTATTGAGATCTCCATTCAAGATTTGATACCCAGAAGATAAAATGATACAACGATTTTGATCGAAATCAACCACTCTGCTAGGAGGAATATCACTTACTTTTGAAGTTACAGAAGTACTTTTATCATAAAAATATAAGCCATTGAAAGTAGAACTAGAGCCAAAACTAATTGAAAAATATAGGCCTTTTTCAACTTCCACCAAACCATAATATTCATAAGAAAATCCAATTTCTTTAGTTCCAAGCATTTCTACTACCCCATTCTCAACTTTCCAAAGTTCAACAAAATCAGATGCTTCAGTCAAAAAAGCAACTCCATCATTATAAAGGGTATAGGTAGGAGATTGTTGATTCCATTCAAAATCAAAATCAATAGGTTTTGAAGTCATTATGGGTTGAGTACCCGTTTCTGTTCCATCAGAAAGATACAATTGTCCTCCATGTGTAAAATACATTTCATTCAACCTTGAAACAATAAGTCCCCGAGGAGCACCATTGGAATTACTCCCTAACTCAATTGTTTTTTTTGTTCCACTAGATGTACCATCAGTCTCCCACAAGGAACCGTCTCCTGAACCATCATTTGCAAAAAAATAAACTTTCCCATTATACAATGTAAACTCACTCGGATACGAATGAGATGTGCCTTCATTAATGTCTTTTAGAAGACGAATACCATTTACCTCATCCACTTTATAGAGTTCAGTTCCAGTTATTCCATCTGTTGCAGTATAAATGAGGGCGTCATTCAGTTTTATGTAGGTTCTTCCATACGAACTCTCCTCGTTGCCAGGATTTAAATCTGCTATTAATATAGGTGTTTGAGAAGTGGCAACTTGTAAATAAAACAAAATAAATACAAGGTATATGTTTTTCATTATTTTAGCTTTTCAGTCATTATAAAAAAGCAAAAATAACAATTCTTCTCACATTTATATTTTTTTAGAACAGAACACTTTCGGATATCAAGAAGTAAACTCGTTTATAAGTCATAAATAACTAATACAGGGCAATGATCCGAATGGATAGCATCATTAAGGTGCTTTGAAAAGACAACTTCATCTTTCATATTCTCGCTAACGGATTGATAATCGATTCTCCAGCCTTTATTATTAGCACGAGCATTGGCACGATAACTCCACCAACTGTATTCTACTTTTTCGGGGTGAAGATATCGAAAAGTATCCGTAAAACCATCTTGAAACCATTGGCTTAACCATTCTCGTTCTTCTGGTAAAAAGCCTGAGTTTTTCTTATTCCCTTTGGGATTATGGAGATCAATTTCATGATTGGCAATATTATAATCTCCAACAATAATTAGTTTAGGGCGTTCTTTGCGTAATTCTTTTATCCATTGATGAAAATCATCTAAGAATTCCATTTTAAAATCTTGGCGAATATCACCGCTCGTCCCCGAAGGAAAATAGCAATTGAGCAATGTCCAATCGCCAAAATCTGCTCGTATGACCCTACCTTCTTTATCGTACTTTTCAATGCCACAGCCTTGTACAATATTATCGGGTTTTACTTTGCTAAAAATAGCCACACCACTATATCCTTTTTTCTCTGCAGAAACCCAAGAATGATAGTATCCCATCTCTTCAAATGCCGAAACATCAACCTGCTCAGGGTGAGCTTTGGTTTCTTGTATACATATAATGTCAAAGCCATTCTCCTGAACCCAATCCGTTAAACCTTTCTTAATAGCGGCACGAATTCCATTTACATTATAAGAAATTATACTAATTTTTGCCATATTTACATTTCAGATTCTAATCTATAAACTTAACCTATGATAATTAATTTTGTAGATCTCTCCAATCTATTTACTAATTATTAAAATATTCTGCAAATTAGACTTTTTGTTAGACTAAACACACAATTTTGACTTGGACTTTATAGAGGAGATGTATTTTCGGGATAATATTTGTATGGTTTTAAACAATGAGATTAACACACTATTTTGAAAACGAATTCGAGCAATGAAAAAAAAATTACTGCTTTTAATAACCTTAACTTGTACATTTATGAGCATAAATGCTCAAGTTACCCTAACAGGTCAGGTTATTGATGAGGATACAAAAGAAGGAGTTCCTTTTTGTAATGTCTATTTTGAAGGAACAACAATAGGTGTCTCCACAGATGTGGATGGTTTTTATAAACTATATACCGACGAACCTTTAGATAGTCTATCTGTATCAGCAATGGGCTATGAAACATTAAGAAAACCTATAACGAATGCTTCAGAACAAGTTATTAATTTCAAACTATCTTCATCTGAATTAACGCTTACAGAAGTTGTAGTTGTAGCAGGAGAAAATCCAGCTAATGCCATTGTGCGAGGAATTATAGAAAATAAGTCGAAAAATCGGATTTCAAATTTCGACACTTACCAATGTGAGTCGTATACAAAAGTAGAATTGGACTTAGATAATATTGATGAGAAATTGAGAAAGAGTAAACTCTTTAAACCTTTTGAATTTATTTTTGAGACCATAGATAGTACTAGTGATGAGCGACCCTTCCTACCGGCCTACATTATGGAATCCATTGCTGATGTATACCATTCAAAAGGTGAAGGCAAACCAAAAGAAATCCTAAAGGCTCGAAAAATATCTGGTGTAGAAAACCCGACTGTTGCTGATTTTATCAATAAAGTACAGGACGACTATGATGTGTATGACAATTGGATAAACATCCTCGATAAGCCTATCGTAAGCCCATTTTCAAACTCAGGATTATTTTATTATGAGTACTACATCATGGATAGTGTTTATGTATCTGGAAAATTATGTCGAAAGCTAAAGTTTAAACCCAAACGGAAACAAGAGAATACATTCTATGGTCATTTTTGGGTTGTTGATAGTAGTTATGCAATACAGCGATTGGATATGCGGATGAGTCCAGATGTGAATATTAACTTAGTCAGTAGAGTTATTATTTATCAAGAATACAACTTATTAAACAACGATCTTTGGGTGCCTAAAAAACAAAAAACGGTCTTGGATTTTCGCCCTACAAAACAAGTTCCTGGACTAATTGGTCGGAAAACTATTTCTTATAAAGATTTTAGATTAAATCAATCGGAAATTCAAAAATTTTATCAGGAGAAAAATCCAGAGGATGTCAACATCTACGAATTGGCAAAAGAAAAAGAGTATTGGGATGAAAATAGGCATGAAAAATTGAGTAAAAATGAAGCAATTATTTATGCTACAGTGGATAGTGTAAAAAATGTTCCAATGTATAAAACCTATGTTGATGTGATTTACACCCTAACTTCAGGTTTGAAAAAAATAGGGCCTATTGAAATTGGTCCTTATTGGACTTTATATAATAATAATACTGTTGAAGGACACCGTTTCAAACTAGGAGCTTGGACAAATTTGGATTTTAGTAAAAAGGTTCGTTTTGGGGGTTACTTAGCTTATGGTACTAAAGATAAACGATTGAAATCAGGGGCTGATTTTCATTGGAACATTACCAATTTTCCTCGTTCCAAATTAATCGGGAGCTATAAATACGATGTTAATTTTAGTCATGCTAATAGTGAGGACTTGGGAGAAGGTAATTTATTTTCTGGTGTTTATCGTCGTAAGATAGCGCAGAAGCTAACATTGGCAAGAGAAGCAAAACTTTCCTATGAAAAATTCTGGAAAAAGGGCTGGTCTATTCGTTCAACCTTTTTACATCAACATTTAGATCCTTATGGTGAAATTGATGATGAAGGGAATGGGTTTAATTATAAATATCTACCGGATCCAGAAATATCAAATGTTGTTGATACGACCGTTACTACCACAGAGTTAATTTTTAAATTAAAATATGCGTACAAAGAAAAAGTTGTTGAAGGTGCTTTTTATAGAACAAGTCTAGGTTCTCGTTATCCGATTGTAGAATTACAGTATGCTGCTGGTATCAAGGGGCTTCTTGGTGGAGACTACAATTATCATAAATTGACTTTTGCAATTTCTCATTGGTTTGATATCAAACCTATAGGTTGGAGTAAATACGTTATCAAGGCAGGGAAGACATTCAATCAAGTACCATTTCTTCTAGCAGAAGTCCATCCTGGAAATGAGACTTATTTTTATGGGCCTGAAGTTTTTAATGGGATGAATCGTTATGAGTTTGCTAGTGATACCTATGTTTCTTTTATGTATAATCACAATTTTGATGGGTTTATTTTAAATAAAATACCATTGATCAGAAAACTAAAATGGCGAACTGTAACAAACTTTAGAGCTGTCTGGGGAACAATGAGCAATCAAAATCGTAATGCTAATCAACTCAATTTGTTTGATGAAACACTAGATGGAAAAAAGACCTATACAGGTTTTGTAACACCTTCTGACAAACCTTATATGGAAGCGGGCGTTGGCATCACCAATATTCTTAAGATATTAAGAGTTGATGCATTATGGCGCTTAAACTATCTAGAAAATCCTGATGCTGATAAATTTACGTTTCGATTGGGAATGGAGTTTTATTTTTAAGGGAACAGCTAGTTTTTACATAAAAAATAAGCTATGTCAAAGCACTATTTTGATATAGCTTATTTTTTACAAGCTGCCAAAGTTGCTGTTTTCTTTTATCCTTTTTAATATATTGTTTCGTTTTTACGCCAAATTGGCTGCTTTTAAGAAATGGTTCAATAGTTGATTCTTCTTATTTAGATTAGATCTAAAAGGGTAATGGAGCGGACATTCTGCTTGCTTTTATTTGACTTCTTGAGTTTTATTAAAGAATTTAAAAATGTTTAGATACTAAAACTGAAAAAGAAAACATTATTAAATTGTCCAACAAAGAAGAAAGTTATTTGAATAAATGAAGTAGAAATTAGAGTGGAAAGTATTTTTTATTTTTTGTTCATGTTTTAAATGCAAAAAACTAAACAAAAATTCATTACTTCTTGTATTTTTTAAATATATGCTGTATCTTTAGGATATTGAATACGTTGTTTTTTGTCTAATTAATAGACATTAGAATATAAACAATAATATAGCATTTGTCTAAAAAAAGCAGATGTTGGTCTAAACAACTTTCAATTTATTTAAAATCTGTTATACTTATATATTAGTTAAGTTATAACAACTAAAAATTCAAAAGCCATGGTAATAGATGTAGAAAAAAACTTAGTGGAGTATCGTTCGGCTTTGGTGGCATTTGCCAATAGTTTAACGAGAAATCTTGATGATGCTAATGATTTGTTTCAAGAAACTTCTTATAAGATAATAAAAAATCAAGATAAATATAAAAATGGTACTAATTTCAGAGCATGGAGTTATACCATTATGCGAAATATTTTCATCAATAATTACCGTAAGAAGAAAAGAAGAAATTTATTAATTGATGAAACGGATAACGATTATTATTTAGATTATAATCAAGGGCAAGTTGCTAATCAGGGAGAACACGATTTGAGGTATGAAGAATTGATGAAAATGGTAAATTCTTTAAACAATGATTTCCGTGTTCCTTTTGTAATGCGTTATAGTGGCTATAAGTATGATGAGATAGCTGATGAGTTAAAATTACCCTTAGGAACAATCAAAAGTAGAATCCACTTCGCTCGTAAGAAGTTAAAAGATATGATTGCTAAGGAATCAGCATAATCACTTGCTTAAACAAATTACAAAACTATATTGTAATTTGTTTAAGAATATAAAATGCTCTATAGACTGTCCTTTGATTCAGGGCAGTCTATTTTTTTATAAAAGCTTTTATACCATAAAAAAACTGCTTCTCTTTCTCAAGAAGCAGTTTCTAAATCAAAGGTTAGTTAAAGGTATAGCTATCTAATATTATTCTATTTTAAGATTCAAAATTCAATACGGCACGAATATCTTCCTTACTATTAATTTTTTTATCTAAGACCTTGAACGCAAAGGTGTGTTGTTTTTGAGTTGTTGTTAGCTTTTTAAACTCTGCTGGTTTACAAATGGCGATTTTTCCTTCATTGGTTACCAACCACATTAAATTATCTGAATTTTGATTGAATCGTAGATTTATATTTTTATTTGTCATAAATTTATAAACTGTATTCAAACTCTTATCTACCATATATGCTGTATTATACGCAAAAGGGATTCCCTCTTCGTCCGTAAAATTCGCTTTAACCATCATTACAAAAGGCGGTAATGGTCGATCAACGTTCCATATTCCTAAAGAAGATATTTCAAATCGATTGATGATGTTTTGTTCTGCAATAGCTCCTGTAAGTTGTCTAGCAGAACCTCCATTTTTACGAAGGTGTTCAATCTTCTCTTCATAAGAAAAATTAAGCATTTCTCGTTCCGCTCTTATTTGTTCTCTTAATGCAGCTTTTGAGGCTTCTATGCGTTGTTCTTGTTCTTTTCTAATGGCAGTATATTCTTCATGTGCTTTGTTAAAATCAGCCATTGCCGAATTATAGGCTTTCCCTGTAAGAACAGGACGAACACCTAACGTCTTACTTGTATTTCCTCCTATAAGCGTCAACTCAAACTGATTGTCACTACGTTTAGCGATTTTAGCATCTTCCCATGTTGTCTCTGCTACTTGAGCTGTAAATTCTGCTTCATTAATCACTTGCCACATTACATCTTGGTATATCTTCAACTCAGGAAAATCAGCTAGATCAAAATCAAAATCAAATACATAATTATCAGAAGTCGCTCGATTTGGTTTCTTCGGTGCTTGAGGCAATGGATTTTCTCGTTCAATATTTCGTAACGCTTTGGCTTCTTTTTGAGCTAGATTATCTTTGGCTGTTTTAAACTTTTGTTCTACAGCATCCTCTGTAGGCACTTCTTCCCAAAAGGGATCGCCTATCAATTCCATATCATCTACATCTTGATAAACCCAATCTCTATTTTCTTCATCCAGTTTATAAATATTATAGCCTGGTGGAACATTCAAATGCTTCGGGTATTTTACACTTGAGGCTAATTCTACATTAATTGTTTTGTCGGGAGCAAGATTTAATCGCTGACCATTTTGTTGAGCGTGTACTTCAATCATCCCTGCTGATTCTAGGTTGTATTTGACCCCTGCTGAATCATATTCCATAGGAATACCTGCCATAAATATATCTACAAAATCATGGAACTCTCTATAGGATAATTCAACCTCTCCTGACACTTGACGACCATCTTGATGTACAAACGCACTAGGGGGAATATATAACTTAGAACCATTCCCATGTTCGTAAACACCTCCCAAGTCTGCATTTAAACTATGCTTAACGAAAGTACGCTCAATATCTTCTACAGACTGATTCAGTGGCGGATTGACGTATGGCTGAGAAGCAAAATAAGCATGGTTTTCTTTTTCATAGTCGTAGCTCGGTTCAACAGGGCTAGAAATATTAAAAAATACGACTAAGCCAATCAATGCTGCTGCTACTGCGCCACTAATGATATACAAAGGTCGAATGATATTACTACCACTACTGGTGTTGCTCGTAGACGAATTTGAAGCAGGTGACGTTTCAAATTGATTTAATAAGGCATCAAAATCTTTATGTTGCTCAATATCCTTTGAACTGAGCTTTGGAGGATTTCTTTTTATATTGTAATTGTTCTTTTTCATATCTCTTTTTTAAATCAAAAATCATTTAGCTAATTGGTTAAATTTAGTTTTGTAATAGATGTAATTTTTTATTTGTTTCTCTCTATATCATTTCATATACTTCTTTAATCGCTCTAAGATTCTATAGGTTTTCACTTTTGCATTGCTTTCTGTGATATTTAGAATTTCTGCTATTTCTTTAAAAGGTCGTTGCTCAAAAAAGCGTAACTCAATAAGTTGCAGATCGTTTAATTTTAAATTATCTAGTGCGTTTAGCAATAAATTTCTAAGCTGCTCTTTATCGCCATCTTCTTCCATTTCATCAATCATATCTGATAATTGATAGTCTTCAACGCTTACCACCCGATTTTTTTTGTGGTTTCTAAAATGTTGCGCCACTTCATTTGAAGCGATACGATACAACCAAGCCGAAAAAGGCACGCCTTTATAGCTGTATTTTTTGAGTTGTTGTAAGGCTTTTAAAAATACTTGTGAACAGATGTCCGCACTTAGGCTTTCATTAGAGGTTCTTCGATAAATAAACCGAAAAATTTCCTCGTAATAGCGTTCATACAACGGTCGAAAGCGAGCAGGATTTTGCTGTGCCGCTTGAATTTCAAGCCACTCTTTCTCCATTGCTGAAGTAGAAACTGTTTTTTTCTTGTCGTCCATTCGTAAACTTGTTTTTACAAGACTACGATTTATTTTGGAAATAGCAGGCATTAAATAGAAGTTTAAAGGCAATCAAAACTTAGTTTTAGGATATAGGCTTGTCACTATATTTGATTACATAATGCCGACTTTCAAAAAAGATACACGTTTAATTAAAAAAATTAATAAAAAAAAGAGGCTGCCTCTAGTTATTTAGAGACAACCTTTTATTAAAACTAAAATAGGAAGAGTGTTGGTGTACAAAGCTGAAATGGGAATCTCTCGCCATTGACAACCACTTTTAAGTCGATAAATGATGGCTTTAACAATTCGCCATAAAGGGACTTTTAATCTTCTCCCAAGATGGGTTTGACTTAAATATGGCAGTAAGTTTTTTGTAATGAATTTTTTAGATAAATTTACATACATATTGCAGAAGTTTTTTTGTTAGTTTTTGGTGACCAACAATTCAATGCTTTTGCAACACTTTTTCATACTCTCTTTTGAGATGACTTTTTAAACAATTTCTATTATAAAATTAAGTGATAGAACATTATGAAAGAGGCTTTCATGTAGAAGAACCTCTTTCATCGTTAGTAATTCATTATTTAAATTGAATTAAAATTGATGTTGAGTACTTTCACTAAATACAGTTTTAGTACAATCTCCAAAACCAAGATTACATGGAGTACAAGATTTACCATCCTCTCTAGGTACACATCCTCCATTAGTAGCACATGTTTTACTAGTACATGATATTTTTCCTCCCATAAGGAAATGTCTCCCATTTGGATTATTTTTTCCAATAATAGTATTAGTTCTGTAACCATTTTCCCAAATGGTAGTTAAATAATACTTATTTTCAATCTCAGCTAATTCTGATTTTATCACTTTTACATCATTAGTGAATTCTTCTGACATTGAAATAGCTAATTCACTAAGTAATCTCTTTTGGAAATCAGTCACTTCTTCTTTTTCAATAGAAATATCATCTATTGTTAAAGCATCATCTTTTTGACAAGAAGAAAAGAAGCCAACTGTGATAAATAAGATTGAGACAAAAAGGAAGTTTTTTAGGTTTGATAGGCTTAAATAATTAGAAGATAACTTTTTCATAGGTTAAAAATTTTGAATGTTTAAAAAATAATTGATTTTATTAAATACACAGTTCAAAATTAGAGGGAACACTATGATTTGTAAAAGACAAAATTTAAGATTAATTAATAGCTAAATCCAAAAACAAAGCCCACAAGCTGCTGATTAACAAAATCTTAAAACAAAAAACAGCTTATTCTTATTAAGATATATACCTATATAAACCTCCTATTTTCTTATTTTTTAAAATTGATATAACTTTGTAAGACGATAAATTGAGAATACAGTAGAAAATATCCAACCCAATAAATATGAAAAGAAGTAAATTATTTGCTTTACTTAAAACACTAAACAAACAAGAATTTTACGAATTAGGTCAATTTGTAAAAAGTCCACTACACCAAAAAGATAAGGACGCTCAAAAGTTATATACCCAAATAAAAAAGTATTTCCCTGAATTTGAATCGGAGAAATTAACAAAAGAACACTTTGCCAAGCTACTTTATGGAGGAGATAGCAAAAAAGAGATGAATAGACTGAATCTAACCATGTTCAAACTAGCTAAAGCAACTGAAGACTATTTGTTGTGGAATAAAATCCAATCTTCAGATTATCAAAAAGGAATGGTTTTTTTAGATATTTTTGAAGAACGAAAATTAGACAAATTCTTTCATAAAACAGTCGATGATTTAAAGTCAATCTTAGAACAACAGACTAAAATAGATGTAAACTATTATCTAAAGCAATTTATCTTAAACAAAAGAATTTATTTCCACTCTCATTCTCAAAAATTCTCTACTACCATAGAAAAACTTGAGCAGCAAACACAAGCTTTAGATCTATTCTATTTTACGTCTAAATTAAATGCTCAACTAGTGCTTTTAAATCGTGGAGGAGTTATTATGCAGGAGAAACGAAATTTACTATTTGTAGATGAAATACAACAGTTCCTAAAAAAAGATACTCAATTTGAAGATATCCTGTTGCTCAAAATATATGACTTCTTTATCAATTCGTTATCATTTACTTACTACTACAATAAAGAAGAGTACCTTAATCTAAAAAAACTCATATTTGATAATATTTCACAATTTAGTGATTTTGAACGTAACGATATCATCATCCTATTATTACAATATACTTTAAGGTTATACAGTCTTGGAGATGAATCCTTTTTGAAAGAACAATTTGAGGTCTATCAGTTTGCTATTAAATATAAAATTTTATATAAACATGGATATTTTATGCCTTTCGGATTTTATAATATTGTTCAAGTTGCTTGTGAGCTTGGAGAATTAGATTGGACAGATAATTTTATCAAAAAGTATATCAATGATGTCTATATTGAAGAGCGTAAAAATATAGAAAATTCTGCAAGAGCTTATTGGAGTTGTAGCATTGGAGAATACGATGATACGCTTGTCTACTTAAGGGAAATTGATTATAAAAAAAATTATTACTACGATATTGTTGTTAAAACACTAACTATACGAGTCTTTTTTGAACAAAATGAAAGTGTCCTATTAATGGATTACATCAATACATTTTATGCATTTGTAAGGCGTCATACACAAATGTCGGAGGAATTAAAGGAAAGGTTAAGCAGTTATGCTCGTTTTGTAAAAGCCCTTAATACCAAAAAAGTATCTAAAAATAATCTTCTTGAACAACTTGCCAAAGAAAAAAACATTTATTTTAGAACTTGGCTGTTCAAGAAGATCAATTCATCAGCTTAGGTTAATTCTTTATAAACCTCTTTGCTAATACTCTTTCATTATTGCGTATTTTTATGATGTAAACACCAGGTTGAAGCCTTGATATATCTACCTTCCGCAAATCCATATTAAGGGTTGTTTCCAATACCCTTCGACCTGCAATATCCAGAATCTCTATCTCTAAAATTGGTTCGTGAAAGCCTTCCAATTCTACGTTTAGATAATCAGAAGCAGGATTTGGAAAAAGTTTTAACCCTACTACTCTTTCCCCTATTGTCCTTAAATTTTGTCCATGAATAAAATCGGGGAATCCTCCATTGTCATTGGAATCTGGATCCTCTTCTTGTTCTTGTTGTTGTTGTTCTATGTATGGACAAAATTGAGTATTATTATTATGTGTTATTGTATAGCTGTCATCATGAAGGCTGTAATTAATATCCATTATTGCAATCCCAATATGATAGGGGTTAGGAATAGGTAAACTATCATGCCCTCCTATAATAATTATCATATTGTTACGAAGATGGGTTCTTCTATATACATATTGCCCTTTTTCATATTCTATATGTGGGTGTTTTAAAACATCTATTGCTAATCCGTTAATATTACTCTGTAATCTAAAATAAATTTCAACATCTGTTAATATTTCAGGATCCGTTAATACATCAAAGTTAAAATCAATAGTTGCTGATAAATAATCACAAGATTCAATATTAATTTCTGGTGTAATGTGAATTGTATTTGCTTTTACTGAAATAAGAGGTAAGATGGTGAGTAAACATAAAATAGTTTTAATGTGCTTCATAATTAGTTCTTTTTAGTTTTAATAAAATAGTTAACTGTTTTACAAACTAAAGTTACTATCATTTGAATAGAACATAAAAGACATTTTTAAAAAAAAATTAATACTCCAATGATAAATAAACCTTATAACCAACTGTATTCCAAAACATTACAAACATTCTAAATTAAAACAATAATAAGGTATTGTGTAACAGATTTAGTACCAACTCCTATCTTGGAAAGATACGCACCTACCCCAACATATCTTCCAAAATATAAAAGCATTCTTCAACATAAGGATCTTTCTTAAGTAAATGGATTCTTCTAGCTTGTTTTTCTAAGTCTAATGAATCTTGGTTTTCTTGATCTTCTTTTGTTAACCTAAACTGTAAATTTTCAATATTTACAAAAATATCTCTATAGCTGTCTTTCTTTTGATTTAAAAGCATTTTGTAACCCTTAAAATCCTTATACATCAATGGAATATTAGACCGATTTTGTTCTTCTGCAATTGCTAGTGCTTTTGTATCTGCTGACTTAAACTTCTTATTCTGGGTAACTCTATGTTGGCTCTTTTCTTGTAATAACTTTTTATTTTTATATCCAAACTTTGAAGGAGCAACCTCAACATTAGGGATGATTTTAGGACGAGTAGCATATTCATAGACTCGCTCTCCTGATTCAATGTATTTATAATCATCAGGTAACATAATATCAGGCGTAATACCATAATATTGTGGTGTTCTCCCTGCCCCTGTATAAAATTGTCCTATTGTCATTTTTACAGTTCCTAACTTAGTGTTCTTCTCCGTGTCCGTATACTCTAAATCATAAAATCGTTGTATTGAGCCTTTGCCAAAAGTCGATTTTCCACCAACAATTATCCCTCTATTATAATCCTGTATTGTACCCGCTAAAAGTTCCGAAGCAGAACCACTATGTGTATTTACGAGTACAACCAAAGCACTTTGATATTGAGCCTCTAAGTCATCATCTTCGTAGACTGTGAAATCACTATTTCTAGAACTTGTTTGCATAACCGCTCCTCCCTCCAAAAAATAACCAATTATCTTTCTGGCTTCACTAGCGCGCCCCCCTTTATTGTTTCTTAAGTCTAATATAATTCCCTTGACATTCTCCTTTTTTAATTTATTAATTTCTTCTAGTGTATGTAATGCAACACCTTCCTCTCCTCTATAAAAACGAGGTAGTTGAAGATAGCCTATTTTATGTTTTGAATCATCATGTGTTAGCACAAATGAATGTGCTAAATCTAAAGCTATCTTCGTTCGTGTTAAAGTAATTTTTTTGATATTCCCATTAACTTCTTGTAGGGTAAGCTGAAGCTGAGTATTTTCTTCTCCTCGTAATAAATGAATAATCTGCTCCAAAGATATGCCCAGCAGTTCTACTTCATTTTTTTTAGCAGTTTTAAGTTTTAAAATTTTATCTCCTACCTTTACCTCTTGGCTTTTCCATGCCGCTCCTCCAAGCATAATTTCTTTGATATATGGATAACCATCATCCATTTTTAATACAGTCCCTATCCCCACAAGTGTCCTGTTGATTTGATTATCCCATTCTTTTTTTTTCTTTGGTGTAAAATAGGCTGTTTGAACATCATGAATCCCTAGGTAAGCATTGACATATTGTTCAAAATAAAAGGCATCACCTTGATTTCTCAATCCATTAAATTTATATTTTATCCATTGATAGACTTTTTGGCGAGCAGATGCTTCTAATTCTATTTTTGCTAGTTTAGGGTGATGCATTTCTAACAAAAATAATTCTTCTAGTATCCGAAGTCTAATTTTTTTATACCAATATTTTTTTAGTTTTTCTTGATTTTTTGAAAAAGTTAGCTTCTCAATATTGGTTTCTATAGCTTCAGAAAAATCTTTACTAAAAGCATGGTTTAAGGCTGCTAAAGCATAACTTTCTGTTTTATTAATATTTTTCTTAAGAATATTTATTGTTTCGTCTAGAAAATCAAAACGCCCATTCCTCAATTCCTCATCTATCTTATCCTCATACTTGCTAAGGTTATTCAAATCCTTTTGAGTGAACAATGATTTATGAGGATCTATTTTTTTTAAAAAAAAATGATATACTTCTTTTGATAGTTCATCATTAAGCTCTTTAGGGTTTAAATGATAAGTCTCCATCGCCTCAACAAGCTGCTGAAAGAGGATTATTCTATCATTTATTTTAAGGGATAGGTTTTTACAAAAGCAATTTAAAACAATAAAAATCAAGAGTAATACTAAACGTTTCATAAAAAAGGATTTGCGGTATAGAAGGAATGTAATAAAATTAGATACATCTATGTTCTTTTTTTGTTAATCGATTGTTAACGTGATAATTATCTTATTTTTTGTTCATTTCTTTGTCGATAAAAAAAAGGATTTTGTAGAAAAAGGTTAAAGTGATAGTAACTAAAGAAAGAATTCTCATTAAGTTTAAGGACATAAATTATCAAGTCCCTAATCATTTTTTTCATTATTAAAATCTAGCTATGAATAAAAAATATATCAAAATCCTTATTGTACTCATTGTATCTTGCATCACAACATCCGTTGATGCACAATTAAACATTGATTATCAAAAGCCCAATAAAGCAATTTTAGACTTGGCAGATGTCTCCCCAGCACCTCGTGTTAGGATGGATTCTAATGGCGAACATATGCTCTTTTTATACCGAGACAATTTTAAATCTATAAAAGAATTATCCGAAGAAGAGCTAAGACTAGGCGGCCTAAGAATTAATCCTAAAACAAATATCTCAAGCCGTCAACGTTATTACAAAAGCATTGCTTACAAAGGAACTAAAGATAAAAATGTCAAGTCCATTTCAGGTATTCCTAAAGATGCCTTATTGTCTAATTTTTCTTGGTCACCCAACCAAAGTAAAATGGCATTTACTAATACAACAGCAAAGGGCGTAGAACTTTGGGTATTGGACATCAAAAGTTTAAAACTAAAAAAAGTAACAGAAGACAATCTTAATGCTAATATGGGATCTCCATACGCTTGGTTTAAAGACAATAACGCCTTTTTAGTAAAGGTCTTGCCAAACAATAAGAAATCACTCATTAAAGCAACAGAAGCTATTCCTTCTGGACCAACGATCTCTGTTAATGACGGAAAAAAAGCACAAAACAGAACCTATCAAGATTTATTAAAAAACAAAAACGATGAACATAATTTTGAACAATTAGTGCTTTCTGAACTACATAAAGTTACGATCCAAGGACAGTCAAAACTATGGAAAGAAACAGATATGTATCGTTCCATGTCCTTTTCTCCAGATGGCAATTATATCATGGTCACAACGATTGAAAAACCATTTTCTTATCTCGTACCTTATCGTCGGTTTCCTTCAAAAACGGTTGTCTATACGCCTGCAGGAAAGCTGGTTAACGAAATGTTGAAAGTCCCTTTGATTGAAGATTTACCCAAAGGATTTATGTCTGTACGAAAAGGGATGAGAAATCTACGATGGCGTAATGATAGAGCAGCTACGATTGTTTGGGCTGAAGCCTTAGATGAAGGCGACGCCAATAAAGAAGCCGAGTTTAGAGATGCCGTTTATGAACTAGATGCTCCATTTAATGGCACTAAGAAATTACTTATCAACACCAAAAATCGTTTTTATAATATTCAATGGGGTAATGATAATATTGCTATTGCCCAAGATTACTGGTGGAATACTAGAAATACCAAAGCCTATCTTTTTAATCCGTCTGATAATAAGAAAGCAATAAAACAAATTTATGATTTCAATTATCAAGATAGATATAATGATCCAGGAGATTTTGAGACTAGGCGCAATGAGTATGGAAGATCTGTCCTAGAAATAGACAATAACCATATTTATCTTCTAGGAGATGGATATTCCAAAGAAGGTATACGCCCTTTTGTAGATAAAATGAACTTAGCAAACTTAGAAAAAGATAGGTTATGGCGAGCAGATGGAAAAACAACACTTGAACGGATTATTAGAGGTTTGGATATGAAGAAAGGTAAATTATTGACTCTAATAGAATCCAAAAATAAATACCCTAATTTTTATATTAGAAATATTAAAACTAAACAAGCCCCACGTCCTCTCACTCATTTTGAGAACCCGTTTAAAGCGATGGAATCCGTCCATAAAGAGGTGATCACCTACAAAAGAGCAGATGGATTAGAACTGAATGCCACGTTGTATTTACCACCTAATTATGATAAGAAAAAGAAGGAAAAATTGCCAATGTTGATGTGGGCATATCCTAGAGAGTTTAAAGATAAAAACAGTGCAGGACAAGTGACTTCTTCTCCTAATGAATTTACGTATTTGTGGTATGGCTCACCTTTATTTTGGACAATGCGAGGTTATGTAGTATTGGACGATGCCGCATTCCCAATCGTAGGAGAAGGAAAAGAAGAACCGAATGATTCCTTTAGAAAACAATTGGTTGACAATGCCAAGGCTGCAATTGATGCCGTAGATGAATTGGGGTATATTGATAGGGATAGAGTCGCTGTAGGAGGACACTCGTATGGAGCATTCATGACCGCAAACTTATTGTCTCACTCCGATCTATTTGCTGCGGGTATTGCAAGAAGTGGTGCTTATAATCGGACATTGACTCCTTTCGGATTCCAAAGTGAGGAGCGTAATTATTGGGAAGCACCAGAAGTTTACTATACAATGTCTCCTTTCATGCACGCTGATAAAATGAAAACGCCTCTTTTATTGATTCATGGTGAAGCGGATAATAACTCTGGAACATATCCAATGCAAAGTGAGCGTTATTTCAATGCCTTAAAAGGATTAGGCGCAACCGTACGGTTAGTGATGCTTCCTAAAGAAAGTCATGGTTATGCTGCTAAAGAGTCTATCATGCATATGCTATGGGAACAAGATAAATGGCTAGAAAAATATGTTAAGAATAAACACTTGTTAAAGAAAGAGAAAGAAGAGGTCATGGAGGGTAGTAAGTAATATTTCATCATCATACTAATGAATGTTAAGGAGTGAAGATACCTCGTTTATCTTTGCTCCTATTTTTTATCATCCTTCCATTTCCATATATAACGTGCTGCAATACTACGATAGGGTTTCCATACTTCTGCTATGGTATTCATTTTTCGTTTAAGTTCTTTTTTATTATTGTATTGAATATTATAGAGTCGTGCCATACCTTGTTGTATGCCTAAATCATCATCAGGAAAAACATCTAACCGATTGAGCGAAAACATTAAAATCATTTGTACTGTCCATTTTCCTACCCCTTTGATTTGGGTAAGGTGTTTAGTTAAATCTTGATTCTCCCAATCTTCCCAATTTCTATTTTCTATATCGTGTTCTAAATTGAATTTCGCTACATTTTGAATGTAGGAGGCTTTCTGTTTTGATAAGCCAGCACTTCGTAAGGCTTCAATATCGAATTGAAGTATTGTTTGAGCATCAGGATATTGTTCATCAAATAAATCTAAAAAACGTCCGTGAATGGTGCTAGCCGCTTTCCCTGAAAGTTGCTGATAAATAATCGAACGAAGAAGCGCTACATAAATATTTTGGCTTATAACAACCTCCTCTAGTCTTAACCCTTGCATGATAGGCTTTAATTTTTCATCTTTGTTGCTAAGATAGTCTATGGCTTGTTGATACATTAGATTTTATTTTTGAAAAAAATGCTAAGTAGGTTGACTTAATTGATAGTTCATTTTAATGAAAAAAAATTAAAGTTCAACCAAGGCAAAAAATGCAGAAAATCGAATGATTTTCAAGGCTTTTTAACGAAGAGTGAAATTTAATTTTCCGTCATAAATTATTCGATTAATTCGGTAAACTTGCTTATACATTTTTCATGAAAAATATTAAAAATATAACTTTTCGAACCCTTCAAATCGGAACATTGATTTTTTTGGTTTTTTATACCAATGCAAAAATATATGAAATCAAGGATTATTTAAATCCTCAAAATCAAGATCGAAAAAAATATATTGAAAAGTACAAGTATATTGCCATTGAAGAAATGGAAAAAATAGGTGTTCCTGCTAGTATAAAATTAGCACAAGGCATCCTAGAATCGGGCGATGGAAAAAGCTGGTTGGCAACTAAAGCAAATAATCATTTTGGGATAAAATGTGGGCCAATATGGAAAGGTGAAACGGCATACCGCAAAGACGATGATAGAGATAAAGAAGGCAATTTGATTCCTTCTTGTTTTAGAAAATACAATAATCCAGAACAATCCTATCGAGATCATTCCAAGTTTTTAACTGATCCAAAAAAAGAATATCGGTACGGATTTTTGTTTGATTATCCTGTAACCGATTATAAACGCTGGGCAAAAGGCCTAAAAAAAGCAGGTTATGCTACCAATCCAAACTATGCTAATCTCTTAATTGGAATCATCGAAGCCAATGAATTGTACCGATACGATTTTATGGATTCCAATTCCTTTGACCCCGAATTAGCAGAATTTTCTCGTAAAAACAAAGTGCAGTATAACAACCATGTCAAAATGGTTTTTGTACAGGAAGGAGATGATTTAGCCGATATAGCGATGAAATATAATGTCGGTATGAGTAAACTTTTGGATTATAATGATTTAAAAACCGAAAATGTCCTTTTAAAAGAAGGGGAACGGGTCTATCTACAGCGAAAAAAGAAGAGTTTCCAAGGGCGAAAAGAATTTCATACTGTCAAAAAAGGCGATTCTATGTATTCTATTGCTCAATTTTATGGTATCCGTTTAGATAAATTATATCAAAAAAACAGAATGTTTGAGGGAACAGAACCCGCTATTGGTACTAGAGTTTCCTTACGGAAAAAAGTACGAAAAGGACAACAACCCCAACTTAGAAATATGAATAAAAACCTTCCTGCTTTTACAGAAGGGCTAGAGCAATTTATTATCTATTCCTTCTTGGATTTCACAGAACCGAACAAACCAGAAAAACCCAAAAATGATCCCAAACCTCCTAAAACCGAAAATCTTTTTCATACTGTTGTTAAAGGAGATACCTTGTACGGTATTTCTAGGAAATATAGTGTCTCCGTAGAACAAATCAAACAGCTTAATCAACTAGAAAGTAATACCATTAGTGTAGGACAGAAGTTGAGGGTTCAATAACATTACTCCTCAAAAGGAATAACCAACTGTATACCTTCTAGATTTTGCTCTCTATGAAGATTAGAAACCGCAACCCCTAATAAGCGTACCGCAGATAGGTTGGCTTTTTCATTATACAATAGTTCTTTTACAGTAGACTGTAAAACAGCAAGAGCTTTTACTTCCGATTGAAAAGTGCGGCTTCGAGTCATCGTAACAAAATCAGCAGATTTAATTTTCAAGGTAATGGTTCGCCCAAAATTATCGTTTTGTACCATATAACGATGGATTCCCTCCACTAAAGGTTTTAGCTTTTCCTCCATTACGGTAATAGAACTTATATCATCGCTAAACGTCCGTTCTGAACCAATTGATTTTCGAATACGATTAGGATTAACAGAACGATTGTCTATACCCCTCACAATGTTATAAAAATGAATGCCCGCCTTCCCAAAAGATTGTGTCAATTCTATTTTAGAAAAACGCTTCAAATCAGCTCCATTATAAATCCCCATTCTATTCATTTTATCAAGCGTGACTTTTCCTACCCCAAAGAACTTTTTTATATTTAGAGCCTCAATAAATTTATCGGCTTCTTCTGGAGGAATCACTTTTATCCCATTGGGTTTATTAATATCTGAGGCAATTTTCGCTAGAAACTTATTATAAGAGACTCCTGCCGATGCCGTCAACTGCGTTTGGGCAAATATCTTTTGGCGGATTTGCTGGGCGATGATTGTACCCGAATTGATATGTACCTTGTTTTCCGTAACATCCAAAAAGGCCTCGTCTATAGATAACGGTTCTACCAAGTCTGTATATTCAAAAAAGATAGCTTTAACTTGTCTCGAAATTTCTTTATACCGCTCAAAACGATGTTTGACAAATATCAAATTTGGACACAGTCGTTTGGCAGTTACGCTAGGCATAGCAGAACGTACACCATATTTTCGAGCTTCATAACTCGCTGCGGCGACAACCCCTCTTTTGGCACTCCCTCCTACAGCAATGGGCTTACCTCGAAGCTCAGGATTATCCAATTGCTCCACCGAAGCAAAAAAGGCATCCATGTCAATATGTATGATTTTTCTATGCAGATGTAAGTAGGGTATATCCTCTGTTCATGGATTTATTTCTTCTTGTACTTACGTTTTTTCTTTTTTGCTTTTTTCTTTTCATGGGCTTGGATTTCCTGCATCAAATTTTTTAAATTCTTAGAAGCATCATCACTATAATCTTTCGTATCAATATAATCTTCCTCACTAATATCTAGCACCTTAATCGGTTTCCCCAAAAATCCCTCAATCTCTTCTAAAATTAGACGTTCGTGTTCACTACAAAATGTAACGGCATTTCCCCGATTTTTACCCCTACCCGTTCGACCTACACGATGTACATAATTCTCCGATTGTTCTGGCAAATCATAATTAACAACATAATCAACATTTGGAATATCAATCCCCCTAGCACTTACATCCGTAGCAATCAACATTAGTAATTTTCCTCGTTTAAACTCCTCCAATACTTTCAGCCGATTACTATGGTTTTTATCACTATGAATCGTCTTACTCTCAATATTAACCCGTGCCATAGCCTTTGAAACACGCTCTGCTCGAATTTTTGTACGTACAAATACTAGAATCTTTGATTTGGGATTTTCACTAACTAATCGTTCTAAAAAAAAACGTTTATCATCCATCTCTATAAATGCTACAGCATGATCAATATTTCTAGCAACAGGATCTTTAGGTGAAATTTGAATGCGGATTGGATTTCGAACAATCGAATATGCCAGTTTTTTAATGATAGGATTAATCGTAGCAGAAAAAAATAGAGTTTGACGTTGTTTTGGTAAATAACGCATTAAAGCATTAATATCATCAATAAATCCTAAATCTAACATATGATCAGCCTCATCTAAAACCAGTATTTCTAACCTATCCAAATTAATATATCCCTGACTCCTTAAATCAAACAAACGACCTGGTGTAGCAATCAAGATATCAACTCCCTTCTGCAATCGCTCTATTTGAGGAGCTTGTTCTACTCCTCCAATAATACAATATGGAATGACTTTAGTATACTTTGCAATTTTTTGAAAAACCTCCGTTATTTGTAGGGCAAGTTCATGGGTAGGAGCCATAACCACACATTTAATACCCTCTCGCCTTTTCTCCATTCTTCTTTTATGTAAAAGATCGATAATAGGGATTGCAAATGCTGCCGTCTTACCCGTTCCAGTCTGTGCTATAGCTAAAACGTCTTCTCTTTTAAGAATATTAGGAATAGACTTAAATTGAATATCTGTCGGACGCTTATACCCCATTTTATTTAAGCTCTTTTTTATAGGAGCTGCAATATTGTATTTTTCAAATTTCATTATAGAAGAAAAGAATTTATTCGCAAAGATAATTGGATTGATCTATTTTTGTATCGTTTTTATAATACTGCGTTATAATTAATGGATAATAGATATGCCTTTAATCTTACAAGAACGACTACAACCAGCAGCAGAATTGGGCTTATGGGATATTAAAGAAGAAGAAGTCTTTTTCTTAGAACGGCTTGAATTATATCCAAAAGAACAAAAAGAATTAGACCATATCAAAGGGCAAGGACGGAGACTAGAATGGTTGGCAGGGCGTTATCTTTTACATTTAATGTCTGGTAGACAAATAAGAGGAGCTTGTTATAAAGATGAGTTTGGAAAACCACATTTAGAGAATTCTGAATATCAAATTTCAATCAGCCATTCGTCTAATTTAGCTGCTGTTATAGCTGCTCCTAAAGAAATAGGCATTGATATACAACTGATTGTTGAAAAGATAGAACGCATAGTGCATAAATTTGTAAATTCTGAAGAAATCACTTGTCTAGAACCTTCAACTCGATTAGAACAACTTCATGTATTATGGGGAGCTAAAGAAGCTCTTTATAAAGCTTATGGTCGTAAAGAATTAGATTTTATAAAACACATTTTTATAAAACCATTTCAATATAATTTAAAAAATGGTCGTTGTATTGGAGAAATCAAAAAAGATAGCTACTACAAAAAATTTGATATTTTTTATAGAAAAATAAATAACTATATACTCGTCTATGCAATTTAATAAACAAGCATCCATCCTAGCATTTTGTGTTATTTTAATCCTATTTATTTCTTGTAAAAATAAAGTGGTCAAACAAATCAATGGAGAAGAAATAACAACAACAACTAAAAAACAAGTTGAAAATAATAGCCTAGTATCAAATTCGCAAGATATAAGTCCTGACTCTTTTGATGAATTCTACCAACGCTTTCACAAAGATAGTCTCTTTCAGATGGAACATATCATTTTTCCCTTAGAAGGAAAGCCAATGCTAGCAGATAGTAGTCAAATTGGTAAGAAGTTTTATTGGAAAAAAGAAAATTGGAAAATGCATCGAGCCTTTGATGACGATTCTTTTCAGAGATATAAAGATAACTATGAAGATTTAGTTATTGAAAAATTATGTGACCCTATGGGATTTTGTTTAGAAAGGCGATTTTCTAAGATAGGAGACAATTGGTTTTTAATATTTTATTCAAGTATGAATTAATTTTACCCTTTTGACACAGATGAAAAAAATATAATATAACATCACTTTTATCTAAATTCAATCCAAATCATTTTTTCAACAATTGTGACGGTGCATCAATATCAATTTTACAAACCAGCAGGTTTGAAAAAAATACAAAATATTGATTATCAATTAAATGTGTCTTATGTTGTTTTTTTATAATTTGTTAAAGTAGGCAAATTTGTGATTTTTTTTGTAACTATGCTTGTTTTTCTTTACGATTATATTTAGTTTTGTGACATAGTATTAATAAAAATACTGACCCTCCATTTTATACAATATATTACTTTGTCTATTCTAAATTTTTAAAATAATAAGTGAAATGAAACTTACTATTAAGAAACTAACAGCATTATTATGTCTTTGTATGCCTTTATTCCTTTTGGCAAATGCTCCTAAACAATCTCTAAAAACAGTCTTTCAACAAGTCGATTGCAATCGGAAAATTAAAGATTGTAAAGGTGTAAAGGTATGGGAAAATGGTTCTAAATATGAAGGAGAATTTAAATATGGTGAGCCTAATGGTATTGGTGAGATGTGGACAGAAGAAGGTGGTTATTACAAAGGGGAATTTAAGGATGGAATGTTTCATGGTCAAGGAGTATATAGTTTCAAAAACGGGGATGTTTATAAAGGAGAATGGTTAAGAGGTTTACGCCACGGTCAAGGAGAGTATATTTGGACAAATGGCGCTAAATATGTGGGGAGTTATGTAAGTGGTTTAATGGAAGGACAAGGAAAAATTCGTTTAGCAAATGGTGAAAGCTATGAAGGCGAATGGAAACAAGGACTAGCTTGGGGACAAGGTACTTATTCAAAAATAGATGGTGGAAAACACTTTGGAAAATACAAGGCTGGAAAAAGAGATGGTACAGGTATGGTTGTATGGAGAACTGGAGAAACACTTATGGGCAAATGGGATGAGGGATTAATGAGTAAAAGAGGAACTTTACAATTTTCAAATGGTGATAAACTGATAGGCAATTGGGAAGATGGTACATTAGATATTGAAGTAAATTATCTTACTTCAAATGGTCAAGAAGTTTCAGGAACATTAGCATCTATAGAGTCGAAATTATCATCAATGTTAGAAGAAGAAACAAAAGCACATAATTTCGGCGTTATTTATTATGTACAGGGACTAGAATATATCAAAAAACAAGACTATGATCAAGCAATTTACTTCTTTGAAGAAGCTAAGAAAAGAGTACCTCTTAGTTCTGATTTAAGTAAATTAATTCATTTTCAACTCAATGAGCTTTTAAACGCTGAAACTTCTTTATAGGGAACAAATGGTCTTTCTGAATTCCCTCCTTAAGAAACCATTTGTAATTTTACTTTTGCGATGTTAGTATAATGACTAACAAAAAATGATTAGCCACACTTTTTGTTACTTTGGAAGTGTGGCTTTTTTAAAAAAAACGCTCATTTTTTAACGCTGAAATATTCAAATCAGAAAAAAGAATAAATATCCCTACTAGAACCCAAGGCAACAATACTGATACTGCCATAACCTTAAAAAAAACTTTAGGTACTCTAGAAGGTTCTATCCATTCAGCAATCAAGGCTATCACTAAAATAAACAAAGCAATTAGTGAAAAAGCTAGAGATACAAAAAACGCTACGCCCTCATTCCAAAGCCATAAAAAAGTATAAAATATTATTTCTAATAATACTGTAAATAACAACCAATTAAGCCCTGCTGATTGTTGTTGTGCCATTTTGCTGAAATTTATTTAGTTTAATCTTCCAAATTTGATTTTATATTTGCACTAAATTTAATAAAAAATTTATGAGCAAATGGATTAAAAAGGCTGCACTTATTTTTATAGCAGTCGGAGCAGTCGCTGCTTTTTTGGGATATGATGCCTATCAAAAAATATATGGTGCTAATGTCCTAGACAAATTGGAAGATAATTATTTGTACATCCCAACAAATTCTAATTATCAAGATGTTGTTAACCTGCTTAATAATAATTTTATCAAAGATACAGAAAGTTTTGAGTGGGTCGCTCAAAAAATGAAATATGATAAAGCAACTATCCGTGCAGGACGTTATAAGATCAATCCCAACATGAGCAATCGAGCTTTAATCTCTCTTTTAAGGAGTGGAAAACAAACTCCTGTCCGAGTTGTATTAATTAATGAACGCCTACCTGAAAATATTGCAGGTAAAGTTTCCAAATACATCGAAGCCGATTCTCTAGAATTAATCAATATATTTAAGGATAAAAGCTTCCTAGCAGAATTTAAATACAATAGAGAAGATGTAATGACAGCCTTTATTCCCAATACCTATGAATTTTATTGGAATACTAGTGCAAAATCATTTTTTAAAAAAATGGTAAAGGAAAACAACCGTTTTTGGAATGAAGAACGTAAAGCTAAAGCCGCTAAATTGAAATTATCTCAAAAAGAAGTATATACATTGGCTTCTATTGTAGAAAGAGAAACCAATTATAATCCCGAAAAACGAAGAGTAGCAGGTGTTTACCTGAATCGGCTAAAAAAGGGTATGAAGCTAGAAGCCGATCCCACCGTTGTCTTTGCACTAAAGAATTTTGGACTCCGTCGTATCCTAAACAAGCACCTAGAATTTGATTCACCTTATAATACATATATGTATGCTGGGCTGCCTCCAGGCCCAATTAGCCTATCCTCTATTGCTAGTCTAGATGGTGTACTAAACGCTGAGAAACACAATTACCTTTTCTTTTGTGCTAAACCCGATAATTCTGGTACTCATGCCTTTGCCAAAACATACAACCAACACCTAGCCAATGCAAGAAAATACCATCGTTACTTACGTTCTATAGGTAGATAAAAAAGCCCTCTCGACTTTTCGAGAGGGACTTGAATAACATAACCATGAAATATTTAACCAAAATAAACTATCTGCCATTTTTGCTAAACTACATGGGTAGCTTAGGGAGGTGCAACCAATTTCCGCAAGGATGCGAAAATTGATCACTTACGATTCACTTTAGCAAACTCTGTATCTTTCTCTTCATGTGAATCGATTGTTTTTCTTAGTACAATTGTCTCATGTTCCTGAGCCACATTCATTTTGAATGTATAAGTTCCAACAGGTAAATCACTCATATTAAAACTCAAATGATTAATACCTGATATCAATGTTTTATCTATAGTCTTAATTATTTTTCCTTGTATATTAACAATGCTACAATGTGCTTCTTTAGCTTCATCAACATCTACTGAAAATTCAAACAAATCTCCAACCTCCGTTGAAGCAATTGAAAGTACCATTACATTGTTTTCTACTGTTCTATTAACTTCCTTAAGTTCAGAATAAATATAATTTCCATTGAAATCCACTTGTTTAAGGCGATAGACAAAGTATTTTTTCCCCATCTGCATATCCAAAAAGCTATAGGCTTTATTGTCAAAAGAATTACCTGCACCTTCTACTTTACCAGCCTGTTCAAAATTAACACCGTCAAATGAACGCTCAACAATGAAATACTCATTGTCTTTTTCAAATGATGTTTCCCATTTTAATATATTGCCAATTTCATATTCCTCTACCTCTAATGGGCTAGAATATTCACAATTTGCAAAAACATTACCAGATGCAATAAACAGTAAAAAAAAGAAAAATGTGGTTGCTTGGATACTACTTGCAGTATCCACTAAAGAGTTTAAAGTTTTCATAGTGTGAGGAGGTATTTAGTGATTATATTAGTTAATTCAAAACATCTCTGTTAAGAACTTAGTGTATTCATTAGTTCTATTTTAAAATAAATGCAATATTGATAGTATAAAATTAGATTTCTATTCAGGTTATATTTGAGAAATCCGTAAGTTTGGTTTTGTGTAATCACTCATTTGCTTAACTTCTTTTCAATTACCGTACCAAAATGAGAAAAACTCTACTTTTCAGTATTATTTTTTGTGACATACTTCTAATCTCATGCATTAGCAATAATAATAATACTGTCTTTCAATATGACAAACAAATCCTTGCCGATTCAGCCATGGTTGTTACTGCACATCCACTAGCCTCTGATGTTGGTATTGAGATATTAAAATCTGGCGGAAATGCTGTAGATGCAGCAATTGCAGTTCAATTCGCCCTAGCTGTAGTCTACCCAAGAGCAGGAAATATTGGAGGTGGAGGCTTTTTAGTCTTGAGAAAAAAAGATGGTCATGCTGCAACACTAGATTTTAGAGAAAAAGCCCCCAAAGCATCTTTTCGTGACATGTATTTAGATAGCTTAGGTAATGTCATTGAAGAAAAAAGCCGATTTGGTCACCTTTCAGTTGGAATTCCAGGTGTCGTCGATGGCATGATCGAAGCCCATGAAAGGTATGGAAAGCTCAATAATTTTGCTGATTTAGTCGCCCCAGCCATAAATTTGGCACAAAATGGTTTTTCCTTAACCTTCCAAGAAGCTGCCATTCTTAATAAATTTCACGCCGATTTCGAGAAATACAACACAAAAGAAAATATATTTATAAAAAATAAACAATGGAAAAAAGGGGATAAATTAATCCAAACCGATCTTGCTAAAACCTTAAAACAAATTCAAGCAAAAGGTCGTGATGGATTTTATAAAGGAACTGTTGCAAAACAACTACTTGCCGAAATGAATCGTGGTAACGGCATTTTTAAACAAGATGATCTAGATACTTATCGTTCAAAATGGCGAGAACCTTTAATTGAAGCCTATAAAAATTACAAAATTATCTCTATGCCACCGCCATCTAGTGGAGGCATAGCACTCGTGCAAATGCTCAAAACAGTAGAGGATTATCCTATCAAAGATTGGGGCCATCATTCAACCCAGACAACGCACCTCATGGTGGAAGCAGAACGCAGAGCTTATGCAGACAGGGCAACTCATCTCGGAGATAGCGATTTTTGGGAAGTTCCCCGTACTTCCCTCCTAGATAAATCTTATATCAAAACAAGAATGAGTAGTTTTGACCCTTCAAAAGCAACCTCTAGTGATTCCATTCAAGCGGGCATCATTACGAATAAAGAAAGTGAAGAAACAACTCATTTCTCTATTGTCGACGAAGAAGGAAATGCGGTTGCCGTTACAACCACTCTAAATTCTAATTTTGGTTCTAAAGTACTTGTTGGAGAAGCAGGTTTTTTTCTAAATAATGAAATGGATGACTTTAGTGCAAAACCAGGAGTGCCTAATCAATTTGATCTCGTTGGTGCTGAAGCAAATGCCATTGAACCCGAAAAAAGAATGCTCAGTTCAATGACACCAACTATTTTTACAAAAGATGATAAATTATTTATGGTCGTCGGCTCTCCAGGAGGCTCTACTATTATTACTTCTGTATTCCAAGTTTTTCTAAATGTAGCTGAACACGATATGTCTATGAAAGATGCGATTCATAATCTACGCTTTCACCATCAATGGCTACCCAATAAAGTTTTTATTGAAGAAGGTGCTTTATCTGAAACAGTTATTACAGATCTAGAAGCAATGGGACATATTGTAGAAATACGAAAACCTATAGGACGTGTAGAAGGAATCTTAATACAAGAAAATGGTATAATTGAAGGTGCAGCAGATAATCGTGGTGATGATGATGCGGAAGGGTATTAATATATTTAAAAACTAATATGTTTGATAAGCAATCCAAATGGACGAGTTTTTCTTTACATTCGTAGAAGAAAACGAGTCTAAATTTCTAAAATAGCGTAATTTGTTAGAGATTTTATACAAAAAAACGCATTATCACATTAATCTTATTTTAAAAAAGTTAGAATGAAAAAAATTAATGGTACAGTTGTATATCAGAACCTAGGAACTGGATTTTGGGGAATAGAGGATAATTCTGGCGGTCAATGGAGGCCCATAAATATGCCTGAACAATTGAAGTATGTAGGTAAAAAAATCAATGTTACCATTCAAGTTCTACCCGAAGGTATGTCTATGTTTATGTGGGGAACACCTGTTAAAATAATGGGTTTCTCGACTATGATGCCCTAAAATAGCGTTAATAAGAGTAAAAAAATAAGTTTCGATTTCAGAATATTAATTTTGGGCTTAATTTTTCTTTAAAAAAGGAGTATTGTTGATACTATGTCTGATTTTAAAGAAAAATTAAACAACTAAAATCAGCAACCCATTCATTTAGCCTTACTTAAACAAATAAGTATAAATGATTGTTATATTGTCCACGCTCCCCTTGAGTTTTTCACATTTTCTAAACTAAAAAGTAGTCTATGTTGGCCTTCTTATATCCCTTAGGTTTTGCAGTAAGTTTATTTTCATTAATTCTGTGGTTTTATGCTCAAGAAAATGATCAGCGTAGCCGTGTCTTTAGTCAGTTTTTTCTAGGAGGATTCTTTGTATACCTTTTCGCACTAGCCTTTTCTAATGGAGATTTTAGTGCAAAACTATTCGTATTGTTCCGAGACCTCATTGTGCTGGGATTGGTCTCCCAATTTTTCAACTTCTTCAAAAAGAATAAAGTATTATTTTTTGGGATGTTGGCTTTACTCTATGGTGCTTTTCAATTCTATTATTATGATATAATGATAAATAGTTTTAAAAATGAGAATACAACTACTTCATCCATTGAAGTAGCAAAAGATGGAGAACTATTGGTTGAAATGCAAACAGGACAAAATTTCCAAAATAATAGCATCGTCCAAAAATACAATTTACAATTTCGTCCTGCATTTCAAATGCAAAATCCTAATGGAACAGATCTAGACAATTACTTTGTAGTGGACATCCCTGAGCCTTATGAAGATAAGCGAAATGAAATTATAGAAGCCCTAGAGACAACTTCAGCTATTGCTTATGCTGAAGAAAATGAAATCGTAAGATTAGATGACCCTAAGACCAATAATCAACCGCCAAAATCAAAAAGAAATTTTGGCATCAATGATCCAGGCATTGAAAACCTTTGGGGATTTGATGCAATGGAAATAGATAAACTCTATGAATTAATCAACAAAAGTAATATTCAACCTCAGCATCAAGCACTAATAGCCATACTCGATACTGGAGTAGATGCAAAGCATGAAGACTTAGCCGCAAATTATAAATCCATCAAGTCAAAACACGATACCGACCCACAAGCACATGGTACACACTGTGCTGGTATAGCCGCAGCCGTTTCTAATAATGGTAAAGGTGTCGCTTCTTTTTCTGTTAAAAATAATTTTGTAAAAGTAAGTAGCGTTCGAGTTTTAAATAGTTTTGGAATGGGAACACAACAAAGTATTATTAATGGCATACTAGAAGCTGCGGATAATAAAGCAGACGTCATTTCAATGTCTCTAGGTGGACCATCGGATGCATTAAAAAGGAGAGCTTATAATAAAGCGATTAAATATGCTAATAAAGCGGGTTCTATTGTTGTAGTAGCTGCTGGAAATAGTAATAAAAATGCCAAAAATTATGCTCCTGCAAATACCGACGGAGTCATTACAGTTTCTGCTATAGATTCCGAAATCAAAAAAGCCGTTTTCTCAAATACTGTTGAAGATATTAAAATGGGTATCGCAGCACCTGGAGTTGGCATTTATTCAACTGTTCCGAAAAATAAATATGCCACTTTTAATGGTACTTCTATGGCAACACCTTATGTTTCAGGATTAGTCGGTTTATTGAAAAGTATAAATCCTCAATTGACAACCAAAGAAGTCTATGAAATATTAAATGATACTGGAATAAAAACAAAAGAAGACCAAAAAACTGGAAAATTAATTTTTCCTATGAAAGCCTTAGGTGCTGTAATGGATTAAGGATTTAAATACTCTTCTATTTTTTTACTACGCCAATAAGAAATAGCACCTAGTACTAAATTAAGCAAACCTATAAGACTTTCATAGGGTTGATCGATAATCATATACCCTAAAATCCAAAGGCTAATCACTATATAAATAATTTGAAAAATGGGATAACCTGGACTTTTATACCCTCCATTTCTAGCTTGTATTCTTCTGATAATAACCCCCAAAACTGCTAGAGTAGAAATCAATTGTAATACAAATCCACTATATAATAGTACTTGTTTAAAAGAGCCTGTTAATACCATAAATATACTAATCGCAGCCTGTAACCAAATCGCTCGTACTGGAATCCCATGTATATTGTCTTTCGACAAAAAACGCCAAATATGATAGTCTTCTGCCATTGCTCTAGTAACTCTTGGCCCTACCCAAACCATTGCACTTAAACTAGAAATCAAAAACAAAGCAATAATAAAACTAATTGTAATTCCACCTTTAAAACCGAAGGCATATTCTGCTACTATCTGCCCAACTTCAACTTTACCTTGCAAAGCTTCTAAAGGTGCTTGATTAAGAAATGCAAGCTGAATCAAAAAATACAAAATACTAATAAGAACTGTCCCTCCAACCAAAGCTTTAGGTAAATTAACTTCTGGAACTTCTATTTCTTCTACAATATAGGCAGCAGCATTCCATCCAGAATATGCATAAACAACTAATATCAAAGAAGCAGCATAACCACTAGAAAAAACCTCCCCTTTCCAACTATCACTCCAGTTAAAAGCATTACCAGCAGAAGGAAGATAAAAACAAGCAACGACCAAAAAGATCATAAGGCATACCTTTACTGTAGTAAATATATTTTGAAAAGAACTACTTTGCTGAATAGAAAAAGAATGTATAAAAGAAATAAGCAATACTGTTACAATTGCTATTATATATGGAGGTATACCTATCAATAAGGTCGTATATTCTCCCATTGCCATCGCACTTAAGGCTATAGAAGCTGAAAACCCAACTGTCAACGAAACCCAACCAGCTAAATATCCAACAAAAGGATGATAAATTTTAGTCAGATAATAATATTCTCCCCCAGATTTTGGTAATTGTGTTCCCAATTCAGCATAACTAAATGCTCCAAACAATGCCATTATCCAACCTATAAACCACAAGGAAATAATCGTCCAAGTGTTCTGAGCAATCTCTAATTGTAGTCCTAAAGACGCAAATACACCAGACCCCACCATGTTGGCAACAACAATAGCCGAAGCACTTAACCAGCCAATTTTTTTGACACTTGCAGACACTAAGATTAAATATTTATAATTTGGGGACTATTCACATAGCTAGATTCGTAGTCTCACATACAAATAAACAAACCAAAACTTACATTATTATCATTTAGACACTTAAATAAATCTTAAATAACAATAAAACCAAGATAATTTTTATAAAAAGAAGTTAATAGTAGAGAATAATTAATCTAAATTAATGTATTTTTCGTTCAATTTTTTGATTAGGAAATAAATAGATGGAATAATCATTGTAGCTCAATTTACCTAAAAGTACTATTTTTAGTGTTCTTATAACTTTCAAATACAAAGACCGAATGCAAGTAGCACATTACAAACAAGAGAAAGAAGAAAAAAAACGAAGGCGAATTGGTTTTTGGTTTACACTCTTTTTTCATGCTGGATTAGTAGCCCTAGCTTTTTATTCTTTTCCTGTTGATAAAGAAGAAGAGCAAGGTATACAAATTCAATTTGCAAACTATGTACCTCCTCCAGAGCCAGAACCTGAACCAATTCCTGAATTTGATCAAACAGAATCAGCAGGCGAAAATAACGGTAATGAAGAATCTAGTATGGCGGAAGAATTAGCAGAATATGAAAATCCTGAATCCGATACGGAATCTACAGAACCAGAAATGATAGGAGAACCAGAAACAATTGACCCTGCACCAGCTCCTGAATCTCCTGATCCAGAACCTGAACCAGAGCCAGAACCCGAACCAGAACCTGCTCCTCAACCTGAACCTGCCCCAGCTCCTAAGCCCGAGCCAGCAAAAGAGGTTGTTACTGCGCCAACTGAAGAAAAACCCATTCCTAAACCCAAAGAAAAACCGAAGGAAAAACCCAAAGAATTGCCTAAAGAAAAAGCGGAAACTAAACCAAAAGCAGAACCCAAACCTCCTGCTCCTAAAAAAAAGAAAGAGGACGCTAAAAAACCACCTAAGAAAAACTCCCCAGCTAAAAAACCAACTAAATCAACAACTGGTGCAGAGTCTGGAACAGGAAAGGACAGTGGTCCTAAAAAGCAAACAGGTACAGGTAATGATAAAACATCAGGTAAAACAAATGGTACAGGAACTACCGCACCTTCTGGAAAAGGGAAAAAGAGCTCTGCTCCAGGAACAAAACCTGGTAAAGGTAAATCCAGTCAGGGAGATGCAGGAGCAGGTGGAAAAGATGATTTTGGAGCTCCTTTCCGTAGAAAAGTCGTTCACCGCCCCAATACCAAAGATCTTATTCGAGAATCTGGCAAAGTATCTGTTAACCTTTGTGTTAATAGAGACGGTCGAGTCATCTATGTAAAATACAATAAAGACAAAACAACCATAAAAGATAAAGTCACCATTCGTAATGTCATGTCTGCTATCAAGCAATTTCGATTTAATCGAGATTATAAAATGCCTGACCGACATTGTGGCAATTATACTTTTATATTCACAGTCGGACAATAAAAAGTTATATCTTTGATCGGACTTTTGTTAAATCATCTCCATCTTCTGATAATAACGTATAAAATGTATGTAAGGCAACCATCTGACCTATTACAATTACCTCTGGAGATTGAATAGCTGATGTCATTATTTGATCTGCAATAGTCTCTATTGTGCTTATAACCATGCACTCATCTTTACAAGAGCCGCTCTGTACGACCATTGCTAGTACTTCTTTTTTCCTTGATTATTATAAATAAATTGGCATGACAACCATTACAGTAGACTGAACAGCTAATTTTATATCTTCTGATAATGTTCCTTTTTGAGTAGTTCCTGTCTCTCGCTTATCCCCTACAACTTAAGAGAGCTTCCTGTAATTCAGTAACAGCTATACAAAAATAAGTACCTAGGATAATTTCTGTTTTAAGCAGAAGAAGTGAATATATCTTCTCAATTCGAATTAACTGGTGTTGATGTTGCTAGTTTTGGAGACACTTTAATCCAAAATGATGATATCCGTACTATCGCTTTTGAAGATAAATTAAAAAGAACTAGTATTTTTCATAGGTTATTCAATTTCTCAAAATCATCCAATGAAAAGATATGGTTATCACAATTATTTGGTAGTATATATTTCTCTATAAGTTTTCGATACTTATCTTGCATTTTTTTATCCATATCCTTGAAATATTTGAGCAATATTAGACCGTTCTTGGTATAAAATGGTTCATAGTCTATTTCGTCAATACTTAAATTTAAAAACTTAATATTAGTAAGTAGTCTTCCTAGTATTTCATTCTGATTTTCTGTAAATATTGCTTTTTGGTAAAGTGTATCATAAAAATCACATAATTTTGCTATGACAAATAAAGCATGAAGTACATGGAATAATCCTCTCTTGTAATCCTTTTTCCGAAATGGGCTAGAGAATACTTCTTCAAGAGGGTTAATTGTGAAAAAGTCTTCAAACTTATACAAAGCCAAATTAAGATTATTGTGTGAGGATTCGTGAATTAAACTATCAACGAAAAAGATCAACGAAGCATCTTTTGGAGGACTAAAAAAAATGATGTCATAAATCTTATCAATTGTGAAATTATGGGAATAAGACGCATCAAATAAAACAATCATTTTTAAATTATCAACAATATCATCATAAAAATGCTTATCTGTTTCTTTTATTAAATTTATGGCAGTCAAAATTGAATTAGATACCCTTAAGATTTCTTCTTTCTTTTTTAATCTTAGTTGTTTTTCATTCGCATCAGGATCAGTATCAATGATTATCTGTAAAATAGGATCTGTCTCTAATGGAATTTCTACCGATTCAATTATATATTTTTTTTCTCCTCTATCCAATAATGAAGGTAAATTAAGGTTTTGGCTTAACTTTGGATAGTTAAAGCAAGTTGAAATATAAGGGTGCTCTAAGGCTTCATCATTCAACTTAAAACTAGAAAAGTTATGTTTTATTGCCTCTTTATATTGATCTAGTAAAAGAATTTTATGTTCTTTTATTTTTTGCCTAATAAGCTCCATTCGTTTTTAATTTCAGATAAAATGGTTCTTTAGCATTTTCATAAAAATGCTAAAGAACCAAAGCAACTTTCGAACTCATTTGAAAATGATTCGAACAAAAATATTACTTTTAATTAGACACCTCTAGTCCCATTTGGAACTGTCACCACATTACATTATCTACCTCCTGTTGGAAAAGTATTCAAACGCCCAGGATCTCCACCATGAATAGCTTTTAACTCATTTTTAGACAATTGTAATTTTTTAAAAATCTCATGTTTCCTTTCTTCTGAAGATAGTTCAAATTTATTTTTCATATTTATTTTTTATTATGTTAACAATTAACAACTGTTGCTAAACATAACAACTATTTTTTGCATAATAAATCTACAATGTATAAGTGCAAATTTTAGTTGTATATATGTGTACCATATCACATTTCATTCAAATGCTTAAATTTGAATCCATAAGTAAAAAGAGCATTTGATCAATTAAGCAATGGAAACTTGAGTTACTTTAAGTTGCACTTTTGTTATTTACAGAATAAAAAAGATTATAACTTTTTCTAGGATAATTTTTCAATTAAATATCGATATAAATACAACCAAGTAGGTGTCCCATGTATAAATAATAAAACCTCCCCTTCCCCTTCATCTACATAACGTATATTGATGTCTTTTTACGCTTATGTATTTTGGTTCAAAATTGAGTGCTGGTTTCATTTTTATTGATTTTATATTTCAAATTTAATACCTTTATGGACTACTAATTATACCAATTCACACAAAATAGCTAGACCAGTTATGTTACCATTCAAAACCATGATACCGATAGATGAACGTATGGGAATGCCTGTATATGTGCAGATTGCCAATGGTGTTATCAAGCAGATTTTAAAAGGGCGTATCAAACCAGGGTTAAAAATGCCTGGTTCTCGTTCGATGGCAAAACAATTAGGCGTCCATAGAAATACGATTATTGCAAGTTATGAAGAACTAGAAGCACAAGGATGGGTTACTGCTATCCCCGCAAAAGGAAGTTTCATCAATCAATCATTGCCTATTGCCAAAGCTCAACGATTGAAAAAAAATAAACTACAACTTCGTTCACCTTTAGAACAATCAGGTTTTAAAATGCACACAACACCCCCAACTTTTTTGCTTAGTAGACGACAAGATTATCCCTTACAATTGGATGATGGATGTCCTGATGTTCGTATCGCTCCTATTCATCTACTTGCTCGACATTATAAAAGTTTACTCACTAGTTCTTCCAAACATAAATTTGACTATAATTGGGACTTACAAGGAAATATACATCTTAGAAAAGCCCTAGTAAAATACTTATCTGAAACTAGAGGAATCAATGTAACTGTTGATAATATCCTTATTACCAGAGGTAGTTTGATGGGGTTTTATTTATTATTTAAAAACCTCATTAAAAAGGGAGATAAAATAATAGTAGGAGAAACAAACTACAAGCCTGTTAATCAAATTATCAAAGATTTTGGAGGACAACTCGTCAAGGTGAATGTGGATGATCAAGGTATTGATGTAGACCAAATCGAAGCCATTTGTAAAAAAGAAAAAATACGAGCAGTATACGTTATACCCCATCATCATCATCCAACAACCGTTTCTTTAAGCTGCGACAGAAGAATGAAATTATTGATGTTAGCAGAAGAACATCGTTTTGCTATCGTAGAAGATGATTATGATTTTGATTTTCATTATAAAAGTAGCCCTATACTTCCTTTAATGAGTTCCGATGAAGAAGGCTTGGTGTTGTATATCGGTTCTTTTAGTAAATGTCTTGCTCCTGCTTTAAGGTTAGGATATGTTGTCGCACCACAAAATATTATCCAATATTTGCTGTACTCTAGAAGATATATTGATAGGCAGGGAGATAATCTCATGGAAAGAGCCCTAGCTATGATGATGGAAGAAGGAGAATTGCGTAGACACCTTAGAAAGGCATTGATCATTTATAAAAATAGAAGAGATCATCTTTGTCAACTTTTTCATACTCATCTACCTGATAAAATCAAGTTTAAAATACCAGAAGGAGGCCTCTCCATTTGGGCGCAATATGCAGCAAGTATTGATTTAAATATAATGGTTAAAAAAGCTGCCTCAAAAGGATTATTTATCGTAAATCCATCGATATATGCTCAAAATGAAAAAAATGGTCGTTCTTCAAGAATCGGATTTGCCTCAATGACTATAGATGAGTTAAGTCAAAGCGTAGAAATTTTAAAAAAGGTACTCAATGAAATGTAATTCTTATATTTACGGATTAAAGCTACATTGTTTGTCTGTCACTAATCAATTTATCATGATACAAAAAATTATACCATTAAGTCTATACATCTTTCTTTCATCTAATTTATTTGCACAAGTAGAAATTGCGAATGATTATGATATTAAAATCACCAAACAAGTAGGTTGTACACCTATAAAAAGTCAAGACAATACAGGAACTTGTTGGAGTTTTTCTACCGCTTCGTTTATAGAATCCGAAGTCCTACGAAAAAACAAAGGAGAACATGATCTATCCGAAATGTTTGTGGTGCGTCAAATCTATGTCGAAAAAGCACTTAACTATGTTAGAAGGCAAGGAAAAGCCCAGTTTAGTCAAGGGAGTCTTTCCCATGATGTAACCAATATTATTAAAAAATTTGGGATTGTGCCTGAAGCTGTTTTTTCTGGTAAACTTTCGGCTAATGACAAACACGATCATAGCGAGATGGAACGCATTTTAAAAGCAATAGTTGATGCAGCTATCAAGGGAAAAAAACTTTCCCAAAATTGGCTAAAAGCCTATGAAGCCGTCCTAGATGTCTATTTAGGTAAAGTCCCAAAAAACTTTGAATACAAAGGAAGAAATTATACCCCCAAAACATTTGCCGCTGATTTTTTGGGAATAAATCCTAGCGACTATGTTGAAATCACTTCTTATGAACATCATCCTTTCTATGAAACTTGCATTCTAGAAATACCTGATAATTTTTCTAATGGCATTTACTATAATGTTCCTATCAAAGACTTAGAAACTATTACTGATAATGCCATCCAACAAGGTTATAGTGTGGCTTGGGATTGTGATGTCAGCGAAAAAGGGTTTTCATCTCAGGAAGGATTAGCTATTCTACCAAAAGAAATTACAGATGAAAAAGCTATTTTTAAAACACCACAAAAAGAACAGAAAGTTTCACAAAGAGATCGACAATTAACATTCGATAGTTATGCAACTACCGATGACCACTTAATGCATATTACGGGTATTGCTAAAGATAAAAATGGAACAAAGTATTATTTAGTTAAAAACTCATGGGGAGAACGTGGACCATTAAAAGGATATTTGTATGCTTCTGAAGCCTATTTCCAGCTCAAAACAATCGCTATTATGGTGCATAAAAAGGCTATTCCAAAAAATATTGCTCAAAAGTTAGCTTTTTGATAAGTAGGTTAACTTAATTGATAGTTCATTTTGACGATGATAAATTGAAATTCAATCGAGGCGAAAAATGCAGAAAACCTATTGGTTTTCAAGGCTTTTTAACGAAGAGTGAAATTTAATTTTTCCGTCATAAATTATTCAATTAATTAGGTAAACCTACTTATGGTAAAAAGGGATATGAATTTAACTATTTAAAATTTTAACTATATTTAATCTTTTTATCATTTTTGCATAATTGACCACAAACTTTTATCAATAAGACTCGTAAAATATAAGTGTATTTTTTACTGTCTTTTTTACTCATAAAATAATATCCGATTCATTCATTCCTATGTTTAAAAAAAAGGAAGAGCATATCAGCCCTATGTACAAAGTTCGAGAATTAAAAATTTTCGGTTCTAAAGAGAATTTATATTTTAATATTAAAAAATATAGAAAAGTATTTGATGAATCCGAGTCAAGATATATTTATTGTGAGCTATCTTTTTTCAATAAACTCTTTGACGAAAAAGAGTGGAAAACGACTATAAAATTTGTTTGTACAGACTTAGAAAAAGATAAACAACTCTGTGATTTTGATAAAGAGATTTTGGTTAGTAAAGATCAGAATATCATTTATGTTAGAGAAGGATGGGGAACGCCCGATCCCGGTTGGTGGAAAAAAGGAAAATATAAATGGGAAGTCTTTATTGATGGGAAATCTGTAGGAACTTGCAGTTTTTACGTCACGAATAATGGTCTCCCTTCGGAAGAAGAAAATCCGTATTTCAATATCTCTGAAGTACGTCTTTTTGAAAGTCTACGCTCTGGTGTTCCATTTGGAGAACGTACCTACTACAAGGTTTTTTCAAGTAAAGAAACACGCTATCTAAACTTAGAAATGCGTCTAGAGAATCTAATGCTAGAAGAAGAGGTATTTCCTTTAGAACTCAATTTTAATTTTTACAATGAAGCTGGTCAACTCAAAGCAATGATGACCTATTTCAAGGAATATAAGGATAAACGTAAAGAAATTATTTTTGATACGGGCTATGGAGCGGATAAACCTGGTTATTGGTATAATGATAATTATACCCTAGAGGTTATTTTTATGGATAGGCTTATTGCTATCATTCCCTTTTCTGTATCTGATAATGCCCTAAAAGAAGATGGGCCTCTAGCATTTTCAACAACCAGTGAATTAGGAGAAGAAATTATCAGTCAAGAGCCTCCGAAGATTACCTTTGAAGAAGCTAAGGCAGAACTTGAAAGTCTGATTGGTTTGAAATCTGTAAAAGAACAAATCAATGAGATGGCTTCTTATTTACAATTTTTAAAAATAAGAAAAGAAAAAGGATTCGACGAAAAACAACGGTTCAATTTACACAGTGTCTTTACGGGAAATCCTGGTACAGGGAAAACGACTGTTGCGAATATGCTCGGACAGATATATCATAGTTTGGATCTTCTTTCTCATGGCAAAGTACATGAGGTTGGACGGGCAGATTTGGTTGGTGAGTTTATCGGACAGACCGCTCCTAAAGTCAAAAAAGCCATAGAAAAAGCAAGAGGTGGGATATTGTTTATAGATGAAGCCTATGCCTTGACCAATAGAGGAAATGATGCAAAAGACTTCGGGAAAGAAGTTATTGAAGTATTGCTCAAGGAATTATCTGATGGTAAAGGAGATTTGGCGATTATCTGTGCAGGTTATCCCAATGAAATGCAAAACTTTCTCAACTCCAATCCAGGACTGACTTCTAGAATACGAAATGTGGTTCACTTTCCTGATTATGCGCCTGATGAGTTAATGGAAATTGCTTCCTTTACATCTGAAAAAGGAGGCGTGGTATTAGAACAAGAAGCCTCTACCCTTTTACATAAAAAAATAGTTGAAATCTATAGAAATAGAGATACCCATTTTGGAAATGCTCGCTTTGTTAATGGTCTAATTGAAGAAGCCAAGCAAAATATGGCGATACGATTAATGCGCTCGGAGCATGACATAACTGAAATGGACAAAGAAGCATTATCAACCATCACGAAAGAAGATATTCATAAGGTCTTTAAAGAAGTAGATGATCATACCGTACAACTCCCTGTTGATGAAGCCCTACTTCAAGATGCCCTTAGCCAACTGCGTGAACTCGTAGGATTGGATAATATTAAAAGAGAAGTTGACGAACTCGCTAAACTAGTTCGTTATTATAAAGAAATTGGAAAAGACATCAAAAAGTCTTTCTCTCTTCATACTGTTTTTAAAGGAAATCCTGGTACAGGAAAAACAACTGTAGCTCGATTGATTGTTCAAATATACAAGGCTTTGGGTATTCTAGAGCGAGGGCATTTAATTGAATGTGATCGTAAAGACTTAGTTGCTGGCTATGTTGGACAGACCGCTATCAAAACAGGAGAAATGATAGCTAAAGCTAAAGGAGGAGGTCTATTTATTGATGAGGCCTACGCCTTAACACAGGCAGGAAGTGGTAGTGATTTTGGTCGTGAAGCCGTAGAAACGATCCTCAAAGCAATGGAAGATATGCGAGGGGAATTCATGGTCATTGTAGCGGGCTATCCTAAAGAAATGAAACAATTTCTAGAAGCGAATCCTGGTTTAATGTCTCGTTTTGATAAACAATTTGAATTTAAAGATTATAGTGCCGAAGAGTTGTTTGAAATCGCTAAACTCCTCATTGATAAAGAAGATTTGGTACTAGATAAGAAAGCTGAAGAATACCTCAAAAACTTCATCGCTAAACTCATCGAATACAAACACAAATATTTCGGTAATGCCCGTACTATACGCAAACTGGTCGCCGAAGCCGTCAAACGCCAACACCTCCGTATGGCTGATGTTCCTTCCTCCGACAGAACCTATGAACTATTACATACCATCATTGAAGAGGATATCAAAGATTTTGAACTCATCGAACAAGACGAACAAGATCGTAAGGGGATTGGGTTTCGTTAATGTTTATTTTTTTCTTAAAAATGAATGCTCCCAAATGTTTTGTAGATTTTACTTATTGTTTCTATTGTTAAAATAACTTGCGATGCTAATTCCTAAATAATTACAGGCTAAATCGATTAAATCAAAATTACGCCTTGATATCCATATTTGGGAAAATTCCTCTATTGTTATAAGACAAAATACAATCATACTCCCAGCTAAAACACTAATTTGAAATAGGTAAAAAGACTGATTCTTTAAAGAAGCATTAACTAAAAATGTTAGTATCCCTATCAAACTAAAGTGTGCTATTTTATCTCCCATTGGTATGTTGCCAAATAATCTAAAAAAAATTAAATTTTTACCTGTATTTGCAGAATAAATAATAAAACATACAAATACAATAAATCCAACTGTAAATAGATGAGTATAGGTTTTTTTCGACATTACTTTTTTTTCAAAAGTACTTTTTAATACAAAGTAACTATAAATTTAAACATTAGTCAAGCCTGAATCGATTTTTTTACTTATTCCTTCCAATAATAGAAACAAATCATTAGCTCAAATTTGAATTCGTATCGACCTTCAATTCTTGTTTGCACCTTTTCTAAACAAAACAAATACTAAACTCAAAAATCCTAGTACTTATCTAAATTCGATCCCAACTCATCGTGTTTTTTTGATTTTTAGTTCCAAAACATACAAATTGGGCTAAAACATACACATTATTTAAAAACCTATTAAACATCAAAAAAATGAAAAATTTAAGTGGAAAGTTAATTAAGTGGGGCATTGGATTTTTTATTGTCTTTATTGTCCTAATATTACTGAATCCTTTTGGATACAATAGTTTGGGTTATAGAGAAGTAGTAGAAAGCCCTACAGGTGGTAAGAAAGTTGTCTTTAAAAGTGGATTTTATTGGAAAATGCCTGGAAGTAAAGTTACTCGTTATCCAAATTTAGTAACGATGGACTATTCTGATACGCAATCAGAATCTACTGTGAATCGGAGTCGTGCTAAAATCCGTTTTTTAGATGCGACAACTGGCATGGCAGAAATTATTGTAAAATATAAAATGCCTGATGCTGAAGAATTACAGCTTAAAATCCATGAAGATTTTAACGGTAGTTTATCCCATTTTGCCAATACAGGACTTGCGCCTTATACCTTAGAGTGTTTAAAAAATACGGCTCAATTAATGGAGTCAGAGCAACATTATTCTGGTGGTCGTTCTAAGTTCTCCAACGACTTCAGAGATCAATTAGACTATGGCTATTATATTGTTGATTTGAGTGAAGAAACCATCATAGATAGCACAACTAATGAAACAAAGCGCATTTATCGTTCTGAAATACGGAAAAATGCTAATGAACTACCCGAAAGAGGTAAAAACGATCTAAAAGAGTATGGTATCTTAATTGCTTCTCAAAATGTTGTTGATGTAGATTACGAAGAGCAAGTTGATCAAAAATTGAAAAAGAAAATTGAAGCGAGTACTAGAGAGTCTGTTTCAAAGCAAAATTTAATTACGGCTCAACAAGAAGCTATGACTGCCCAAGCAGAGGGTAAAAGAAAACTTGTTGAAATTGAGTATCAGGAGAAGCAGAAGCAAACACAATTGATTGTACAAGCAGAGACTCAGGTACGATTGGCTGAAAAGGATAAGGAAAAACAACGTATCGCACTTGAAGCTGCAAAGTTAGAGGCTGCAAAAATCAAAGAGTTGGCTGAAGCAGAAGCATTTGCAAAACAACGTATCATGCAAGCGGATGGTGCATTGGAAAAGAAACTAGCCGCTTATCAAGAGGTGCAGAAGTTATGGGCAGGAGCTTTTGCTCAATATCAAGGAGCTATTGTTCCACAAATTCAAACGGGAGGGAATGGTACAGCTCAAAATGGGGGACTAGATTTCATGCAACTCATGAGTATGAAAGCAGCTAAGGATTTAAACCTTGATATGAATGTAAAAAACGTTAAAAAATAATCCCTTTAGTTCTAAGATTTGGCACGCCATAAGGTATTTATGGTGTGTCTTTCTTATTAATAAAGCCATCTTATTATGAAAGACTCCCTCTTAGCCTATTTGATAGCACTAGTTGGATTTGTAATATTATTTGGTATTCATCCCACTGTGGGTATTATTGCTGCTTGTCTTTTTTCTATGACTATGATATGGATACAAGTCAAAGAACCCAGCCAAAAAAACATAAACATCCAAAATGCCATTTTCACCTTAGAGATTAAACAAGTTAATCAATATGACTATTTTACTATACTTATATCCATCGCAGCTATTTTCTCCTTTTTTGCCGCTGATAAAAATCAAATAATAAGCTATGTGATCCTATTTTTAGGTATTATGCATCTCTTATTTTTTATTTATGAAGTTTATAAAAAAGAATCAAAGCATAGTCAATTTCTTTTGTATTCGGATCATGTCGTTTTAGTAAAAGATCAAGATATTTTCCAAGCAAAAATAAAAGAGCTTACAGGCATCACCTTTAGAAGAGATCTTCTAGAATTTAATAAGTATTGAAGTAATCAATGATAACGAAAGATATACTCAAAAATTCATCAAACTTAAGCCTTAAATTATGATTCGTAAAAGACGTATATCTAATATTAATGTAGATTTGGAATCTTGGTGGGACAGCTTAGAAGAACAATGGCAGAAAGCCTTTAGTCAAACAATATTTAGGCAAAAGAATATTGTATCAAATCCCACACTTAGAGATTTAACAACAATTTGGACAGGTACAGCTATCCGTTTTGCTGGTCCTTTAGCTCCATTTCCTAATATGAACTTTGAATTAACCAACTTGAGTGGTTTATCAAGACTTAGACATCTTGAGATTGTTGTAGTCATTCATCATAAACTCAGAGATTTAGATGCTTTAAAATGGCATAGGCATTTGCGATCTCTTTTTGTACATGATAATCAGATAGAAGATATTAGTGGAACAAAAGAATTAAAAGAATTGGAAGAATTTTATTTTCAAAATAATAGTGTTCAATCGCTATTGCCAATAAAAAAACTACATAAGTTAAAAACTGTATACTGTCATCAAAATCAGTTGACTTCTCTTGAAGGATTGACTGAATCCCATTCAGATAATATGCAAAATTTCTTTTGTTTACCTAATAGTCATATTAAAACAAAAGAGATAATAAAAACAGAGAAAACGCTATATATCCAATGCAAAAAAGTATAAGATGTTAGCACATTTAATAACCCTTAAAACGTATATTTTATGGAACCTTTTTTAGGACAAATAATGTATTTTGGATTTAACTTTGCGCCAAGAGGATGGGCTCATTGTGATGGACAATTATTACCCATTTCTCAAAATACTGCTTTATTCTCTTTGCTCGGAACAATTTATGGAGGAGATGGTCGTACCACTTTTGCACTTCCTGATCTTAGAGGTAGAGTACCTTTACATATGGGAACTGGAGCAGGTTTAACACCTCGACCAATTGGGCAACGTTCTGGAGTAGAAAACATGACGCTTTCAGTCAATAATCTTCCAAGCCACAATCATTCTTTAGTGGTAAGTACTGCAAATGGTAATACTGCCTCTCCTGAAGGTAATTTTATTGCTAATGCTGGCGCTTTTGATAATGATTTTGATTCTAATGTTGGTACAGGTGCAATGAACTCAGATTCAGTAACAAATACAGGAGGAGGACAATCTTTTAGTATCATACAGCCTTACTTGGTTGTAAATGCTTGTATTGCACTAACAGGTATATTCCCTTCAAGAAGTTAAAGTTATATTGATCTTTTAACCTAAAAAACAGTTTATGGAAAGGAGAATTTTCATCAAAAATCTAGGAGCAGTAAGCATACTAACAGGAATACTTGGTGGTGGGATAGTATTGAATTCTTCAGAAATACAAATTAAATATCCTGTATCTTTTTCTTCATTTGAAAAAAACCATCTCAGCAGTCTTGCTAAAGAAATGTATCGTAATATGGGTAAGAAATACCATACTAAAAAATGGATAAAATCTCTTCTAGAACCGATACAAATTTTATCTCAAAAACAATCATTGAATAGTTATGAAACTAGATTTGTCAATCAAGCTAATCAAATTGTTTCTATTTCTAAACAAAAAGAAAAGTGTACTACTAAATTCTTAGGGAACTTCCAATCGGCTTAATAAACTTCATCATCATTTTTCCCTAAGGGCTGTCTTAATTCTTTTAATAAGCATATCTTCTTGATGTGCTTATTTTTTTTATTAAAATAAATAGGAGATATAATTAAACAATAGTACTTTCATGTTGTTTAGTTATATTATTTAATGTAAAACTTGATAAAGAACATGATTTCAAAAACAATGGAAAACGCCTTGAATAAACAGATTGAATTAGAAGGATATGCTTCTTTCTTTTATCTTTCTATGGCTTCTTGGTGCGACAGAGAAGGACTCGAGGGTTGTGCAAAATTTTTACATCGCCAATCGGACGAGGAGAGAAACCATATGTTACGTATTTTCCACTATATTAGCGAAGTAGATGGTCATGCATTGACGCCCAATATTCCCCAACCACCACATGAGTTTGAATCTATCCAACAGATTTTAGAATTAGTATATGCGCACGAGCAAAAAGTTACAAAATCTATCAACGAAATGTTGGGACTATGTTATAAAGAAAATGATTATAATACCCTTAATTTTTTGCAATGGTATGTTGAAGAACAACGAGAAGAAGAAAATCTTGCTAGAGGCATTTTAGATAAAGTTAAATTAATTGGTAATGGTAGTCAAAGTCTTTATTTTATAGACCAAGAGCTTGAAAGGATTAATACCCAGCAACTTGCTGCTGAAGCCGCTAGTGGTGAAGCCTAAAAAGAAATAAAGGTTTAGGTATAAATATAAAATGTCGTTTATCTAGTATTAGATACAATATAAACGACATTTTAATATTAAAAATCAATAGCCATATTTATCCTCCCAGTTTTGTTTCAACTTAGTCCGTATTTTTATTTCTTGGGCATTATCAGATGGTGTAAATAGTTGTTGACCAATTATTGATTCAGGCATAAATTCCATAGCTCCAAAATTATCTTGATAATCATGAGCATATTTATAATTTTTGCCATATCCCAAATCCTTCATTAGCTTAGTTGGTCTATTTCTTAAAGATAAGGGTACTGGTAAATTTCCAGTGTTTTTTACTAGAGCTTGAGCTTTGTTAATTGCCATATATGCTGAATTGCTCTTCGGAGAAGTTGCTAAATAAATAGCGGCTTGTGAAAGAATAATTCTAGCTTCAGGCATTCCAATATTCTGGATGGTTTGAAAACACGTATTTGCCATGAGTAAAGCATTTGGATTCGCCAAACCAATATCTTCTGCTGCTAGTATAATCATCCTTCGAGCGATAAATTTAATATCTTCGCCCCCTTCTAACATTCTTGCCAACCAGTATACCGCCGCATTGGGATCACTCCCACGCATTGATTTTATAAAGGCTGAAATAATATCATAATGTTGCTCTCCACTTTTATCGTATAATAGAATATTTTGCTGAAGTTGTTTTTTGACTAAGTCATTTGTAAGCACTATTTTTTCATCCGTAGTAACATTGATAACAATCTCCAATATATTGAGTAGTTTTCTAGCATCACCTCCTGAATATTGAAGGAGTGCCTCATATTCTTTAAGGTCTATTTTCTTATTTTTTAATACTTCATCTTGCTCTACCGCTTGATGAAGCAATTGCAATAGATCTTCTTTTGATAAATGCTCCAATACATATACTTGACACCTTGATAAAAGTGCTGGAATGACTTCAAAAGATGGATTTTCTGTAGTAGCCCCAATTAGTGTAAATATCCCTTGTTCAACGGCTCCTAATAGTGAATCTTGTTGGGATTTGCTAAAGCGATGAATTTCATCAATAAATAAGATAGGATTAGGCTGGCTAAAAAAGCGTTGTTTTTTTGCTTTTTCAATCACTTCACGAACATCTTTCACTCCAGAATTAATAGCACTCAAGCCATGAAAAGGGCGTTCTAATTGATTGGCAATTATTTTAGCCAGCGTTGTTTTACCAACTCCAGGTGGTCCCCAGAAAATAATAGACGGGATATTTCCAGACAATATGGCTTGTCGCAATACTGCCCCTTCTCCTACCAAATGTCTTTGTCCTATATAAGTATCTAATGATCTTGGTCTTAAACGTTCTGCCAATGGAGCCATTCTTATTATTTTTTATCTAATAAATCGTCGCTTTTTATAAGAAAAAAACAAAAAAAACCTATAAAGTTTGTTTTTTTAATAAATAGTTTGCAACTTTGATTCATCAATTATTTGATAAAATTAAGATTAAACCAAAATGGTACACCAAATTAATCCATCTTTTTACTTTTTTTATTTTTATGGGTTTGATTCACAACATTCGGAATCTTAGGTGATACTATTTTAAAAAATAAGTTAACAAAACATATAAAGTTCCGAAATTGTTTCGGGACTTTTTTTTTGTCTTTTAACAAACATATACAAACTAACAACCGATGCCAGTTACTGATACAGAAGCTCAACAAGTCGATAAATCTTCCGCTGAAAAACTTATCATTGCAATTCAAGGTTTTGAAGGTTCTTATCATGATATTGCAGCAAGAAAATATTTTGGCAATTCTATTGATTATATAATGTGTGCTTCTTTTGATAAGGTATTTCAATCCTTAGAAAGTAACAAAGCGAACTATGGACTAATGGCAATTGAAAACTCCGTAGCAGGCACAATTATTCCTAATTATGCTTTACTTAGAGAATCCAATTATCAAGTCATTGGAGAAGTTTATCTTCGAATAGAGCATCAATTGATGACATTACCTGGACAAACAATAGAGGAGCTAAAGATTGTGCAATCCCACCCTATGGCATTGGCTCAATGCAGAAAACTTTTCAGGCAATATCCTCATTTAGAAACAAAAGAAGCCTCTGATACGGCTTTGTGTGCGAAGGAATTACTGAAAAATCAAAAGCCACATATAGGTGTTATTGCTAGCAAATTAGCGGCTGATTTATTTGACTTAGAAATTGTCGCTAAAAGTGTTGAAGATAATAAACGTAACTTCACCCGTTTCTTAGTTCTAGAAGAAAAAAATGTCTATAATCAAGAAAATACGACTGCCAATAAGGCTTCTGTCTGCTTTCATCTAGGGCATAGAGCAGGTACACTTGCTGCTGTCCTAAGCGTTTTGGCATCTCATTATATGAATTTATCTAAAATTCAATCCTTACCATTGGTTGGTAAAGAATGGGAATACTTTTTCCATTTGGATATTGAATTTGAAGAATATGACTTATTTCTAGAAGCCATGGAAGCCATTGCGCCTATGGTCAAACAGTTTAAAATTTTAGGCGAATATAAAAGAGGTATAAAACCTTGATGAACAAAATTATTTTTTAACATAGAATTTCAAATAAAAATCATTATAAATTATGGAAATAGTAAACATGAAAGATTGGGGTTTAGGCTTAGACCCAAGCAAAGGACCAATTTTAATTTCAGGTCCTTGTAGTGCAGAGTCAGAACAGCAGGTTTTGGAGAGTTGTTTGGGAGTTGCTAAACATCGAGTGCATATCCTAAGAGCTGGTATTTGGAAACCTCGCACTCGCCCTGGTACATTTGAAGGAATTGGTGCTCAAGCATTACCATGGATAAAGAGAGCTGGAAGGGAAACAAGTTTGCCTGTAACCGTGGAAGTTGCCAATGCTCGTCATGTATATGAAGCCCTAAAAAATCATGTCGATATCCTTTGGATAGGTGCTAGAACGTCTGTAAATCCTTTCTCAGTTCAAGAAATTGCAGATGCTCTAAAAGGGGTAGATATTCCTGTTATTGTGAAAAACCCGATCAATCCAGATTTAGCCTTATGGATGGGTGCTTTAGAACGTTTTAATAAAGTAGGCATCAAAAAATTAGCTGCTTTACATAGAGGGTTTTCAGTCTCTAATTCTGCCCCTTATCGAAATAGTCCAATGTGGCATATTCCTATTGAACTTAGACGAAGACTTCCAGAAATCGAAATTATTGGAGATCCTAGTCATATCGCAGGTAAGCGTGCTTTGCTGAGGGAAATAGCGCAAAAATCTTTAGATCTTAGCTTCGATGGTTTAATGATCGAATCTCATATCAATCCTGATGTTGCTTTAAGTGATGCCAAACAACAAGTAACACCTGATGGTTTGAAAGAATTGTTAGATAGTCTGGTTAAAAAAGAAGTAGCAAGTAGTGATCCTTTATTTGTTTCCAACCTTGAATCTTTAAGAGCTGATATTGATCGATTGGATAGAGAGGTTATTGAATTATTATCTAAACGGATGGAAGTTGCTCGCCAAATTGGTTTATACAAGAAAGAAAATAACATTACTATCTTACAAATGAGTCGGTGGGAAGAAATTTTGAATAATCGTATCAAGGAAGCAATGGCACATGGTCTATCTGAAAAATTTATCACTTCATTTTTACAAGATATTCATAATGAATCTATTCATCAGCAAACGGCTGTAATGAATAAAGAGACGGCTTAATAAGGCTAAAAGAATAGCTTCTTGATGTTGGCTGTTTTTTTGTCCTTATTTTTTCACCGTTACTTAGTCTAAAAATAATTGAAAGGAGCAAATCACAATCTAGTGTGAACGGTTGCTCGACTTTTTTAAGTTGAGTAGCCGTTTTTTATTTTTTCCCTTACCTTTGTAAGATGAAAACACTGGAGGTATTGAATAATACAGAGATGATAAGAACCGCATTGCCTGTGATGGAACAGTTTTATACTGTACAAGGAGAAGGCTATCATCAAGGTAAAGCAGCCTATTTTATTCGTTTGGCAGGTTGTAATGTAGGTTGTACTTGGTGTGATGTTAAAGAATCATGGGATGCAGATAAACACCCGAAAACAGCCATTAAAACGCTAACGCATGAGGCTTCCCAACACGAAGGAAATATTGTAGTAATTACTGGTGGAGAACCCCTTATGTACGACCTGGAGTACTTGACAAAATCTTTAAAAGATGCTGGATTAAAAACTCATATTGAGACCTCTGCAGCTTATCCTCTTTCGGGACATTGGGATTGGATTTGTGTATCCCCAAAAAAATTCAAACCTGCTCTACCAGAGATCATGCCTCTAGCAGATGAATTAAAAATCATTGTATATAACCGCCATGATTTCAAGTGGGCAGAAACCCATGCTGCACAGGTATCGGGAAACTGTAAACTCTACCTCCAACCTGAATGGGGCAAAGCTCCCGAAATGATGCCTTTGATTGTCAATTATGTAAAAGCCAATCCACAATGGCAAATTTCTTTACAAATACATAAATATATTAATGTACCATAAGTAACTTTACTAAATACAACATAAGCCTATGCATTTACCCAATCAATTCCTCGTTTCAATTTAGAAAGGGTATTCGCTTCTGCGCTTCCCTCTTCTGTCTGAAAATCATAAATCCAACTGGCTTGTTGTGGTAAACTCATTAGTATTGATTCGATACGTCCTCCTGTATCTAATCCAAATTTAGTACCTTTATCCCAAACTAAGTTAAATTCAACATACCTACCACGACGAACCAATTGCCATTGCTTTTCTCGCTGCGTAAAGGCTTTATTTTTATTTTCATTTAAAAAGCCTAAGTATAGAGGCGCAAAGGTTTCTCCTACCGATTTAACAAATTCAAACAAGCGTTCTTTAGACATCCCTTCTTTACCATTTAAGCGATCAAAAAATATCCCTCCAATACCTCTTGTTTCTTCACGGTGTTTGATATAAAAATATTCATCTGCCCAGCCTTTGAATTTAGGGTAAAACTGTAAGTGGTGTTCATCGCAAACTTCTTGTAAGGTTTGGTGAAAAAGTGTAGCTTCTTCATCTACTATATAATGAGGCGTCAAATCAATACCACCTCCAAACCACCATATCCCATTATCCATTTCAAAATAACGCACATTCATATGAATAATTGGAACATGAGGATTTTTAGGATGCAGCACTATAGATACACCTGTAGCATAAAATTTTGTCTTTTCTATTTTTAGTGCCTTCCGGATTTTTTTAGGCAATTTGCCATGTACAGCAGAATAATTTACACCGCCTTTTTCAATATGCTGACCTTCTATAATTCTAGTACGTCCACCCCCTCCTTTCGCTCGTTCCCAAAGGTCTTCTCTAAAATTATTCCCATCTACTTTTTCTAGTGCTTTACATATATTATCCTGTAAGCTCATAAAATAGCCTGATATCTCTTCTTTTGTTGGCATCGCTTTATTATAAATGATCTTTAAAAGATTGGTTTATTTTTCCTATAAATTCTAAAAGTTCGGTTTTCCCTATCTTCTTATTAGAAGACGTGACAAAGTACTCTGGTAGGGTATTCCAAGTCTCTAGCATTTTTTCTTTGAATTGCTCGATATTATTTTCTACAGTTGCTGGTTTAGATTTATCTGATTTTGTAAAAATCAAAATGAAGGGAATTTGCATTTCTCCCATCCAATTGATAAAATCAATATCAATCTGCTGTGGCAAAATATTGGAGTCAATAAGAATAAAGGCACATTGTAATTGTTCTCTTAATTTGAGAAAATTCTGTATCATTTTTTCCCATTCCTTCCGCTTCGTTTTGGAAATTTTGGCGTAACCATAACCAGGCAAATCTACAATATACCAGCTATTATCAATCAAATAATAATTGAGCATCTGTGTTTTGCCAGGTTTATTTGAAGTTCGTGCTAAAGCCTTTCGACCACAAAGTGCATTGATTAAAGAAGATTTTCCTACATTTGACCTTCCTATAAAAGCATACTCTGGTTTAAAATCTTTAGGGCATAAATTCACCTTGGGAAAACTACCTATGTAATCTGCATAATTTATTTTCATTTCTCAATTCGTAAAGTATCAATCACTATTTTAAAAATACTGTTTGATTCGTGATTTTCAAATCTAAAAAATCTATATCTTGCATCTTCATTAATAGATTATTAAATAATTGACACATGATTCTTTTTTATATAATTTGCTCTTGATTTTGGTTTGCAAAGGTAAAAGATAATTTGCGAATAACCCACGCCCTTTCCATTTATACCTTCTAAAAAAAAACTCTTATGAAGAAACTACTACTAATAAGCATTTTTTGTCTATGTTATACCTTACTCATTGCGCAAAGGATGGGGATAAGAATTGGTCTAAGCCAATCAAAATTCACATCTGACTTAATAGAAATAGGTCAAACAAGTGAGTTCAATTCTTTAAAATTTCAAACGGACGATGTCAAGAATGGGCTTCATTTTGGTTTAATAGCTCAATATGAGCTTGGCAAAATATTCTTTATTCAGCCAGAAGTCTTATTTAATTTCAATCAAATCAATTATTATGTTGAAGAAATCACCCTCGAAGGCGGAAATGTTGTAGCTACTTACAAAGAAACCTATACTAGAGCAGATGTTCCTATTTCTATTGGTTTAAAACTTATATTTGTTCGGCTTTATGTAGGCGGTATTGCACATTTTAATATAGATTATTACAGCGATTTTGAAGATAATTTTAAAAATTATAAACCTAATTATAAACTTCCTAATTTTGGTTGGCATTATGGTATGGGCATTGACTTACCTTTATCAAAAAAAATGAGACTCTTAGTCGATATTAAACATGAAAAAAGTATTGATGATTTTGGAGATGGATTTGAATTTGAACAACAAACAAATTCTATAGATCAATATTTCCATCGTCATGTTTTAAGTGCAGGCTTAATATTCTAATAAACATAAAGCAGGAAATCAGTAACTTGATTCCCTGCTTTTTATAAATTCGAAGTACACTTTTTTCTTACATCATCCCTGGCATACCACCACCTGGAGGCATCATTGGAGCAGCGCCACCTTCCTCAGGCTTGTCGTTGATCACACATTCTGTCGTCAATACCATTCCTGCTATAGATGCGGCGTTTTCAAGCGCAACTCTAGTAACCTTAGTCGGGTCAATAACACCCGCCTTTTTCAAATCTTCATATTTCTCTGTTCTAGCATTGAAGCCGTATGCACCTCTACCGTTTTTAACTTTCATTAAAACAACTGAGCCTTCAACGCCTGCATTTTCTGCGATAGTACGTAATGGTGCTTCTAGTGCTGTTTTCACGATAGCGATACCTGTATTTTGATCAGCATTATCTCCTTTGAGTGTTCTTAATGCTGCAATTGTTCTTACAAGTGCAACTCCTCCTCCTACAACAATTCCTTCCTCTACGGCTGCACGAGTAGCGTGTAACGCATCATCCACTCTATCTTTTTTCTCTTTCATCTCAACTTCTGTTGGCGCTCCTACGTGCAGTACCGCAACACCACCTGCTAGTTTTGCTAGGCGCTCTTGTAATTTCTCCCTATCATAGTCAGATGTTGTTGTTTCTATCTGCGCTTTGATTTGATTAATGCGTCCCTTGATTTGCTCACCCTCTCCTGCACCATTTACAATAGTTGTATTGTCTTTATCTACACGAATTTTTTCACAAGTTCCTAGATGATCTAATTCTGCATTTTCTAATTTATAGCCTTTTTCTTCAGAAATTACCGTTCCTCCTGTAAGGATAGCAATATCTTCTAGCATGGCTTTTCTTCTATCACCAAACCCAGGTGCTTTAACTGCTACCACTTTCAAACCACCTCTTAATCTATTCACTACTAATACTCCTAATGCTTGGCTATCAATATCTTCTGCAATAATCAAAAGTGGCTTACCTGTTTGAACAGCTTTTTCAAGGATAGGCAAAATCTCTTGCATATTAGAGATTTTCTTATCATAAATGAGAATATGTGGTTGCTCATATTCTGTTATCATCTCTTCTGCATCTGTGATGAAATAAGGAGATAAATATCCTCTATCAAATTGCATTCCTAGCACTTCGTCTACATAAGTATCTGTTCCTTTTGCTTCTTCAACCGTAATGACACCATCTTTTGTTACTCTTTTCATAGCATCAGCGATTAAATCACCAATTTCATTGTCATTATTGGCAGAAATAGATGCTACTTGCTTAATTTTTTCTGTATCATCACCAATTACTTCTGATTGTCCTTTTAAGTGTTCGATAGCTACCCCTACCGCCTTGTCTATACCTCTTTTCAAATCCATTGGATTTGCACCTGCTGTTACGTTCTTCATCCCTGCTTTAACCATAGCTTGAGCTAGTACTGTAGCAGTCGTAGTTCCGTCACCTGCAATATCAGCTGTTTTAGAAGCTACTTCTTTTACCATTTGAGCCCCCATATTTTCGACTGCATCTTCCAACTCTACTTCTTTTGCAACTGTTACACCATCTTTTGTTACTTGAGGTGCCCCAAAACTTTTTTGAATAACTACATTTCTTCCTTTTGGTCCTAGCGTTACTTTTACTGCGTTTGCTAACGCATCAACACCCGCTTTTAATTTTTCTCGAGCATCTGTATCAAAACTAATTTCTTTAGCCATTTTATTAATTTGTTTTTTTAAAGTTTTTCAAATAGTAGATTTAGACTTCATAAAGTCTAAAATCATTTTTTTTATCCTAAGACTACTAGGACATCATCCTCACGCATAATTAAGTAATCATTGCCTTCATAAGATAATTCTTGTCCAGCATACTTGCCATAAAGCACCGTATCGCCAACTTTAACGGTCAATTTGTTACCATCTTTACCTGGTCCTACAGCAACGATCTCACCACGTTGTGGTTTTTCTTTTGCTGTATCTGGAATGATGATTCCTCCTGCTGTTTTTTCTTCTGCGGGAGAAGGCTTCACGACAACTCTATCGTTAATAGGTTTCATTTTCATTTTGTAATATTTTGTAATATTGATTATATGAATTTGAGATTAGAAATTATTCTAATAATTTACATCTTACTTGGTCAATTTTTTTGCCAATTCAGTAAATAATGACAGATTTTCAGTAAGAGGGTGCAAAAATGCAAAAAAATGGGTAAGTAGGCTATTTTTCATTGTCAAAATGACAAAAAAAGTGTCGCTAAGGACAATTTTGCAGTCTAGACTAGCGCTATTGGTTTCACAACAATAAAAATGCCTGTTTTGAAATATTTCCAAAACAGGCATTTTTTAGATTATTTTTTATTCTTTGCAGAAAAAACTAGCTACTGCTGAGAAGGTAAGTTATTAATAACATCAGACCCTTCAACTCCTGACACGCCACCAATCATTAGACTGGCAATTATACACAGTACAAATAAAGCTATTGCTAAATACCATGTAGCTTTTTCTATAAAATCTGTTGATTTTGCAGCACCGAACATTTGGTTACCCGCTCCTCCAAAAGTAGAATCTAATCCTCCACCTTTAGGGTTTTGAATCAATACTGCCCCCATCAATAATACTCCTACTAGGGCAATTAAAATAACCATTAATGTTAACATGATTGGATAATTTTAGATTATGGTTCAGAACACGGATACTAGTTAGCCTTCTGAATCCTTTAATTTTTTCAATTTTTCAATTTCGGCTGCAAAGTACGTATTTTTTTTTGGAAAAATCAAACTTAAACGCTTATACATTTTGATTGCTTTCTTATACTTTCCTTGTTGAGCCAAAATTTTAGCATAGGTTTCTGAAAAAACTTCTTTATTTAGTTTCAAACTCTCTTCAGCCATCGCAACGATGCGTTTCTTTCTAGAAAGTTTTTTAGGTTTGAGCGTTTTATTTTTAGTACGCAGTAATTTTTCTAAACGTTTGCTTTCTCTTGGTTTCTTTTTGTTTTTTATTTTATCTTCAGATTTCTCAACTACTTTAAATGTCGGAGTTGGTGCTTTGAGTTGTTGTAACCAACTACTAAACGAAATTTTTGGTTCTGGTTGAATTCTAGATTCTGCTGTAGTAGAAGGTATTGAGTCCACTTTTTCTTTAATATGTTTAGACTGTTGGTTTAGAACCTCCTCATTGGTGATTTCAAAAGCTACTTTATCCTTCATTTTCTCTTTAACTTGTTTCTGTTGAAGATCGAATAGGGTCTTTTCTATCTCTTCTTCTATCAATCGCTCTTCGCTACGTTTTGACAAATAAGATTCTACCGATTCATTAACATCAAAAAGTTGCCTTACGGCTAATTCAAGGGGTTTTTCTACTATTTCATGTTTTGGCTCTAGGGCGATATACTTTTGCAAATAGACTTCAATTTCTCCATTTATAGAAAATACATTGACGAGTGGTAAATTTCTAGTAATAAAATCTTCTTCCAATATTTCAGGTATTAGCCCTGTATCCTCAAAATACCTTTTTGTTTCACCTAATAGATTCGAGTTATTGGGCAGTAAAACTTTTTCCTCCTCTGGTAATAATTCTTCTACCTCCGTGGGATACAGTCCTGCGATTTCAAAACTAGCTGGCAAATAATCAAACGTAAATTCTTCTGGTTTTTCTAATACCTCTTCAAATGTAAAAACTTCGTTTTCTTCTTGAATTAAAGGAAAATCAAAATGGTCATTATCGCCTTTTTGATTCGCCTTAAAACTATCACTTAAATCTAAAAATTCATCTGCATTTTCATCTCTAATAATTTCTAATTCATCAATTTCTTTTAACTCTAAAAAATCAAAGGCTTCTGCTCCCTCTTGTTTATTGTGAATTAAATTATAAAGATGGTTTCGATTAACAGCATAGGCTGCAGCTAATTGCAAATTTCTTTGATAGTCTTGATGTCCTTCTAATTGACTCTTTTTTAACAAAAGGTATCTAAGATTTTGACAATAAGGGTACTGCACCACCATTGTCTTTAACTCTTGGTAAGTAATTTGATATAAATGTGTTGGATTTTTAATAAAATCCAAGAAACTATCCGTATTCATAACTATGCTGCTGTTTCCTCTTGTATTCGTCTAATTATTAAAAATACAAATATTGTTCATAATAGACAAATATGAATTAATCAAAATTGTTGATTACTTTCCCCTTACTAAAACCTTACCAATTTGTGAACGCCTTATTGTAAATATCTTCCAATAATTGATCATGAATATTATTAATCAGTTCGTCCTGTACATCCAATAAGTTTTCACCACTAGCATACTCTGCTGGAAAATTAAAACTAGATTTCCAGTTATTTTTAGGGTTCGTATTATCAATATACTCTACTGAATAATATATGGTCAACCTATTAAATGCTGTTAACTCTCCTGGCTGAGGAGCTTCTGATGTTACCCGAAACCCTGTAATTGCACCTTTAAATTCAACATCAGGATCGACATCCGTTTGTACTAAGCTGGTTTGTTGTCGGATTTTATTTCTAAGTGCTTCACAAAACTGTTGTGTAATGTTGATTGGTGCATTATTTGCTTGATGCACAAAAGTCTCTACATAAAAAGTCTTAACTTCTGGTGGTATACTGATTCCGCTAAACGTATAACAACCCAACGAACATATCACTACTGTAATTAGTAATAGTTTTAGTATTTTCATTTATCTATTTTTCTCTTAGAAACGGTATTATAATCAACTTAGCTGTGTCTTTTTAATATTATTTATTAAACCTAAAGCCAAGTGTAATTTCAAGTGTTGTGTTGGTCACTCTTTGTTCTGATAAATTGACAGGCTCGTTTGTGATACTATTAAAGTAAACGCCAGGTGGCACAAAAATTTGCCTTGAAATATCAGGGTTCAACTCTACATCAAACAGTATAGCCCTACCTTCCATAATAGGAAATATGAATCCACCTCCAAGCGATAATCCATAATTAAAATTATTTACATATTGTTCTACATTACTATACAATAATGCCGCAGAAAGTGTATAATCTAGTCGTAATCCCATTTTGTAATACCATCCCATTTTTTCAGAAAGATCATTATAACTTTTAGCCCCCAATACAAGTGCTAAATTTTTAAACTCGTTTTTTAACCTTCTCCTAGGAAATGTTATCCCATTTGTAGGATTAATATATTCATTTGTAACAATTGCACTGCCTTTATTGTGATAGCCTAGTTGCCCATAAATAACAAGTTGCCCCGTTTCTGCCATATTTTCTACAAAAACATCTCCACTCCAAGAAAATAAAGCTTCCCTTTGTGAATTATCCCAACGCTGTGTACCAATTGACAGTCCCCCTTTTACTCCCCATACGGTTTGAGTATATGCTGTATATGCAAATACCAATAATATGAATACTAAAATTGTTTTTTTTATCATAAAAAAAATCGTCTGTTATGCAATTACTTTCTGTTGTAATTTCTCTACTGTTCCAATAGTAGATGCAATAGTGCTAAGTGGTGGAGCTAATAATAAGCCTATAATTGGAATAAATAATAAACCTAAATATACCAACCCAGAACCAATAGCTAGTCCTTTATTCGAACGTGCAAAACGTATGCTCTCCTTTACATTGAAATGTCGTTCAGCTGTAAAATCCATTACCCCCATACCAGCATAATATGATTGTACTGCAAAAATCAATATTGTTGTAAATAAAGTCAATAAAGGAATAAATCCCAATAAACTTAACAAAACGACCCAGAATAATTCTCCTAGTATCATACTTATAGACATTCTAACTCCTCTCCAGATACTTTTCATATTTGCACCAAGGCTCTGGCTTTCAAATTTCTGTTGTGTTAAATGTTCTTCAATTTTTTGTGACAAAGGACTCATAAAGGGGCCCACTAAGATAAGTATAATATATTTATATAATATCAAAGCTATCGCAATGATAAAAATTCCTCCTAAAGCTGTTCCTATTTTATTTATGACAGTTGCTCCCCATTCAAAAGGATACCAACTTGTCATCCAACCGCCAATATCATCCGATAAAAACCAAGCCGTTCCAAAAACTATTCCTCCAAGAAACAAACTCAATAATCCAGGCACTACTAAATAGCCCCATAGTTTCAACTTGGAAATTAAACCAAAGGCACGACCATAATTCGTTATCCCATTTAAAATAGAAGCTAACATAAACTGAAAGGTTTTTTTGAAGTATTTAAATCTGCCTAAAATGTTGGACATCCATTTTTCCCTCTACGACCTCTACTTCCAACTAAGCCATTATCCAAGAAATTATAAGAAATCGTGATACCACTCATTGTATACCAATCATTGTTGCTAGGATCACCCCTTTGTTGTCCATCGCTAAAGGTTGCACCTGATAAATTTCTATCAGAAAGTGCCACTGCAGCTTCTCCAAATGTTCCTCCTCTTGCTTGAAGCAATTCATCAGCATCTACATAAGTTGTACTAACATCATCCAAATAATCAGTAAAGGTTCTACGTATTCCTACTTCTATACCTATTGTCCAAAGATCATTAATAGCATATTTTAAGCCTGCTCCTACAGGTATTGCAAATTGAGTCAGATCATAAAAATCACGCTCTGGATAACTTGCCAGCCCCTGACCTTCTGTTCCTAAGGATCTCAAATCATACCATTGTCCTTGATACTCTGCTTGTGGGTTAAATTTGTAATATGTAATTCCTGCAAAGACATAAGGAGAGAAAACACGTTCAAGGTTATAGGGTTGAAACCCTAATATATTAAACTCTCCTATCAAGCTAAATTCTAGTATATTTGATCGAAAATCTAGATTTCGATTAACCCGTCCATTATCACTTGAATTTGCATCATCTCCAGATATTTGTCCATAATTAACACTGAACTTTGCGCCCATCCAATCGTTTATATTATATCGTGCAAAGCCACCAAATGCAATGTGCGTCTCTTTTAATAAAGGACTGATACCGCTAGACATTAAGTCTCCTTGATAATTTGAGGCTCCTCCCATTAGTCCTACTTCAAAATGCTGGGCTTGTAGATGACTAAATAAAAAACAAATGAAAAAAATTGCTGGTAAACGTCTCATTAATTTGTAATTTTATTTGAATGTTTATGTATTTAAAAATAAAGCTCTAAAGCATTTGCTATTTAAATAAATTTAACGCTTTTAAACGTTGGTTTATGCACAAAAATAAAGATAATTTCATTTCAAAATTTATTATTTTGATAAAATAGCTTAAATTTTCCAATTACTGCACCTTAATTAAATCGTAATGAAAAATAAACGGAAAGCAATTTTATGGTTTAGACAAGATCTTCGTTTACATGATAATGAAGCTCTAGTCGATGCCTTACGCCATACTGATGAGGTTGTACCAGTCTATGTTTTTGATGAGCGAATTTTTAAAGGTATTACCAAATATGGTTTTCCAAAAACAGGAAAATTTAGAGCTAAATTTATCTTAGAATCTATTTTAGATTTAAAACAGAATTTACAAAAAATAGGAAGTGACCTAGTTATTCGTATAGGAAAACCAGAAGAAGAGGTTGCCCAAATAGCTTCATCTTGTCAATCTAGTTGGGTGTTTTGTAATCGAGAACGTACAAAAGATGAGGTTTTTGTTCAAGATCATCTCGAGAAAAATCTATGGGCCATCGGACAAGAGTTGAGGTATTCTAGAGGCAAAATGTTGTATTATACACAGGACTTACCCTTTCCAATAAGTCATTCTCCTGAAAGTTTCACACATTTTAGAAAAGAAGTTGAAAAAATAGTGCGTGTTCGAGAACCACTTGATCCTATTGATAATTTACAATTTCCTAATGTAAATATCCAAGTTGGCAGCATTCCAGAATTATCCGAGCTAGGACATCAAGATTTTGAATCTGATCCTAGAAGTGTTCTAGATTTCAAAGGAGGTGAAACTGACGCTCTTGAACGTTTAGATGATTTTTTTAGTAATGGTGGCATTCAAAATTATGCTAAAACAAAAGATAATTTAACGGGTATAGATTATTCTTCCAAACTTTCTCCTTGGCTTTCTCAAGGTTGCCTTTCTCCTAAATTATTATTCCAAAAATTAAAAAAGCATGGAAATAAAAATCGAAAAAATAAAAAAGCAGTACATAGCTTTTTCTTAGAACTTATGTGGCGAGACTTCTATCGCTTGATGGGTAAAAAACACGAATATAAAATCTTCCAAAAGACTGGTATTAGGGGAAATATTGAGAAAGAACTGGATGATAACCTTGAATTATTTGAAAAATGGGCTTCTGGTAATACAGGGATTCCTTTTGTAGATGCCAATATGCGTGAATTAAATCAAACTGGTTATATGTCAAATAGAGGTAGGCTTAATGTCGCTAGTTTCCTCATTAATGATTTGAATATAAATTGGGTAATCGGTGCTGAATACTTTGAAAGTTTATTATTAGATTATGATCCTTGTAGTAATTATGTCAACTGGAACTATATTGCAGGTATAAGCAATGATGTAAGAGAGAATCCTTATTTTAATATTCTTAATCAAGCACACCGCTATGATCCTAAAGGAATTTACATCAAAAAGTGGTTACCTGAATTGGAACAACTTTCTTCTGATAAAATCCATTGCCCAAATTCATTAAGTAGGGAAGAACTCAATGAATTTGGTATTGTCTTAGGAAAGAACTATCCCTTTGCGGCAGTAGATTATCACATTTGGACTTAAGCAGGTACGCAAGTCAATTCGTTAATCGCATTTTCTAGGAAACTAGGAATAACTGTGTGGCTCGTTTTTTGTATTTTTTCCTTGTCTGACAAGTCTTCCATCATTCTTTGAAATTTTGCTAGACCATATTTCCCTACAATTTCATCTTTTTGATCTTCTTTGGAAAAATGTTCGATCATTCCTACAGGATCTGCCTCAGGATGAAATTGCGTTCCAAAGATTTCATTTGAAAAGCGAATCGCCATTACTGCTCTTTCCATTGGGACATGATGTCTAATCTTCTCTTTGGCCAAGATCTTAGCCCCCATTGATTCGAATATCTCTACTTTAGGCTGTACTACTTGATAGTTTCTAAAGTCTGCTATCCAGAAAGGGTTTCGTAGAGGAGCAAAAAAGGATTCTTTTTTTCCCTCATCTGTTTTCCAACATGGAAATGTGCCGAAAGAGCGAGAGTAACGTTCTTTAACCGTCGCCAAACCAAAATGATGAACTGCCATTTGGAAAGAATGACATATCAAAAACAAATATTTCTTATCCTCTGTTGTGTTCTTATTATGTTGCCAAATAGCTTCAAGGAAATCATGCCATTGTTTATCCCATACACCATCACCTTCTAGAGGATTACCTGGTCCTCCTGAAGATATAAAAACATCAAAATTGGTAATATTAGGAATTTCACATTTACTCCGTACATCAAATATTTTGTAATCAAACTCGTTTTTATAATTTTCGACAATTTCTCTAATAGCTCTCATCCCTTGATTAGGATGTCCTTCATATAAGTCTAGTATCGCTAATTTAAGCTTTTTCATGTTAAGTTATTTTCTCAAAAAAGTAGTTTCTATTATGTTTGGTATTCGCTTAGTTTCAAGTAAGCGATGTCGCTTGAAAACGACATCGCTTTTGTATTTTTCTTATTATTTCAATTTCTTTGCTTGTCCTGCCCAATCATCTCTTTTACCTCGACCTTTGAATGCTGAAAGTAAAGAATCTACTAAATCATATTCCTTTGCTTTCATTTTACTGACTTGTTCAAAGTTATAGATCCCAAAATCATTTAATATTTTTTCTAATTTCGGGCCGACTCCTTTGATTTGTTTTAAATCATCTTTTTTACTCGCACTCCCTTTCCCTATAGCTCCTAATAAAGTCTTTTTAGCTTTAGTTGCTGCGGCACCTGATAATGTTTCTTTTACAGGGGTTGTATCGATTTCTAGCACCTTAGCAGATTTCTTAGCTTTAGCAACTTTGGCTGTTTTTGTCTTTTTAGTGGGAGTAGATTTTTTAGCTTTAGGTTGTTGGGTAGCAGATGCTTGAGAAGGGGCAGGAGTACCCAAGGATTTTTTAACAAAGTTACCCCAAGTTAAATTCATTTGTCCATCCTTATGTGCTAGGGCTTTTTCGATAGCCATATTAGCTGCATTTTCCACGATCCAATCAAAATTGGCTTGTCCTACAGAACTCAATTCAGCATCAGGAGCAGGATTACAGAAATCTATAGCATAAGGTATGCCATCTTTTACTGCGAATTCAACAGTATTGAAATCATATCCCAATCCTTCATTTAAACGTACTAAATAGTCTTGCATTGTTGCTAGTAATTTAGGATCGGTTGGAGGTGCATCCTGAACATATCGTAAATGATGTGGATTTCGTGGTTCGTAGGGCATAATATGCAAATATTTACCTTTATCAAGCGCATAACACCTGAAGTATTGATCAAACTCAATCCCTTCTTGCAGCATCATAACCAATTGTCCTGTTTCATCATAGGCTGCAAATAATTCTTGTCTATTATTAATCTTATAAACAGACTTCCAGCCACCACCTGAATGTGGTTTCATCCAAACAGGATAAGATCCTACATATTCCAGAATTGAATCCCAATCCATCATTTTCAAATTACGGAAAGATTTTTCAGTAGTATCATCAGGTCGTTCTTTTGAAGGTAACAATACCGTTTTAGGTACAGGTACTCCAACACTCATAGCAAGTGAATTATTAAAAAACTTTTCATCAGCACTCCACCAAAAGGGATTATTGATGACCGCCGTACCACATATGGCAGCGTTTTTCAACATTGCTCTGTAGAATGGAACATCTTGGGAAATTCTGTCTATAATGACAGCATAATCAGTAGCTTTGCCTTGTTGAACCATTTCAATACTTACAGGTTCAGCAGTTACACCTTTTACATTTTTAGAATTTACTCGTTCTACAAATGCTTGGGGGAAGGTGTTCTCCATCCCAAAAAGGATACCTATTTTTTTCATTGAAGTCGTTTTATATATTTGATTAAATTTAGCTTTTATAAAAAAGGTTCTAAAAACTTTTTAATAATATTAATAATGACGTAAACTATAGCTTTTACCAGAAACTGTATCTAATTTAATAATTCTTTTCTATTTGGATTCATTTCCTTCAAATAGACATCTGCCTCTTTAGGAGTTTTCGTCCTTTTCCTTATACCACTACATCCATCCAAAAACAAGTATACCCTTCGTCTGCTAGTCTATGAGCTTGCTTTCGATCAAACTCAGATTGCTCTATATAACTATGGAAGATTAAAACTCCTAAATTTTGTTTTCCATTCTTATTCATTAAAAATTCTTCAATTTTCTTCCCTTCTATATTGTATGTCCTAAAATCTGCTATCATAAAAAATCAAGAAAGCAAAGAAATATAATGAGGGAACATTTCTTTCCAAAGAGGCCAATCATGCTCTTTCCAACCTCTTTGATCTAACCAATGGTTTACACCTTTTTGATGTAAAATATGAGATAATTTGAGATTAGAGTCTAAACAAATATCCCAATCTGATGTCCCTAAAACGATATTCATATGATATAAATCGGGATGTCCCATATTCGGCAAAAAATCGACAGGATTATTGAAATAAACATTATCATCATAATATCCATCCATAAACATTTTAATATCAAAAGCACCACTCATCGAAAAAAGATGGCTAACATACTCAGGATGTTTAAATGCAAAATTCGCAGCATGATAACCCCCAAAACTCGCTCCAGCTACAGCGACTTTGCCTGTACCAGTATTCCATCGAACTTTTCCGACAACTTCTTCCAAAACCATTTTATCATACCAAGCATGATTTCTAACTCTGTCAGCAGGATGTATTCCTTTATTATACCAACTATAAGCATCTATACTATCAACACAAAAAAGTTGAATAAATCCCCTATCCAAAAACCAGTGTATTGTATCCACTAAACCAAAGTCTTTACTTTCATAATAATGACCTCTTGTTGTTGGAAAAACTACGACAGGATACCCCTGATGCCCATGAACAAGCATTTCTATATCTTTACTCAAATTATGAGAATACCACTTATAATATTGTTCTGCTGCCATTAATATTTTATTCTAAATTATTGTTTTTTCAAAAATTTAAATCATTTTTGCTTTAGAAACGTTGTAATAAGAGGGGGAGATAAAAAAGAGTATAAAATAGCCCAAAAGATTATATACAATAAATTAAAATGCTCAGATTTTCAAACCTACTTATATTCAAAAACAGGTTCTTTTTATCCCCTATCTATTTGACAATTTTTCAATTGTTTCTTGAAGAAGAATTTATTTTTGACCGTTCCTAAAATTGTGAGTGCAAAGATAATATATTTTTTTATAAAAAATCGTTATTTTGCTGATTTTCAATGTTTTAATATTACAAAATATGCATTAAAAAATAATAGACACTTGACTTTATTCCCCTACTTTTAAAATACTATTTTGTAAAATTGGTTGGTTAGAAAATTTTATTACTACTACTATGAATTCATTCAAATTATTAATCCAAAACAAGTTTAGACAAATCAGTAAGATTTTTTCTCATTCAAAGAAGGATTTAGGTTTTCATAAATTGAGAAATTTCTATTCTGAGTACCTTTCTAGAGAAGTCAAGGTAAATATATATTTGCCCCCAAATTATGATGCTGCACTTACGCACCGCTACCCTGTTATTATTTTTAATGATGGTCAAGATATGGAAGCCATAAAAATGGCAGAGACTCTAGAAGGTTTGTATCGCTCCGACAAGATTCAAAAAATTATTGTAGCAGCCGTTCATGCAGGCAATCGGATGCAAGAATATGGGACAGCAATTCAACCCGATTATATGGGTAGAGGAAGTAAAGCAAATATTTATTCAGACTTTATTGTCAAGGAACTTGTACCATATATTCATACTAATTATCGCTGTCTAATTAATCCTAGATATACTGCTTTTGCAGGATTTTCTTTAGGGGGTTTATCCGCTATGGATATCGCTTGGAATCATCCTGACATATTTGGCAAAGTTGGTATATTTTCTGGTTCATTTTGGTGGCGTTCTAGAGCATTTAATGAACGAGATCCCGATGCTGATAGAATTATTATTGACATTTTAAATAATAGCTCTAAAAAAGAGGGGATGAAATTTTGGTTTCAGACAGGGACAGAAGACGAAAAATCCGATAGAAACAATAATGGTGTTATTGATGCTATTGACGATACACTTGATGTTATAAAGATATTAGAAAGTATGGGATATAATCAGCAACATGATATCAAATATATAGAAGTACAAGGTGGTCAACACAATCAGGATACTTGGGGTAAAATAATGCCCAACTTTTTAACCTGGGTCTTTGGAAAAAGGGTTTAGCATATGTTTTTTATCTAGTAGCTTTAAAAACTACTTAATGATATTTTTAACATCTTTTCTTGTCTACTTCTACCTTACACAGGTAAGCAAGCCCTTCTCGTCGTTACTAGCTCTACTATATCTTCAAAAAGTGACTCAATCTTCTTCTAAAGCTCTATTTTTTGCTACTCGTATAATAAAAAAATCGCCATAGAGCTGCTGCTTTATGGCGATTTATTCAATATGTTGCAATACGTAAAGTATCAATCCATAAGATACGGATTGATACACATTATTTCAATTAATATCTAACACCTAAAGCTTTAAGTGTTTCGAAGTCTAATTGCCCAACTGGCAATCCATTATCTTTTTGGAACTTAACAAGAGCCGCTTTAGTTCTTGCTCCCATTACGTTATCAGCAGGTCCTGGATCATAACCACGAGCTCTTAAAGCATTTTGGATCTGTCTAGTTTTATCACTTGTAACATTACCTTGGCACAACACTTCTCTCCACTCAGAGATACCACCGCCGTTTGTCACGACTCTTTTAGTAACTGTAGAGTATTCAGCAGGTGTTGTCAATAATCTTTTACAAGTACCATCTTTAGGATCGAAAGTATAACCAGAAGGACAACCTGCACTATAGAAGTTGTCTACATCTCCAACGTTTAATGGGCTAATACCACTTCCTGAACCGCCACCAGCACCACTGCCGCTACCGATTCCTCCCATACCTCCAGTTCCACCACCAGGGTTAGAACCATCAGGATTTGTTCCTCCAGGATAAGTACCTCCAGGATTTGTTCCTCCAGGGTAAGTACCTCCAGGATAACCACCAGCACCATTTACACCGCTAGAAGGGTCGCCTGGTACATTTAAGTTATCAAAAGGGTTATAAGAAGGGAATCCATTACCAGGTACACCAGAAATTGGGTAGCCTAAACCAGGATTAACCGCTCCAGGATAACCTCTTGTTCCAGTATTATCTGCACCAGCACCAGAATTTCTACTACCTGCTGGCATAACAAGAATACCCGTTGGATCGATATAGTTCATACGTTTTAATCCTTTTCTTACTCTTCTTGTAACTGTTTTATATTCAGGAGCTACGTATACTGATACATAGTTAGGAGCTCCGCTTGTTACTCTTTTCGTAATCGTCTTGTATTGAGCAGGAATAACTTCCTCTCTTACGGTAGCAGGTGTTTTGATCACTTGCTTTGTAACTGTAGTATATTCAGCAGGAATAACTTCTTCTCTATAAGATGGTGGAGAAACCATAATCGTTCTTGCTCCATATTGTGCTGGTGTATATGTTACACGTAAACACTCATCTCTTGAAGAACCGCTTTTTCCAGCTTGAACATAACCTGATGCACAACCTCTTCTAACTTTTTTAGTGATTGTTTTGTACTGTGCAGGTACTTCTACCAAACACCAAACTAAACAGTCATTAGGGTCAGCTGATAGACAATTTCTATCACCTCTTTTTTGTACCCATTTAGTTGAAGCCGATTGAGTTTCAATCGTTTCTGTTTCAGTATCATACTGAGCAGGTTTTCTATCAATTTTCACCATTGCCTCTTTAATTAAATAAGGCAAAATAGTACCAGTATTCATATAACCTAATGTCGTAGCATCAGCAGTTCCATAACTAATTACGTTTCTGCCACCTGCGCCATAATATCCTCTACTACCGCCACTTCCAGAACCACCGAAAGCACCGCTTCCGCTTCCAGAACCAGCACCTCCGCTTCCAGCATTGCCACCAGAACCAGATCCAGAACCACTTCCAAAACCACCAGAACCTGCACCACCACTATTGTAGTTAGGGTTACTAGGATTTAATGGACTGTTAGGGTTATTCGGATTTAATGGACTATTCGGATTGCTAGGATTCAATGGGCTATTTGGACTATTAGGGTTAAAAAAGTCCGCATTCAACATATTATTAGGGTTGTTTGGATTGAATGGGCTATCTGGGCTAGTCAAATCTAGCACATAAGCAGCATTCGCACCACCGTCAGTTGTTGTTGCCGTGAAAAATCCTCCACTGCCTCCACTACCAGGAGCACCGCCTCCGCCTGGACCAGATCCAGAACCAGAGCCACTAAGTGATCCTTTAGAAATACTAATTCCTGTAGCGTCTCCAACATAAACTACGTCGTTTACTACAGTTTCGTACTTAGCAGGAACAGGAATGATTCTTCTTGTCTCTTCCTTAGTCATTACTCTTTCAGTTACGGTTTCATAAGTAGCCGGAACAGGAATCATTTTTACTGTTTCGGGTTTGATCATAATTTGTTCTGTAACTGTTGTCATACTTCCTGGAGCTGCTACTAGTTTATAACCAGCAGGTTTAACCATTACCTTTTCAGTAACTGTTTCATACGCAGGAGCAACAACATCAAGACGAGTAGACCCAGCAGATGTCATCACCTGCTCTGTTACCGTCTGATACTCGGCAGGTATCACGCACTTTGCGTAACACTTACCGGCTTCTTGGTAAGATTGTGCATTTAATATTCCTCCGAAGAGGACGAGCATGCACATTAAATTAGTTATTTTCTTCATTGCAATTAAGATTAATAAATGAATTAAAATGATTAAAATAGTTTATTAAATAAGTACTTTAAGTATAAAGTCAACTTTTAAAAAATTCAATACCTTAATAAGGGCTCAGAATATTATTTAATAACCTTTTTAAAAAATTGGTTATTCTTTTCTAAATAATATTGAACCAAAAAATGAATAACAAAATTCTATAGTCGTTTAAAACTTACTTTAAACTTATGTAAGTTAGTATATGCTTGAAATACGTCTAGTCAAGATACTTTGTAGAAATTAGTATCTCTTTTTTCTATGAAAAACTACGACATTTTGTATAAAGACTTATAGCCTATACTAGCAGATAATTTTTGGGGAATTTCATTTAGTCGATAGGGTTCGCAATTTAAATAAATGATTTTAAAAAAAATTACATTAAAAATGTTATGTTAAAATAATTTTCTTTCGAAAAGAAATTTATAGTATATAATTTAACCCTATTCATAAAAATAGCCTTCTACTACCTTAGACAAAAGAATATTTCCTAAGGTTGCATATACAAGAACTTCATACTGCAAATATTGTATAAAATCTTGTAATCTACTAAATATTTCAGCGTTGACCTTCTATATTAAATCTACTGTTTTAAACTTTTATCTATAATATCTTAAAATCAAACTTTTGCCCTGTTAGATGGTAATCTAAATGATGTTTAAGTTTAAGTAGCGCAAAACCAAATGAGATTATTTTTTATGTTTACAACTACTTATCAGACTACAAAAATGATTTTAAAATAAATGTTTTTCGTTACTAGTAGTAATACTAAAATAGCTTCAAGTCTTATTGAAGCATCCTGCTAAATTATTTTTCAAAATAAACCTTCTCTATTTTGTTTTGTTTAGGATAAAGTCTATTGTATTTTTGCACAAAATTTGACTACTAATAAAAGCATTAAAATAAATGAAATACGACATAACAGTTATTGGTTCAGGTCCTGGTGGCTATGTCGCTGCTATTCGAGCTGCACAATTGGGTTTTAAGGTTGCTATAATTGAAAAATATGATACCTTAGGAGGTACTTGTTTAAATGTTGGATGTATTCCTTCTAAAGCACTATTAGATTCTTCAGAACATTATCATAATGCCAAAGAAAAATTTACAGAGCATGGTATTGATCTTGAAAATTTATCAGTCAATATGTCACAGATGATAAAGCGCAAGGGAGAAGTTGTTAGCCAGACTTGTAAAGGCATCAATTTTTTAATGGATAAAAATAAGATCGATGTACATCATGGTCATGGTTCATTTATCGATAAAAACACTATAAAAATTACAGACAAGGAAGGAAAACACAAAGAAATTCAGACCGCCAAAACTATTATTGCGACGGGTTCAAAACCAATTGTTCCTGCTGCTTTCAACTATGATAAAAAACGAGTTATTACTTCGACAGAAGCCTTAAATATTGATAAACTTCCTAAAAAAATGGTCATTATTGGGGCTGGTGTAATTGGTTTAGAGTTAGGCTCTGTCTTTGCACGATTGGGGACGTCGGTAGAGGTCGTAGAATACATGGATAGAATCATTGCAGGAATGGATAAAGATTGTAGTAAAGAGCTAATGCGATCCTTAAAAAAGTTGGGGATTAAATTTCATTTAAAACATGAGGTAACTACAGTAAAAGCTACTAGCAAAACAGTAACTGTAAACTATAAAAAAAGAGATAGTGAAGATGAGCAATCTATCAAAGCAGATTATTGTTTAGTTGCTATCGGTAGGAAAGCTTATACTGATGGCTTAGGGCTTGATAATGTGGGGATTGCAACAGATAAACGAGGTAAAATAGAAGTAGATGAACATCTACAAACAAATGTAGAAGGTATCTATGCTATTGGTGATGTAACACATGGTGCTATGCTAGCACATAAAGCAGAAGAAGAAGGTGTTTTCGTGGCTGAATATATGGCTGGTCAAAAACCACATATAGATTATAATCTTATTCCTGGTGTTGTCTATACATGGCCAGAAGTAGCGAGTGTTGGTAAAACAGAAGAACAACTAAAGGATAGTGGTATAACCTATAAATCGGGTCGTTTCCCTTTTAAGGCTTTAGGGAGAGCTAGGGCTAGTATGGATACGGAGGGTATGGTTAAGATATTAACGGATGCTAATACTGACGAGGTCTTGGGGGTTCATATTGTAGGTGCAAGAGCGGCAGATATGATTGCAGAAGCTGTTGTAGCTATGGAATATAGAGCTTCAGCAGAAGATATTTCTAGGATGAGCCATGCTCACCCTACTTATACTGAGGCTATCAAAGAAGCTGCTTTGGCTGCGACGGGTAATCGTCCTTTACATATTTAGTCGTACCTATCTTTATAGTTTTAGTAAAAAGCCCACATCATCATATGATAATATGGGCTTTTTACTTTTCAAGAGTATCTGCCTTACTTTAATCAGCGATAGCCTTCACTCCAGGTAATGTTTTCCCTTCTAGTAATTCAAGCATTGCTCCTCCTCCAGTAGAAACATAGCTGACATCATCTGCTAATCCCAAAGAATTGATGGCTGCAACAGAATCCCCCCCTCCAATTAGTGAGAAAGCCCCATCCTTAGTAGCATCAGCAATGGATACTGCAACACTTTTCGTACCATTGGCAAAATTCTCCATTTCAAAAACGCCCATTGGACCGTTCCATAATAATGTTTTTGACGTTTTTATGACTTCAGAAAAATCAGCGACTGCTCGTTCACCTATATCTAGCCCCATCCAACCATCAGGAATTTCGTTGCTGGCTACTTTTTGAATATTCGCATCATTATTAAAATTATCTGCAATTGTAGAATCTCTGGGTAGTAAAAGCTTCACTCCCTTTTCCTTCGCTTTTGCAATTAACTCATTTGCTAACTCTAATTTGTCCTCTTCACAAAGTGAATTTCCAATCTGTCCCCCTTGTGCCTTGAAAAAAGTATATGCCATTCCACCTCCGACTATAAGATTATCAACAAAAGCTATCATTTTTTCTAATAATAAAATCTTGTCCGATACCTTTGCGCCTCCAACAATTGCAGTTAATGGTCGTTCTGGGTTATTTAGAACCTTATCTGCATTTTTTAACTCTGCACTTAATAATAAACCAAAACATTTAGCATCTTTATCGAAATACTGAGCGACTGTTGTTGTTGAAGCGTGCGCCCTATGTGCTGTACCAAAGGCATCGTTTACATAAACATCTGCTAAGGAGGCTAATTCTTCTGCATAATCTTCTCCGCCTTTACTTTCTTCCTTTTCAAATCGAGTGTTCTCCAACAATAGAATTTGCCCTTGCTGTAAATTGCCTGCCATCTCTTTTGCTTGTTCCCCCCTACTGGTTGGGCAAAATAAAACTTCTACACCTATCAAATCTGTTAGATGCTCTACCAAATGTTGAAGGGTAAATTTTTCTACATTAATTGAACCATCCTCTTTTAACTTTTTTTGAGGTCTTCCGAGGTGTGACATTAATATAATACTTCCTCCTTTCTCTAAAATCTCTTGAATAGTCGGTAATGCTCTACGCATTCTTGTATCATCTGTAATTTCGAATGCATCATTTAAAGGGACATTAAAATCTACCCTTACAAGCACTTTTTTACCCTGAAAATCTATGTTCATTGTTGGTTTATTTTTTTATATTATATGTTTCTGAACAATTCTGTGGCGAAAATAAAAAAAACACTATTAGAAATTAAATCTAATAGTGCTTTTGTATGTTGAATCTCACTAGTTTCTGATTTGTATTACTTATTTAATACAAGATTTGATATTTTTTGACTATGCTTCCTGATATTGAGGCACTACTCTTGTTGCTAGGTCAGCCAATCGAGCAGAATACCCTGCTTCATTATCATACCAACTTACTACTTTTATCATTTTCCCTTTAACGGCAGTTAATTGAGAATCGAAGATTGAAGAGTGTTTATTTGACACTATGTCGCTAGATACAAGTGGTGCATCAACAAATTCAAGTACTCCTTTCATTTTACCGTCTGCGTATTCTTTGAATTTAGCATTTATTTCCTCTACCGTCACTTCTTTTTCTACAATTACATTTAATTCAATTAACGACCCCGTAATAACTGGAACTCTTATTGCCATGGCAAACATCTTATCTTTTACCTCTGGTACGACTTTTCCTGTAGCGGATGCTGCACCTGTACTTGTAGGAACCATATTATAAGCAGCCGCTCTCGCTCTTCTTAAATCTTTATGAGGGGCATCTTGAATTCTTTGATCTGCTGTATAAGCGTGTGTTGTTGTTAAAGACCCTTGAACAAAACCCCAATTATCTGCAATAATTTTCGCTACTGGTGATAAACAATTCGTTGTACAAGATGCGTTAGAATAAATTTTTGTATCGGGCTTGATTAAATGATCGTTTACTCCTAGAACAATAGTCTGAATACCATCTCCTTGTCCAGGTGCTGAAATTACCACTTTATCAGCACCAGCCTCTAAGTGCATACTTGCTTTTTCCTGAGTTCTAAAAATCCCTGTACATTCCAATACCACATCTACCTCTAATGCCTTCCAAGGTAAAGCTGCAGGGTTTCTTTCCGAAAGCGCAGCTATCTTACGTCCATCTATTGTAATCGAATCATCTGTATAAGACACATCTCCTGAATATTGTCCATGAGCTGAATCATATTTAAATAGATGTGCTAATGTTTTATTATCTGTTAAATCGTTGATTGCAACGATTTCTACTTCTTTATTTTGTAATAAATTTCTTGTCGTTAGTCTCCCTATTCGACCAAATCCGTTGACAGCTATTTTTATCGCCATAATTTGAAATAAAATAATTAGTTAATGTTTATCTAATTTTAAAATCTATTCCAAAGATAAAACAAAATTTGCTTATTGTCAAACTTACACTTAGTATTTTTTGATATTTTTGAGCTGACTACCCTTTTTATGGGATTTCCACACTTTCTATTGCCCTATATCTTTGTAATTGTAATTACCTGGTGGTCAATATATCTTGAGAGTGAAAGATTCTGAAGATTCTATCGTCTTACTTAAAGAGTAAAATTTTAGTAGTTGTAGTATAATACAAAAAGTTGTACGTTAACTTTTACTGGTATCTATCTACGAATTGATGGGGGGATAATGATCCCCTCATCTTTTTATTTTAGAGTAAGCAAGAGAATTTCCCTATATTAGATTTTAAAAAGAGTTTGAATAAATAAACTATTCATGCCAACAAAAAACGATATAAAAATTAAAGGGAATGGGAACATTATCATTCAGGGGGTTAATGATAGTGAAATCACTATAGATACTTCAAACGCTAAGGATATTATACGTAAATTAAATATCCTAAACGACGTCCAACTTGATGCCCTTTCTCAAATTTCAAGTGAAGAATCAAATATAAAAGGGGAACTCTTCAAAACAATATTACTTGGTAAAGTAACTGAAAAGAATATCGTAAAAGGTGGCATTTCAAATATAGGAGGAGACGTAACAATCGGAGATAACAATACCCGTGTATATAATTATTATCCCCTCCAGAAATCATCAAAAGAAAGTAAAAAGCTCAATCTTAAAATTCCGACCCTAAGACTTGATGAAATAATAGGGAGAGAACATGATCTTAAAGATTTAAAAGAAAGATTATTTAATAATAAACAAGTAGTTGTGGTAAATGGAATGGGGGGAATAGGAAAGACAACGCTGGCACAGACCTATGTAACTGAATTCTATGATAGCTATGAACATATTGCATGGATAGAATCAGATTCGGACACTGAAAGTATTGTGGATGATTTTATCAATACCGAAGGGTTATTAGAACGCTTTGATATTCCTCTAGGCGAAAATACACCCAAGCAATTATTCATAGCCCTCATTGCCGCTATGAATGAAATAAAGAAAAAACCATGTCTTTTAGTAATCGATAATGCCAGTTTACAATTAGGCGAATATTATGATTATTTACCCAAACAGCCTAACTGGCACTTATTGGTAACCTCAAGAGATAAGATTACAAATTTTGATTTGAAAATATTAGAATTTCTAAATAAGGAACAAGCCATTCAATTATTTAAAAAGTATTATGTCTTAGAAAATTTATCCAACGAATATCTAGGAGAATTGGTTGAAGAACTGGAATTTCATACCTTGACGATAGAGATATTAGCCAAAACAGCACAAGAACGACGAACCCCAAAAGAAGTATTAAAAAAAGCAATTGAAAACGATATTATAGCACAAGTAGAAATAAGACATTCCAACGATAGAATAGACAAGATAACTGGTTATTTATGCCAGATATTCAAAATGGATAAAATAACAGCCAATGAGAAAAGCCTATTATTACAATTGAGTTGCTTACCACCAGAATATCATAACTATGAAGTATTGGAGCACCTTTTAGAAATAGAAGATGAAAAATATAATATATCACAAGCATTAAATAATTTGAATAAACGGGGGTGGCTGCTATACAACGGAACGACAGATAGTTATAAAATTCATAGAATAATAATAGATGTCGTCAAAATAAATTTGGGCATAAGTGAAGAAAAAATAAGTGGCTTAATACAAAAAATAAATGCCGAATTATATATTGACCAAAACAAGGATAATCCGATAGATAAATTCAAATGGATACCTTATGGAAAAAGCATCAACCAGCAATTCTCCAATTCAGAATCGAAAGAAATAAATAGTCTAAAAAACAATTTGGCATTAGTGCTTCAAGACCTTGGGGATTATCAAGGGGCGAAAACACTCTTGGAAAAAGCCATGCGTTCAGCA
>JAHDBJ010000024.1:0-41522 GCA_020630435.1 Saprospiraceae bacterium
TTGCTTCTCCACTTCCATTCAACATTATTGTTTCGTCACTTGTCCCATCATTATATGTTACTGTTGCTTCTGCTGTCCCACTAAACGTAACCTCTATACTTTCTCCTAAACAGATACTTCCTCCTCCTCCTATTGTTACTGTTGGTGAAGGATTCACTACAACATCAACACTTCCTAATATATCTTGATTACAAATTCCATCATCAATACTTACTAAGGTATAGGTGTTTTCATTACTTACACTTATACTTGCTTCTCCACTTCCATTTAACATTATTGTTTCGTCACTTGTCCCATCATTATATGTTACTGTTGCTCCTGCTGTCCCACTAAATGTAACATCTATACTCTCTCCTGAACAGATACTTCCTCCTCCTCCTATTGTAGCTATTGGTAAAGGATTTACTGTAACATCAACACTTCCCAATATATCTTGACTACAAGTTCCATCATCTATACCTATTAAAGTATAGGTGCTTTCATTATTTACACCTATACTTGCTTCTCCACTTCCATTCAACATTATTGTTTCGTCACTTGTCCCATCATTATATGTTACTGTTGCTCCTGCTGTCCCACTAAATGTAACATCTATACTCTCTCCTGAACAGATACTTCCTCCTCCTCCTATTGTCACTTCTGGCAAAGGGTTTACACTCAATTCAATTGCTGTTCGAGTTGTTGACACACAACTACTACTTCTGTCAATTGCTTCTGCATAATATGTCCCTGCCGCTGTTGGTGTAAAACTCGTAGAATTTATTACCAATAAAGTACCACCTATACTTACATCATACCAATCTACTTCTAAATCTGTTCCAACAGTTACACTTAAAGTTGGAAAAGCCTCCCCTTCACACATAGATACAGATTCATTTGAACTAGTTGGTGCATCTATTATTGGACAACTACAACTAGGAGCTGTGATTATTTCTACTCGACTACAGGATGTCGTTGTATTTGTGATTGTTAACTGATCATCCATTCCTGAAGGAATATTACTTATTGTAAAAGTACCATCATTATTGTCTGTTACTGAGCCATTGTCACTACTCACATTATTTGCATTAGTTGTAATCGTAACTGAATAAGTAGTAAGATCGGCACTACATTCTTTTGTTCCTTCGATATATGTTGGAATCGAGTTTATTGTAACAGTAACTTCTCCCACCTCATCATTACTATTAATAGCAATCATGTTTCCTAATGTGTCATTTTTAAATTTTGGAATTGATGGATTATCACGAGTTATATAAACATTTAAACTATTTGGAAAAGTAGGTCTTGATTCATTATACCATATACTATATATTGTATATGTTCCTGAGGTTAAACCAGTAAAATCAAAATCTGCTGAAGCTCCTATTTTATAATCTTCAATATTTCCTAATGCATCTGCTAATATGAAGCCTACTTCACCTGAATTTGTAGTGTATTCTGATAAAGTAAATATTACAGAACTATCATTATCATCTACTAAATCATTTCCTTCACAAATTTCAAAACTGCTAGGGGTTGAGTTTGTTTCTATTATTCCTGCATTACTTGGATCAGCTAAATTTCCCAGATTATTTCCCCACACATTTCCCAATCCAAAAAACAGTACAAAGGTTAAAAGTGTTGTTATTCGTTTCATTTTTATTTTTATTTAAGGGGGTTAATTTTTGTATTTAAGGTCATATAAAAAGTAAGTATTGTTATAATCTATTTTGAGGGTATTGTTGCCTTTTTTGCCTGCGGCACATTCTTTACTATTTTCGAGTTGAACCCCTGATTTTGGACTTATTGTAAGTTTATAATAATTATTGGGTAACATTGTAAAGTCTAGATCATCAAAAAATACTTGATTAATCCCTTCATTAATAAATAATGTAGTTGCTCCTTGATGTATTTTACCATCAGTTCCTACATATCGAATACTAATTTCTACTTCTCCTCCTTTATTGGTTATTATTTTTGCAGTACTTAAGACTAGTTTTTTCGTTGGTTCTAGTCCGATACTTCCTGTAGTTATCCATTTTTTAGTACTACATCTATCACTTATTGTAATACCCGATTGTCCTGGTGTTCGACCTACAAAATTTTCATCTAACTCTAAAAAACCTATCTCTGATTGAGTCGCTTCACGATTTTTAGGTGCTACAGTTGTTGAACGTGCTGCCTTAGCTACTGATTTTGCTTTTTCTTCTACCTTTTCCTTTATAGGTTTTGTTGTCTCAGGTACTTTAGTAGTTACTGTTGATGTTACCTTAGTTTTCACTTCCTTTTTCACTTCTGGTAATTTGGGGGTAACTATGATATTTTCAACAGCTTTTTTTACACCATCATTTAGAACAAGTGTTACTGTATAATTTCCTGCTTTATTATAAGTATGACTTGCTTTTGCACCTGATCCCTTACTGCCATCTCCAAAGTCCCAACTTCTAGAGGTCACACTAGTATTTGGTAAAGAAGCATCTGTAAACTCAATAGTTTCACCTTCGTTTATTTGTTTACGAGAAACTCTAAATGTAGCCATTGTAATTGGAGGTGGTCCTTTCTTTTCTACTGTTATACGTTGAACATTTGAACATTTATTTGTTCCATTCACACAAAGTTTTACAGTATATACTCCTGCTTTATTATAAGTGTGAGTTATTGTCTTTGTTCCTGTTTTCTTTGTACCATCTCCAAAATCCCAACTTCTGGATTTAACTAAATCTAATGGTGATGTATAATCAGTAAAGTTAACTGTTTGTCCTTCTTTAATTGATGTTTTATCTACTTTAAAACTAACACTTGTTATTACTCTATTCTCTTTTGCTTCAACAACTACTGTTTCTGTTTGACAAACTTGAGTATCATTCAAGCACATTCTAACTTTATATTTACCAGGTCTGTTATAGGTATAATTTATAGCTTGATTATAGGTAGTTCGTGTAATACCATTTCCAAAGTCCCATCGCCGTTTCGTGATTTGATCTTGTAATGGAGAATTATCATTAAAAGATATTGTTACTCCTGTCTTAACCTTTTTCTGTGATACCTTAAAAAGAGCTGTTTTAAGTTCTTCTTTCTTTTTGATTACTTTAACAGGAAGAGTAATACATTTACTCCCATCATTTAAACATAGTTTAACATCATATGATCCTTCTTTATTGTAAGTATGGCTGATGGTATTGTTAGTGCCATTTTTTACTGTTCCATCACCAAAGGTCCATTTTCTATTTTTGATTAAATATACTGGTTCAGAGCGGTCTGTAAAAACCACACTTTTTCCTACCTCTGCTATCTGAGTACTTCGTGAAAAAAAGGTTCTTGTAATCGTTGGTTTTGGTCTAGGATTAGGTGTAGGTGTTATTATTGTTCTGCTTGTATTATTGGTGTTTGTATTATAACTTTTAGGTGTTGTTGTATATGCTGTTGAAGTTGTTGTATTTCGTGTAGAAGTATTATAGTTTTCTGATGTTATTGGTGTTATAGGTTTTACAATAGTTGAACTTTTATTAGTTGTTATTGGTGTTGTAACTATTTGAGGTTTTGATCTAGTATGTTGTTTGGTTTTATCTTGACTACTTGTTGTAGCCACATTATGATTTGACACAATTAAATGTTCTTCCTTGGTTCGTTCTTGTGTACTGATATTTTCTACAGTCCCATCTTCTTCATTAATTTTTCCAATTTCTACTTTTTGAGATTCTACTGGAGTAGGACGTTCATACTTATCTTCTTCATCTATGGATAATACCTTTACTAATTTTTTTCGTGTTTCTCTTTCATTGATGGTAAGTTTGATCTCATAGTCTCCTGGTTCAGTAAACACGTGTCTAATTTCTGATTTGTCTTCTTCATCAGGAGTTCTATCTGCATCAAGATACCATTGTCTTGTTTTAACACCTTCTACAGGTTGGGTCAGATCTTTGATAACTAATTCTTCCCCTTGTGTTAAGATTAAAACTTTACTATCGTCATACTTACCATTTTCAATTTGGAGGTCTTCCAATTTATAATCATACCCTAAATTTTCTAACTTTTTTCCATTAAGTGTAAAATCAATAGAAAGTTTAATTTCCTGAGTTTCTTTTTTATCATTTTTACATGAGAAAAAAGAAATTAATAATATAAAAAAAATATGATTATATTTAACATTTAATATACCATTGGCTCTTTTTAGTGGGGTAGATTTCATAGGTTGTTTTTGTTTTACATATTCTAAAAGTATTTATTATTTGAATAGTTATTTTATAAATACTTTTTTTAATCAGGATTAAATATATTATATACTTTTATTAAAAAAATATATAAAGCTAAATTAACAAAAGATTTTTAACCTACAAATCTTATTTAAGTATAATGTTATTTTTTTTATTTTTAAAAAAGTAATTTTATATTTGGTGATAAGCATTTAATAAATTATTAATCCCTATAAAATCGATTTTACATGGATTTATCTTATGAATCAATAGAAAAGCATATTGTTCTTACAGAAATAGAAGGAACAAAAATGTATTGTGAGTTTCAGACTATAGATGGTGAAATTGTCTCTTCAACAGTTCCAATTCGTCATTCAAAATCTATACAAGGTCAAGTAACAAAACGAGTTACTAGAGTAGCTAGTAATAAGGTTCGTCGTAGTGCATCAAGGCTGTTACGAACAGCTTTGGGAGGAGGAATGTTAGGTAGGATCGGTTCTAGTGTTGTCCGAACAAGCACAAAAGATCTTGGAAAAAGTTTATCATTTACAACAGAAGATAAACAGAATGCTGTAGTAGAAGCATTTAAAAAAGTATCACAACATTTTAATATTCCTACTCAAACACAGACTAAGGTAAATGATAGAAGTAATCGGAGAAGCATTCGAGTAAAAAAAGTCAATGTTAAAAATTTATCCTCATTTGACCAACAAATAAAAAAATACCCTGTTACTAATAATTATGATAGAGAAATTTTGGCTAGAATTTTAACAGAATTAGCAAATGCTGATGGGACAATTACTCAAGAGGAAAAAGATTTTTTAGACTCTTTTCTTAGTCCACCACTAAATAATATAAATGAACTACTTTTAAAAGATCCCATTTCAAGTATTGAGTGTGAAGAAGTTAGTGAAAAAGTAAAACCTACCATCTATTTATTGGCTTGGGCTGTGAGTTTGATTGATTACGATTTAGATCCAAATGAGCAAAGCATTTTATTTGAATATGCTGATATGTTTGGGTTTTCAGAAGAGCAAACAGACAAATTGATTTTAGATGCAAAATACTATGTTTTGGAGCAGTCATTTACTTTTGAAACTCGGCGTTCTGATATTTTAGATTTAGCACAAGGTCTAAGTTTATCTAATGATGAAGCAGAACGATGTTTAATACATTGGAAAAAAAGAAACTAAATATATTTCTAGATTATTTTTTCACCACAATGGGGGCAGTACTTATAAGGATAATGTTCTGTTTTTTTGGAATTGTTTTCTTCTTGAATTTTCTTTTGTGATCTTCTTCTTGCTTTTAACAATCGTTCTTCTTGAAGTCTTTCTACAAATGATGAACTTAGAATACCTGTTGGTAAGGCAACTAAACCAATCCCCAATAAAGCAATGATTCCAGCAAGAATTTTACCAAATGCTGTTACAGGAAAAACGTCACCATACCCCACAGTTGTTAGTGTAGCTATTGACCACCACATTGAAGAATAAATATTTGGAAATTTATCTGGTTGCGCTTCATGCTCAACTGTATATATTAGTGCAGACGCAAAAACAAGTAGAATAAATGTCATAAATATAGTAATCAATAATTTTTCTTTTTCCTCTTTTAAAACATCCCCTATCATTTTCATAGAGTTGCTATATCTATTTAATTTAAAGATTCTTAATAATCGCATTAAACGTAATACCCTTACAAACCTTAGATCTATTAAGGTTATACCAAAACTCACTAATATAATATGTAATAAATCCACATAAAATGGTAGAATAGCTAGAAGGTCTATTATTGCTAATGGTGTAAATAAAAATTTAACCCTTGCTCCAAACTTACTTAAATCTGGATATACCATATCAGCTATCCAGATTCTTGAGATATATTCTATTGTAAATATAAGAACTGCAAAAATTTCAAACCAATAAAAATATTTACCATAAGAGTGATAGATAGTTTTGTCAGATTCGAGTATAACCGCTACAATACTCAATATAATAAGTATCATTATAAAAGAACTTATAGTTCCATTTAGAGGGTATTCTGCTCTATCTTCTTCATCTAATATTTTAAATATCTTTGTTTTGAAAAACATTTGTTTATACTTTTAAAGGAACAATATCTTCTTTTTCTTTTTCTTTACTTTTAACAAGATGTCCTTTACTTCGCTTTTCAACATACTTCATAATAGAAATACTACTTCTGCCTAGTTGAATTCTATCTCCATCATTGAGGGGTGTTTTCTCTTTAAAAGAGATCAAGTTACCATTCACGAGTGTTTCATGTAATGGCTCTATATACACAATATTATTTTGATAACTTAATTTTGCGTGTTTGGATTCTACAGCTTCATCTCCCCATTTGATATATACATAACATTTTTGAGAAGTACCTATAAAAATTTCTGATTCCCTTCTTAACCACTTACTAATAGGACGTATCATGCCTTTATATTGAGAAGGACTTAAATACTCCAATTCAAAATCTTCTAAACGAACTAATACTGAAACTAATATTCCTCCTAGTATTGCTCCTAGTATAATAAAACTCACTAATTTTGATGCACCACTAAAGTCACTTAATAACCATCCTATTCCAAAATATGCATGAAACCCAACTAATGCTGCTAATATTCCTCCTTTTAATCCTCTAGTAGGTTCAATACTTGAATTAACAGATAATATTAAACCTGTTGTAAGTCCAAATAATAACCATATTAATAATCCACTTAAATATGGATTAGATAAAACTAAATATTGAAACAAATAACCTAATAAAAAAATAAGTGAAGAAACGATTAAACCCAGACCTGTCCTCACCAAAATTCTTCTCCATGAAAATTCTCTTGCATCTCTTTTTTCTTCTATATAGGATAAAGCAAAAACTAACCCAACACCCAATACAATGCCCACCAAAATATCGTTTGCTAAGATGGAAATATTATTCAAAATATCTTCTCCTTTACTAAAACTCAATAAGGCATTTTCAACTACTGATGTGTTCAATATTTTACTCAATAATTGTTCATGCCAAATCATATTAGTTACTTTTGATAAAGCAAAAAGACACCAAGCAATAAATCCACCAAAACAACCAAACCATATCCAACTATATATCTGTGAAGCTCCTTGTTTCGAGAATATTTCTAAAGTCTTATGCCCTTCTCCCTTACCTGCACCATCACAAGGTGAGTTAAAATCCATACAATTTGGATAATTAGGGCAATGATCTCCTATTGCCTTCCATGTATCATAAGATACTAGTTGCTGACATCTATATACAACTAAGTCTCCTTCATTAAAAGGCTCTAATGTTACTGGATCTCTTTTTTTAACTTGTGTAATAAGTCCTTTTTCTGCCTTTTCTATTTTAAATGGTCTAACATAATTCTTCTTAAAGTTCCTTCTTTTAAGACGTGGAATCATATATTTCAATATTCCCAAAATCCCTCCTATAATGACCAATCCAATAATAAACCAAATCAACCAATACCACCAAGCTTTTTTAAAAACAAAATCTATAATTCTAATAGGATTTGTTACACTTCCTACTTTATAATATTTGACATCTCTTTTGCCTGTTTCTAACCAATCAACTATTAATTTTCTTTCACTTCCTTTAAATACTTCATTATTAGAAGGTAATAGTATCATTTTGTAATTACTGGACAATCCTGACATCAAATTTGTAAATATATTTTCTAAATCTTTAGATGTCTTAGAAAGACTAAATCTATCTAATTTACTTGGAGTAACATCTACAATTTTGGAAGCAAATGTAAAGTCTGCATCTCGTCCCAAACCAACAGAAAATAAATGAAAGTCTTTTGGCAATGTAGAAAGTCTGTTGTACACATCTTCTTCTTTAAAAGGCTTGTGATTAAGGTAATAAGGATTCCCTGTAATATCGTTCTCTCCATCTGTCAATAATATCATCACTTTTTCCTTGATCGGATGTTCTTTAAATTCATCAACTTTCTCTATAATTGCTCTAAAAAGGTCAGTATTTTTTCCTTTGCCTTTGGCTGGCACTTTAAACTCTTCTGTATTTAAAACATTATCAATATTTGATTTACCAACAATTTGACTTGTAAAAATATCATCATCAAAAGAAGCAAGATAAATTTTAGAGGCAGGTGACAATCTCATTTTTTTTACTGTATTTGAAATTGCTCTTCTAGCAGTCTCTTCTCTTTCACCTCTCATACTTCCACTTCTATCCATTACAAATAAGACTGCAAAGGTATCTTTAGATTCTTCATTTGAATCTAATAATTGAATATCATAGATGTTTCGAGGAAAGTAATCAGCACTTCCCATTTTCTCAGAAACCTCAAAATGTTTTACTAACGCATCCCTATACTCTCTCCCTTCTTTTTGAAGTCTCAAACGTAACTCTATATATCCATTTGTTTCCTCATTTAGTTTAATATCTTTCACTTCAATCGTAGAATCCTCTCCTTGAGCTACACAGAGTAAACAACAATAACATAACAATATGGATAAGTATATTTTCACTTTGTACATTTCGTTCATTATTTATACCTAATAAAAAAATACGCTTAACTTTCCTCTCTAATATATCTTTCAATCTCTTTCCATGAAAACCATCTCGAATTGGGAATAAGGTTATTAGAATTATTGATTTTCCCTGTTTTATTCCTAGTAAAAAATGCTGTATCTAAGTTCTGTGTTAAACTATCAATTTCCATAGCTAATTGAAATTTTTGAGGAAAATGTTTATGCACAGATATATCCGAAGATGATAGAAATAAGCCATGTCCTGGATGTGTGTGAAACCAACCTATTAGTGTCTTATTCGGAAATCTGTCTTGGGCATCACCTAATTCTCTGGCTAGCGTTGCTGTTCCTATTTCAATCTTATAAACATCATGATATTCTGGCACAAAAGGAACAAATTCATCAACAGTTACTTTATATTGTTTTTCTTTTTCAAAATAAGCATAGTTGCCCATTAAAAATCCCCCTACTTCAGGAATCATCCCCTCTTGTTCCTCAATAACCACATCCAAGTTTTCTTCTTTTAAAAATTTATGCAAATCTGAGATACATTTTTCATTTAAGTATACCTCTGAAATGGATGTATCATCCCAATGACTTTCTAAATGCAGTGGTACATATCTAGTATTCGTTAAAATGTCCTCAAGTTCTTTTTTTGAAACTTTTGCATTCTCTGTATTTTTTCTCAACCGAACCTTAATCTCACTCCGTTTTTTATTTTTTCTTTCTTTATTAATCTGTATAAGTCCAGGTTTTATTTTTTCCCTCTCAGGTTCAACAATTGGCATATTATCTTTCATAGATGCTTGATATTGTACTCTAATTTTATTCTTCTTTTGCCAATTCCAATAGAAAAAACCTCCTCCCACTAAACCCAATAAACAAAGTCCTAATAACAGATATAAATAATTGAATGAAGATATATTTATAGTAACATCTAACTCTACAAATTCTTCTGAGCGTTTATCCCAAACTCGAATTCTATCATACTCTCCCAACATTCCTAATTCTTTCAAATTTTGATTACTAAGTTCATAGGACTTTACTGTTTCAGCATTTAAACCAACAATCTGTTGTTCTCGAAATGCAATATCCTGCCCTCTCCGAAGAAGTTCGATTCTATAAGGAGGAATTCCTCCTTGAATTTTTATTGTTTTATTTCTTTGTGGTAACAATTCTACTTCTAAACGTTCGCTTAAATCCACTTCTAGTTTCTTATTCCAGTCATCATCTTGAAATATGATTTTTTCTTTTTGAAATAAATCATTTCCTTTTAAATTAAATATTCTTTTATCTTCTCTTGCTACTTTGACTCCTCGTACTCCTGCTTTTAAATATAAATTTTGGGTATTATAAAATTTTAACTTTACCAATTGATGGTTGTCAACCGATGAAGATTCCACAATCTGATAAGTAATTGGTGAAACCTTTTTGAGTCTATCATTAACATCACCGATATAAGTACCTTTAGGATATTGTGTAGCATAATTAAGAAAATCCTCTTTAGACTTTGAATGTTGAATACTTGCCCATAATTCCTCCTCTTGTTGATTACCCTTATTTTTTTTGATAAGGTTGTTCTTTTTTTCTAATGCCTGAGATACATATTCTCCATTAGGAAATCTATTTGTATAATCCGCATAATCACCTATTCTGTTTTTTTCATTGGCTATATTCCAAAGGCTATCATGTGAATGAATTATTAATTTGGCTTGAGTTAACCGTTGTAAGGTTATTGAGTCCTTTGTATTCTTATTTTTATTAATAAATACTTTTAATTTTAAAATTGCTCCATTTTTAACATTGTTCCATTCTTTATCAATAGCTGCTTGTACTTCATCTCTATACCCTGAAATAACAATTTTATAATTTATTGATTTAACATTTGCTTTTTTTGCATTTCTATTAAATGTATATCCAAATATTAAATTAGTTTCTCCATTTCCAATAACTTTAAATGGAATAGTAGTCTTATCTGTTTTAGTTTGCTCTAATTTATAATCCTCTTTATTATCATTTATTAAATTAATTTTTGAATTGTCATACTTAATCCAACTAGGTTTAATTTTTAATATTGCTGTTTTATACTTATCTAATTTAAAGTTTGAAAAATTGAAATCTATTTTTGGATTATCAATATTTTGAACATCGATCTTAATAAGATTATTGGAATTATCAATACCCAAACTTTCTTCTACACTAAGGTTTACATCTATATTAACACCTCCTGCTAGTTTGTTTTTACTAGTATATATTTTTTGAGATTGTGCTGTTATAATACCTGAACTTAGGCATATTGATAAAAGACAGAATAATATTTTCATCTGTTTTAGTTTTGGTTTTTCAAAATTAGGATGATATTTTAGACTCCTAACTCACAAAAAATACTACATAAATACTCTAAGCATTCTTCTAATTTTTCTTCTTTATCTTGATATTTTTTTTAGGTGCTTTTCTAACAGAACCAATACTTATCCCTTTCTTTTTCTTGGTTGTAGGTAGTTTTTCTGTCTTAACATTGGGTTCTTGAATAGGTTCTATTTTTTCCTTCTTTGACGTTTTTTCTACTTCTACTAGATTTGGTTTAATGGTATCCTCTACATCCAACTCATTTTTTATAATAGGCTCTTTTTTTGATTCTTTTTCTACTAATGATGATCCATCAACAAAAATATTCTTCTGTTTATCAACAATCCCTTTGGGTTCTGCATACTTTAACACCCAGTTTGCTACATTTAAATCTTCAGGATAAGGAGGTGTATGTTCTGCATGATAACGTTTATATTGAAGGATTTCACCAATTCTAATAATCAATAAATATAAATCGTAACTTAATCCAAACTCTTTGGTATTACCACAAATTCTGCCACTATATTTTCCTTCCCATTTTATATTAGGATGCCATACCTTCGATTGGGCATACAACTCTGGATTTTCCATTGGATAACGTGGAGGAAAAGTAATTCGGATGGTATGCCTATAACCATATATTGGTGATTCATCTTCATTGATACCAATTATACTCTTCAAGTTGTAATGAACTAAATATTCACTAGGTATTTTAATGTTACCTCTTGTATTATTTACTTCCCATTCTATCACCTCACTCTTCAAATCTTTTAATGATAAATGCGCTTTGGCTAAGCGTTTGTATAATGGGTTTTTTTTGAAAATATCTTGTGAAAAATCATACTTAGGATCTTTGTAATCCATCTTTTAAGTTTTTAGGTGTACACGATTTTAAAAAAATTATTATTACTACATAACCCTACATTTTGTATGTTTATACTCTTATAATAAACAAACAACCTAATTGATCAAATAACACTTATTTATATTAGATTTGGGAGACTTCAATAAACTAAATCTAATAAATAATAGAAGTATACATTACCTATAATGTATCTGGTTTTTAATTATCAGTCAATACCAGGAACAAGTCTTGGCGCAAGATATAAGGTATCACCATCTTGGACTTGTAAGTCCTCTAATGTTTTATTATCACTAATTGGTGTGTTTTTTTTCTTGAAAATCAACTCATAAGTGTATGGGGTATTATCTTGATCAACCCTAGGAGCAACACCAGCATTAAGTAATTCTTCTTTAATTTCCTTACCTGTAGAAAATATTTCTAAATCTACATCTACTTCGTCACCACTTGGCATTACTCTAACTGTTATACTTATTGTATTATCATAAGACATGATGTTTGACTTTTAAAAAGGTTTAATAATTATATTATCCAATATTTTAATATACAGGACAAAGCTTTCTTGACAATTTGTGAGTGTTATTTCTCTAGTGATTACAAATTTTGGTTATAAATTTATTATCTCTAATAGAGTCATCTATTCAAAATCTAGAAAAGCAAGATCTCCTGTTAATTCCACAAAATGAATATCCTTTGATGTTTCAACTTTTAGAATCTGTAAATAAGGTACTCCTATCTCTCTTAAAGACAATTCTTTATTTTCAAATGAACTGTTTATTATATCTGTGTACTTTGTTATTAATATGTTTTCACCTGGAATTTCCTGTAGTGCTGTATGTTTATTAGTAGAAAAATGAGGTTCTGCCATAATAATCGGTTTTGTCTTTTCACTTTGCATTCCTGTAACCTCCAGTATTACTTTATAATTCAATAATATATTAACATCTTCATTAAAATAATTTTTCAACCAATCTAATGTCTCCTGAATTGAATTATTGGCAGATAATTCTTTTGTTTCAATTAACTCTTCGTCTACTATTTGGTAATGACTATCACATTCTGTTTTTAACTCCTCTGTATCATACTGTAAAATCCAATTATTCATTCCATCATACTTTATCTGTTCCCCAGCTAATGATTGTTTTTCAAAACCATGTAACACTTTTAGGGCTTCCTGAACTTGCATGGCACCTATAATAGAAGAAGATATAGGAGTTGTTGGTACACGTCCCATTGATGAGTTTCTTTGTGCAATATCTGCACAGCTTAATTTTTCAGTAATATTATTCCAATCGGCTTCTGATAAATAACATTCATAACATGACGTTTTAGGTTTATACACATTTATTTGACCAGATAAATTTTCAATTGCACCATCAATCCATGTTTTACCTACTTGAAAAGCATAACGGTTAATAAATAACCGAGCTAAACGATTATCCAAACAACCTATTATAGCATCCATTCTTCGAAAAACACCTAAACCTACATCTATCATTATATCACCATTAATAGTCTGTACCTTAATATTCGGATTCAGTTCCTTGATTCGTTGTGCTGCTATTTCTGATTTTAATTTATTTAACTGACAATCTTCCTCTCTAAATAAAACAGATCTACATAAATTAGCATACTCAATAGTATCAAAGTCTACTATTAATATTTTACCAACATTTAACAAGGAAAGATTTTTTAGAACTTCATTACCTAATGCTCCTGCACCCACAACCATAACTTGAGATTGTTTTACAAGTTTTGAATCCCACCATGACATTAACTTAAAGGTATCATCCCATTCTTCTACTTCTGTAGTTACTGACTTTCTTTTTTTGAATTGCAATTTTTTGCGAGGGGTATTGTTCTCCATCATAGAAGTTTTTCAAGTCAATTGGGTAAAATAGTATAAAATAATACTTTCAAACTTATTGTTAAGACTTTACCCTTCTTAACTTTTAAAGTTTGATATTTGTATTTATTAATTATTTTTATTTAAAAAATATATAATAAATCAATTAGATACAGTAAATATATATCTTTTTGTTTATTATTAATAAATCAATTTGATTTTTTACGATAGTTATTCCAAAATCAATGTTTTTTTTGAAAAACTTTCTAAGAACAGAGGTATTTAATACAAAAATGAAATGGGGAAAAAAAAAATTATAATTAAAAAGAAACGTAAAAACACTTCATCTACTTTTGAAGAACCTATAGAAAAATATATTCCTCCAACTCATAATACTAACTCAATCTTCAAAAAGAAAAGCTTTTCTTCAAAATTGTTCTATTTAATTACTTCTATATTAATAGCCATTGGACTGCTTTTTTATTTTGTCATATATCCTAAATATAAATCAACCAAAATTTCAGAACCAAAATCTAAACCCAATACAACTATATCTTCTATAAAAGAACTAATTGATAAAGATAAATATGATGTAAATATTCAAATAATCAATACAGAAACTTCTATGTATGATTTATTAAAAAGTTTATCTATTCCTAGTGCTGACATAAAAAGCTTACTCCTAAAAATCAATGATATAGAAAAGAATTTTTCACTTCATCAAGGAGATAAGGTCACCATCTTTAACCATAAAAATGTACTTAAAATAATTGATTATATTGTCATCGAGTCGAATAAAACGCCTTTAATATCTTACCTAATCACTTTTAAGGAAAAATTAACGGTTCAAACAATAAAAAAACAAGTGACCTATGTTGTTCATCAAGAAGGAGTTGTTATTGATTCTTTTCTTTGGAATGCAGTTTTAGATGCAAATTTACACTATAGTTTAACTAGTAAAATGGAAAACATTTTGAAATGGTCTATTGATCTTCATCATTTAAAAGGAGGAGATAGATTTAAGATTGTTTATGACGAACAAATTATAAACAATAAATCTACTGGTGTGAAAAATATTTTTGCTATTGAATTTTTCCATAAAAATAAAAAACACACTTTTTACCGATTTGAACATAATGGTAAAGTAGATTACATTAGCGAATTTGGTCAAAAAATTGAAAAATCTTTCCTAAAATCTCCATTAAAATATGGTCGTTTAACTTCCAGATACAATTTAAACCGTCTACATCCTGTAAAAAACAAAACAATTCCTCATTTAGGGACAGATTATGCTGCACCTCTAGGTACTCCTATTCTTGCAGTAGCAGATGGAAAAGTTACTATCATAGGAACAAAAAAAGCGAATGGTAATTATATCAAAATAAGACATAATAAAACCTATGAAACACAGTACCTTCATATGCAACGATTTAAAGATGGACTTGTTGTAGGAAGTAAAGTAAAACAAGGAGATATAATTGGTTATGTAGGACAAACAGGTCTAGCAACTGGACCTCATGTTTGTTTTCGATTTTGGAAAAATGGGAAGCAAGTCGATCATCTAAATGAAAAGTTAAGTATGTCCAAGAGTATTTCTCAAATTAATCTTTCTAATTTTATACCAATAAGAGATTCATTAAAATCTGTGTTGGAAGGAATTGATATTTTCTAGGAGAATTTTTGTTGTTTTATATATAAAAAGTAAAAACCACAAAAAATTACCTATAAATTTAATTATGTTAAATAACATATTTTAAACATTCTTCTCCTTCACAAAAAGACAACCAAATTTTAAATTATATACTCCATATTTAAATATTTCTATAAATATTTAAATACTCTTTTATTGTTTTAAATATTTATTGATTTTAAGTTTCTTTTTTAAAATGAGTCCTCCTTTCCATCTAATTATATAAAATTCTTTTTGCACAAATAATCCATTTCCATTTTAAGCCTAAAAAGAGCTATTTTAAACAACTTTTTCCTTAAAAACCTATTTAGGTATATTTTAAACTTAAAATTATCTCTAATTCCATTTTTTAAAAAAATCTATATAGTAAACATATTTAATCAATATTTATTGATTTCTATAAAAGCATAAATAAATATTTCTATTTTTATAGCATAACTGCATATCTATTTTTCCTATTTAAACTTTCTGTATCTAAAAATAAATACTTAATACCATGATCTTAATCTTAGTTTTGATATAACTAACTCCCCTACCCTAAGTTTCATAAAGAAAGAAAACTTTCATACACATTTTAATTTAAGAGAACTCTAAAAAATGAAATTTTTCCTAAAAAAAACCTCATTGTCATTTTCCAATTATTATCTCTTACATTAAAACTCTTACTCATCAAATAGTATTAATAACTAAATCTCCCCTACTCCATATTTTGTCTGATAACAATTGAATAATCTCATGCCCAATTTTTGAAAAAACATCTTATCAAAACCCTGTTTTTTAAATATTTATTGAAATAAATAAATATTCATTTATATTTTTATGGAAATCAACTAAAATTGATTAGTTTTACCCTAAAATTAATACGTACATGATACTCTCATTAATTAGTTACAAAGGTGGTGTAGGAAAATCCACCTTATCCCAAAACCTTGCTGTTTTATTTGCACATCAAAAACACAAAGTCTGTATTGTTGATGCTGACACCTCAAATGTTACAGTAAAATGGTCAGGCATTCGAATGGATGAAGAAAAAAGTCCTACTATCCAAGTAGTAAGTATGACTGATACAAAGGCTATCATTGGTACTATCAAAGAATTGTATAAAAACTATGATATTATCTTAATCGATAGTCCTCCTAGTTATCAACCCATTAGTGCTAAGATTATGTTGATTAGTCACCTAATTCTTTTCCCTATAAAACCTACTGGACGCTCTGAACTGTGGACCGCTACAGATATATTAGATCGTTACCAAGAAACCCAACAACTCAAAGAAGAACGAACACCTGCTTATTTTGTGATTAATGATTATGATCCTAGACCGAGCTTTCACAAATCATTTGTGGAAGTCCTAAATGATTTAGGTGAAGACTATGGTGTTCCTACATTAAAAACTTATGTACATCATCGAACTGTTTTTGGGGAAGCCAATAGTAAAGGGACTGGAGTGATAGAAGAAAGTAATCCTAAAGCAAAAGCAACATTAGTTAAACTAGGAAAAGAAATTATGGATTTAATATAAATAAAGCATTCCATAAATATGGAAATCAATATATCAATATTTATATAAAAATTGAATTATGGCAAAATCTAAAAAAGACGCTTTAAAAAATCAATTGCGAAAGGGGAGTGTCAAAAAAGAACTTTTGGATACTACAGAAATTGAAGCAATAACAAAAAAAGTATATAATTTACCACCTAACAAAGAGGAGGAAATTAAATCTGTAGAACCCATCCAAAGAACAACTTTAGATATTCCAAAGTCATTACATTTAGCAGCCAAAATAGAAGCCATGAAAGATGGGAAAAGCCTTAAATCATTTATTCTAGATCTAGTACGTCAAGAACTAAATCAAAGAGGAATAGGAGAATTCTAGTTTAAATAGTTTAGTTATATTATGAGTGAACAAAAAAAGATAAGCGTTTTAAATACCAATATTCGAAGTAAAAAAATCAATGGACAAGATTATTTTTGTATAACAGATATAGCTAAATTTTCTAGTCCAAAAACAAGTGATGTTTTACGAAACTATATAAAAAATCGTTCCAACTATGAATTTTTAATGGAGTGGGAACAATTTCATAACCCTAATTTTAATTACGTCCAAATGGACGCAATAAGAAAAGATTTTGGTACGCCCACTTTTAGTTTGAGTATAGGAGAATGGATAAATAAGGGGAATAGTATAGGTATTGAAACCAGTAAAGGACGTTATGGTGGGACTTATGCTCATGCTGATATTACCTTACAATTTACTACTTGGGTCAGTCCCAAATTTCATGTTTATTTTATAAAAGAATTTCAATATTTAAAAGAATTAGAATCTAACTTAGAATTAAAACAATGGGATTTACGCCGAGAATTGTCTAAAGCGAACCATGAAATCCATACAGATGCCATACAAGAGTATCTTAGCCCCAGATTAACACAAAATTCAAAACAAGTAATATTAGTTTTTGCTTCAGAAATTGATTTACTCAATCAAGCCATTTTTGGAATGACTGCTAGAGAATTCAAACAACAAAATCCTGATTTTAAAGGGAATCTTAGAGATTGGGCTTCAACAGAACAATTGGCTGTTTTAAACAATATGCAAAGCCTAAATGCAGGAATGATCGAAATGGGTCTAAGTCAACAAGAAAGATTTCAAATCATTTTCCAACGTTCTTTAAAAGAACTAAATATCTTGAAAACAAACAAAGCTTTTGACCGTCTTAAAAATAAATAAGGGTTGATTTCAAAATAACTTTATCTTAGTTATAAAAATTTACAACAAAATCTTTCCTTTTAAAGGTTGTTTTCCTTTTTTATTATCTTTTATACTTTTATTGACTTGTAACTACTTGATTATCATTTTTTTATAGAGCTAACTATGAGAGAATTGGAATAAACTATGAGTTTTTTGGAAGATAACTATGAGAGAATTGGAATAAACTATGAGGAATTTAGAAAACTTCTATGAGAGAATTGGAAAACTATGAGAGATTTGGAGTATAGACCAGAATTAGGGGCATATCTATGAGAGATTTAGAAAAAAATATGAGAAAAATGGAATTTACTATGAGAGATTTGGAGTATATTTGTATAGTATTAATAGAATGAACCTTATATTTTATTCCAAAATACTCATATTTAAAAAAATGTTCCAAATCTCTCATAGTAAAAAAATGCGTAGTAAATCAAAAAAGATTAATAAAGGGATTACTCTAATCAAAAAATCAAACAACTTGATTGAATCAAGGTATAAATTTGACATATGGGAAACTCGTTTTTTCTTGTCTGTTTTATCACAGATTAAACGATCAGACGAAGAGTTTGAAGTATATAGGATATGGTATAAGGATGTGATAAAATCTTTTGGATTGAAATCAGGAGATTCCTATGCTCATTTAAGAAGTGCTGCCCAAAGTCTGATGAGTAAATCCTTTTTCGTGAGTTATGAAGATGGTGATGTTATCAGAGAAAAACAATATCATATACTAAGAGAAATAGATTATTTGCAAGAGGGGCAGGAGGGGAAGAAAATAGAAAATCATGAGTATGTAGATGTAACTGTAGAACAAAAGATGAAACCACTTTTATTACAACTTCAAAAGAATTTTACGGCTTATGATTTGCAAAACATTGTAAAATTAGGTGTTTATCCAGTAAGGGTTTATGAGTTGTTAAAACAATATCAAAGTATAGGTAAACGGATGCTTGAAGTAGAAGAGATGAAGAAGATGTTTGAAGTTACAGAACAATATCGATTATTTGGAGATTTTTATCGTTGGATAGTAAAACCTGCAATAAAACAAATTAATAAATATACAGATTTAACTATTTCAGAAGTAGAAAAAATAAAAGAGGGTAGGAGAGTAGTAGCACTACGGTTTGTTTTTCATGCAAAAGATGAAATCGAAATTAACAAAATAAGGAATGCTTTAAAACCAAAACCAAAACAATTACCAATTGAGTTTAAGGATAATTTAAAAGCAATAAAACAAAAAGGAAACAATAATTCATTAATATTTGATGAACTATATCCTTTAGTTCAAAAATGGGTTAGTAGGGAAGCACTAGAAATGTTGTTGAAAGATTATCCTACAGGGCAAGTAAAAAAAGCTATAACCTATACCATAAATAAACTCAAGAGGGGAGATAATATTCAGAATGTAACAGGGTACATTGTAACAATGGCACAACAAAAAGAACTTATTGACCCAATAGAGAGTCAGCGAAATATGATGAAAGCTAAAAGGCAAAGACAAAAAGAAAGAGAAGCAAAAAAGGCCTTCTTAGAACAAGAAAAGAAGAAACTGTATGAAGAACTTAGACAAAAAGAAAACATGATTATAGAAGCTATATTTATGGAAGTTCCTGATACAAAAAAACGGATGATAGATTTAACAAAACAAAGTCGATTTTCACACTATAAACCAGAATTAACAGATCAGGAAAATTTACAAGATCCTATTTTTAAAGCTGCTTTTTGTAATACTGTAAAAAAGCAATTTGCTTCAAGGTTTGAACTTTTAGGAAAAAAATATGAAGGTAAAGTTAAAATTATCCAAGCTACTTTAAATGGTTTATAAGTTTAATATAAAATCAAAAAAATTGGTTTAAATTCTTTATCTCTCCTCCTAATTATTAAGTTCATTTTTTAAACATTTTATATAAATAAAAATCAGTTATTTAAAATGCTATAACCATTTGATTAAGAGATTTTAAAGTTCAATTTTTTTAAAAAATAAATATCAAATTCCAATAGATATTTAAGGTGAATGATATCTCCTCTTTATTAAGATTTAGACAAATAATATAATAATGAAATTTATGTTTGTATTTTTAAATTGAAGTGAAATAATATTATTAGAGACAATATTAAATTCAAATAAAATTTTTTTATATAAAAATATGTTTGTCTGTTTAAAAATAAAAATATATATTAGCGTTGTTATAGAACCAAGCGACTAGCTTTTACATTAATAGGAAATCCCCCAAAAATGAAAAACAAAAAATATTTCCTGCCAATTCTTTTTATAGTTCCCTCACTATTTATTTCATTTAATAATAGTGAAAATACAGAAACTAGAGTTAGTGAAATAATTCTTCAGGGGAGTGATTTTATTGTATCAAATTCAAAACCTTTAGATTTTATTCTTTATTTAAATGAAGATGATATCTTTTCTGTTGAACTTTCAAGATTAAGAGGGAAAGCTAAAATGGAAGATCTTTTAATACGATTGGTTGATTTGAATCAACTAAATGAGTATGAAGTTGCAAGTATAAGTGAAAAAACAGATTGGAAATCAGATCCTATTTCAAATACAGGAAAATATAGATTGGAAATATCCACAAGTAGTAGAAAAGAGATGAACTGTGATATTTTGATGACTCGCCGAACATTCTACAATACAAAAAAAGTTCAACAACTTTCTTTATTAGAAACTACAAGTATTCGAATTGGGGATATTTCTGATAAAAAAACAGATAAACCTAGACTTATTGTTAATTTAAAAAAAGGAGATAAGTTAATGATAAGTAGTACAGATTATGAAGGAGCAAACATAATTCGATATAAAGTCACACCAACAGGGGAAGAGTATAACATTAATAAAGGTGAAGTTCCAATTGTAAAAGATGGTCAATATAAAATTGAATTTTATGCACTTTGGGATAATATAAGTTGGCTTCAATGGAAAAAGAAATTTGGACAAGCTTTTACAAAAAGAAAATTTGTATTAAAAAACTTATCAATAAAGAGGGTTCGTTTACCATCTATCAATAGTTCAAATCCTAATATCAATAATTCAAACCCTACAATTGATCCTAATATTGAAGCTCGAAATAGAACTATGGAATTTGCTGAAAAATTGAGTCAACAAACTCAGGTTAACACTCAAAAGATGCAAGAGCAGAATTATCAAAGACAACAAGATATGACGATTGCATTAAATAATATGCAAGAAAGATCTCAAGCTAGTACAGAAAAAATGATAGAAAGCATGACAGATATGATTAAGGCTGTTATGAAAAAAGATACAAATAAAATAGCTATACCTGGAGCTGTCATCGAAAAATCTATTACAGTTACAGCTCAAGAAAACCTATTATATCAGAATAAAAAATGTATCCTTTTAGAAGGTCTAGATGATCCAGACAATCAACAATTTTGGGTGTATTGGTTAGGAACAGGGAAAAAAGCTAGGCAAGTATATGAACAACAAGATGCTACTACTAAAATCACCTATAAAGGAAGAGGCATAACAGAGGTTTTGTCAAATAAAGTACTCAAAAATAAAACAGATAAAATTAATTTGTTATTTCCAAATCCAAATGATAAAAAAAATGAAGGACTTTTGGAAGAGGGAATTGAATTTATTGTAGTAGATAAAATGGGGGAACAAAATTATTTAAACGGTGCTACTGATTATACAGCACTTGATAATATCGAAGCAAGATATACCAATGCAAATTTTGGTATTGGTTATCCTAGAAAAGAAGATATGTATTTATGTATGTGTAATAGAAATAATGTAACTCCTGTTGATGTGTACCTTAGGTATCAAGCAGTTTCAGTAGATTATGAAATCAATTAATTAGATGGTCAAAGGTTTTCATATAATAACGTTTTTATTACTTCTTGTTTTTTTAATACCCCAAGAGGCAGATGGTCAATTAGAGCAACTTCAAAGAAGATTTTTTAAAAAAAGTAAAATAAGGAAAGCAGGCAAAAAACTAACAAAATTAGGAGATGAGAAAGAATTAGAAGAATATACGATTCAAAATGGTCTTGAAGTAATAGGGTATGAACCATCATGGAATATAGAAGTAGAATCACCAGCATTTGAACAATACTATTTTAATCTACTGACAGGGTTGATAACAGGAGAGTTTGATATTAACCCTGAAAAAGGAACTCCAAGGAATAAAGAAAGTCTATGGGTTGGAGCAAATAAGATTATTAGAGATAAATCCATGCCTAAAAATGCCAAAAAAACAAACATTTATAAAAAGGCATATTACTTCAAACCAAGTATAAAGTTTTTAACAGCAGTTACATATACAGGAGATTATAAAGGAGGAAGAAATAGACAAAAGTATTTTGAAAAGTTGTTTAAAGAATCTGAAACAAGGAATAATTTAGTGACAAATGTGGCAGACTACTTAGATTCACTTTCTTACTATTTAAATATTCCAGAATCTAATTTTGGGATTGTCATAGATTTTGACAATCTACCTTCAAATGTAAAAGATGAATTTTTAATCTTAATTGAAGAGTTTAGAGAGAAGTTAGTTGATAAATATATCATTTTAAAGTTGCCTGCAAGGACTAATGATGAGTTATATTTAACAAGAGAAGAAATAGAGAAACTAGAAGAATTAGACTTAGTTGATCTGTATATTTTGGAGTCCTCAGGATATGAATATTCAAAAAAAGTGGAATCGTTACATACAGCTAATTTTTTAGGAGATAGTCTTTCTTATTGTACACTCAATTCAATTATACATTATATAAATGCAGGAATTAGTTCTGAAAAAATGATTTTGGATATTCCTTATCATGGTTTGGCTTGGACAAAAAATGATAGAGGACAATTTCAACTGAGTACAGACAAAAGTCATGTTACACTTGATGAAATCAATAAAGCAAAAGGTAAAATGGGAGTAGTGAATTATGATATTGATACAACTGAAGCTTATTTAGAAGTTCATGATATTGAAGGATTAGACACATTAAGTACAACTGTTTATTGTTTTGATGATAGTAAGACCTTATTTAATAAATATAGTTGGGTAATAGATAGTATTGGACTCAAGGGAATAAGTGTTGGAGCATTGGGATATAGTAGTTTTTATAATAAGAAAGAACTGAAACTTAAATGGGCTGCTATAGCCTACCAATTTGGAAAAGTGAAACCCAGTTCTTTTTATTTATATGCTGGGTTTGTTTCACTGTTTTTTCCTATGGGATTTGTGTTTTCAATATTTAAATATTGGGAAGTGCGTAATGCTCTAGCCAAATACCGTGATTATTTTCGCTGGTTTCTCCTATTTTTTTCTTTAGCATTATTAGTAATGTGCATTTTCAATTTTGAATTAGTAAGAGGCACTGTTGGTTATGGAATTGGTTTAATTATTACAGGACTTTTTGCACTCTATATGGCATTTAGAAGATTTTTATCAAGAATCAGAAGATATACAAGGTATGTAAAATAGCATAATATGATAAGGCGATTTTTTGAACAGATTAGACCGTATATACGATCAGAAACAACTGCTTTTTTTAAGTTTATTTTACCAAGAGGAATATTATTAACATTGGTATTTATGATATATGCTATTGAGTATGATAATATTTTATTATGGAAGAAATTTCTATTTGGTTTTTTATGTAGTGTTGGAGGATTATACTTGATGCGGATTGTGGCATGGTTGGTTAAAAAAGTAATTATTAGAAAAAGTAAAGTGATACCAGATATATATGACTCAAGGGTTAATACGAATACTTAAAACAAATAGAAGGTTCTTAACTAAAAACTAATTATAGTGATACATGAAGTTATTCCAATTATAGCAGGTGAGTTAAATGATTTTTTAGAATCTCGATTTGATACTACAGATGATCCAGTCATTATGTCGAATCTTGTAAATCAAGATGGGACACTTGCAATAATGAATGAAAATAAGATTGTTGTAACCTTAGTAAATATAGAAAGAGATGGTAGTCATCAAGCAGGAGGAGGAGGATTTACAAAAGGAGATATGCCTTTACATATTAATTTATATGTAATGTTTTCTGCATATTTTAATGATTATGCAGAATCTTTAAAATTTCTTTCAGGTACAATCGCTTTCTTCCAATCCAATAGAAATATTATGGTAGAAGGGAATACAATAAAAATAGAGTTATATAATCCAGACATTAAAGAAATTAGCAATTTATGGACAGCAATTGGAGCTAAGTATTTGCCAGCTGTCATATTTAAATTTAGAACTCTAGATATGGACGAAGGCAACATTAATGACGATGTACCATTAATAGCAGGAGATCTTTCAAATCAAGATTATTATTAGAATATGAGGCAAACAATAAATATAGAAAGTCGTTGGTCAAAACTGTTTAGTGTAAGAAGTTTGCATGAATACTATGATAATGGAGAATGTGAAGATTTGATTTTTGAACCAACACAAGTAAGCATGAAAGCACTTAAAAACCTTAAACTTGTGTGTAAACCAACACCAATAGGGTTTATTATTTTATGCCTTAAAGAGAAGACATTTGAGTTACTTAACACAAATGGACGCCCTAAAAAGCTAACATTTATTATTAAAAATAAAAATCGATTTTTTGCACACTTTTCAAATCTATCTTTTTTAAATCAGAATAACGTCTATTATTATAGTAATCGAATAGGTGATAAGGTAGATGATGAAAAATTACTACAAGATAAAAAAAGTAAAATAGGGGCAAATATATCCCTTTATAATCGAAATCAACAAATTGCATTTAGTGGTAAGGAAAGTGATCAAAAGGATATAAAAGTCATTGATGAAGATGGAAAAGCCATAACAAATATAGATAGAGTATTAAAATATGATGATGTTAATAACCTCTATCGTATTTCATTATCCTTATTAGAAGAAGGAAGGTATACCATAAAAGTTAAAAATAAAGTCATTGAGGAACTATACATAACCGAAAATCTTGATATTCATATATGGGGAATTGTAGATATATTTTTTGATAAAGTGAAGAAAGACTATCAACTATTTGACACAGAAGTTATAACACCTCAAACGTATGTTTTAAAGTTTGAACAACGATTTACATATTGGAAATACATATTACTTGAGAAAGTAGGTAAAAATAAAAAACTTACAAAATATGATGATGCTAAAGTAACCTATGAAGGAGAAGAATTGCAATTTTCAAAACCTTATTTAACAAAATTAAACAATGGCAAGGAGGTAATGTGTATTGAATCAAAAAAAGAAATGCCATTGAAGGAAGTTCAATCAAGTTTAGACCGACTAGAACTAAAATTAAAAAAAGGTTCTAAATGGTTAAATAGATCCATTAAACTGCCAAAGCCCAGTTTTCAAATGGTTAGACCTGACAAAACAACTAAGAATGTATATTCTACAGTTTTTGTATATATCAATTAATTTAATTATTTAATCTTAAAAAAAAGTTATGGCTAGATTTTCAACCCCAGGGGTATATGTCAAGGAAAACAATGCCTTTAGTAGCTCAGTAGTTACTGCACCTACAGCTATTCCAGCTTTTATCGGTTATACTGAAAAAGCGGAAAAAGGTTTGACTTCATTGATCAATACACCTACCAGAGTAAATTCCCTCAAAGAGTATATTGCTATATTTGGAGGAGCTCCAAAATCTACTTTCACCATCAAACCAAAAGATGGTAGTTTTGATTTAATTCCAGATAAAGGAACACAATTCAACCTTTATAATAACCTTAGGTTATTTTATGCTAATGGAGGGGGAGCGTGTTATATTGTTTCTACAGGAAACTATAAAGAAGGTGGTGTTAAATATAGAGCATTAGTAGATGGATTGGACACACTTGTTACAGTACAAGAACCAAGCATGGTAGTTGTACCAGATGCAACACTATTAACTGAAACAGAGTGTTATGATCTATATAAGTTAATGCTTCGACATTGTGGAAGAGATACTAAAAATAGAGTAGCGATCTTAGATGTTTATAATGGGAATCAGGAAAGAACCTATGGAGAAGACGATGTTATTAATAAATTTAGAGATGGTATAGGAAATAATTTCTTGGCATATGGAGCTTCTTATTATCCTTGGGTGAATACCTCGATTATATCTCAAGGAGAAGTTAGTTTTAAGAATATTAGCAATGCAAATGAGTTGATCAAGTTTTTGACAAAAGAAGCAGAAGATAAATATTTTAGAGGTAAAAAACCTCCAACAGGAGGAAGTGGTGGTAAAAAAACACCAATGCCTAAAGGAGGTATAAAAGCTACAGCCGTTAAAGGCACAAAGATTGAAAGTTCTGCTAAACCTATAGCAACAGCTGTTTTAACAGAAGTAGAGAGTAGGACAATGAGAAAGTATGAAGAAGTAACTTCTGAAATCAAACGACTTAAAAATGCGAATGGTAGTTCTGCTGTAGTCGATCAAAATCTAAAAGCAATTAGTCCTGCATATAAACAGATTTTGAGTATGGTTAGAGAAAAAATGAACCTACAAGCTACATCAGGGATAATGGCAGGAATATTTTCATTAGTAGATAATACTGTTGGAGTACATAAAGCACCAGCTAATGTTAGTCTTAATGCTGTTCTTTCACCAACTGTAAACATTACATCTCAAGTACAAGAAGACCTAAACTTACCAGTTTCAGGTAAAGCAGTTAATGCTATTAGAAGTTTTGTAGGTAAGGGGGTATTAGTTTGGGGAGCTAGAACATTGGATGGAAACAGTCAAGATTGGCGTTATATTAATGTACGACGTACATTAATTATGATAGAACAATCTGTAAAGTCTGCTGTAGAAAATTATGTATTTGCCCCTAATACTCCTCAAACATGGTTAAAAGTCAAAATTGCTATAGACAATTTCTTAACAGATTTATGGAGAGAAGGTGCATTACTTGGAATATCACCAGCTCAAGCCTATGAAACCGTTATTGGATTAGGTAGTACAATGACTCCAGAAGATGTACTAGATGGTGTCATGAGAGTTTCCATTTTTGTATCTATTGCTAGACCTGCAGAATTTGTAGAACTGACTTTTGAACAAAGAATGCAAGAAGGAATAGATGAAGGCGGAGATGAAGGTGGTGAGGAAGAAGGAGATGAAGGTGGAGATGAAGGTGGAGATGATGGTGGTGACAGTTCAGGTGAATAGGTTGTAGATGATTTATAGTTAATTATATTGAAATATTAAACAGTTTATATTTTAAATATAATAACCACAATCTAGTTGATTTTAAACATGATTAAAAAATAGTTGATATTTAATATTTTAATACTTGTATACATACAAAAGGTGGTTTATTAGGAGCAATAGCTTTTGAGCAAATCCTCCCTTAAAAATTAAATTTTAACTAATGTTAATTAGATATTGATAGCACAACTGAAGAATAAAAGTATACATTACTTTTAAATCAAGAAAGAAGAGATAAAAATTGATCAAACACATCTCTTCCTCATATTTAAAAATCCTAAAAATATAATAAAATGGCTGATTTCGAAGATCAATGGCCCGTGGCTAAGTTTCACTTTCGGGTAACAATAGAAGACGAAGAAGTAAGTTTTCAAGAAGTTTCTGGTTTAGAACAAGAAACAACTGTAATAGAATATAGACATGGAGATAGTGAATTTTTTCATCCAATAAAAGCGGCTGGACTTATAAAAACAAGTAACCTTGTTTTAAAGAAAGGTGTTTTTGATGAAGATGATAGATTACTGGAACTGTTCAACCAAATATATGATGATAAAGCCTATTATGGTGATGAAGAAAGTCGAATGGATATTGTTGTAGAACTTCTGGATGAATTGGGAGAAACAGTAATGACTTGGAATATTTATAGAGCATTTCCGATAAAATTAACAGGAACAGATATGAAATCTGATGCCAATGAAGTTGCAATAGAATCTATTGAGTTTGCTTATGAATATATGGAAACATCCTTGGATGGATAAAAATCTCCTTAAATAGATTTGTCATAATTTGCCAATCATATTACTTACTTAAATGAAGTGATGTGATTGGCTTTATTAAACTTAAAAAATCAAAATGGCTGAACATGATTTAGCATTTCCTGTGCCTAAGTTTCATTTTAAGGTTACTATTGATGATAATGAAATTGCATTTCAAGAAGTATCAGGTTTAGATCAAGAAGCAGAGTTTTTAGAATATCGCAGTGGCAAAGACAAAGAGTTAGTCACTCAAAAACGATTAGGTTTAATTAAAACAAGTACAATAGTAATGAAGAAGGGTATTTTTAAAAATGATTTGAAATTATATAACATTTTTAAAAAGATATATACCAAAGGATCATACTATAGTACATCTAGTGAAGGACATCTTCCTTTACAAATTCAATTATTGGATGAAAATAGTAAGCCTGTGATGACTTGGAAAGTAAAGGAAGCCGTACCTATAAAATTAGTGGGAACGGATTTAAAATCAGATGCAAGTGAAATTGCCATCGAATCTATTGAATTTGTTCATACTGGGATAGAAATAGAATAAAAACAAAAAATTATAAATTTTAGTGTACAAAAAATAGTTGATTATGGCAGATTCTTTTCCTGTACCCGCATTTAATTTTGAAGTAGGTTATGATGATGGAGCTTTTCAGGAAGTTTCAGGATTGGAAGTTGAAATGGAAGTAGAAGAGGTAATCGCTGGAGGACAAAATAATTATGTATATAGGCTTCCAAAAAGAGTAAAGTATAAAAACTTGGTCTTAAAACGAGGCTTTTTCAAGGGTAAGATTTATAAAATCTTATTAAATGGCATTTTTAATGCTACCAACATTCAAGGGATTAAACCTATGAATTTTAATATTTCTTTGAAGGATGAAAAGGGGAGTAATTTGATCACTTGGGCTATTATAGGAGCATATCCTGTCAAGTGGAGTATGTCAAACTTAAATGCCCAAGAAAATGCCTTGGCTTTTGAAACAATAGAGTTTGCTTATCAATATTTTACAATTAATCCAATAGGTTAGTAGTAAAAGTTTTATTAATATTTTGAAAACAATTTAAACTTAATGCATCAATTATGCCTGTAGAAATTAGAGAAATGAACATTAGAGCGAATGTGGAAAAGTTGGATGCAAATATGGGAAAATCCGAAGCACTTGATAGTTACTTATCCACACAAGAAATGAATAAAATTAAGAAAGAAATTATTGATGAGTGTATGGATAAAGTGATTAAATATCTTGAAAAAAGCAAAAGAAGATAATTATGACTGGTAATATTGGAGATAATAAAGTAACTAAATTGAAAATCGTTGGTACACATTCTGATCCAACGGATTTATCCGCCCAAACACAGTACTATGATAGTGCTAAAGGACAAAGTGGGGGAGATACATTTGAGGCATTGATCAATCCCGAAAAAATAAACCATACAAGAACAATAAAGTATAATTCGGAAAATAACGCCAATACATCTACCCATGATGTTATGCAATTTCAAGGGTATGGGGAAGAGCAATTGAGCTTTGATCTAGTGATTGATGGAACACAAATTACAGGAGGAAATGTAGATAGTCAATTAAAAAGACTTTATGATGTTGTGTACAAATATAAAGGAGAAATTCATCAAACTTATTATAATGTAATTATTTGGGGAAACTATGGATTTAAAGGTCGATTAAAAAGTATGAAAGTAGAGTATAATCTATTTGCGATTGATGGCAAACCACTAAGAGCCAAAGTTTCTTTAAGTTTTTCTAGACATATATCTCCTGAAGCTGTACAGAGTTTGGCCTATAATCGATCCCCTGATATGTCTCATCTTAAAACAATGCGTTCAGAAGACAATATACCATTAATTTGTTATTCTATTTATGATGATATAAATCAATATATCCAAATTGCAGATGTAAATGGATTAACAAATTTTAGAAAAATTAAAGTTGGATCTCAACTGACTTTTCCTCCATTAGTATAATATAAAATATATGGGTAATTCACCAATACTCTCTCAAAAAACAGATTTACTATCCTATGAAGTTTATATAGGAGGTAATAAAGTAGCTGGTATGCAAAAACCAGAATCCAAATTAGATAGTATTCAACATATTGAAGTCAAGAAAGAAATTAATCGTATTTCTACTGCTGAAGTATATATTCTAGATGGTGACTTGGCAGCACAAAAATTTGAAGTATTAGACAAAAATAAATATAAACCTGGAGAGGATATTATTATTAAAGCTGGATACCATCAAAAAAATGAAGTTATTTTTGAAGGTATCATAATAAATACAGGTGTTAAATTTAAGGATAAAGTACATAGTTTGCTTTATGTAGAATGTGCAGATAAAGCAATCATGACAACGTCAATTCGTAGAAGTAACTACTTTAAAGATAAAACAGATAGTGAAGCAATTGAAAAAGTATTGAGCCAGTATGAAGTAGAAAAAGATATAAAAGGAACAGACTACAAACATAAAATGTTAGTTCAATATTTTTCAACAGATTGGGATTTTATTGTTTCTAGGGCTGAAGTTAATGGACATATTGTTTTAACAGATCAAAATAAAGTGACAATTAAAAGTCCAATGGATGGAAGCGAAAATAATATAGAATTAACTTATGGTTTAGATTTTATAAAAAGTGATATTCATCTAAATGGATGGACACAATATAATAAAGTAAAATGTTTAGCATGGGATATGACCAAACAAGAGGTTATTGAAAAAAGTGCAAGCGAACCAAATGAATATAATCAAGGCTCTATGAAAGGGCCAGAACTGGCCAATAAATTTTATGAAGATCCACATGAATTCCATACAGATGCACCATTAGAAGGAGAGATGCTTAAAGTATGGGCAGATGCTAAACTTTTAAAGTCTAGATTTTCTAGAATTACAGGAACTATAGTATTTCAAGGGCATGCAAAAGTAAATCCTAATGATTTATTGACAGTAAAAAAAATAGGAAACCTTTTTGATAACGAGGCTTATATCTCAAGTGTACAACACATGATAGAGCATGGTAATTGGACTACAGAAGTGAAATTGGGAATGAACCCTAAATGGTTTTCGGAAACTCAATCTACTGTGACCGTCACACAGGCATCAGGACTATTGCCAGGGATACAAGGTTTACACATTGGAGTAGTTAAGAAAATTCATGATGATCCTGATGGTCAAAATAGAATATTAGTTGATGTACCCAACATTGAACCATCAGGTAAGGGAATTTGGGCTAGGATTGCTAGTTTTTATGCAACAGATGAGGCAGGAAGTTTCTTTATGCCAGAAGAGACAGATGAGGTAATATTAGGGTTTTTACAAGAAGATCCTAGGTATCCTGTTATCTTAGGTTCTTTATATAGTAAGGACAAGAAAAAAGCACCAGATCCTCCCAAAGCACCAGATGCAGATAACTCCATAAAATCTATTGTTACAAAAAATCAATTGAAAATTATCTTTGAAGATAAAGATAAAAATATGATTCTAGAAACTCCAGATGGTCGAAGAATTACACTTAGTGATAAAGACAAAGAAATATTGATTGAAGATTCGTTTAAGAATTTTATAAAAATGGATAATAGTGGGATAGAAATCAACTCCAGTAAAGATATAAAAATAGTAACATCAACAGGAAATATTAATATTGAGGCAGGTCAAAATATAAAAGGAGAGGCGAGTATGAATCTGGAAGTAAAAGGTACAATGTCTGCAAAAGTAGAAGGGAATATGTTAAATTTGAAAGGGAATGTTAGTGGAACACTAGATGGTGGTGCAACAACTACAGTAAAGGGAGGAATCTTATTTTTAAACTAAATGAAATTTGTAGAACAGACTATGAAAAATAATAAATCATTTTTAGGTAGAGGCTGGGGATTTCCTGTCTCTTTTAATAAAGAGTCTAAGTCTGTTAATATGGTGTCTGATGAAGATGATATAGTTCAAAGTCTTCACTTACTATTATCAACACGCCCAGGAGAACGAATTACCAATCCCAATTATGGCTGTAAAATTCAAAATATGGTTTTTGAACCATTGGATTCTGTAACAAAATTTATGATGAAAGATGCTATCGAAATGGCAGTACTTTTCTATGAACCTCGTATCACACTAGAAGATATTGAATTTGAATCCAGTAAACAACTGGATGGACTTGTTAAAATAACATTATATTATACCATAAGAAAAACAAACATCCGAACAAATATTGTTTTTCCTTTCTATAAATTGGAAGGAACAGATATTACTAAAGAAGTATATCAATAGTTTATCTTCAACTTTAGCATAGTATATTATTTGATTATAAATAAAAACGAATTTAATTTGTTGATAAAAACAAACAATTGTAACTTCAAGAGAAAAACAAAACACCCTTTACAAAATCATGATTGAAAACACTCAAAACAGTAATTCCTACTTTGGGTTTGGGAGAACACAAAACAATAGACTCCTAAAAGCGCTTGATCCGAATAATGTTAAATTGGATGATAGAGAACTAAGTGATTTGCTTGCTTTTACAACAGATTATGTTTCTACCATTAAATATTTTAATGATAAAAACTTAGAGGATGGATTTTGGCATCACTTCTACCTAAATGATATTAGTGTCATCCTTGCAAATATTGTGAGTACAGATTTAAATACTTTAGAAGCTCAGTATAATGATATATTGAGAAAAATTTATAGTACAAAAACATATCAAAAAAGGATTAGAACCTTTGAAGAATTATTTGCCCATATCTATAATATCGCTACACTTTTTAATGATTGGTATCAACAAATATTAGAGGTTAATTTATTAGACAAACAGTTTGAATCCATTATAGAAAATGAACTTTTTGGAATCATTCAAGAAAAAGTAAAAGATAATGTCCAGTATTTAAAATCTATAGCTTTAGGAGCAGATAATAAAGATGCTATAGGTAGAAGTATGGATATAAGTTTTGAGCATTTTGATACAATATGGGAATTAGATGAAGTCAAAGCCATAAATATTTTTGAAGGAGAAGAACCTTTAGAAAAGGTAATGACCGCATTATTGAAACTTCGTTTATTATATAGAACAATGCATCAAGCATTAAGTTATACTGCTTTTCATTTTAAAAAATATTTTAAAAAATCATTAGAAAATAAAAATGATCACAAACCTCATATCGCATTATATCTAACATTTCTTAAACTGTTTAAATACATACAGAATGACTATAATCTAATTTCATCTAGATATTTAAGTTATTACTATAAAGAATATCTAAGACAAATTCCTAGAAAAGGAATACCAGATAGAGTTTATGTTGCCTTTGAATTGTCTAATCATGTTAAAAGATATATACTACCAGCAAATACCCAATTGGATGCAGGTTTAAATGAAAAAGGAGAAACAGTAGTTTATCAAACAACTAATGAGGTAGAACTGACAAAAGCCAAAATAAAATCTCTTAAGACTATTTATATAGGTCGAAGAGATAGTTCTTATCATACAAATTATCGATTAGTAACAGATATTTATTCAGCAAATGAAATTAATGCTGTTATTGGAGAGGATGTTTCTTCTCCAAAGTCACTAGATGGTTGGGCTTTATTTGGAGAAGAACAAGAGTATAAACCCATAGATATACAAACAATGGATAGGGCAGATATTGGATTTGCTTTAGCCTCACCTATTTTTAGTTTGAGAGAAGGAGATAGAAATGTTGAATTAAAAATTACATTTAACCCAAACTCAACAAAGATTTATAAAAAATTGATAATCGATTTCTATGAAAGTGTCAATGCAGATAAAGGTAAAAATGATACTAAAATAACATTAGAAGAAGTCTTTTATAATCGTATATTTAGTCAAGTAGATGATAATGTAAGAAGTCTCAATCTCTATATGTCTGGTAGTCAGGGTTGGGTGGAAATACCTACCCGAACAATCTCAATAAAAGCAAGTGGAAATGGAGATTGGTCTATTGATAGAGAAAGAGATCTTAATCAAAATTTAGAAATTTTAGATGCACTTACAATATCGTTCAAAGTTCCAGCAGACAAACCTCCTATCGTTCCATTTAACCCTGCTGTTATAAAAGATGGAGCATATGCAACAAAACATCCAATTTTAAAGGTTTTATTAAACCCTAATCACCCTCCATTTTCATATTCTTTTTTAAAAGATTTAGAATTAGAAACAATAGATATTAAGGTAGATGTCAAAGGATTAAAAAATGTTACTATAATTAATGATATTGGGATATTAGACAATAAACAACCCTTCGCAGCTTTTGGCGCACAACCTTCTATAGGTACATCACTATTAATTGGTAATGCGGAGCTTTTTAAGAAAAAACTCTCAAATGTCAATATAGATATAGAATGGAAAGATATTCCTCCTACTACTGATCAATTTAAAGCTCATTATGCTCATTATGGAGAAGAATTTAACCCTTCGGAATATAAAGTGAAACTAACAGCACTATCTGAAAATGAATTTATGCCCGATCGAAAAGATGATAGTACGATTATTCCATTATTTAGCCATACTGTTGAACCCTCAACTGCACCAATTGAAGATTTGGTAGAAACGTCAATTAAAATAGATGAGGTATTACTTTCATATCTTGATATACGACCCGATCCAGAATTAAGAGAAGTCGAAAACTTTAATAATAATACTCGTAGTGGTTATCTTAAGTTAGAATTAGTAAGTCCTCAAGAAGCATTTGGTCATTATTTATATCAAAATGCTTTTACAGAAGCAGTAACTAAAAAGGGATATGCTAAAGGTGGAGATATAGAAGGAGTCCCTCAATTACCATATACTCCAACTATTCAAGAAATGACTATAGGTTATACAGCATCTACTGTTTTAATGTTGAATGGTGGAAGTCAGGATACCCAAGAAAGAGTTTATCATATCCATCCCTTTGGAATTGCAAATATATATAGAAATGGGATTTTAGAAAATAAAACCTTATTACCTCGATTTATTGAAGATGGTTATCTTCATATAGGAATTGAAAATGCTTACCCGCCAGAGACCATTTCTATATTTTTTCAACTAACATCAAAAAAATCGAAGACATTCAATACATTTAATATTCCTAAAGTAAAATGGAGTTATTTATCAAGAAATCAATGGAGAGATTTTGAAGATAGAGATATTTTATTTGATGGGACAGATAACTTTACAAAATCTGGAATTATTCGTTTAAATCTTCCTAGAAGTGTTTCCTCTCGAAATACAATTTTAGAAAAAGGGCTTTGTTGGTTAAGAGCTAGTGTTATTGGTGATGTAGATGTGTTATGTCAAGCAGTTGATATTCGTACCCAAGTAGTTATGGTTGAAAGAATAGGAGAAGATATATCTAAAGAACCTTTAGCTCCAAATACTATCCAAAGTCTAGTTAGTAGTATTCCTGCTATTAGTACAGTAGTGCAACCCTTTGAATCATTTTATGGAGAGCAGGAAGAAACAAATGAGATGTTTTTTAGTAGGGTAAGTGAACGATTAAGACATAAAAATAGAGCAATTACACATTGGGATTTTGAAGCAATTGTACTCAATAATTTTCATAATATCCAACAGGCAAAGTGTTTGAGTTACTTAACCAACCCATATGAACAAAAAATTAAAAATGAACAAGAATTTTTAAATATAAAGGATGTAGAAGAAGGAGTTAAGGGTATTAGTCATAAAGATGGTGTTGTGATAGTAGTTGTACCCAAACGAACTAAATATATTGATGAAACAACCCCCCGATTTAATTACAAAATGCTTTCTACAATAGAAGAACAAATGTATAATTATATTTCACCTTTTGTAAAAGTAAAAGTAATCAATCCACAATATGAATATATAAGAATTATTTGCAATGTAAGATTTGAACATGGTTTGAATGATGGGGTGACTTTACAACGATTACATAAAGATATCAGAAGATTTATTGCACCATGGTTAGATAATGATAAAGTGACCATTAATATTGGAGGGAGTATAAATGAAAATACAATACAAAATTATATTAAGAGTCTTAGTTATGTAAGATTTTTAACAAAATTTTCTATATTACATATATTAGAAGAAGATGGTTTGTATAAACTTCAAGATACAGCAGAAGAAGAAGAAATATCAATTATACAAGCAAGACCTTGGGGAATATTATTACCAGATGAAGATCATGAAATAGTAATGGTAGATAGAGAGGAAGAGGAACTGCCAGAAAAAATGATTGATACAGGAAAGGTGATTACATTTCAAAATAGAATTAATATTATTAGTACAAAAAAATATATTAAAATTTTAAACCCTAAATTCAAGAAAAATCAAACAAAAGAGACCGTAGAAAAGGATACAGACTATACACTTGATATTACTATTTAAGTTTAGACAATCTTTCATATAGTCAAAAAATATATTTTCCTACTTCAGTTCTACTTATCTATTATCAAATAGTTTAAGATATATGCCAGAATATACCCGACACGACCTTCGCAGACAGTTTCAAGGTGGATATGTACAAAATGCTATCCATAACCTAATCGATTCTACACTAAATATTAGTGAAGATGGAATGAGTATAAGCCAAGATTATGGTTTGGCACTCACTCCTAAAGGAAGTTCTAAAAAATTGATTTCCTTTTTTGAAAATATCAATAATCGTGCTAACCCACTTTGGGGCATTGGTTTGACATCTACTGATAAAAAAGTTGCAGGACTAAATATATTAGAGGGAGAAACCAGTCGACTATTTATACAAAATGGAGGAAAAATAGGCGTAAATAATGAAAACCCAAGATGTACCTTTGATGTAAATGGACTCATAGCAACTAAAGGAATTATTGGTTCATATGCTAGTGGATTAGTAGATGCAGATGGTAAATGGCATGCTGTACCAGGACTTAGAAACCTAAAAGGTTGTCAAGCATTAGAAGTATTTGCTCATATTAATGATATAGATGAAACAGGAGGACGCTTTGCTTTAACTTACGCTATTTTATTAATGTCTAACGGACATAAAGGAGGACAAATCACTAAAATTAGAACTTCTGTGGAAGCAGCAAGTCGTTGGTTATGGGGGCGTTTTTTTAATAAAATAAAGTTTCGATGGCAATTAGAAGAAAATACAGATGTAGAAGAACGATATAGAGTGGAAATAAGAACAAGAACACATTATGGAATGAAAAATGGAGAACCCAAAAAAATTTTTTATAGGGTTCGAAAAATGTGGGATAAAGAGTTTGAAAATAGAAAAATAAGTGATACAACTTGGATGACTAAAGAACCTCCAAAAACACAAATAAGATCAAGGATGCCTCAGTTTGCAACTCCTTCAACAGGTCAACAAACAGGGAAAAGAAAATTAACAATTAAAAAGAAAAACTAGATATTCGTGAGTGAACAAATAACTCTTGAGTTGAGTCTTGACGAAATAAACCTCATTTTTCAAGCATTAGGAGAACGACCTTTTAAAGAAGTGTTTGAATTAATGGGGAAAATAAATGAAGAAGTTAACCGTCAAATGTCTGCTAATAATTCAGATGATTCTGCTGATATGCTAGAAGACTTCTCTAATAATTCAAAAAATGAGTAGTAAGAAGCCAACAAGTATAAAAAAAGACTATGTACTACCTGATAGTATGAACTATACCTTTTTGAAAAAAAAAGGAATAGAACATAGTCAGGAGTTAGCAGGTAAAATCTGGACCGATTATAATGAACATGATCCAGGTATCACTATCCTAGAAAACATCTGCTATACTCTAACAGAACTAGGGTATAAAACGAATTTCAATATTAAGGATATCTTATATGGAGAATCGGATGAAAAAGTAGAAGATATTCTATATCAAATTCAAGATATTTTTCCTTGTTCTCCTGTTACTATATTAGATTATAGAAAATTAGTTATTGATCGTGTAAATAATATTAATAATGCGTGGATTGTACCTAAACGACAAAGTCAATTAGGAATTAATATAAATGGTTTATATGATGTATTATTACAGATCAAAAATTTTCAATATGAGGAAGAAACGGTACAAATAGTCCATTCTTTACTTAATCAAAATCGAAATTTATGTGAAGATTTTGATTCTATCCAAGTTTTAGAATCTGAAAAGATAATTATTGCTGCTGAAGTCATTATTAATCCTGATGTTGTTGGAGAGTCTTTATTGGCAAATATGCTCTATGTGTTATCTGATATACTACAACCTGAAATTGCTTTTTATACTTTAGAAGAAATGCTAGATAAAGGTTATGATTATTCAGATATTTTTTCAGGACCAGCACCCAAAAATGGATTCATTGAGGAAGGAGATTTGATTCGGTCAGACATGAATAATATTAGTAAAATATTTCGTTCCCAATTGATACAAAGACTTACAGAACTAGAAGGGGTGCAAGCAATTGCAGATTTTTCAGTATTGGTAGGAGGAGTGGAACAAAAAGAGGAGTATATAAAACTAGATGGGAACCGTTTCCCTGTTTTAGATATAGAGGAAATGTTATCTGAAACAAACCCTCAAATTATTTTTTATGTAGGAGATATTGTATACGAATTAGATATGAATGTTGTGCAATATTCTTATGATATGCTTAAAGTTAAAAGTCGTCAAAGCCATAAACGATGGTTGGCATTACCAGAGGTAGATAAAAAGTCTAATCGCTCTCTTACAGAAATGGAAGAATACTTCTCCATGCAAAATACTTTTCCAAAAACTTATGGTATTACTTCATTTGGTATTGGAAAAACAAATATTACAGAACGTCAAAGAGCTCAGGTCAAACAGCTTAAAGCCTATTTGTTACCATTTGAGCAAATCATGGCAAACCACCTCTCACAGCTAGTTAATACTAGAAGATTATTTTCGATTGAAGAGGAGATGGATATTACTTATTTTGGTCAAAATATAGAAAGTATTGTTCCTAATGCCGAATCATTATTTTTAAATGGGCAAACACCAAAAGATAAAGGACTTCATCAAATTATCAAGAAGTATGATAAAAATTTGGAACGAAGAAATCGTTTTTTAGATCATTTACTAGCTCGTTTTGGAGAAGAATTTATGGAAGAAGCCTTTAATGCTATCCACCGAGATGCTACTACAAATACAAAAGAAGATTTTAATAAAAAGGCCATTTCTGCCAAAATTAAATTTCTTAAAAATTATATTAATATAAGTCAAAATAAAGCTAAAGGATTTGATTATAGTGAAACCGTAAGTGACCCAGAAAATACTGCAGGTTTAAAAAAGAAAATTTGCCTCTTATTTAATATCGAAGAATATGGACATAAACAATATGCCAAAACATTTACAACCAATAAACTAAAAGTCAAAGAGACAAAAAAAGCAAAAGACAAACCCCAAAAAGGAGTGTTTTCTTTTAAATCAAATTCTAAAAATATTCTAGCAGAGGTATTGGCATTTGGAATGGATCGAAATAACTATATCATAGCTAGAGAAAAAAAGAATGATAAAGTATTTAATATTTCTTTTATTAATCCAAAATCAAAAAGAGAAGTTATCATCTCACAAATAGAGTCTTTGGAGAAGGGAGAAGATGCCCTTGATAACCTTATCGTATATTTGAAAAATCTAAACAAATCAAGTGAAGGGTTTCATCTGATAGAAAATATCTTGTTACGATTACAAGAAAATGTTTATCGTTTTAGACTTACAGATAAAAGTACAGAATTATTTAGTAGTGATTTCAACTATTCTGATAATAAAAAAGAAAGAAAGAACTTACTTAATCAGTTACTCCTATTGGGGAAAGATGCAAAAAAGTATAAAATAGGGAAAAAAGAAGAACAAATAGTATTAGAATTATTGGATGAAAAAAACCAACCATTCATAAAAAAAGCTTTCGGAAAATCGAAAAAAAATGCTCAAGACTTTCAAAATAAATGTATTGATTTCTTTCAGTCATTAGTTTCTAATAAACAGGACATCAATGAATTTGTTATTTGGGAACAAAAAAATAAAGAAGGTGCAATAATGGTTAATGATCCTTATTCCTTACAAATAAGTATTGTGATTCCTGCTTGGGCAGCACGGTTTCGTACCCGAAAAATGAAAATCCTTTTTGAAAATATTGTCAAACTTAATGCACCAGCACATTTGACTATTCGTTTTTATTGGTATGATATTCCAACAATGGCAAAGTTTGAAGGGTTTTATGAAAAATGGTTAAATGAACGAAGAAAACTAAATCCAGATTTTGCAACACTTGATGATTTGTCTGTGAAAATTCTTAAAATGCTAGTAGAATAGATACTACAAGATGTAAAGTACAAACAATAGTTATCTAATATTAAATTAACATTTATCCTGTAAACTATTCATCTTGATTTTAGTCTTAAAACAGAATGCTTAAATTTTGAGCCTACCTAAGTATACAATTTTGTGGGGAAACAAAAATCAAACCATATTATTCATAAACAAAATGTAGAGATTAGCCTACCTGATCCTCAATATCATTATTCAGTAAGTAATGATATAAGTGATGTGCTTCGTTTTAAAATAACACCTATCCTTGATGATGTACTATCTCAATTAAGTACACCTAATGAATTAATAATTATTAATAAATTAGATTTTGAATTAGGTAATATTCCCTTAAATGAGTTTAAAAAAGAATTTACAGAAAGACTTACAGAGAAAATCAAAAAAGAACTTACACTACAAATTAAGGTCGTTCAACAAAAATATAAAAATGGGTTAATAGGAAATACATCTGATGATATCTATATTGTTCCTGTATTACAATCCAAATTAGATATCATTGTCCACTTCTTAGAATGGGGTTGGTTACCACCTCACAGCAATCTTGAAGGGAAAAACATAGTAGAAATATTTCAAGAAGTATTATCTAATAAAAAACAACTTTTAAAAAATACATTACCTAAACTTCTTCAAACACCTAAGACTATTGAACGATTAGTTTATCAATTTCCTAAGTCGATAATTGATGAAATCTATCAATTATTAGTACCAAATCAAGCACAATATTTAATTGAAATTGAACAAGAAATTTTAAAAAGTAAAAATCTAGATATTCGACAAATTTCAAAATTAATATTGAATCGAATTTTTGTTGAAAGAAAGATTGATATAAAAAAGGATGATATATTTTATAAAGAAAAAATAAGAGATCGTTTAGTTCAAATAGAACAACACAATAGTAAAAATAAGGAAGAGATAGACATGAATGTTGATGAAAAAGAGCATAAACAACAGCATGAATTAGAAATGTTAGAAGAACATAGAGAGAATATTTCAGAAGAGGTAGAACAAACAAGAGTTAATGAAAATGAAAAAGAGACTAAGCAAGAGGAAGAAGTAGAGATGCTAGAAGAACATAGAGAGAATATTTCAGAAGAGGTAGAACAAACAAGAGTTAATGA
>JAHDBJ010000024.1:41622-75935 GCA_020630435.1 Saprospiraceae bacterium
AAATGAAAAAGAGACTACACAAGAGGAAGAAGTAGAGATGACAGAAGACAGAGAGGAGAATGTTTCAAAAGAGGTAGAACAAACAAGAGTTAATAAAGATGGAAAAGAGACTAAGCAAGAGGAAGAAGTAGAGATGCTAGAAGATAGAGAGGAAAAGGTTTCAAATGAGATAGAACAAGAAATAACAACTTATAATAAAAACGAGTTCGGAGGAATTAAAACCAATAGGAGACAAGAGACGAAAGACGATATGTTTAAATCTAATTTAAACCTATTTCAATTTATTTTATTAAATAATCAAAGACCGTGGTGGGGAAGCAGCAATTCTGAAACATTAGAAGAATTGTTTTTTAATTTAAAAAATAGTAATGCAGCCTTACTACAAAAAAGCTTAAAAACTGTTTTAAAGAAGGATAAGGTAACGCTATTTGTACCACAAATAATTCAAGACTTTTCAGAGGCTGGAAAAATTCAATTATTATCACTTCTTTATCCAGACTTTGCTGGGTTTATGATTACTCAAAAACTAGCTATTGAACAGTTTTTTTCCAAAGAAAAAATGTTGTGGAAGGCAAATAAAAATTATGATTTATCTGCATGGTCTTTAGTCTTAGAAGAGACCTTTAAACTACAAACAAATACATTTAATTTAAATGTGTTTTTAAAAAATATCATTCAAAAAGTGTCAGAAAAAACAAATCAAAATAAAGATATAGTACAAGAAAAACTTCATAAAATATCATTGGAAGAAGAGAGTAGGGGAGAACGTAGGTTTACACCATTAAAAATGGCTTTAATGAATGATTTAGAAAATATAAAGGAAGAGGAAAATCAAAACATAAAAGGCATACCTTCAGTACAGAAAATAACAAAGGTTGATAGTATAAAGTTAATTGAATATTACCTTAGAACAGGGTCATTTGAACTACCTAACTTTGAATTGACTGTAGAAACATTTAATAAAATACTGGAAACAGCAATTCAAAAGAAAGCTACTTACATTCGAAACATACTACTCGCATTATCCCCACAACAATTAATTGATCAAAAAATATTGATGTCAATAAATAAGTTAAATTTTGATAAAATATTGAAACAAGTATTGTATAAAGAGGATAAAGAACTATTACAATATATTGAAATAATAAGTCCCGTAGTCTCAGGCTTGATAGAAAAGCATTTTTTAGAGATACACGCCATTAATTTTTACCATAGAAACAAACCCAATAAAAATAAACTTTATTCTTACCTCAAAGATTTTTTGAGGTTTACAGTAAGAATGAAAAAGATAGACTCGAAAGCATTTGTAGTGAAACTAAGAAATAAAATAAAAGGTAAAACATTAAAAGAGAAAGAAATTAATCAGGTTTTGACGATACTTGAGAGGGAAATCAAACCTTCTAAAATACGACCTCAGCTAAATTCAGAAACAAAAAAGGAGACAAACAATGCCTTATATAAAAAATTGGAAGCATCAGAAATTTATATTAAAAATGCAGGAGCTGTTTTACTTTGGCCTTTCCTGAGCCACTATTTTATAAAGCTAGAAATGTTGACAGAGGATAAACAGTTTAAATCTAAAGAAATGGCACATAGAGCAGTTCACCTTATTGAATATTTGGTAACAAAACGACAAGCAACACCAGAACATGAATTGGTACTCAATAAGATACTCTGTGGTATTCCAATTGATGAACCCATAGAAATGGAAATTGAAATGACAGCGTTAGAACTTGAAATTGGGGAATCATTACTAAAAGCAGTCATCAATCAATGGAGTGCATTAAAAGGGACAAGCATAGATGGATTAAGAGGTGGGTTTTTATATCGTGAAGGAAAGTTAACACAAGAAGGAGGTGGATGGAAATTGAGGGTAGAACAAAAACCATTTGATATGTTATTGCGAAAAATCCCTTGGGGATTAGGGATGATTAAAATATCATGGATGCCTAAAATTCTAAGGGTAGATTGGACCTAATATTAAGAGAAACATGATAAAAATAGTGAAGTAAAAAAAATGTTGTGGGTTGTAAAAAAGCCTATCTTTTTGTAACTTAGTATTATATTTAATATAATAAAAAATCATCATGAAAAATTATAAACTTCTTGGTTTTCTTACATTGTGTTTTCTATTAATTATGCCTTCAACTTCCGAAGCACAACTATTGAAAGACATCTACAAAACAAGTAAAAAAAGAACAAAAAGACAGATAGAACGACGCTCAGAAAAAAGAGCTAGTAATGCAATAAATGACGGTTTAGATGCTGTGGAAGACAAAATTTTTGGAAAGAAGAAAAAAAAGAAAAAAAGCAATTCGACAAAAGCAGATGATATAAACCTAGAAACAAATCAATTTGTGGGAAGCTTTACAATGGAGACAAAAGTGTCTACAGGAAATAGTTACAACTTTGATTTTGTTTTTGATACGTATAAAACTAAAATGGAGGGTGTAATGCCTGATGGAATGACAAGCAAGATGATTATCGATCTTTCAGAGAAAACACTAACAACATTAGTTGATAATGGAGGCGTAAAACAAGGATACAAAAATTGGTTGCCTGAAGGAAAAACGGATACAGAATACAATGCAGAAGTTATTAAAACAAGTGAAGTAAAGATCATAAATGATTATACTTGTCGAAAGTATCTTGTAAAAGATGATAATGGTTCATCAGAAGTGTGGGTGACGAAAGATATTGATATTAATTTTGAACAGTTGCGAAAAAATGCAAAAGGTTCAGTCTTTGCTTCTCAACCATTATATGATGGTTTTCCTATAGAAATTCATCATACAAATAATAATGGCTCAAAAACAGTAAGTACAATAAAAAATGTATCTACAGAGAAACCTTCTTCTGATGAATTTAAGAATAATGACTATCAGATAGTCGATATGACTGTGATGGAAAGAAGATAATAAACTATGAATCAAATCGATCGTAATGCCAATGTATTAAACAGAGAGTTTATGTACTTGGCTCAATTAATTGATACCCGATTCAAGTTATATTTTCAAAAAGATACTTCGAGTATTGAAGACATTCCAGTTCCAGATCTTTCAGAGTCTCCTTCAATTTATAGTGATGTTGTTCGTCATTATAAGATGAATCTAGATGAGCGAGTTGTTTTATTACTAGCTTTAGCGCCTCATATATGTCCTCAAATATTAGATGTTTTTTTTACAAGAAATGAAACCTATGGTCGAGGGTTTACAGAATTTGGAGGGGTAAAAGGTAATCAACATAGTGGTTTTATCCCCACAGGAGAAACTGTAGCATTTTTATTAGCTGCTAATGATTTAGGACATCGTTTTAGAGTAGGTCAGCTATTTGATGACGATCATTTTTTTGCCAAACATAAAATATTAAGTTTAAATGGGGCGAAATCTACCGAACCTATTTTAAGTGGTATTTTAAGCATTAGCCGAGAATATCTAACCTACCTTACAACTGGAGAGGACTATAAACCACCATTTAGCCATGAGTTTCCTGCTAGTAAAGTCACTACTCAATTAGACTGGGAAGACTTGGTATTGGATGCCAACATATTGGAAGAAGTACAAGAAATCTTAGCTTGGATAAAGCATAATAAATCTTTAATGGAAGACTGGGGATTAGCAAAATTAATTAAACCTGGTTATCGCAGTTTATTTTATGGCCCACCAGGCACAGGAAAAACCTTAACCGCCACACTATTAGGAAAGTCAACTGGTTTGGATGTCTACAGAGTGGATTTATCTAAAGTTGTTTCAAAATATATTGGAGAAACCGAAAAGAATCTAGCGAATATATTTGATCAAGCAGAACATAAAAATTGGATATTGTTCTTTGATGAGGCAGATGCTTTATTTGGAAAAAGAACCAATACAAGCGATGCTAAAGATCGTTATGCGAACCAAGAGGTCGCCTACTTGCTTCAACGGATAGAGGATTTTCCAGGGATTGTCATTTTAGCAACCAATTTGAAAAGCAATTTAGATGATGCTTTTGCTCGACGGTTTCAGTCCATGATTTACTTCCCAATGCCTAAACCAGAACAACGATACAAACTTTGGCAAAAAGCGTTTTCAGAACTTGAACTAATGGATGATATTGATCTTTGGAAAATTTCTAAAGATTACGAGTTAGCGGGCGGTGCTATTGTAAATATTTTACGATACTGCGCCTTAGTAGCAATTGATAAAGATACCCGTCAAGTTGAGGAAGAAGAAATTATAACAGGTATCCGTAAAGAGTTTAAAAAAGAAGGAAAGACGGTTTAAATTAAATTCTATTGCTCAACGTTTATTTCAATGAGTTTTCCATCAGGATTCTCCCAATAAAATAGCTTTGTTTTTAGCTGTGTATTCTCAATTTGAACTTGATTTTTGTACGAGAAAAAAGGCAAACCCGCAAGCCGTTGGTAAGCAGAGATAATATTTTTATCGTTCTCAATTCTTACATCAACCAAACAGACAGCCTTTGCAGAATGAAAATTAGAGTTGGGTACAGTAATGATAGTTTTATTCTGTTCTATCTTAAGAATTGATTTAGTGGAGAGTTCGTCATAATTCATTCTATTTTTAGGGGACTTGCAAGAAAAAAACATAATAGATATTAATATTGATAAAAAAAAATTAGAGACTAGAACTGCTTTTTTCATTCTCTTTGGTTTTTGTTGGTACATATTCACTTCCTAGGGCGTTTATCCCTTTTCCTAATGCACTAGGATTAGGAATACCAACACTTCTATAAGGAATATGTTCTCCGATGACTGTTTTCCAACCTCTAGCAGCAAAAGAAGCACAGTTATTTGTTAGACTCCAAGCATTATTAGCACTCGCAAAACTATTAATGGCAGCCGCTTCGTCTTTATCGACATCTGCACAACGTTTAGCTTTTGGAGAATAAGACAATTCAAGATCACGATGTAAGCCAATAGGCTCTTTGTTTCCCCATGTTCCATAGGTCGTTTTCGAACCAGCAATAGGCTCATAAGAAAGCCAAGCGTGACCTGCTGTCAAGCCTTCACCAACCACATTAGAGTTAATACAAAAACGCCCAACCGTTTTACCTTTCTTTTTCTGAATAGTAGCAGTATTACTAGTACTTGCTAGGTCTAATTTAGGAGCTTTATAACCAACACCCTTTCCCTCTGTTGCTTCAACAGTATCGGCATTGTTTCCCTTGTTTAACTCTTGGGTTCTTTTTTGAACTTTATCTTCGTAATTTGCCATTAATTACTCTTTATCTTTTTTTAAATCTTTGATCATTTTATCGCCCATTTCTACCTTAATACGCTGTACGACTTTTTTACGATCAGGCATTTTTCCAAAAGAGGTAGCTGTAGGATCGACTGCTTGGTTTTTTTCTTTTTTACGAACTTTTTTCTTTTTCTCTCCAATTCTTTGTTCCTTCTTCTTCGTTTCAATTTCTTTGATGGTTTTGCGTTTTTTAGCCTTAGCTTTAAGGCGTGCTTTACGACGTTCTAAAAAAGCATTTTCTTTTTTCTCTGTTTTAATACGTTTAGATTTCTTAATTTTTTTATTCTTTGAAGCCTCTTTTTCTTCTTTTAGCACCATTTTCTGTTCTTGCAATTCTTTCAACTTTCGACGCTTTTTAGCTTTGGCTTTGAGCCGTTCTTTACGTTCCTTGCCCCATGCAGTCAATTCTTTTTTGTTGGGTGGCGTACCCAATTTATTTTTAGCCCCTTGAGCAGCTAATAACGCTCGCTCTTTTTCCTTTTCTTTTTTCTTACGAACTTTTTCAATAGCTCGCAATTTGCTTAATTCCTCTTTTTGTTTACGTCTAGCATCTTTTTTGGCTTGTCGCCGAGCTAAACGGTCTAATTTTTTTTGCGTTGTATTTCTTCTCATGGGAAATGAGTTTTTATATTGATTATCAATCTAGAAGTTATGAAGAAAATAGGAAAAATATGTATAGTTTCTCTTTATTTTTTTGCTTTGAAAGCATCTTCGATAACTTTTAAAATGTTATCTATGTTTTGTTCATCTTTAGGTATACGATCGATTTTAGCTTTGGTTGTTTCTAGTTGTATTTTTAATTTGTTTAATGGTTTTTGTATTTGTTCTGATTGAAAAAATGCTTCTACATTTTTAGAAAAGGTTTCAGCATTTTCTGCTAGAATAATTTGACGTAATTTTTTTGATTCTTTATCGATCCAAGTTCGATAATTATTTAGATTCGTCATTGCCATTGCCTGTCTTTTGGATAAATCTGTTTTATCGGTATCTACTTCCAATAAAAAATGAAGTTGGTCAGAAATGGCTTTTTGGGATTTTTCCATTTGCTCTATGACTTGCTCTTCAACCCAAACTCTTGCTTGGTTATATGATGTTTCAAATTGAAGTATATTACTCTCCATAACGTTTACTTCGTCTTTGGAAAGGGATATAATTTTAAATGTCCCTTCTTTTGGTTTATAGATGGGAGGAATTAAAAAGAAACGTTTTTTATCAAGGGTGTGAAATAATTGCATAGGTATATCAAAATTATTCACGAGGAGATTTATAGACAGTTCCTTTTTCAATTCGTTGTTCCTCATAAGAAGCAATAAATTCCTCTAGTTTAAACTCTGGAAATAAATTAATCATTTGTTTTTCAAAAGCATCATCTATAACCTTTGAAAAAGCTCCTTGTTGATGTATTAATATTGCCATTTGCCAACCTGATGTACCATAAGAAAGACCTAACATATTGATATAACCCTCCATATCCAAGTGCAAAGGATAAAACTCACCTTCAAAATCATGGTAATATAAAGAATTATCATTTTCATCATCTGTGAAAATACCTATACAGGCTTCGGGCATAAAAAAATCAATAATCTTAAAGGATTTTGCTCTGTCATGTTCCTCTGTAAAGTCAAAATAAACAATTTCTTCCCAATCTCCAAAAACTTCTTCAATAGGAAGTATATTAATTGAACCTTGAAAACTATGTTGGTTTTTTTCAGTTTTTAGTCGCCATTTGATTGAAAAACCATTGGTGAAAGAATAAGAAGGTTCTAAATTATATTGAGAAATTAATTTCTGATTTGTATCATCGTATTTTGGCGGAGCAACTTTTTTTCTAATTTCTTTGCCTTTGATTTTAGAATGATTACGCACTGTCTTAAATAGGCTTTTTAAAATATGTTCCATTTGTTAAATTTCAATAATTTTATATAGTAATTTTGGATTGGATTTGATCAAAAATAACCTGTCCTATACCAGAAATATTCATTATTTCTTGAATAGAAGAGTAAGGTGTATTGTCAATAATAGTACCCGCCAGTTTCGGACCTATGTTTGGTAAAAACATTAATTCTTGTTCTGTAGCATTATTAATATTTATAGGATAGTCAGGTTCAGGAATCTTATCAACTACCTGATAAGCTTCAGGTCCAGATTGATCAACGTGGTTTAAGATTGTTTTATCTACATTTAAGGGACTACTAATGTGAGCTCTTGTACTAGGGTTTAGTTCTTGAATAGTTACATTCAGTCCATTAGGGACAAATCGTTCTGCTGTAGCTATTTTCTTTTTAGTTTCAATATCTGGATCATTACTGTCTTGAGTACTGTTAACCCAACTAGGAATAGGTCTTCCATATATAGGTCGAACAACATAAAAGAATGCTCTAGGAGGATCTCCCCCTATAGTGTCTTTAATTTTACTTTCTGCATTTATTTCATGTTGAGCATTACCCGAACGAGATAAAGGTGTAAGGTTTGACCAATCTGTACCTGATCCGTGAAGTTGAGAACTAATCAAATGCCCTCGAACATAATATGTACTACCTCCATTCTTTCGCTGATCAAGTATCGAATACTTTTCTGTAGTTAAGCTATTATTTGTTTTAGTACCAGTAGTTTTTGAGGATAGATATTCTATTGTTCCAATTGTTCCAAAGCCTCCTTCGTTTACACCTCCATATACAGGAGGAGTAGATTCATGCACTTGATCAGCATCTTTCATAAGTTCCACGGTTAGTGGAGCAAGTATTGTCATTTTTGAAATTATTTGTGCATTGAGTGTTGGATCTTCTTCTGTTTCTGAGTTTTTATTACTATTGGCAGACTGTATGAGCGAATCAATTTCGTTACTTGTTTGAATTGCTCGTTTTTTTACATCTTGCAGGTGTGGATTATCAGAAAAATCTTTCTCTCTAGTTATTCCGCTTATAAATAATTGATATGTCATAGGAGTACTTGCAAGCATTAAGACTCCACTACCATTAATATTTTCAAAATAAAGTGTATGACCATGTCCATCTTCAGCTGTAAATACTTTCCGTAACCCTAACCATCCCATCACAGTATCCCTTACACTTCCAGCAGCGTCTCTTATGCCTCCAATTAGGGCAGAACCCTGCTCTATAATCCAATCCAATATTCTATCAATACCCGAATCAACAATGGCTCGAAATCCGTCTATTACTTCTCGGATTTTACCTGACGGATCGCCAATTCCGATAAATCGGGCTAAAAATCCTAGAGCAACAGGTATTCCTCTTGCTAGTGTTTGTTCTACATAGTTGGCTGCTCCAGAAATATTTCCAGCAGCAATATTGGCAATTGAATCTACAATAGAATTGAGTACAGCCATAATCTGTTGAGCTCGCTCAATAAAGAACATAATTGTATTATAAATAGAGATAATAGATTGTATAATGGCACCAACAGGATTAAACATGGTCACTAATTTCGTCACAGCAGCTCCAACAACAGTTGTCATCAACCAGCTTTTGAGAGCATCAAAAGCCATATCTTTTAGGTTGCCCACATAATCAAGAAATTGTTGCCATAATGCACCAGGTCCTTCAGTTACTAGAGAACGAACAACCTCAAAAGTAGATTCCAATCGACCAACAGCTTCTTCTCCTATTCTATCCACAAGTTTAGCTCGCATATTATCATAGGTAATACCCATGAGTTGTAGTCCAAAAGATAAGAATCCTTTAAAGTCCCAAGTTTCAGGAAGTGTAATTCCTGCTTCTGTTAATGTTCCAGTCAACCATTCTATGATTCCTGTTTGTAGGTGTTCAAGAATGTTTCCAGCAAATTGTCCAAAACCTTGTTTTACAGAATCAATAAGGTTTCCTAAAAAGGCAACAGGATCTTCAACAATTTGAATAAATGTTCCTTCTGCTTTATCCAACATTCCAAGTACTTGTTCACCTCCTACCATCCGCATGACTCCTTTGAATATAAATTCAAAGACTTTCTTACCTACATTAAAAGCGAAAGTGATAATGCGTTCAACAGGTTCTGCAAAGATGCCTACAATCCGAACAAATGCACCAATCGGATCAGCCAGATCTTGAATACTGATGGAATCCCATGCTTGTTGGAAAAGTGCCTTTACACCACTCCAAGTAAGGTTGAGTAGAGCAATTTGTTCTTCGAGCCATACCATGCCATCTTGTATAGCACCAGATTCTTGTAGATTTTTAAACCGTTCTTCCCCTCCAGGAACAAGAGAAAGGAATCCTCTAATGAAATTTTCTGCGGTTCTTGGTACAGGTGTATCTGTAATCGGGTCTTTACCTAAAATAACAGTAATAAGTGGATAAACTGTGTTTTCTTCTTCTATATGCTCTTGAAGTTTTATTAGTAAGGAATCCTTAATCATCAAGAGCATTTGAGTACCTACATTTACAGCAAAATCAACAACTGCTTCAACGGGTTGAAGGACAGCATCAATAACTTTATCAATCGTTTCTCCGATATTGGTTACGCCTAAATCTTTTATTGCTGCTGTAATTTGAGTTGTAATAGCACTTAGGTTAAGGTTACTTTGTAAAACCTGCATTTCAATATCCAACCAGGCACCAAGTTCTTCTAGTTTCCCTGATTCTTCCAATCTTGCTCTATAAATATCAGCAGCAGGCAAAAGTTCTAAAAACCCTTGAATAAGTTTTGCTCCTGTTCGTTTGATAGGAGCTCCTGTAATTATATCTTGTTGGATGATTGTACAAAAAAGATCATATCCTCGTTGATTGGAAGCCCAATCACCAATTTCTTCAAAAAATTGTTCTTCTACCCATTCTATACCATCAGACACTAGATCTATAGCACCATCGACTAAACCTTCACCAATATAAAATTGTGTGGGTTGATTATTCAAAGAAAAATTGGGTATTGATTTTCTTTGAATAGTATTATTAGTTGTTTTAGAGTTATTAGAAGGATGTATATTAGTATCCTTCTTCAATTGAAAAGCAGCTGCTTTTCTTCCTATATCATCCGCCTCCTTCTCTAATCCCTTATCATCATTAACAGATATTCCTTTGGCTTGGGTAGTAGGTTTTACACGTCCTTGACTTTGTTGTACAACATGAGTAAATTCATGTCCAATTAATTCTTGACCTTGTTTGGTGTCTGGTTTAAATTGTCCAGGAGCAAAATGAACATCATTTCCTTGTGTATAAGCTAATGCACCAATATCCTTAGCCTGTTGAGAATTTGTATGAATATTTACGTTCGAGAAATCATGTCCTAAGGTATTCTCCATCTTTGTTTGGACATAATGTGGTAATCCATTAGCTGAATTTAAACCTGAAGTTTTACCTTTTTTTAATTGATAGGGTGAATTTGAATCATTGTTATTAGAGGGGGGGGTATTACCATTACTACTATTGTCCTCTGGTGGTGTTTCTGTACCATCATTTGCAAATGAATATTGAGTTACCTTTTCTTGTGTAACTTCTTTCTCTTCATCCTCTTTTTGCTGAATGGGCGCAGTTGCATTAAGTTGAAAGGGTGGGGGAGTAATGGAGGTCTCTACACTTGCAGAGGTATTAGCAACGGCATTTGAATGTTGCTGATGTTCTTCTGATATTTTGGGACGTTGAAGCATAGGGAATAGATGTTGCTTGAATGTACTAAAGTAAACATTTTACATAGAAATAAGAAATATATTATGAATTATTTGAAATATAAAATTTCAAATTTTACTTCTCCCGTAATAATCCCATTCTATGCCCACAGGAATTTCATGTTGTTGTACTGTTTTTGCTTCCTTTTCTTTGTATTTTATATACCTTTTTAAGAATTGCTTTCCGACAGCTTCTGCATATTGTTGTTTTTGAGTATTACTGACTGTCTTATTATTTTCTAGCACAAGTAGTCCTCCTGTATCCATTAATTTTTGTCCCAATAGTTCTAATTTAGAATTAAAATCTCGTTGGTCAGGAACTAGAAATTTTATATTTACAGCAGATGTATGTTTGAATTCTTTGGCAAGTCTTTGAAGATTAATCGCAATATTCATATTCATTACAACAATATAAAATATAGAAGTCTCCCCAGTAATTGCATACGCTCTTGCGATCTTTGCCATCATCCAATAATCAACCTTCATCCTTTTTGTTAGATCATCAGACATCGATAATTCTTTGAAAATAATACCAAATATATGTCTCATATCATCTTCCTTTTTGTGTGATTTCTAGTATGATTTTTTTGATCAAAGGCTTTTTGATGCCCTTTTTCTTCTTCTTTTTGATAGGTTTATGAAACTTAAGTGGTTTTGAATATGTGTAGTGGGGCATAAAAGTTGTTTTATTTCAATTTTCCAATGATTTTATATTCGCCCTTGCCTTTACCTTTAAAGGTATCGTTTATATCATTGAAGGGGTATTTCCAATCTATATGCTTTTGTTTGTGTTTAATAAATCCAACATCTTGGGCAAAAACACGAACCGATCTAGGATCAAATTTTTTATTGAATAGATCCAAAACTGGAAACGTTAATTCTTTTGTGGTTTTTCCTGATGATATATCTTGTATTTTAGAATGAATGGTTTTGCCGTTTGGGTTACCTTTAACAGAAACCTTTAATTCTTCATCACCAATCCCCCAATCTGCCTGTTTGACCACCTTGACTTTTATACTTAATTTAGGATTTCTTCTTTTACGAATAGCCGCTCTTATTTTTTTAATGACTAAAGGAGGAGCATTCGCTTTTGTAGCTGCAATTAAGGCATTAAAAGCAACCTTATCAGAGGGATAAAAATTTTCATAGACTCCTAGTGGTGATTCTTTGTATTTTTTAGGTTCGGTTACAGAACTATTATTAAAAACCTTTGTATAGGCCTTTCCATATTTAGGAACAAAGCCTTTGCCTTCTTTCCGAGGTGTTTTATTTCCTTTTGTATTTTCCTCCCACTTTTTAATATGTTTGGTGGAGCCACCTCCTATGACAGGAGATTTACCTTTATTGTACACCCAGATAGATTTAAGATTGGGGAACTTTGTTTTACAATAATCAATATATTCATGTGTTCGACAAGCAGAAAACATGATATGTTTGACTTGACTCGCTGCTTTAGGAAAAACCTTAGTTAGAACATCCATTACTTTTCGAATATCCAAACGTCCATTTTCATCATCCCCTTCCATCTCGCTTTTTTCAGCTATTGTATTATCGTAAGAATGTCCCTTTTCATAATGATGACCAGAAAAAACCAATCGCTGAAGTGAAATTTCTGATTTTTCAGCTTGTTGAAATAATTGCACCAATTTGATAACTTGTTCTCTATAACTTTTATCAATCCCTTTTAATAGGTAAAAAATGTCTTTAAATTTATAGGGATTATATATTTTGAGATGCTGCGTAATGTAAGCGGCAAGTTTATCTTGTGTATCAAAAAGTCGTTCTTTTTGGTCATTATCTATTGCTCCAATTACATTGTCTTTACTGCGTTTTTTAAGTTCTTTTTGTTCTAGTTTTGCTTTAGGATTAAGCCCAAGAAATCCAATTGTATTTTTCTTATCTTTTTTATGTTGAATGGTTTTTGAAGATGCAATATTGGTCAATTTCTTGGAAGGGTTTGAGTTTTGAGTATTATTCACTACTTTCTTTCCCATATCGTCTGCCTCTTTTTCTAAACCTTTATCATCATTGACTGGTATTCCTTTCGTTTGGGTTGTTGCCTGTACACGTCCTTGACTTTGCTGTACTACATGGGCTAATTCATGTCCAATCAATTCTTGTCCTTGTTTGGTCTTGGGTTGAAATTGATTAGGGGCAAAGTGAACATCATTCCCTTGTGTGTAGGCAAGTGCGCCCACCTCTTTAGCCTTAGATGAATTGGTATGATACTTTACATTTGAAAAATCATGTCCTAGGGTATTTTCCATTTTAGTCTGGACATTCTTAGGAAGGTTATCGTTGTTGGTTTTATCTTCTTCTGACAAGCCCTGTCCTGTTTTCAGTTGGATTTTTTCATCCTCTTTTAAAATGGAATCACTTTTCAACTGTAGAGCAGGAGCTTGTAAAGCTACTCCTTCTGTATGATTACGAATGGTGTCGGCATTGTTTCGTTTGAAATCATGTTGTTGAGATCTTTTAGGGATTTGTTTTTTGGTTTTCATTTGATAAACTAGTTGGTTAAGATCATAAGCATTTTTCTAACTTATTTAATTTCAACTCCCTTAAAAGTTGAATTATTGATAATTTTTCGTGTTTCATGTAAAAGTTGATCCGCATTTATCCCAAATAAAAAAGTAGCTTTATATTTATGTTGAATCATATTAATATATTGTTCAAATATTTTTTGTTCTTCTAAGTTTGTAGGTTTAGATTGTAAAAATAACTTTCCATCATTAGGAAGACCTTCTTCAATGTAAATAATGGCTTTATATGGTTTTAATTGTTGATTTTTTGTTAAATAAATTTGCTTTCTTGCTCCCCACTTCGAAGCATTATCTTGTCCTTTATATGACCAAAGAGTATAAAAAATAATTGAATCTCGATTTGTAGAAACAATCATTTTTCCTTTTTCAACTTCCTGATAGTGACTGTCTTCAAAAGATTTATAAATAGGATGAGATAGTAAATATTTATTGTTGCGGTATAATTCCAACTTCTTATATTTTGAACCTCCAATATTATTTTTTTCATAAATATATTTTAATATATATTCATTTTCTTTTATAAAGAAAGATTGTTTCTGAGCGAAAATTGTAAAGGGAATCAATACATAAATTATATTACAAATATATTTTAACATTATTTTTTGAATTTCTAAACGATAGACCTTCAATATTAACAAGTGGAGACCACTCGAAGTTATATAAAGTATCATTAAAGAAAGGATCTATTTCTTTTATTAAAATTTGAGTTTTGGCTTTTGAGTCAAAATCTAAAGTATTTTTTATTAAATGTAATGGAAAAGAAAATGTATGTGATTCTCCATTATTTAAATGGATACATTCTGATTCTTGTCCATTTATTACAACTTTAATATCTTCAGCGGACCAATCTGTTGAATTTGTAATATTAATATCAATATAAAATTCTCTATTATTCAATAAATATTGTCGAATTGTATGATTCTTATAGTCTCCTAACATTCTATACATTCCTGTACTTTCTTTCGAATCTGGTCTTAAATGATGTATAAGATCTTTTGTAGTCATATTAGGAGCATCATTTATTAAATTAATCAATCGAATAGCTCTTTGACTTATTCCATAGAATTCTTGATAAAATGCTTCAGCACTCATTAATTTTTCAGCTTTTTCAGAAAGAAGTTTTTTTTGTGCATCTACTTGATTCCAAAAGTATGGATTTAAAGTTTGCAACTTTTTTAAATTGATATTATATAGATTTATGGTATTCAAGAATTCTAATGTATTTTCTCCCTCTCCTAATTTTTTAGGTGCTATATGTTCATGTGCAACAAATTGTGCCTTAGGATAATCTTGGAGCATATTTTGTTGTAATTCATAAGCTGCTTTTTTTTGTAGGTGGTTAATATCTGTATATATTACATAACTATTATTTTTCATTTTGTTTAATAAATCTTTATTAGAAAGATTCATTAATTCTTGTTTAAAATTTGGTGCTAAATTTAATACTTTTATTTCATTACGAAGTTTTGTCATTCCTTCATCATCATCACTATTTTTTGGTCTTGTTTCCAATGTTATGTAATCATTTACAAATTCAATTCCTAAGGAACGAGTATTTATATTTTTATATTGATTTAAAGTATGATTTTTTTGATTTTGCCATTTATGTCCTGCATGCCAATTTTGCTCCTCTAAATTATTTGCATTATAAATAATACCATCTTTATCAACTTCTAAGTGTGCATTTAAACTATGGATTAAATTACTACCTCCTGTGCTATGTAACACGATATAATCAACTCTATCAAGTTCTTTATTTCCAGCTCTATTAGCACCAAAATCATAATTTTCAACATCTGTATAATCATTTAATATCGTGTCGTTCCAAGGAACTTGTAGTGGTTTAGGTTCACTCTTTAGTTGTAAAGGAGGAGGTTGAATACTTACACCTGTGTGATTTTGTGCTATTAAATTATGATTTTGGATTATTGGCAGATACTGTTTTTCTTGTTTCATACTTAGTAAGATATTATATCAACCTCTTTCTATATAAAAAGATGTAAGCATATTTTGTTCATATTTTATTATAAGATATTCATAGTCAACCCCATAAGGTGACTTTCCAAGTGAGTAATACTCTTTTCCATTTTTTATAAAATCTGCATCACCAAGAAGTTCTAGAACTGTCTCTTTTTTCATACCATTTTTTAGAACTTTATTCTTTAAATGACTTACTACATTAGCTCGGTATAATTCTTTTTGTTTTTTTGATACTATAGTAGATTTCCAAGACTCGGAATCAAATTTTTTTTTATTTTTTACTAAAAAATAAAAGATTATTCCAAGAATTAATGCTCCAAAAACTAAATATTTATATACCATTTAATCTTAATTATAAATTATGAATGAGCTGAAGCATCACCTTCTGGTACTTCAATATTTCCTTTAATTGATATATTACTTGTTGTTCCATGTTCCCAAAGAGCAACATTATTACTCCATTCTAAATTACTCAATTGATTAATTACAAGAAGTCTACCAGAGTTAACAGCATTTTTAACTATATTAACTAAATCTTCTTCTGATTTTCCTTTATTACTACGAGCTATTTGCCTTCCTACTTCATTATTATATAAATCCATTGCTTCTCTTTCTGCTGGATTTCCAGGTAATGCTTCATGAGCTGTTGCAAATTGTTCTGTCCAATTTTCACCAAATTTTTTGGTAAGTAATACATTCCAATAACAATGTCTGAAAGCATCTCTATGTCCATCATTATTAGCCCAGTTATGTCTTTCTTCATCTGTAGTTCCAGCATGGGCAGGATAAGTTGTAGGATTTGGATATTCTCGATCAGATACTTCAAATGCTTTATCCTTTATATTTCTAAAATTAGACAAACCTATAAGTCCTTTATCCACAGATAAATTATCAAGTAACTCTCCTTCTGTTGTAGTTAATTCTCTTGTCGGTGCTCCTGGGATTGGGATAAAACCTAGCATTTTGGGTGACCACTCTTCTGTTGTATCATCTTCAACTTGGTATTCTGTTCTAATTTCATCTAATGTTTTAAATTGAGAAATATTAGAATTATTAATACCTAAATTATTACTACTAGGTATATAATTTTTGGAATTATCATTATTTACCACCTTCCGCCCCATATCATCTGCTTCTTTTTCCAAACCCTTATCATCATTAACAGGCATTCCTTTGGCTTGGGTAGTAGGTTGTACACGTCCTTGGCTTTGTTGTACAACATGGGCAAATTCATGTCCTATCAGTTCTTGACCTTGTTTGGTATCTGGTTTGAACTGCCCTGGAGCAAAGTGAACATCATTCCCTTGCGTATAGGCTAATGCGCCTACATCTTTAGCTTTAGAAGAATTGGTATGAATATTTACATTTGAAAAATCGTGTCCTAAAGTACCTTCCATTTTGGCTTGAACATTTCCAGGAAGTTTACTATTACTAGATTCATTTTCGTTTGATACCCCTTTTCCCTTTTTCATCTGAACTTCTTCTTCCTCTTCACCATCCTTTTTCATTTGAAAAGGACTGATTGTTTTTTTCATTTGAACCTCCTGCTCTTCTTCTTCAGATACTTTATCACTCTTTAATTGTAGACTAGGAGCATACAATCCAACACCTTCTGTTGTTTGGCTAATTGCATCTCCATTATTTTTACTAGAGTTGTGTTGTTGTTGTCTTGTTGGATGTTGTTTTTCTGTTTTCATAGAAAATTAGGTTTTTATTCTGGAGTTGTAAAATCGATTCCTTCTTCTGTATTTTGCGACATATCGGTTTGTTGGAATGTTTCTAACTCCGCTTTATCGGCTTCTTTTTCTGCAATTCTACTATCGTATTCAGCATTAATACGTTCTCTTTCTTCATCACTAATATAACGAGGAGGGATAGGGTTAAGTCTTTGTTGTCGTTCGTATTCTAAAGAATTGATTTGTGCTTGTAGTGCATTTTTTTTATCATTAATTTCATCCTGTGCTGCTGCCATTGCGTCTTGTAGCCCTGCCATAGATTCGGACATACTAGAACTTAGACTTCCAATATCAGCAACACCTCCTGTCCCTACCAAAACAGTAGGACAACCTAGGATAATCACTCCTCCATGTGCTGTAGTGTCTGTAACACGAGCAAGTGTTCCTCTACCTCCAACAATGACCTTTGAACTATTACTTAATACAGTATCTGGACCTCCTGCACAGATGCATAAATCCCCAATTGTTGCAGCAGGAAGTCCTCCAATTAATACATTAGGTACACATACTCCAGTAATGGGTCCTCCTACATGAGGTACTAGTCCTGTTACCATAGGGCAAGTGTGCATATCTCCAATTCTTGCTGCAAACATGAAAAAGTGATTTTAGGGGTTATCCAATTTATTTTAAGTTCTATTTTTTGATTTCTTTCTCAAATAAAGAAATGAAATGGTTATAAATAAAAATACATTTTATTTTTGATATAATCTAAAATAGAAAAATAAATTATTAAAAAATTTGTAATTTAATAGAATACTCTGTAACTTATTCCTTGTAATTATCTATAATAATATATTATGAGGAATAGAATGAAAGGAATGCTAAGATATTATTTCTTTTATCATATTTCCAATACAATATAAATTCTACAATTATTATATTAGTAAAGCAAGTATTATGTAATGCTAAAGATTAAAAACCCCTATCCTGGAATTGAGTTTGGGATTAGTAAACCATTTGATGAAACAACAAAAGACTATTTTTTTGGAAGAGAAAAAGATATAGATAATTTGCGGCATCTCTTAAGGAAAAATAGGTTTGTATCTTTGTTATCACCTTCCCAATATGGAAAAACTTCTTTACTTAAAGCAGGGCTTATCCCTCATCTAACAAATTATGGTTTTCATGCTTTATTTGGGTCTAATTGGAAGACAATAATATTTGAGCCTGAAAGAAATCCTATTTCAACACTAGCAGATGCTTTGTCTGTTCCTCATATTCTTTATGATAAAAAAATGCCTCCTCATTTTTCAGAAATTCTATTCTCTCAATTGATGAAAAATGACAATAGTCTAATTTATTTATGTGAGGAATCTGAATTAATGCAACAGTCTAATTTATTGATAGTTATAGATGATTTTGAACGATTATTTAAAAACTATACAATAGATGAAGCTATCCAACATCGCTTTATCAATCTTCTTTTAAATGCAACCAAAACAAAACATATTGCTGTCTATGTTATATTCTCCATGAATTCTGACATCACAGAAAATCCAGCTTATAGAAAGAATAGTAATCTAATGGATGCTATCCGATTAAGCCATTACTATCTTCTAAATATGCAACAAGAAGAATTGTTAACGGCAATCTTGCAACCTGCTCAGAAAGATAAATTTAAATTTTCTGATGATTTAGTCCAGAAGTTAATACAGGAATTGTTATTTGATAAAAATCAACTAACAAAGCTACAAGACTATTTAAGTAAGACTTGGTTACATTGGAAAAATGAACATAAACCAACGGCTTCTATTACATTAAGGCATTTTTTGGCTGCTACAAAACAAAGTTATAAACCGACTATCGAAGTTGGTAAATCTGCTGACAAGCAAAAATTAAAAGCGGACGATGTACAACAAGAGATTGAAATCAATACTGACGAAACGCCAACAACTTCAATCGATTCTATTGAAAAAATATACCATTCCTTTTCACCTAAACAACAAACAGAATGTAAAATCGTTTTTCAACTCTTAACAGTTTTACCATCTAAAGAGCAAAAAATAGAATTACGTGATTTGTCTCTTGACGATTTAGTTCAAATTTCTCAATTATCAGCTTCTAATATTAATACTTTGCTAAAAAAATTTGATACGATTATTACAGTTGAAAATGATTTAATACACATCAAGGATATTGATAGTATACAAGATTGGGACTTACTACAACAATGGGTAGAAGAGGAGCGAAAAAATGCTCAAACTTATAAAGATTTAGCGGGTGCTGCGGTAGAACATTTTATTAAAAATATTCCTTCTGAAGAAATTTGGTCTCAAGATAAATTTGAGGAAGTGCATCACTGGATGAAGACCCATAATCCAAATGAATCTTGGGCTCTTTTATATGATAAACAATATACAATGGCAATTGATTTCTTACGTAAAGGAAATACTACTCAAACATCTGATTTAATACATGAGAATATAGAAAGAGAAAATAATACTGATAAATCACTTTCTGTTACAACGCCAAATGTCAGAGCTAATCCTCCAGTTAAAAAACCACGTCGAAAAATAGTGATTAAAAGAAAAACATAGTGGTTTTACCAATCATCCTCATCATCTGATGCACTTGCCATCTTTTCATCTAAAGCATCGATTTCTTTCTTAAAAGATGGTTCTTTTCTACAGTTGTTGAAAATAATATCATTTGATTTAGGAAGTTTTTTTAATAGTTCAAGGTTTTTACTTGTAATGTACTCTTCTACTACACTTTTATACATTGTAAGTATGTCATCACAAGATTTTCCTTTATTGGCACTTTTTTCTTTTAGTTCTTTTTTAATTTCTTGCTTTTTTTCCTCACGTTTAACATCTTTTACTTCTGTTAATTTCACTTCTTTTTGTTCAAAATTAACTTCTTTCGTTTTTGTAGCGTTCATTTCTTCTGCTATTGGAGAGGAGAGAGTAGGTTCACTAAGAGTACTTTCTTCTACTTCTATTGTATCACTAGTTTCTGTTACTTTTGTATCTGTTTTGCACTGAATGTTTACAAAAACAAATATTAGAAGTATTAAAAATATTGTATTTTTCATATGTTTAAATTTTTAATAAAATTAGCGATTATAAATCAAATCTCCTGGGGTGTTATCTAATATTTTACGAATTGTATAGTTAGAAATAATTAAACTAACGGCAAAAAGAATGAGTGTTGCTATAATTACTTTAAAATTGAAAATATTTAAATAATGTTCTATTGTTAGAGTATTACTAATTGTTTGGATAATAATTGCTATAATGAATGCAGAAAGTACTGCAATAAATATAAAAGCAAAAATAATTTTTAAGTATGTGGTTATTAGCATTGAATTGCTTAGACCAAATGCTTTAAATGTTCCTAGATTCATTTTTACTTTTTGCAAGTGTGTCAACAACATACTATTTACAAAAAAAACAATACTGGCAATACTAAAAATAAATAAGATAACCGAAAGCGCATAAGTAAGTAGTGTAACTAAGTGAAAATTTTCTTTTGCTTCTACTTGTCCCATATCAATATCGACCTCAAAGTTGGTTTTCATAAATTCTTTAAACGCCCTAACTTTTTCTAAATCTTTAAAATTATAGGCTAAATAATATGGTTTTTCTATAAAATCATATCCATCACTACATTCCCATTTTTTATACTTTCTAATATTCTCTGTTTTAGAAAATTGCTTGGTTAGTTGTTTATAGAATGCTAATAATTCTTTATCCTTAAATCCTTTTCCAATTTTACCATAATCAAAAATAACTTCATATAATGCTGTAGGCGTATCATCTACGAGTTCGATTGTTTCTTTTTTAACTTTATAAACGGGTAAGGTATCTAAAAACTGTTTTACCTTTTCAGAGACTACTTTTTCATCCTGATTATCAGACAAAAAATAAAAATTATTATGGTAGTCCTCTGTCCTAAGAAATCCTGATCGATTAGGATTGAGTTGTAAATTTGACATTTTAGGAGTACAAATGAAGTCACAAAAGTTTGGCAATTCTTTTACAACAGCAATTACATCTAAGTACAAGGTATACTTTACATCATCTCTTATGTTATATACCATCGAAACCTTCTTTTGTTTTAATGGTTTTTTGTACCCAAGTGCATCTAACATTTGTCGTGTGACAATAATTCCGCAATTCTTAAAGGCATTATTATTATTTCCATTTCGCCAATCCATCAATAGGTTGCCATCACTTTTACTTAGAATCTTATCTAATAATTCTGCATCTTCTTCAAAATTAATAGTTCGCCCAATTTTATAAACTTCTTTTTGATTTTTTTGGTCAGTAAACCTCCATGTATCAATAATGTATTCTCCAATATGTTTTAAATTAAAACTATCACGACTTGATGCTTTAGAAAAATGGTTGCGAATATTACTGATCGCACCATTTACATTATACTCATATTTAACAGGCATATCAACCCAATTAGTGAATGGATTATCCATTCTTTTTCTAAGGTTTTCTAGCCCTCCAATCGCAAAACCAAGTGCTAAAAATGTAAAAAGCAGTATGATTGTAAGTGTCCAAACCCTACTATTATTTTTCCCTGCAAGTTCTTTATACTCATTTGTAAAAAACAACTTTTGAAAGTCTGTTTTTATTTGGAGTATTTTAGTAAGAACTTTTAAGATTATATTGAACATTTTGTAAGGGGTATTTTTCTACTTTTAGTCTGTTTAAACTACACTTTTCAGAGGATTAATTTTTAATAATTTATAAATAAATGCAGAGACCTCTTCAATTCTTTCATTACTTGAGTTAAACCATTTATTTTCATCATTTGAAGCAATTACGTTTTCAGGAAGTACCTCTCCATAAATTTTTTGTTTGTTCTCTTCTTTAAACGTTAATAATATGATACGATCTGCAAAAGAAAGTGCTAGGTCTATATCATGAGAAACAATAATTCCTGTTCGATGATATTTTCTCAAATTTTGTTTTAGTATCCTCATTAATCTATATGCTGTATCTTTGTCTAGATTTCCTGTAGGTTCATCACCAAATAAAACTTCAAAATTGGCTGTAATTGCTCTTACGAAGGCTAACCGTTGTCGTTGACCTCCTGAAAGAGCTGTAATTTTTTTATCAAATACCTCTTTTGGAAGGTTTAATTCTTCCATTACTTTTGAGACTGTTTTCCTAGCAGTTGATAGAGGCATCCCTTCTATTAATTGGCTGATACACATATTTTCACCAGCTGTAAAATTGGGCATCAGATTCGTATTTTGAAAGATAAAACTGAAGTATTGATTTCTAAAAGATGCCAATTCAGTATCTGATATTTTCCAAGAGTCTTTTAGTTCTATTCCATCATTTGTTATACTTGGAAAAAAAGAAATAGACGTTTCATTGGAATGGTAAATGGTATTATTCATTAAACCCAATGTTTCTATAAAGGTACTTTTACCTATACCAGATATGCCTAATACAAAAATCAATTCACCTTTGGGAATCACCAAATCACTAATATTCAAAACCGTTGTTTTTTGATCATAACTACAGTTTAAATTTGTAATTTTAAATAAGGTGTTTTGGTGCATTCGTTTTTGTTAATCTTATTGGATAAAATAAAGGTAAAGATGTTAATTTCTTAATAATTAACATCTTTACCTTTTACTCCTAAAAAGTATATTCAACAGGTATCCAGTAATACGTTTTTCCTGCGTCCGAAGTATAACTAAATTCATAGGTACTTCCTTGTTCAGCAATTTGTCGAAGTCTTTTGGTTCGTTCTACCATTTGTGAGATAAAGTCATAAATTTCTTCATCAGGCATTGCTCTTTTATTTTTTACATCTTTAATTTTAAAAGGTTTACCTTCTTTTGTGAGTTTGATTCCTAAGCCTTCCACTCCTTGCATCAATTCTCTGAGTTCATCAATTGTAATATCTCCTGATTTACTTATTTTTTCTCCTGTAAATTGATTGACTAATTCCATTAAGGTATTAAACAATTCTTCTCTTTGTTTATCTGGAGGTTGATTAATAGACAATGCCAATTGTTTTAACATATGATTATAATCCTCTAAGTCTTTCTTTGGCATAAAAAGTACATAGGATACTGTTTCATTTGAAGCACCTGTGATTTGTTTTGGGATATAGACTTCTGTATATAATTTATACTTGCTATCTACTATTTTTTTAATGTCTTCAGGCGTCCAACCTCGACCTCTACTTTCTGCAAAATAGTCCTTTAAGGCCTTAGCAAATGCTGGAGCAAACTCCCCAGAACTTACTGAAGATAATGGTGCCCCTTCATCAATCATTCTAGAGAATCTGCTAATAAAGTCTTCTCTAAACATAAAAACTTCCCTTGCAAAGTCATTTACTGCTTTTTTAAATTGACTACTAGACAAATTTTCACCATTTCTAGGTTTTACTAAACGACCTTTGATTGAACCACCATTTAAACTTAGGTTATTTCCTGTACTTAAATCTGGCATAAAAGGATTACTAAATTGTAAGGCACTAGCACCTGGTACTTCACTTTTGACATCTTTATAATATTCATATTGTTTTACTGCTGATTGTACAATATATTTTTGGGCAGAAGATGCAAATTTTGCGCTTGCTCTATCATTGTTATCTTTACATTGAACACCTGCTATATGTACAATCTGTTTTGCTAATAATGGCACAATTTCACTTCCCTTTTTTAAGGATGAATTTCCACTACTCATAGCTTCTTGTTTTCGAGTAGGGAGAGAACTAAAATCTCCATTATTTCCTACTAAAAAGACAATATTTGTATGATTCGAATTCATACCTGATTCTTGCATTGCCCTATATATCCCCATATTCATTGAGGTATAAGGATCTTGATCATATACATTATCAAACTTAGTTTGATTCAAAAAGTTGATGACATCTTGATAAGATTTAGTAAGTGATTTTATTTCAAATTCACGACTGGCTTTACTTTCAGGTATGTCTCTATATAGTGCCACTCCATATCGTATATTTTCAACATCCACCAATGTTCGATTCAACTCATCTATAGACTGTGCTATCGCTTCTTTATAATTGTTCATACTAGGAGTTGCCTCTACAACAAAAAGGATGTTATAATTTTCAGCAGCTTCTCTATATGCTCTTGGCACTTCTGCTATTTTCGCATAGTTTGTTTCTTTGATCTGTTGAATTTGGGCACTTCCTAAATTACTATTCATTGTACTTACTGTAACATCTCCAACCACTCCTGTCTTATAGGTGTTTTCATAACTTTCTAATAAAGGGAAACGAACAACCCCTCCTGGAAATCTTTTAGGGTCTTCTCTTGATAGTAAACTTGGACTTAAACCCACAGGATCATTTTTCCAATGAATAAGGTTATCGGCTTGTCGTTGTCCTTTTGTAGCATGATCACTACAAGCAACTAGTTCTTGGTACGCCACCAATTGAAGATTATTATTAGACCTTCTTTCGTTAAATCCAGCATCTTCAAAATTCGGTTCCATTGCAACACGAGTATTCCAACTCGTTAATCTATCACTTTCTACCCAACCAACTATATCTTCTGTGATGGTATGAGAACCTACTTCATATTCTTTAGAGAGCAAATATTTATTATTCTCTTTTTTAAGGATAAAATAGAACTCATAAATGGTTTTGTCCCCTTCTTTCTCTACGGTGTTGGGGCCTTGATAAATCGGTACAACTTCCTTTTTTTCTAACCTCATTATCTTACTAATCTCGGAGGCTTTATTTAATAAAAAGGCTTTTTTATGAATCTTTGTTCGTTTATCTATAAGCCCTGTTGTCCATAACAATAAATTCTTTCTTTTTATCCAGCCGTAGTCCGTTACCTTACGAGAATCTCTAACTTTTGTACCACTTAGATTCCCTGGACTTGTCTTAATAATGTGTAACCATTCTTTTTTATCATCCACGACATAAAAGAACTCTTTGAAACCTACTCTTTTAAACTTTTGAGCATCTGGTTCTCTATATGTTTGGTTATTGATGCGATCAGAAACCACAACCCAAGCTGCATTTTCGCTACGATTCGCAATATTTCCATTTTCAAATTTTGGTGTATCTTCTGGTCGTTTAAAAATATCTGGCGTAGCATAGACCTTAGAATACTTTTGGGCTTCAAGCGAAACTCCACCACTACATAATATAAGTAGTGTTAACAAATATAATAGTGCTTTAAATTTCATTATTAAAAATGTTTTTGGGTTGAAAAATATAGTTATAACTGGTTAATTTATAGTGTGTAAAGATATAATGGGTCACTCAATTTATAATTGATAAATTAACCCAACCCTTAAGCCAACTGAATGCATATTGATACTATCAAAATAATCTTCAAGTATACTACTTGGTAGCGTTTTTTGTATGATGGTGTCTCCTCCTTCAACTGCATCTGTATTAACATTTACCTTTTCATCGTTTAACAGATAGGTTGATTTTTGATTGGATTTAAAGAGTGCATTAATACCAAATCGACCATCTAGAGCTACTTTCAACCCTAGATTATCTGTCATTGTAAAATGTATTGCTGGAGAAAGTTGAAATGCTAAACTAAAATTACCATTCAAATCTGCACTACCACTTACAGGAGTTGTTGTAAAAGCAAAAGTTGGAATATTTGATAAAATAGCATCAATATTTTCATAACTACCCCTATAGGTAGCTTCACCATCAAATTCGCTTGTACCCCCAAAAGCATAGATAGGAATGACATAGGCTTCTCCCCACAAGCTCATTGTTCCTAGCTGATATAATTTATACCTTGCCCCTAAGGATAATTCAACTGCACTTAACTTATTGGTTTCTGTACTATTATTCCCAATAGACACTATTTTGGTATAATCTTCATATTGAGAAGCCTCATCCTCTTTATCTTTTTGACCTTCAATTTCATAAATACTTCCTATCGGAAAGGTTGCTGTAACATTATATTGGCTATAATTAACTCCTGTACTTAAGGTCAATTTACTATCAGAAGACAATTTATAATCGTAAGAAATACCAAAACTAATAATAGGATTTGATGATATTTCTATGTCGTTCAACATATTTAAAAAATCTGTATTCCCAGCAAATGTATTAACTGTTGAAGCTGTCTTTGTTGCAAAACCTACCCCATACTTTCCCCATATAGTAATAGCAGAAGAGGCATCACTACAACTCCCCCGTTGCTCGCCTTGAATTTCAAGGATTTTTGCTTGTTCTAAATTTTCTTCAAATATTTTATAGACAATTGTTAATTCAAACAGTCGTCCGTTTTTACATTCTTTGGCTTCATCTTCATCGGTGAGATAAGTATAGATCCTTTTATTGGTAACTACTTCAACCGTAAAATATCCAGCAGGGTCTCTTTTAATATCTTGGAAAATAGCATTTTCAATATTAAAATATACTCCTGGCACATTAACTTCCCTCAAATAGTTAAAAACTAAGGCTCCATATCTACTTGCAGAGACCGTTTCTGGATAATCTACCAAATCATTTAAAATCGTAGCATTCGACCTAAACAATGTATTAAACTTGCTGATTGCTGCTTGAGTAACCTGCCCGTCATCATCCATAATAGAGGCATAATTTTGATAATCGTTAAAAGCAGACTGTGTTGTATTCAATATTTTTTCAATAATATCTTTATCAATCCCTTGTGGATAAACAACATTATAACGACCAATTTCTATTTGAGCAGATATTTTATTCCATCCTAATAGAAATATTCCCAAACAACATAATATGCAGATAGTATTTTTCATTTGTTTTGATTTTTTTAGTTTTAACTGGATTCGCCTTTTTTAAATATTCTAGCAATTTTTGCCTCTTGTTTTTTTAAAGAAACATAAAGTACCAATTCTAATTCTATAGCTCGACCTTCTGGATGTTCTACCACTTCGTTATTTGAATCCAAACTATTAAATAATATTTTTTCTAGGACTATAATATATCTTTTATAGCCTTGTGCAATTTTAACCTCATCTTCCTCTGTTCTATAGACTGTCGATCTTTTTGTTAAAAATTTATACGATTCAGCCGATAAGCCTGTTTCTACGCCTCTATCCTTTAAATAAAAGAAAACTTTAGCGATGTATTCTGTTATACTGATTAGGTTGTTTTCTGATGACAAATCATTAATCACTTCTGCATTTTCTTCAAACAAGTTTTTAAACTTATTAATGCTTTTTTGAGTGACTGTTTTGGTTTCTTCATCTATCAGTCTTCCATATTTCAAATACCTTGCGATACAATCTCTTATTAAAATATCATACTCATTATTTCGTTCTTTTTCTTTTCTTGTTTCTGTTCTTTTCTTTTCTACGACAACTTGTTTTGAATGACAAGCCATCAGGGAAAAAATCAGAATTATGAGTAAGAACCTATCATAATTTTCTTTAAAAAATGATAGGGAGAAGGCATAAATTCTATGTGCTAAATTCTTAATAACAAAAATTGATTGACAGATGATTCTTTACTTTTGGATGATGAATTTATTGGTAAATTGTTCTCCATTTTCACCAACTACTTTCATAAAATAGATACCATTTGGTATTGTTTCAACTTGTATAGATTCCTTATGTTGAAGGTTGTTTTTTTCAAAACTATACTCCCAAACAAGTTGACCTAAATTATCAAAAGCATAACTATTGTACTGTCCGAGTCCATTACTTTCTACCTCTAATACAAAACTTCCTGTGTTTGGATTGGGATAAATCTTAGCTTGTGGTAACTCAAAGGTAGATGGTTCTTCTCCAAAACGCCCTGCCAAGGGTCCATTATAGTAGACTCGTGTACGGCAGTCCTCCGAATCTGCATCTTTATTGCTAATATCTACCCAATAAACCTGATTTTCCAAATCTAAATCAATTTCCTTTCCTAAATAGAGGAATTGGGAATCTCTAGAAAACCCTTGTTCTACTGAGGGCAAAGCACTTCCTAAATCTTCTAAATTTTCATCTAGAAAATCATTCATCGGCGAACGTCCCCAACTATAGTTTAGTCCCGACTCTGGATAGATAAAGATTAAATCGGGAGGATTAGCGTGTTGTCCTTTGAGGATGATTGGTCGTTCATTTGGTGCCGATTCTGCCGAAACTTCGACAGGGAGTGTCTGATTACTTGTACAACCATCATCTGTCTTTATTAATAATAATATATCTGAAGTACCACTTCCTGTATTCCATCTAACATAAACTTTTGAACTATCCTTATCTGTTGAATTTGGAAGCGGTTCAAATCTAATATCACTTTCATCATTCACATTAATCGTCCAATCATAAGATACAATATTTGTTGAACTTGGATCTAGATTAGTTAATTGATATGGTTTTTGTGACAACTGGTTTATACATACATTTTGTTCTCCATCAATATCAAAAGAAATAGAACTTTCTCTAAAAATAACAGGTCTTCCTGGAGCAACTGAACGACAAGCATCAGCATCATCAACATTTCCATCTTTGTTATTTCCTACATAAGGAGAAATATAATATATTACACCAAAACTTGCTGTTGGTGGTTTAGAAAATCTAGGTGTTGAGTTTCTAGCCAAAATAGTTCCTGCTTGATTTCCTGCATTTGTATGTAAAATAAACTCTGTCACATCATTTTCATCTTTAATTTCAGCACTATCATCATATTCAGCTATTGCTTCAGAACCACAAGCAATAATAAGTTCTGTACTTTTCATTACACCTGCTTGTGTAACACATGGAATACAAGATACACTTCCTTCTAGTTCTGTTAAACAACCTCTATCATCTTCAATGGTAAAGACATAATCTGCTTCATCATTAATATCATTACTTGTATATTGATTTCCATTTAATGTTCCTTCATAATCACCAATATTTGGGCTTACTTCATATGGAGCTGTCCCATTATTAATCTCAAAAGTAATTTTTGCTTTTGTATTTGTATCTTCACAATCATCACTAATAAGTGTAACTGTAGGTTTTTCAAAAACATCAATATCAATTGATGCATTACTTTCACATCCATTAACATCTACCCCTGTTACCGTATACGAACTTGATGTTTGTGGATCTACATCTATTGCTGTTGTACTTTCTCCTCCTCCCCACTGATAAGAAGCCCCTCCACTTGCCACTAATGTTAAATCATCTCCTAAACAAATTTTATTATCGTTTTGATTATTTCCAGAATCTTCATTAGAAACAATTGTGATATTAGGTAAAGCATTGATGTCTATTGATAATTTAACATCATCTTCACAACCTGTATTATCTATAGTACTCAATGTCACCTCATATCTTCCTGCATTACTGTATGTATGGGTAGGGTTTTGAGTTGTTTTGGTAGTTCCGTCTCCAAAATCCCATCTCCAAGATTCAATACTTCCAGATGAAGTAGAAGCCTCAGATCTATCCGTAAAACTAACTTGTACACCATCACAAACAGGAGCATTTGTTTCAAAAAATGCTGGACAATTACTTGGTACTTCAATTTTTAATTGGTACTCAAATGTATTTTGACAACCATTATTGTCTGTTATGGTCAGTTTGATAATCTTATCCCCGTCATTTGCATACGTTACAGGATCTGGGTTTTGTTTTGTAGAATTACTAATATCTGCTCCATTTCCAAAATCCCAACTCCAACTATTCACATTACTTGGATCAGATACATTCGCCTCAAAAGTAATTTCATTACCTGTTTCAGGAAGTCCTGTAAAACTGATACTATTTATATTTTCAGGAATATTGACAGTTATGATTTCCCCAACACTAGATACACAACCATTACTATTGGTTACTGTTACTGTATAACTAGTTGTTTCCAATGGGTTTTTTGAAATCACCCGACTATTATCTCCTGTATTCCAAGCATAATTTGTTCCACCTGATGCTGTTAATGTAACTGGTTCACCACTACATATTATAGACTCTGATACACTAATAGAAGGGTTTGGTAAAGATTTTACATCAATACTAACATTTCCAGCGTTCACACAACCATTATTATCTGTTACTGTTACACTATATGTCACATCATTATTTGGAGTCTCATCTGGGAGTGTTGGTCCAGTAGCACCCGTATTCCAATCATAACTAACCCCACCTGAAACAGATAAGGTTACAGCATCTCCTCTACAAATTATACCATCATTATTTTTTGTTCCAGAAACCTCTATTGGATTAATATTTACTTCTGGTAAGCCATTAACTTTAACTGTTCTTGTATAATTGTCTGTACATCCCGAACTATCCATTATTTCCAATTGGACGGTATGATTACCTGCATTTGAAAAAGTATGAGAATGAGGTCCTTGTCCTGATTTTGTACTTTCAATAGTACCACTTTGATTTCTAAAAGTCCATGACCATGAAGAAATATTATTATTATCAGAAGGTGTTGACTCATCGATAACACTTATAGACTCACCATCACAAACCTCATCAGAGCTAAAATCAGCCCTACAACTCCCTGGTACTTTTATAGATGTTGTTTCACATTCTTGTATTGAACAACCTGTAGGTAATGTAATGGTTAAACATATCGTTTTATTTCCTTCTGAGCTATAGGTTACTTGATGTGGTCCAATTGTATTTGCTGTAGGTGGAGCTGCCCCAGTCCCAAAAGTCCAACTATATGTTGCGCCTGACGTACTAGACGAATTTGCGTCGATCGTAATTGGAGAATTTGTTTCATTAGTACCCGAGAAAGAAATATTATTAATAATAGGAACATCATCTACAGCTATTTGTATTGATTCTTCATCTTGACAACCATTACTGTTTGTAACAGTAACAGTATATGTTCTAGTTTCTTGTGGATTTAATACGAGTTGAGCAGTACTTGTATTATTATTATCATTCCATTGATATGAATTTCCTCCTGATGCTGTTAACACTACTTGATCCCCACGACATACTGTCTCATCATTACTACTATCTCCTGAATTTTCATTAACAGAAATATTTGGATTTGGTAGACTATTTACTGTTATTGTTGTACTAAACTCATCTTCACAAGATGAAGATCCTACCGTACTTACAATGCTTAAAGAAATCGTTTTTGTTCCTGCTGTTGAATATGTAATAATATGAGGCCCCTGTGAACTAGCACTTGATATAGATGCTCCAGCTCCAAAATCCCATGACCATGCCGTTATATTTCCTCCTGTTGGTGCTACTGATTCATCTATAAACGTTATTGATTCTCCAATACAAATTCTATTATTATTGTCTGTATTGGTAAAATTAGCTTGACAACCATCTGGTTCTGTTATTACAATTGTTTCAGTTATAATGCTTTCACACCCATTCACATCTATAATTGTAAGTATTATGTTTTTTATTCCTGTTGAAAGATAAGTCACTTCATGAGGTCCAGAACCTGTTAGAATTTCACTACCTGTCCCAAAGTCCCAACTCCATGTACTGATATTATTTGAAGAACTTGCTGAAAAATTTACTGGAGTTCCTACCGAACCACTTGATGGTCCTGATATTGTTGCCGTTGGTAATGCTAATACAGTTATTGTTTTATTTCTCGATTCTGTACACGTTTCGCTTCCAACTGTACTTGTAATAGTTAAGGAAATTGTTTTTGTTCCTGGTGTTGAATAAGAAATAGTGTGTGGTCCTTCTGAATTGGCACTCGATGTTGATGCACCAGCTCCAAAGCTCCATGTCCATGCAGTTATATTTCCTCCTGTTGGTGCTACTGATGCATCTGTGAATCTTATTGTTTCACCAATACATATTCTATTCTCTGTATTTGTAAAATTGGCTTGACAACCATCTGGTTCTGTTATTGTAATTGTTTCAGTTATAATGCTTTCACACCCATTCACATCTACAATTGTAAGTGTTATGTTTTTTACCCCTGTTGAAAGATAAGTCACTTCATGAGGCCCAGAACCTGTTAGAATTTCACTACCTGCCCCAAAGTCCCAACTCCATGTACTGATATTATCTGAAGAATTTGCTGAAAAATTTACTGGAGTTCCTACTGAACCATCTGACGCTCCTAATATTGTTGCTGTTGGTAATGCTCGTACTCTTACAATACCTAAAGCATCACTAGAACAACCATTTCCATCCGTATAGGTATAATTTAACGTATGTTCTCCCACTACAACTGGATTGAGTACTGTTCCTCCTATAATAAGATTTTCCTCTGATGATGTAAAGACTCCTCCTAGAGGTATTCCATAAGTACTTAATATAAATAGATCATCATTCAAGCATATATCAGGAATTGATGTTACTTGTACACCACTCGGATTTGGATTTACTGTAATTTCTTTTTCGTAAGTATCACTACATTCCCCACTATCCATTATAGTGAGTGTTATGGTATAAACTTTTGGCACAGAAGTGTTATTTGTAAATGTAATTGTATGGGGTCCTGCTCCATTTGATGTAGAGCCATTATCAAAATTCCAATCATATTGATTGATTTCTGAACCTGATGCAGGTCTTGAATCATCTGTAAAGGTTATAGATTCTCCTGAACATATCTCATTTTCACTCAAATCAAAAAGTGCGACACACTCATCTGCAGCAACAACTGCAATTGACTGATTTTCTTTATCTGTACAATTTTTTGCATCTGTCACCCTCAAACAAACATCGTATGCTCCACTCTCTGTGTATACTTGATCAGAAGGTGTAGGATTTGAGGATGTATTACCATTATCAAAATTCCATGAGTACGTATTAATATTTGCACCTCCTGCAGTAGAACTATTCACAAATGTAATTTGATCATTAACCTCATAGGGTTGTGGGGTAGAAATTGAAAAATCTGCTGTAGGAGGTGTTAAAACAGTTATTGTCACCTCTTCTTCATCTTTACAATTATTATTATCTGTTACTGTTACATTGTAAGTAGTAGTAGTTTGTGGTGTTAAATTTGCTCTTATTTCTCCTGCATTATTATCATCATCCCATTCGTATGCAATACCACCTTTTGCTATCAAAGTTACCTCATCCCCCTCACATATTTCTCTATCATTAGAACTAAGTGCTGATGTTTCTGTAACATCAATACTAGCTATTGGGGAAGAATTGACTGTAATTTCTACATCATCTATATTTTCACATCCATTACTATCTGTGACAGTAACATTATATGTAGTTGTAGTTATTGGGGCTACTATTATTTTAGCAGTATTCTCTCCTTCATCCCATTCATAGGATATTCCTCCAGATGCTTCTAATGTTACATTATCTCCACTACATATTGTTCCATCATCTTCACTATTTGAAGAATTTTCTGTTATCTCAATCTCTACACTAGGAAGTGAATTTACTGTAATCATCACATTATCTGTATTCTTACAGCCATTTTCATCTGTGACTGTGACGAAGTAAGAGCCAGTCATATTTATAGTAGCATTTGATATAGTTGGACTTTGTAGTGTTGAATTAAAACCATTTGGACCACTCCATGAATATGAATCACTTCTTGAAGAATTTAAATTAATATCATCCCCCAAACAGACTTCTACTTTTTCAGCTGTAGCTTCTACTACTGGTAAAGGATTTACTATAACATCAACACTTCCTGATATATCTTGACTACAAGTTCCATCATCTATACTTACTAAGGTATAGGTGTTTTCATTACTTACACTTATATTTGCTTCTCCACTTCCATTCAACATTATTGTTTCGTCACTTGTCCCATCATTATATGTTACTGTTGCTTCTGCTGTCCCACTAAACGTAACCTCTATACTTTCTCCTAAACAGATACTTCCTCCTCCTCCTATTGTTACTGTTGGTGAAGGATTCACTACAACATCAACACTTCCTAATATATCTTGATTACAAATTCCATCATCAATACTTACTAAGGTATAGGTGTTTTCATTACTTACACTTATACTTGCTTCTCCACTTCCATTTAACATTATTGTTTCGTCACTTGTCCCATCATTATATGTTACTGTTGCTCCTGCTGTCCCACTAAATGTAACATCTATACTCTCTCCTGAACAGATACTTCCTCCTCCTCCTATTGTAGCTATTGGTAAAGGATTTACTGTAACATCAACACTTCCCAATATATCTTGACTACAAGTTCCATCATCTATACCTATTAAAGTATAGGTGCTTTCATTATTTACACCTATACTTGCTTCTCCACTTCCATTCAACATTATTGTTTCGTCACTTGTCCCATCATTATATGTTACTGTTGCTCCTGCTGTCCCACTAAATGTAACATCTATACTCTCTCCTGAACAGATACTTCCTCCTCCTCCTATTGT
>JAHDBJ010000056.1 GCA_020630435.1 Saprospiraceae bacterium
TGCTACTACCTTCACACATTGCAAAGGGTACACCTGCATTTACCGTACAGGTTTGGGCGGATATATTTGTTATTGTAGTAAAACAGAAAAAGAGCATAGAAAATATGCTACATACTAACTTGTAGACACAAGTAGTTTCTTTTGTGTATTGTCTTCTCATTAGAAAGTTTATTATAATTGTGAATCATATATACAACACCTTTACAGCTCATTCGCTATAAGGAGTAAATTGAATATCAATCTTGAAAGGGGGAAAATATCTAGGACAAAGTTTATTATTTAAACCCTAGTTTACCAGCAAAATATAACACTTGTCTTTCTGACAAATGATACCATTATAAATTATATTGATCTATTTATTATTATTTATTTAATATCTATGTAGCATATGACTTTATAGATATTAAAAAATCAAAATCCGTGCCAATGTGAAGAAAAATCATACGTGTAAAGCATAGCTTTCTTAAGGTTTTTACACTCTATTTTGTTATTTTTTTTTAAAAAAAACGAAGTATATTTCTAAAGGCACAAACTTTAATAGGAGGGATAAAATAATGCATAAAACTATACCTAAAAGGAAAAATTAGATAAAAAAAATAACAAAATCTAGATTCACTTGTGCATAAATAATGTATATTTTTCTCTCAATAAGATTTTTATAAATGTAATAAAAAATTTATTACCAAAAAATATATTAGACTTTCTATAAAATCGATTTATGGAAAGTCTTCTCAAACAATAGGCATTTAATGTTCTATACAAACTCCGAAATTAGTCCGCCAATAATTATACTTGTAATGAGCCAATAAGAAAAATGTAGCGTAAAATATTTTATTTTTTTCTTTCCTAAGATAGCATGAAAACCAATAAATGGTAGGGCAAATGCAAACGCATTAATAATTCCATGAAATATACCATGTCCCAAATGCCTATGTTTTTGACCATATTTTTCTAGGAAATCTTTTACTATTTTTTTAGAATCCTCATTTCCTTGCATTATGTCTGTAAAAAATAGTTCATAAAATCCCATCTGATGAATTACTAGATTCATGTAACCAAATACCAATAAAAAACTCAGAACAAATAATAATAATACCTTGAAAAAAGATAGGTCTTGAAACACTCTGCATTCAGGTTCTTTTGACCATTTTAAAATTGGACTACTAGGATGATACCACAATCCAGCTATAAGAAGTGGTAAAAAAGAAATCAGGAAAAAAGCCGTGTAATTTAAATTCATTAATTGTCAGAATTTTAAACAAAACCTATAAAAAAGCTTCCACCAAACATACTTACTTGAATGGTGAAAGCCAACTATTTTGCCTGCCTTTTCTATCTAATTATTCTAATTTTTTTGTTTAGATTGTTTTTCTATCCATTCTTGCATAACTTTTTGCTCTTTTTCATAATCTTCTTTACTTTTATACCATCGCTCTACAACTCTAATCTCTTCTTTTAATGTTACAGGGTCATAGGCAATAACTGTATCACGTACAGCGAAATTACCTTCTTCTGGTGTTACACTAAGCTTTTCAGGTTTTGGATGTTGTTTTTTCTCCTTTATTTCTCTATTAAAAACAACCACTTTCATTTCTTCCTTTCCTGTTACTGGGTCGAAGGTAAGAATTGTATCTCGGGCTTCGATATTAGAATTTTGGGCATTCAAATTAAACCCAAAAAATAATGCTAAACATACTACAACAATGACTCTCATTTTATACGTCTTTTAAAAGTGAATTAATTTTTTACACCTTCTTAATGTAGATTTACCAAAAAGATACAGTTGTTCATTAATTTCTTCTTTTGTATAAAAAAAATCCTGTATACTACGGAATAATATACAGGATTAATGAAAGGTATTTTTATAGTATTTGGACTTATACTACTCCATAATTAATACGACGAAGCTGTTTAAAAATAGAATGCTCAATTAATGGTATCTCAATATTTCAGCTAATTCTTTTCACCTTAGCTAAGGTTATAAAAAAAATACAAGTACTTATAACTAAAATAAACTTTCATTATTAAACAACTTCTGCTATTAGATTGATAATTTAGATAAAAAGGTTTTGAAATCTTGAGTACTTTTATATCCTCTTGCTACATTAACTTTAGATAAGTTCTCATCTAGAATAACACAAGAAGGATAGGATAGCCTGCCTCCTAATAATACAGATGCCAGTTGATGATACCCTCGTCTTCCAGTATTCACATAACTATATGTTTTCCCACTATAATTAATATCACGCTGGGTTTCCCCATCTAATTTTACAAAATAATAATCATCTTTTGCAAAATTGATAAATTCTGGATCCTCAAATGTCTTTTTATCCATTACTTTACACCATTTACACCAATCTGTATATACATCAACAATAACTTTTTTAGGCGCTTTCTTTTGTAAGGCTTCTAAATCTTCTATTGAGTACCACTCAATCGCATTTGACTTTGTTGTTGTTTCATTTCCTTTTACAGCATTTGCTTCATTATAGCAAGCATTTGATAAGAAGAAAATAGAAATAATAATCAGAGCTAATGGAAATAGTTTTAAATGTGTCATGTATAATATTTTTAAAATTAAAAAATAGACAATCCTGTCTTTAAATAACAATCGCAAGTTAGCTGCCTAAAATACTTTTTCCAATAAAGTTTGGGTGCAAAAAGAGTGGAAAACAGGGGTGGAAAAAGGTTGTAGACCCCTTTTTGAGGTAAAAAATCAGAAAGATTTAGCTTTTTCAATCGCCTCTCGCCTATTTTTGACCTTCAACTTAGCATATAATTTATTGATATGGGATTTGACGGTGCTGACTTCTATAAAAAGCTCCCCTGCGATTTCTTTATTGGTTTTTCCATTTTTAATTAGGTCCAGAATTCTTAATTCTTGTGGAGTCATAAACGGTATTTCTTGTTTATGAATTGGTTCTTGAATATCCTTTATCTTCTGTTGAAGTTTATAATTTTGATATAAAAGCACCAAACAGGCTAATAACAGTAAAGCTGATAAGATCTTAAATATAGGAGAACTCTGACTTGATAGATGATCTTCGCCATGATAACGCATTTTCTTAAAATAATCTTTTGTATATGGGTGCTTTGGTAAATGCGTTTTTAATTCTTCGCCAAACAATTCATAACGTGGTTGGTATGTCGGAAAATAACTAGCAAAATCTGTATTATTTAGGGCTGCTAATGATACGAGTGTACTTTGGCAAGTATCTGCAAATTCAAAAAGATCTTGATTCAATTTATCTCTTGAGAATCGTAATTCTGAAGGGAATTTTATTTCATAAAATAAATAACTAGGATAGACCAGTCGCCCCAACTTCAGCATCAATTGGTTTTCTAAGTCTCCTTCGAGCGTATAATCTCCAAAAGGAGCATAAGTTTTCATATCTGCATGAATCTCTATTTGACTTTCATTATCTAGTAGTAAATGAATGAAATTATGATCTTCTCCTCCTACAAACAGGCAGGCATCAAATTCGGAGTTTTCTGCTTTGACAAGATATAATCGATAAAATTGGGTGTAATCGGGTAAGTTATCTCCTTTTATTTCAAATGTTCCATCTTCATTTATAGGAGCTACATTAATGACAAATTCAGCATTTGCACTATAATAATCATCTAGTTTATCAATTGTAGCTAGATAGACTTTATACTGCCAGTCTCCCTTCATATTGAGCGTGCCTTTAACTGTATAAGCAGCTTGTCCTTTCCAATAAAAAAGACAACAGAAAAGTAAGATAAAAAGCCGAAGAACGTACATTATATTATTTTTTGACCTTGTAAGATCGTTTCCTTTTGAGGAAGAATTTCACAATTATCCCAAATTCCAGTGGAGAGTGTTTGAGCGTATTCCACAGGCAATTTATTTTTCAGCATTAAGTTAGCTGCTTTTTTATAATTATAATAAAAAGAATGCTTTTGAAAATGAAGTCCTCCATTTTCATCATCTAAAAGCATATACCATACTCTAGAAGTTCCATCATTAGCAGGCATTCCTATTACACCCGCATTTAACCAATAAAGTCCATTTTTTTCTTGAGCAAAAGGTAAGCCACAATGCCCTGCTAGTATCAACTGGGAGCTTGTCTCTTGAAAATTCTGCTGTTTTTTTTCCCAATTGGTTGATTCAAAAATAAACTCTGCTGTTTGATGTATTGAACCATGTAAAACGAATCCTTTAAGTCCTGCATATTGAAAGCGAATAAATTCAGGTAGGGATTGCATCCATTCTATTGATGAAGTACTAATTTTATGTTGAGCATAAGGATACCATTGGCGAGAAAATATATTACAACGACCAGATTCATCGAAATTACATCCACAATCTATTTCTCCAGAGCGTAACTGTAATTCTACATTACCTGCTATACAATGAATGCCCCATGATTTGATAACTTGTACGCATTTTTCAGGCTCTGCACAATAAGCGACAATGTCTCCTGTACAAATAATCTGTGTAGGAGGCAAATGCAATTTTGAGGCGATTTTTTGTATAGCTTCTAGGGCTTGGAAGTTGCTATAGACTCCTCCAAAAACCAGTAGCTTACCCTTGATTTTGCCAATATTTTTAATATTCCTTTTGATTAACATTTTTAAAAATAAATGGAATAAAAAACAAGATAAAACAAAGTGCTAATCCCCATATATTTGCCCATAATAAGGCAGCATATTTACCTGTAGAAAAAACAAGTGATTGGGGGAAATATCCCGCTGCTAAAATAACACCTATTACAACACCACAAACTACTGACAAATGAAATGATAATTTTGGTGCTGCCCATTTCCATAATAAGAATATAGGTGCTAATCCCATCACCATTGTACCACTTACTGTTGTAGCTGATAGAATTTCGGGGTTAGCAAAAATAGGCAATGTCCCTAAAACGACAAGCAAAGCCATCATTAAACGTCCTTTATTAACGGTTTTTAACTTCGTCCAACCTAAATCTATTACAATTAACTTAGAAAAAGAGCTAAAAGTAGAATCTAAGGTAGAAGCGGCAGAGGTGATCATAATAAAATTCATTGCTAGCATAGCAGCAGTTCCTAGCAATTTGCTAACCTCTACGGCTGCTTGGCCTTGTAGTCCTTGTTTCTGAGCAAAAATCCCTACAAAAGAAAAAACAAGAATACAGATAAATCCAATAAATGCTGCTAGAATATAACTTTTTAAAGTCGTCTTAGGTGTACTAATAAATCCTCTATCTGTTAATACGGGATCATGAAAGGGGTAACTGAAGATTTGTAAAAAGGCAGCCAATAATAGATTAATACCTGTACTCATTTTCCATGTACCTGAGGTAAGAAAAGCGTTAAGTGAAATACCCTCTTGAGGAAAAATAAATCCTAATAAGAGTAGCAATAATACTCCAAAGAATATCATTTGTATAGCATCTGTCATCAACGAACTACGCAGTCCTCCTTTCATTGTGTAGGCTAAAGTCAGAAGTGTCACCACTATAACAGCGGCATAATAACTACTTGTACCAGCAGTGCCAAAATAGCTTCCAATAACCATTGTATTGGACCAAACTTCATTAAATAGGCGTATTCCAATAAGTAGGGAAAAAACAATAACTGCTCCTCGACCAAATCGACTGTTTAGAAAGTGATGAATACTGTAAAAACCGCCTTTTGTCCTCAGTTGGTAAATGACAATACCTCCTACGATAAAGGAAAAATAGTATACGGCGTAGGCTACTCCCCCTACCAGACCAAAGGCAAGTCCTAGATTAGCTGCATTGGTAATTGATTTTGCAAAAATCCAAGAAATGACTAAACTGCTTGTAAGGATTAGAACGTTGGGTTGTTTTCCTTGTTCAGACTGAGCAGCAAAAAATTGTTCTACTGTTTTTGAATAGGGTGCTATCCAAAAGAAAAGGATTCCAAAAAAGATTAGTAGTATCCATTGTAAGGTGATGGGTTCAAACATTCTATGTTTTTTCTTATTCTATTCTATATCCCACCAAACAGTAGTATTGACACTATTACCATTTGTAGCTGTTGCAGCTTCAAAATTCATTGCATTCAGCGCAGCTTCTTCCGTTGGGTAAGGCATTCTTACAGGTATTAGATCTTCATTTAAACTAGCTCCAACTCCCTTGAGCCTAGGGAATCCAGTTCTACGATATTCAATCCATCCTTCATACCCATTAATCATATTGGCTATCCACTTTTGCGTAATGATTTGCTCAATTTTATTTTCACCATTTGTTCCATAGGCTGCTTGATTTGTCAAATAATCTATGGGCATTGACGTTTGCCAATATTCAAAAGCCAATTGAACGCCTGTTTCATAATGGTTTTTTGCGTCTGCATTTATCCAACCTCTTTCAGCCGCTTCTGCTAGTAGAAAGTGCGTTTCCCAAGCCGTCATAAAATTAGCATCTAAATCGCCCGTATGTTCTCTAAAGATTGTCCCAGTCAAAGAATAATCTGCTACAGAGATGGAGGTTGTAGAGGCATCTGGTCCATTGAGTAGTCCTCTAAATAGTGAGGCTGAAGGATCATTTCCAATCGGTCTAAAAAAAACTTTTAATCGAGGATCATCTAATGATTTTAAAATTTCTTCCATTGTTTCTGAAAGGATATATAGATTAAAATCACCATCCCTCAATTGTTGCATCCTAAAACTATTGGGGCGTCCGTCTGTAAAATCGAACGTTGCATTTTGTGTATTGTCCATTATAAATAGCCCTTCATCATAAATCGTTTGCAGCTGGTCTGAAACATCTACTTTTGAAGATATTCTCACTAGAGATTTAATTTTTAAGGAATTCGCAAATCGCAACCACAAATCCAAATCTCCCCCCAGTAAAATATCTCCTTCTAGCGGTAGGTTACCTGAATAATTTTCAATAGCCAATATTCCTTTTTCTAAATTATCTAAGATCCCTCCTAAGGCAGTATAGATATCTGATTGAGGATCATAAACAGGTGTTGTATTTCCAATTTGTCCTTGTAGTGCTTCTGAATAAGGAACATCCCCAAATATATCCGTCAAGGCTGCTGTCATATAGGCTTTTAAGATAAGAGCAGGTCCTTCATATACGGATAAGCTCGTTTTACTTTGTGCTTGGTCGATTATCCCTTCATTATCTTTTAGGTTTTGATATAAAACAGGCCAAGGGTTCCCCCCCAGTTGTGGGTCTGTTAAACTATGTCGGTCAAATAAATTAAAATCGACCATTGTAAAATATTGTCCTAACAAATTTCCTGCTACAAAACCTTCGTAAGACATTTCTTCTCCATAATTATAGATGACCTGTCGAAGTAATAGACTTGGTTGTACTTCAGTTGGCGCATTAGGATTTGTATTTATTGTTTCAAAATCTTGATCACAACTGATGATACAGGCAAATACAAATAAGAGGATATATTTGATAGTATTCATAAACAAATTTTAATAATTAACACATTATAAACTCAATCCTAATTTTAGTCCAATACTCCGTGCTGATGGATACGACATATCTTCTACACCACTAACAAATTGATTGCCTTGTACGGCTATTTGCTCAGGATCGAAGTGTGGAATTTTGCTCCATGCAAAAAGGTTTCTTCCAATAAGGGCGATTTGCAAATTTCTTCCTTTTTTAAAAAAGCCTTCGGTTCGTTCTGGATTCCAAGTATAACTAATAGAGAGTTGTCGTAATTTCAAAAATGAAGCATCATAAACGTTGTTTTCTTCATGGTTTCGATCGTAAAATTGACGGTAATAACTCTCTGCTGAAATTGGTGTTGTATTCTGTTCCCAAACTGGATTTTCTACTGTCCCAGTATTCACGACACCATCAGCAATAATTCCCTCTTCAGGTCGGTTTTCAGTTTCAATTAATTGCCCTGCAACTCCTGCTAAGGATAGTGTTCGAGATACTAATTCACCGCCTTGTTTCCAATCTAACAAAAAGGATAAACCCCAATTTTTATACGAAAAATAATGACTCATCCCTAGCGTAAAATCTGCGTTATAATTTCCCAATTTTCGAAGTGTATTATCGGCAATAAAGCGTCCATTATCATCAATCACAAAATCTCCATTTTCATTTTTCAGATAGCCCGTGCCAAACATATCCCCTATTTGACCGCCTTCTTCTACTTGAAACCATACCGTTTGATTCACGTTATCATAAACCCTAGAAAAAGCTAAGGTGATTTTATCCGCTCCTTCAGGAAGAGATTCTACTGTCGCTTTATTATGGCTAAAGTTTAAAAACATATCCCATTCAAGACCAGAATTTTTCCGTAAGGAAACTCCAGCCAATAATTCTACTCCTTGTGAACGTACTGCACCGCCATTAACGACTTCTTCTGTAAAGCCCGAAGCAATTGGAATAGGAAAAGAAATAATCTGATTTTTAGTTAAGGCATTGAAATAGGTAAAATCAAACCTTAATCTATCATCCCATAATCGTATATCTGTTCCTAATTCTATAGCTGTCGTTCGTTCTGGTTTGAGATTGGCATTGGCAAGTACATCTTGTGTTGTAAAAGTAGGCTGTGCATTATAACTTATTCCTGCTACAAAGGCACTTCCTGTTTGATAAGGATCGGTATCGTTACCAACCTCTGCCCAGCTTGCTCTAAATTTTGCAAAAGATACAACTTCTGGTAATTCAAGGGTATTGGATAAAATATAGCTTGCAGATATTGATGGGTAGAAAAAAGCCACATTGTCTGTTGAATTTGGTGTTGCCAAAGCACTTGACCAGTCGTTACGCCCTGTAATATCTACATATAAGATGTCTTTATAAGCAAACTTCGCTAAACCATACAAACTATTGATGCGCTTTTGAGTTTGAAATTGAAATACATTGAGTGGTGAAGCGGCATTAGAAAAGTTAAAAATACTAGGTTGTGCCAACGATAAGGCCTCTGTCTGAGTAGAAGCTGCCTTCTGATCCATCCGATTCCCTCCTAGAGAAATATCAATATTAAAGGGAGTAAATTCCTTTTTATAATTAATTAAAAAATTGGTATTTATCTCTCTAAAACGTATATCCTGTTGGGCATAAGCTCCATTTTTAAATCGATTGGTACTAAAATGTCGTTGGTAATCCCTAGATTCATTTGAATAATCCATTCCACTGGAAAAATTCATTGTCCATGCTTCATTAATTTGATAAGCGGCGCTGAGATTTCCAAATAATCTATCTCGCCCAAAGGCATTTTTATTTTCCAATAAAATAAAATAGGGATTATCAAAAAACGTATAGTTAAATGAAAATTGTTGGAGTCCTTCCAGTCCTGGTTGCCAATAGGGTTTAAGGCTCGCTGTATTCAGGGAACGTGGTCCCCAAGCTACTAGAGAATAATTGATATTTTCAGAACCGTATCCGCTAGACGGTCGATTATCGCTTTCTGAATGGATATAGTTTATGGTTGAAGAGAGTGTTAATTTTGAATTGGGCGAAAAAGATAATCGTCCTGTTATATTTTTCCTATCTAAATTCACTCCTGGAATAAAAGATTTACTTTGCATATCCGTAAACGATAGACGATATGCTCCTTTATCAAAGGCTGTTCCAATCGCTAAATTATTGATGGTTGTAAGTCCTGTTTCGTAAAAGTCCTTTAGATTATTTGGTTGAGCCGTAAAAGCCGATGGTGAAATACTTGCTCCACCATGTACTGCCACATCTCCTCCTCTAACTATAGTACCATCTGCTAAGGTAACGGGACTGTCAAATTGAGCAATTAGTGTCTCTTGTCCCAATAGTGGTCCCCAACTATACGTAATATTATCATTAGTTCCTCCCCCTAGGCCGTCAACAAATTCGAATTGTCCAGAGTTGCCTTGTCCATATTTATTTTGAAAATCAGGCAAGCGAAAAGGAGTATCCATAAAGGTAGAAGAATTAAAATGAATTCCTAGCCCCTCTGTTTCAACACCTCTTTTGGTTGTAACCAAAATCACTCCATTTGCAGCTCTTGTTCCATATAGAGCCGCAGCACTAGGTCCTTTTAACACACTTAGGCTTTCAATATCGTCTTGACTGAGTTCCATACCACTATTTCCAAAATCGACCTCTTGAAATCCTGCTGCTGCTGCATTCGTAAAGTTTAGATTTGTACTATTATCTATAGGAATACCATCAACTACAAATAATGGATTATTATTGGTAAAAGAGGCCTCTCCTCTTATTGTAATTTTAGACGTAGAGCCTACCCCCGTTGCACCATGCGTAACATTTACACCTGCAACTCTACCTGCTAGGTTATCCACAAAATTTGGTGATTTGACTTCAGCAATCTCTTGGTTGGTCAATTGTTGCACGGTATATCCTAGAGCTTTGGACGAACGCTTTAGGTTTAATGCCGTAATAACAACTTCTTCTAAATCTTCTGTATTCCTACTTAAAAAAATATTCAAAATCCCATACGGATCGCTCTCTTTTTCTTGTGTTGTATACCCTATGTAACTAAAAACTAGTGTACTTGACAAGGAAGAAACTCGTATAGTATATTGACCATAAGTATCGGTCACAACTCCATTAGATGTTCCTTTTTCTATGATACTAACACCAATTAATGGTTCATCAGTCGAGACATCTTTAATTGTTCCTCTTATAATAATAGATTGGGCATATAGTTGCTGTACACAGCAAAAAAGTAATAGGGTACAAATTTTTTTCACAGGTGTGTTTATAGTTTTTAAAAAGCGTGTTTTGTTAGCTTCAAAGGTAATTCTATACATTATTTTGAAGTGTCCTTATAACGACAATATAAAGTAGATTTTTATTCTATCTCGTATAAAATTGTTGTTTTCTTCTAGATCAAACATATAATTATAACATATGTCATCTTTTCTATATAAAATAATCATTCTATATACTTAGATTAGGCAAATATAGATAAGAAAGGATAGAAAATATTTTAAAAGAATCGAAATTCTGTAGACTTAAGAAATAATCGGTAAGGTAAAAAAACATTTAACACAGGATAGTATTCAACTGTCTGCTACTATGCTATAGCAACAGACAGTTTTTAAAACTAATTTTAAATCTCTTATTGTTTATAAGATATTATTTCTTGATTTCTTTCAAAAGATAAACAAATACAGGAAAGTGATCACTATACCCACCATTGTAGGTATCTCCTGAAAAGGTACGTTTAGGATAACCTTTATATCGACCACTTTTTTCTATTAAAAAGGACTCATTGAATATTCTTGCTTTGTAGTATTGATAGCCGTCTGTTCGCTTTGAAATTGCACCTTTTGACAAAATAACCATATCAAATGTTCCCCAAGCATCTCTATAAGCTGTTGTCCCAATTCCTTTCTTATACAAATCAAACCACGGATTGAACATTTCTTTTCGTTTTACATCTTTTACTTTTCGTTGAGCTTGCAAAATTTCTTTTACGCTTTTATTCGTAGGATAATCATTCATATCTCCCATTACGAATATTTTGGCATTACTATCTTCTTTTAAAATTTCATCAATTTTACTACGACAGACCGAAGCGGCGTGCTCTCTTAATGGTGAGCTTCTTACTTCACCACCTCTTCTAGAAGGCCAGTGATTCACAAAAAGGTGAATCATTTCTCCATCCAGTTGTCCAGCTACATAAAGAATGTCCCTAGTAAAAAGTGTGTCTGTACGTCCTTCCCATACACCTCCTGCTAACAGAGACTCCGAATAGGTCGGGGTAAAATATTTAGGTTGATATATTAAACCAACATCTATTCCTCTCTTATCTGGCGAATCAAAATGAATAATCTTGTAATTTCGGGGTTTGAGTTCAGGCTCTTGAACCAGATCTTCTAGTACTTTTCGATTTTCTATTTCTGATACGCCAAGAATTGCCAAACCATCAGGCGTCATATCTGTTCCCAATTGAGCAATTACATCAGATAATTTATCGAGTTTATCTTTATAGAGTTCGGTTGTCCACTTTCTACGCCCTTCTGGTGTAAATTCTGTATCTCTTACATTAGGCGTATCCTCTGTATCAAATAAATTTTCAACATTGTAGAATCCAATACCTGCTACTTTATACTGTTTTTGTTGAGCATTGGCAGAAAAAATGCCAATACACAATAAGATAAATAGTGTAATTTTCTTCATATCAAAATATGATTATTTTATAGTTTTTGTTTTTAGTATTTATCACTAAACAATGTCCAATTTCGGACAATTTATATAAAGTTACAATTAAGTAATTGTTAATTATTGATAATGGACATTTAAATACCGTTAAGATTAAATAAAAGTAGTATTTTTGACTATTGCAACAAAAACTAATGACAACACAATCAAAATTAGTATGGATATAAAAACACCAAAATTATGGCTGACTTTATGCCTTTTGTGTTTTAGTGTTTTGGCATTTAGTCAATCTAAAATACAAGGAAAGGTCATTACGTCAGGGACTAGTCAACCCATTGAAGGCGTAACAGTTACTGTTAAAGAACAAAATATTTCTACACTTACTGATGCTAGTGGTTTTTTTGAAATTGAAACAAACCCTACAGGTACAATTATCTTATTGTTTAGTGGTAAAGAAGTTGAAACATTTGAAAAAAATATTGATGCTAAACAAGGCATTGTAGCTCTAGGAAGTGTTGTACTTACTCCTGTACAGGCAACGAATCTAGAAATCGGTCAAATTTCCATCATTACATTAGATACAGAGACAGATATCAATGATGACGTAGATGCTCAACCTACTTCTGGAATTCTGACAGCCTCTTCTGATGTCTTTGCTTGGGTCTCTGGTTTTGCCTTTTTTGCTGGGCGTTATCGAGTAAGAGGCTATGATTCTAAAAATGAAAGCATCTACATTAATGGCATTCCTGCGAATGATCTGGACATTGGACGAGCTTATTGGGGAACTTGGGGTGGTTTGAATGATGTAACTAGAAACAGAACATCCCAAATAGGATTAGCCTTGACGGATTTTTCTTTTGGAAATCTAGGAGGGGTCTCCTCTATTGATACTAGGGCTTCTGGGATGAGGGCTGGTACTAGAGTATCTTATGCTATTTCTAATCGTTCTTATCGTCATAGAGTCATTGCTACGCATTCTACAGGGATGATGGAGAATGGTTGGGCGATAACGGGTTCTGCTTCTAGACGATGGGCACAAGAGGGGTATCAAGAAGGAACCTTTTATGATGCTTATGCTTACTTTTTATCTATAGATAAAAAAATTAACGATAGCCATACCTTGAATTTCACAGGATTTGGTTCTCCTAATAAAAGAGGTCGAGCAGGTGCTGTCATACAAGAAGTCTATGATTTAGCGGGTAGTAATTATTACAACCCTAATTGGGGTTATCAAAATGATAAAAAACGAAATGCTAGAGTCAATAATAGTCATCAACCCATGTTGACGCTCCGCCATGATTGGAAAATACAAGACAATACTAAACTAACGACTTCAATAGGTTATCAGTTTGGTAGAAATGGTGGTACTGCCCTAGACTGGTATGAAGCAAGTGATCCACGCCCTGATTATTATCGTAAGTTGCCTAGTTATGCTGACGATTCAGAACTTGCAGCAGAGGTAACTGCCTTTTTCAACAATAATCCCGATGCTTTACAACTACAATGGCATAATTTCTATGATGTGAATAGAAACAGTTTTGAGACAGTTGAAAACGTAGGAGGCGATCCAAATAATACGGTTACGGGAAATCGTGCGAGATACATCATAGAAGAACGACGGTACGATAGCAAAGAGTTCAACTTCAATTCTACATTTGAACATCTTCTCAATGATGATTTGCGTCTAAATGCGGGCTTATCTTATCAGCATTATAACGGTAGAAACTTTAAGGTCGTAGACGATTTACTAGGAGCTGATTTTTATGTAGACATTGATAAATTTGCAGAAACTGATGCTACTGATCCTAATGATTTTCTTTTTTATCAAAATGATATAAACAATCCAAATCGAGTCCTAGAAGTTGGAGATGAATTTGGATATAATTATGAATCAAATATCCATAAAACAGGTGGATGGTTTGGTGCTCAATATTCAAGAAATAAACTTTATGCTTTTGGAGCGGTTGAATTAAGTAATACCACTTTCTGGCGTACAGGAAATTATCAAAACGGACGGTTTCCTGATAATTCGCTCGGCGACTCCGAGAAGCAAAGTTTTTTAAACTATCAAGGAAAGTTGGGAATAACCTACAAACTCGATGGAAGAAATTCGCTTTATGTCAATGGTTTAGTAGGGACAAGAGCGCCTTTTTTCAGAAATTCTTACGTAGCTCCTAGAACGAGGGATCAGGTAGTGGACAATTTGAAGAGTGAATCGTTCTATTCTGTAGAAGGGGGTTATATTTTAAAAGCTCCTTATGCAAAACTTAGAATCACAGGTTATTTAACGGAGTTTAAAGATCAATTTTTAAATCGTAGTTTTTATTTGGATGATCCAGGTATTAATAGTGAAGATCCACAAAATGATTTTCAATTTACAGGTGGGTTTGTGAATTATATTGTCAATGGTTTTGATACTCGGCATGCGGGTATAGAAGTTGGTGGGGAGACTAAAATTGTTGGTGGTCTATCTGCTAGTGCTGCGGTTGCTTATAGTCAAAATCTTTATACCAATCGTCCAACTCAAAACTTTTATTTGGATATTGATGAAAAAGATCTCTTTAGAAGTGTAGAACCTTTACAAACGGTTTACTGGGAAAACTTCCATGTTTCTGGTTCTCCAGAATTAGCTTCTACAGTAGGCTTACGTTATCAAGGCGCAAACTTCTGGTCAATTAGTGCAAATTTGAATTATTTTAGAGGGATATGGATAGATATGTTTCCTTTAAGACGTACTGATTGGGCATTAACAGCAGAGGGCATTTCAACTCCTCAAACACAATCAGACCTCCTAGAATCTTATGAAACAGTACTAGAACAAACGGAAGTTGATCCACAATTTACGGTTGATGTTTTTGCTAGAAAGTCTTTCAAATTTGGTAAATATTATGTAGCCATTAATCTTGGTGTCAATAATATTTTAGACAATCAAGATTTTATTACAGGTGGATATGAACAGTTTAGATACAATAAAGAGAATATCAACCGATTTGAAAATAAATACTACTATGGTTACGGATTGAATTATTTTGCAAGCGTACTTTTTAGTTTTGATTAATATTAGAAAACACTAATTCTTTAGACGAAGTTCTTAAAAGAATATTTCCTTTAATATCTTTAAACAACTTCTATAAAATTATTTCTACAATGAAAAATATAAAATTAATATCATTCTTCTTCTTATCCTTACTGTTAGGATATACGGCATGTGTTGATCAGGATTTTGATGAACCACCTGTTACGGGTTTACCTGAAGAAGTTAAGCCTGTAGCGAATGCGACTATAGCAGACATTCTTGCACTACACTCCATAGGTTCTCCTGCAACTGAAATTACTTCTGATGCTATTATCGAAGGGGTTGTAATTGGTAATGATGTATCTGGTAATATTTACAAACAATTATTCATTCAAGATGCTACAGGAGGTATACAGATACGACTTGATGTCAATGAGTTGTATAATGACTATCCTCTTGGTCGTCAGGTTTGGATTAAATGTCAAGGCTTATTTATTGGTGATTATAATGGAACACCACAAATGGGTATTAATGCTAACGCAGATCGTGTTCCTGAATCCTTAGTTAGCACTTATGTCGTTACAGGAGAAAGAGATCAAACCATTCCTTTAACAACAAAAACCATCAATGATTTAGGTTTTAATGACATTAATACCTTAATCCAGTTAGAAAATGTACAATTTTTAAGTTCTGAAGTTGGAGATACTTATGCGGATGCTGTAAATCAATCAACTCAAAATAGAGAATTAGAAGATTGTAATGGTAACAATATTATCCTACGAAGTAGTGGGTTTTCTGATTTTGCAGGTGCTACTATTCCTGATGGTGGCGGAACGTTGACTGCAATTTATGCTGTTTTTGGTAATACTAAACAATTGACCATTCGTCAACTATCTGATGTAGCGCTTGATGGTGCAAGGTGCGGTACTGGTGGCGGAGGTGGAGAAATTCCAACGCCTAATGCTTCCTTAGCAGATGTTTTAGCAATACATACCATAGGAGATGCAGCGTCCCAAATCACTTCGGACTTAATTGTTGAGGCTGTCGTTGCTGCAGATGATGAGTCTGGAAATTTCTACAAAAATATTATCGTTCAAGATGGTACAGGAGGACTTCAAATTAGAATGAATGATACAGGCTTAAATGCTACCTATCCTATAGGTCGCAAAGTCTATATTAAAACAATGGGCTTATATATTGGTGATTATAATGGAACACCACAACTAAGCCTTAATGCCGATGGTGATGGGATTGAACCTAGTAATATCAGTTCCTATGTTGTTGCTGGTGATTTAGGTCAAACCGTTACTTCTACTATCAAAACGATAGATGCCTTAACTACAGCAGATTTAAACACTTTAATAGAATTGAGTAATGTACAATTTGCAGATAGTGAACAAGGAGCAATATATGCTGAAAGCGATGTTAGTGGAACGAATAGAACCCTAGAAGATTGTGATGGGAATTCTATTATCGTAAGAACAAGTAGATTTGCCGATTTTGCAGAAGAAACACTAGCTGCGGGCAATGGTTCATTAAAAGCAATCTATACGATTTATCAAGGAACTAATCAATTAGTTTTGAGAAATACTGTCGATGTAAACCTTACAGGAACGAGATGTGATGGAGGAAGTGGCGGTGGTGGCGGAGGCGGTGGCTCCGATATGGTTAATGAAGACTTTTCTGGTTTAGGTAATAATGATAATATTATGCTGGATGGATGGGTAAATTTCCAAGAAGAAGGTGATAGAGTATGGATAGCTAAAGAATTTAGTGGTAATGTTTACGCTCAGATGTCTTCATATAATGCGGATGCTGCAAGCAACAAAGCATGGTTAATCACTCCTGGTATAGACTTATCGGAAGCCTCAAGTATCTCATTCGAAACGGCTCAAGCCTTTTATGCACATGATGGACTAACGGTATGGATTTCGACAGATTTTGATGGTTCGGATGTTTTAGGAGCGACTTGGAATACACTACCATGTACGATTGCAGGTTCTAGCGATCCAAATCATGAATGGATTCCTTCAGGAACTATTGATCTATCAGGATTCTCAGGCACAGCTTATGTTGCTTTTAAATATGAAGGAACAGCAGCAGCCAATACGACTTCGTATAGAGTAGATAATGTAGTAGTAGAATAGGAGTACATTTTATCTAATATAAAAA
>JAHDBJ010000025.1 GCA_020630435.1 Saprospiraceae bacterium
TTTTTTTCATAATCTTACGTGAGTACATTACTTTTGGGATGACTCATGTTTTTTAGTGCAGTTGAAAATGGTGAAATACCAAATGTTTATATGCCTAGTTTTTGTTTAACTAAGCTTGTTACATCATCAGATTCTTTAAAGTATATTAAAACACCTAAGCTAGAATCAAAGATATAATCGTAACCATTATCTTTCCCAACTTGAGAAATGGCGGTATTCACTCTATTTATAATAGGAGATAATAACTCTTCTCTCTTCTTTGCTAAGGCTTGTTGAACTTCAAATTCGTATTTTTGAATAGCCTCTTGTTCAGATTTTAAAGCAGCCTCTTTTTCCTGTTGTTTTACAGGTGACATTGTGCCGCTTTCTACTTCTTTCATCGCAGCAATATAGTTTGCTTGAAAAGCCTTTGCCATTTGCTCCCCTTTGGCTACCTTTTGTTTTTGGAATGCTTCCAACTTAGAGTTTGCACTCTTTACCTCGGGTAGTTCTGATAACAATTTTGCTGAGTTAATATGTCCTATCTTTTGTGCAATAAGGTTATTTGCTCCTAGTATCAATAGTGTGAAAGTAAGTACACTAACTAATTTCTTCATTTTAAATTCAATTTGTGAAACAATAATTTATTACAAAGATAATCCTAGCATTGGAACTTATCTAATTTTTAACAGAAGATTAAAATTAGAGCAGCATTGATTTTAGTAGATTTTTACTATAAAAACTTGATTAATAAACATTTGTGTGTTATACTGTGTTTAGCCGACTAAGAGAATGATTATAAATTATGACTTGGATGCTAACAGTTTTATAAGGAATAATCTAAAATTTTACATAAAAAATAATTTAATTTAAATAAAAAATCTTTCATGTCGTTGCATTTTTAGCAAACCAACTAAAGACTTTTCAGTCTAAATTGAGACTAGAAAATGGAGAGATAATGCTTACTGCATTTTGCTTAACTAAATAACAGATTATGCTAAAGTTACATTATTTGCCTTTGTTCATCCCCTTTTTATTTTTAGTTGTTTGTTTAGAATGGCTATATTCAAAACAACATAATATTAAAGCATTCAAGTTTGAAAGCACAGTATTAAATACAAGTTGTGGAATTATAGAACGTGCTTTAGACGTGTATATTTTTCTAGGACTATACCTCTGGATGGATTGGCTGTATGGTCATTTTGCAATGTTTCATTTTGAAAAAAATGGACTGTATTGGTTAATACTAACTATTTTATTAGATTTTATTATCTATTGGTTTCATAGAGGAGGGCATACCATTAATATCCTATGGGCGGCACACGTCACGCATCATCAATCAGAAGAATTTAATTATACCGTTGCTTTTAGAAACAGTATCCTACCACACGTTTTTAGAGCTATTCCTATGAGTATTCTTCCTATTTTTGGGTTTACAGCTGAATCGATTCTTATTGCATTGACCATCTCTGGAATTTGGCAATTTTTCATTCATACCGCCACAATTCGGTCGCTTGGATGGCTTGAGTATTTTATGACGACACCCTCACACCATCGTGTTCATCATGCGAGTAACCCACAGTATATTGACAAAAACTTTGGAGGAATGTTTATCATCTGGGATAGATTATTTGGAACATTTCAACAAGAAAATGAAGAAGCAAAATATGGTTTAAAAAATAGCTTTACAAGTTTAAATCCTGTTCGAGCTTTTACCCATGTATATGTAGATTTATATAATTCGAGCTGTAGTACATCCAACTGGAAGGAGAAGTTGTATATTTGGTTTGGAAGGCCCGATTTTTTTTATGAAAAATATGTCAAAAAAAGTTTGACAGAGGAAGTAACGAACCCGATTTCTCCGTCAATTATTTTTTACACCAGTATTCAAATTGTAGTACTAACTACTTTATTGACTTTAGCACTAGTTTTTGAAAATTATTTTATTTCAGAATTGAATTTGCTGATTCGAGGAATGCTTGTCGTTTCTGTAATTATTGTATGCAGTTTAATGGAAAATAAACGTTGGACGTTTTTTTTAGAAGGATTAAGGTTAATAGCTTGTATACTGATATTAATTATTTTGGCTTTACCCTCATTCTTGTCTATTGTTTTCTTTAGTGTTTTTATATTAAGTTTAGTCTGGATATTAAGTATAAATGCTTGACTTTTTGCAAAATCAGCACAACTTGAAGGAGAAATATATTATAGAAAAAATTATCTCGTATTTCAAAGCTGTTTGTCAAATTGTCGTTATATTTGAATTTTATTCAAATTTGAGTGTTTGAATGAAATTCGCTAAACATCTATTTTAACTTCAAGCCTTACAAAAAAACTGATTATGAGTAAAATAACCGTCAAAGCAGGGAAAACAGAACTAACCCTACGAAAAAGCCAAAAGTATGTTGGTATTAAAACTAAGGAAAGTGAATTGGTAGCAAAATCAATTGAAAGTGATGAAGACGTTAATAGCAAGATTCATGAAAATTTAGGCGGTTTTCAGATTGTTACATTGAAGCGTAGTAGTCGGAGGGTTTCTCTAGATGAAAAATTAGATGAAGTAAGAAAAAAAGATTCCGTAGAAGTAGGAACACACGTTTATTATAGTGAAAAAAGTCGTAAACCAATTGTGGCAACGGGAGATATTTATATCATTTTTGCAGATGGAACAGATAAATCTGAACAACAGATGGTGCTTGATGAATATGCTTTAAAAGTAGTTGCTAATAAAGGAGAGAATAGAATAGTGGCTAGAGTGACGGATAAATCACCCAACCCTTTAAAAGTAGCAGCTTATTTACAAGATATATCTTTGGTGAAATTAGCTGAACCAGATTTAGACTCTATTGTAGATGAATATATGCCTGTTGCAGCTCCAACAGACGGATTGTTTAAGCACGAATGGCATTTGAGAAATGAGGGGGTTATTATTGATGCGAATTGGCGGATTAAGAAAGGTGCGGATGCAAAAGTAATTGACGCTTGGGATCGATTGGGGAATATGGGATCTAAAGATATAACGATTGCCGTTATCGATAATGGATTTGATTTATCGCATCCTGATTTAAAAGATAGGGTTGTGCATCAATATGATTTGTGGACGAATTCTAAAAATGTTCTACAAGGAGATCCGACTTATACACATGGTACGCCCTGTGCTAGTGTAGCATTGGCTCGTAGTAATGGATCGGGTATTGTAGGAGCTGCCCCCAATGCTAAGTTTATGCCGATTAGTGGTACTTCCTTTGGATGGCAGGCGACCGAAAAGATGTTTCAACATTGTATTGATAATGGTGCGGATGTTATCAGTTGTAGTTGGGGGACAACAGAATCCCAATTTGCGCTCAATGCACTAAAAGCAGAAGCCATAGCCAAAGCCGCTAGAGAAGGACGTAATGGAAAAGGAGCGGTTATTTGTTATGCTGCTGGAAATGAGGGTTTGGATTATGTAAATTATTATTCTGCACATCCCGATGTAATTTGTGTAGGAGCAAGTACGAGTAAAGACGAACACGCTACCTATTCCAATAGAGGACGAGAAGTAACGATTGTAGCACCATCTAATGGCGATTGGCCTATTACCGCTTCTAGGGCTTCTTGGGATAATGGAGTCTCGTGGGAGGTAGGAGCTTACCGTTACTGGTGGGATGGTATCGATAGAAGTGCGCACCATAAACACTTTGGAGGAACATCTAGTGCTACCCCTCTAGTTGCAGGCATCTGTGCTTTAATGTTGACGGCAAATCCAGATTTGACCGCCAAGGACGTCAAGCAAATTTTAATTGATACAGCAGATAAAATTGGTGATCCTTTAGAATACAATACAGAAGGGCATTCTTTAAAATATGGTTACGGACGAGTGAATGCTGATAAGGCTGTAAAAGAAGCATTAAGATTGAAAGACACAGGAGGTATACCAGAAGAAGTAGAAGAAGATATTAAAAAGGGAAGGGGCATCTTTCGTTTTAATGTTGAGAAGAAAAAACCAGAGGGCTTTGGAGTGCAGATAGGTGCTTTTGCTGAATATGGTAATGTGTTAATCCAGGTAGAAAAACTGCAATCTGCTTTTAAACAACCGATAATTGTCAGTATCAACGAACTGGATGGTCAAACGGTTTATAAAGTTGTGGTCGGCGACTTTGATGATAAATCAGATGCCTCTCGGCTCAAAAAAGTAATGAAAGAAGCAGGGGTGAAAGGATTTGTACGAAATATTAAAGATTTAGCATAATAAGCTCATTTGAATGATACCCATAGAAGTTATTTTTGAACCCATATATAATAGTAATGATCTCTCCTTTTGGCTAGGAGCAGGTCTTGGAACCTTCGGCTTGATAATGTGTCTATTATTATTAAAAATTAAAAAAAATATATGGGCAATGTTAGCGTTTTTTGCTACGCTAATTGCGTTTTCTACTGCCTTTTTTGGATGGTGGGCAAAAGCAAAAACAATACCTGTTACCATTACCGAAGATACCTTTCAAACTCAATATGGCACAACCAAACTAAGAGATATTAAATCGGCATTTATCCAAGATAATAATAGCGAAACGGGTGTGATTAAACGAAAAAATGCGAAGATTTTAGTCGTAAGAACAACGAGCGAACAAGTTCATGTTTTGTCTGAACTAGATTTTCCCATAGAAGATGTAAAAACAGCCCTTGATAAAGCGATATTTGCATTGGAGTAGGGTAGATGTTTTTGTAAATTAGAATAATAAAAAAGACGATCCTGTATACAGAATCGTCTTTTGATTTTAAAGAGGGTAGAAGACGGGATTTGAACCCGCGGCCTCCGGAACCACAATCCGGCGCTCTAACCAGCTGAGCTACAACTACCATTTGCTATTTAAGAAAGCGGTGCAAAAATAGAATAGTTCCGCTTGATAAGAAAATTTTTTTAAACTTTTTTTTATTGTGCTGTTGGTTTTTCTGGCATTAAGGTAAAGGTTCTAGTGACAGGATTAAGGGGGGTATCAATTTTTTCCCCATCTTTATCCACCAATGTTAGGGTAATCGTATTTTCGCCCATTGGCAAACCGTCTAGGTAGTAAGGCTGCCATTTATCTATCAGCAATACTTGCCCATTAATGTCCGCTTTGACTTTATTACCAGTGGGAGAGATTGTAGTGTTTTTTAAATAAAAATCCAACATGACTCTTTTAGTATCATTCGCTCCTGTATATGTTCCTTTCGGTCTTGAGTAGAAAACCATTGGTTCGTTGATGTCTTCAGAAGCAGTTATAGTATTTCCTTTAATGCTTACTTTTTTGGCAACATGGGCATCATTCGTTTTAATACTTTCGTGGTAAGAACGAGATAAAAAAGCTAATAAGTAATGCTCGCCATCACCTATAGAATAATCAAAATCTGCCGTGTATTTAGCAGCATAAGGAGCATTATCGACAATCAAGTGGATATGTTGACCTTTTCCAGAGTTGGCACATACTTTTTGTTCTACGTCTGGTGTCTGTTCCCCTAATTTGTATTTTTCCCCTTCAACATTGAAGTTGAATTTGCCATTTTTAAAGCTAAAACCGTTAATTTTTGCATCGCTAAAAGCATAAGAATTTGCAAAGGGTTCGATAGATACACCACTATCAGAGCTTGCTTCTGCTTTAGGCTCTTGATCGGCAGTAGAATTATTAGGCGTTGTATTACACGCAAGAAAGAATAGTAATAGAAATAAGAATAAAATATTTGCCTTCATAGTTATTTTGTTATTTTGACTATAGAAAGTTACTATGTGTTCATTTACTTTATCCATTCATACTAACCAAGAACTCACTATTGTTCATCGTTCCTCTCATTTGAGATAGCATGAATTCCATTGCTTCATCAGGCTTCATATCTGCTAGATGACGGCGTAGGATGAACATTCTTTGTAAAGTATCTTTATCCATCAATAACTCTTCTCTACGAGTACTCGATTTTGTTACATCAATGGCAGGATATAAACGTTTATTGGCTAAGGATCTATCCAGTTGTAATTCCATGTTACCTGTTCCTTTGAACTCCTCAAATATGACACTATCCATTTTAGAACCAGTATCAATAAGTGCAGTAGCAAGTATCGTTAAAGAACCACCATATTCTATATTCCGTGCTGCTCCAAAGAACTGTTTAGGTTTATGAAGTGCATTGGCTTCAACTCCACCAGAAAGTACTTTTCCGCTAGCAGGTGCCACAGTATTATATGCTCGTGCTAATCGAGTAATCGAGTCTAGCAAAATAACGACATCGTGACCACATTCTACGAGTCTTTTGGCTTTTTCTAATACAATATTTGCTACTCGTACATGGTCGTCTGCAGGCTCATCAAACGTTGAAGCGATTACTTCAGCTTTTACACTGCGTTTCATATCTGTTACTTCCTCAGGTCTTTCGTCTATTAAGAGAATTAGTAAATAGCATTCAGGATGATTCTTTGCGATAGCGTTTGCAACATCTTTTAATAAAAATGTTTTTCCTGTTTTAGGTTGTGCGACTATCAATCCTCTTTGTCCTTTACCAATAGGAGTGAAGAGATCAATTAGCCTGTTGCCATAGTCTTTTCCTGTAGTATTGACAAGGTTGAATTTTTCTCTAGGAAAAAGAGGTGTCAAATAATCAAAAGGAACACGATCTCGGATTTCTTCTGTTGAAAGACCATTAATTCTAGAGACTCTTAAAAGCGCAAAGTATTTTTCACCTTCTTTAGGAGGACGGATAAAACCTCTTACAGTATCTCCAGTTCTTAATCCAAAAAGTTTGATTTGTGAAGGGGAGACATAAATATCGTCAGGAGAAGTCAAATAATTATAATCAGCAGAGCGCAAAAAACCATAACCATCAGGCATCATTTGTAGTACACCTTCACCTTCTACAATCCCATCTAAATCGATATCAAATTTTTTACTATTCTCTTTTCTATTATCTTCTGGTTTCCACTTTTCTCTTTCTCTTGGTGGCGGCGGTGGTGGACTAGGTTTTCGTTCTTTGACTATTTTTGGCTCTTCTCGCTCATTTTTTGACGCCACAACCTTATTATTCTCCTCTTTTTTCGTGCGAGGGCGGCGCTTGCGAGGTTCTTTTTTCATTGTTGGTGCTTCTTTCTCCTCTTTTACTTTTTCCTTCTTTGTAGTGTTCTCCGCTTTTTTTCGTTTCGGCTTCGGAGACTCTTTCTTTTTGGGAGGTTCTGCTTTTTCACTCGCTTTAGGTGTTTTTTCTCCACCTGCATTCAAGGCTTGTTCGTCAAGTATCTTGTATATTAACTCTTGCTTGTTTAACCGCTTATAATTTTTTAGTTCCAATCTTTCAGCCAAGTCTTTCAACTCAGGAACAAGCATTTCATTAAGTTGCAAAATGTCGTACATAATTATGTATTAATAATTCAGATAAATTTTGTTGTATTAGTGTAAGGTATTAGATAGGTATGTTTTATTTTAAAAAAATTCTAATTTGTGGGCATATAATATTAAATGCAGTTTCTTTGAAACTTTAAATGTTATCAATCTATTCTAATCATATCTTTCTGAAAATAAAAAGTCAAATACTCTCCTGTCTAAACCATCAATTCTAAAGAAATGAAATGTGGACTTAATTTGAAAGGAGAAGTTTAACTTCACATCAAGTAACACTAATGACACTGTAATCATTATGATCAATGTTATTGACAATATATGTATTATAATACTCGTAAATTTAATTCCAATTCACAAAAAAAGGAGGACTATAATAAATAGGAAAAAATTAATCTCTCTTTTAAAACTATTTGGGGCGAAAGATTGATATGGTAACGCAAATTTAAACTAATTTTTGAATTCAAATAGTATATTTGCAAAAATTATTAAAATTATTTTCTTTTATTCTTCCCATGAAGGAACGAAATAGTAAGGGCTATTGTTTTTACCTAATTCAAAATCAATTTATTAAAAGACAAATTTAAAATTAATGTTACAAGTAAATTTTATTAGAGAAAACTTAGAAATTGTAAAACAAGGATTAATAAAACGAGGATTTCAGAATATTGATGATACTTTAAAAGCTGTTTTAGAAACAGATGATAGCCGAAAAAAGACTCAAAGTGAACTGGATGATCTCTTAGCTCAAAGTAATAAATTGGCAGGTGAAATTGGCCAACTTTATAAACAAGGTAAAAAAGAAGAAGCCGAAAATAAAAAAATAAGCGTTGCTAAACTAAAAGAAGCGGCTAAAATCCTTCAAGACAATTTAACACAGGCTAAAAGTACACTAGAAGAATACTTGTTGAACATTCCTAATATTCCTCATCGTACTGTTCCACAAGGCAAAGGGGAGAATGATAATGAAGTTTACAAAGCATGGGACAAGGCTTTTCCCGATTTAAAGGATGCTAAACTGCCACACTGGGAATTAGCAAAAAAATATGAATTGATTGATTTTGAAATGGGAGCAAAAATAACAGGAGCTGGTTTCCCTTTGTATACTGGTAAAGGTGCGAAGTTACAACGTGCTTTAATCAATTTTTTCTTGGATGCTGCTGAAGAAGCAGGTTATCAAGAAGTTATTCCTCCCCATGTTGTTAATGAAGCGAGTGCTAGAGGAACAGGGCAACTCCCCGATAAAGAAGGACAGATGTATCATATTCAAATTGATGATTTGTATATGATACCTACTGCAGAAGTACCAGTTACCAATATTTTTAGAGATGTCATCCTTCATCAAAACGATTTACCCAAAAAGCTGAGTGGCTACACGCCATGTTTTAGAAGAGAAGCAGGATCTTATGGTGCGCATGTTAGAGGATTGAATCGATTGCATCAGTTTGACAAAGTTGAGATTGTTCGTGTGGAACATCCTGATAAATCTTATGATGCCCTACAAGAGATGCTGAAACACGTTGAAGGACTTCTGGATAAATTAGAATTGCCTTATCGTATACTGCGTCTATGTGGTGGGGATATTGGTTTTACATCAGCTCTGACATTTGATTTTGAGGTCTACTCTGCTGCTCAAGAGCGTTGGTTAGAAGTAAGTTCTGTTTCTAATTTTGAAACCTTTCAAAGTAATCGTTTAAAATTACGATATAAAAATGAAAAGGGTAAAAAAGCATTAGCACATACGCTGAATGGAAGTGCATTAGCGCTCCCTAGAATAGTAGCAGCATTATTAGAAAATCATCAAACAACAGATGGTATAAATATTCCAAAAGCCTTATGGAAGTATACCCAATTTGAAAAAATTAGTTAAAGATTTTGAATCTTTGATTGTTATATTCCCAATATGCGTGAAACCAGTTTTATAAAACAGAAAAAAGATAAATGGAAGTCGGTTGAAGCAGCTCTGAATAAAGAGTCTAAAGATCCTGATCAGCTTAAGGAAGCTTTTATTCAAATTACAGATGATCTATCTTATGCCCGTACCTTTTACCCCAACCGTTCGGTAAGGGTGTATCTTAATAATCTTGCGCAACAGATATTTTATAGTATTTATAAAAGTAAACGAACAGGTCAAAATCGGTTTATTAAATTTTGGACAGATGAACTTCCTCATTTAGTATTCCAATCAAAAAAGGCCTTTCAACTGTCTTTAGGGATTTTTGTACTAGCATTTTTGATTGGTGCATTTTCTTCTGCTATGGATATTGAGTTTCCTAGAGTTATTCTAGGAGATTATTATGTGGATATGACGATTGAAAATATAGAATCAGGAGATCCAATGGCTGTATACAAACAAAAAGGAGAGTTTGATATGTCCTTAGGTATCACCCTGAATAACCTCCTAGTCGCTTTTCGTACCTTTGTATTAGGAGTGTTTTTTGCGATCGGCTCTATTGCTATTATGTTATATAATGGTATTATGGTTGGAGCTTTTCAGTATTTTTTTTATGAAAAAGGCGTTTTCTGGGAATCCTTTTTGACCATATGGACACATGGCACTTTAGAAATATCGGCTATCATTATTGCAGGAGCAGCTGGTATGACAATGGGGAGTGGTTTAGTTTTTCCAGGAACGTATACCCGACTTCAGGCTTTTTTAATGTCAGCTAGAAGAGGCATGAAAATTATGATTGGCATTACACCAATTATTATCCTAGCAGGTATTATTGAAGGTTACCTAACCCGATATACAGAAACCCCTGATGTTATCCGACTCTTTTTTATTTTAGGTTGTCTCGCTTTTGTTTTATTTTATTTTGTTTGGTATCCTTTTTTTTATAAAAGCAAGGTTGGATTTAATATAGATAAAGGAGAAGAAAAACTTCCTCCCGATGCGAATGATAAAATTAACTTTAGTGCTATTAAAAGCACAGGAGAAATTTATACAGATATTTTTAAGGTTTTTAGACAATATGCTTTGTCTATATCTTTAATGGCTTTGGTATTGGCTTTCCTATATTGTTCAGGGATTTTTATTTTAACAGACAAAAGTCCCTCGGAACTCTATACTTTTAGTATGTTGGATTTGATTAGCAACTATCTAGAAGGAACAGACAATTCTAATATACTAGAAGCTGTTGTTTCGTCTATTATCGGTATAGTTGGTCAACTTTTTAAATATAATAATTTTTCTATTGCATATTTTCTTAATAGTTTATTTGTAGCTATCAGTCTATTTGCATCGTATTACTATGTTATAAAATTGTATGCTCAAACACAAACTAATCATCAATTATCGTTAAATCGAGGATTCTATTTAAAAGGGTTTTTCGGTATAGCTTTCTTGTCATTTTTGGTTAATGCGATTTTGATTTCGGATAACATACTGATAATTTTTGCGGCATTTTGTTTTCTACCATTTATATTGTTGTGGGCTTTTATTGTTTTTTTTGAAGAAAAAAGTCCCTTTGTAGGATTATCTAGAATGTATAGTTTACTAACGGCTGGTTTTATTAAGGTCTATGGTACGTACTTCATTACCCTATTTATAAATTTTCTGCTATTCTTAATTCTTTATTCGCCTTTTATGTATTTTTACTACCAATTCATTGTATGGAATCTTCCTGTTGATGAAGATTCTATCCAAGATGTTTCTGTAGTTCTCTTAACATTTAGTAATTATTGGGGGATTCACATGATATTGCCTTTATTGTTTATTGGTATAGGACTTTTATATTTTACCTTATTAGAAATTAAAGAAGCACCTTATCTTTTTAGTCGTATCAAAAGGATTGGTGTACAAAAGCGAATAAGGGGAATGGAAAGAGAATAAATACTAGATTTAGTTTTAATATTAATTGATTAAAAATTGAGATTAAGGATTTTGCATATTGTTTTATTGATATTATTCCTAGCAATAGGCAATACGAGTTATGCTCAAAATAGTGTAAGGGAACAAACACTTGATCGAACATATTGGAAAGAGATTACAAAAGATATTGATTATTCAGGTGTGCCTGACGTCAAGAGAAAAGATAAAACGAAAAAAGATAAAAGAAACCAACGCAATAACTATGAGCGTTATCGTCAGAATATGCAGAGAAGTGCAACAGGAGCTGCTATCTTTAAAGTACTTCTTATCCTAGTCCTTGCTTTGTTGATAGCCTTTATTATTTTTAGATTATTAGGTGCTAATCTAAACTTTAATACTCATAAAAAAGTAGTGGCTAGCAGTTCAGACATTAACTTAGACGAAATTGAGAATAATTTGCAAGAAAGCGAATTAGAAGGGTTTATTCGACAAGCTATTAGTGAGGGAAATTTTGCACTAGCAATTCGACTTTATTTTTTGCAAGCCATAAAAGATTTATCATTAAAAAAATTGATACGGTGGAAGAGAGATAAGACAAATAGAGATTACCAAAGGGAATTAAATGGTAGTACATTATACAAGGATTTTCAACGGATTACACGTATTTTTGAGCGAGTCTGGTATGGACAAAATGCTTTCAATAGAGAAGATTTTCAAAAAGTTGAGCCGTTATTTTTAGATTTTTTGAAACGTCTTAATCGTACTTAAAAAACTAAATATTGAAAAAGAAAAAAAATACACTTATTTGGGAAATTAGGAAAAAAGATCTTCCTCCTTCTTATATAATAGGTACAATGCACATTAAAGACAGTGCTGCTTTTACGTTCAAATCCTTAATGTATCGCCAGATTGAAAACTGTGAAGCATTCGCTACTGAATTCAACCTAGAAGAAGCCAATCTCAATCTTTCTGGAAATGCCATGGATCTCCCTAAAGGAGAGGCTTTAGACCGTCTACTAGGAGAAAAACTTTTTAAGAAAACGCAGAAGCTATTATTTAAAAAAACAGGCATCAACCTAATAAATCTCAATAGTGCAAAGCCTATTTTAATTACAAACCTTTTGACAGAAAGTCTGCTTTCGGCAGATAATCAATATTCTTTAGATGAAGATTTATGGCGATATGCTCGATTAAAGGGGAAAGTTACTCTAGGAATTGAAACCTATCAAGAACAATTAAATATACTAGATAATATTCCTCTAAAGCATCAAATAAAATCCTTGAAAGAAACAACTCGAAATTTTAAAAAATTTCGAAAAAAAACATTGCAACTAACTAAGTATTTTCAAGCAGGGGATATTCAAAAACTCTATAAGATGGGAAAGAAAGGTCTAGGAGAGTTGCGTAAAATGATGTTGTATGACCGAAATGTCATCATGGCTAATCGAATTGCAGACATGGCAAAAGAACAGTCGATTTGTTGTGCTATTGGTGCAGGGCATCTAGCAGGACAGAAAGGGGTATTGCGTCTACTCAAAAGGGAAGGGTTTAAAGTAAGCCCTGTCAGTGCTTAGGGAAAAATTAAGAGTCGAAGATTAAACGAAAGGTTTGATTATTATTTTACTTTGTGTATTATTTACACTAAATAATTGATTTGATTATAGGACATATCAAAATATTTTTTTAATATTGCTAAAATTTTTTTCACTCAATCCACAATTAAATCATGACAAAAGTATCAACAAGGTTTAGACCAGGGGTATTATATGGCGATGAGGTGCAAGAGTTATATAATTATGCCAATGACAATAACTTTGCATTGCCAGCAGTCAATGTTATTGGAACCAATACTGTAAATGCTGTTTTGGAAACGGCAAGAGAAGTCAATTCTCCTGTCATTATACAGTTTTCAAATGGTGGAGCATCATTTTTTGCAGGAAAAGGTTTATCAAATGATAACCAAAAAGCATCTATTATTGGAGCTATTTCGGGGGCGCATCATGTTCATGCTTTAGCAGAAGCATATGGTGTTACCGTTGTATTGCATACGGATCATTGTGCTAAAAAAATATTACCATGGGTAGATGGATTAGTGGATTATGGAGAAAAATATTTTGAAAAATATGGACGCCCATTGTATAGTTCTCATATGTTGGATTTATCCGAAGAATCCATTGAAGAAAATTTAGAAATCTGTACTGAATTTTTCCGTCGTATGGCACCTATTGGTATGGGAATAGAGATTGAACTAGGAGTTACAGGGGGGGAAGAAGATGGTGTAGATAATACAGATGTAGATAGTTCAAGATTATATACGCAGCCAGATGAGGTAGCTTATGCTTATAGTGAATTAAATGCTATTTCTAACCGTTTTACAGTTGCGGCTGCTTTTGGCAATGTACACGGTGTGTATAAGCCTGGCAATGTTGAATTAAGACCTATTATCTTAAAAAATTCTCAGATACATCTTAAAGAAAAATTTGGCTTAGAAGGTGAAACACCTATTAATTTTGTATTCCATGGTGGTTCTGGCTCTTCTAGAGAAGAGATTAGAGAGGCGATTGAATATGGTGCTATAAAAATGAATATTGATACCGACCAACAGTGGGCATTTGCTTGCGGGGTTAGAGATTATATGGATACGAATGCTGCTTATCTTCAAACTCAAATTGGCAATCCTGATGGAGAAGATAGTCCAAATAAAAAGTATTATGATCCTAGAAAATGGTTGAGAGAAGGTGAGTTAAATTTCAAAAAGCGTTTAGTTCAAGCTTTTGAAGATTTAAATAATATTAATAGAAATGCTTAGAGCATTATAACTTATAGAAGAGGAGGCTATATCAACCTTGATATAGCCTCTTTCTACGTTTAATCTGCTACAACTACTTCTTTGATTGTGTTATCATTTATGACCACAAAGTAAGTTCCTGAAACAAGCCCTGTCATATTCAAGGCTATTTGTTGTTCCTTGATGTAATTTTTATACATCAATACTCTCCCTTTAATATCGATTATTTTTAATTTTTCAATATTATCAGTAATACTTTCTACATAAAGTATATCCTTTATTGGATTAGGAAAGACCTTATAGTCATTATGATTAACAACTTGCTCTCTAATACTATTGTTGATTTTATATTCTTGATTATTATTACATAACCTTTTATATGAAGGGCTACTTTGCTCCTTCAAAAATTGTCTATATTTTTTACGGTTTGAATCGTCTGTTAAATTTGTTCCCCTTGTGTTTGTAGGAATACCTCTTTGCGTTCCTACAAATTTGATTTGTGGTGAACTGGAGTCATCTAACACATGAAAATATACCTCTCCAATCTTCACCCAAGAATCAATCGATGGACAGGCATAAACTGTATTTATTGTAGGGTTTGATAAATTAAGTGTTATCAAAAACTTACCAGCAGTCTTTCCATCTACAGAATGTGCTGAATAAGGGGTATAATTTCCATATCTTGAATCACAAAGGGGAGTCTCATTAAATGCTGTGGATTTATATCGTCCAGTATATTTTAAAACATCTGCATTATATTCAAAAAAAATACTGCTATTGCCTACATAATGTTGTGCTGTTTTTATGTTGTGCTTTATATATAAATCAACTATATATATCCCTGTAGTGCAATTTTGGGTTCTAGCTTCTATCTTTAATTCTACTCCTCCTTGAGCAAATAGGTTAAATGATAGTAAACAAAAAATAATATTATATATAAATTTCATTTTTAAGATTTTAATAAAAATAGATAGAGCTTCTAAGGCATACTACTCTTGAATTAAAGGAGCATTACCTATTTTTGCTTTATTTAGAAACCATAAGTCATAATCAGTAGATTGAACCGAACCATCAAGGTTATAGTCAGTAGGTACATATTGATTCAATATAGCGGGATTCTCTGACCAAAGATCATAATCAGTTGTTTGAATTACACCATCCCAAGTTCCTTCTCCAGCGTACATAGCATAGACGTCTTCTCCATTGTTATTCGTTCCCATAAACTTCAATTGCTCTACGCCAAATACATCATCTATATGTAGAAGGGGAATGGTATTCTGATAATTATTACTAGCATCGGGGACAATACTTCCACTAGTCATAATATCTAAATGATTTTTATGTCTAATAACAATATAATAATCATCTATTAAATTAACTTCCTCAAAAGTAAGTGGCATTAGCTCTGCAGTTACTTCATCTACACCGTAAATAATGTTATCGTTTAATAATAATCCAGCTTTACGATTAATAGGTACTGTTCCTGTTCCATCTGTATTAGGTGTGCCTATATGTAATTCTACTAAAACCCAATCTACAATAGAGTTTAAATATGGTACATAACTATGAAAGAATTCGAAGCCATAATATTCATTTGGAGGATTATGAAAAGGTTGTCCTGAAGGAATTGGATATTCTGAAGAAATTTCTACTTCATTTGTAGAGGAATTTAAAGAACCCTCCAGTGTTACTTGAAGCTCAACTTCCCAATTCCCTACATTGGGACAGCTTTCGTCTAGAAGTACTAAGTAGTTGATGGAATTACTTGGACCTATTGGACCAGTACTCCCTTCTGGACACATAGGAGAGGTAGTTGTATAAGTATATACACCACTTTGAGTAGGAAAAATGGTTATTTGGAAGTCACTTGGATTTGATATTTCTTCACCAATAGAAGAAGTCCAATGACCATTGGAAGATACTATAAAAGGATTGCCTAATTGGTCTGTACAGTTTGTAATAGTATTTATGCCCATTAATGTAACAGATTCTCCTGGACAGAAATAAACTGGAGCTACTTGGCTAAATCCTAAGAATGGAATACATATAAGAATAACAAGGTTGGCGATTAAAATTAGAAATTTATTCATACTCTTATAAAACTTTTAATTTTTAACAAAAATAAGTTTTAAAGCAAGAGATTATGAGTATAAATGAATATCTGTTGGGCTTGAATTTATAACTGTAGCCGTAATTAAAAAGCGATACTATATAACAATAGTATCGCTTTTTAATTTATATGTTTTTTAATTATTTCTAATTAAACAAATCATCATATTTATCATTAGAATCGGAATCTTGTCTGCGCTGTGGCTCGGCGGTAGGTTGATTGAGATCTAAATAAATATCATCTTCAGGTGCTTCTAATAGATTGTTTTTTTCATCACCTAATAAGAACGAGGTACTTTCTTTTTCCCATTGCTCTAGCATCTGCATTCCTTTTTCTTCGAAAGTTGCATTTTGCAAATCAATAGAATCCATAAAACTTGCTGACATTTCCATATAGCGTTCCATTTCACCTACTTTGTTCGCAACATCTTCTGTAATATGTTCAATGGCTTGATCGAACATTGCTCTTTTATCAGGGTCACCGCTAATTACACTCATAGCAGATTTCATTGCAGAATGTGAAGCTCTGATAACCTTACGCTCTTGTTCCTTTAATTTGACTTGATCTTGAGTATCTTCAAGAAGAATTTCAGAATTTTGATACATTTTCGTTAATACACGATGCATCACAGTCATTTTCTTATGTAGTACAGCATACTTTTTATTTGTTTCTTGCAAACGTCCTGCTTTTCGAGTACTAAGAATCATTTGCTGTTCTTTTCCCATCTGCTTTGCTTTTCTAGCAATCGCAAGATTTTGTTGAATTTCTTTTTCATTCTTCGTCATAAAATCCTTCATCTTTCTCATTTGTCCCTTTAGATTACCAATCTGCTTACTCATCTTTCTTAGATTGGCTTTCATATCGTCAACATAAGATTTTAGAATCCCTATGGGATCAATTTCTACAAAAACACCTGTTATCCATCGCATCACACTTTTATACATATACCAGATCAAATTGCGCATTTTAGGATCTAGGATCATGTATAATAAGGCTACTACTGCAACAATTAAAAGACCTAAGTATAATGTATTGGCAACAATAACAGCCAATGGTGGAAGAATGGTATAAGCCAAAAATCCTAGCCCCGCTATTATTCCTACACCAAATATAGCACCCGTGACACCTTCTGGTCTTTGCCAAAATGATTTTTTTTGTTTGAAATCAGGTGGATGAATTCCATCAGCCATAATACTCTATTTTGATTTTATAATAAAAAAGGTTACAAATATGTTTTGAAGTTATCAATATCACTGTTGATAGAATTTAATATCGCCTCAAACGTTTTCGCAAAACTGATATTTGTTTCCTCTATCTTTGCTTTTGCAGCGTCTATTTGCCCGCCTGAAGCATCGATTTTTTCTTGTAATGTTTTTACTTGAGTTTTCAACCGTTCAATTTGGGCAACCCAATTTTTTACATCCGCTTCTTTAGACGTTACACGCTCTTGTAATTGATTTTTAAGCGCACTATCAAATTGCCCCTTTTCTTTTTGCAGCACCTTTTTATAATAATCTGCTGTTTCAACTAATTTTTCTTTAGTTAATCCCATTGTAGAAGCTGTAGCAAAAGCAGAACGAATAGCAGTTGGCTCATCCATATGCATATTCACAAGGGCTTGCATAGATTGTTTAAACTCAATATAATCAAATCCAGGTAGATTATTTTTTTCTAGGGCTTTGACTAAGAATTGTGTGCTTTTGGTATCTAAATCGGGAATTTTTGAAAAAATGGTGGTTAAACTATTGGGCATTTATTATGATAATTTATGTTTTCTTGAAAAAACTACAATATAATCTCTTATTTGTTCTAAAGAAAGTAAAATTATAAAATATTTATTACCTTTTTAGAACAATCCACAAAACTAGAGGAAGTACAGCATGAGGAATTCGATAAACACTCTCATGCCACCATGTATAGATGCTTTCTAGGGGCATTTCAATATAAAAGTTTGCCCAGATTCGAGCTGCTGTTGTCGCTAGTCCCCATACTATAGCATAGAATATTGCCCATCTTGCATATTTAAAAGGTAAAAACAATGCGATACTAATAATTATATCCATTATTCCCGCAAAGTTTAGAAAATGAATGGCTTGTTGTTCGTTTACTTGTAGAATATTAATAGTCATATCTATAAAATTACCTGGGCGAGGATAGATTCCTAGAGCATATAATCCATGACAGGTAAATGTTAAGGCAATTGCTATTTTGAGTAGCAATATAATACTTGAGTTGAATTTATTTTTTTTATAAAAAATATAGAGAAACAATGGAGTTGAAAACTGAAGGGAATACTCAAAAAATTGACCTACACTAAAGAACTTTTCTTTACAATATAGAAAGGCAAGAAAGATTAATCCAATAGAACCAATAATCCAAAAATAGCTTAAGGGGTTAGGCTCTTTTTTTAGGACTAGAGCCAATAGTGCACAGAATAAATAAAAACAGCCTACAGCTATCATTGTAATATTGATAGCATGGTCAACAGATAAACTTGTGCTATAAGTTTCCCAAGAAACTTGAAAAAATTGCTCAATAATTGATTTCATCCAGCTTTCATCCCACAACAATGTTCTGATAGGCACATCCCAAATTATGTGTTGAATCCCTCTCCCTAAGAAAACAGCAAAGGTCGAAAATCGAAGCCAAAAAATAATAATATTTTGATTCTCTATTTTTATCGTTTTTGTCAACAGGAATTATTTTAGTATTCAAAAAAAAATACATTTTTAGACAAAATATATTTTAATATTTATTTTTTTTTATTTTTTAATAGTTTTTTATTACCTTTAGTGACATAGTATTAAGTTATATTTAATGTTAAAACCTCCCTACTTTAATCTTGTTTACAATTTATTCATAATTTATTAACAATAACAACCAAAACCAATATGCAAAAAATCACTTCTTTTGTACTTAAAATCAAGTAAGTTTAAAACAAACTCAACACAAATTTAATTCATATATAAATTATTCTACTTTTTCTACAAAAATACTACTCTAAGTATGTTTGTAGGAATTGTGACACAACACTCTTAAGTATAACCTATTGTTTAAATTTAAAAATCACTATTTATGAAACGAATTCTACTTTTTTTCTTTCTTTCAGTAAGTTTTATTTACACCGAAGCTCAGACAACTTATTTTAACGTTGCTGGTGGAGGAGCATTACCAGCAGGATGGGTGGGTACAAATAATGTAACATCTAGTGCAATTGATAGAACAAGTTATTATTTGCTTGAAGCGGGTAGCCCAGGAGATTTATTGACAACTTCATCTTATGATCTTTCTGGATGTGCTGGAGATGTAGAACTTACCTTCAATCTCGCAACTTTTGGAAGTGGGACTGCAAACCCAGCTGTGATAGAAGTATCTTTAGATGGAGGGGCAACTTATACACAGTCTTATACTTCTGCTACACCTTCTAGTTCTACCTATATTTCTAGTGGTACAATAACCATCAGCCCTGTTAGTAGTGATGTTGTTATTCGATTTTCTAATGGAGGAACTTCAGGAAGAGGAGTACGCTTACAAGATTTGATGCTCGTTTGTAATGCGCCTCCTTGTGGTGTTACATTCGAACCTGTTGCGCTTGTATGTGATAGTAATACAAGTGGTGCTGATAATGATGGTGTATCGTTATTTTTTGTCTATAATGGAGTTGATGCAGGGATCACATCTGTTACTACTACTACTACTGGAACAACATTATTTGGCGATGATCCTGCTGTTGATGCTGATGGAGTGCTTGTTTTAATTGGATTATCAGAGGGAGATGCTTATGATATCACTCTAAATGGAGGAGTCTGTGATGGCATAACTGTATCAGGAACTATACCAAGCATGGAATGTGATCCTACTTGTGATATTACTGCTTTTGGTCCTGAAAGTATTGACTGTGATGCTTATACTGCTGGTAATGATGCGTTAACTATTTCAGTACCTTATAGTGGATTAGATGCTGAAGCTAGTGTAACTATAACCGTCAATGGAAGTGGTGTAGCTAATGCAGGAGATGATCCAGCTACCGTTACAGATGGTACGATTTCATTTGCCGTAATAGAAGGCGATACTTATACAATTATGTTGACCGATAGCCAAGGTGCTTGTTCTTTTCCTGTAATTTCAGGAACAATAGCTATAGGCACTTGCCCCGAAATTACGTCTCCAACTATTGATGTTTCTACAGATGCAGCAGCAGCAGGAGGAAATAGCTCTGCAGCGAATAATGCAGCATTAGCTTTAGATGATGCCATGCATGGAGTCTTAGATGATGCTTGTATTGCAGCAGGCGGTGTATATACTCCTGTTTATGGTGCAATTAGTTGGGATCCTTGTACGTATACGGGTACAATTACAGGTCTTATCTTGCCTGATGGTACAGCTTATACTGGTACGGCTACTTTTACCTTAGTAAATGACATCGATATTGCTGGTTATCCTGGTATGGCAAGTACTGGAACATCGATTAGTTCTGGCTGTGGTTGTGGCGGTGGAACCGCTCCTACAATTAATTCTGCAAATGGAATGCAGGGAAATGCTCCTCTTCCACTTACTGATGAGAATGGAAATCCTGTAGATAATTTTAGTGAATCGTGTATTGATAATAATCAAGTCTATGATACGAATCGTGCAGGTATAATATTTAGTTTCGATCCTGCTATTTCTGATTTTGGTGTCTTTTTAGGTGATGTGGAAACTAGAACGGACGGTATAGATGGTGCAGCAGCTCAGGTTGTTATTTTGAATAGTGGTAATGCTATTGCTGGACCTAGTTCTATTCCTACATCTACTACAACACAAACAAGTTGTGATGGAGATGGAACGAGTAGTTTTGATGGATGTGGTAACGATGAAACGTCACATTTAGCAGTATCTGGCGGACCGTTTGATCAAGTATTAGTTGCCGTAGGAGAAGCTGCGGGAACTTCAGGAGATAATAATATTAGTTTTGGAGGTGTATCTTTAGGAGGAACTTGTAGCGTAGAAGTACCTGTGGAGTTAATGTCTTTTACAGTTACCAAAACATCTAGACGTTCTGCTCAATTGGATTGGATAACTGCTTCTGAAACGGATAATAAAGGATTTGAAGTTCAAAGAAGTATTAATGGTCGTAACTTTGATGTTATTGGTTTTGTAAATGGTCAAGGAACTTCAAGTGAGGTTAATCGCTATTCCTTTGTAGATAGAAATCCAGGGAAAGGAACAAATTATTATAGATTAAGACAATTGGATTTTAATGGTAATTACGAGTATACTCAAGTGAAAACTATCAACTTTGATGGCTTGACCCTTAGACTTATTCCTAACATAGTTAAAGATGTTATTCGTATCGAGCTAGGAGAAACTATACTACAAGATGCAACTATTGAAATCTTTGATGTTGTTGGAAGAAATGTATATAGTGGTGCATTAAATAGAAATACAACATTCTCTTCTATAAATGTTTCTAACTTATCTGCTGGACAATATTTTGTGAAAGTATCCAATCAAGATTTTAGTTTATCAGAACGTTTTATTAAAGAGTAAAATATTTTCTTAGTTTTATTAAAAAAGGCGATGTCTTGACAAGACATCGCCTTTTTTAATAAAATTCTATAGGCATAAAAAAAGAGACACAACTAATTGTGCCTCTCACATCTTAACTAATACTTTACAACTTGGACGGATTTTGTGCTCTCCTATCCAAATTTCAAAAACTTAAACTCGCCATTAAGACGTATGTTTTTGGTATAGTAACGTTTTAAAACTTTAATAAAATGTTAAAACCTATAGTCGTTTAGATTTATCTTTTTTATATGCTTTATTCATTTCTTCGATTAGTTCTTTTAAGGCATTTTGATTTTTATTATCCATCAATAATTCCATGGTTGTTGTTGTTCTACCAGCCTTGATTTTCATTCCTTCTATTTCAATGTCTCCTACTTCGTCTGTATCAATACTAAAGTTTTTAGAAGAATACATTCCAAAGATTTGTTTTGTAGCTTCTCTATAAATTTTATTGTCAATTCGTTGAGCGATATTAAATCCACCGCCTTTGATTTTTTGAATATATTCCTCATTATTGGAAATGAAGACCCGACCATTGTCTACAATAAGTTGTAAATCTCCTTTTATACTTATCTCTCCACCACTTTGTTTCGCCATATCTTCCATTGAACGTTTCATCCGTTCGTTATTAAATAAATAGTGATTTTGACCTTTTTTAGTAAGGGCTTTTGTACGCTCTGCCATGTTTAATAGTTTAACAAACAAGTCTTCATTAATATCTGTCCCTAAAATAACTGAACCAGTGTCTTCTTGTTTGTACATTCCTATTACTAAATCGCCACCAAAAGTATTTAATAAATCTTTGGTAGTCAAGCCATATTCTGCAAGTCCTGACCCCATATTTATTAAACCTTCAAATCCTTTTTCCTTGATGAGTTGATTGATGCCCTTTAAATCTAAACTGAGACTCATTAAGGAGACCAAATTTTCTTTTGGGAATGCTGCTGAAAAATCAACTTTAGGGGCATCTTTAAATAGTAAATCTAGATCTTTTTTCAGACTTCTATTAATATCGTATGTCGATTCAAGTATTGCTCTTCCTTCCTCGAAGTTTACAGAGCCTCTTAAAAAATTATCTTCCAAATCTTCTTTACTATATCCTGCGATAGCAATAGCTTTAGCATTCGATTCTGTAACAAAATTATTAGAACTCATCCAAAAATTAATATCATTATCGCCTCTAAAAGCTTTAACTAAGTCACTATCTTTTGCAAGCGAATTCTCTTTGCTTGTATTAAAAAACTGTTCTACTCTATCTTCTACATACCTTCTAGTCCCATCTCCTGCTAGTCCTATTGCATTATTCCATGCAATGACATTTCCACCACGCTTGACCATCTTATAGGTACCCCTATCTTCAGGACTGCCATACCTTTCTTTTACTGTTTTTTCAAAGGCGTCAGCATCGATTAAATTAAAACTAGCAGCAGTAAATCCATTTTGAAAATTATCAGGATTAACCATCATAAAAGTGTAAACATTTTTTTGAATGTCAAGACCTGATGCTTCGGGATTTTTCATGATATTTACTATCACGGACTCTCCTTTATGGGTACGGTTGATTCCATCTTGAAAAAAGTCCATTTTTTTAACAGCCTCATAGTCCATTTCATCCATCAAGTCTTTTAAGTTGAACGTTGCTACTTGGAAAGCATCCTTACTGATATTTTGGAGCGTATCTTCTGCATTCGAAACGATGGCGTCTTTTTTACAGCTATAATGACTTGTGATTAATAAGAACATGGCTATAAAAATTAAAATCTTACTACTTTTCATATTTTTTAATTTATTAATAAAAATGTTAGTCAAAACTCAAAAAAACGATTTCGATCTAAAAGTGATTGCTTACAAATGTAAAGAAAATCATTTTAGATAATCTTTTCCATTAGATAAACTCTAGTAAAAATAAGACGTTTTACTTTCCTTTCCCTTGTAACAATACTAATATCGTATAAAATAGAATTTTTATATCTAAAGCCAAAGACATATTTTCTATATATAATATATCAAACTTTAGTCGTTGGATCATTTGTTGGACATTAGAAGCGTAACCATACTTGACTTGTCCCCATGAAGTGATACCTGGACGGACTTTTAATAAATATTTATAGTGTGGGGCTTGACTCATTATTTTTTCTATATAAAATAATCGCTCTGGTCTAGGCCCTACAAGAGACATTTCACCAATGAGCACATTCCATAATTGGGGCAACTCGTCTAACCGCCACTTACGCATCGTTGCTCCCCAAGGAGTACAACGCTGATCGCCTTCTTCAGACAATTGAGGACCTTTTTCTTCTGCATCTATATACATTGATCGAAATTTATAGATCATAAAAGGTTTCCAATTTAATCCGATTCGTTCTTGAGCATATAAAATCGGTCCTTTAGACGAAAATCGTACTTTCAAAGCGATAAGAAAGTATAATGGAGATAGGATAATTAAACCCAATGAACTAACAAGAATGTCAATTGTTCGTTTAAAAATGAATTGCCACCTTGACATTAAATCTTGTTTAATTTCTATCAAGACAGCTCCATATAAATAATTCATTTTTACAGAACCCAATAAAATATCATACATATCAGGTATGATTTTTACCAAAATTTTATCTCCAAAATCGTATAAAATGCCAAGGATTTCTTTAAGACGGTTGTGTTCGGATGTTTCAATAGCAATAATAACTTCCTCAATGTCTTGCTCTTTAATGATTGAACTTACGTCCTTTACCTTTCCTAGTTTTGGAAGGAAGTGCAAAAGCTCATTTGTACTATTTCCATTTACATCTATAAAACCTACAAAGTGTTGCCCTAGTCTTTTTTGTCTGTTATTAATATCTTGATATAATTCTAAGGCATTTTGATTTCCACCTATGATAAGGGTATTGAATGTTATTTTTCCAGCTTTTAAACGTCTACTTGAATTGGTTAATATAACCATCCTCATAAAACCTGTTATTGTAAAGTGTAATATAAATAATGCTGTAAATGAAAAATAGTAGGTTTTATAATTGTAAACTAGATCGTCTAATAACAATGCGAAAAATATAAAAACCACTCCGATAAATGTAAGGAAGAATGTCCGAATAAGTGTTGCTAGCCTAGATAAGCGATAAATATCTTTGTATTTATCAAAGATATAGTAAAAGATTATCCAGCCTGTAGGAATAATTATTAATCCTAATATTAGATTAACATCATGTAAGAGCTGAATATTGAAAGTATAATTTTCTAAAATAATTTTCCTGAATAAAAAAAATATTCCCCAAGCCAGTAGAGCAGCTAAAAAGTCAGCAATACGATATAAAAGAGTATGTAATTGGCGTTTTCTTTTCACAAAAGTTGTTTTCTTTTGTCAATATCTTCAATGATTTGATAAGCGACTTTTAGTGCTATATAACCATCTTCGATGGATACTTTAGGGCGAGTATTTTGTTGGATACTCTCCGCAAAAGTTTCTAACTCCATTTTAATTGCATTGATAGAAGAAATTTCAGGCATATCAATATGAATCAGTTTCTCTCCTTTGGGGGTTTCCAATGGCATTAGATTTCCTTTTTGAGGTATATTAAGAGCATCTTTTTCAAAAAGTCGAACAATTTGAGCATTTTTTTCTAAGAAGTCTAAACTGATATAAGCATCTTTTTGAAAAAAGCGTACTTTCCGCATTTGTTTTAAGGAAATGCGACTTGCAGTAAGATTTGCTACACAACCATTTTTAAATTCTAAACGAGCATTAGCGATGTCAGGAGTATCACTCAATACAGCAACACCACTAGCACTAACTGAAACGACTTCGGATTTCACAAGGTTGAGAACAATGTCTAAATCATGAATCATCAAATCTAAAACGACGGAAACATCCGTCCCTCTAGGATTAAACATTGCCAATCGATGAGCTTCAATAAACATAGGATTCAATGCGAAATCTTCTAGGGCAAGGAAGGCAGGATTGAAACGTTCTACATGACCTACCTGAACTTTTACATTGTGCTTTTGGGAGAGTGCAATGAGTTGTTTGGCTTCTTCAACAGTATGGGTGATGGGTTTTTCAATAAAAATATGTTTCCCTTTTTCTATCGCTTTTTGGGCTAACTCAAAGTGAGTAATGGTAGGTGTAACAATATCAACAACATCGACAGCATCAAGAAGTGTTTCTAAATTTTTAAAGGATCGAATTCCCAAGTTATCCGTTATTTGTCGACTATTTTCAACATTAATATCATAGCAACCTACAAAATCATAGCAATCCGTCATATTGATACACTTGGCGTGTATTTTTCCCAAATGCCCTAGTCCCAGCAAGCCAATTTTTAGTTTGTTCATAAATTGTTTTTATCGTTTCGTACAATAGTTTAAATCGTCTCGAATTGTAATTTTGCAAGACTATTATAGGCACCATCTTCTAATAAGGTCAATTCTTCGTGTGTCCCTTTTTCTATAATCTTTCCTTTATCAATCACATAGATACAATCAACTTCTCTAATCGTCGCTAAACGATGGGCAATAATGATCGATGTTCTTCCTTCCATTAATTTATCGAGCGCCTCTTGAACAATTTTTTCAGATTCCGCATCTAAAGAGGAGGTCGCCTCATCTAGGATTAAGATAGACGGATTTCTTAAAATGGCTCTAGCAATAGCAATCCGTTGTCGTTGTCCTCCCGATAATTTAATGCCTCTTTCCCCTACGATCGTTTCCATTTGTTCAGGGAAATTTTCGATAAATTCCCAAGCATTTGACTGTTTAGCAGCCGTCATAATCGCTGCCTCTGAAGCATCGGGGTTTCCATATAAAATATTTTCTCTTATCGTTCCTCCAAATAATAAAACTTCTTGAGGGACGATGGCGATATTTTTACGGTATTGGGTAATATTATAGTCTTTGATATTTTGACCATCGACCTTAATCGCCCCTTTTTGCAAATCATAAAATCGCATCAGTAACTGGACAATGGTAGATTTTCCTGCTCCACTTGCTCCAACGAGTGCAATCTTTTGTCCTGCTTTAATATCCATACTCAAACCATTCATTACAGGAATATCATCTCTCGTAGGATAACTGAAATGAATATTTTCATAAGCAATATCACCATGCAGTTCTATCGCAGGTAAATGCCCATCTTCCATATTCACCTCATTTTCTTCTTCTAGGATTTCCCTAAGCCTTTCAGTTGCGCCTAAAGCTCCTAATAATTGAGTATAAAAATTTCCAAGCCCTGCGATCGCTCCGCCTATAATAGCCGTATAAGAAACAAATGCAACTAAACTACCAGAAGTAATTGTTCCAGCTTGTAACATCAAAGCGGCTCTAAATAAGATAAAGCAGATTGCACCAAATAAGAACGTAACAATAAAGGAAGAAAATAAAGCTCGTCCTCTAGCAAATTTCATCGCTATACTTACAATATTATGATTGGCTTGGCGATATTTTCCGCTTTCAAAATTTTCATTCGAAAATGATTTGACGACTTGAATAGTAGAAACCGATTCACTCAAATGGATATTGGCGTTTGCAACCTCTTTCTGACGTTCTCTTGATAATTTTCGAATATACTTTCCAAAAAACATTGCACAGACTACGATTACAGGGAAGGTTGCCACCATAAGTAGCGTTAATTTCCAGGTGGTAAATGCTAGGAAAATGATACCGCCAATAAGGATAATTAATTGTCGTACAAATTCTGCAAGCGTAATCGAAAAAGCAGCATACAATTTTTCGACATCATCTGTTAATCTACTAACGAGTTCTCCCGTTCGATTTTCTTCAAAAAATACAAGTGGTAAAGATATTATTTTATTGTATAATGCTTTTCTTAAATCCGCAGTAGCTTTTTCACTAACGTGTGCGAATAGTATTACCCTGAAATAAGAGACAATACCCTGCAAAACCAACACAATTAGCATTATCCACCCCAGATCGTACAGGGATAAATTCAACCCTAAATCTCCTGAAGCTGCATCGATCATCCATTGGAATAATTTGAAAATAAAAAGAAAGACAACACTAGAAATAGCGAGTAAGACTAATCCAATGATGAGATACCACATATATGGACGTACGTATTTGAATACTGCTAAGGATTCTTTTAGCGTCTCTTTAGAAGGCAGGAGTTTCTTTTTTTCCTCGTCTTCTTCTATATCTTTTTTACTACTTGCCATAATTCAATTAATTAAAGTATCACCGATTTTATGCTGTAATTATTTACGATACTGCTTCAAAGCATAAAATTTTTGTGCAAAAATAGTTGTTTTAATTAAAGAAATACTTTGAAGAATTAAATTTATTCTATCCATTTCCTCTATTCCCTCTTTTTATTACTGTTTTCTTTATTGACATTTTTGTTAATACTTCAACAAATAATTTTTTGATTAGTTAATTTTTGTTTAAATAATATTTTTTAAATACTCAATTGGTTGTAAATCAATTTATTATGTTGAATTAATTTATTTAACCTCAGTTAAGGATAAAAAGGCTTGAATTAACGGATTTTTACGTGAACATTTGTTCTATACACTTTTCTACTAGCGAGTTTTTAAAATCAAAATTTCCTTTAACTATTAAAACAACTAAAAAATGAAAAAATTAGAAATCAAGTCAACCTTAATTGGTTTTTTAGCAGCCTTATGTCTAGTATCTATCATTAATGCAGGAACAGTAGAAGACATTGAAGAACGTAGATTTGAAGCCTATAAGGGCGAAGGAAATCGATTCCTTATTTTAGATAAAGAATTTGGAGATTTTGTTCATAATTTTAAGGAAGTGACACTTAGTAATAAAAGCAACAATGTATGGGAATATGTTAGCTTTAGAAAAATAGAAAAGGAACAAAAACGGCAATCTACTGAATAAAATCAATTTAATTCTAGAACCATTCCACTTCTAGGTGGAATGGTTATTTTTTCACCTAACGCTATGGACTTATTGGTAATAATATTTTTAGCATTTTGATGACCTTCTAATAGTTCATTGAAGCGTTTGAGTTCTAGTTCAACTTCTTTTTGATTTTTATTTAAAATAACCATGACTTTTTCAGCATCATTGTATCTAAAATAAACATATACATCATCATTATCAGGAACAAAATGCAAAAATTGACCATTATGGATAACGGTTGCATCTTTTCGCCAATTCAAGAGTTGTTTTAAAAAATCTTGAGCAGATTTTTGTTGTGTTGTCAATCCTTTTTGAGAGATGGGGTTAACGGTATCTCCTTTCCAACCTCCTGGAAAATCTGTCCTAATGATGCCATGATCGGATGTTCCTTTATTTCCCATTAAAATTTCTGTACCATAATAAATTTGAGGAATTCCTCTAGTCGTCAATAAATAAATCATTGCCATTTTATATAGCTCTACATCTTCATTCAATTGAGTATATATCCGACTCATATCATGGTTGTCAGGAAAAACGACGAGATTATAAGGATCAGGATAAAGATAGTCTTGACCTATAGCTTCATAAAGTGGCGTCCAAGAAGAGGTCCATGTTTTTTCTTGATTGAGGGCTTTTGTAAGAGCAATTTGCAAGGGAAAATCCATGACACTTTTCAAATACGAACGATAACCGTCAGCATTGTGATTTCCATCCTGAATGTAGGCAATAACTGTAGGTAAATGATACCATTCTTCACCAACGATATTAAAATTTGGATATTCCTCCATTACTGTTTTAGCCCATAGTGCCATATATTCTAAATCTGGGTAGGAATAGGTGTCCATACGTATCCCTGAAAGTCCTAGATATTCTATCCACCAAAGGGTATTTTGGATATAATATCTTCCTAGATAGTCGTTGCGTTGATTGAGGTCAGGCATTGTTTTGACAAACCAACCATCTGAATATATCTTCTTATCAGCTTCTGCGGCATAAGGATCTAATAACGTTGTTTTTTTATGATTGGTTGGGGTATACTTTTCCCATTGATTTATCCAATCACCCATAGGTAAATCCTCCATCCACCAATGCTCCGAACCACAATGATTGGCTATCATATCCATAATGACTTTTATGCCTTTATGGCGAGCTGTTTCACATAATTCTCGATAGTCCTCATTTGTTCCAAAACGAGGATCAACTTTGTAATAATCTGTCGTAGAATAACCATGATAAGAATACTTTTCCATATCATTTTCTAATAATGGGTTCATCCAGATAGCCGTAAAACCCATGTCTTTGATATAATCTAGGCGATCACTTATTCCTTTTATATCGCCACCATGTCGTCCTCCTTTATAAGAACGATTGAGTTTTTCTTTCATTCCTTGCACCTCATCGTTATTGGGGTCACCATTGGCATATCTATCTGGTGTAATTAAGTAAATTACATCAGAACTATTAAAACCTTCGGTTGAAGACCGAGCCTTTATTCTTTCTTTAAGTTTATAGTTATGACTATGTATTTTAGTATTATTTTTATAAAAATCAATTTTAAAAGAACCAGCAATAGCTTGATGAGAAATAGTAAGATTTATAAAGAGGTAGTTTTTATTTTCGACTTGTTTGACTTCCCTAATCTTTACGCCTTTATAATTAATTGTAGGGCGTAATGAAGCTACATTTTTACCATAAACCATTAACTCTATCTGGTTATATTTCATGCCTATCCACCAATTGGGAGGTTCAACACGCTCAACAGCTTGTGCCAAAAGGTCAAAACTTAGTAAACTGAAAAGAATCAATATCAGATTGGTTTTCATAGGTACTGGTTTTAAAACGATTTAAAATATTGAATTTACTTTTTTAAAAATATAACCTTAACCTCTCTTTTATTCAATTTAACAGCTTTTTAACTGACTTTTCTTTGACAGCAGCGTTAAATGGATATACTTTTGTAAAAGATTGGAGATGTTAGTAGACTTTATTAAAAATGTTTTCTACCAACTATCTAAAATTAGTTGGAATAAGGTCTAAAATACTCTTTCACTTAAATCAGTTATATGAAACATCTACTCTTTATTGGTACTATATATCTTTTAGGAACGATGACATTAGAAGCTCAACGTCCTAGATATATGCAAGCAGCAGAGTCTGATCCTAAAGCCAAAGCGATCCTAGATAAAGTTAGGGATAAATACGAATCTTTTGAAACATTAAAGACAGACTTTTCGTTATATATAGAAATTCCTGAAGAGGATAAGATTGTCCAAAAAGGAAAAGTTTTTCAAAAAGGGAATAAATATCGCCTAGAAATGGAAGATCAAGATATTATATCTGATGGAACATCGACTTGGTATTATTTGAAAGAACAAAATGAAGTCCAAATTACAGATGCATCGGATAATGATGATTCTGGCTTATCTTCTATCAAAGATTTATACCGATTTTATGAAAAAGACGAGTATATCTTTGCGTTAACCAATCAAGGAGCTTCCAATGGTCGTTATGTTGCTCAAATTGAGTTTAAACCCATTGATAGGTATTCGGATTATTCGAAATTAAGACTTACAGTAGATAAAAATACATATGAAGTGGTCAGTATTAAAGCCTTTAGTAAAGACGGATCTAGATATACACTAGCTATAGATAGTGCTATTCCAAATAAAGAAATTAAAAAAGAATTATTTGCCTTTAATGCCAAAAAACATCCAGATGTTCACATAGAAGATTTAAGATTAGACTAGAAAAGAATTAACAAATTATAAATCTATTGATGCCCTTTTATGTTTCAAAACATAAAAGGGCTTTTTCTATTATAAATTAGATATACTAAAATCTTAACAATGTATTTTAAAGTAGATAACTTTACTTTTAGTTAATTTATACGTAACTTAGTAAAAACAAATCCTTTAATCCTCCCATTTTTTTAAGTGTATTAAAAACATACTCTTACACAGTAACTATATTCATCTCTTTATTTTTAAGAATTAATAGCTAACACACAAGCTAATATTGTATTATTCATTACTCCCTACTCCCCCCTTTGATGTTGTTGTATGTTAATTTATAATTCCATAACTTTTTGTTAGTGAGATTATGAGTGCAATATTCAACAGCCAGTATTTTATTTATATCACAAAAAAAACACAGACTAAGACAAGAGTGATTGAGTGCTCAATATTGATGCACCTCAATACATATTATTTTTTTACTTTAAAAATCAATTTATGAAGCGGATTCTACTTTTAAATCTTTTTATTTTAATAGCATATTTTGCGTACGCACAACTAGACCCTGCGATACCTGCACCAACGTGTGCTGTTGCTACAAGTGCTTTTGATTCTGGTACTGATACCAATCCAAATAATACAAATTGGGAAAGTATTGTATTAAGTGAGGTGCTTGCAGATGCAGGGCAATCGGACTCTAGGAACGATGCCTTTGTTGAAATAGCAGGAATTGTAGGAACGGATATTGGTGGTTGGGTAATTACTAATGGTGAATGGGCGGTAATCCTTCCAGAAGGCACTGCGATTCCAGGAGATGGTTATTATGTAATTGCTTGTAGTGAAAACACTACTGAAAACACCTTTTCAACATCAAGCTCAGGATTGACTTGTACGGATTGTGATTTCCCAGGCTTACCACTTGATTTTGACGTTTGTTCGGCTTCAAATTCAGTTTATATATCTACCTCAATTTCAACGTATGGCTTTACCTTTGATAATGGATATTGTGGGGAAAGTGCCGATGGTGATCAAGTCATTTTATTTCGTCCAGATGGAACGCCACATGATGGTATTTTTTGGGGCGCAACGGACGAAATAGGAGATAATATTGCGAATGGAATGACACAAGGGGGAGGCTCTTCTGGTGCTTGTAGTTCTCCATCCGATCATATATCTGTTCAAGATGGTTCTTATTATTTATTGGGTGATAATGATGAAAATGGAACAGTCAACGATGTAATACAAAGTAGAGTAGGGAGAAAAGCCAATGGTACAAATGCAACAGGTGTGAAGCAGATGCCAATTGGTGATTATGATCCTGATTTAAATGGCTTAACCAATGTTGACGAAGGTACTTGTTTTGCGATGCCTCCTTTTACAGATAATGTATGGGTTTATGTGGGGACATCACCTACTTCATGTAACTCATCATATATGAGAATTACAGGTTCAAACGGTTCACATGGTGTAAGAGCTTATGCTCAAAATCCTTCCCACATGGACGATCCTGACTTAGATACGGATTGGGCAGACATAGCCTTAGCTGCTCATGTTCCAGCATCAAGTAGTAATGCATCATCTGCTGCTCAATGGGGCTATTCTGATCATCCGAATCCTGGCGTTGTCAATGATTCTGATAGTTGGGATTTTTCTATTAATGGCACAGAAGTTACGGCGGCTTCCGCAGATTATGATTCAGGAACTAGAACATATACAATTAATCAATGTCCTGCTGAACCACTTACATTTGGTTTAGATGTCTATAATTATCAACACGTAGAACCGCTACAGGAAACGACTTCGGGGACATACTCCGTTACGCCTAGTGTGAAGGCAGGTTCTTTCGTTATTGATGAAACAGGAACAATTAATGATTGGACAACAACGGCGTTAGGTTCTAGTAATGCAGGTACAACTTCTATGACTTTTAATGCTGGAACTTTACCTACAGGAAACCATACATTTACACTAGTATGGGATGATTTTACAGGTTTGGGATCTGGAAAAATTTCTACAGTAGAAGGAAGGGCAGGTACTAGTAACCAACATGAGTGTTATGAGGACCTTATTATAATTGTAAATGTTATTGAGCCACTAGCTTTGAATTGTGGAGGAGAAGATCCTTGTAATATTGATTGTGGAGCAGGCGATGCAACGGCTGGTTCTATCAATCTATCAAATTTCATTACAGGCGGTGGAAATGTTCAGTTTGAATTATTTGACAATGGTGCTTCTCAAGGAACAAATACAAGTGGAAATTTTATTTTACCCTCATCCTTCACAGGTCCCTTAACGGCTACAGCTACAAGTTTAGATAATTGTGGTACTGCGGTTTCCTTCACAATAACAAATGATTGTATTACAACACCCCCTTGTCCAATGATAACATCGAGTTCAGTAGCTGGAGCAACTTGTATGGGAGGTACAAGTCCATCTTGTCCTAACCCTGTCTCTAATAATTTTGATGCTTGTAGTAGTCAAACTTCTTATGGTAATCATTTGTGTGATGGTTTTGTAACAAACAATGCGATTATATCTAGTGCTACTTCTACAGCAGGTGGTGTGCCACCATTGACTTCACAAGCAATACGGTTAAGAAATAATTCTAATTCTACACTAAGCTATGAAGGAAGTGATGGCAATGGGAAAGATTGCGGCTTAGGCACTATTTCTTTTGATTATAGACATTGGGACGGTGATGGAAGTATAGTTACATTAACAATAGAATACAGTATAGACGGTGGTACAAATTGGAACAGTATAGGAACGGTAGATGTCACCTCTACAACCTATGCTACATTTACATCTGCTGCTTTGAATATTGATTCAGACGACATCCTTGTTCGTATTTCGACAGATGGTGATGAAAGAGTACACATAGACAATTTTGTAATGACAGACTATACTGTAGCGGGGCCACAAATTTGTATGGCTTGTCCAGGTGAAACCTTAACATTCAGTGCAGAAGGAACAGACTTACCAGATGGTGGTACATTAGATTGGTATTTAGGAACTAGTGCAGATTTTACGACTACATCAGGTACATTAATCGGATCGGGTATGATCACAAATTCTTCGCCCGTTTATCCTTCTGGTTTAGTGATTAATGAAGTTTTAGCCGACCCTACTACGGGAGATTCTGGAGGCGGAGGCGAATGGATGGAGCTATATAATGGAACAGGAGGTGCTATAGACATTAGTTGTTACGTCTTTGCAGATGATGATGGAATCTTAGCTCAAGTCCCCAATGGAACGACAATACCAGCAGGTGGCTATTATGTGGCACTAGCTACGGCTGCTGTAAATAATGGCAATGGAGAAGTTGCACTATTTGATGCTACAGGGGCATTTGTCTATGGTGTTGCTTGGGGAAGTGGTAACTTTGATGCAACAATGACCTTTACGGCAGCAGCAGCTGGAGGATGTCCTGCAATCACTGTAACCGTTCCGAATACTTTGGCCAGCTATGATCAAGTGGTTTCTCCTGCATCAGGGGCGGATGAGTCTATCGGTTTTACCGATCCTACAACTTATGAAGTGATTACAACGCCAACGCAAGGAACAGCCAATTATAATAATGCGTCAACGGTTATTACAGATGTAATGTATACAATACCTGAATGTGCAGACATCACCAATAACGATTTTTATTTCAAAGCACTTATTAATCCTTTGGATGCGGCTGCTTGTTCTGAGATAGATGCGACTACTTCAGAATTTAGTGTAAGTGTGGAATGTCCTGTAGCAGATTTAATACCACTATCTGTTGATCAATGTGTAGGTGATGGTACTATAGACGTTCAAGTCAACTTGACAGGATTAACTTCTGGAACGTATTTAGTGACCTATATAGATGAAACAGGAGCAACTCAAACAGCTTCAATTGCTGCGCCGGCTACTAATCCAGTAACCTTACTTACTGTTTCAGATGCGGCAGCCGTAAGTGGAACTATATCTTTAGTTTCGGTGCATTTAGAAACTGGTGGAGATACGACGATGTCCGATGAAATTGGTGAATGTCTTGGAACAATTGATGTTGACGAAGCCATCATTGAAATAGGAGCAGCTCCAGCTACAACACCGACACTTACGCCTACGCCGATAACGGGATGTAATCCAACTAGTGGTGGTCAAGTAGAAATCGATTTTGGAGTAGGTGCAAATGTGCCATTTGAATATGAGTATACAGATCCTGCTGGAAATAGTATTATTGCAACAACTAGTATAAATCCTGTAACTATATCTGTGTCTGAGCCTGGAAGCATTACATTAAATTCAATTTCTACACTAGGAGGTTGTTCTACAAGCTCTGGTTCTTCTGCTAGTGTTACTACAACGCAAACTTTCCCCGAAGCTACGATTAGTCAATCGGATAGTTGTGAACCTGGAGAAGGAGAGATAGACGTTAACATTACAACAGGAACAGGGCCATTTACTTTAGATGGAACAATAAATGATACGGGTGTTTCTGGTGGGGTATCAACTTATACTGGATTATCTGGAGGAGGAACGCTAACCATTACTTCAAATGATGGTTGTGAAACAGAGGTGACGTTCTCTTTTGATGATAATGTTTGTCCTGTACCCGTTGAGCTCGTTCGTTTTAGGGCTAAAAAACATTCTAAAACTTCATCAATTCTTGAATGGACAACCACTTCGGAAACAAATAATAAAGGATTTGAAATTCAGAGAAGTATGAATGGACATGATTTCGTAACTATAGATTTTGTAAGAGGTCATGGTAATTCCTCTTCTGTTGTAAACTACAGTTATATTGATGACAAAGTAATGACGGGAGTAAATTATTATAGATTGAAACAGATCGATTTTGATGGTCGATTTGATTTTTCAACTATAGAAAGTGTAAATTTTGGCAACTTATTATTTAATATTACCCCAACAATTACAAAAGATATAATACGTATAACTTTGGATGAAAAATTTAATAGTAGTGTTAAAATTGAGATTTTTGATGTTATTGGTCAAAGACTCATGGTCTCTAACATTTCTGTTAAAAGTACGAGTAAAGAAATTAATATCGCAGACTTTGCTACTGGATATTACCTTATTAAGTTTTCAAATGAAGATATTAGTATTACACAAAGAATTATGAAAGAATAATACTCTCCTATTAAACTAATTTTCGTTTCATTTCATTAATTATCCGAAGGATTGCCCTCCCTTCGGGTATTTTTTATTCTTAAAAACAAGGCTTATTTTTCTATCCTTTTTAGAGAAATTCCGAACTTTAAGCCATGTTCAGCAAAAAAATCCCATTCAATAGGTATATTCAAACCACCTCATACCTCAATCTAAAGGTAGCTTTATTCTTATTGTGTTTAGCAATAAGTATTGGTGTAGTGGGATTTATGATAATTGAAGGCTACACCCTAAACGAGGCATTTTATATGACTATCATTACGATTTCAACGGTTGGATTTCAAGAGGCTCAGCCTTTAAGTCCTCTTGGAAGATGGTTTGTTTCTTTTCTAATATTAATAAATATTTGTGTTTTTGCCTATGCTATTTCTGCATTTACAACTTATATCATTGAAGGAGAAATTTTTAAATCTATGCACATGAATGAAATACAGAATAAAATCGAGAAGTTACAAGGACATACTATTGTCTGTGGATTTGGTCGATATGGAAGCAATACAGCAGAACATTTTATAAAACAAAATACGAATTTTGTCATTATTGAAAGCAAACACAATATTATTGAAGATATTGATAAACAAATTAAAGATATACTGTTTGTTGAAGGGGATGCTACAGATGATGATGTTTTATTAAAAGCAGGAATAAAAAAGGCGAAAGCTATTGTATGTGCATTAGACGATGATGGAAGCAATATCTTAATAGCTTTATCGGCTAGGCAATTGAATCCAAGCATCAATATTATCAGTCGAGTGACCTTTCCAAAAAATGTAAAGAAATTAAAGCGAGCTGGTGCAGATCACATCATAATGCCAGAACAAATTGGAGGGTTTTATATGGCAGCGTTAGTCAATAAACCAGGAGCAGTAGATTTTTTCTCTTTTTTAACATCTGAATACGAATCAGATATCGATTTTGATGCGATTCATTATGAAGACCTACCGCCTTCCTGCCAAGGCAAATCTATCCGAGATTTAGCGATAAAATCTAAAACAGGAGCGAATGTAATTGCTTTTAGAGACGAAAAAGGGCATTATACACTTAACCCAAAACCAGATACCATACTTACTCCTAGAACTCGATTTATTATTATCGGTTCCGATGAACAGTTGATTCAACTAAGAGAGCATTTTAAAAATTTTTAGAAACTCTTTTAGAATTTATTACTTTTGGTAAAATTTTAAAATCCTGACCATGACCAATGCTAAAATCGACTTAGCACGCAATATTAACGAAGATGCCATGAAACTCGCCGTTTCTAAGCTTAACTTTATTTTAGAAAAAATTTCTAAAGGCGGCGGACAAAAGAAAATTGATAAACAACACGCAAAGGGTAAAATGACGGCTAGAGAACGGGTTGTCTATTTAATAGATGACGATGCCGAATTTCTAGAGTTTGGGGCACTTGCTGGATATGAAATGTATGAAGAATATGGAGGCTGTCCTGCTGCAGGTGTTGTTACTGGATTGGGTAAGGTTAATGGTCGTCTCTGTGTAATCGTAGCCAATGATGCTACAGTAAAAGCAGGTGCTTGGTTTCCAATTACAGGAAAAAATAACCTCCGTGCCCAAGAAATTGCAATGGAAAACCGTTTGCCTATTATTTATTTAGTGGATAGTGCAGGTGTCTTTTTACCAATGCAAGATGAAATCTTTCCAGATAAAGAACATTTTGGTCGAATATTCAGAAACAATGCTAAAATGTCTAGTATGGGAATTCCACAGATCGCTGCGGTGATGGGAAGTTGTGTAGCAGGAGGAGCCTATTTACCTATTATGTCGGACGAAGCATTGATTGTGGATAAGACTGGTTCAATTTTTCTAGCAGGACCTTATTTAGTGAAGGCTGCTATTGGTGAAAATACAGACAAAGAAACGCTAGGAGGAGCTAGAACGCATTCTTCTATTTCAGGAGTGACAGACTATAAAATGCCTGACGATCAAACTTGCCTAGATACGATTAAAGAATTGATAGGGAATATGGGCGATTTTGAAAAAGCAGGCTTCAATAGAATTGAAAGTAAACCACCTACCGAAAACCCTGAAAATATCTATCAAATTTTCCCTGATGCACCAACTAAACCTTATGATACCCTAGAGATTTTAAAATGTTTAGTGGATGACTCTAAACTAACGCTCTATAAAGAAGATTATGGTAAAACCATTATCTGTGCCTACGCTCGAATTGATGGCTGGTCAGTTGGTATCGTTGCGAATAATCGTCAAGTGGTTAAGTCCGCCAAAGGAGAAATCCAATTTGGAGGGGTGATTTATTCGGATTCTGCGGATAAAGCCACGAGGTTTATTATGAATTGTAACCAGAAAAAAATACCATTGGTTTTCTTGCATGATGTTACGGGATTTATGGTAGGGACTCGTTCAGAACATGGAGGGATCATAAAAGATGGCGCTAAAATGGTAAATGCAGTATCTAATTCTACTGTCCCTAAGTTTACTATCGTTATGGGGAATTCGTACGGAGCGGGAAATTATGCGATGTGCGGAAAAGCCTACGATCCTCGATTGATATATGCTTGGCCCACCGCTAAAGTTGCAGTAATGGGCGGTGTTCAAGCTGCTAAGGTTTTGCTACAAATACAAACAGCTTCACTCAAAGCTAAAGGCGAAGCAATAGACGAAGCAGCAGAAAAAGAACTTTATAATAAAATTAAATCTCGATACGATGAACAAACTACACCTTACTATGCTGCTGCTAGGTTGTGGGTTGATGGTATCATAAATCCGCTGGATACTCGTAAAGTCATATCTATGGGTATCGAAGCCGCCAATCATGCACCTGTTGAAAAGTTTAATACAGGTGTACTACAAGTATAAAAACAAGAAATGATAGCAACAACCCTTCATGGTTTTGAAGACATCTTAGCAAAAGAATTAGAAGCAATAGGCGCTACAGATATTAAGAAAAGAAATAGAGCTGTAGAATTCTATGGTGATAAAAGTGTATTGTATCGAGCGAATTATGAGCTTAGAACGGCGATAAAAATCCTAGAGCCGATCTACGAATTTAAAGCAAGGGATGAAAATCGCTTTTACAATCAAATTCGGCGGATTAATTGGGGAAAATATATGCACCTCAATATGACATTTGCTGTAAGTAGCGTGGTCAATTCTCCTTTTTTTAATCATTCAAAGTATGTTGCTCTAAAAGCAAAAGATGCTATTGTTGACCAGTTTCGAGATAAGTTTGATAAACGTCCAAATGTTAATCCTAAAACGCCTCATATTTCAATACATATTTATATTGAAAAAGATTTTTGTACGGTATACTTAGATAGTTCTGGAGATGCTCTATATAAAAGAGGATACCGTCAACAGACCGTAGAAGCACCACTAAATGAAATCTTAGCAGCAGGGATGATTCTATTGTCAGGATGGAAAAAAGATTGTGCATTTATTGATCCTATGTGTGGTTCTGGAACCTTATTAATGGAAGCAGCTACATATGCTTATAATATTCCTCCTCAGTTTAATCGCAAAAAGTTTGCTTTTCAAAACTGGCGAGATTATGATGCTCAATTGTGGGAAAGAATACAAACAAATGCCCAGAAACAAATCGTATCTACTTTTGAATATCCAATACTAGGATTTGATGTTAGTCCTAAAGCGGTTTTTGCAAGTCAACACAATATTAAAGAATCTAACTTCGGCAATCGAATAACTGTCGAGCGAAAGCCATTTGAACGGCTAGACTTAGACTTAGAAAAAGGAATGATGATTACAAATCCGCCTTATAACGAACGATTAAAAAATAAAGATATAAACGATTTTTATAAAAAAATGGGGGATAAACTTAAAACCGATTTTAAAGGCTTTGACATTCGGATAATTTCCAATAATCTAGAAGCCCTCACACACATTGGCATGAGAGCTTCTAAAAAATATAAATTATTCAATGGGCCTTTAGAATGTTCTTATAACTTCTACGAGGTTTATGAATAAGGTTTATATCGCTTGAATAATATCGTATTTAGTCAATATGTGTGTTGCTCCTGTACGATCTTTAGCTAATACCGCAGGAATCTTTTTGCTAATATATTTATTCAGTTGAGAAATCGGTAAATTTTCGTCTACAAGAGGGAAAGGCTTGTCCATGATTGCTTCAACACTTTTCTCGCTATTGTGCATTGGACTGTCCAACAAAAAACTTAACACATTACTCTCTGTTATTGCTCCAACAATATCGCCATTGTCCATCACAGGCATTTGAGAGATGTCATGCTCCTTCATAATATTAAGCACTTCTCGGACGCTTTGTTCTGTTTGAGCAGCTACAAATTCACCATTTGACTTAGAGTTGATAATATCTTTAACAGTGATTTCATCGTCCATAAAACCACGATCACGCATCCAATCATCATTGAATACCTTTCCAACATAACGACTACCATGATCATGGAAAATTAGTACCACTACATCATCTTTCGTTAGTTGTTCTTTTAGCTGTATTAAACCGCCGAGTGCTGAACCGCAAGAATAACCTAAAAAAAGACCTTCTTCTTTTGCCAAGCGACGAGCATAAACAGCACCATCCTTATCACTCACTTTTTCAAAATGATCGATTAATGAAAAATCAACGTTCTTGGGTAGAATATCCTCTCCAATGCCTTCTGTGATGTAAGGATAAATTTCTTTTTCGTCGAAAACCCCTGTTTCGTGATATTTTTTAAAAACGGAACCGTAAGTATCTACCCCCCAGATTTTAATATCAGGATTTTTTTCTTTTAAATATTTTGCCACTCCAGATATTGTACCCCCTGTACCAACACCTACAACAATATGTGTAACCTTACCATCTGTTTGTTCCCATATTTCAGGGCCTGTTGATTCATAATGGGCTACAGCGTTTGAGGGATTATCGTATTGATTACACCAATAAGAATTGGGAATTTCCTTACTCAAACGTTCTGCAACGGAATAATAAGAACGAGGATCATCTGATTCTACATTAGTAGGACAAACAATGACTTCAGCTCCTAAAGCTCTTAATATATCTACTTTTTCTTTGGATTGCTTATCTGTCGTTGTAAAAATACAACGATAGCCTTTCACGGCTGCTGCAATCGCTATGCCCATACCCGTATTTCCAGAGGTACACTCAATAATAGTCCCTCCCAAGGAAATATCTCCTCTAGCTTCGGCATCTTCCACCATCTTTAAAGCCATCCGATCTTTGATAGAGTTACCAGGGTTAAAGAATTCGACTTTAGCCAAGACTAAAGCAGGAACATCCTTTACTGTTTTATTTAATTTTACTAAAGGGGTATTACCAATAGTTCCTAATATATTTTCAAAATAATCCATTCCGATTTATAATTTAGTTTTGATGATTCAAAAATTATTTTCTTTTTTAGACACTTACCAAACAGTCTTTTGTAATATCCTCTAAGGAGGTACAACCTGCTAATGCCATATTCAATTCAAAATCAGCCATCAAGTTTATCAATACTTCTCGAACTCCAGCCTCTCCAGCAATGGCCAATCCATAGACATAAGGGCGACCGATACCGACGGCATCGGCTCCTAGAGCAATGGCCTTAAATATATCTGCGCCACTTCTGATTCCACTATCCATAATAATAGGGATTTGTTTTTGTATTACCTCAGCAATTTTAGGCAAGGCAGCCAAGGTACTAATTGAGCCATCCACTTGTCGTCCGCCATGATTAGAGACTATCAATCCATCAATTCCTTCTTCCAATGCCATTTTTGCATCATTAGGATGAAGAATTCCTTTTAAATAAATTGGGAGTTTTGTTTGTTTTCGTAGGAAAGATAAGTCTTTCCAAGTAAGGGTATCTCTAGAATAGATATTGACAAATTGTTTCACACCTGCTAAGGCTCTTCCAGACCGAATATTTTTAAAAAAACCACCTGGATAACGCCTATTTAATTTGAGAATTTTTTCAATCGTGGTTAAGGTTACTTTTGGTTTCACAGCGAGGGCTTGTTCTTTTGGTTCATCCAATAATCGATTAAAAACGGGGTCGCTTGTATAATTGGCAATTCCCATACCTTCCATAAAAGGAAGAAATGCCAAATCCAAGTCTCTAGTTCGCCATCCTAATAAAAAGGTATCCAATGTGACGACTATCGCACGACAACCACAGGATTCGGCTCTTTTTACTAAGCTAGCAACCAACTCATTGGATTTACTCCAATAGAGTTGAAAGCACTTAGGCGCATCACCCATTGTCTTTGCCACGCTCTCCATAGGAATCGAAGCCTGATTTGAGAAAATGAAAGGAATTCCTAGACTGGCAGCAGCTTTGCCTACTGCTGTATCTGCCTCTTTATGCGCCATCTCTAAGACACCAACAGGAGATAGGACGATAGGACTTTGTATTTTTGTACTAAAGATTTCAGTTGAAGTATCTCTATTCGATACATTCTTTAGCATTCTTGGAATAATTTCCCATCTCTGAAAAGCATTACGATTAGATGCAACCGTAAGTTCTCTACTTGCCCCTGTAGCAATGTATGCATAAGCTTCTTTACTTATCGATTCAGCTGCTTTTTGAGCTAATTTATCCATATCTACAGGAACAAGGGGTTTTATCCCACTTAGACCATTAACGTATACCTGTCGTTGTCGTTCTAACGCATTTATTTTTTCTGCTTTCATTGATCAAAAATTTCTTCAAAAGCCATAGTCTTAAGTTCTTTCATACCTTCATAATTTGTCAAATCATGCCCAGCAGGTACAACAGAAATATATCCGTCTTCAAGTGCCTTTACATCGCTATCTTCTCCAGTATCCTTATTGATAAACTCTCCTGTAAGCCAGTAATATTTTTGACCTCTAGGGTCAATCGATTCTTGGAAGCGTTCTTCCCATCGAGCATCTGCTTGTCGACATATTTTAATTCCTTTTATAGGAGGTGTACTGGGCAAGTTTACATTCAATAAATTGCCTTTTATCGTTTTATTGACTAATACCCAATTAACAATTTGGGCGATATACTTTTTTATGTGTGAAAAATCAGCTTCAAAAGAATAATCTAATAAAGAAAACCCAATTGAATTAATTCCTTCCAAAGAAGCCTCCATCGCTGCGGACATTGTACCTGAGTAGATAATATTAATGGAAGCATTTGAGCCATGATTGACACCAGATACACAAAGATCAATTTGACGCTCTTTTAGGACAATATGCTTGGCAAGTTTAACACAGTCAACAGGTGTACCAGTACATTCATATGCTTCGATACCTCCAAAAGGATCGACTTTTTTTAATCGAATGGGCTTCTCTATTGTAATAGCGTGTCCTTGTCCAGATTGAGGAGAGTCAGGTGCTACAACAACAATTTCTCCAATTCCTTTTACAACATCTATTAAAGCACGGATACCTGGTGCTAATATTCCATCATCATTTGTAACTAATATAAGTGGCTTATTTTTCATCTAAAATAAATGAATTTTAAGGTTATTTGAGAATTACCATATTTTGGTGTACTCTAATTCAATATCTTGGAACAAAGATAAAGTTTATAAATCGACTTTAGGGATTGATTTTATTAAAAGTGAAATTAAATTTTGCATATATGAATACAATAGGCTAGTAGATTTGGAAGAGTAGAATTATTAGTAGAAAATTAAGTTTAGATTTTTTTATCAAAAAAATCTAATTATGGATAATATCAGTACTGCCGATCTATGTGATGAATATATTGAAGAATTATTTTGTGCAGATCCTATTTTTAAATCCTTTGGCTCTAAATCGTCTTTTGCTGGACAAATCGTAACACTCAAGCTCTATGAAGATAATGTTTTAGTAAGAGAGATACTAGGCGAAAATGGTAAAGATAAAGTGCTTGGAGTAGATGGTGGTGGTTCGCTTCGATGTGCTTTAGTTGGGGATCGTTTAGCCTCAAAAGCCATTGATAATGGCTGGGAAGATATTTTGCTGATGAAGACGGAATCCTTGTTTCCGAAAAATGGTTGTTTGAGTAGCTTTCCTTTTTAAGTAAGTTCTAAAACTTCCTTATGTTGGTTTAAGATGTCAATAATAAATTGAATATGGTCCTCAATAGAACGTTCTAAAAGTTCTACTCCTTTATAGACTTCGGAACGTTCTACGCCTGCTGCAAACTTGGGATTTTTAAGTCTTTTTTTAACAGACTTTACGCTCAATCCTACAATTTTTGTAGGACGAATAAGGGAACAAGCAACAATAAAACCAGTTAATTCGTCAGAAGCCAATAAAACCTTATCTAATAAAGAGTCATAAGATTTACCCCATCGAGTATGATGTGCAGAGATAGCATGAGCAATTTGTGATTCACCTATAGCCTTAAGTTGTTCTACGATAACATTTGGATGTTCGGAAGGATGTTTTTCATAGTCGGCATCGTGTAATAAACCTGCAATATACCATTGATCGATATTCTCATCATAAAATTTAGCATAAGCCTCCATTACGAGAGCAACACTTAAGCAATGTCTGCGAAGGCTCGGATTTTCGATCATGTCTTCTAGTATGTTCTGGGCTTCGATTCTAGTAATGGGCATGGCTAATTTTTAAAATAGTTAGTATGATGAATACAATAATATGTTCAAAAATATAAAAAAAAGATAGATTAGGTATAGTTAAACTTTTCTTATCAGTTTATCCTATTGTTTCTATTTATGTAAAATAACTTACATTTGTCTTCGTTATTTACTGCGACAAGTATTCATTGAGATTTGGCATTATTTTTTAGCTTTCTTTAAGGCTGTTTTCTTATGGAACAAGCAAAACAATTTTTACAAACATCTATTCAATATATAAAGGAGAAATTTCAATATTTCAAATCCTCCTATCCTAGAGCATATAAAGGTTTGCGTTGGTTAGTTTATGCTGGAATAGTTGGTCTTGTTATACTATTACTATTTGTATTTTCAGTAGCAATGGGAGCTTTTGGAAAGTTACCTTCACAAGAGGCTTTAAAAAATATTAAAAATCATACTGCCTCTGAAGTCTACTCCTCTGATGGAGTTCTATTAGGAAAATTTTATTTAGAAAACCGTACCAATGTTTCTATCGATGAAATCTCACCGATTTTGTTACAAACGCTTATAGCGACAGAAGATGCTCGATTTTATAAGCATAGTGGTGTAGATTTTTATGCTATGTTAAGGGTTTTTTTTAAAAGTATATTACTTCGGGATGAGTCTGCAGGAGGAGGAAGTACATTAAGTCAACAGCTTTCTAAAAATCTATTTCCTAGAAAAAAACATTCTTTTTTGACAATGCCTGTCAATAAAGTCAAAGAAATGTTCGTTGCTCGACGACTGGAAAAATTATATACTAAAAAAGAAATTTTAAGAATATATCTTAATACAGTGCCGTTTAGTGAAAACATTTATGGAATAGATGTAGCAACTCAACGTTTTTTTGATACCAATCCAAAAGATATAAAACCAGAAGAAGCAGCTGTAATCATAGGAATGCTGAAAGCCCCTACAACGTATAACCCTCGTAAAAATCCCGATGTTGCTTTGAAAAGAAGAAATATTGTGCTAGACCAACTGGTGGAATATGAATATTTTGAGAAAAGTGTAGTTGACTCTATTAAAAGCTTACCACTTTATCTAAAGTATAATCATGAAAGTATAGACGCAGGACCAGCAACTTATTTTAGGGAGAAACTGAGGGTTGAATTGAAAGAATGGGTGAAAAATAAGAAGAAAGAAGATGGAAGTGCCTATAACTTATATACCGATGGATTAAAGATATATACTACAATCCATTCAAAAATACAAAATTATGCAGAGGCAGCGGTTGCTGAACATATGAAAAAATTACAGGAAGATTTTGATAAGCATTGGAAGGAAGGGCAGCCTTGGAATGATAAAGAAATAGAATTAGCGATGAAGCGTTCTGAGCGTTATCGAATACTAAAAAAACAAGGTAAAAGTCGAAAACAAATTCTAGTGAATTTTAATGAAAAAGTTTCAATGACCATCTTTTCTTGGAACAAGAAACAGGAGGAAAAAGTAATAATGAGTCCATTGGATTCCATAAAATATTATTATACTCGACTTAATGCTGGTTTTGTTGTGTTACAACCTCAAACAGGTCGAGTTTTGGCTTGGGTAGGCGGTACAAATCATAAATATTTCAAATATGACCATGTATTGTCGAAGCGACAAGTAGGATCAACATTTAAACCTTTTGTTTATGCTTCTGCTTTAAAAGCGGGCTATCAGGCTTGTGATTATTTTAATAATTATTTGGTAACATATACAGAATATGATGATTGGACGCCTGAGAATTCAGATGGGAAATATGGGGGCTTATATTCTATGGGAGGGGCGCTTACCAAATCGGTAAACTCCGTAGCTGTTGATTTAATTACTAGAGTGGGGATTGATAGTGTTGTCAATTTGGCGTATAAAATGGGGATAGAATCAGAAATACCCTTAGTACCTTCTATTGCTTTAGGTAGTAATGAAGCCTCTTTATTTGAGATGGTTCGGTCATATGGAACATTTGCCAATCGTGGATTTCGACCTAAGACTTGGTATTTGTCTAGAATAGAAACCGAAAAAGGAATATTGATTGAAGATTTTACAAAAAGGGAGAATGAAGATATAGAAGAAGCACTCCCTGAGGAAATATCAGATATAATGGTTGAATTAATGCAAGTAGTTGTAGATAGTGGTACAGCAAAACGGCTTCGATATAAATATAATTTGGGCAATGATATTGCTGGCAAAACAGGCACTACACAATCTCAAGCAGATGGTTGGTTTATAGGATATACGCCTTCATTAGTGGCAGGAGCTTGGGTAGGAGCTGATCATCCTAGTGTTCATTTCCGTTCCTTAAACCTAGGACAAGGTGCTAATACAGCCCTACCGATTTGGGGTGTTTTTATGAAAAAACTACTCGAAGATCCTGTGTTCAAGGATATGAAGTATGAAAAATTTCCTGATTATCCTGAAGATTTAGCATGGAGGTTAGATTGTACTCCTTATATACCTGAGATGCAATTTGTCAATTACTACCCCACAGAAGCCCCTCAGCCGATAATTGAAAATGATATAAGCAGTAGAATTGAACAATATTATAATACAGCCCCTCAGCATCAAGAAGAAAACATTATAGATGTAATCGTAAATGAGAAGGAACGAAGAAGTGAGGAACGGCGTAAAAAAAAGGAAGAACGGCGAAAAAAGCGTGAAGAACGGAAAAAGAAGGCTAAAAAATTCTTTGATAAATTATTTAAAAAACAAAATTAGTCTTTGAAAATATATTGTTTTTTTATGTCTATGTAATTTTAATATTTGGTTAACATTTTTTTAACACTTTTTATTTACTTATAATTCAGTATTATATAGATATTTTTTTGTTTAATAATAATAAAATAATGATGAGGTAGTAGGTTTAATTTGTTGATAGTCATTGTGTTAGGTTGATTTTTAAGAGCTTATTATTTATTGTTTTTTTTATAAAATATTTTATTACATTTGCATAGAGACATACTTAAACTATAGGAAACAAAAAACATAACTATGAGACAACTGAGCACTAAACTTTTCTTTATTTTCCAGATTTAAATGTTTATCATATAAGCAAGCTGGTATTAATTGGGTTTTACTTGATTAATATAGCATTTTTCTGTCTATATATTTGAGACAATATATGAGCAGAGACAAACAGTAGTGTTACTGTTTGTTGCTTTGAGTAAACAGCTTAGTTTTATCGAACTTTAGTAATAAAGTTTCATTAAGGCTTGGCATGCATTTCCCAAATGATTCACTCAGTATAGTTGTGCATTGATTAGATCTTCCCAAAGAAGATCTAGTTGGTTTATTGTATTTTTTTCGCTTTCGCCCCCACGAAAGCCTAGGATGGTATTGTTTACAGTAAACATATTTATAATTTATTAACCTTTTAACTTATTTAACTATGAGAAAACGTTTATCAACGAACACAATGTTCTCTCCTCGAATTATTCATTGTTTAATTTTATTATTTTTTGGTTTTGGGTCGTTTGCACAAACAGCAACAATATCCTTGGATCTTTATTTTGATGATAATCCAGCTAATGGATTATGGGATGTTGGTGAATTGTTACAAAACGACAATACTCTAGGTGTATATCTTTATGAATTTGCTGACGAAGCTACAGCAAATACAGGAGATATACTATCAGCACTCTCGTCTGTACAAATGGATAGTGCAGAAGATGGTTACTCGAAAGTAGTGAGTTGTAATGTAACTCCAAGATATTACCGAATAGGCGTATTTGATGCAGCAGATTACAAAGTGATTCCGACACCGACTTACGATTTTGGCGTATCAGATGATAATGATTTTACAACAGTATTTAATTATCCTCCTCCATTCCCCCCTTTAGTTGTTAAGCTTTCGGGCGTAATACAAATTGGAGGTGGTACTTGCGAAGACGTAAATGCTTTCGGAGGTGGTAACCCTGACGGAGTTATGCCTGTTGAACTTGGTTATTTCGATGCTGAAGCAAATGCTTGTAATGTCGAAATTAATTGGACAACACTTTCTGAGTTGAATAACGCTGGTTTTTCTTTACAGAAAAGTACAGATGGAGATAATTTTGAGGAAATAGCATGGATTCCTGGAAAAGGAAATTCTACCGAAGAAGTGGCTTATCAATTTGTTGATGAGGATCCTTCTGCTACAAATTACTACAGACTAACACAAGTTGATTTTGACGGTACATCGGAAAATTCAGAGATTATTATTGTTGATGTCACAGATTGTGATAATATTCAAAGATTGAGACTTTTCCCGACATTAGCGACCGATCATATTACGATAATGAATACGAAAAAATTTGAAGGCATAACAAAAGTTATGATCACAGATAATTTAGGAAGAATTGTACGATATAGAGCAGTAGCGAATTTTGATGAATATTCAAATTATACGATAGATGTTAATACTTTACATACTGGATTATATTATGTAGTAGTATCTGATGAGTCAAATACAATTTACCCGACTCAACGATTTGTAAAAAATTAGATATTAATTTACTAGTAGTTAAAAGCTGATTGGCGTCTGTCAATCAGCTTTTTTGTTGTAACTTATACCAATCGCTGTACTTTTGTGTTAGCATTCAATGAAGGAGTATCTTGAATTTTCATATTCGATAGAAGGTTAATTCCAGGACATTTTCCTACCTCAAAACTTCCAAAATCCGCATCAAAACCTAGTGCTTGAGCTCCATTTAATGTTGCCCATTTTAATAAAATATCAAAAGAGATATAAGATTGATAACGTGCAATGGTTTTCATCTCTTCTAAAATAGAGAGCTGCCAATTGGATGTTAAACTATCTGTTCCTAGGGTCACTTTAGCATTTGTTTCTAGAAAGTTTTTATAATTAGGAAGTCTATTTTCGATGTACAAATTTGCATTGGGACAAGAAGCCCAATAACAATTGTCACTCCATGCATGGGCAGCTTCTATATCCGCTTTGTTCGTCATAGTATTATGTACAAAAAGCACTTTATTATTGGGATTCATATTTTCTAGAGCATAATGGATTGAGGTTCGTCCATCAGCATTAAAGTTTTCTAAGCTGACATTAAATCCTTTAAAGAAATCAATAAAGTCACCTGTTTTTGACTTGAAAAGCGCATTTTCATGTGGTGTTTCTTGATTGTGGATACTTATTGTACAGTTATCAGGATTAGTTTTTTTTATTTTTTTAAATAATGCTTTTGAAACTGTATAAGGAGCATGGGGAACAGCAGATTTACGATTACCATGAGCAGTGCTTTGACCTTCATAAACTGGACGATAGTTTTGATAAGTGGATTCAGCACCAGCCTCTTGTAAAAAATCAAACATTTCTACAAATGTATAATATCGGATCAAACTTTCATCCTTTCTGTGGGCTGTATCTAATTTGTTGGAAATATCTCCAACGGCTACGATACCATTCTCATACATTTCTTTATCTGCGGCATCAATGGCTTGATCAATTACGGCTTGAGGAAAATCTCTAAAAGCAACAACACGTTGTAAAAAGGGTAATAAAGTCGTTCCTGTATTGACTTTACCTTTCATATGAGAAAGCTCTAAATGACAATGGGTATTGATAAATCCAGGGACTAAGATTCCTTTATAAACCTCAATTTCAGACTCACTATAATCACTTCTAATGCCTATTGCATTGATTTGACCCGTTTGGTCATCAACAATAAGTACTCCTTTTTCAATAGGAGGACTACTAACAGGATAAACCCAATCTGCTGAAATTTTTTTCATTCCAAATCGATTTTATTTTTATTAAAAACTTAACTTTGTTTTTCGATGGTAAGATATTTAATAAAAAAGATAAGTTATGCTTTTCTAGTACTTATTTCTGTTATAGTACTGATCAGTTCTATCATTTACCTTTCTCCTGTAGATCCTGCTCAGTTGACGTTTGGGCAGCGTCAAGATATTGCTACTGTAGAAAGCAAAAAGAAAGCATTGGGGCTTGACCAACCCTTATATATACAGTTGGCTTTATATCTAAATGATGTTTCACCAATTTCTATACATCATAATACCCCTAGTAATGCAACTAAATACAATTATTTAAGATTGTTGCCACTAGGAAAAAAAGTATTGGTGCTAAAGGTTCCTCATCTTAGAGAATCTTTTCAAAGTGGAAAACCTGTCATACATATATTAAAAACAGCGATTCCTAGAACAGCTATTTTGGCATTGACAGCAATTATTCTTGCACTAATAGTAGGAGTTGTGCTAGGGGTTTTAGCTGCTTTGAACCAGAATACATGGTTAGACAATTTAGCTGTCGTTGTTTCTGTTTTGGGTTATTCGTTGCCTAGTTATGTTACTGCAATGATACTAGGATTTGTATTTGCTTATTATCTAGGTGATTATACACATCTGAATATTAAAGGAGGATTGACAGAATTAAATGATATGGGAGATGAAGTCATTGTTTGGAAAAATCTGTTATTACCTACATTAGCATTGGGGATTCGACCAATAGGTATTATTACACAATTAACTCGAAGTGCGATGCTTGATGTTTTAAAACAAGATTATATACGCACAGCAAAAGCAAAAGGCTTAGGAAAATGGACTGTAAACTTTAGGCACGCTTTAAGAAATGCCCTTAATCCTGTAGCAACCGCTACTACAGGTTGGTTTGCTTCCCTATTAGCAGGTGCGTTTTTTGTTGAGTTTGTATTTTCTTATAATGGTTTAGGACTAGAAACGATTAATGCTTTAAAAACTTATGACTTGCCTGTTGTTTTGGGTACTGTTATTTTTGTAGCTTTAGCATTTTCTATTATAAATATAGTAGTCGATTTTTTATATGTCCTCTTAGATCCTCGAATCCGACTTACTACAGCTTAATTACTAGGGCGTAACGACTTTTTTCTAGTACTTGTCGAAAAAATAAGCCCTGCATTCAGAGAATCTGCTATTATTGTCTAATATTTCTATATTTCTATCTTATTAAACAAATTTTTAACTTAAAATTCATATCAATGAAACAATTCAATAATTTACTTTTCCTTTTTAGTATAATTGGTTTATTGACAGTAGGTTGTACCGCTACTAAAAAAACAACAGATACAAAGAAAACAACGTCAAGTTCTAAAACTACAGCTTCTGCTTCTAGTAGTTCTCAAGGTACTATTTTATATGAAGTGGTAGATTGTAAAACAAGTAGTGATAATCCTCAAATGGAAATGGCTGCTAGTATGATGAAGGGCAGTACGACAGAAGTTACTTTTAAAGGAGATAAAGTGAAAACACATATGGATATGATGGGAGGAATGTCAAAAAATACAGTTTTCTCGAATTTATCAGATGAAACGGGTACATTATTCTTAGATGTTCCAATGCAAGCTGTAAAGTACAAAGTAAAAATGTCAAAAGAAGATTCTGATGAGTTTAGAAAGAATATGCCAAGTTATACATTTACATATGATAAAAGTAAAACAAAAGATATTGCTGGATATACTTGTCACCTTGCAACAGGTACAGATGAGGATGATAACTCAATTGAGTTATATGTTACGGATAAAATTACTTCCGATGCCTTTAAATATCAATATAATGGACTAAAAGGTTTTCCATTAGAATATACCAGTAAACAAGGGCCTTTTGAAAGTAAAATGGTCGCAAAGAAAATCTCATCAGAAGTTTCTGCTGACTTTTTTACGATGCCAGAGGGTTTCGAAGAAAAAACAATGGATGATTTAAAGAAAATGGGTATGGGCGGATAATTTCAATCGAAATATTTCCATAGTGTTACGATAAAACGATTACAATAATTTTGGGTTTTGGCATTGGTCAAAACCCGATTTTTTTAACAAAACCAAAAAACCTGATGTTTAGAATTTCTAAGTATATTTTTAATATGGATTTGTTCGGAAGGAGAAGAAATCGTTAAGATAAGTTGACTCATAGATTGTTCTTGAATTAAATGTGTCGATTGGATTATTTTTCCATAAATATCCTGATCTATTTTTTTTAAATTATTTGAAATCCAATAAAAAGAAACTTCCTTTACAAGGAGTTTTTTTGCTAAAAATTTACCTTTTTTGCCAGCTCCCCATAAGATAAGTGTTTGTGTTTTATCTCTATCCAATTCTAGGAAATAGTTGATTTTTATATCAAAAAAACGATTGTCAGAATAATGCTTGTCAGTCCTAGAAGTTCTATGGCTATAATCTCGCCATAGGTGCAGTATTTCCTGACTTGATTTGACTTGAAGCCCATATTTATAAAATCGAAAACACAAATCATAGTCTTCTGGGTAAGTGTTGGGATTAAAGGCTTCGATTTTTTCAAAATCCTCTCTATAAACCATCCAACAAGGAGAGGGGATAACGCATTCTTTATAAATAGCAGAAAAGTTAGATTCTTTATAAGTTAATTCATTAAGCCATTTTTCGTATCGTAAATATCCATTGCCTAGTGGATAATCGGCAAAATATTTTACACCTCCTGTTGCTACTATCCCTGTACCATTTTTTTGTAATATTTTTTTTAAAATTATCAATTTTTGTGGTGGCATCAAATCATCGGAATCCATTCGAGTAATAAATGAACCCTTACATTTTGAATAAGCTAAGCGCAAAGCATCTATTATTCCCTTACCTTTATTTTGAAACACTTTTATCCTAGGGTCTTTTATAGCATATTTTTGTAGAATTAAAAAACTATTATCCGAAGAATGATCATCCACAGCAATCAATTCCCAATTTTTTTCACTTTGTTTGATTATAGAATTTAAACAATCCTCTAAAAATGGAGTTGAATTTTTAACAGGCATTAAGATGCTAATTAACATAGGATTTGGCAAAATTTAAAGTTCTAACTATATTCGTTTTTATAATACAAAAAATAAATAGTAAATGGCACTCACAGAATCCAATATGCTTCCCTTAGGGACGAAAGCACCTAAATTTTCATTGCCAGACACAATATCTGGTAAAGAAGTGACACTAGAAAATATCGCATCCAGTAAAAAAGCGACGGTCGTGATGTTTATCTGTAATCACTGTCCTTATGTAATTCATGTACAAGAACAGATATCCACACTAGCAAGAGAATATCAAGAACGGGGTGTTGGTTTTGTAGCTATTAGCTCCAATGATGTCGAGAATTATCCTGATGATGCTCCTGATAAAATGCGCTTAAAAGCCATAGAAGCAGGTTATTCTTTTCCCTATTTGTATGACGAGAGTCAGGCAGTTGCTAAGGCCTATGACGCTGCTTGTACACCTGATTTTTATATTTTTAATGAAGAACGAGAATTGGTATATCGTGGACAATTGGACGATTCTCGTCCCAATAGTGGGAAACCCGTTACAGGAAAAGACTTAAGAGCTGCATTGAAAGCAGTACTCAAAGGTCAGGCAGTTGCTAAAAAACAACGGCCTAGTGCAGGCTGTAATATTAAATGGAAAAAATAAAGAAGAACATCAAAAGTTTTCTTCTATAGGAATAATGACAGAGACTTTGGTGCCTTTAACTTGATCATTCTTTAAAATATCGGCTATAACGAGCGGAATGTACTTCATCTCGCCCCTTAGTGCTTCAAGTCTTTCTTTTGTGACAGACATGGCGACGGATTGGTGTCCAGGTTTATGAGATTGTCTCAATTCGTTGGCTTTTTTACGCCCTACACCATTGTCCATAATATCACATTGCAAAAGCTTGTCTTTAAGTTGAAAGTGGATGTTGAGTTTTCCCTTGTTTTGTAAGTGCGAAATGCCATGAATAATTGAATTTTCTACAAAAGGTTGCAATAACATAGGGGGCAATTCAATATCTTCAGCGGATATATTTTGAGGAAGTTGAATCTCGTATTCAAAAGGTACTCGTTGACAAAATTGTTCCATTTTTAAATACTGTTCCAAAGTCTTGATTTCTTCTTGTAGGCTTATTTTTTGACTTCTAGAATTTGATAAAATACTTCGCATTAATGCCGCAAAATTTCCTATTTCTTGGCGTGCTGTTGTATAATCTTTTGTAGCGACTAGAGATTGAATACTATTTAAAGCATTGAATATAAAATGTGGATTCATTTGTAGTTGTAGAGCCTTTTGTTCTAGCTGTAAAACATGATTCTCCATTTCTAATTTTTCACGCTTTATTTTTTCTCGTTGTTGCAATCGTTTTTTCCAATTCCAAAGAATGAGACCTACAATTGATAGAAATAATAAGCCCATCAAGAGTTGAAACCACCAAACTTTCCATATTGGTTTTTTTATAAAAAAAGAAGCCGTAATAGGAGCACTCAAAAACTGTTTACCAGAAATGGATTGTACTTCAAATGTATAATTGCCAGAAGGGAGATTAGAATAATCTACAGATTGTTTTTTAGAATAGGGAGACCACTGAGATTCGACGCCATTCAATCGCCATCGGTATCGAACATCATCAGGATTACTGATATTGACCGCCTTAAATTCAAAACTGATATTATTGGCATGATGAGGGAGTTTGAGTCCTTCTTTTAGCCCACCTTTGGGATTTGCAAAATGGGCATATTTTGTATCTTGTATGGGTTGATAAAAAAGAGAAATATTTTTAAAATGAATTAAAGGAGGAGCAATTTTGACTTGTTGTTTTGATGGAATATGTTGTGTCAAGCCATTCATAGTACCGAACCAAACATTTCCTAAATCATCACATATACTTGAATTTTGGCAAGTTTCTATTCCTAGGAAGCCTTTATTTTTTCCAAAAAATTGAACTTCAGTTACGAGGCCCGATTGATTGATCATTAACTTATCGACGCCTCGTTCACTACCAGCCCACAGGTCACCATTTTTATCAAAAATCAACAAATAAATATTATAAGAATTTAAGTCTTTGTTCAAGGCAATAGGCTCAAAATAGATAGAGTCTTTATTTAAATCTGCTTTTAAAATTCCTTCTCCTGCGGTTCCTATCCAAAGATTTCTTGTTTGATCAAAAGCGATAGAACGAATAGAGACATCGTAGGTTAATCCCTCTTCTTCTCTAAAGACTCGCTCAATTTTTCCATCCTTTAGATAGCCGATTTCCCCTAATCTTGTTGCAAACCATATTCGCCCCTCTTTATCTTGTTTTACAGTAGTCATACGTTGACTTCGAAGTCCATCTTCTCTATTGAAATTTAAAATAGACAATCCCAAACTATCCAAATCTTTAATGTTAAATAAACCTTCATGGTTTGTGGCAACCCATATTGTATTGTCTTGAGCTTCGAGCATTGCTACGACTTCACGCCCAACGAAACCAGCATCCTCATTAATAATACGGGTAGCTGTTGAATCTAGTACTAAAATTCCCTTACCAATAGTGCCTGCCCAAATTTGGCCACTTTCTCGTTGTAAAAGAGCTTTGCATTTTACATCTAAGTAGCCTCGATCGATATCTAATTTTTTAAATCCAGTACTGTCGAGAATAGCCAAACCTTCACTAGAAGCAGAGAATAATATCCCTCCCTTGTCGTAGCTTGTCATAGCATAGATTCTATCACCATGTAACCCTTCGGATTCATCATAATGTACAAAAAACTGACCTAGATATTTTACTACTCCTCCGCCTGAAGTACCTATCCAAATATTCCCCCAAATATCTTGTATGATGGATTTGATATTTTTATTGGGCAATCCTTCTTTTTGAGTAATTCTATGCCATAAGGTATCCTTGCTATTATAAGTGTATAACCCCCTTTCTTCTAGCCCAACCCAAATATTATCTTGATGATCTTTATAGATACAGAATGCTTTTTTAGTATTGGGAATATTCTTTTTGAGAGTTATTTCAAGTGTTTCTTCCGCAATAAAATTTAGACCACCATCATGCGTGACAACCCAGATAATTCCCGCTTTATCTATAGTGAAATCCATCACCTCATTGCCTGTTAGACCATTTTCAGTATTAAAATGATGAAGATCTTTTCCTTGAAAAAAAGCTCCTACCGTTGTTCCAATCCAAATCCCTTTTTGACTTTTATATATTTTATGAACAATATTTTTATCCACTAAAGGATGAATAGTTTTTTTATAAATAGAATCTTTTAAATAATTATATTCATAAATTCCTTTTTTAGCACCAATCCATAGTGTACTATCGTTTATTTGTATTATCGTTTCAACTCTTGTTCTTAGAAATTCATATGCTTTAGGCATTTTAAAAGCTTGCCCATCAAAACGACTAATACCTCTATTCGTTCCAATCCAAACATTTTTAAAACTATCTTCATAGACTGCAAATACAGCATTGGAAGGAAGTCCATTTTTAGTTGAGAAATGCTCAAACTCTTTACCGTCAAAACGACTCAGCCCTCCACCTTGTGTCCCAAACCAAAGATAACCTCTACTATCTTGTTCCATCGCATAAACTTGGGATTGGGCTAATCCTTCGGATATTGAATATTGTACAAAATTATACTGTTGTGCATAGGCGTTTATTCCTACCAACATTAAGATATAGAAAAAGAAATGAACGTTTATAGCGGAAGTATGAATCACAAGATGCTAACAGTTTTAAATAAAATCATAGAATGATTAATCAAACTTGACTAAAAAATCATCAAAGATATATAAAGCAATTCTAAAATTGTGGTATTTTCTAACCTAGGATGAATTTCAATGTTTATTTCAAAAGAGTTTCTTAAAACTCAAGACAAATACAACCAACTTGTTAATGATATTATAACAAAATAATATTACATATTGTATTTATAATAAAATTCATCTAATTTTACGTTAGAACGTTATCGGTTAAATAATAGACTTGTTTCTAATTGTAAAACAAGGTGCTTTGATTTTCAAATCTAAGTATTTTTAAATAAGAAGACTGTGCAAAACTCCCCAGAAGAGATAAATATTTTCATAGCTTATGCCAAACAGGATAAAACCTATTTGGAAGAGTTGCGCACACAATTAAGTGTACTAGAACGAATAGGCTTAGTCGATAAAATCTGGTATAATGGTCTCGTTGAGATCGGCTCAAATTGGGAAGAAAGCATCAATACCGCACTTCATCATTCTGATATTGTTTTACTTTTGATTAGTGCTGATTTCATTGCTTCGGATTTTTCATATGAAAAAGAATTAATGAAGGCGGTAGAATTGGATAAACAAGGAAAAACCAAAGCGATTGCTATAATTGCTCGTAAATGCCTTTGGGAGTCTACACCGTTTAAAAATCTAAGAGTTTTACCGGATGATGGAATCCCAATTGAAAGTAATCATTGGTCAAGTGAGGATGAACCCTATGTGAAAATAGTAGAGGAAGTAGAAAAAGTTATCCTCAATCTTCAATCCGTCAATTTAGAAAAAGATCCCATAAAACGTAAATTGTTTTTTGATTTAAAGCTCAAAGAAGCTGATCAATCCTTTGAGCAGGAAGAATGGGCTGCTGCTAAGGTACAGTACCAAGAAGCCTTACATTATCACCAAGAAGGCAATAAACCAAGCCAACAAGATATACGAAACAAAATTGAAATTTGCCGTAAAAACATTTACTTTCAGAGGAATGTAGAACAAGGTACGAAAGCACTTGAAAAAGAAGCATATGCTGAAGCGGAAAAGTATTTTACCCAAGCATTGAAGTTTAAACCACAAGATGCTGTTGTCTTATCAAGATTGGAAGAGTGTAAGAATCCCAAAAAAGTAGATGATAAAAAAGCTATATCTTCTAGTGATAATCCCAAGCCTAAAAGGGGATTTAGACTGAAGTTATTTGGAGTAGAGATTATTAATATTGTTATGTTTAGTTTACTAGCATTAGCACTATCTGTTGGTATTTATTATCTAAATATTACGCCACCAAATTTTACGGATCCTGTTGCTATGGATGAGTTTATAGGGATTGAAGATGGTGCTTTAATGTTTAAAAAAGACAATAAACCTGTAGCTGTAAAGGTAAATAATCTAAATATTATTGAGGCAAAAGAACCTAAAGACGGTCTTCTAGCGGTTAAAAACGAAGAAGGGAATTGGGGCTATTTAAAAATAGATGATAAGGGTAAAATAGATGTTTTGGGAGATATTAAATACGATCAGGTATGGAAGTTTACAGAATCTGAACAATTGGCCTATGTTAAAAAGGGAGAACGTTGTTCTTTTATTGATAAGAATGGAAAAGAACTCATTGCCATAACACAATCACCATACATAGATGCTGCGCCATTTAGCGAGGGATTAGCTATGGTGAAAAAGGGAGAAAAACAATATGCTTTTATCAATACTAAAGGAGAAGAAGTTATTAAAGACATAGAAGCAGTAGAAACCCCTAAGTTCAAAGATGGTAAAGCTAAAATTGTACGAAACAAAAGAGCCATCGTCATCAATCGAAGTGGAGACTGTGTAGAAAACTGTGTTGAGAAAGATAAATTAATTGATGATGTGTTAATTGTTGAAAAGCCCAAAAAAGAAAATCCTGAAAAAGTTGAAGTGCCTGAAAATAGAGCTACACCTGCTAAGGTGACAGACAAAATAGAAGAATACGAGGAGCTTCTAGATGATGCCTATGATGAAATGCGTGTGAAAACGATTCGTAAGGCATTTGAGACGTTGGATACAAGTTATCGTTCTTCGAATGATCTAAAAGATTGTGATAAAATTCCTTATGCTCCAAGAGCGATCCAAGAACTTTGTAGAGAATTAGAGATTCAAGAACGAGGTCGATTGACAGAATCGAATTACAAAACTGCATTTAAGCCTACACTTCAAAGGTATAAAACGATTTGCTTAGAACGATTTAAAGGATTTCTTCAAGCTACAAAAAAAGCCAATCTAGAGGAGAATATTACCATCAAATTATCGCAAGAACTCGATTACGTGAAGAGAAAATATGAATATTCGATGTGATTATTTTAAAAAAAAGAGCCGAGTGACTGTTCTGTTTATAAATCGATACGGTAAGCAGCGCTATCTACTTCTATACTATCATCTATCCTCAAACGTAAATCATACAAAGACCGTTTTACACCATTATCATTAGTTGCATAGATTTTAATATGAAAATTTCCAGGGAAATTATATTTATAACTTAATCGGGATTGCCTAAATTTTCTTTTTTCTCCATTCCCAAACTCAATGAAATAATCAATGTCCTCATTATAATTTTCAATTGAAAAAGTAAGTCTTTCACGGGCTTCTCGTACACCTCGAAGTTTTATCTTTTCATTATTTTTAAACTCAGTAGCTATTGAGTTTTTTTTTTTCTTCAGCAATTTCAATTACTGAGGAAGAATTGTTGTTGTTTTCATTCTCTGCGGTAAAGTAACTGACAACAGCCGTTTCGTCCGATCGATTCTCTGTATTAGAACCTTGTAGGACATAAAATAATCCTGTAACACCTACTGCTATTAATACAAATAGGGAGACAGTTTCTTTCCACTTATATCGTTGTTTGAATTCCATTTCATTTATATACTTGTCTAAAATATCTGGATCTTGAATACTAGTGTAATGTTCATTCATATACGACCGAATTTGTTTATCTATAAATCAGAATAGGCAATACTTCTTAACAAGTAGATACAGATATAACTTAGTATACCTGCTACTATAGATTAAAAAGTATTCTACTCCTAGTTGTGTGATACCAAAGTGGTATAATTCTTAAGTTTATTTTGCTCTCATGGGAGGAGTAGAAATTTTGTCACATATTTTAAAAATATGTTGTACAAATTTGATTTATAGATTACAAATTTTAAGCCAGAAAATCTGTAATCAAGAATTACTTGTAAAAATGCCTATTCTTTTTTCAAATTTCTAACTTTTTATAGGATATTTTTTAAAGGAAATTAATCTAATTTGGTTGATAAGGTGAAAAAGTGCATTTTTTTTAGAAAAAGGCGAAGAAATATTTTTTAATGGGAGTAATCGGGTGTGTATTTTTGTTGTTTTATTTAGATATTAATATAATTTTTAATATCTGTTTTACATTGAAAGCTTTTAACCTAGGAATAGTTGAAGGTCTTGAATGCTGACTTTTCTGTTCATACATATCTAGTAAAGATATATTTATTTAATGTCACATTTATTGATTTTGATTTTTGGAGAAATAAGAGAATTTCGTGGGATGGATTATGAAAGGTAGAATTAAATAGAAACTTTTATTCAGGAATTTTTATTAGCGTCAAAAATAATATACTTTTGGGGTGCAGGTAGTTTCTCCTGTTTGAAATGATATTTTTTTTCAAAAAAAATTAATAACACCAATCGTTTAAAATTAAATATAGATATGAATCTTCATGAATATCAAGGAAAAGAACTGTTGAAAAGTTTTGGAGTCGCAATCCAAGAGGGTATAGTAGCGGAGAATTTAGAAGAGGCTGTTGCGGCATACCACAAAATCAAAGCTGAATCAGGTAATGATTTTGCTATCGTAAAGGCTCAAATTCATGCTGGAGGTAGAGGAAAGGGGGGAGGTGTAAAACTTGCTAAAAACTTGGACGAGTTAAAAGAACACGCAGGTAATATATTAGGGATGATGTTAAAGACACCTCAAACACCTGGAGGTATGGAGGGAGCAGGAAAACTTGTTCGAAAGATTTTGATTGCAGAAGATGCTTATGCACCAGATTTTGATGCCTGTAAGGAAATCTACATTTCTATTCTAATGGATAGAGGTAGAAAACAAAATGTTATTATTTATTCTACTGAAGGTGGAATGGATATTGAAAAAGTTGCAGAAGAAACCCCTCATTTAGTACATAAAGAATATATTGATCCTAAATTAGGCTTATTACCGTTTCAAGCTCGAAAAGTTGCTTTTAATCTTGGATTATCTGGGAAAGCTTTTAAAGAAATGAGAAGTTTTATATCTAAACTATACAAAGCTTTTGTAGCGTCTGATGCTTCTCTTTTTGAAATTAATCCTTGTGTTAAAACAGGGGACGATAGAATTATTGCAGTTGATTCGAAAGTATCACTTGATGATAATGCACTATTTAGACATAAAGATTTAGCAGAACTTAGAGATACTGATGAAGAAGATCCAACGGAGGTAGAAGCTAAAAGCTATGGTCTAAACTATGTGAAATTAGATGGCAATGTAGGTTGTATGGTGAATGGGGCAGGTCTAGCAATGGCAACAATGGATATTATAAAGTTGTCTGGAGGAGAACCTGCTAATTTTCTAGATGTTGGAGGAACAGCGGATGCAGCTAGGGTTGAACAAGCGTTTAGAATTATCTTAAAAGATCCTAATGTGAAAGCGATTCTAATCAATATCTTTGGTGGTATTGTTCGTTGTGATAGAGTGGCACAGGGTGTGGTAGATGCCTATAAAAATATGGGCAATATTTCTGTTCCTATTATTGTACGTTTGCAAGGAACAAATGCAGATATTGCGAAAAAAATTATTGATGATTCTGGTCTTGAAGTGAAATCTGCAATCTTACTTCAAGAGGCTGCGGATATTGTAAAGGCAGTATTGTAAAATGCTCCGATTCAGTAGATAAAAAAAATGCTGGGCTTTAAAAGCCCAGCATTTTTTTTATCTACTGAATCGGTCTTAATGAACCGATTTATCAGGAGCAGGTGCTGAAGCATGAAATTCATTAAATATACGGTGTGCATAATGTTCTAGCAATTCTAGAATGCGTTCTCGTTTTTTAGAAACAGTTATCAAGCCTATATGATAGTCTTCTTTCATCTTCCACCAAATTTCTGCTTCTTGAAAGGAAGACATATCGGGGTCTTTATAGCGACTTAGGGAAACAACAAGACCTGCATAGTCTTTATTGATTTTAGGCAATTTATAAGGTTTATTGTTCGCAATAGCAGTTTCTAGTTTAGCCCATTCTTTCCAAAGGTTAATCCCTGAAGAGGCTTCTACCATTTCTGCGATATGCGCTCCTCCAACTCGACTAGCAGTTTCAAGAAAGTAGAATTGACCATCTTCTTTGGATTTAATATATTCAGAATGAAAAGCACTATACTGCATTCCAAAAGCTTTCATCACTTCTTTGTTGAATTTTTGTAAGGCTTTATCATCTGCTGACCCAAATTCAACAATATGTGTTTGGAATATTCCACCGCCATGTGCTACATCAAAGGGGGGATTTAAATATTGAGAAACTCTAGAAAATATGACTTTACCATCTTTTGATAAGCCATCAACATGATAGACATCACCAGGTTTAAATTGTTCAACTAAATATTGGTGGCGGTGTTCTCCTAAAGAATGGATAACTTCCCAAAGCTCTTGGATATTGTGTACTTTTTTAATACCTGTTGCAGAGGCTTCTGCTCTAGGCTTTACAACCCAAGGAGCAGCCACCGTATTGGCGAAATGATTAATTTGTTCATCATTGAAAAGACCAGCAAAAGGAGGAACTCTTAGCCCTTCATCTTGGGCTTTCATTCGCATTCCTAATTTATCACGAAAATGTCGAGCGGTAGTCTCGCCCATTCCTGGAATGCGAAAATGTTCTCTTAAATGAGCAGCTTTTTCGACATCGAAATCATCAAGTGCAATAATTCTATCTATAAATCTAGTACGCATTACATGAGCAAGACCAGAAACTAAATGTTTCATATTCCATTGCCCTTCTTCATCTTCCTCCATATAAAAGATTTCATCTATAAAATCTTTAGGCCAAGGTTTATCTTCTAGTTTTTTTGAAGTGACTAAAAAAACAGAATTTCCAGCTTCTTTAGCAGCGATAATAAAGTCAGCTCCTTTGAAATAGCAACTGACGCATAAAAACGTTTTTGACATAGTGGTATAAATTGAAGTATCTTAGAAACATCAATACAAAGTTACACAGATTCTATAGTATCAAAGTAATATTAATATAAAAATGGTAAGAATTACTTATAAAACAATGAATTTGGTATATCAAATTCATTGTTTTATAAGTAGATACTCTAATTGATTGCGTGCCGAGTTAATCGACACTTAACTTTTAAAATTTGTTGCACCTCATGGGTATCTAACGAATAAGGCTTGAAAACATCACTATTATCTGAGATTAATCTTAAAGAAACAGTTTGTCCATTTTCCTTTATTTGTTGGATTCGTTTCACTACAACAACATCAGATAAAATAACGTAGACCTGATTGTCATAGATAGGTGTATTGCGTTCAATAGGCTCACAAATGACAATATCTGAATTTGTTAATGTTGGCATCATACTATCTCCTTCAATTTCTATGGCTATAAGTCCACTTCCTTCAATACCAGGTACAGAAAATCGAGGTAAAGATTTTAGGAAATCATTATCTCTTTGTAAGGCATACCCTGCAATAGCTTTTTGAGGTACAAAAGTAATATTTTGCCGACCAATTGAATTTCTTTCATCTAACGAACGACTCGGGATGCCTCCCATTTTGGGCATTTCACCTCCTAGAAACATTTCTTCTTGAAAACCAAACATATAATTGGCATTGATTCGATATTTTTCAAACAATTTGTGTAGTTGTTCGACAGTGATATTCCTTTTACCTTTTAAAATACTATTTATAACATGATTATAAGTTCCTAAATGTTTTGCTAAATCTGACTTCCCCTTGATCAAATTATTTTTTTCCAATACGTAAAAAGTTTCTCTAAATCGTTTATTCACAATGTTTTCACTAAAGTCAGCCATAAATGTTCATAAGTTTGTTTGAAAAAAAATGTTTTAAAGTTTGATTTTAAAAACTTTTTGTTTTACATTTGTTTTATCAAATAATACAACCACAACAATTTGATGCAATTTTGAAACACGAATATATATAAAATTTTAACTTTTTCATCATGAATGCGAGAAATAACAAGAATAAAAATTTTTTCCCAAAGTTGGTGCGCAAAGCAGATTATGGCTACCAATATACATATCAATATAGTCCAACATTAGCCGAAGCTTTTAAAGTGATTTTTAACGCTTTACTAGTACCATTAACCTCTTTAAAAGGGCTATTATTTAAAATAACTGGTCGTAAGATATCACTTACAAAAGTCGCTTTAGTCGCTTTAGTCTTTGTTGTTTTATACACTAAAGATTTCAAATTTCAAATAGGATTTACTACAGATGAAAATGCAAATAACGAAGCATATTGGGATTCAGAACAATCTGCTTCAGATAACGAATTGGCTCGAAAAGTTTCAAACGAATATGCACCTGTTTCAGCTAAAGATGTGAGAGTTAAGAGGACGAATGAATTTATTATTAAGTACAAGGATATCGCCATCAAAGAAATGCAACGGACAGGAATACCTGCTAGTATTAAAATGGGGCAGGCTATAATTGAAAGTCGCTCTGGGGATAGTCGTTTGGCAAAAGAAAATAACAATCATTTTGGTATTAAATGTTTTTCAAGAAGATGTAAAAAAGGACATTGTACTAATCATTTTGATGATCATCATAAAGATTTTTTTAGAAAATTTAAATCTCCTGATCAAAGCTGGATAGAACATTCTAAGGTCTTAGCCAAAAAACGATACAAAGGATTATACTCTTATAAAAAAGATTATAAAAAATGGGCAGCTGGATTAAAAAAAGCTGGATATGCTACAGACAAAAAATACGATAAAAAATTAATAGGAGTCATTAAGAAGTATAAACTCTATAAATTAGACAAATAAGAATAGTGAGCAGCAAATTTACCTGACCTAAAATTGCATTGATAAACCTTAATATTATAAAATTTAAGTTATTATGAGAAACTATATTGTTTTGCTTGTTGCAGGAATATTTGCTGTTTTTGGTTGCCAAAACCTTTCCCAGTCTATAAAATTGGATCAAAGTCCATTTTCGTTAGGAGAACAAATTAGAAAAGCAAGAGAAAAAAAAGGTATTTCAGCAGAAAGTCTCGCATTTATGATTGATGTAAGTCCTTATAATATTAAAACCATCGAAAAAGGAACGGCAACGCCTACAAGAGAACTAATATTTGAAATTGAGAAATTACTTGAGTGCGAATTGGTTATGGATGGGATTTAAGATTCCTGATGCTGTCCATTTTCTAAGCTATCTCTTACAACCATTAGAGATAGCTTTTTTTATTATTTTTAGAAAAAAAAATATGTTAGCCCAACCTGTTTTTAAATCTTTTCGTGATATTTAGTAACTACGCTATAGCTGATGTATTTAAATTTCCAATCCATGCCCTCATTTGCAAAATGAGGGCATGGATTGGAAACATTAACAATAATAAAATTACAATATGAAAAATATTTGTTTTGTTTTAATGTTATTTTTAATATTATCATCTTGTACTGAAGATAATAGTGAACTTGGTCTATTAGATAAAAATTATTTTATTTTTGGTCATACTTATGGAGAATGTGAAGGAGAAGAATGTGTTGAAACCTTTTTAATTTCAAAGGGAAAGATATACGAAGATGTTCTAGATATTTATACAAAGACTGAATATGACTTTATAGCCTTACAAAATGGTAGTATGGAGGAATTAATACAATTGCCCAGTTTGCTTCCTAATGAATTGATAAATAGTGATCAAGAAACTTTTGGCTGCCCTGATTGCTTGGATCAAGGAGCAATATACATCGAACGATCTATCAATGGGAAAAAAGAACACTGGTGGATAGATCAGGATAAGAACGCAATTCCTGCATATTTATGGCCTTTTGCAAACAAAGTTAATCAGGCAATTGCTTCTATAAACAGAGAAGAACATTTTAGTGCTTTTTGTGATCAATCTTTAATAATTGATAATGAAAGATATGCTTCTCAAAGTTTAGATAGTTTTACAATATCTGATGTAACATTAACGGAGCATTGCCTAGAAATCACGTATGGAGCTTCAGGCTGCGATGGGAATTTTTGGCATATAGAATTAGTTGATTCTGGAGGTATCATGGAATCTTTACCAGTACAACGAGACCTAAGGTTAAAATTTACGAATAATGAGTCCTGCTTAGCAGTATTTAGCAAAACAACTTCATTCGACTTATCTCCTGCTATGCTAGAAAATGAAGAGGCTATACTATTTAATCTTGAAGGTTGGGATGAGCAGATTAGATTAGATTACTAAACGATAAATGTAACAAATATTAGTTTTAATATAGATAACAGATAAAATATAGTTAGAAAATAACAGAAACATTTTATCTGTTATACAAGTTCAATCAATCATAATAAAAGCTTTTTTATGAAAAATACAACATTATTTTTGCTGTTAGCAACTATCATATTTAGTATCTTTTTCTTTACATCATGTAAAGATAGTTGTGAGCGTGAGATTACCTATATCCAACATATACCAGTTTATAAAACATCTGAAGAAATGCGTGCTGAATTTGGGCTTGAAAATCCTAGAACACTTGAAAATCCAGGTAAAATATACATGTACAATAACTATATCTTGATAAATGAGATTGATGAAGGTATACATATCTTTAATAATGAAGATCCTTATAACCCCTCCAATATAGCTTTTATTAGAATTGGTGGAAATACGGATCTTGCTGTACGCAATAATATTCTATATGCCAACAATTACATCGATTTGATTACTATTGATATTAGTACTATCCAAAGTCCTATCTTATTGAATAGAGTTGAGGCTGTATTTCCATCATTTGGAATACACCAAACAGAAGGATTTTTAGTTCGATATGATGAAAAGGAAGTTACAGAGATTGTAGATTGTGATCAAGATTTTGGAGGACCAATATTCGGAGGATGGGGGTGGCCAGATATTCTTGTTTTTGAATCATCGGGAGCAGGAGGGGCTCCTAATGCAGGCGGTGTTCCTACTAGTGGTGGAAGTGGAGTAGGAGGTTCTTTAGCACGTTTCACAATAGCCCATGAGCATCTTTACATTGTTGATAATAGTGATTTAAAGGTTTTTGATTTATCTAACCCTGAAGTTCCTGATTTTACCACTAATATTAATCTAGGTTGGGGAATCGAAACTATCTTTCCGTATCAAAATAATTTATTTATCGGTTCAAATTCAGGAATGTTCATTTTTGATAATTCTAGTCCTCAATTTCCTGTTTTGCTATCAGAGTTTGAGCACGCAAGAGCCTGTGATCCCGTTTTTGTAAAAGATAATCGTGCGTATGTAACCTTAAGGGATGGAAATGAATGCCAGACATTTACGAATCAATTAGATCTAGTAGATATTACAGATTTAAATAATCCAAGTCTAATTAAATCATTTCCTATGTTTAATCCTCATGGACTTTCTATAAAAGATAATAGTTTATTTATCTGTGAAGGAGAACAAGGTTTGAAAACTTTTGATATTAGTGATCCCAATACTTTAGATCAAAGATTACTAGAACACCTTAGAGGTTTTAATGCTTATGATGTTATTGCTAATCCAGGAAATGATGATCATTTATTTTTAATTGGTAAAGATGGTTTTTACCAATTTGATTTTAGCGATCCATCAGATATTAAAGAAATGAGTGTAATTTCTGTAGTAAAATAAGAATATCTATTATGAATTTTAAAAAATGTATTAGCCTAATCGCTTTATGCCTTATTGCGTATACTGTATTATTAGCTCAAAAGGTTGATATTGTGAAGTTGAAAAATGGGAGCGTTTTAAAAGGTGAAATCGTAGATTATACGGATACTGATAAAGTAGTTTTTATTTTAACAAATGGTGAACGATTGACATTTAACAATAAGGAAATAAAATTGATAAAAAAGAGAAAAACGAATAAGAATTTAGAAGCAAAGACGAGTGTTCTTCAAAATATGAAATCGAAGAAAATTAAGAAAAAAGGATATTACCATTTTACTCAACTTTCATTATTGAATAGTATTTCCGAAAGAGATGAATATGATTTATCCTTGGGTATTTCGACTCATAACGGCTACAAATTTACATCATGGTTGGGAGTTGGAGTAGGGATAGGTGCTATGGCTTATGATACAAATAATCCTGTAACCTTTCCATTAACTTTTGAAGTAAGAGGAAATATTCCGTTTGAAAATATAAATCCGTATTATGCTTTTGCAATTGGTCATTCGCTAAACAATCAAGACTTTGATGGAGGTTTAGTTTGGAGTCCTACTTTGGGTATTGTATTTTCTTCTAATAAAAAAATTGCTCTGACTTTAAGTGCTAGTTATATAGAACAAAAAGCAAGTAGGGAACTAACAGATTTTTGTTGGTTTGATTGCATAAACGTAGTCGATAACGAAATCTATAGGAGACTAGCTATAAATGTTGGTTTTACGTTTTAATCGTTTGGAAGATTATTTTACTCTTCCATTATACTTTATTTTATATCTTTAGTTAGAAGTTCTCAAGAACTTCATATTTTAATCTGCTCAATTGCTAATTTGAGCAGATTTTTTTATTAATTTGAGCGATATTATTTTAAATTTTTTTATGATGAAACGACTAGCAATATTACTTATACCATTCCTGTTTTTTTCATGCAAAAAAAGAAATACAAGCCTTGCTTTCATTACCATCAATGCTACTATCGATGATAATTCGAATACCAATAATTATGATGTATATATTGCGGGGAATATGGCAGCTTTAGGGGATTGGCGTCCAGATGTTCATAGAATGGAAAAAAATGGAAATCAATGGACTTCTACTATTGAAATTCCTAAGGGGAAAAAGGTAGAATTTAAATTTACTAAAGGTACTTGGGAAGCGGAAGCAACAGATAAAAATGGATATGTCCCAACAAACCACAAAATTATAAGCTATTCTGATACCACGATTAATTATACAATACACCATTGGAAGGATGAAAAATATAAGCCATTTGGAGGGATCACAGGGAATGTAATTAAGCATGAGCAGATAAAACCTAAAGGATTAGATGCGAGGGATGTTTTAGTATGGCTACCACCAGAATACGAAAAGGATCAAAATAGGTCTTATCCAGTACTGTATGTTCATGATGGACAAAATATATTTGATCCTTCAACCTCAACTTTAAACCGTGATTGGCAGATAGATGAAATTGCGGATAGTCTCATTAAGAATAATATTATTGAACCTATCATTATCGTAGGAATATATTGTAATCCACCAAATCGTAGAGATGAATATTCGAATTACCCTCTTGGAGAATTATATCAAGATTTTTTAATTAAACAACTTAAACCAAAAATTGATAGCTTGTATCGAACAAAAAAAGATAGAGCAAATACAGCTGTATTAGGCTCGTCCATGGGAGGGTTGATTTCTTTTATTATGGTATGGGAACATTCCAATATTTTTAGTAAAGCTGCTTGTTTCTCTCCTGCTTTTAAGTTCGATAAATTTGATTATGTGCCAGAGGTTGAACAATACAAGGGAAAGAAAAAAGATATAGAATTGTATATTGATAATGGAACAGTAGATTTAGAAGCCTATTTACAACCAGGTATTGATAATATGATGAAAGCATTGAAAAATAAAGACTATACTTTTAATTGGTATTTAGCAGAAGGCGCAGAACATAATGAAATGGCATGGAGTGAAAGAGTCTATAAACCACTAATACAGTTTTTTGGGAAAAAATAATATTTAAAGATACAAGGATAGATTACAACAAGTCTCCCTTCTTTTCTAAAAAAGAAGGGAGACTTGTTGTTTTTATACATGAAGTCCATGACTATTTATTCATGAAATGCCGAATTTTTGTCAAGATTATTGTTTTTAAATAATTGATTATAAGTTATTTAAATTATTATATTTTTATAAATTGTATGGAGCGTTTATAAAAACTGTCCATGAAATTTGATTTATATCTTATGATATTTGAATTGTAATTGCATTAGTAAGTAAGTTCACATAATGAATGGATTAATTAAATCTATTTTAAGTGTTATATGACTTATTTTATTGTAAATACTTCAAAGATATATTGGTACCAATAACCTTTACTTTATAACATAATGTGTTAATTTTTTAGAAGGATCTCTTTAACGTAACCTTCATTTAATAGGCTTTTATTAGGCATAAATTACCTAATAAAAAAGCATATTTATTATCAAACTTTTAAAAAATAAAAATGAAAAGAATACCATTAATCTTAATTCTAGCAACAACTTTTTTAATGATATGGTCATGTACTGACGATGATACACAAGAGATGAGAGAATCAGCAGAGATAAAAGAATCTGATTTACTTCAAGGAGGAGATTTAATATTAAATCCTTATAATGGCGTATCTCACAATGGAAGATGGTTGGTTTTTAGAAGCCAATACCATTTAGAAAAAAACTATAAATATCTAGATACAAGTATATCAAGATACGTAGATACCAGACCTGAACCTACAAATGAAACAGATTATGTAGAACCAAATCCAATATTAGCATCGTTTGAAAGATATTTTAGACATAGTTCATTAAGAAATAAAATGGAAAGAGAAGAACATGAAGAGTTGTTGAGAGGAAAAGAGCCTAATAGAATATTAAATGGACTAGATGATAGAGGTATTGCAGATGATATCGATGCTTCTTTTTTGAATGTAGACGGTATTGTTCAAGTCGGCAGTAAAATATATTATCACCTAAATGATAATATGGTGATAGAAATATTGAATAGTAATGTTCGTGCTGTAGATGCTTTATTGGATAGAGGACTAGCAGCTGTATATGATACTAGATATTTCAACGATATAAATGTACATAATACAACAACTGCTACAAGTGGAAATCCTGCTGGAGGGGAATCTTATGATTGTGATGGTTATATGGAATTAGCCGCCCAAGATTATAATTCATCAACTCAGAAGTATGATGCTATTTTTACATATGCAACCTTGCCATCGAGTGATATTACTCCAGATACACGAGAATTTACATGGAATTTTGGAGATGGAAGTGATCCTGTTACTACTGATGATGCAACTGGAGTAACGCATACCTATGATACTCACGGCACCTATAACGTTTCGGTTACAGTTATAGGATATGCTGGAGGGACACAAGTATGTACCCTTACTAAAAATGAAAATTTCACGATAGAGCCACCTGCTACAGGCGAATGCGATGCAAGCTTTGTTTATAGTTCATCGGGTGAAATAGGAGGTCCTATCGTAACAACGTTTGAATGGTCTCAAGCGGAGCAACTTGGAGAATATGCCGATCTTGAATTGACTTGGAATTTTGGAGATGGTCAAACAGAAACTTCTTCAAATGGAAATATTCAACATACATATACAACTGGAGGTACTTATCAAGTATGTTTGACAGTTAATGCAATGCATACACCGGATGGTCAAGCTACTTATAGTTGTGTAACTCAGCAATGTATGTCAGTTACAGCAAATGGTACTACACCACCGCTTGATTTATGTGCATCAATTGAAGCTGCTATAGAAACAGCTACGATTATTAATCCAGGCGCAACTTGGGATGCTTTACTTTCTGGAGGAGGTACACCAGGTAATCCTGATCAAATATGTATTGGCATTAGTGGATTAGAAGCTTTTATTGGAGCTGGTTCTGTTTTAGCACAATTCACAGATTATATTGAAAATATTGATGCTGGAGACATTAGCTGGAATTTTGAAGGACAAGCAGCTGAAGGTTCTGTTGCGTGTTTTGATGTTTCTTGTGGGGGCTCTTATTCTGGTTCAGTAGAGATAGAAGGCTGTCTTGAAGTATTTTTCCAGTATAATAAGATTATTACAGGTTGTGTTTCGCAAGATGTAAATACTGGATGGCAAGATCACTATTATACTTCTGGAGGTAATGATAAAAAGATTGAATATAGACTAAAAACAAAATCAGATACAGGATTATGGCAGAATAATAAGGTCATTGCTAAGATGAGAAATTATAAACAAAAAAATAATGGAGGATGGAAAAAAGAAAAAGCAGATCTACGAATAGAGTTATCAGGAGAGGTTTTTACAACAGGATATGATAATTGCTTTTGCACATATGCTGTTGATGTTTCTGCAGAATCACAGTGTAATAATTCTAAAACTCATGAATATAAGAAAAACTTAGGAGAGCAAGTTGGAGGTATTGCAGTAAAAGATGGAGAACCTTGGTCTGCAACGTTTAGAAACCTTAGTACTGGCGGGCAAGTCACAGGGACCGCTAATCAATAAACTTTAATAATTGACTTTATAACACGAATCTTAGGCTGTTTAGAATAGAACTTCCTAAACAGCCTATTTTTTATTACTAATTCAGATGGTAAATCATGAGAACATTTTTTAATATCTTAAAATATATAGTTGGACTGTTTGTTATTATATTTTTTTGTCAAAACAACTTATATCCTCAAAATAGAACAGAGATTACTAAGGAATTAAGTGAAGATTATATTTATTGTGGTTTTGAAACCTTATCCAATTCAAGTAGAAAAAAAACGGCTCGAACAGAAGTAATTCGTATGGAGGAGACAATTGTTGATAAAGTTAAAAGACAATTGTTACAAAAGCCAATTTTACAAAAATATATTAATATTGAGATTCCTATAGTCTTTCATATCCTACATTTGCCAGAAGATGAAATTAACGAGGGGACTAATCTTCCTCAAGCTCAAATTACGTCTCAACTCAATGTACTAAATGATGCTTTTAAGAATTTAGCGTTATCCAATGGACAAATTTTATCTATTAATTTTTGTCCTGTAGTAGTAAATAATGAAAATCAGTTAACCTTTGATGTAGGAATAAACCGAATCCCAATTCAAAATGACTGGATTTATTACCATAATGATGAACCAACTATATTGTGGAATTCGTCATTAAATGCAACTGAAAATACCCAAGTTACAGTTAAGAATACGATTAAAAACGAAGTGTTGTGGAATACGGATTGTTATTTAAACGTAATTGTATCAGGACTTCCTATAAAACATATAGAAGATGGTGTGCATACATCAGGTTATATTGGTGTCAGCTCATTTCCTTATATGACAGATATTGAAGGACTAGATATGGCTTATTTACCAGCCAATCCTGATGCTTATGATATTTGGAGATTTGAAAAAATATATTTACAGCCATGTATTGGAATCTCTCATAAAGCTCTGGGTAGCGATAGTGATGGAGATTTTGATCTCTTAGAAAACAAAAATAAAGGAAAACTTATGGTTCATGAAGTAGGTCATTTTTTAGGCTTACGTCATATTTGGGGGGATGGAAATTGTGATGCCGATGATTTTTGTAATGATACTCCACGAGCAGCTTCTCCTAATCTAGTTTGTGCTATTAATAATTCATGTAATGATATTGATTATGGGGAGTCCTCTGACCCAAATGATTTATATCAAAACTATATGGATTATTCGCCTGATAATTGTAAAGAAGTGTTTACATCCTGCCAAGCCGATAGAATGTATGCAGCATTAAATTCTGCACCAAAACTTCTAGCTGTCAAGACTTCGATGAAATGTGATTTTACATGGGACTGGAATATTATAGAAAGCCCAGAATATATACAATATTGCGATACAATCCCAATTAAATTATTTGAATATATTGATTATAACAATATTTGTGGGTTTGAAATGTTTGATTATAACTATCAATGGATAGCAGAAAATGGAGATAATATACCATCAGGCCTATACAGTTCTTATTTGCCTTCAAGTGAGACAAGTGTTTGGTTAGAAATTTATGATTCTAATGGAAGCATAATAAATACTTCAAATGTAATAGCCTTAATTATAGATAATGAAAGTACAGGATGTTGCATAATAAGTAATCCAAATGAAATAGTAAGTTGTACAAATACTATTAATTATGTATGTGGATGTAATAATGTAACTTATATTAATCCATGTATAGCAAATATATATGTCCATTCGTATTCTCTTGGAATGTGTAGAAAAGATTTCGAAATTCATTTAAAAACAGTTGAATCTGAATTAAGAATTTTTCCTAATCCTAGTGTAGAACAATTAAATATTAGAGGAAATAATAGTTTAGATGATGAAGTGTCGATCAATATCTATAACGTTAGAGGACAATTAGTATTTAATTATGAAGGTAATTCTATAAATCAAGCAATATCAATTGAATATTGGACTAAAGGAGTCTATTTTATTCAAATTAAAACTAATCAAAAAAAATACCATAAACTTTTTACAAAGTTATAATCGCTATTTGAATTGACTAACAGCTTCTATTAGAATTATTTTATGAAAATAAATATTAAAATAATTTAATGTATAGATAATTGTCTGTAATGTTATTATTTAATTAAATAGTTTTAGTAGGGATTTTTTAATTAGAGTTGCTCTTCCAAAGAGTGACTCTTTTATTTATAGTTTTAATGAATTGGAATAAATATAAAGGTGTATTTTTTCAAAAAAAAAATAAAAAT
>JAHDBJ010000057.1 GCA_020630435.1 Saprospiraceae bacterium
CAACCAAATTATAGTAAAAGCTCAATCTAATCCTAGATTGAGCTTTTTTATTATGCTCACATTAAAGTTCAATAACTACCTAATCCCCCGACTTTGTTGGACACTTTTTTCCCACATTTTTGCAAAATATTCTGCAGATTTATTTAAATGTTTAATAGCCTCTTTTCCTAGGCCTTTATCTCTACCGATATCTCGTAAAAAATCAGCCATTAACCCATAATGAGCTACACCATCTTTTGTATAATCCCATGTCTTATTACCCGTTTTACAAGGGTGAAAATGATTATCATAAAAATTGTCATACTTAATAATGCCTTTTCCCCCTTTAGGGAGCTTTTCAAAACCATTCGCATCAGTACCAATTGCTACACCTTGTCCTTTCATTGCTCTTTTTAAAACTCGATATTTACCCATAAAATCTAAATGAGTCATATTCGAAACACCTAAGCCTGCGATTCCTCCCAAGTCAGCAATTTTATTATACTGTTCAACGGTCATATTCCGTTCAATCCCTTTTCTTTTCCTAACACTACTATGCCCAGAATTTAAAGGATAATTAAAACGTTGGGCTATAGAAATAATATCATTTATAGTTCTTTGAGACATATGATCAACATCTATCATCATACCTAACTTCATCATTTCTTTTACTGCAAATTTCCCTAGATTAGTTAGACCTATATTATTAATATGTCCATGCTGACAACTAGGAGGTGTTGGTGGATTTCTAAATGCATCAATACCAATTTTGGCCTTAGCCGCAGCAATACCAATATCAAAAGAAGGAGAATATTTAAATCCGATATTATCATCAGGCTGTGCGCAACCTACATTCCAAAATTCTCCCGTTTGATGATAATTTGAAGTATTAAAAGCAGGCTCATAGATTGCTGTTCCGCCGAATTTATTATCAACTACGTGAAGAGGAAAAATATAACGAATGCCATTATCATAAAGTCTTTTAATTTCTCTTCTTACTTTATCTTGAGCTGTCCTAGATGGATTTTCAGCACTTACGGAATCATCACTTAGAAAGTTTCCTATATCATCAACTTCAATACCTAAGATTATTGCAAGTTTCCCTTGTCCTACAATTCGTCTCAGGTCAGTTGGGGTTTTGACGACTTCCATCCAGTTATGCCTTGAAACCATACGTTTCATTTCTTGAATTTGAATGTCAGCAGAAGAAACATCATCTTCATATTTGTCTCCAGGCCCAGAAAAGGCAGCAGCATAAGTACGGTTATTAACCGCAAGAGCTACCATTACACTTAACCCATTATCATGACAACGTTTTATCCAGTCTACATACATTTGTTGATGGGTTAGATTATCTTGTGCTGGCCAACCTTTAAAAGCAGGGTAACCTCTGGCACCTTCTTCGTGGTGGTTTACACCTGCATGAAGATTTTTTTCTACTTCTCTGACTAATACCTTCCTTATATGATCTCCACAAGTATTGTCAAAAGCACCATGACCTCCATGAGTATGATTACAACTTCCTAATGCTTCTTCTATATTTTTAGGTCTTGTATAGTGACGACAGCCTTGTACAACAGGCATTAGAATATCTACATCAGGAGCACCATGAAGTACTTTTCCTCCAAAGGCTAAATGAGACATAGGATGAGCATGCATATCGACCCAACCAGTTAATCCTTTTTTAATAGGAGGCTTAGGACTAGAACCTTCAGGTCTTGTCCATTTTCGCCCACCAAATCCTCCACCTGAAATCTTTACTATTTCATTGGCATTATTTACCTTGAGTTGGAGCTTCCCTTTTCCTTTCATATTACATTTTGCAACATCTACCCAGTCAAGTGTAACAGTATTTCCTTGTCGTATACCTACTGCTACATTTGCAAATAGAGGTCGACCACTTCCAAAAGCAGCTTCACCAAACCAAGCTACCTTTCCTTCCGTTTCTCTTAAATAATATGTACCACCATCACTACATTTCCAAACACCATCTAGATCATTAAGTTTTCCATTTGCATTAAATCCTGCGGATCTGCTAGTTGGTAAATTAGATGGAACAGTTGTTTTCGTCCAACGACTTCCTCCAAATCGCCCACTGATTTTTGAGAGCGTATGACCAAGTGCTTCTATTCTGATGCGAAGTTCTCCTTTACCATCAGCTCTTCCTTTAGGAACATCATAGAAATAGCCATTGATAGTGTTCCCACTTATTCTTCCTTTAAAAACATTAGCCCATGCTCCATTTTTGCTTTCACCAAACCAGTATACTTCCATACCAATTTGTCGGATATAATAATGCCCACCATCATTACAAGTAAAATACCCTGAAATATCAATTTGTGGATCTATTGTTTCTGCAATGGATACATTAAGAATAGATAAACAAAGAATGAACATGACGATCAATTGATTTTTGAATTTCATTTTTATTATTTTTTATGAATAATGAATAAAGGATCGATGATTGATTTTGAGCAACTTCTTTATTAAAGAATTCTTCAAAGTATATTTATTAAGTGTTAAAAATAGAATGAGTAAAATGAAATCTATTTTAAAATACTTCAATAGAATACTCCAAATCGTATCAAGATCATCGAATAGGTGTTCTGTAGTAATGCAAATATAAGATAGAGCGGAAGCAGAAGGAATACCATAAAAGAGGTAGGGACATAAAAAAAGCCGACCATTTTTAAATGGTCGACTTAATAATTTTGATTTTAGTCTTACTTTATTTAGGAAATCGAACTATTCTTCTTCTTTAGTATTTTCCACCACTTTTCCACCATCTAGTTCATCTTGCCACTTTTGTAATTCTTCCCACTTACCATCAGCAGCCATTTGCGCTTGCTCTGGCCATGTAGCAGGATCGTGCATATTGAAGTTACCTTCAGCAGCATCTAGTATTTCACGAATTTTTTCAGGAGTAGCTGCAGCAAGTTGAGCAAAATTAGTGATTCCTCCATTTTGAAGGGTTTCAGCAATTTTAGGTCCAATACCTTCAATTTTTGTTAAATCTTCAGGTGTTGGAGCTGGTGCTGCATCATCTGTAGCGGTGTCTTCAACGCTAGCTTCTTCGGTATTTGCTTCCTCTTCTTCTTGAACAGGTATTTCGACACTTGGAATTTTACCAAATAAAGCTTTATTGAAAGCGTCCTTTTCAGCTTTAGTTTGTTCAAAACGAGCAGAAACTTTTGCTTCTTTAGCATCAATCCAATCTTGATAAAGTTTATCGGCATCTTCTTGTGAGAACGCTCCTTTTTTAACACCTCTTTGTAAGTGTTTACGATATAATACACCTTTAAACCTTAATATAGCTCTTGCAGTATCGGTAGGTTGAGCACCTTTCATTAACCAATCAAAGGCTGAATCTCTATCAATTTCGATAGTTGCTGGCTTAGTCATAGGATTGTATGATCCAAGTCTTTCGATATAACTTCCATCTCTAGGAGATCTTGAATCAGCTACCACAATATGGTAGAAGGGTCTTTTTTTACGCCCTTTTCTTTGTAATCTAATTTTTACTGGCATTGTAAGTCAAAATTTATTTGGTTTAACCATACCCAACTTCCTAGAAAATCTAGCATTGGGATTTTAACGGCTGCAAAGTTACATATTTATTTGTAATAAGTAGTAGGAATGAGAAATTAGTTTATAAGTTTCTTTTGAGCATGATTAAGAAGTCGGCAAAGAAAAGAAAAAAGTAGTCCCTTTGTCCAATTCAGATTCAAACCATATCTCCCCACCTTGAAGGTTAACAGCTTTGCGACATATAGATAAACCAATGCCTGTACCTTTATAGATTTCTTTACGATGCAAACGTTGAAATATTTCAAAGATTTTTTCTTTATTTTTTGGATCAATTCCAATTCCATTGTCTTGAACAGAAAAAATCCAAAATTTTTTATCATACTTTATTTTAATCGTTATGATAGGACGCTCTTTTTTGCAAAATTTTATACCATTAGAAATAAGATTACTCAATGTCATTGACAGCAAATTGCGGTCAGCATAGATTTTATCTGGAAAATCTTCAAAATTCAAAATAGCCTTCTTTTCTTTGATAAGTTGTTGAAAGTCCATTTCAATATTCCCAATAAAAAAGGACATATTTAACCATTCTTTCTGTATTTGTTGTTTACCAAGTCTACTAAAATTAAGTAAGTCATTTATTAAGGTAGACATCCTAGAAACACCGTCAACAGCAAATTGAATATATGATTTACCCGTCTTGTCTATTTGATCTTTGTATTCTATTTCTAAGAGTTCTACAAAATTACCTACCATACGAAGTGGTTCTTGTAGATCATGAGATGCAACATATGCAAATTGCTCTAGTTCTTTATTTGAAGTCTTCAGCTCTTCATTTGATTTTATCAATTCAAGCTGGGTTTGTTTGTAGGCTGTCAAATCAGTTCCAATGAATACATAACCTGTAGATTTTCCTTTTTCATTAATAATAGCACTTGCTGTAACCAGAATATGATTTACTTTTTTATCATCAATTCGAATACTAATTTCCTTAGAAATTCTTTGCTCTGGATTATTTTTAAGGGCATTAATAACTTCGTATATTTCTAGTTCATTTAAATTAATCGCTTGGTACAGTTTTTTATCATTTAGGTTTTCTTCATTTAAATGGAGAAGCTCTATTGCTCGACTATTAACTTCTTTAATCTTTAATTTTTTATCGGTTAAGATCATCATGTTAGACATGGTCTCAACAATATTTTGAATAGCACTATCAGAACTTATTTCAAATAGTTTAAAATCACTAAAAGACCAAGAAAAAGAAACTAAGTTTATGGTTACAATAGGGACTATGAAAGCAGGAATAGTATAACTCAAAGCTATAGGTAAAGCCGCATTTACAATATAACAAGTACTAATGACGACTGCATTAATAATAACGTTGAGGCGTTGCCAATATTTTTCTCTACCAACCGTAGGTGTTATATAGATACGATAAAAAACGAGAGCAGATAGGATATTAATGAAGGCTGCCCAAAGTATCCATGCAAAAAATACAGCGTTAAAGGTATAGCTAAACCCATAGCCATAGGGCGTAGCCTCAATGAAGCGACAAAATTTATAAGGGGTACAGACTTGTATTAGATAAAAGATAAGGGCAATGAACACGTTTCCATAAAAAATTGGTTTTGTCCATTTTTTATATTTTGGCGATTTGTCCATATCGCCATAAAACCAAGCCAACATAGGTGTTAGAGAAATATTAAATAGAAATAGAACATAGAGGTCACTAAGTCGTTGAATTTCTTCTTCATTATTTATCCTAAGAAACTCATATTCACAATATGCTAGTATTAAAACAAGAAAACAACAATATATAATGACTTTGTAATGTTCATTTCTGCGGTCCATCAAGTATAGACGAATCCCAACAAAGAACATAGCACCAACCGATAAAAGAATAGAAAGAATGTGAATAATCATTTCTTTTTATGTATCTATACTGCGAAAATACAAATTGTATTTAATCTTTTTTACGATAAAAGTGGATAGAATTAAAAAACATACATTATTGATTAAGGTATAGCTTTTTATAAAAATAGGATTAGCTTTTATATTTGATGATTTATATTGTGAATATTATGAATATATTAAAAGAATCATCTAGACTACTTCTACGTAAATTTCAGTTGAAAGATGCAAAAGATTTTTATAATCTTAATAATGATGTTGAAGTTTTGAAGTATACTGGTGATAAAGCTTTTGCTTCGGAGGAAGAAGCTAAGATATTTATTTTTAATTATGATCATTATAAAAAATATGGTTACGGGAGATGGAGTATTATTAGGAAAAATGATAATGTATATTTGGGGTTTTGTGGTTTGAAATGGCATCCTCAAAAACACGAAGTAGATATAGGTTTTCGGATTTTGAAAAAATATTGGGGAATGGGATATGCGACAGAAGCAGCTAGGGCAAGTTTGGAACTAGGGTTAGAGAAATTTGGATTAAGGTCTTATGTAGGTCGAACAAGAGTGGAAAATATTGCTTCTCAGAAGGTTTTGGAAAAACTAGGATTTGTATATGATTTTAGTTTTGAAGAAGAAAATTGTAAATGGCATCAATATAAACTAGAATTACATGATGGATTTTAATTTTTTTAAAAGCTTTAAAAGCTTGAGATTAACAGATTTGGAGACATGAAAATAAGCACTATTGATACTTAGCCAGTCGCCTTCTCTTTTTACATCTTCTATCTTATCAAAATGAATGTATTTTGGCTTATTGAAATGTGCTTTCCAATATAATCCTGTATCCGTAATACCAAAGCCTTCCTTACAAGAACCAAAAACAGTTTGGTCACAAATTACCAATATCTTTTCTTTTTTCCCCGCAGGAAACAAAAAGGATTTTACAGCATTTTTTAGTTTTGCTTCTGGCATTGTGATAAAATCAAAATAATAAGACTCGCTTTCATCTTCCAAATTTAGAAAGTCAAATATCATATCTTCTAAATCGAATTCTCCTCTTCTAAGGTCTTGGTATTTTAAAATGGCTTCGGGAAGTTTGACTTCATTTAGATGAGGACAATATTTTATAATGAAAAGTTCATAAAGGTTATCGAAGTTCTTATTCAATAAAAAATCAATTTCTGCGCTAACATTTTTACTAGGCCCTGAGTGGATGGTAAAAGCCTCTTCAGCTAGTTGTTTTGCTTTTTTTTCAAAGCTATCTCTAAAACTTGGATGATAAAAGGCTTCTAGGTATTCACTATATTTTTTAGGGTTTTGTTCAGCTTCAATGCCTTCTCTCAAATAGTCGATAAAATGCTGCCGTATTTCATTATGTAGATATTTAGTATTACTGAAATCTAATTTATATTTTCCATCATATATTGTAGACTCTTGTTCTTTATTTTTAAAGTTGTTTCCACAAGAAATACAGAATTTAGCTGTTTTAGGATTAGAAGTTCTGCAACTAGGACAATCAAAGACAGGCTCTTCTGCCTTTGTCCCACAGACATGACAAAATTTAGCATTTTTTAATAAAAAAGTATTACAGTTTAAACAAGTTCTCATTATATCGTGAATGAAGAGGTTGGATCAACCTTTTGATTGATACGAAGTTAGTGTTTTTTCTCTAATGAAGAATAAAGATATTAAATTAGTATGTTTTTATCCATTATCTTAGAGTATTTTTAAATTTAATACGTTGGGCTAAAAATGCCCTTTTTTTGCTTAAAGCTCAATTTTAAAGATACTCTTAATCACTAAGATTGATAATATATTTTTTATTTAGAATATTGGCAAGTATATCGGCAATAATCATCGACTAAAAGAAGACTACTTTTGGTATAATGTTTGGTAACATTCAATCTTTTTTGGTGTTTTTGAAGTAGTGTTTCATCTTTAGATATAAATTTATAAAGTGTTTTAGTGGTTTTAACGTATCGTTGGACATCATGTACCTTGGGGATATTCTTAGCACCTAGAATTTCTAGGGTTTTACAAAAAATATTAAAATCATATAGACCATAAGACTCAGGATAACGCAGGGCTAAATATAAAAAAACGGTTTCTGTGGTGTGATAATGACTGTTTTCGATAGAACTAGGATTAGCGGTTTTGTATTCTACTAATAATTCATCACAATGAAATAAAAAACGATCAACTCTATTGTCAGTGGCTTTGGTTTCATTAAAAAGATCTCTAAACATATATTCAACAAAATCGGCTTGCAGATCTATAAACTTTAACATCATCTCTTTTGGCGCATAGTTTTCTCCAATCCATAATCTCCGACTAGTATTGTTCTGTAAACAATTATCAAACATTGTCTTAAAATCTAGTACGTCTTCATTCCAATTTTCTTGAAAATATTTTTGACTTTCCCATTTGAAAAGATGCTCATACTTCCATTTATTATCTAAAGCAGCTTTAAATTCTTCTATTGTACTTATAATCTTTCTTAAATTCAAGGGTTTAAAATTTTATAAAAAAATGCTTAAAATATTCTTCTTTTTCAAAACTTTATTAGACATTATCCTATGGATTTTTGTATAGAAGAAAATGATGTCTATTATATTCAAAGGTATAAAATTATTATAGTAAAATATGGATGATATTGATATTGAAAAATTAAAATTTCCAATTGGAAAGTTTACAAAACCTGAAAGAATTACAAGCAAAGATATAGAGGCTTGGATCGATGATATTGAGAAATTTCCACTGCGGGTAGAAACTTTATTAGACAATCTATCTGTAAAACAGTTAAATTGGCGTTATCGTCCTGATGGTTGGATGATCAAACAAGTCGTTCACCATTGTGCGGACAGTCATATCAATAGTCTTATTCGATTTAAGCTAGCCTTGACAGAAGAAATGCCAACAATACGCCCCTATTACGAAGACCGATGGGCTGAATTGCCCGATGCTTTAGAGGATGATCTTTCTTATACCTTGTCCTTACTGAAAGGGCTGCATAAGAAATGGTGTTTTTTATTAAAAAGACTATCACCCGATGATTTGAAAAAAGTTTTTATTCATCCTGAACACGGCAAACATTTTTCACTAGAAGAAAATATTGGTATTTACGCTTGGCATTGCAATCATCACCTTGCACATATTCAACAAGGAATAAAAACTGGGGGTAAATACAATTAAGGAACTTTTATTGATTAATATTTGTATTTCTATCAAATAAAGAATATACTTGCATCACAAATTTGAAACTATGTTTTTATATAATAGTATAATTATTAGCATTATTATTAACTGACAGAATTATCTGTGAGATGCTAATGCTATAAAAAAGCTCTGATAGATAAAATCCTGTCAGAGCTTTTTTAATTTTGAGTCATACTAAAACCATATCATACTAAACGGATGAAGTACAGAACATATAAACAATTAAACTTGCCAGAAATAGATAAAGAAATACTCGAATTCTGGAAAAAGGGAAAAATCTTCGAACGTAGTGTAAGTGAAAAACCAGAGGACAATACATTTGTATTTTACGAAGGACCACCTTCTGCCAATGGAAAACCAGGTATACACCACGTGATGGCGAGAACAGTAAAAGACTTATTTTGTCGATTCCACTCTATGCAAGGAAAAAGAGTAGAACGAAAAGGAGGATGGGATACACATGGACTTCCAATAGAATTGAGTGTAGAAAAAGAATTAGGGATAACAAAAGAAGACATCGGTACTAAAATCACGGTTTACGAATACAACCAAAAATGTCGTGAAACCGTAATGCGATATAAAGATTTGTGGGATGACCTTACAGTGAAAATGGGCTATTGGGTGGATTTGGATAATCCTTATATCACATTTGAAAATGAATATATAGAAAGTGTTTGGTATCTACTCAAACGTTTATACGATAAAGATTATTTATATAAAGGCTATACCATACAACCGTACTCGCCAGCAGCGGGAACAGGATTAAGTTCTCACGAATTAAACCAACCAGGAACATATCAAGATGTAAAGGATACTTCTGCTGTTGCTCAATTTAAGGTGGTACGAGATGCTAAGTCCGAATTTTTGTATGAAAAAGTAGATAAAGGTGAGGTATTCTTTATCGCTTGGACAACAACACCTTGGACATTACCTAGTAATATGGCATTAGCGGTAGGAAAAAAAATAGACTACGTTCTAGTAAAAACCTATAATCCATACACTAAACTAAGAGTGAATCTGATATTGGCGAAAGACTTACTAGGAAAATGGTTCAAAGCAGATGCAGCAGCTTTAGATTTTGAGGCTTACCAAGCTGAAGATAAGTTAATACCGTATCAAGTAATAGCTGAATTCAAGGGAAATGTTTTGGAAATGATAAGCTATGAACAGTTATTACCTTACCAAAAACCCGAAGGAGAGGCCTTCAAAGTTTTAATAGGCGATTTTGTTTCTACAGAAGATGGTACAGGCATCGTACACATTGCCCCATCTTTTGGAGCAGATGATAAAAGGGTAGGAGATAAATACGGGATAGATGCCCTAATGGTGATGGATGAGTTTGACAATCCAATGCCTCTAGTCGATAAGAAAGGGAAGTTTGTTGAAGGGATGGGAGAATTTTCGGGTCGTTATGTCAAAAATTATAAAGACAATCCTGATTACCGAAATATAGATGTAGACATTTCTATAAAATTAAAAAAAGAAAATAAAGCCTTTAACGTTGCGAAATATTCGCATAACTATCCACATTGCTGGCGAACCGATAAACCTATATTGTATTATCCCTTAGATTCATGGTTTATACGTGCTTCGAAGTTGAAGGAAAGAATGTTTGAATTGAATAAAACCATCAATTGGAAACCAGCATCGACAGGAGAGGGGCGCTTCGGGAAATGGCTCGAAAATTTACAAGATTGGAACTTGTCTCGTTCTCGTTTTTGGGGAATTCCCCTACCTATATGGCGAACAGAAGATGGTGAACATGAGAAATGTATAGGCTCTGTAGAGGAGCTTCGTCTAGCGATAGAAGAAGCCAATAAAGTACTAGGATTAAACCAAGAAGTACCTAAGGATTTGCACAAGCCCTACATCGATGAAGTGGTACTAGTAGCAGCAAATGGTGAAGCAATGAAACGAGAGTCTGACTTAATAGATGTATGGTTTGATAGCGGCTCAATGCCCTATGCTCAATGGCATTATCCCTTTGAAAATGAGGAAAAATTCAAAGCCAATTTTCCTGCTGATTTCATAGCAGAGGGGGTTGATCAAACTAGAGGATGGTTCTATTCATTACACGCCATAGCCGTGATGGCTTATGATAGCGTAGCGTATAAAAATGTTGTATCTAATGGTCTCGTCTTAGATAAAGACGGAAAGAAAATGTCTAAACGACTGGGTAATGCAGTTGATCCATTTGATACGCTTGCAAAATACGGTTCGGATGCGACACGTTGGTATATGATAAGTAATGCACCACCTTGGGATAACTTGAAATTTGATCTTAATGGATTAGACGAAGTACGCCGTAAATTTTTTGGAACACTTTATAATACCTACTCTTTCTTTGCTTTGTATGCCAATATAGATGGCTTTGATTACAAAGAAGCGGATATACCAATGGAAGAAAGACCAGAAATAGACAGGTGGATAATCTCTTTGCTCAATTCATTAATACAAGAGGTTGAAAAAGATTATGCCGACTACGAAGCGACCAATGCAACACGTAAAATACAAAATTTTGTAGATGAGCATTTGAGCAATTGGTATGTGCGGCTTTGTCGTCGCCGTTTTTGGAAAGGAGAGTATACCCAAGATAAAATAGCCGCCTATCAAACCTTGTATCAATGCCTAGTAACCGTTGCAAAATTGATGGCTCCTGTTGCGCCTTTCTTTTCTGAACGATTGTATAAAGATTTGAACAATGCAACTCAAAAAGAAAACCATGATTCTGTTCATTTAACTTTATTTCCAGATGCAGATAATAAGACAATAGACAAAATACTGGAACAACGAATGGATTATGCACAACGAATATCTTCTTTAGTGCTTTCCTTACGGAAAAAAGAGAAAATACGAGTGCGTCAGCCATTGCAAAAAATCATGCTTCCAGTTTTAGATGATGCATTTATGAATCAGGTAGATGGTATAAAAGATCTAGTTTTAGCGGAGGTAAATGTCAAAAATCTGGAGTATATAAAAGATACTGGAGGATTGATCAAAAAGAGGATAAAGCCTAATTTTAAAACACTAGGAAGACGACTAGGAAAAAATATGAAAGCAGTAGCTCAAAAAATAGCAGCTTTTACGCAGGAAGATATAGCAGCATTAGAAAAAAATAATAGCTATACGCTTCAAACCAATGGAGAAAGTTTTGAGTTGACATTAGAGGATTTTGAAATATCCTCAGAAGATATACCAGGTTGGCTAGTGGCGAATGATGGAAATCTTACCGTCGCTCTAGATACAACGATAACCGATGAATTAGCTGCTGAAGGAATGGCAAAAGAATTAGTCAATAGAATACAAAATTTAAGAAAAACAAAAGATTTTGAAGTAACAAATAAAATCGATGTTACCATCCAGAATCATGAAGCTATCCAAGCCGCTGTGGCACAATTTGGAGATTTTGTATGTAATGAAGTGTTAGCGGAAAATCTAGAGCTATCCGAAAGCCTCCTAGGTGGAGATAGCATAGAAATAGATGGTATAGAATTAACTATAGCTATTGAAAAGGCATAAATAGTAGGATAAGGCTAAACCATTTCTACTATGAAATGTTAATTTAGAGCGTGTTTACATCGATAAATACGCTCTTTATTTTTGAGATTTAGTTATAGAATGAACAAAGAGTTAATTAAAATAAAATGTGCGGATAAGATAGAACTAAGTGCCACTTTATTTTCTCCTGTTGGAGCAATTAAAGCTGCTGTAATGCTAGGACCTGCAACAGGTATTAAGCGACAGTTTTATACGCCATTTGCCGAATACCTTGTTGAACATGATTATGCGGTTATTACCTTCGATAATCGTGGAATAGGGGATTCGCTAACTGGAAAAATCAAAGACTGTAAAGCGTCGCTTGTAGATTGGGGGACTTTAGATTTGTCGGCGGCACTAGAGTACTTAAAAAAAAACTTTCCTAACACAATATATCATTTAATCGGACATAGTGCTGGGGGACAATTAGTAGGTTTAATGCCAAATGCTTTAGAATTAAGCTCTATTTTTAACTATGCTTGTTCGTCGGGACGAACAAAGAATATGAAATCGTTCTTCTGGCTTCAAGCACATTTTTTTATGAATATTTTCATCCCTTTCAATAATTTATTGTTTGGCTATACCAATACACAATGGGTAGGAATGGGGGAGCCTTTACCCAAACAAGTAGCCAAAGAATGGGCAGAATGGTGTAATGGAAAAGGTTATGTCCAAACCGCATTTGGGAAGACGGTTCACCAACATTTATATGATGAAATCCATTGTCCTTCTATCTGGATTAATGCTACAGATGATACGATTGCGAATGATGAAAATGTAGAAGATATGCTGGAAGTCTTTACTAAGCTAAAAGCAGAAAGGCTAACACTAGACCCCAAAGAATATGGATTTGACGAAATAGGGCATATGAAATTCTTTAGTAGAAAAAAGAAAAAACTATGGACAATCGCAGTAGAATGGCTAGAAAAGCATAGTTAAATTTTATTGTTTTATAAACTTGCCTTTATAATAATTCCCATCATCATCTTGTCCTACAACAAAATAAACAGCTCTAGAAAGCGATTCAACATCAATAGTGATTTGTACAGCGTCCGTATTATGAATTCGAGATAAAATTTTTCCATCAATACTGACCAACTCTAAATACGTTAATATTGGAAGCGTATCATTAGCCTCATCTTTTCCAATCATTATATTTAATACATCAACAGCAGGATTCGGGAAAATCATCAATTCATCAGGTTCTCCAATATGAGTAGGATAAATGGTATTCAAAACCGTATTGGTGATTATGGGATCTTCATAATCAAAACTAATAGAAGCACTATTCTTAATTTGACTTCCAGGTAAAATATTTTGCTTAGGATATATCGTATATTTTACAAAACCATTGCTTTTTACCTCATCTTCGATTTTAGGAACTAAATTTATATCTTCAAACCGAAACTTTAGTAAGCCATTTGGACTTAAAGTCGTTGCATAAATGGGATGGCTTGAAGCTTTAACCTTTAAGGTTGTTAAATCTAAATTATCGGGTATTTGATTTTGAATGGTTACCCAAGTTGCCTTAAAAGAACCTATATTTTGAAATCGTATCGTATAAGTTAGCAACTGGTTGGGTTCGATAAAACCAGCATTCCCAATTCCTTTAGGAGAAACCAACATATCATTCGGATCAATAGCACCTATAATAGGAATATCATTGGTATAGGTGTTATTACTAAGATCAATATCACCAATGTCGCTACTAATCATAGCAACAATAGGATAAACATCTCCTACCGCTACAGATAAGTCAACATATTCTACCAAAGAAATTTGCAAGCTACGTCCGAAGTTCAAAGAGTCTATCTCCCAAATATAAGTGTTACCTTCTTGCCTAATCCACGGGATATTTGCCGAAACCAAAGAAGCACCTGCTGGATAAGTAATCGAAATTTCAGCTTGGAGTGCCATCTGAGTACCTTTATTTTGAATATCTAAAATCGCAATCCCTTCAAAACCTCTTCTCCAAACCGATTCACTGTATTTTACAGATAAATCAAACCCCTTGACGGTAGGAGTTAATGGAATATCTACATAAAACTCCCCATTATAGCACTCAAAATTAATAGTAGTCGTACATGCCAATTTCCAGTAACTAGTATCCTCAATAGCATAGTTATAACTACCACTATTCAGATAAATAAAATATTCACTATTATCATTAGTCGAAAAACGATAATCTCCCTGATTCAAAAAGATTTGAACATCACTAATAGCTTGTTCTCCTTCATCTCTCACACAATTGTTATTCTCATCATGAAAGGCAATCCCTGTAACCAAATTTGCATTTTCTTCTATTATTGTGATAAATTCATTCGCCTTTATCTCTTCTAATGTCTGAATAAAACCCGAAGGCCATTCTACTACGATTTCTTTAATTACCCTAGCATTTCCAAGTCCAAAATGTTGTCTAAAACTATTTTGAGAACCTAAGCCTTGATTGGGGAGCACTTGTTTAGTTTGCCAGATGCTATCAATTAGAATATGAATTTTAGCTCCAATACCTAATATATTGCTGTTTATCCCAATAAGTTTAATATTGATGAAATTATTCTCATTACCATCATTACAGAATAATACATTTTCAGATAAAGAATGAGACGATAAATAGACATCTATATCACCATCTCTATCATAATCAGCTAGTGCCGACCCCATAGTATTTTGAGTATTGGAATTTAATAGAATGGAATCCTTAGCTTTAGAAAAATTACCTTGTCCATCATTGATATAAAATATATTGTTTCGCACATCATCCGTAATAAGTAAATCTAAATCACCATCATTATCGTAGTCTAGCCAAGAAGCACTATGATTGTCTCCTGTATCATTTTCAAAAGGATTGTTGACCTTTTCTAATTTTCCGTTATTATTTAAATATAATTGATTAGCTTGATTAGAAGCATTAACTACAATTAAATCCTCCCAACCATCATTATTATAATCTCCCCAAGCTGCACCCACACTATTGAATTGTTCTGTTACGACGTCTCCCTCAATTATTTTTTCAAAATTTCCATTACCCAAGTTTTTGTATAAATGATTGGCTTGCATGGCTCCATTCGGAATAAAAATATCTACAAGGCCATCATTATCATAGTCAGAAAGGGCTACCATAGTAGCACGACTTTGTTCTCTAGCTAAAGGAGTATCCATTTTACGTATAAAAGTTTCGTCTCCATTATTAATATAAACCTGATGGAACTCCGTTTCAAAATAATTGGCAAGTATCAAATCCAAATCGCCATCATTTTCAATATCAAGCCAAGCACCACTATGAAAATACTGAGCGGTGTTATCTATACCAGCGCCCATAAGTTCAATAAATTTTCCCTCTACATTTTTATATAAACGGCTTTGACTTTCTGTAGAGTTTAAAACCATTACATCAATCCAACCATCATTATTAAAATCACCCCAAATACCAGAAGTTGAAATTTCTGTTCGTGCAGATAAACCACTATTTATATCTAAAATAAATCCACCATTGCCATCATTGATATATAATTGATTGGGTTGAGTGGGATCTCTATCCGCTACAAATAGATCTTCCCAACCATCATTATTGACATCTACCCAAGCACTATTCCAACTATCGGTTTCATTCAAGGTATGGATATGTTGACTACAGTTATTCCCTTTAATAAATGAGTTCAAGCAAATAATAGAGAGGATTACCAATAATATCTTGTAGAAAAGATAAATATTATATAGACTAGTTAATTTCAATTTTGTCAATTTAAAAATAGATTTTTAAGTTTTATTTTTTTATCTTACAAAAAACAATCCTCTAAGTAAATTATTGATTATCAGGAGAATATAAGAAAAGTATAATTCAATTTGTTCCGTTTTATGGAATTTAATCCGTAAAATGGAATGTTTTAAATAGTTTCTAATGCCAGAAGAACGTCAAGAATATTATTTTAAAAAACGTCAAGAATGGAGAAGATGGTTAATGAAAAACCATACACTGGAAGGTGGTATTTATTTAATCTTTTATAAACTTTCTAGTGGCAAAGAGACTATGCGATGGGAAGAAGCCGTGCAAGAAGCACTCTGTTTTGGGTGGATAGATTCTACCGTGAAAAAACTTGATGAGGAACGCCGCCGACAATTATTTACACAAAGAAAAAGAGGGAGTACTTGGAGTAAAGTCAATAAAAACTATATTGAAAAGCTAATAGCCAAAGGCTTAATGCATGAGGCAGGATTAAGCAAAGTAAATACAGCAAAAATAGATGGTTCTTGGACAATTTTAGATGATGTAGAAAATTTAATTATACCAAAGGATTTACAAGATGTCTTTAATGAAAATTCGAAAGCCTTTGATCACTATCAAGCATTTTCTAAAACCTATAAAAAGAACTATTTATATTGGTTAAACCAAGCAAAGAGAACCGAAACAAGACAAAAAAAAATAGCTGAAATTATTAGGCTATGTGCCGAAAATATCAAGAGTAGGCATTAATTATTTTTTGAAATATCCAACCTATTTAATGAATTGGAATAAATATAAAGGTGTATTTTTTCAAAAAAAAAATAAAAAT